>CAVRIU010000004.1:0-751552 GCA_963721315.1 uncultured Solirubrobacteraceae bacterium
CGGCGAGGCTCAGCCGTGCATCGTCCTGCAGCGCCTCGACGATCAGGCGATTCGTGGTGTCCAGGCCCTGATCCAATAGTCGCGCAGGCATGATGGCTTCGATTGCCACTGTAACAGGGGGATTGCGCCTACCAAGCTGATCATGTGGACCGTATACCGCCCCAGGCCTACTTCGTCGGCAGCGCGGTCTTCCACTATCTCGGGCCGGCGTTCGCGGTGCTCCTGTTCGCGCGCGTCGGCCCGCTCGGCACGGGCTGGCTGCGGATCGCCGCCGCCGCGCTCGTGCTGTGCGCCTGGCGGCGGCCGTGGCCGTTGCTGCGCGAGCCGACCCTGCTCGCGCTCGGAGCCGTGCTGGCGGCGATGAACTGCTGCTTCTACCTGGCGATCGACCGGCTCGCGCTCGGCACCGTCGCGGCGATCGAGTTCCTACCGGTGATCGCGCTGGCCGCGCTCGGCGCCCGCAGCCCGCGCAACGTCGCCGCGCTGGTGCTCGCCGTCGGCGGCGTCTACATGCTGACCGGGGTGCGGCTGGCGGGCGAGCCGCTCGGGTTCGCTTTGGCGTTCGCCAACGCCGGCCTGTTCGCGCTCTACATCGTGCTCGGCCACCGCGTCGCCGCGGCGAGCGGGATCGACGGCCTGGCCGCCTCGATGCTCGCCGCGCTGGTCGTGGCGACGCCGCTGGCGGGGTGGGATGCCCTGCCGGCGCTCGACGACCCGGTCGCGGTCGCGGCCGGCATCGGCGTCGGGGTCGCCTCTTCGGTGATCCCGTACGTCTGCGACCAGCTCGCGATGGCGCGGCTGCCGCGCTCGACGTACGCCCTGCTCGTCTCGCTGCTGCCCGCGACCGCGACCGTGATCGGCGTCGTCGTGCTGGCCCAGGTCCCCTCGGCGGGGGAGCTGCTCGGCGTGGCGCTCGTCGTCGGCGGCGTGGCCGTGCACCGCGAGCCGGCCGCTACCGCGCCACCGCCAGCGCGGCCGCCAGCTGCGCGTCGCGGTCAGCCGCCACACCGTCGAGCAACGCAGCTCGCGCCGCGCGCAGGCCGCGCCCGACCGCCGGGCCGCTGAGACCGGCCGCGAGCAGGTCCTCGCCCCCGATCGCGACGCGCAGGTGGCGCGCGCGGACGAGCCAGTCGCGCGCCGGCTCGGAGCCGGCCGCCGCCACGAGCACCGCAGCCGCCAGCGGCCGGCGCGCGAGCAGCGCGTCGGCTGCCGACGGGCGCGCGCCGCCGAGCGCCGCGAGCAGCTCGTCGAGCGCCGCGCCGGCGGCGATCGCCTCCGCCTCGGCCGCAGGCAGCGCCAGGCCGCGCAGTCGCGCCCCCAGCTCGGCGGCCGGCGCGCGGCTCAGCGCCGAGCCGAGCGCTACGGCACCGGCATCGGCGTCCGGCGGGCAGAGCGCGAGCGCGCGCTCGGCCAGCTCGAGATCGACGTCGAAGCCCGGCAGCAGCGCGGCACCGAGCCCGTGCGAGGCCAGCGCAACCAGCGCAGCCGGGCTGCGGCTCGCGCGCGAGCAGCCGCAGCTCGGCGCCGAGCCGCTCGCCGCTGACCGTCGCGAGCGCGCCCGCCGCGACCGCCGCCGTGGCCAGTGCGGCGGTGGCGGGCTCCGCCGCGAAGCCGAGCCGCCCCGCGTAGCGCGCCAGTCGCAGCAGCCGCGTCGGATCGTCCCGGAACGAGCCGTCGTGGAGCACGCGCAGCAGCCGCGCGTCGAGGTCCGCACGCGCCTCCGGCACGCCCCGCAACTCGCCGTCGGCCAAGCGCAGCGCCAGCGTGTTGACGGTGAAGTCGCGCCGCGCGAGATCGTCCTCGAGCGATGCGCCGAGCTCCACCACCGGCAGCGCTCCGGCCAGCGGATAGCGCTCGCGCCGCGCTCCGGCGAGGTCGAAGGATCCCTCGGAGTGGCGCACCGTCGCCGTCCCGAAGCGCTCGTGCACGAGCACTTCGCCGCCGAGCCGCGCGGCCGCACGCCGCGCCACGGCTACCGCATCCCCTTCGACGACCAGATCGAGGTCGCCGGGCACAAGGCCGAGCAGCAGGTCGCGCACCGCCCCGCCGACGACCCAGACCCGCTGCTCGCCGGCGAGCGCCGCGAGCACGGGCCCGGCGGCGCGAAGTCGCTCGAGGAGCGCGGAAGGCACGCCGGTAACCTAGACCCGGATGCCACCGCAGGAGCGCAAGCGGCGCCGGCGGCGGATCGTGCTCGGCCTCGGAATCGCGCTGCTCGTGCTCGTTGGAGCCGCGGCGGCGTTCGTGGTCACCCGCGAGGAAGGCGACGTCTCCAACCCCGACGTCGAGTTCAGCGACGAGCCCGCCGCCACGCCCGAAGCCGAGGAGGAGCCCGCCGAGCCCGGCAAGCGGGCGAGCCGCTTCGACCGCTTCATCTGGGCGCACTACGGCTACACGCCGGATCGCCGCCGCTACCTGCCGCTGAAGAAGCCGCCGCGGCCGCCGTTCAAGGAGATCTGGCAGTTCGACGGCGACGTCCTGCTCGAGTTCCCGCCCGTGATCGGCGGCAAGCGGCTCTACCTGCTCAACGACAGCGGCAAGCTGTTCGCGATCGACAAGGAGACCGGCAAGCGCCTGTGGAAGCGCAAGCTCGGCGCCCTCGCCGCAGCCTCGCCGGCGTACGCCGACGGAACCGTCTATGTGGTGCTGCTCCAGCGCTCGCAGAAGGGCCGGGGTGCGCGCGCCGGGCGCGTCGTCGCACTCGACGGCAAGACGGGCAGGATCCGCTGGGACCGCGATCTCGCCAGTCGCAGCGAGTCCTCGCCGCTGATCATCGACGACACGCTCTACTTCGGCTCGGAGAACGGCAGCGTGTACGCGATGGCTGCGCGCGACGGCGCCGTGCGCTGGCGCTTCCGCGCGGCCGGTGCGGTCAAGGGCGGCCTGGCGCTCTCCGACGGGAGGCTGTACTTCGGCGACTACGGCGGGCGCGTCTACGCGATCCGGCGCGACAGCGGCCGCCAGATCTGGCGCGCGAGCACGCGCGGCGGCCGCTTCGGGCTGAGCGCCGGCAACTTCTACTCCACGGCGGCGGTCGCCTACGGGCGCGTCTACATCGGCAATACGGACGGCCGGGTCTACTCGTTCTCGGCGGCGACCGGGAAGCTGGCCTGGAGCAGGAGCACCGGCGGCTACGTCTACGCCTCGCCCGCGGTGGCGGAGGTGCCGGGCGGGCGGCCGCTGGTCTATGCGGGCTCCTACAGCGGCCGCTTCTTCGCGCTGGACGCGCGCAGCGGCGCGGTGCGCTGGTCGCGCGGCGGCAACGGCCGGATCTCCGGCGGGGCGACCGTGATCGGCGACATCGTCTACTACGCCGACCTCGGCAGAAAGCGCACGATCGGGCTCGGCGCGCGCACGGGGCGCAAGGTGTTCGAGCACGAGCGCGGCTCCTACAACCCCGTCGTGTCGGACGGCGAGACGATCTTCCTGACCGGCTACCACGCGATGTACGCGCTGCAACCGCTGTCGACGGCGGACAGGAAGGCGCGCGCCGCGGCGGGGCGCAAGCGCGCTGCCCGGCGCAGGAGCGACCGCCAGGACTGCCGCCGCCGGGCACGCAAGGCGCAGCGCGGCAAGCCGCGCGCGCAGCGCAGCGCCTACAAGCGCTGCGTCAAGCGCCGCGGCGCGCAGCGCCGCTGAGCCGCACCGGCACGCCCGCCGCGTCGAGCGCCGCCTTGACCTCGGCGACCGAGTGGCGGCCGTAGTGGAAGATCGAGGCCGCGAGCACCGCGTCGGCCCCCGCCGCGAAGCCGTCGACCATATGCTCGGGCCCGCCGACGCCGCCGGACGCGATCACCGGCACGTCGACGGCCTCGGCGACCGCGCGCGTCAGCTCGAGGTCGTAGCCGTCCTGGGTGCCGTCGCGGTCCATCGAGGTCAGCAGGATCTCCCCCGCCCCGCGCTGCACGCCCTCGCGCGCCCAGTCCAGCGCGTCTCGCCCCGTGGGCGTGCGACCGCCGGCGACGAACACCTCCCAGCCGCCGTCGCGCCGTTTCGCATCGATCGCGAGCACCACGCACTGCACGCCGAGCACCGCAGCGAGCTCGCCGACCAGCGCGGGCCGCGTGACCGCGGCGGAGTTGACTGCAACCTTGTCGGCGCCGGCGTCGAGCACGGCCTGCGCGTCGGCGACCTCGCGCACGCCGCCGCCGATCGTGAACGGCACGAACACCTCGTCGGCCGCGCGACGGGCCAGCTCCACGACCGTCGCGCGCTTGTCCGACGTGGCGGTGATATCGAGGAAGACGAGCTCGTCGGCGCCCTCGCGGTCATAGAACGCGGCCAGCTCGACCGGGTCGCCGGCGTCGCGGATGTCGAGGAAGCGCGTGCCCTTGACGACCCGCCCCGCGTCGACGTCCATGCAGGGGATCACGCGCTTGTAATGCACTCTCGGGTAGGATCGCGCAATGCTCATTCTCGCGCTGAGCGAAGCCGCCAAGACCACGATCTCGATCATCGTCATCTGGGGCATCGGCTTCCCCGCGCTCGTGACCGGGCTGATCGCCGTCGGGCTCGCGCAGACCTACCGCGAATGGAGCGAGAACCAGGCGAACAATCGCCTGACGGAAGACTAGGCCAGCGCGGCGTGCGCCTCGGCGATCGTGAAGCGGCGCTCGTAGAGCGCCTTGCCGACGATCACGCCTGACAGGTTGACCTGACGCAGCGCGCGCAGCGAGCGCAGGTGCTCGAGCGTGCCGATGCCGCCGGCGTAGAGGAAGTGCCCGCGCACCGCGCCGGCGATCGTCTCGATGTCCGCGAGCGCCGGGCCCGACAAGCCGCCATCCCGGTCGGCGTCGGTGTAGACGAACGAGGAGACGCCACGGTCGTGCAGCCGCTCGATCGCCTCAGTGGCCGGCAGGTCGGTCACCTGCGTCCAGCCGGCGGTGGCGATCTTGCCGCCGCGCACGTCGACCGAGACGAGCACGCGCGGACCGTAGGCGGCGACGATGTCGTCGAGGAAGTCGACGTCGCGCAGCGCCGCCGTGCCCACGATCACGCGCTGCGCGCCGGCCTCGAGCGCGTCGCGCACCGCCGCGACCGTGCGCAGACCGCCGCCGTACTGCACCGGCATGCCGGTGCCGCGAACGATCTCGCGCAGCTGCTCGAGCGCCGCCGGCGCGCCGGTACGGGCGCCGTCGAGATCGACGATGTGCAGGAAGCGGGCACCGCCCTCGACCCACGTGCGCGCGGCCGCGAGCGGGTCGTCGTCGTAGACCGTCTCCGCGTCGAAGCGCCCGTGCGTGAGCCGCACCGCCTTGCCGCCGCGGATGTCGATCGCCGGGTAGAGGATCACGCGGCAGCCACCGCGACGCCGACGAAGTTGCGCAGCATCGACAGCCCGTCGAGCGAGGACTTCTCGGGATGGAACTGCGCGCCCATCACGTTGTCGCGCGCGACGATCGAGACGAACGGCCCGCCGTACTCGCCGCGGCCGACCACGTCGGTCTCCTCATCCGGCCGGCAGGCGTAGCTGTGGACGTGGTAGAAGGCGGCCGCGTCGCCGAGGCCCTCGGTCAGGGTGGATGCGCGCGCGAAGGTGACCGTGTTCCAGCCGATGTGCGGGATCTTCAGCCCGGGCGCGCGCAGGCGGACGACCGTGCCCGGCAGCAGTCCCAGGCCGATCGCTCCCTCGTGCTCCTCAGAGGTGTCGAACAGGAGCTGCATGCCGAGGCAGATCCCGAGCAGCGGCACCCCGGCATGCGCGCGGTCCCGGATCAGCTCGGCCAGCCCGAGCGCGTCGAGCCGCCGCATCGCCTCGGGGAACGCGCCGACGCCGGGCAGCACGATCGCGTCCGCCGTCGCGATCTGCGCGGGATCGGCCGTGCGCGCGACGCGCGCGCCGACGTGCTCGAGCGCCTTCTCGACGCTGCGGCGGTTGCCCATCCCGTAGTCGACCAGCGCGACCGTCACGTCAGCGTCCCCTTCGTCGACGGCACGCCGGTCTCCCCGGGGTCGATCGCGACCGCGATCCGCAGCGCGCGCGCGAACGCCTTGAAGCAGGCCTCGATCATGTGGTGCGCGTTGGTGCCCGCCTGCAGCTCGACGTGCAGCGTCAGCCGCGCGGCGCTCGCGACGGCGCGGAAGAACTCCTCAGCGGCCTCGTGCTCGAAGCCCGCAATCGCACCGGGCGGCAGCGCGAGCCCCTCGACGGAGCAGTACGGCCGACCGGATACGTCGATCGAGCACGACGCGCGAGCCTCGTCCATCGGCACGACGGCGTGACCGTAGCGACGGATCCCGCGGCGGTCGCCGAGTGCCTGGCCGAGCGCCTGGCCGAGCACGATGCCCGTGTCCTCGACCGTGTGGTGCGCGCCGGTTGCGAGGTCGCCCGCGACGGTCACGCCGAGTCCGATGCCGCCGTGGCGCGCGAGCAGCTCGAGCATGTGGTCGAAGAACCCGACCCCGGTGTCGAGCTTGCCCGGGACGCCCCCGTCGAGGTCGAGGCTGACCTGGACGTCGGTCTCGCCGGTCTTGCGGCTCACTTGTGCGGTGCGGCTCATCCGGTTTCCGTTTCCTGACGGGTGGGACGTGACACGACTCACCGATTCTCACGGATCCGGGCGGACATCGACTCGGCGTGCACCGCGAAGCCCTCCGCTTGAGCGACGGGAACGCCGGCGCGCGCGAGCGCCGCGGCCGCCCCGCCGACGTGAACCTCGGCCATGCGGCGGCGGAAGTGGGCCACGTTCAGGCCCGAGGCGAAGCGCGCCGCCCCGCCGGTCGGCAGCGTGTGGTTGGAGCCTGCGACGTAGTCGCCGAACGCCGTCGCGCTGGCCGCGCCGACGAACACGCAGCCGGCGCGGCGGACGCCCGGCGCGAGGGCCTCGGCCGCATCCCCGACGAGCTGCAGGTGCTCGGGCGCGAGCGCGTCCGCGAACGCGAGCGCCGCATCGAGATCGGCGGCGTCGACCAGCACCTTCGCCCCGGCGGCGACGGTCGGGCGATCGCGCTGGAGCGCCTGCAGCTCGCTGCCCGATCGCGTCGAGCAGCGCCGCGTCGTCGGAGACCGCGACGACGAGCGAGTCGTCACCGTGCTCTGCCTGCGCGAGCAGGTCGAGCGCGAGCAGGCGCGGGTCGGCTCCCGCGGAGGCGAGCACGAGCAGGTCGGACGGTCCCGCGAAGCCGTCGATGCCGACGTGGCCGGAGAGCTGGCGCTTGGCCTCCTGCACGTACAGGTTGCCCGGTCCGGCGATCACGTCGACCGGCCGGACCGTCTCGGTCCCCAGCGCAAGCGCGGCGATCGCCTGGGCGCCGCCCATGCGGTACACCTCGTCGGCGCCGCAGAGCGCGCAGGCGGCGAGGATCACGGCGTGCGCGGGCGCGGCGACGACGACCTCACTTACTCCCGCCGCACGGGCCGTCACGACTCCCATCACGACCGACGACGGGTACGGCTGCCGGCCACCGGGCGCATAGACGGCGGCGCGCACGACGGGCAGCTCGCGCAGACGGATCCGCTGGCCCTGGGGCAGCTGAATGTCGCGGTCCTCCCCCAGTCCGGCCCGCGCGACGAGCGCGACGTTCTCGCGCGCGAGCTCGAGCCCGGCGCGCACGTCCGGGTCGAGTGCGTCGAGCGCAGCCAGCAGCTCGCTGTCGGGCACGCGCAGCGCGGGCGGCTCGCCTGCGGGGGCGAAGCGGCGCTCGTGCTCGAGCAGCGCCCGGTCGCCGCCTGCGCGCACCGACTCGACGATCTCCGCGACGGCATCGGCGACCGAGGCGGGCGCCGGCACGAGCGCGCGCACCCGCGCCGCGATCGCAGCGGCGTCGCCGGCCGAGACGGCAAGCCGCTCAAACATCACGCACCGCTCGTGCCGGCGCGGCCAACTCGCGCGTTGCCCGCGCCCGCTCAACCATCGCGCAGCGCCTCGCGCATGCGCGCGACCAGATCGTCGAGCGCCGCCGCCTTGAGCTTGTGCGCCACCGGGTTCGCGATCAGCCGCGCGGTCGAGGCGAGGATCTCCTCGCGCACGACCAGCCCGTTCTCGCGCAGCGTCGTGCCGGTCGCGGTCAGATCGACGATCCCCTCGGCCAGCCCGGTCAGAGGGGCCAGCTCGACCGATCCGTTGACCTCGACGATCTCGGCCTGGCGGCCGGTGCGCTCGAAGTGGCGCAACGCGATCCGCGGGTACTTCGTCGCGACGCGCATCATGCCCAGGCGCCGCAGCGACTCGGCCAGCCGGTCCTCCCCCGCGGTCGTCGCGACGACCATCACACATGCGCCGAAGCGGAGGTCGAGCAGCTCGTACACGGCGCGCTCGGACTGCTCGGCGAGCACATCCTTGCCGGTGATGCCGAGATCGGCCGCGCCGGCCTCGACGTATGTGGCGACGTCGGACGGCCGCATCGTCACGATCCCGACATCCTCGAACAGCAGCTTGCGGTCGTTCACCCGCACTGCGGCGGTGTCGACCCCCAAGCGGTCGAGCAGGGCGAGCGTGTCGCCCATCAGCGCCCCGCGGGGAACCGCGAGCGTGAGCCCGTTCAGCCCACTCACAACCGCTCCCCGCGGCGCTCGCCGACGAGCGCGATGTGGAGCCGCTCGACGTTGAGCGCCCAGCCCGCCGCCGGCAGCTCGCGGCCATAGCGGCCGAGCAGGTCGTCGTAGCGTCCGCCGCCGCCCAGCGGCGCGCCCAGTGCCGCGTCGTAGACCTCGAAAACGGCGCCGGTGTAGTAGCCCAGCGAGCGGGCCAGCCCGAGGTCGAAGATGACGCGGGCCGCGACCGGCTCCGGCAGCGCGGCGTGGACGCGGCGCAGCCCGTCGGCGACCGGCCCGGCCGCGTCGAGCACCGCCGCCCCGCCGCGCGCCTGCGGCACCGCAAGCAGCGCCGCTGTCGCCTCGACCCCGAGCCGCAGACCCTCGACCGCGCGCTCGAGCCCGACGAAGTCGCGCGACTGCAGCTCGTGCAGGATCGCGGCGCGCGCGCCGGCCGGCACGCCGTGCACGTCCAGCAGCGCCGGATAGAGCGATGCGTCCCCGAGCCCGATCCGGTAGTCCGCCAGCCCGGTCGCGTCGAGCGCGTCGCACAGCACCGCCAGGGCCTCGGCCGTGCCCTCCGGCCCGGGCACGCCGACCAGCTCGATGCCGGCCTGGAGCATCTCGCGGTCCTGCCCGCGCTGCGGTCGCACGGAGCGATATGCATGGGCGACGTAGCAGAAGCGCAACGGCAGCTCCGCGGCGGCGTAGCGGGCGGACACGACGCGCGCGATCGGGATCGTCATGTCCGAGCGCAGCACCAGCACGTTGCCCTGCTCGTCGAACAGCTTGTAGGCCGGGTCCGCCGCCGCCGGGTCGCCGCGCGTCAGCACCTGCTCGTACTCGAGCGCCGGCGTGTGCACCTCGCCGTAGCCGCGCGCCGTGAAGACAGCGCGCATCGACTCGACCACGGCGTGCAGCTCGCGCATCTCGTCGGGCAGGACGTCGCGCGTCCCTGACGGGGTCGGGTGGATCGTCGACATCGGCTCGCGCTGACGCTACGCGACCTGGCGCTCGATCCGCGCGCCGAGCGCGGCGAGACGCTCGTCGATGCGCTCGTAGCCGCGGTCGATCTGGCGCACGTTGCCGATCTCCGAGACGCCGTCGGCGCACAGCGCCGCGATCAGCATCGCCATGCCGGCGCGGATGTCGGGCGACTCCAGGCGGGCGCCGCGCAGGCGCGTGGGACCCGATATCACGGCCCTGTGCGGGTCGCACAGGATGATGTGCGCGCCCATGTTGACGAGCTTGTCGGTGAAGATCAGCCGGTTCTCGAACATCTTCTCGAAGATCAGCACCGTGCCCTCGGACTGCGTGGCGAGCGCCAGCGCGATCGAGGTGAGATCGGCCGGGAAGGCGGGCCAGGGCCCGTCCTCGACCTTGGACTGGTAGCCGCCGGAGTCGCGCTCGACGACGAGCTTCTGGCCGCCCGGGACGACCACGTCGTCGCCGTCGAGCTCGGAGCGCAGGCCGAGGCGCTGGAACACGAGCCGGATCATGCGCAGGTCGTCGGAGACGCAATCGGTGATCCGCAGCTCGCCGCCGGTCACGCCGGCGAGCGCCATGAAGGAGGCGATCTCGATGTGGTCGGGCGAGACGCGGTGCTCGCAGCCGCCGAGCTCGCTGACGCCCTGGACGTGCATGACGTTGGAGCCGATCCCCTCGATCTCGGCGCCCATGCGGGTCAGCAGCCGCGCGAGGTCCTGCACGTGCGGCTCGGATGCCGCGTTGCGGATCACGGTCGCACCAGGCGCCAGCGCGGCCGCCATGAGCGCGTTCTCCGTGCCCATCACCGACGGCTCGTCCATGAAGAAGTCGCATGCGCGCAGCCCGCCGTCCGGCGCGCGCAGGCGGATGTCGCGGCCATGCTCGACCTCCGCCCCGAGCGCGCGGAACGCGTCGAGGTGCGGGTCGAGCCGGCGGCGCCCGATCACGTCACCGCCGGGCGGCGGCAGCAGCGCCTCGCCGAAGCGCGCGAGCAACGGCCCGGCGACCAGGAACGAGGCGCGGATCTGCTCGGCCAGGTCGGGATCCACGTCGGTCTTGCGGACCGCGTCGGCCTGCAGGGCGACGACGTTCCCGCCGCGCCGGTCGACCTTCACGCCGAGGTTCTCCAGCAGCACGATCAGCGCCTCGGTGTCGCGGATCCGCGGCACGTTCTGAAGCACCACCTGCTCGTCCGTGAGCAGGCACGCGGCCAGCAGCGGCAGGGCCGCGTTCTTGTTGCCGGCGGGCACGATGGTGCCGGACAACGGCACGCCGCCTTCGATGACGAGCTTTTCCATCAGGGGTGGCAGCGACGGGGCCGGACGGGCGTCGGTCCGGCCTGAGAGCTGGGCTAGGGTACCAGCCATGTCGCACCAGCTTTCGCGCCCGGAGGCCTGGTCCCTTTTCTGCGAATGGACGCAGTCACCGTCGCTGCGCAAGCACGTGCTCGCCGTCGAGGCGGCGATGCGGGCGTACGCGCGACGCTCCGGTGCCGACGAGGAGCTGTGGGGCATCACGGGCCTGCTGCACGACCTCGATTACGAGCGCCATCCCGACCTCGAGACCGGTCACCCGCGGGTCGCGTTGAAGGAGCTCGAGGCGCGCGGCTACCCGCCCGAGCTGGTGCGCGCAGTGGCTTCGCATGCCGACCGCCTGGGCGTCTCGCGCGACAGCCCGATGGAGAAGACGCTGTACGCGGTCGACGAGCTGTCGGGCTTCGTGATGGCCTGCGCCTACGTGCGCCCGACCGGGATCCACGGCCTGGCGCCGAAGTCGGTCAAGAAGAAGATGAAGACGCCGGCCTTCGCCGCCGCGGTCGACCGCGAGGAGCTGCGCGCCGGCGCCGAGGCGCTCGGCGTCGACTTCGACGAGCACCTCGCGTTCGTGATCGCGGCGCTCGAGGAGCGCGCTGACGAGCTCGAGCTGCACGGCTCGGCCACGCATGCCTGAGGCCCTGCGGATCGTCGTCCTGGGCGGCGACGAGACGGGCCAGGAGCTGCTCGACCAGGCGATCCGGGTGCTCGACTCCGACGTCTGCGGCGTCGACGTCGAGCTCGAGCACCACGACCTCTCGCTCGAGCGCCGGCGCGAGACCGAGAACGAGTGCGTGACGGAGGCGGCGGCGGCGATGCGTGAGGCCGGCTTCGGGATCAAGGCGGCGACGGTCACGCCGGAGGGCGCCGACGACGTCGGCTCGCCCAACCGGATCCTGCGCGAGGCGGTCGACGGCAAGGTGATCGTGCGCACGGGGCGGCGGATCCCTGGCGCCGTCGGGCCCGTATCCGGCGTGCACCACCCGATCTCGATCGTGCGCATGGCAGTCGGCGACGCCTACGGCGCCGAGCAGTGGCGCGAGGGCGAGCAGGGCTCGGTCGACGAGGTCGCGCTGCGCACCGAGCGGATCACGCGCGGCGTCTGCCGCGCGGTCGCCGAGTTCGCCTTCCGCGCCGCCGAGCGGGCCGGCGCGCGCGTCTACGGCGGCCCGAAGTGGACGGTCTCGCCCGTCTATGAGGGCATGCTCAAGGAGGAGATGGACGCCGCCGCCGAGCGCCATCCCGACGTCGACTACCGGCCGGTGCTGATCGACGCCACCTACGCCGGGTTGCTGTCCGGGGCGGCCGACGTGCCGCTGGTGATCCCCGCGCTGAACCGCGACGGCGACTGCCTCTCGGACCTCGTGATGCCGATGTTCGGCTCGATCGCGGGCGCTGAATCGGTGCTGCTCGCCTTCGACGACGACTTCGCGGTCACGGTCGCGATGGCAGAGGCGCCGCACGGGACCGCGCCATCGCTGCAGGGCAAGGACCTCGCGAACCCGATGGCGATGATCCTCGCGTGCGCCGCGGTGATGGCGCAGGTCGCGACTAAGGGATTCAGCGGCGCCGAGCGGGCCTCGCGCGCGATCTACGAGAGCACGCTGGAGGCCACGGCGCGCGGCGTCAAGACCTTCGATCTCGGCGGCCACGCCACGACGACCGAGTTCACCGACGACGTGGTCGAGCGGATCAAGACGAAGGTCGAGATCTGGTCGACGCTCTAGCGTCTGCGTCCGCCTGCTGCGCTCTGCGGCGCCCGTAGAGCAATCGCTGGAGGGCGAGCACTGAGGTGCCTGCGAGGATGATCGAGCCGAGGTTGATCGCCAGCTGCGCCATGCTGCCGCGCCAGCTCGACCAGTCCTGGTAGGCGGCCGCGACGCCGATGTTGGCGGCCGCGGGGATCGTCGTCACCGAGATCAGGACGCCGATCAGCGCGCCCGACTTCGCGGTGCTGAGGCTGAGCATTCCCGCCGCGCCCGCGCACGCCGCGACGAAGAACGCGAAGAAGTCGGGCTCCGCGATGATGTTCGCGATGCTGTGACCCTCCTGGCTGAAGCCGTCCTCGAACAGCCCCGTCGCCCGGAACGCGAGCGTCGCGGCGTAGGCCGCGGCGATCGCCAGCGGGAAGCCGACCGCGAGCGCCTGTGCCGAGCGCAGCGCCAGCTCGCGGCGCCGTTGTACCGCAGCGACGCAGAAACCCGCGAGCGGGCCGAACTCGGGCCCGACGACCATCGCTCCGACGATCAGGATCGCCGAGTCCTGGTAGATGCCGACGACGGCCAGCAGCGTCGCGATCACCATGAACGCGAGAAACGTGCCCGAGAGCTCGACCTGCTCGCTCGTGTGCGCCTCGACCTCCTCCCACACGACCGCATCGCCCGGAGCGCCGCGGGCGTGCTCGACGGCGCGGGCAGCATGCTCGGAGATCTGCGTGTCGATCGGATCGAGCGAGATCGCACCGTCGCGCGCCACCCCGAGATCGGTGAGCGCCGAGATCACGATGCTGGCGTCCTCGCGCGCGACGTCGGCGAGGATCACGTCGCCCGTCGGGTTGCGCGCGACGCCGGCGAGCAGGACGACGTTGCTGACCGACCCCGAGCGCTCGAGCAGCTCGAGCGCCCGGTCGGTCTTGCCCTGGCGCGCGACGATCCGGAGGTGGATCACCGCGCGAGCGTACCGCGGCGCCGGGGCCCTACTCCCCGGCGCCGCGGACCCGGGTCAGCCTTCGAAGAACTCCTCGCGCGCCTCCACGGCGGTGTCGGGGAAGTCCGAGAACAGGCCGTCGATGCCGAGGGCGTAGAACAGCTTGTACTCCTCCTTGGGATCGCCGCCGTAGTCGGCGAGGAGCCGGCGCGGCTCGTTGCGGAACGTCCACGTGTGGACGTCGAGCCCGCGCTTGTGGGCGCGCCGGATCAGCGAGGTGGGCGGCCCGGCGTGGCGGTCACGCTCGTCGACCGTCGCGTCGCCCGTGATGTCGTCGGCGTCGCCGTCGCCGTCGGTGTCGGTGCCGACGGACGGGACGATGTGGGGCTTCCACGGAGCCACGATGTCCGCGTACCGGCGCACCTCGTCCAGGCCCTTGTTCGTGAGCAGGTCGCCGTACGTCCGGCTGGTCAGCTCGGGATCGCCGGACACGGTCCAGTCATACGGGCGCAGCGACGTCTCCGCGTACACCATGCTGCCGTCCAGGTTGTAGTCCCAGGCGTCGACGAGCTGGGACAGCCGGACCGGGGTGATCCGGTTCAGGTACTTGAGGTTGGAAACCTCGAAGGACTGGATGATCACCGGGGCGCGCTTGTGGTTCAGGCCGGCGCGCTTGAGGGCCCTGACCACCTTGCGCTCGAGCGGCTGATCATGCTCCTGATGGAAGGTCGGGTGCTTCGTCTCGGGGTACACGCCGACGGAGCGGCCACGCTTGCGGCCCTCGCGCTTCGCCACCGCGAGCACCTCGTCGAACGTCGGGATCTTGTAGAGGCCGTCGAACTCGTCCGGGCGGTTGTCGGGTGGGGCACTCAGCGGCTGGATCGCCCGTAGCGTCCTGATCTCCGCGAGCGTGAAATCGATGGCGAAGTAGTCGGTGACCGGGGCGCCATCGACGTTGTAGGTGCTCTTGCGGCTCGCGGGGAACTTCGTCGCCACGTCCGTCGTGCCGCCGATGTTCGGCTCGTGACGAGCGATCAGGTATCCGTCCTTGGTCGCGACGAGATCGGGCTCGATGTAGTCGGCGTCCATCTCGATCGCCAGCTTGTAGGACTCGATCGTGTGCTCGGGCAGGTAGCCGGGCGCGCCGCGATGGCCGACGACGAGCGGCAGCTCGGACTTGCCATGGTGCCAGGACGGCTTCGAATCGTGCCCGGCGACGGCCGGCGTCGTCGCAGCGAGCGACCACACACCGGCGGCGAGCACGACCACAGCACGCGAGAGCTTCATAAACGACCTCCTCGATCGACAGAACGGTTCGGCGGACCCTATTGATCGCGAGCTCGTGCGTGTGAACAGATTGGGCCGCCCGCTGTGCGGGAGAAGCTGCAACTTTTCGTGCACGCTGGACGCGACGTTTCCGCTCTCCAGAGCCAGATCGGGGAGCCCCGAGCGCGTGGCGGACACCGTTTCCGTCCGATCCCGTCCCTACCTTCTCGAACACATGTTCCCCGCGCTGACGACCCGTCGCCCGAACAAGCGCTCGCTCCGCGAGCTGGTGCGCGGTGCCCTGGGAACGGCACTCGAGTTCGCGACGCTGGGTGAGGCAACGCTCGCTCCCGCGGCCACCAGAGGACCGGCTCCCCGGCCGGCACTGGTTCACCGCGGGCGCCCGGCCGCCCCCACCGTCGCCCACCCGCACCGCCGACGAATCACACGTCAGCCACGCGCGCGCCGTGCCGGCACTGTCGGCCCACGCACGCAGCACTGCCGCTCGCCGGTCCCCCGGCTGGCGACCACGCGGCAGTGACCGCCCGAAGGCGCCCGGTCTGGGAGGACGGGAGCGCCGAACGGGCCTGGCGCTCTCCCCGGAGCGCCGGACTTCACCGCTCTCGGGCCGCCCCTCGCCGGGCGGCCCGAGTGCTTGGTGGTAGAAACGACACGAGCCGCCCGGCCGGGCGGCTCGTGTGATCAAGAAACCGGCGGCGACCTACTCTCCCAGGCCCTTGCGAGCCAAGTACCATCGGCGCTGTGGGGCTTAACTGCTCTGTTCGGAATGGGAAGAGGTGTTTCCCCCACGCAATAGCCACCGGAAATTGTGCGAGACCGGCGCGGTCCCTCAAAACTGCACAGCTTTTCCGCAGAACGGGATATCAATCCGTCAAGCCCTCGACCCATTAGTACCGGTCTCCTGCGAGCGTTACCGCTCTTCCAGATCCGGCCTATCAACCTGGTGGTCTACCAGGGGTCTTACTCGTTCTAGACGATGGGAGAGCTCATCTCGAGGCCGGCTTCCCGCTTAGATGCCTTCAGCGGTTATCCGATCCGCACGTAGCTAACCTGCAGTGCCCTTGGCAGGACAACAGATACACCAGAGGTGCGTTCATCCCGGTCCTCTCGTACTAGGGACGAATCCTCTCAACTCTCCAACGCCCACGGCAGATAGGGACCGAACTGTCTCACGACGTTCTGAACCCAGCTCGCGTACCGCTTTAATGGGCGAACAGCCCAACCCTTGGGACCTACTACAGCCCCAGGATGCGACGAGCCGACATCGAGGTGCCAAACCGAGTCGTCGATGTGGACTCTTGGACTCGATAAGCCTGTTATCCCCGGAGTACCTTTTATCCGTTGAGCGACGGCACTTCCACTTGCTACCGCCGGATCACTAAGACCTGCTTTCGCACCTGCTCGACATGTCTGTCTCGCAGTCAAGCTCCCTTACTGCCTTTACACTCTACGCACGATTTCCAACCGTACTGAGGGAACCTTTGTGCGCCTCCGTTACATTTTGGGAGGCGACCGCCCCAGTCAAACTACCCGCCTGGCACTGTTCAGCACCCGGATTCACGGCATGCTGTTAGAAGCCCAATACGTCAAGGGTGGTATCTCAAGGTTGACTCCACGACAGCCGCAGCCATCGCTTCCAAGTCTCCCACCTATCCTGAGCGAAACGCACCGAACTCCAATACCAGGTTGTAGTAAAGGTTCACGGGGTCTTTCCGTCTTGCCGCGGGTACTCGGCATCTTCACCGAGACTGCAATTTCACCGAGCCCATCGTTGAGACAGCGTTCAACTCGTTACGCCATTCGTGCAGGTCGGAACTTACCCGACAAGGAATTTCGCTACCTTAGGACGGTTATAGTTACCGCCGCCGTTTACCGGGGCTTAGTTTCAGTGCTTCGGGACAAGCCCTAACACCTCCACGTAACCTTCCGGCACCGGGCAGGCGTCAGCCCCTATACGTCGTCTTGCGACTTAGCAGAGACCTGTGTTTTTGGTAAACAGTCGGTTGAACCAATTCACTGCGGCCCTCTCGGGCTCCACCGGCAAGCGGTTTCACCCTACTGGGGCGCTCCTTATCCCGAAGTTACGGAGCGATTTTGCCGAGTTCCTTAACGATGGTTATCTCGATCACCTTAGTATTCTCTACTTGCGCACCTGTGTCGGTTTTGGTACGGGCACGCGCAATCTCCCTAGAGGCTTTTCTCGGGGGCATGGCTTCCGGAACTCGCCGGCTTATAGCCAGCTGGCATCGCGCCTCAGGTTATGCGGCTCCGCATTTGTCTAGAGCCACCCCTACACGCTTACCCCAGGACGACCATCGCCTGGGTTTCCCTAGCCTTCCCCGTCCCCCCATCGGTCAAATGACTGCGACGTGGTACAGGAATATCAACCTGTTGGCCATCGACTACGCCTTTCGGCCTCGCCTTAGGTCCCGACTAACCCTGAGCAGACGAACTTTACTCAGGAATCCTTACGCAATCGGTGGAGGGGATTCTCACCCCTCTTTCGTTACTCATGCCGACATTCTCACTTCCCAGGGCTCCACGGCTGGATTCCTCCGCCGCTTCACTGCCATGGGAACGCTCTCCTACCGCACATCTTGCGATGCACCCGTAGCTTCGGTGGTTAGCTTGAGCCCCGTTACATTATCCGCGCCCGAACACTTGACCAGTGAGCTGTTACGCACTCTTTCAAGGATGGCTGCCTCTAAGCCAACCTCCTGGTTGTCTATGCACTCGAACATCGTTTGCCACTTAGCTAACACTTAGGGACCTTAGCTGACGGTCTGGGCTGTTTCCCTTTTGACGCTGAAGTTTATCCCCCAGCAACTGACTCCCGGAGTAAACGTGGTGGTCTTCGGAGTTTGCCTGACTTCGGTAACCTGGTAGGGCCCCTAGGCCAAACAGTGCTCTACGGCCACGACGCAATTGATCCGAGGCTATACCTAAATATATTTCGGAGAGAACCAGATATCTCTGAGCTTGATTAGCCTTTCACTCCGACCCACAGGTCATCCGCCCAGTTTTCAACCTAGGTCGGTTCGGTCCTCCACGGGGTCTTACCCCCGCTTCAACCTGCCCATGGGTAGCTCGCTCAGTTTCGGGTCTACCGCCTGCGACTCATTGGCGCCCTGTTAGGACTCGCTTTCGCTACGGCTCCGCTCATCGCTTAACCTTGCCGCAGACGAGTAACTCGTCGGCTCGTTATGCAAAAAGCACGCGGTCACGGCACGAGGCCGCTCCCACCGCTTGTAGGCACGCGGTTTCAGGTACTATTTCACTCCCCTTCCGGGGTACTTTTCACCTTTCCCTCACGGTACTTGTCCGCTATCGGTCACCAGGGAGTACTTAGCCTTGGAGGGTGGTCCCCCCAGGTTCAGTCCGCGTTTCACGGGAGCGGACCTACTCAGGAACGTCCATCGGAAGTCCATGGTGTTTCGTCTACGGGACGGTTGCCCTCTGTGGTGCGCGGTTCCACGCGCTTCGACTACTCCATGGTTTGGTAACTCCCGCCGGCCCATGCACGGACCGGGCAGAACGCCCTACAACCCCACATACGCAACGCGTGCACGCTTGCACGTATCTGGTTTGGGCTGAGTCCCCTTTCGCTCGCCACTACTCGGGGAGTCTCGGTTGATTTCCTTTCCTCCGGGTACTGAGATGTTTCAGTTCCCCGGCTTGCCCCCGCATGCCTATGTATTCAGCATGCGGTAACGCCGCATTACCAGCGCTGGGTTTCCCCATTCGGGAATCCGCGGATCACAGGCTATTCAGCGCCTACCCGCGGCTTATCGCAGCCGTTCACGCCCTTCATCGACTCCTGGTGCCTAGGCATCCACCGTGTGCCCTTCTTATCTTGACGGTGATCACGCACCCGGCCAGGCCGAGCGCGCGGTGATACCCGTTACATTGGAAAAACTGTACAGTTTTCAAGGATCGCGCTAAGAGGCGCCGGCCGGACTGGCCGTTCGGTCTCTCAAAACTCAACAGCATGCAGAGCACTCGCCCGAAGGCGTGCACTCAGCGTCTTGGTCCGGTCGACGTGCTAGGACCTGGCCGCTCATCGCGCTGCGTTATGCAGCTCGAGGCGGTTCAGGCGCTCCAATCCTGGAGACTTCCCTAGAAAGGAGGTGATCCAGCCGCACCTTCCGGTACGGCTACCTTGTTACGACTTCACCCCAGTCACGAGCCCCACCTTCGACGGCTCCCTCCCACAAGGGGTTAGGCCACCGGCTTCGGGTGTTGCTTGCTTCCGTGGTGTGACGGGCGGTGTGTACAAGGCCCGGGAACGTATTCACCGCGGCGATGCTGATCCGCGATTACTAGCAACTCCGCCTTCATGGAGGCGAGTTTCAGCCTCCAATCCGAACCGAGACGCGCTTTAAGGGATTCGCTCCACCTCGCGGTATCGCAGCCCTCTGTACGCGCCAATGTAGCACGTGTGTAGCCCTGGACATAAGGGGCATGATGACTTGACGTCATCCCCACCTTCCTCCGGTTTGTCACCGGCAGTCTCGCATGAGTCCCCAACTGAATGCTGGCAACATGCGACGGGGGTTGCGCTCGTTGCGGGACTTAACCCAACATCTCACGACACGAGCTGACGACAGCCATGCACCACCTGTGAAGATGCCCCGAAGGGAAGGCCTGTTTCCAGGCCGGTCATCCACATGTCAAGCCCAGGTAAGGTTCTTCGCGTTGCGTCGAATTAAACCACATGCTCCGCTGCTTGTGCGGGCCCCCGTCAATTCCTTTGAGTTTTAGCCTTGCGGCCGTACTCCCCAGGCGGGGCACTTAATGCGTTAGCTTCGGCACGGAGGGAGTCGACACCCCCCACACCTAGTGCCCATCGTTTACGGCGTGGACTACCAGGGTATCTAATCCTGTTTGCTCCCCACGCTTTCGCGTCTCAGCGTCAGTAACGTCCCAGCGAGCTGCCTTCGCAATAGGTGTTCCTCCTGATATCTGCGCATTTCACCGCTACACCAGGAATTCCACTCGCCTCTTCCGCACTCTAGCCCGACAGTATCCACCGGCATTCGAGGGTTGAGCCCTCGACTTTCACAGCGGACTTACCGGACCGCCTACACGCGCTTTACGCCCAATGATTCCGGACAACGCTAGCCCCCTACGTATTACCGCGGCTGCTGGCACGTAGTTAGCCGGGGCTTCTTGTGAAGGTACCGTCACTCCAGCCGGCTATTCACCGGCGAAGCTTCGTCCCAACTGAAAGGGGTTTACAACCCGAAGGCCGTCTTCCCCCACGCGGCGTTGCTGCGTCACGCTTTCGCGCATTGCGCAAGATTCCCCACTGCTGCCTCCCGTAGGAGTCTGGGCCGTGTCTCAGTCCCAGTGTGGCTGATCGTCCTCTCAGACCAGCTACCCATCGTCGCCTTGGTAGGCCGTTACCCCACCAACAAGCTAATGGGCCGCGGGCCCGTCCCGATGCGAAGGCCGAAGCTATCTTTGCGCCTTGACCTCGAAGTCAAGGAGCACATCCGGTATTAGCCCGAGTTTCCTCGGGTTGTCCCGGTCATCGGGGTAGGTTACCCACGTGTTACTCACCCGTTCGCGGCTCTGCCCCGGGGCAAGCCCCGGTTCGTCGCTCCACTTGCATGTGTTAAGCACGCCGCCAGCGTTCGTCCTGAGCCAGGATCAAACTCTCCGTGAAGAACTACATACTCACGAATGAGTTGACTTGTCTGAAGCGCCATATACGGATTGGGCCGCCAGTACACAGAGGCGAACCCGGGCGCTTCGACGGGGTACTGCAGTACTGCTTATTTCTGGCCTGGCCTTGCGGCCAGGGGTCGAACCTGGACGCACATCGAACGGTCGGTATGGATGACCGCTCGGTGCGCATGCTGTTGAGTTTTCAAAGACCGTGGCGCCCTTGCGGCCGGAGCGGGATTCGTCCGGACACGGCGCGGCCCGGGTCATCCCGAGCGGGCAGTGGAGTGTAGCGCACGTTTGGCCGCGGACCTAGACCACACGCAGGCGCCGGAAGTGCCGTTTCCCGAGCGCCAGGACGCGCCCGTGGAGCTCGCCGGCGGGCATGTCGAGCGTGTCAGGAGCGAGCGCTTCGCCGTCCAGCTTGACACCGCCCTGGGCCAGCGTCCGGCGCGCCTCCGAGCGCGAGCGGCCGAAGACCTCCGCGATCGCGGCCGGCAGGTGCACGGTCCCGTCGCGCGCGTGTATGACCGCCTCCTCGATCGTCTCGGGCAGACCGCCATCGACGAACACGCGATCGAATCCGGCTTCGGCCGCGGCAGCCGCGTCAGCGTCATGGAAGCGAGCCACGAGCGCGCGCGCGAGCGCGCGCTTGGCATCGCGCGGGCCAGCGCCGGCGGGCGGCTCGCTGCCGAGCAGCAGCGAGAACCACGGCGCGATCTGCTCGTCGCCGATCCGCAGCGTCTTGCCGTACATCTGCTCCGGCGGATCGGTGACGCCGATCTGGTTGCCGAAGCTCTTGGACATCTTCTGCGCGCCGTCGATGCCGGTCAGCAGCGGCGTGGTGAGCACGACCTGCGGCTCCTGGCCATAGGCCTGCTGGATCGCACGGCCGATCAGCAGGTTGAAGGTCTGATCGGTGCCGCCGAGCTCGACGTCGGCATGCACGCAGACCGAGTCGTAGCCCTGCAGCACCGGGTAGAGCAGCTCGAGCAGCGAGATCGGCTCGGCGGCCGCCCAGCGCTTGGTGAAGTCGTCGCGCTCGAGCAGCTGCGCGACCGTCGGATGGCGCACCAGCCGGAAGAGCTCCTCCATCGACATGTCGAGCCACTCGGAGTTGCGGCGCACCTCGAGCCGGTCGTCGGTGTGCAGGATCTTGGCCGCCTGGCGCCTGTAGGTCTCCGCGTTGGCGTCGATCTGCTCGCCCGAGAGCACGGGCCGTGCGACCGAGCGCCCGGACGGGTCACCCACGCGCGCGGTGTAGTCGCCGACGATCAGAACGACCGTGTGACCCGCGTCCTGGAACTCGCGCAGCTTGGTCAGGACGACCGTGTGGCCGAGGTGGATGTCCGGCGCGGTCGGGTCGAGCCCGAGCTTCACACGTAACGCGCGCCCCTGCCCGATGCGCCGCGCGAGCAGGCCACGCGGGCAGGCAATCGACCGCATTTCGGGCCAGGAAGGCCGCCGTGCGTGCGCCGTCGGGCGAATTCGCTCCCATCCGGCCCAATGCTAATGTCCGCCTTCGCGCGGGCTGCAATCCGCGCCGCCTCGAGACCCGCCCGGAGGACCCGGTGCCGCTCTCCGAGACCGGTCCGGGCCCCCGCCGGGGAAGGCGGGCTCGTCGCAGCGTTATGAGCGAATCCGAGCGCGACACCCACCCGGCCGGCGATATCGCCACACGCACGCCGCCCGAGGGCACGCCGGCCGCGGAGCCGCAGGACAACGTGATTCCGCTCCACCGCCGCTCGCTGCTGCGCCCGGAGCCACAGCCGCGGCGCATGCGGATCCGCAAGCTGCGCGTGTTCGGAGTGCTGCTCGTGCTGACCCTGCTGGCGATCGTCTCGACGCTGTTCGGGATGATGATGGCGGTCACCTCGGACCTGCCGTCGCTGGAGGAGCCCGCCGGGCCGCAACTCCGTCCTGACCGACCGCAACGGCGCGCCGCTCGGCATGCTGACCGGCAACCAGAAGCGGATCTTCCTGCAGTCGCACGAGATCGCGCCGGTGATGAAGCAGGCGATCATCGCGATCGAGGACCGCCGCTTCTACACCAACGCGGGCATCGACCTGCGCGGCATCGGCCGCGCGCTCTACCAGGACATCCGCGCGCAGAAGGTCGTCCAGGGCGGCTCGACGATCACGATGCAGTTCGTCAAGCTCTCGCTCGCCGCCGAGAACGAGCGCACGCTGTTCCAGAAGCTGCGCGAGGCCGCGCTCGCCTACCAGATCACGCGCAAGTGGTCCAAGGAGCGGATCCTGCGCAACTACCTCAACACGATCTACTTCGGCAACGGCGCGTACGGCATCGAGTCCGCCGCGCGCACCTACTTCGGCTTCAACCATCCCGGCTGCGGCGCGACAGAGAGCGCGCCCAAGTGCGCCCAGGTGCTCGAGCCGGGCGAAGCCGCGCTGATCGCCGGCATGGTCGCCTCGCCGAGCGCCTACGACCCGCTCGAGCACCGCGAGGCGGCCGGCAGGCGCCGCGCGCTGGTGCTCCAGCGCATGGTCGAGCAGGACTTCATCACGCCCGCGCAGCAGCAGGAGGCGCTGCTCACCTCGCTGCCCACCAGCAAGGACATCCGCCCGCCGATGGAGGACACGCGCTACCCGTACTTCACCTCGTGGGTCAAGCAGCAGGTCGTCGACAAGCTCGGCGGCGGCCAGGAGGGCGCGCGGCGCGCGTTCGAGGAGGGCCTGACGGTGCAGACGACGCTCGACTCCCGCCTGCAGGACGCGGCCGAGAACGCGGTCGAGGCCTGGCTGCCCTACGAGGACGGCCCGCGCGCGTCGGTCGTCGCGATCAAGAACGACACCGGCGAGGTGCTTGCGATGGTCGGGGGAGACGACTACGCGACGGCACCGTTCAACCTCGCGACACAGGGCCGGCGCCAGCCCGGCTCCGCGTTCAAGCCGTTCGTGCTCGCCCAAGCCCTTGGCAGCGGCATCTCGCCCGACTCGACCTGGGCGTCGCGCAAGATGTCGCACTGCGTGACGCGCAAGAAGGGCAGGTGCACCGAGGCGTTCGAGGTCAACAACTACGAGGACGCCTACGCCGGCGTGCAGACGCTGCGCGGCGCGACGACGTTCTCCGACAACGCCGTCTATGCCCAGGTCGGGATCAAGGTCGGCCCCGGCAAGATCGCGCGGCTCGCGCGCCGGATGGGCATCCGCACGCATGTCTCGCGCAACCTCGCGATGACGCTCGGCGGCCTGAAGGAGGGCGTGACGCCGCTCGACATGGCGCACGCGTACGAGACGCTCGCCCGGCGTGGACGCTTCACCTACGGCTCGATGAGCCCCGACGCGGTCGACCGCAGGAAGCTGGTCACCCCCACCCCGGGACCGGTCGGCATCCGCAAGATCGGCGAGCTCGACGATGGCAAGGTGAGGCCGCTCACCCTCGCCGGTGGCGAGAAGCTCGAGAACGAGACGCGCGACTGGCCCGTGATGACGACGGCGACGGCGGACCAGGTCGCGTCGATCCTGTCGTCCGTGGTGACGAACGGCACCGCGATGCGCGCGCAGATCCCGGGCACGTTCGTCGCCGGCAAGACCGGCACGACCGAGAACTACGGCGACGCCTGGTTCGTCGGCTGGACGAAGGAGCTGACGGTCGCGGTCTGGGTCGGCTACCCGGACGAGCTGCGCCCGATGGAGACCGAGTTCAACGGCCAGCCGGTCGCCGGCGGCACCTACCCGGCGGCGATCTGGAAGTCGTTCATGGACACCGCGCTCGGCTTCGAGGAGTACGGCACGCCCGAAGAGCCGGAGGAGCCGGTCGCGCCGGTTCCCACCGGGCCGGAGACTCCGGGCACGACCGAGCCGACCGCGCCGGCGCCGGCGCCCGAGGACACGGCACCGAGCGGCGAGGGCGGCGGCACCGAGCCCGAGGAGACGGCCCCGGCGCCGGAGGTCGAGCAGGCGCCGCCCGCCGAGCAGGAGGCGCCGGCGGCGCCGGCCGAGCAGGGCGCGGGCGGCGTCGCCGCTCCCGAGTGATTCGCGAGGCGGCGGCGGTGGCGCCGCCCGAGTGATGCGCGAGGCGGCCGCGCCCGGCGGCGCGCCCGAGTGATGCGCGCGTCGCCGCGCCCGGGTGACCGCTAGGCGGGTGGTTCGCTACGCGGCCGCGTAGCGCGCCTGCCGACGCGGCCGGCCCGGCGGCCACGGCCGCGACACGCTGCGCGAGCCGGCCGCGCAGAAGCGCCATTCCAGCTCGGGCGCCTTCGTGATCCCGATGCGGGTGCCCGCGACCAGCTCGACGTCCTCCCAGCCCGGTGCGCGCGGACCGATCCGGATCGGCCCGGCGGCGAGGTCGCAAGCATTGTGCTCGAGCCCGATCGCCGAGTGCCTGGGTGAGCTTGCCGGGGCCCGAGCAGAGCTGCTCTGCCGCGTGCAGGCCGCGCCGCGCCCGCATCGCGTCGAGCGCCGCCACCGGCTCGAGCGCGCGGATCAGCACCGCCGCGCCGATCCCCTGCGGCTCGCAGACCACGTTGAAGAGCGCATGGATGCCGTAGGAGCGATAGACGTAGGCGGTCCCGGGCGGGCCGAAGAGCACGTGCGTGCGCGCCGTCACGCCGGCGAACGCGTGGCACGCCGGCTCGGACTGGTGGTAGGCCTCGGTCTCGACGATCACGCCCGCCGCCGGCCCGTGCGACAGCGTGCAGCCGACCAGATCGCGTGCCACCGCGACCACCGGGCGGTCGTAGAACTCGGGCGGCAGCTCCACGGCTAGGCCGACTGGTCCTCGAGCTCCGCGCGCGCGTGGCTCAGCTGCTCGCGCACGCGCACCAGCGCGGTGCCGCCCTCGGAGACCTTCGACTCGATCCACGAGCCGCCGGCGAGCACGTCGTAGAACTCGTCGTCGAGCGCCTCGGAGTGGCGCGCGAGCTCTTCGCGCGTGAGCTCCGAGAGCGGCTTGCCGGCGGCGAGCGCCGTGCGCACCAGTCCCGCGACGATGCCGTGCGACTGGCGGAAGGGGATGCCGCGCCGCACCAGCAGGTCGGCCACGTCGGTCGCCGCGATCAGCTCGTCGCCCGCCGCCCGCGCCATGCGCTCGCGGTCGAACGCGATCCCCTCGAGCATCCCGGCCGCGGCCGCCAGGCAGAGGTCGAGCGTGTCGACGGCGTCGAACAGGTGCTCCTTGTCCTCCTGCATGTCCTTGTTGTAGGTCAGCGGCAGCCCGTGCAGCACGCCGTGCAGAGCCATCAGCCGGGCGGCGACGCGCGGCGCCTTGGCGCGCAGCAGCTCGGCGGCGTCGGGGTTCTTCTTCTGCGGCATGATCGAGGAGCCCGAGGACCAGGCATCGCTGAGCTCGCAGAAGCCGAACTCCTGCGAGGACCAGAGCACCAGCTCGCCCCCGAGCCGCGAGAGGTGGGTCGCGCAGGTGGCGGCGGCGGCGAGGAAGTCGAGCACGAAGTCGCGGTTGGAGACGGCGTCGATCGAGTTCGGCGCCACGCCGGCGAAGCCGAGCTCCCGCGCCACGAGCCCGCGGTCGGTCGCGAAGTTCACGCCGGCCAGCGCACCGGCCCCGAGCGGCAGCTCGCCGGTCGCGCCGAGCACGAACTCGAAGCGCCGCGCGTCGCGCCGGAACATCCAGAAGTAGGCGAGCAGATGGTGCGAGAGATAGACCGGCTGGGCGCGCTGCAGGTGCGTGTAGCCCGGCATCGCCCAGTCCTCGTGGCGCTCGGCCAGCCCGACGAGCGTGCTCTGCAGGTGCTGGAGCTGCTCGAGCGTCCCGCAGCGCGTGCGCGCGCGTGAACATCGCCATGTCGGTGGCGACCTGGTCGTTGCGCGAGCGCGCCGTGTGCAGCTTGCCGCCGACCGGCCCGACGATCTCCGTCAGCCGGCGCTCGATCGCCATGTGGATGTCCTCATCGTCGTCGCGGAACGCGAACGAGCCGCCGTCGAGCTCCTGCTCGACACGCTCGAGCCCGCCCAGCAGCGCGTCGCGGTCGGCGGCGCTGATGATGCCGGTCGCGGCGAGCATCGTCGCGTGCGCACGCGACTGCTCGATGTCATATGGCCCGAGGCGCCAGTCGAAGCCGATCGAGGCGTTGAGCCGGCGGAAGATCGCGTGCTGGGGCTCCGCGAAGCGCGACACAAGGGCATCATGCACGCATCGCGGTCGTGGTGCGCGCCGCCCGGCGCCGGCGGCTGGGTCAAGCCGCGAGGACACGGCCGAGCGTCTCGGCGACGCGCTCGACCTGCGCCTCTGACATCGCCGGGAAGAAAGGCAGCGCGAGCGACGCGGCGGCGATGCGCTCGCAGACCGGGAACTCCCCTGCACGGTGCCCGAAGCGCTCGCGGTAATAGGACATCAGGTGGATCGCCGGCAGGTACGGCTTGGACTGGACGCCGTGCTCGCCGAGCGCGCCGACGGTCGCGTCGCGATCGGTGCCGGACGGCAGCTGGACGACGAAGACGAACCAGCCGCGCCGGTCGCCATCGGTGTCCGGGCAGGGCAGCGCCAATCCGTGCTCGGCGACCAGCCCCGCCAGCGCTTCGCGGTACCAGCCCGCGACACGGGCGCGCGCGGCCAGCATCTCGTCGAGCCGCTCGAGCTGCGCCAGCCCGAGCGCGCACGCGATGTCCGAGAGGCGGTAGTTGAAGCCGAGCCGGTCGTGGTCGAGCCAGCCCATGTCCGGCGCGCGGCCCTGGTTGCGCTCGGAGTCGATCCGCTGCTTGTGCTCGGAGGAGCCGAGCGTGACCATGCCGCCCTCGCCGGTCGTGATCTGCTTGTTGGCGTAGAAGCCGAAGACGGCCGGATGGCCACGCCCGCCGACCGGCGTGCCGTCGCGCGTGGAAAGCCCCGAGTGCCTCGCAGGCGTCCTCGACGATCGGCAGCCCGTGGCGCTCGAGCGCCGCGATGTCGGCGGGATAGCCGAAGATGTGCACGGGCAGCAGCGCGGTCGTGCGACCACCGATCGCAGCCGCGGCGGCGGCGGGATCGAGGCAGAGCGAGACGGGGTCGATGTCGGCGAATACCGGCCGCGCGCCCTCGTAGAGCGGCGCGTTGGCGGATGCGACGAACGAGAACGGCGAGGTCACGACCTCGTCGCCGGGGCCGACGCCGACGGCGCGCAGCGCCAGGTGCAGGCCGGTCGTGCCGGACGAGACGGCGCAGGCGTGGCGCGCGCCGATGCGCTCGGCGAACGCCTGCTCGAACGCCGCCACGCGCGGGCCGAGCGAGAGCTGGCCGGAGCGCAGGACCTCCAGCACCGCCTGCTCCTCGGCCTCCCCGATCACCGGCTTGGCGAGCGGGATGACGTCCAGCGCCGGGCCTGTGCTTGAGGACGAAGTCCTCTGAGTATTCATGGAGCGGGCGCGCCGGCCGCTCGCGCACGCCGGTGCTGCACGCGGGCCGGCAGCATCCCGGCCTCGAGCGAGTCCACGAGCGCGTCCCAGCTCGCCTCTATGACGTTCTCGCTCACCCCGATCGCGCCCCAGGTGTCGGTCCCGTCGGACGCGTCGAGCAGCACGCGCGTGACGGCTCCGGTCGCCTTCTGCTCGTCGAGGATGCGGACCTTGTAGTTGACCAGCCGGATGTCCGCCAGGTGCGGGTAGGTCTCGGAGATCGCCGCCCGCAGGGCGACGTCGAGCGCGTGCACCGGGCCGTTGCCCTCGGCGGTGCGGACGTAGCGCTCGCCCTCGACCCAGATCTTGATCGTCGCCTCGGTCTGAACCTTGCCGTCCTCGCGCTGTTCAGCGATCACGCGCCAGGACTCGAGCCGGAAGAGCGGCTCGTAGTCGCCGGTCTCGCGCCGGATCAGTAGATCGAAGGAGCCGTCGGCGGCCTCGAACTGGAAGCCCTCGTGCTCGAGCTGCTTGACGCGTTCGACGACGCGCGTGGCGGTCCCGGGATCGAGCTCGACGCCGGTGACCTCGGCGCGCTGCAGCACCGTGCCCTTGCCGCTCAGCTCGGAGATGAGCACCTCGCGAGCGTTGCCGACGGCGGCCGGGTCGACGTGCTCGAACGTCGCCGGATCGGCGCTCACGCCGGCCACGTGCATGCCCCCCTTGTGGGCGAACGCGTTCGCTCCGACGTACGGACGGTTGCGATCGGGCACGAAGTTGAGCAGCTCGTCGAGATAGTGCGACGCCTCGGTCAGCCCCCTCAGCTCGGGCAGGCACTCGTAGCCCATCTTGAGCTGCAGGTTCGGCACGATCGAGACGAGGTTGGCGTTGCCGCAGCGCTCGCCGTAGCCGTTCATCGTGCCCTGCACCATGCCTGCGCCGGCCTGCACCGCGGCGAGCGAGTTGGCGACGCCGCATTCGGCGTCGTTGTGGCAGTGGATCGCGACCGGCGTGGCGAGCGCCGCGACGACGGCGGCGGTGACGGCGGCCACGTCGTGCGGCAGCGACGCGCCGTTGGTGTCGCACAGCGTCACCCAGGCCGCGCCCGCCTCCGAGGCGGCGCGCGCGCAACGCAGCGCGTAGTCGGGGTCGTCGCGCCAGGCGTCGAAGAAGTGCTCGCAGTCGTAGACGACCGTCTTGCCCTGCTGCACGAGGAATCCGACGGAGTCGGCGATCATGCGCAGGTTCTCCTCGCGGTCGACGCGCACGACCTTCTCCAGGTGCAGGTTCCAGGTCTTGCCGACGAGCGTGACGATCGGGGCGAAAGCCGTCGGCCAGCAGCCGCAGCGCAGCGTCGTCGGACGCGTCGATGCCGCGCCGGCGGGTCATCCCGAAGGCGGCGATCTCGGCGTTGCGGAAGGTCTCGCGCGCGAGCAGCTCGAACAGCTCGGCCTCCTTCGGGTTGGAGGCCGGGAAGCCCGCCTCGACGATCCCGACGCCGAGCTCGTCTAGCACGTGCGCGAGGCGCAGCTTCTCATCCGCCGAGAGCGACATGCCCTCTCCCTGCATGCCGTCGCGCAGGGTGCATTCGTAGATCGCGATCCGGGTCACGTGGCTGGCGCCGGCGTGGCGACCAGGTCGAGCCACCCGGCGTAGCGCTCGGAGCGCCCGTGCAGCGCGTTCTCGAACTCGCCCTGGATCGCGCGCGTGACCGGGCCCGGCTCGCCGCTGCCGACGGGCCGGTCGTCGACCTCGCGCAGCGGCGTCAGCTCGGCGGCGGTGCCGGTCATGAAGATCTCGTCGGCCAGGTAGAGCTCGCCGCGCGCCACGTCGCGCTCGACGACCGTGTAGCCGAGGTCGCGGGCGATCGTGATCGCCGAGGCGCGGTTGATGCCGCCGAGGATGTCGGCGCTGAAGCCCGGCGTCGCGATCTCGCCCTCTTTGACGAAGAACAGGTTCTCGCCCGAGCCTTCGCAGACCATGCCGCGGTCGTCGAGCAGGATCGCCTCCTCGTAGCCGGCCTTGTGCGCCTCGATCTTGGCCAGCACCGAGTTGACGTACTGGCCGGTCGCCTTGGCCGCCGGGATCACGGAGTCCGAGGAGATGCGCCGGAACGAGGAGACCGCGCCACGCACCCCCAGGCGCTTGCCCTCGTCGCCGAGGTAGGCGCCCCACTCCCAGACCGCGATCGCCACGTCGACCGGGGAGTCGAGCGGGAACAGACCCATCGGACCGGCGCCGCGGTAGACGAGCGGGCGGATGTAGCACGACTTCAGCCCGTTGCGGGCGATCGTCTCGTGCGTCGCGGCGCGCAGCTCCTCGCGCGTGTAAGGGATGTCCATCAGGTACATCCCGGCCGAGCGGAACAGCCGGTCGATGTGGTCCTGATGGCGGAAGATCGCGGTGCCGCGCGGCGTGTCGTAGGCGCGGATCCCCTCGAACACGCCGGTGCCGTAGTGCAGCGCGTGGGTCAGCACGTGGACCTTGGCGTCTTCCCAGGCGACGAGCTCCCCGTTCATCCAGATCAGGTCCGCTTGGATCACGCCGCCAGCTCCTCCAGCACCGCCTCGGTGGCCTCGGCGGTCGTCGCGCTTCCGCCCAGGTCCGCGGTGCGCAGTCCGCCGGCCAAGGCCCGGTCGACCGCCGATTCTAGGGCAGCGGCCTCCGCCTCCAGGGCGAATCCGTGCCGCAGCATCAACGCCGCCGACAAGATCATCGCCAGCGGGTTGGCGATCCCGCGGCCGGCGATGTCGGGCGCCGAGCCGTGCACGGGCTCGAACAATCCCGGCCCGCTCTCCCCCAGGCTCGCGCTCGGCAGCATGCCGAGCGAGCCGGTCAGCATCGCCGCCTCGTCGGACAGGATGTCGCCGAACATGTTGTCGGCGAGGATCACGTCGAAGTGGCGCGGCGCCGCGACCAGCTTCATCGCGGCTGAGTCGACGAGCTGGTGCTCGAGCTCGACATTCGGGAACTCGGTCGCGTGCACGCGCATGACGACCTCGCGCCACAGCCGGCCGGTCTCGAGCACGTTCATCTTGTCGATGCTCGTCACGCGCGTGCGCGCGGCGCGGAAGGCGGTGCGCGCGATCCGCTCGATCTCCGGCGCCGAGTACTCGCACAGGTCGGAGGCATAGGACTCGGTGCGCGTCTTCGCGCCGAAGTAGATCCCGCCGGTCAGCTCGCGCACGACCAGCAGGTCGGTGCCCTCGATCAGCTCGCGCTTGAGCGGGCTCGCGTCATAGAGCGCCGGCAGCGGCCGGACCGGGCGCAGGTTGGCGTAGAGCCCGAGCACCTTGCGCAGCTCGAGCAGGCCCTGCTCGGGGCGCGGCGCGCCCGCGTCGGTCGAGTCCCAGCGCGGGCCGCCGACGGCCGCCAGCAGCACCGCGTCGGCAGCACGGCAGGCTGCGACGGTCTCATCGGTGAGCGGCGTGCCGTGGGCGTCGATCGACGCGCCACCGAACGGATCGCTCGTCGTAGGTGAAGGAGCCGACGGCGTCGAGCACGCGCGTCGCGCTGCCGAGGATCTCCGGGCCGATGCCGTCGCCCGGCAGCGTGACGATGTTGTGCGACGCCATGGGCGCGGCAGCCTAGCGCCGCGAGGCGGCGCCACCGCTGCCTTACGGCAGCGGCGGCGGCGGCGGCGCGAAGTACACCGTCGGGTCGCCCTGCTTGAGCCAGATCTCCGGATGCTCGAGCGGAATGAACGATCGGTCGCCGGCCTGGTCGCGCGTATCCGGCACTGTGTCGCCGCTCGGCTGGTGGACGATGAAGCCGATCGACTTGGTGTCGTCCGTGAGCGGGATCTCGTAGTACGCGCCGTACGCGTCGATCGCGCTCGGCTGCTGCGGAGCTCGCCCAGTCGGTCGGCCGTCACGATCCGCGGTCGCCGAACAGGTGCAGGCCCCAGCCGTCGTAGTCGCCCGCCGGCCGGTTGTAGTGGACGATCGCGGTCGTCACCGGCGTCTGCACGATCGGTGACCGTCCGCGGCTCGCTCGTCACCGTCTCGCCCGGGCGCGTACGTCAGGACGGCGCGATAGGTCACCGTCGCCCCGTCCGGCGAGGCTCGATGTGTCGTCGAAGACCGTGTAGGCGGGCGACGAGTCGTCGCTGCCGATGTCGGTGAACGGGCCGCCGTCGACCGAGCGCTGGAACGTGACGCCTGTAGTACGGGTGCTCCGGCGTCGCCGTGGCGCGGACCTCGACTGTCCCGCGGACGCGGCCGGTCCTCGTTCGGCGCCTCGAGCGCGATCGCCGGGCGGCGCGATCGTGCTGCGCGCCACGGCGCTCGTGCGCTTGTGGCGTGCGTTGTCGAGCACGACGGCGCGGTACTTCACGCTCGTGCCCGGGAGCGATGTCGGCCACGTCGTGGAAGACGCGGTAGGGCGCGTTGTCGTCGGTGCCGATGTCGCGCCAGCGGCCGTCGCCGACCCGGGCGAAGAACGTCACCTCGGCGAAGGCGTCGCCGGCCGAGGTCCGCGCGCACCTCGAGCCGGTCGCGGCCCTGCGCCGGCACGTCGAGCGCGATCGAGCGGCGCCGCGCTGCTGCGCGGGATCCGCTTCTGCGCGCGGTAGACCACCGTCGAGAGCGGCGCGACCGTGACGTCCAGGTGCCGGTCGTAGCCGCTGCGCAGGCGACCGCGGCCGTCGCCGTACAGCTTCTTCCAGCCGCTGCCGCGCACGTACGTCGGGACCGACGCCGACGCGGGCTGCTCGGAGTTGTTCAGCGCGACGACGTACTCGCGCCGGTGCGAGCGGTCGAAGCGCGAGAACGCGTAGATGCCCGGGCCCGCTCGCGGAGGAGCGGTGCTGCTGGGCCCCGTCGCGCAGCGCCGGGTAGCGGCGCGTCACGCCGGGCGAGCCGCGCGAGCTCGCGGTAGAGCGGGTGCGACGGGGTCGAAGTTGTCGTCCATCGGCGTCTCGTCGGAGCCGATGTTGTCGTTCTTGCCCGCCCCGTCGTCGCCCGGGATCGGCGTCGCGTGAGGTTGTTGTACTGGAGCGACTGCGACGGGAACATGTCCTGCCGCGCGTCCTGGTCGCCGCCCGCGCCGGTGAAGCCCTGCTCGTCGCCGTAGTAGATGACCGGGTTGCCGCGCGAGAAGTACATCAGCGCGTGGGCGAGCCGGTCGCGCTGCAGCAGCTCCGCCTCGCTGCGCGCCCGCGTTCGCGTTGCGCACGTACATGCCGATCGCGCCCGCGGTCGTGGTTGCCGAGGAACGTCGGCAGGTTGTAGACGTTCGAGTCGTCGTCGGTGAACCAGTCGTCGTCGACGAAGAGGTCGCGCAGGTTGTCGGTCGGCGCGGAGCTCGCGGCGAACTGCGTCGCGGCGGTCTGGAACGGGAAGTCCAGCACGCCCTGGACGTCGTCGTGCGTCGTGAAGTGCGACGTGATCGGCCGGCTGTTGTCCTCGGCGACCTCGCCGAACATGTAGAAGTCGCGATGCCCTGCGAGCTTGCGCGTAGTCGCTCGATCGCGGGCGCGAACTTCTGCCAGAACTCGTCGTTGACGTGCTTCATCGTGTCCATGCGGAAGCCGTCGATGCGGAAGTCGCGAATCCACGTCTTGTAGATGTCGATCATGCCCGTCGACGACGCGCGGGTCCTCGGTGAACAGGTCGTCGAGCCCGAAGAAGTCGCCGTACAGCGAGTTCTCGCCGACGAACGTCGTGTCGCCGCGGTTGTGGTAGAGGCGTGACGTCGTTGAGCCAGCGCCGGGACCTTGACGTCGCGCTCGGCGTCCGGCACGCACGGGTGGTAGGGGAAGCTGACCAGCGGGCCGAGTGCGTCGCAGGTCGGCTGCCCGTCGGGGACAGGGCGGGAACGTGTCCGTGCCGGCGTAGTCGCGGTCGTCGAACGGACCGTGCCGGACGGCCGTGCGGTACGGCGTACTCGTCCTTGGACGTGTACGGCAGCCGCCCATTGGCCGACTCGACGTAGCGGATGACGTCGGCCGTGTGGTTGGTGATGATGTCGAAGTAGACCTTGATGCCGCGCGCAGTGGGCCGCGTCGATCGAGCGTGCGCAGGTCGTCGTTGGATCCGAGGTGCGGGTCGATCTGCGTGAAGTCGGTGATCCAGTAGCCGTGGTAGCCGGCCGAGTTGTCCTGGGCTGGACCGCCTTGTTCTTGAAGCTCGGCGTGAGCCAGATCGCGGTCGTCCCGAGGCCCTTGATGTAGTCGAGCGGTCGGTGAGGCCCTTGAGGTCGCCGCCGTGGTACCAGCCCTTGCCGGTCGGGTCGAAGCCCGACTGCCCCTCGCCCTTTCCGGGCGGCAAGCCGCCGTGGTCGTTCGCCGTGTCGCCGTTCGCGAACCGGTCGGCCATCACGAAGTAGAAGTTCTGGTCGGTCACCGGGGCGCGCAAGCTGTGATGTGCGCGCTGCGAGTGCTTGCCAGCGAGCGCCGCGGCGGGCGCGACAGCCAGGCTCAGCAGGACCGCGGCGAGCACAGAAACCCGCACCGCACGCCACTTGGAAACCGACATGGACCTCTCCCCCTCAGCGGCTCGATCCCGTCCGTGGAAGCGGTTCCACCTCGAAAAGCGAGAGTTCCGTCCCCGCCCGCGGCGCAACCTACAGCAACGGTGGTCAGAGCGCCGTCGTCACCGGCCCGGCGCGCTCGCGGTCGGACTCGTACGCGGCGATGTCGGGCTCGTGCTGCAGCGTGAGCGCGATGTCGTCGAGTCCCTCCAGCAGCCGCCGCCGGCGCTCGGCCTCGAGTTCGAACGGCACCGCGCGCCCGTCGAAGCGCACCTCGAGCGCCTCGAGGTCGACCTCCGCCTCGCCGGCGGCCATCAGCGCGCGCACCTCGTGCTCGGGCAGCACGACCGGCAGCAGGCCGATCTTCGTGCAGTTGGAGAAGAAGATGTCGGCGAAGCTGGCCGAGACGACGGCGCGGAAGCCGTAGTCCTGCAGCGCCCAGGGCGCGTGCTCGCGGCTCGAGCCGCAGCCGAAGTTCGGCCCCGCCGCGAGGATCGGGTTCGGCGGCAGGTCCCAGCCGGGCTCCTTCGCCCAGTCGTAGAAGAGGAACTCGCCGAAGCCGGTCCGCTCGACGCGCTTGAGGAACTGCTTCGGGATGATCTGATCGGTGTCGACGTCGGCGCGGTCGAGCACGCTGACGGGACCGGCGATGACTCCTACCGGCTCCACCGGCTCAGCCCCAGTTCCGGATGTCGACGAAGTGGCCCTCGATCGCCGCGGCGGCGGCCATCTCGGGTGAGACGAGGTGGGTGCGGCCGCCGCGGCCCTGGCGGCCCTCGAAGTTGCGGTTCGAGGTCGAGGCGCAGCGCTCGCCGGGCGCGAGGATGTCGGGGTTCATGCCGAGGCACATCGAGCAGCCCGCGGTGCGCCAGTCGAAGCCGGCGGCGGTGAAGACGCGGTCCAGGCCCTCCGCCTCGGCCTGCGCGCGTACCTGCTCGGAGCCCGGCACGACCATCGCCCGCACGTCGGTCGCCACCGTGCGGCCGTCGATCACCCGCGCCGCGGCGCGCAGGTCGCCGATCCGCGCGTTCGTGCAGGAGCCGATGAAGACGCGGTCCAGGCGCACGTCCTGCATCCGCGTGCCCGGCTCCAGCGCCATGTAGCGCAGCGCGCGCGCGTCGCTGTCGGTCGCCGGCTCGGGCACGCGGTCGCCGACGCCGACGACCTGCGCGGGGGTCGTCCCCCACGTGATCAGCGGCGAGAGCGCGCCCGCGTCGACGACGATCTCGCGGTCGAACGCCGCGCCCTCGTCGGTGCGCAGCTCGCGCCACTGCGCCGCCGCCGCATCGAGGTCGGCCGGCGCCGCGGGACGTCCTTCGAGCCACTCGAACGTCGTCTCGTCCGGCGCGATCATGCCCGCGCGGCCGCCGCCCTCGATCGTCATGTTGCAGACGGTCATGCGGCCCTCCATCGAGAGCGCCGCGATCGCGGGGCCGGCGTACTCGACCACGTGGCCGGCTGCGCCGTCCGTGCCCATCTGGCCGATCGTGCCGAGGATCAGGTCCTTCGCGGTGACGCCGGCGGGCAGGTCGCCCTCGTAGCGGATCCGCATGCTGCGCGGCTTGGGCTGGGCCAGCGTCTGGGTCGCGAGCACGTGCTCGACCTCGCTCGTGCCGATGCCGAAGGCGAGCGCGCCGAACGCGCCGTGCGTGGCGGTGTGCGAGTCGCCGCAGACGATCGTCATGCCCGGCTGCGTGACGCCCAGCTCGGGCCCGATGATGTGCACGATCCCGCGCCGCTCCGAGCCGAGCGAGAAGACCGGGATGCCGAACTCCGCGCAGTTGCGCTCGAGCGTCTCGACCTGGACGCGCGACAGCTCGTCGTGGATGCGGGCGGCGATCGGCGTGCCGTCGGTCGGGACGTTGTGGTCGGCCGTGGCGAGCGTGCGGTCGGGCCGGCGCACCTTGCGGCCCTCCAGCCGCAGCCCGTCGAATGCCTGCGGGCTCGTGACCTCGTGCACCAGGTGCAGGTCGACGTAGAGCAGCGCCTCGGCGACCTCGTGATTGGCCCAGATCTTGTCGAACAGCGTGGCTCATGAGCGACGCAGCCCGGCCGACACGATCGCCAGCAGGACCGCCTCCTCCTCTCCCTGGTTCTCGAAGTGGTGCGGCAGGTCGGCATCGAAGGTGACGCAGTCGCCGGCGCCGAGCGCGTGGCTGGCGCCGTCGATCACGAGGTCCAGCGTGCCGCGCTCGACGATCGCGGTCTCGCGCGCGCCCGGCTCGTGCATCGGCGGGTCGCCGGGGCCGCCGGTCACGGCATGCGGCGCGAGCGTGTGCAGCGAGACCTCGGCGCGCTGGCCCGGCAGCGGCGGCGTGAGCACCTCGTAGCGGTGCCCGCCGGCGCCGCCGGCACGGCGCTCGCCGGCGCGCACGATGCTGACCGCGCCGTCCTCGTCGAGCCGCAGCAGCTGCGAGAGCCGCAGCTGCAGCCCGGCGGCGATCCGCGCGGCGACCTGCAGCGTCGGGCTGGTCTCGCCGCGCTCGACCTGCGAGAGCATCGGCGCAGAGACGCCGGAGCGCTCGGCGAGGTCGCGCAGCGACATGCCGCTCGGCCTCGCGCAGCGCCTTGACGCGCGGGCCGACCGGGGCGACTGCGGAACCAAGCATACGTGCGTACGTTATCACGTACGCCACACACGCTCTCCGCGCCTTATGCCTCGCCGATCTTGACCATCAGCGCCGGGTCGGCGACCTCGGGCTTGCGCCGGAAGAAGGCCGGGTTCTGCATGTACCAGAGCAGCATCAGGAACGCGCCGAGGACGAGGAATCCGAGCCCGATGACGAGCGGCGGCCCGACCCCGAGCCACGAGTCGCCGGACTCCGAGTTCTCGGGCTTGGACAGGTCGTAGCAAGACTTGACGAAGATGCCGAGCAGCATCAGGCCGCCAAGCGTCGGGCCGACGCCGATCAGCAGGAACGTCTTGACCGACCGCATCAGCTCGTGGCGGTAGTAGATCGCGCACGCGAAGCCGGTGATCCCGTAGTAGAAGGCGATCATCAGGCCCAGCGCGGCGATCGAGTCGAAGAGGATGTTCTCGCTCACGATCGTCAGGCCGACGTACCAGACGATCGACAGCCCGCCCATCAGGATCGTTGCGACGTGCGGCGTCAGGTAGCGCGGGTGGATCCTTCCGAGCGCTTCCGGCATCGCCTGCACCCGCGCCATCGAGAGGCTCGTACGGGCGGTCGGCAGGATCGTCGTCTGGGTCGAGGCCGCGGCCGAGGTCAGCACCGCGATGATCAGGATCTTGTCCCACGGCGTGCCGAAGACCTCCTCGCCGAGCACGCTGAGCACGTCGTCGGCGTTGTCGATCAGCTGTTGCGGGCCGCCGAAGGAAATCGCGGCGATAGCGACGATCACGTAGGTGAAGAGCAGGATCACGGTCGCCAGCAGCGCCGCCTTGCCGGGGCCCTCGTTCGAGTCCCTGCTCTCCTCGTTGACCGTCACGGTGCTGTCCCAGCCCCAGTAGATGAACACCGCGACCAGCACGCCGGCGACCAGCGCGTCGATCGAGTCGATCTCGAGCGGGTTCAGCCAGCTGACGCTGAAGTCGACCGCCTCGGGACCCGCATCACCGGTGGATACCTTGACGAGCGCGAAGACCGCGAACAGCAGCAGCGTGATCAGCTCGGCGCTCAGAAGGCCGACCTGGGTGCGCGCCGAGAGCTCGATCCCGATCACGCAGATCGCGGTCATGACCGCGATCCAGATCACGCCGACGAGCGTGACGGCGAACGTCGACGCCGCGGCCGAGTCCCAGCCGACCAGCAGGAACGAGTAGAGCCCCGCGATCTGGGCCAGGTTGGCCATCACGATCACGTCGGCGACGACGATCGCCCAGCCGCCCATCCAACCCGCCCAGGGGCCCATCGCCTTGGTCACCCACGCGAACGTCGTGCCGCAGTCGGGGTCGGCGCGGTTCATGTAGTAGTAGGCCGACGCGATCAGCAGCATCGGCACGAACGCGACCAGCAACACGGCCGGCGCCTGCAGGCCGACGCCGGTGATCGCCACGACCAGGCCGAGCGATGCGGCCAGCGAGTAGCCCGGCGCCGTCGAGGCGACACCGATCACGACGCTCGAGGCGAAGCCGAGCGCGTCCTTCTTGAGGCCCTTGTCGCCCACCAGCGGCGCGTCGGGTGCAGCCTGCGTGGGCGTGGTCATCGCGGCATCATCACCTAAACGGTTCGCTCCGGTGCCGCTCTGTCCTGCCGGCGCTGCGCGCCCGCCCTACGGCGCCGGCGTCAGCTCCGGCTCCGGCAGCACCGGCTCTTGCGCGCTTGCCAGCACCTTGCGCTCGCAGTTCGAGAGCGCGCGCACGTAGGCCTGGGCGGCCGCCTCGATGATGTCGGTCGAGACGCCCTGGCCCGAGGCCGACTGGCCCGACAGCTCGAGCACCACGCTGGCCTCGCCGAGCGCGTCCTGGCCGCCCGTGACCGCGTCGATGCGGAACTCGCGCAGGCGCGCCTCGCGCCGCGTCGCGGCGTTGATCGCGCGGAAGATCGCGTCGACCGGCCCGTCGCCGGTGAAGTCGCCCACGACCTCCTCCCCGTCCGGCGTCTGCACCGCGACGCGGGCGTGCGGCGGGCGCCGGTTGGAGACGTCGACGTCGAACCACTTGAGCGTGTAGGAGCGCAGCTCGTCGCGCAGCTCGTCGGTCACGAGCGCCTCCAGGTCCATCGCGGTCACGTGCTTCTTGCGGTCCGCGATCTCCTTGAAGCGCTTGAACGCCGTGTTGAGCGCCTGGCCGTCGACCTCGAAGCCCAGCTCCTGCAGCGCGCTCTTCAGCGCGTGGCGGCCGGAGTGCTTGCCGAGCACGAGGTCGTTGCCCTCGAGGCCGACCGTCGTGGCGTCCATGATCTCGTACGTCGAGCGGTCCTTGAGCACGCCGTCCTGGTGGATGCCGGACTCATGCGCGAACGCGTTGCGGCCGACGATCGCCTTGTTCGGCTGCACCGCATAGCCCGTCAGGCGGGAGACCATCCGGCTCGTGCGCGCGATCTCGCGCGTGTTGACGCCGGTCGCGAAGCCGAGATCGGCCGCGCGCGTCGCCAGCAGCATCACGAACTCCTCGAGCGACGCGTTGCCGGCCCGCTCGCCGATGCCGTTGATCGCGCACTCGACCTGGCGCGCGCCCGGCCTGCACGCCGGCGAGCGAGTTCGCGATCGCCAGGCCGAGGTCGTCGTGGCAGTGGACCGACAGCACGACGTCGCGCAGCCCGGGCACGAGCTCGTACAGGCGGGTGAGGAAGGCGGCGTACTCCTGCGGCGTCGCGTAGCCGACGGTGTCGGGGACGTTGATCGTCGTGGCGCCCTCGTCGAGCGCGATCTGCACCACCTCCGCGGTGAACTCGACGTCGGCGCGCGTCGCGTCCATCGGCGAGAACTCGACGTCGGACGACGAACGAGCGCGCGTGCGCCACGGCCGCGCGCGCCTGGCCCTTCGACGTTCTCGCGCGTGGACTGCAGCTGGTGCTCGATGTGGATGTCCGACGTCGAGATGAACGTGTGGATGCGAGGTCGCTCCGCATCGCGCACCGCCTCGGCGGCGCGCTCGACGTCGGCCGCATGAGCGCGCGCCAGGCCGGCGATCACCGGTCCCTGGACCTCGCGCGCGATCGCGCGCACCGCCTCGAAGTCGCCGGGCGAGGCGATCGGGAAGCCCGCCTCGATGACGTCGACGCCGAGCCGCGCGAGCTGGTGCGCGATCTCGAGCTTCTCCGTCGTGTTGAGCGAGATCCCGGGCGACTGCTCGCCGTCGCGCAGGGTGGTGTCGAAGATGACGACCCGGTCAGGGTCCATGGGCTGCTCCTTTGTTACGCCTCGGTTTCTTCTCCAGTTGGTTTGCGGCTTCGCGGCCGCCACGCGCTATTCCCCCCGAAGGGGGAGGAGAAGGGCGAGGTGCAGGTGCAGTGCCATCCGTCGGCGCCCACAGTATCGGCCGGTCGATCGCTTGACCAGAGGTCTAGACCTTTTATCCGCGCTGGACACCCTCGTCTGTGCAGTCAGTATGTTCCGGTCCAATGGAACGCGGGGGCGGACCGGACGTCGTGCTGCGCGGCGTCACGAAGCGGTTCGGGGAGCTCGTCGCGGTCGACCAGATCGATCTCGAGGTGCAACCCGGTGAATTCCTGGCTCTGCTGGGACCGTCCGGCTGCGGCAAGACGACGACGCTGCGCATGATCGCCGGCTTCGACGAGCCGACCGAGGGCGAGATCGAGATCGACGGCCGCTCCGCCGTCGGCATCCCGCCGAACAAGCGCAACGTCAACACCGTCTTCCAGGCCTACGCGCTGTTCCCGCACCTGAGCGTGCTCGACAACGTCGCCTACGGGCTCAAGCAGCGCAAGGTCGGCAAGGAGGAGCGCTACACGCAGGCCCAGGAGGCGCTCGAGCTGGTCCACCTGACCGGCCGCGAGCAGGCCAAGCCGGCGCAGCTCTCCGGCGGCATGCAGCAGCGCGTCGCGCTCGCCCGCGCGCTCGTGATGAACCCGAAGGTGCTGCTGCTCGACGAGCCGCTCGGCGCGCTCGACATGAAGCTGCGCAAGGCGATGCAGGTCGAGCTCAAGCGGATCCAGCGCGACGTCGGCATCACGTTCATCGTCGTCACGCACGACCAGGAGGAGGCGATGGCGATGGCCGACCGGATCGCGGTCATGAACGCCGGCCACATCGACCAGCTCGCCGCTCCCTCCGAGATCTACGACCACCCCGCGACGCCGTTCGTGGCCGACTTCATCGGCGACATGAACCATCTCGAGGGCACGCTCGAGCGCGACGGCGAGACGCTCGTCGCGACGGTCGGCGTCTGCCCGCATCGGGATCGGCCGGGTCGTGCGCGAGGCGCAGGCCGGCGAGCGCGTCCGCATCGGGCTGCGCCCCGAGGAGGTGCACGCGGCCGCCGGCGGCGACGGCGTCGCCGCAACCTGCCGCGCAGCGATGGTGCTCGGCCACGACCTGCAGGTGGTCGCGGAGCTCGAGACCGGCGAGGAGATCGTGTCGATCCAGCGCCGCGAGGACGACGAGCAGCTCGACGCGCTCAGTGCCGGCGACAAGATCTCGCTCAGCTGGAGCCCGACAGCGGCACTGCTTCTCGGTCCCGTGGACGGCGCCCCCGACGCCGACGCCGCCGAGCCGGTTGAAGTCCAGGCCTGAACCGAAAGGAAACAACGTATGTCCGATCGACCCGATGAGTTCCGCATCCTTGTACCCGAGTCCGAGCGGGCGCGCGTCGAGCGCCTCGTGTCGCGGCGCCAGGCCCTGCTCGCCGGCGGCGGCGCCGCGATGGCCGCCTACCTGGCCGCTTGTGGCGGCTCGACCGGCGAGAGCAGCGGCGGTGGTGGCGGCGGGAGCGGCGGCAGCGAGGAGGAGAGCGCGAAGAAGCCGCCGACTCCGGCCGACGGAGAAGTCGAGGACGGCGAGCTGCTGCTGGCGAACTGGGTCGACTACTCGGCGCCGGAGAACTACAAGGCCTACAAGGCCGAGTACGGGCCGAAGGTGACGGTCTCGGGCTTCGGCTCCAACGACGAGATCCTCGCCAAGCTGCGCGCCGGCGGGTCCAACTACGACGTCATCTCGCCGACGGGCTATGCCGTCAAGACGATGGCCGACCTCGGGCTGATCATGCCGCTGACGCGCGAGCTGATCCCGAACATGAAGAACATCTCGCCCGCGTTCACCGAGACCAGCTACGACCCGGGCAACGTCTACTCGGTGCCGAAGGACTACGGCGTCACGAGCTTCTACTGGCTGACCGACAAGGTCGACGCGAAGCCGACGACGATCAAGGAGTGCTTCGACCTGCTCAAGACGCCGGAGTTCAAGGACCTGCGCGTCAACTTCCTCGAGGGCGGCACGCAGATCGTGGGCGTCGCGCTCGCCGCGCTCGGCCACTCGATCAACACCGAGGACGAGGCCGAGATCGAGGAGGCCAAGCAGCTGCTGATCGACGTCAAGCCGAACGTCGACACGATCAGCTCGACCTTCATCGAGCGCGCGACGCGCGGCGAGATCGACTTCGGCATGGGCTGGAACGGCGACATCCGCCGCGCGATCGAGGCCTTGGCCAAGAAGGACCGCGAGATGGTCTTCCTGATCCCGGAGGGCAACACCGAGTTCTGGGTCGACAACTGGGTCATCCCGACCGCATCCGAGCACCCCGTCGCGGCGCACAAGTGGATCGACTTCGTACTTGACCCGGTCAACGCGGGCAAGGAGATGAACTACCACCAGTATCCGGTGCCGGTGGTCGGGATCCAGGGCGTCCAGAAGGAACTGGCCAACGACCCGGTGATCAATATCCCGGACGAGAAGATCCAGGGCTACGAGACACAGATCGAGACGGCCAAGGGCCTGCAGCAGCGCAACCGCGCGTACACGGAGTTCAAGGCCGCCTGACGATGGCGGTGGCCGACGCCACCACCCGGCCCGGTCACGCGACCGCGCGGTCGCGTGGCCGGGGCGCTCGCCGGGCTCTTGCTGCTCGCGCTGGCGGTCGGCGTCTATACGCAGATCGGCACGCTCGGGCTCGGCCTTGCGCCGAGCGTCGCGCTGCTGCTCGTCGCCGTGCCGTTGTTCGTCCTCGCGGGCGCGGCGATCCGCCGCGCGACGCGCACCGAGACGTCGGACCACACGCGCTACCCGTTCCAGCTCGCCTATCCCGTCGCTGGCGTTCTACTGCGCGTTCTTCATCGTCCCGCTCGGCTTCCTGCTGCTGTTCGCGGTCGCGACGCCGCTCGGCTTCGGCGGCGTCGAGTACGGCTTCGACCTGGGGAACTTCGAGGCCGGCCTGGACAGACTCTACGTAGACGTCTTCCTGCGCACGCTGCGCAGCGCGGCGGTGGGAACGCTGCTGATCGTGCTGGTCGGCTATCCGCTCGCCTACTGGATCGCGCGCTACGCGCCGGAGCACAGGCGCGGCCTGTTCCTCGCGCTGATCATCGTCCCGTTCTGGACGTCGTTCCTGATCCGCACCTACTCGTTCCTGATCGTGCTCTCGCCCGAGTTCTTCCTCTCGGACTGGCTGCAGTCGGTCAGGCTGACCGACGGCCCGCTCGAGCTGCTCAACACGACGGCGGCGATCCAGATCGGGCTCGTCTACAACTACCTGCCGCTGTTCGTGCTGCCGCTCTACGCGACGCTCGAGCGGATGGACTGGCGGCTGGTCGACGCGGCGACGGACCTCGGCGCCAGCCAGTGGGCGGCGTTCCGCCAGATCACGCTGCGGCTGACCGCGCCGGGACTGGTGACCGGCACGCTGCTCGTGTTCATCCCGATGATGGGCGAGTACGTGATCCCGCTCGTGCTCGGCGGCGGGCGCGTCGACTTCATCGGCAACGTGATCCAGCGGCTGTTCCTGGAGGCGCAGGACTACGCGCTCGGCTCGGCGCTGGCGCTGCTCGTGATGGGCGCGCTGTCGTTCTTCGTCGCGCTCTACCTCTACCTCTCGACGCGGACCGAGCAGGAGTACGGTGCCTGAGCCGCTGCGCAAGCTCGGCGCCTTCGTCGGCGCGCTCTTCTTCGTGGCCGGCCTGATCGCGATCGTCGGCTTCCTGGTCGGCCTGAGCGGCGGCAACGTGTCGACCCGGGGAGTCATCGGGCTCGTGCTCGGAGCCGCCGCGATCGTGCTGGTGCCGCGGCTGGTGCCGTTCGCTTCGCTGCTCGGCGGCTACAGCGCGCTCATCTACCTGTTCCTGTTCATGCCGATCGTCGTCGTGGTGATCTTCGCGTTCAACTCCGGCACCAGCACCGCCGCGTTCGAGGGCTTCTCGACGCGCTGGTTCGGGCGCGCGCTCGACGACGACACGATCACCTCGGCGATCGGCCGCTCGCTGCAGATCGCGGCGGCATCAGCCACGATCGCGACCGTGTTCGGCACGGCCGCCGCACTGGCGCTCTCGAGCGCCAGCCGCCGTGTGCGCAACCCGTTCGATGTCGTCGTCTTCCTTACGCTCGTCGTGCCCGAGCTGGTGATCGCCGTCTCGTCGCTGATCTTCTTCGTCAACGTCGGCTTCGACCTCGGCCCCGTGACGATGTTCCTGGCCCATACGACGTTCAACGCGTCGCTCGTGCTGCTCGTCGTGCGCGCCCGCTTCGTCTCGATGGGCTCGTCGCTGGAGGAAGCGAGCCGCGACCTCGGCGCCTCGGCGATGGGGACGTTCAGGCAGGTCACGCTGCCGCGGCTCGCGCCCGCGATCGTCGCCGGGGCGATGCTCTCGTTCACGTTCTCGTTCGACGACGTGGTGATCTCGAACTTCACCGCCGGCGCCGGCAACGACACCTGGCCGCTGCGGATCCTCGCCGGGCTGCGCTTCGGGCTCGGTCCGGATCTCAACGCGGCGGCGACGATGATGCTGGGCGTCACGCTGCTCGGCCTCGGCGGCGCCGCACTGATCCTGCGCCGCGCGGCGCGCACGCAGGGCAGCGCCGGGCTGTCACTGAGCGGAGGGGGATAAGTCGTGGCGCAGCGCCGGACCGGCGTCGTCTACGACGAGCGCTGTCTCGCGCACGTCAATCCGCCGGGTGGCGTCGCGCTCGGGACGCTGCCGGCGTGGGCGACCGTCGCGGCGTTCGAGCGCCCCGAGCGGTTGAGCCTGACGCCGGAGCGTGCTCGAGGGCAGCGGCGCGCTGGCGTGGCTGACCGAGCTCGAGCCGCGCCTCGCGAACGCGGACGAGCTGGCGCTCGTGCACAGCGAGGCGCACGTCGAGCGCGTGCTCGCGGCCGCGCGCCGGCCTGAGCCGGTCGAGCTCGGTGTCGACGCCTGGACCGGGCCCGGCACGCACGACGCGATGCTGCTGGCGGCCGGTGGATTGCTGAACGCCGTCGCCGCGGTGCTCGACGGCGACGTCGACAACGCGTTCACGCTGCTGCGGCCGCCCGGCCACCACGCCGAGCGCGCGGCGTGCGATGGGCTTCTGCCTGTTCAACAACACGGCGGTCGCGGCGCGCTGGGCGCAGCGCGAGCGCGGCCTCGAGCGGGTCGCGATCGTCGACTGGGACGTGCATCACGGCAACGGGACCGAGGAGATCTTCGGCGCCGACTCCTCCGTGCTGACGATCTCGCTGCACCAGGACGGCCTCTACCCGGCCGGCAGCGGCGCGATCGGGACCGGCGGCGAGGCCAACATCAACGTGCCGCTGCCCGCCGGGACCGGCGACGACGGCTACGCGCACGCGTTCGAGCGCGTGGTCGAGCCGGCGCTGCGGGCATTCGCGCCCGGACCTGCTGCTGATCGGCGCGGGCCAGGACGCCTCGGCGACTGATCCGCTCGGGCGCATGTCGATCACCGTGCCGGGCTTTCGCGCGCTGGCCGACCGTGCCGTCGCGCTCGCCGCGCGAGCTGTGCGAGGGTCGGCTCGTGGCACGCTCGAGGGCGGCTACTCGCTGCTGCACCTGCCGCTGGCGAACCTCGCGATCCTCGAGGGGCTCGCGGGCGTGGCGCCGAGCTTCACGCGCGACCCCGTCGGCGTCGACGTGCCGGTCGCGCTGCGCGACTCCGAGCGGGCGGCGGTCGCGGCCGCCGAGCTGGTGCTCGCCGCGCTGATGCTGCACGACGCGCACGGCCACTGGATCGCCGAGGCGGGCAGCCCCGAGGTGCTGCCGGCGCTCGCAGGCGACGAGCGCGCGGACGTCGTCGTGGTCGGCGGCGGCTACACCGGGATGTGGACCGCCTGGCACGTGCTCGCCACCGATCCCGACGCAAGCGTCGTCGTGCTCGAGAGCGCCCGCTGCGGGCATGGCCCGAGCGGCCGCAACGGCGGCTTCGTGACCGGCATGGACGTCGCGCTGCCGAAGCTGCGCAAAGCCTTCGGCGAGGCGGCGGCGCAGGCTTGGGTCACGGCCGCCCGCGAGACCGTGGACGCGGTCGGCAGCTGGTGTGAGGAGGAGGGCGTCGATGCCTGGTATCGCAAGGGCGGCGAGCTGATCGTCTCGACGGCGGCGGCGCAGGACGACGGCGTCGGCACCGATGCGATCGACGGCTCCTCGGTGCTGGTGCAGAGCACGGAGCAGTCGCGCGCGCACTGCGACTCGCCGGTCTTCCGCACGGGCGTCTTCGTGCCGGCTGCGGCGACCGTGCACCCGGCCCGGCTCGCGTTCGGGCTGCGCGAGCGGCTGCTCGCGCGCGGCGCGCGGATCTACGAGGGCAGCCGCGTGACGGGCATGCGGCCGGTGCCGGAGGGGATCGCGGTGCGTACGACGGGCGGCGGTGAGGTGCGCGCGCGCAGCGCCGTGCTCGCCGTCTGCGCGTCGAGCGGCACGCTGGCGCCGCTGCGCAACCGGCTCACGGTCTCCTCCAGCCACATCGTCTGCACGGAGCCGGTGCCGGACGTGATCGAGCAGCTCGGCTGGGACGGTGGCGAGGCGATCACCGACGCGCGCGCGCTGCTGCACTACACGCGCACGACGCGCGACGGGCGGATCGTGTTCGGCTGGGCCGGCGGGAGGATGGCGGCCGGGGCGCGCCCGCGCGGGCGCATGGACGTCGACCCCCAGGTCATCGCGCAGGCCCGGGCCGACCTGCTGCGCTGGTTCCCGCAGCTCGCGGGGCGCCGGATGGCGCACGCGTGGGGCGGGCCGATCGACGTGTCTCCCACGCATCGGCCCGCGATCGTCGGCCTGCCCTCGCTGCCGGCGTGGGCGGCGTTCGGCTACACCGGCAACGGCGTCGGCCCGTCGCACCTGTTCGGCCGCACCCTGGCAGCCCTGGCGCTCGACCGGCGCGACCCGGTGACGCGGCTCCCGTTCGTCGACCCGCCGCGGCGGCAGGTGCCGCCCGAGCCGCTGCGGATCAGCGGTGCTGCGCTGATCCGGCGCGCGCTCGTGCGCAAGGAGGCGACCGAGGAGGCGGGCCGCGAGCCGGATCCGGTCACGGCCGGCCTGGCGGCGCTGCCGCGGCTGCTCGGCCTGCACATCGTGCGTTAGCCTCGCGTGCATGGACGTCCTCATCGCCGGCGGTCATGGGCAGATCGCCCGCCGCCTGATCCGCCTGCTGGCGCGCGACGGTCACACGGCGCGCGGCCTGATCCGCAATCCCGACCATGCCGCCGACATCGAGGCCGACGGCGGCGTGGCGGTGCTCTGCGACCTGGAGCGCGACGAGTTGGAGCCGTTCGTCGGCGACGCCGACGCGATCGTCTTCGCCGCCGGCGCGGGGCCCGGCTCGGGCGCTGAGCGCAAGCGCACGGTCGACCTCGGCGGCGCCGTGAAATGCGTCGAGGCGGCGGAGTCGGCCGGGGTCGCGCGTTTCGTGATCGTCTCCTCGATCGGGGCGCAGGACCCGGAGCGCGGCCCCGAGTCGATGCGACCGTACCTGCGCGCCAAGGCGGAAGCCGACGCGCGCGTCGCCGCGAGCTCGCTCGACTGGACGATCGTGCGGCCCGGCAGCCTGCAGGACGACCCGGGAACCGGCCGGGTGAACGTCTCGACCGAGCTCGGGAACCGTGGCCCGGTGACGCGCGACGACGTCGCGCTCGTGCTCGCCGAGACGCTGCAGGCGCCCGGGACGATCGGCATGACGTTCGAGGTCTTCAGCGGCGACGTGCAGGCGCGGGAGGCCGTCCGCGCACTCTCCTAGACCGACACCGCGCGGCCGGCGAGAAAGCCGTCCGAGCGCGCGATCTCGCCGACGACGTCGCGCGGCACCGGCGAGTCGGTCGTCACCACCATCACGGCGACGTCGTTGCGGCGGCCGTCGTCGCCGGGCGACTGGCGCCCGACCGCGGCCGAGGAGATGTTCACGCCGCGCTCGCCGAGCACCGTGCCGACGTGTCCCATCATGCCCGGCAGGTCGTGGTAGCGGAACAGCGCCATGTGCGCGCCGTTGTCGAGCTGCAGGTTGAAGCGCTGGCCCCAGGCCTCGAGCAGGTGCGGGCGAGCCTGGCGCCCGAGCGCGGTCCCGGCGACGCGGTAGCGCTCTCGACCCGACACGATCGAGACGCGCACGAGGTCGGTGAAGTCGCGCGCGACGGTCTCCGAGCGCTCCGACACCGCGATCCCGCGCTCCTCGGCCAGCGACGGGGCGTTGACGAGGTTGACGTCCTCCTCGCAGTGGCCGCTGAGCACGCCGCGCAGCGCGGCGAGCGTCAGCAGCCGCGTGTCGCGCTCGGCGATCCGGCCGAAGTACTCGACCTCGACACGGTCGACGCTCGAGCCCTCCGCCAGCGCCATCGCCAGGCGCGACAGGCGGTCGACGAGCGGCACGAACGGGCCGAGCACGTCCATGTCCTCGGACGAGATCGCCGGAATGTTGACCGCGCTGGACACCACGCCGCCCGTCAGCGCCGCCACCACCTGCTCGGCCGTCTGCACACCGGCGCGATCCTGCGCCTCGGCCGTCGAGGCGCCCAGATGCGGCGTCACGACCACGTTCGGATAACCGTCGAACAACGGGTAGTCGGTGATCGGCTCCGACGGGAAGACGTCCAGCGCCACGCCCGCGACCTTGCCCGAGTCCAGCGCCGCCTTCAGCGCCAGCATCGTCGATCAGCTCGCCGCGCGCGCAGTTGACGATCCGCACCCCATCGCGCATCAGCGCGAACGCGTCCGCATCCAGCCAGCCACGCGTCTCCGCCGTAGCCGCCAGATGCAGCGTGATGAAGTCCGCGCGCGCGTACAGGTCGCCAGGCGTCTCGGCCCGCTCAGCGCCCAGCTCGCGGAAGCGCTCGGCCGACACGAACGGATCGAACGCCACGATCCGCATCCCGAACGCCCGCGCACGCGCCGCCACCAGCTGCCCGATGCGCCCGAAGCCGAGGATCCCGAGCGTCTTCTCGTACACCTCGACACCGCCGAAGCGCGAGCGCTCCCAGCGCCCCGCGACCAGCGACGCATGCGCCTGCGGCACATTGCGCGCCAACGCCAGCATCAACGCCAGCGTGTGCTCCGCCGCCGCCACCACGTTCGACTGCGGCGCATTCGCGACCACGATCCCGCGCTTGGTCGCCGCCGCCAGATCGACATTGTCGACACCGATCCCGGCACGCCCGATCACACGCAACCGGCCCGCACGCGCCGATCAGCTCCGCATCGAGCCGCGTCGCCGAGCGGATCACGATCGCGTGGTAATCGCCGATCCGCGCCGCCAGCTCCTCGCGCGACCAGCCGACGCCCAGATCGACCTCGAAGCGCTCACGCAACAACGCCACGCCCGCATCGGCGATCGGCTCCGCCACCAGGACGCGATGCTGCTCGCCCAGCAGGCTCACGCCGCGGCGAGCACGCCGGCCTCGGCGAAGACGCGCTGGGCGGCGCCGACGCCGGCGCCGTGGTCGACGTCGTGGCCGAGCTGGTCGAGCGCGAGCTCCAGCCCGGACAGCGACGTGAGGATGTCGAACGCGCCGAAGTAGCCGCAGTGCGCGATCCGCAGGATCCGCCCCTTCAGCTCGTCCTGGCCGCCGTTCGCCGTGATGCCCAGCCGGCGCAGCACGCCCGGGACCTTGCCGCCGTCGACGTCGCCGGGCAGCTCGATCGCGGTGACCACGGTCGAGCGCTCGTCGGGATCGCCGAAGAGCTCGAGCCCGAGCGCGAGCGCACCGGCGCGCGTCGCGCGCGCGAGCAGCTCGTGGCGCTGCCAGACGTTCTCCAGCCCCTCCTGCTCGATCAGCCCGAGCGCCACGTCGAGGCCGAGGAACAGCGAGACGGCGGGCGTGAACGGGCTCGCGCCCTGCGCCTGGCTCTTCGCCGTGCGCGCCCAGTCGAAGTAGAAGCGGCCGCCCGGGCCGCGCGCCCGCGGCCTCGAGCGCGCGCTCTGAGACCGACGCGAAGGCCAATCCGGGCGGCGTCATCAGCGCCTTCTGCGATCCCGCGACGACCACGTCGACGCCCCACTCGTCCTGCAGCATGCGCGCGGCGCCGACGCCGGACACGGCATCGACGACCAGCAGCGCGTCGTGCCGGCGCACCACCTCGGCGATCCCCTGGATGTCGTGCACGATCCCGGTCGAGGTCTCGCTGAGCGTCCCGAACACGATCTCGATGCCCGGGTCTTGCGTGAGCGCGCGGTCGACCTCGGCCGGGTCGATGCGCGCGCCCCAGCCCGGCTGGTGCGTGCTCAGGTCGGCGCCGTAGGCCTCGCACAGCCCGATCCAGCGCTCGCCGAACTTGCCGGCCGACAGCGCGAGCGCCTTCGTGCCGGGGCGCACGAGGTTCGCGACGGCCGACTCGAGCGCGCCGGTGCCGCTCGCGGCGAAGGCCAGCACGGGGTTGGCGGTGGCGAACACGCTCGGCAGGCGACCGAGCACGCGCTCGTAGAGCTCGTCGAACGCCGGCGCCCGGTGGTAGATCATCGGCGTGGCCATCGCCTGCGAGACGGCGGGCGGCACCGGCGTCGGGCCGGCCGTCATCAGGTACTGCTTGACGTACGGGTTCGGCGTCACGTGCGGACGCCTTCGACGTCGCCGTCGCCCTGGCGCTCGCGGCGCTGGTCGAGCTCGTTCTCGAGGTCGATGCGGAACTGCTCGAAGTCGAAGCCGGATGCGATCAGCGCGATCAGCACGACCATCGCCGCGACGCCGGCGATCACGCCGATGCGGCCGAGCCAGAGCGCCGCTGTCGCCTGCCCCGCACCCGCCTTCGTCGCGCCGCTCGCGAGCTGCCCTGCGCGCCCGTTCCGCGAGCACCCAGGCGGCGACCGAGCAGGGCAGCGTCACGAGGAACAGCGAGCCGAACGAGATCAGCAGCAGCGTCAGCCCGGCGATCCCGAGCGCGAGCGCCCAGATCGCGGCGGCGTTGCGCTCACGCGGCCCGGCCGCGCCCGAGCGGACGAACGTGGGGCCGGCGGGGGGCGGCTCCGCGGGAGGCTGCTCGGCCGTCCCGTCGAAGTGCGGCGCCGGGCCCGCGCCGGGCGCGGTCGGCGGGAGCCAGCCTCTGGGGACGCCGTCTGCCATCGCCCTCATTCTGGCAGTCGCCAGACGGGCGGCTCAGCCGGCGTGGAACTCCGTGTCGATCCAGTCCATCATCGAGCGCAGCTGCTTGCCCTCGCGCTCGATCTTGTGGTCGGCGCCCTCCTCGCGCATGCGCTGGAAGTTCTCCTGGCCGGCGCGATTCTCCGCGATCCACTCGCGCGCGAACGCGCCCGACTGGATCTCGCCGAGCACGTCGCGCATCGCCTGCCTGGTCGTCTCGGAGATGATCCGCTTGCCGCGCGTGAGGTCGCCGTACTCGGCCGTGTTGGAGATCGAGTAGCGCATCCCCGTGATGCCCTTCTCGTAGATCAGGTCGACGATCAGCTTGAGCTCGTGCAGGCACTCGAAGTACGCCAGGCGCGGGTCGTAGCCGGCGTCGACGAGCGTCTCGTAGCCGGCTCGCACCAGCTCGGAGACGCCGCCGCAGAGGACCGCCTGCTCGCCGAACAGGTCGGTCTCGGTCTCGTCCTTGAAGGTCGTCTCGATCACCCCGCCGCGCGTGCAGCCGATGCCCTTGGCGTAGGCGAGGGTGAGCCCCTGCGCGCTGCCGCTGGCGTCCTGGTGGACGGCGATCAGGCCGGGCACGCCCGAGCCCTCGGTGTACTGGCGCCGGACGAGGTGGCCGGGGCCCTTCGGGGCGACCAGCGCGACGTCGACGTCCGCCGGCGGCTCGACCTCGCCGTAGTGGATCGAGAAGCCGTGACCGAACAGCAGCAGGTTGCCGGGCGCGATCCCGTCGGCGATCTGCTCGCGGTAGACGTCGCCGTGCTTCTCGTCGGGCAGCAGCACCATCACGAGGTCGCCGAGCGACGCCGCCTCGGTGATCTCGGCGACCTCGAGCCCGGCCTGCTCGGCGCCGGCGACCGAGGAGGAGTCGGCCCGCAGCCCGACGACCACGTCGACGCCGGAGTCCTTCAGGTTGAGCGCGTGGGCGTGGCCCTGCGAGCCGTAGCCGATGATCGCGACGGTCTTGCCGTCGAGCAGGGAGAGGTCTGCGTCGTCGTCGTAGAACATGGGCGCGGCACCCTACTAGGCAGCGCCCCACGCGACCCAGGTGCGTGCGGGGATGCGCAGCGACCCCTCGGCGGTCGCGAAGCGCTCGGCGTGCCGCTCGACGGCCGCCCGCACCGCCGCGAGATCCTCCTCCCCGGCTTCGCGCAGTGCGGCCGCGAAGCGCGTCGAGAGGTCGGACTGGGAGGCCCACCAGTCGTCGACGGAGCCGTAGTCGATCGTGAACTCGAGCGGCTCGACGTGGTGCTCGGTGAAGCCGGCGGCCTCCAGGTTCTCCGCCACCAGTCCCTCGCGCGCCCAGGTGAACTGGTTCGGCGCGTCGGGATCGGCCTGCATGCCGATGCCGCGATCGCTCATCGCCTGGTTGGGGAGCACGCTCCAGGGGTTGTGCTCGGGACCGCACCAGACCGCCAGCGAGACGCGCGCGCCGGGCTTGAGCACGCGGCGCGTCTCGCGCAGCGCGGTCTCGGGATCGGCCATCAGCATGTAGCCCCAGCGGCACAGCACGCCGTCGAGGCTGGCCGCCTCCAGGTCGATGCTCGACTCCGCGTCGATCTGCTTGAAGCGCACGTTCTCGACGCCCAGCTCCTCGGCGCGGCGCTGCGCCGTCGCGAGCATCTCGGGCGAGAAGTCCGAGCAGATCAGGGTCCCCGCGGGCGCGATCAGCTCCGCCGCCAGCAAGTCCGGTGTCGCCGACGCCGGCCGCGAGCTCGAGCAGGTTGTGGCCCGGCTGCGGGTCGAGCGCGTCGATCATCCAGGACGAGACGGGCATCGTCGTCGTGCGCATCGCGTCGCGCCGGGCCTCCCAGCCCGCCGCCTGCTCGCCCCAGCGGCTGCGGCTGGCGGAGCGGAAGTCGTCGGGCAGCGCCACGCGGCCGGACGCTAGCGCAGGTCGGCGCGGCGGAGCTTGCCGGACTCGGTGCGCGGCAGCGTGGCGACGAGCTCGAACGCCTTCGGCACCTTGAAGGCGGCGAGCCGCTCGAGGCAGTGCGCGCGCAGCGCGCGGTGCGTCAGCTCGACGCCCGCGCGCGGCACGACGAGCGCGGTGATCGCCTCGCCCCAGAGCGCGTGCGGCCGGGCGAAGACGGCCGCCTCGACGACGCCGGGGTGCTCCGCCAGCACCGCCTCGACCTCGGCGGACGCGACGTTCTCGCCGCCGCTGATGATCATGGCGCCCTTGCGGCCGGTGACGACGAGGCGGCCCTGCGCATCGATCGAGCCGAGGTCCCCGGTCCGCAGGCTGCCGATCGCGGCGACCGTCGCGCCGGAGACGATGATCTCGCCGTCGGCGGCGATCGCGACGCCGACGCCGGGCAGCGGGCGCCCGGCGCTGTCGAGGTCGCCCGGGCTCGGCGACCGTCACCGTCGAGCAGGCCTGCGTCAGCCCGTAGCTCGGGCAGACCGGGAAGCCGGCGTCGCGCGCGCGCTGCGAGCAGCGCGCGCGGCATCGGCCCGCCTCCGAGCAGCACGCGCCGCAGCGCCGGCCCGGGCGTCGCGCCGGCGTCGAGCAGCCGCTGCAGCTGGGTCGGGCACGAGCGAGACGATCGTGATGCCGCCGTCGCGCAGCTGCGCAGCCGTGACCCGCTCGTCGAAGCGCGCGGCTGAGAGCACGGCCGTGGTCGCCATCAGCGCCGAGCGCAGCACCGCCATCATGCCGCCGACGTGGGCCAGCGGCAGCGGCACGAGCCAGCGCTCGTCGTCGCCCAGGCCCATCGCCTGGGCGAGGCCACGCGCGTTGACGCGGATATTGCCGTAGGTGAGCTCGACCGCGGTGGCCGTGCCGGCGGTGCCCGAGGTGTGCATCACGAGCGCCACGTCCTCGCCCTCCGGCGCATCGGGCAGCTGGAAGACGCCCCCGTCGCCGCGCAGCGGCCGGTTCACGCGGAACTCGATGTCGCGCAACGCGGCGGCACGCTCGCGCATGCCGAGGCGCGCGTCGATCGGGACGGCGGGCGCGCCGAGCAGCAGGCAGCCGTGCAGCGCCTCGACGAACGGCAGGCCCGGCTCGCAGCATCAGCGCGACGCGGTCGCCGCGGCGCACGCCGCGCATGTGCAGCGCGCCGGCCGCGCGCACGGCGCGCAGCAGCAGCTCGCGGTACGTGACCGACTCGTCGGGCGCCTCGACGGCGACGCGGTCGGGGTGGCGCCCTGCGGCGCCTGACAACCAGTGTCCGAAATCCATGTGGAGGCGAGAGGCTAGTCTCAGGCGCCGTGCTCGTAAGCTGGACATCGGCCGCGGAGTTCGCCGACATTAGGTACGAGCTGTCCGGCGACGGGATCGCGAAGATCACGATCGACCGCCCGGAGGTGCGCAACGCCTTCCGCCCGCAGACGATCGTCGAGATCTCCGACGCGCTGGAGCGCGCACGCGAGGACACCTCGGTCGGCGTGATCGTGCTGACCGGCGAGGGTCCGCTGGCGTTCTGCTCCGGCGGCGACCAGCGCGTGCGCGGCGACACCGGCTACATGCCCGAGGGCGCGTCGGTCGGGCGCTTCCACGTGACCGACCTGCACGTGCAGATCCGGCGCCTGCCCAAGCCGGTCGTCGCGATGGTGGCCGGCTTCGCGGTCGGCGGCGGCCAGGTGCTGCACCTCGTCTGCGACCTCACGATCGCGGCCGACAACGCCCGCTTCGGCCAGACGGGCCCGCGCGTCGGCTCCTGGGACGGCGGCTACGGCGCGAGCCTGCTGCGCGACCTCGTCGGCCCCAAGAAGGCGAAGGAGTTCTGGTTCCTGTGCCGCCAGTACGACGCGGCCGAGGCGCTCGCGATGGGGCTCGTCAACACGGTCGTGCCGCTCGAGCGGCTCGAGTCCGAGACGGTCGCCTGGTGCCGCGAGATGCTGGCGCTCTCGCCCTTCGCGCTGCGGCTCGCGAAGGCGAGCTTCAACGCGCACGAGGACGGCTACGCCGGGATCCAGCAGCTCGCGCACGACGCCAACCTCCTGTTCTACGGCAGCGAGGAGGCGCAGGAGGGACGCGACGCCTACAAGGAGAAGCGCGCGCCCGACTTCACGCGGTTCCCGAAGCGGCCGTGAGCGTGACCGAGCGGGCCTCGGCCGCCCGCATCTGGCTGATGGCGGCGCGGCCACGGACGCTGCCGGCCGCGGTCGCTCCCGTGCTCGTCGGCACCGCGCTGGCCGCGACCGGCGGCACCTTCAAGCCGCTCACGTTCGTCGCCGCGCTGATCGGCGCGCTCTTCATCCAGGTCGGCACGAACCTCTCCAACGACTACTCCGACGCCCGCCGCGGCGCCGACACGGAGGATCGGCTCGGCCCGGTGCGCGTCACGGCCGGCGGTCTGGTGCCGCCGCGCCAGGTGCTGATCGCGACCTATGCGGCGTTCGCCGTCGCGGTGCTCGCGGGCACGTACCTGATCGCGACCGCCGGCTGGGAGCTGCTGCTCGTCGGCGCCGCCTCGATCCTCGCCGGCGTGCTCTACACCGGCGGACCGCGTCCGTACGGCTACGAGGGGCTGGGCGAGGTCTTCGTGTTCCTCTTCTTCGGCGTGGTGGCGGTCACCGGCTCGTACTACGCGCAGACCGAGGAGCTCGGCTGGGAGGCGCTCGTGCTCGCCGTCCCGGTCGGCCTGCTCGCGAGCGCGATCCTGGTCGTCAACAACGTGCGCGACCTGGAGACCGACCGCCGCGCGGGCAAGCGAACGCTCGCGGTGCGGCTCGGGCGCGAGCGTGCGCGCGGACTGTTCGGCGCGATGGTCGCGGGCGCGTTCGTCAGCGCGCCGCTGCCGTGGCTGTTCGGCTCGCTCTCCCCCTGGCTGCTGCTCTGCTGGCTCGCGCTCCCGCTGGCGCTGCCGCTGGTGCGGATCGTGCGCACACGCACCGACGGTCCGTCGCTGAACGGTGCGCTGGCGGGCACCGGGCGGCTCCAGCTGGCGTTCTGCGTGCTGCTGTCGGCCGGGCTGCTGGCGAGCTGATGGTGGTGCGGCTCGAGGTCAGCCGCGGTCCGGCGTCGCCGGTGCGGCGAGCGAGGTGGCGCGGCTCGATGTCACTCCGATGCAGCTCGCGTTGCGCGCTCCGCTTCGCACCGCTTGGGGAGAGCTGCGCGAGCGCTCGCTGCTGCGGGTTCGGCTGAGCTGGAGCGAGGACGACTTCGGAGTCGGCGAGGCGGCGCCGCTCGAGCCGTATGACGGCGTGCCGCTGGCGGCCGTCGCGGCGGCGCTGCAGGTCTACGGTTCCGTGCTGGCCGAGGCCGATCCCGGCGCCGGCCACGCCGAGCTGCTTTCGGCCTGCGCGCGCGAGCGCGACCTGCCGCAGGCGCTCGCCGCGGTCGACCTCGCGCTCTGGGATCGCGCCGGCCGCCGCGCGGGTCGCCCCGTGGCGGCGCTGCTCGCGCCCGATGCCGCGGGTTCGGTGGCCGTGAACGCGACGCTCGGCGCGGAGGACCGCGCCGGTGCCGCTCGCCAGGCAGCCGCTGCAGCTCGCGCGGGCTTCGGCTGCGTCAAGGTGAAGGTCGGGGTCGGCGACGACGCCGGGCGGATCGCCGCGGTACGGGCCGCGCTGGGCCCTTCGATTGCGATCCGGATCGACGCCAACGGTGCCTGGTCGTCGGTCGACGAGGCGCTCGCCAACCTGCGCGCGCTGGCCCCGACGGGTCTCGAGTACGCCGAGGAGCCGGTCAGCGGCATCGCGGCGCTGCGTGCGCTGCGAGCGGTATCGCCGGTGCCGCTGGCGATGGACGAGACGGCGGCGGAGCCGGGCGCGGTGGTGTCCGGCGCTACCGACGCGGTCTGCCTCAAGATCGCGCGGTGCGGCGGGATCAGCGGCTTGTTGCGGGATGCCGCGCGCGGCCCGCGCGGCCGGCAGTGCGGTGTACGTCGCGTCGACGTTCGACGGGCCGCTGGGCGTGGCGGCCGGCGTGCATGCCGCGGCGGCGCTGGCGGCTTCAGGGCCGGTGGCGCATTGCGGGCTGGCGACGCTGGGGGTGTTCTCTGGATTTGAGGGCGTGCTCGCGCCCTCGCGCGGTTCGATCGCCGTGCCGCGCGGCCCGGGCCTGCTCGGGGCGCAGGCGCCGTGAACGGCGGCATTAAAGGGAGAGGGTTCGAGGTGCGGCGGCGGTCCGATCGGGGCGAACGTCGATCCGTACCGGGTATAGGCCCGAATCCTCGACGTTCGCCGCCCGCGGCGGGCCGAAGTGGCCGAACGTCCGTCAGTGCCGGGCATAGGCCCGACTCACGGACGTTCGCGGTGCGGGCGGCGGTCCGACCAGCCGAACGTCCGTAAGTACCGGGCATAGCCCCGACTCACGGACGTTCGCGGTGCGGGCGGCGGTCCAACGCGGCCGAACGTCCGTCAGTACCGGGCATAGCCCCGACTCACGGACGTTCGCCGCCCTCGGGCGACTTGACCCCGCATGGGGAGGTGAAAGCGCCCGGGAGCCACGTCCATCCGCGGCGGCCGCACGACGGTCGGAGAGTCCCGGCTTGCTCCGGGCGCCTTGACGTCGAATAGCGACGTCAAGTCGCCCGCGCTTCCGCGGAAGCGCGCCCCGGCCGAACCCTCTCCCTAAATGCCAGCCGTTGACGTTAGCCCCGCCGCTCAGCGCAGCAGCTCCGCCACCGCGCCGGGCGCCTCGAGCTGCACTGCATGGCCGGCGCCCGGCACCACGTGGAGCCGCGCATCGGGCAGCGCGCTCAGCATCTCCGCCGCGATCGCGCGGAACTTCGCGTCGCGCTCCCCCACCACGAGGTCGACCGCGCATGCCCAGCTCGCCCAGCCGTTCCCAGAGCGGCGGCATCACGCCCGTACCGAGCCCGCGCAGCGCGGCGGCCAGGCCCGCGGCCGTGTTGCTCATCCGGTCGGCCTCGGCGAGCTCCGCGACCCCGCGCGGCATGCCGGCGAACAGCGGCTGCGCGCTCCATTCGCGCACGAACGCCTCCAGTCCGATCGCCTCGATCCGGGCAGCGAGCGCCGCATCCGCACCGGCGCGCGCCGTGCGTTCCGCCGGATCGGCCAGCCCCGGACTCGCGCCGATCAGCACGAGTCGCTCGACGCGGTCGCCGAGCGACAGCGCAGCGTGGAGCGCGATGCGACCGCCCATCGAGTAGCCGGCGAGCGTGACGGGTTCCTCGGCCAGCGTGCGCAGGTACGCGTCGCAGGCGGCGAACGTGGCGGGGCGGCGCTCGGCGAACTCGCCATGGCCGGGCAGGTCGGGCGCGAGCGCGCGGTAGCGTCCTGCGAGCGCGTGCAGCACCGGCTGCCAGCTCCGTCCGGTCTGGGTGAATCCGTGGAGCAGGATCAGGTCGGCCGGCATCGCGCCTCAGAACCATGACAGCGCTCGACACCTACCTGAACCTGCGCGCGTTCGTCGACGAGCTCGCACGCTGCGGGATGCGGGAGGCGTGCACGTCGCCGGGATCACGCTCGACGCCACTGGTGCTCTCGCTGGTGCGCGAGCCGCGGCTGCGCTCGACATCACACATCGACGAGCGCTGCGGGGGCTTCTTCGCGCTCGGGCTGGCGAAGGTGACCGGGCTCCCGGTCGCGCTGGCGTGCACCTCGGGAACCGCCGCGGCCAACTACATGCCCGCCGTGATCGAGGCGCACGAGGCACGCGTTCCGCTGATCGTGCTGACCGCCGACCGGCCGCCGGAGCTGCGCGACGTCGGCGCCGGTCAGACGATCGACCAGATCAAGCTCTACGGCGGCGCCGCCAAGTGGTTTCGCGAGGTCGACGACCAGCCGGCGACGCCGGAGCGCCTCCGCTGGCTGCGCGGCCTCGCCTGCCGCGCGTTCTGGACTGCGCTCGAAGGCCGCCCCGGACCGGTGCACCTGAACTTCTCGCTGCGCGAGCCACTCGTGCTGGACAGGCCGCTTCCGGAGGAGGAGCCCGGCGGTGGCGGGCGACCGGACGGGCGGCCGTGGGTCAGGCGCATCGGCGTAGCCGGCGCCGGGGAGGCGATCGGCGCCCTGGACGAAATCGCCGACGCGCTCGAGCGCCGGCCGCGCGCGCTGGTCGTCGCAGGGCGCGCGGAACGCGATCCGCTGCTCGGCGCGGCGATCGCACGCTTCGCCGAGCGAGCCGGGCTGCCGCTGCTCGCCGAGCCGACCTCCGGCGCGCGCCGCGGGCCGTGCGCGATCGCGCACTACGACGCGTTGCTGCGCGATCGCGCGTGGGGTTCGAAACGCGTGCCGGAGCTCGTGCTGCGAGTCGGTGACCTCCCCACGTCCAAGCCGCTGCGCCAATGGCTGCACGGCCTCGCCGCCGACACGCTGCAGATCGCGCTCGATCCCGAGAACGCCTGGCAGGACCCGGCCGGCGCGGTGGCACTGGCGACGTCCAGCGATCCGCGCGCGCTGCTCGATGCGCTCGCGGAGCGCGTCGCCCCGCGCGAGAGCAGCGGCTGGCTGGAGTCCTGGACGGCCCCGGACCGCGCCGCCGCAGCCGCGATCACGGCACTGCTCGGAGACCTGAGCGAGCCCCGCGTGGCCAGCGAGTTGGGCGGACGGCTGCCGCCGGAGGCGACGCTCGTCGTCGCCTCCTCGATGCCGATCCGCGACGTCGAGACGTTCTGCCCCGCCCGGCCGGACCCGCCGCGCGTGCTGTCGAACCGGGGGGCGAACGGGATCGACGGCACCGTGTCGACCGCGTTCGGCGTCGCTGCCGGCGCGAGCGGCCCGGTCGTCCTGCTGATCGGCGACGTCGCGCTGGCGCACGACATCGGCGGCCTGCTGGCGGCCCGCCGCCTGGGTCTCCCGCTCGTGATCGTGCTGCTCCACAACGACGGCGGCGGGATCTTCGACTTCCTCCCCGTGGCCGCCGAGGGCGACGCATTCGAGCGCCACGTGGCCACCCCGCACGGCCTCGACTTCGCGCATGCCGCGGCGCTCTACGGGCTCCTGCACGAGCCGGTCTCGACAGCCGAGCAACTGGGGCAGACGCTCGACCGCGCGCTCGCGAGCGATCGCGCCACGCTGATCTCCGTGCGCACGAATCGCAAGCAGAACGTCGAGCTGCACGCGCGCGTGTGGGAGGCCGTCCGAGCCGCCGTCTAGGTTGCCCGGCGATGTCACAAGAGCGACTGATCGAAGACGTTGGCGAGGCGCGCGCGCCGGCCGAGCCGCAGCGCCGGACGTCCAAGGCCATCGGCGCGGGCGACATCGTGCTCGTCGACAAGAAGGGCCGTAGATTCCACGCGCTCGTGACGGAGCTCGAGCAGCTCGAGTCGGGCCGCTTCGAGCTGATCGTGCGCCCGCTGGACTCGCGCATCTCCTACCGCACGGCGAGCGTGCGCGAGGTGCTCGAGGTCTGGCGCAAGCGCCGCGTCTAGCGGCCGTGGCGGTCGAGCGAGCTAGCCCGAGAGGACCGGCAGCAGCGCCCCGAGCTTGACCTCGGTCTCGGCCAGCTCGGCAGCTGGATCGGAGTCGCGCACGACGCCGACGCCCGCGTAGAGCCGCGCCTCGGCGCCGCGCAGCAGCGCGCAGCGCAGGGCGACGCAGAACTCGCCGTCCTCGTTGGCATCGGTCCATCCGACCGGGCCTGCGTACCAGCCCCGGTCCAGGCCCTCGAAGGCCGGGATCAGCGGCGCCGCCGCCGCGTGCGGCTCGCCGCCGACCGCCGGCGTCGGATGCAGCAGGCCCGCGAGCTCCAGCGCGCTGCGCGGCTGGGTCAGCTGGGCGCGGATCGGCGTCGCAAGGTGCTGGATGTTCGCGACGCGCACGATGCCCGGCTCGTCCGGGGCCGCGACCCACACGCTCAGCGGCTTGAGCGCGCGCGCGATCCGGCGCGTCACGATCGCCTGCTCCTCGCGGTCCTTGTCGGAATGCAGCAGCTGCTCGCCGAGATGCGCGTCGACGGCCGGATCGGCCGAGCGGCGGGTCGAGCCGGCGAGCGCGACGGTCGACGCGCGCAGGCCTTCGCGCCGGACCAGCAGCTCCGGCGAGGCGCCGACGAGGGCGACGTCGCCACGGCCGGCGCAGTAGACGAAGCAGGAGCCGAAGCCTCCACGGAGCACGCCGAAGACGGCGGCCACGTCGTGCGGCGCGGGCGCGTGAACGGCGACCTCGCGCGCGAGCACGATCTTCTCGAACGCACCGGCCTCGATCCGCTCGACCGCGCGGGCGACGGCGGCCTCGTAGTGCTCGGGCGGCGCGGTCGAAGCGATCCGGAAGCGGCCGGACGGCGCCGGGTCGAGCAGCGGCAGCGGCCGCTCGCGCGTGGCGGCGAGCCGGCGCTCGACGCGGCCGACGAGATCCTCGGGCGTGTCGTCGGGCGCCGCGAGCACGGTGACCGTCAGGCGCACGTCGCGCCCGCGCCGCGCGAGCGCCAGCTCGGGCACGATCAGCGCGCCCGCGCCGAACTGCGCCCAGTGCGGCGCCGCGCCACCGTCGGGCGCAAAGGCGAAGCCGCCGACTGCGACCAGCCCGGCGCCGGCCGGGCCGTCGGGCACGTCGCAGACGGCGCGCCCGGCGAGCTCGCGCCAGGCGGCGGCGGCCGACGGAGAAGCGTCCGTCGCCGCCGCGCGCGCCCGCGGTCTCCCGCTCAGTCGTGTCCCCACCCGCCGCGTCGAGCCGCACGACGCACCCCAGCGTCGCGAGCGCCGCCCCGTCGCGGTCGGGCTGCTCGAAGCAGAACCAGTCGTCGTCCGGCGCGCGCGAGGCGAAGACGACCGCGCTGGGGTCGACCTCCGGGTCAAGCCGCAGCGTCAGCCCCGCAAGCACTCCCCCGCCCTCGCGCCGCGCGCGCGCCACCGCACGCTCGCAGCGCAGCAGCAGCTCGGCGCGCGCGGCGCCGTAGAGCGCGACGCCGTGCTCGCTCGCGGGCGCGGTCACGCGGACCGTCAGGTCTCGCCGCGGCCGCGCGAGAGGGCGATCTCGCCCGTGCGCGCCATCTCGACCATCCCGAACGGGCGCACCATGCGCTCGAACGCCTCGACCTTGTCGTGCGTCCCGGTGACCTCGACGATCACGGTCCGGCGCTGGACGTCGATGATCTTCGCGCGGAAGATCTCCACCACCTGCATGATCTCGCCGCGCGAGCCGGCGTCGGCGGAGATCTTGAACAGCGCCATCTCGCGCGCGACGGCCTCGTCGGGCTCGAGGTCGCGGATCTTGAGCACGTTGACGAGCTTGTGCAGCTGCTTGGTGACCTGGTCGATCGGGTGCATGGCGCCGTCGACGGTCAGCGTGATGCGCGACAGCGAGTCGTCGTCGGTCGGGCCGACGACGAGCGTGTCGATGTTGAAGCCGCGGCGGGCGAAGAGCCCCGCGATCCGCGTCAGCACGCCGGGCTTGTTCTCGACCAGGATCGACAGCACGTGCTTGCGTCCGGTGCGCACGCCCGCGGCCGCCTCGAGGTCCTCGAGCGACAGCAGCTCCTTCGTTCCGGGATCGCCCACGGCTCAGCCCACCATGTCGCGCGCGGCCTGGCCGGGACCGATCATCGGATAGACGGACTCCTCGCGCGTGACGCGCGCGTCGATCACGACCGGCCCGTCGAGCGCGAGCGCCGCGCGCAGGTCGTCGACCAGCGTGGTCTTGTCGGTCAACCGCACGCCGTGGCAGCCCATCGCCTCGGCCAGCTTGACGAAGTCGGGCCACTCGTTCATCTCGACCGCCGAGTAGCGCCGGTCCCAGAACAGCTCCTGCCACTGGCGCACCATGCCGAGGAAGCCGTTGTTCATGATCACGACCTTGACCGGGATCCCGTAGGTCGCGAGCGTCGACATCTCCTGCATGTTCATCTGGATCGACGCATCGCCCGATAGCACGACCGTCTGCAGGTCCGGCTGGGCGACGGCGGCTCCCATCGCCGCGGGCAGCCCGAAGCCCATCGTCCCGAGGCCGCCCGACTGGATCCAGCGGCGCGGCTTCGTGGAAATGGAAGTACTGCGCCGCCCACATCTGGTGCTGGCCGATGTCGGTCGCCAGGATGCAGTCGCCCGCGGTCGCCTCGTAGAGCGCCTGGACGAGGTACTGCGGCTTGATCTCGGTGTCGGTCGAGTCCTCGTAGTGCAGCGGATACTGGGCGCGCCACTGCTCGATCCGCTCCCACCACTCCGCCAGCCGGGAGGAGTCCGGCTGCAGCCCGCGGTACTCGGTCAGCAGCCGCGCGAGGATGTTCTTCGCATCGCCGACGATCGGGATGTGCGCCGGCACGTTCTTGGAGATCTCGGCCGGGTCGATGTCGATGTGGATGAACTTCGCGCGCGGCGCGAACTCGGAGAGCTTGCCCGTGATGCGGTCGTCGAAGCGCGCGCCGACGGCCACGATCAGGTCGGCCTCGTCCATCGCGTAGTTGGCCGTGCGCGTGCCGTGCATTCCCAGCATCCCGAGCCACTGCTCGTGCGGCGCCGGGAACGCGCCCAGGCCCATCAGCGTGCAGGTGATCGGCAGCCGGTCGGCCAGCGCGAGCGCGGTCAGCTCGCTCGACGCGCCCGCGTTGATCACGCCACCGCCCGCATAGAGCACGGGCCTGCGCGCGTTCGCGATCGCCTTCGCCGCGAGCCTGATCTGCTTCTGGTTGCCCTCGGTCGTCGGCTGGTAGCCGGGCAGCCGGACCTCGCCGACCGGTTGATAGTCGATCTCGACCCGCGTCAGGTCGGTCGGCATGTCGATCAGCACCGGGCCCGGGCGCCCGGTGCGCGCGATGTGGAACGCCTCGTGCACGACGCGCGGGATCTCCAGCGGGTGCTGGATCATGAACGAGTGCTTGACGATCGGCATCGTGATGCCGAACGTGTCGGCCTCCTGGAAGCCGTCCGTGCCGAGCAGGTCCGTGCGCACCTGGCCGGTGAAGAACACGACCGGCACCGAGTCCATCATCGCGTCGGTGAGCGGCGTGACGATGTTCGTCGCGCCCGGACCCGAGGTGGCGAAGCAGACGCCGACCTTGCCCGAGGCCTTTGCGTAGCCCTCGGCGGCATGGCCGCCGCCGGCCTCGTGGCGCACGAGGATGTGGCGGATGCCGGAGTCGTACATCGCGTCGTAGGTCGGCAGGTTCGCGCCGCCCGGATACCCGAATACGACGTCCACGCCCTCCGCCTTGAGGCATTCCATGATCGCGTCGACCGCTCGCATCATCGCTGCTCGAACCTCCTTCCTGAAGCTCGGATTGAGCAACCGAGCTTACCGCGCAGCGCCCGCAGACTCCGGCGCTATCGCGATCTCAGGGAAGTCCAGCTCGGTTCCGCAGCGCGTGCACAGCGCGTCGTACAGCGGCACCACCTTGCCGCAGCCCGGACACTGCCGGCGCAGCTCGTCGCGCTCGGTGCGGTAGAGCAGCGCCGCGACGAGGCCGATCACCGGCAGCACGCCGGAGATCAGGAACCAGACGAAGAAGGACGAGCCCTTGAGCCTGCCGACAAGTCCGCCCGCGAGGGCGAACGAGAAGGCGACCACCAGATAGGCCACGGGCGCATCGTAGCGCCCGCGGCTGAGCGTCAGGGAGCGGTGCGGCCGAAGCGTCCGGCGGTCGGAACCTCGCGGCCCTCGAGCCGCAGCCTGGCGAGCCGGTAGCGGCGCACGGCCGCATCGCTGCGGCCGGCGCGCGGCTCGGCGGGGAGCAACACCAGCCGGCGCACCGGCGGGACTGTGGCGGGGGAGGAGGAGAGCATGTGAAGCATGATCGGTCCCCGTGGCGTCGCTGCGTATGGACCGCGGGCTCAATCGCCGGGGAGTGACTTCGACACGTGGTCCGGGTCAGGCGCGCGCACGTGCCGCGTCGAGCGCGGGACGCATCGCCGCCGGGAGCCGCGGCCGCAGCCGCCAGGCCGCGCCGCTGAAGGCCAGGTTGGCGACCGTCGCGAAGCCCGCCTCGTCCTCGCGCAGCGCCAGCAGCAGGTGCGCCGTGCGGTCGGCCGAGGGCAGCTCGCCGTCCACCTTCACGCACCAGCAGTCGACGCGCCGGCCGCCCGGCCGGACGAGCAGCGCGCCGGCCTCCGCCACGAGCCAGACGCCGAGCCGGCCGCGCTCGAGCGCCAGCCCGGTGCGGGCGTGCAGCTCGCGCGCCTCGTGCCCGAGCAGGTCGCCCAGCAGCCCGAGCGCCACCCGCTCGGGGGTCGCGGCGGCACGCGGCCGCGGCCGGACCACGTTGGCGCCGCGGTTGGCGTAGAGCGCCGGGATGCCCCAGGCGTGCACGACGGCGATCGCAGCGACCGGGAAGGAGAGCGGCTCGAGCGCCATCAGCAGCACCGCCGTGGCCAGGAACGGGATCGTGTGGGCGAGCGTGCTCAGCGTCCAGCCGTGGCCGCGCCGGCGCAGCCGCGCGGCGTCGATCCGCGGGCGCCAGTAGACCGCCGCGGTCTCGGGGAGCGCCGGGGCGCTCACCGCCCCTCCATCAACCGCCGGCGATCGGCAGCCGCAGGATCACGAGCTCGGCGTCGAGCGGCAGCTCGCGCACCTGCTCGGCGTGGCCTTCGCCGGTGCTGACGATCGCGTAGTAGCCCATGTCGAGCTGCTCGCGGAACGCCGATACGGCGGCCTCGGTGGCGGCTTCGTCGCCCGCCGCCCACTCGGCCAGCGTCGTGTGCCCTGTGCGGTCCATGCGGATGAGTCGTGCCATGTGACCCATCGTACGCCCCTCGTCAGGGCGCGAGACCGAGCTGCTCGCGAACCAGCCGGCCGACCTCGCCGCCGTCGGCGCGCCCCTTGGTCTCGCGCATCACGAAGCCGACGATCGGCCCGAGCGCCTTGTCGTTGCCGCCGCGGACCTTCTCGGCCGCGCCGGCGTTGGCGGCGATGGCGGCCGCGACGATGCCGGCCAGCTCGCCGTCGCCGCCCGCGATCGAGCCGAGTCCCTCCCGCTCCACGATCGCGGCCGGGTCGCCGCCGTCCGCCACGAGCCGGTCGAGCACCTGGCGGCCCGCGCCCGCATTGACGCGCCGCGCGGCGACCAGGGCGACGAGCTCGGCCAGCGCCTGGGGCGTGACCTGCGAAGCCGCCGGGTCGGCCTCGGCGCCGATCCGCGCGCGTAATTGCTCGACCCAGTTCGCGGCGGCACGACCATCCTCGGCCGCACCTGCGACCGTCTCGAAGTAGTCGCCCCAGCGCGGTTCGTACGCGAGCAGGCGCGCGGCGTCCGGCGCCAGCCCCCAGTCGCTCTCATAACGCGCCGAGCGCTCGGCCGGCAGCTCCGGCAGCGCCGCGCGCGCGGCCTCCAGCATCGCATCGGTCGGCACCAGCGGCACCAGGTCGGGCTCGGGGAAGTAGCGGTAGTCGTGCGCCTCCTCCTTCGAGCGCAGCGAGCTCAGGCGGCCGCTGGAGGGATCGAAGTGCAGCGTCTCCTGGACCACGCTCTCGCCCGCCTCGAGCAGCGCGACCTGGCGCTCGATCTCGGCGTTCATGCCGCGCTCGAGGAAGCGGAAGGAGTTCATGTTCTTGAGCTCCGTCTTGGTCCCCAGCTCGCTCGCCCCCGCCCGCCGCACCGAGACGTTGGCGTCGCAGCGCAGCGAGCCCTCCTCCATGTTCACGTCCGAGACGCCGAGCTGGCGCAGCGTCACGCGCAGCAGCGTCAGCCACTCGCGCGCCTGCTCGGCCGAGTGGATGTCGGGCTCGGTGACGATCTCGCACAGCGGTGTACCGCCGCGGTTGTAGTCGACGATCGAGGCGTCGGCACCGTGGATCCGGCCCGACGCGCCGAGGTGGACGAGCTTGGCGGCATCCTCCTCGAGGTGGATCCGGTGCAGCCGCACGTCGCCCAGCCGGCCGCCCGAGCAGAGCGGGATGTCGTACTGGGAGATCTGGTAGTTCTTGGCCTGGTCGGGATAGAAGTAGTTCTTGCGGTGGAAGATCGAGCGCGGCGCGATCTCGCAGCTCCAGCGCCAGCCCCATCATCAGACCGAAGTGGACCGCCTGGGCGTTGACGACCGGCAGCGTGCCCGGCAGTCCGAGGCAGACGGGGCAGGTACGCGTGTTGGGCGGCTCGCCGAAGCTGAGCTCGCAGCCGCAGAACATCTTCGTGCGCGTGTCGAGCTGGACGTGGATCTCCAGACCGATGACGGGTTCCCACATCAGGCATGCCTCCAGGGCGCGCCGTCGAACCCGATCGCCCGCTCGAGCGCGAAGGCGGCATCGAGCAGCTTGTTCTCGCTGAACGCCGGCCCGGCGAGCTGGAAGCCGACGGGCAGCCCTTCGCTGAGCCCGCTCGGGATCGAGATCCCCGGGATGCCGGCGAGCGACATCGGCACCGCGATGAAGTCGTTGAGGTACATCGCGAGCGGGTCGGCGGTCTTCGCGCCGAGCTCGAACGCCACGCTGGGCGCGGTCGGCGTGGCGATGAAGTCGAAGCGCTCCCAGGCGGCCTTGAAGTCCTCGCCGATCAGCGTGCGCACCTTCTGCGCGCGTCCGTAGTAGGCGTCGTAGTAGCCCGACGAGAGCGCGTAGGTGCCGAGCATGATGCGGCGCTTGACCTCGGCGCCGAAGCCCTCGTCGCGCGTCCGCGTGTACATGCTCAGCAGGTCGGTGGCGCCGTCGGCGCGCAGCCCATAGCGCACGCCGTCGTAGCGCGCCAGATTGGAGGACGCCTCGGCGGGCGCGATCAGGTAGTACGCGCTGAGTGCGTGCGGTGCGTGGGGCAGGTGGCACGGCTCGACGCTCGCGCCGAGCTCGCGCGCGCTGTCGAGCGCCTCGTTGAAGGAGGCGAGCACGCCGGGCTCGATCCCCTCCCCCGTCAGCTCCTCCGGGACGCCCAGCCGTACGCCGCGCAGGTCGGTCCGGCTGGGCAGCTCGACCGCCGGGAGGCCGACCGAGGTCGAGTCACAAGGGTCCTTCCCCGCCATCGCGCCGAGCAGCAGCGCTGCGTCCGTGACATCGCGCGTGAACGGGCCGCACTGGTCGAGCGACGAGGCGAAGGCGATCATCCCGTAGCGGCTGATCGCGCCGTAGGTCGGCTTGAGCCCGACGATCCCGCACAGCGCGGCCGGCTGGCGGATCGAGCCACCGGTGTCGGTCCCGATCGCCCAGGGCGCGCTGCCGGCGGCGACCGCGGCGGCCGAGCCGCCGGACGAGCCGCCAGGCACGCGCGTGCGGTCCCACGGGTTGAGCGTCGGGCCGAAGGCCGAGTTCTCGGTCGAGGAGCCCATCGCGAACTCGTCCTGGTTGGTCTTGGCGAGCAGGGGCGCGCCGGCGGCGGCGAGGCGCGCAACGCTCGTCGCCGTGTACGGCGGCCGGTAGCCCTCGAGGATCTTCGACCCGGCCTGGCTCGGCACGCCTTCGGTGCAGAACAGGTCCTTGACCGCCACCGGCACGCCGGCCAGCGGCGCCCCCGGCTCGACCGGCGGCGGCTCACCCTCCGGCGCGACCCAGGTGAACGCGTTGCAGTCGTCGGCGACGGCACGCTCGCGATAGCCGTGCCACAGCTCGGCCGCATCGAGCTCGCCCGTGCGGATGCGCGCGGCCGCCGCGGCCGCCGTCAAGCGGAGCGCCTCGCTCACGCCGGCGCGGGCCCCGGGCTGGGAACGCGAAAGCCACCCATGTCGGACTCGGGAGCACTCGCCAGCGCGACGTCTTCGGGCAGCGACGGTCGCGGCTCGTCGTCGCGCAGCGCATTCTCGACCGCGGTCACGTGCGCGGTCGGCTCGACGTCGGCGAGATCGCCGAGCTCGCCGATCTTCTCGATGTGATCGAGCACCTTGGAGAGCTCCTCGCTCATCCGCAGCTGCTCCTCCTCGCTCAGCTCGAGGCGAGCGAGGCGGGCGACGTGGAGCACCTGATCACGGCTCAGCATGCGCGAGCAGTCTAGGCGTGCGCTCGCGGCGGGGCCGGCAGCTCCTCGATCGGCGGGCGCGGAGCGCCCGGGTGGGATTCGTCGCGCAGCGAGAGCCAACCGCCCGCAAGCGCGACCAGCGCGGTCGCGAGACCGATCCAGGCCCCGGGCTCGACCTCGACGGCATCGTTCGCCCCCGGCTGATCGACGATCCGGTAGAGGATCAGGAGCGCCGCGAGCGCTCCCGCGAGGACGCTGAGCGCGCTGAACGTGGCCGGCAGCGACGGGCTCGCGCGCGTCGCCTGCAGCGCGACGAGCGCGAGCGGCACGAGCGCGAGCAACGCGAGCACGACTGTCGAGCACGGCGAACGCCTGCCAGGCGCTCGCGCCCGAGTACCAACTGAGGAACAGCGCCACGAGCAGCCCGATCCCGCCCGCGCCCGCGATCCACTCGCCGGCGCGCAGGCGCCCCATCAGGCCGGGGCGGCCGCGCTCGCCCGGGCGGCCGCGAGCGTGTTGCGCAGCAGCATCGCGATCGTCATCGGCCCGACGCCGCGCGGCACCGGCGTGATCCGCGCGGCACGCGCCGCGGCGGCGTCGAAGTCGACGTCGCCGACGAGGCCGTCGTCGGTCCGGTTGATGCCGACGTCGATCACGGTCGCGCCCGGCTTGACCCAGTCGCCCTGGACCATGCGCGCGCGCCCGACCGCCGCGACGAGCACGTCGGCGCGACGGCAGACCTCGGGCAGGTCGCGCGTGCGCGAGTGGCAGATCGTCACGGTCGCGTGGCGCGCGAGCAGCATCTGCGCGACCGGCTTGCCGACCAGGTCGGAGCGCCCGACCACGACCGCCTCGGCGCCCTCGAGCTCGACGCCGTAGCGATCGAGCAGCTCCATGCAGCCGGCCGGCGTGCACGGTCGCAGGCCGGGACGGCCCTTGGCGAGCAGCCCCGCGGACACGGGCGTGAGGCCGTCGACGTCCTTGGCCGGGTCGATCAGCCAGGTGAGTCCGTTGCCGTCGATCTGGGCCGGCGTCGGCAGCTGCAGCAGGATGCCGGAGACGCGCGGGTCGCCGTTGAGCTCGCCGAGCAGCGCCTCGACCTCGGCCTGCGGCGTGTCGGCCGCGAGGCGGTGGTCGAAGCCCTGCATCCCGACCTCGTGCGTGGCCTTCTGCTTGCCGCCGACGTAGACCGCCGAGGCGGGGTCCTCGCCGACCAGCACGGTCGCCAGCCCGGGCGCCTCGTTGCCCTCGCTCACCCACGCCGCCACCTCGGCGGCGACCTCACTCCGCACCTCTTGGGCGATCGCCCTGCCGTCGATGATCTCAGCGCTCATATGGCCGCCAATCTATCCGCTCACGAGTCGAAGCCGAGGCCCAGCCGGTCGAGCGTGCGCAGCCAGCGACCGCGCTGCCCTGCGCGCTCGTCGGCCCGTGCCAGCGCGCGCCGCGTCAGCTCGATCACGGCCCAGCGCGCGGGCTCGGGCGGGAACGGCAGCGGTCGCTTGCGGACCATCTCCAGCCGCGTGCGCTCGGTGTCGAGCCCGTCGAGCAGCTCGAGCCCGACGCCGGCCGCGAAGCGGCTCGCTCCCACCCCCAGACCGGTGAAGCCGACGACGTACGCCGCGCGGCCGCCGAGCGCCCGCCCCCACAGCGCGGAGAAGCGGCTGCAGGTGTCGATCGCACCGCCCCAGCGGTGCGTGAAGCGCAGCCCCTCCAGCTGCGGGAAGGTGGCGAAGAAGTGCTGCGCGAGCAGCTCGAACGTCGCGGGCCGCTGGTCGCGCTCGGGCGCCAACGCGGCCGCGGAAGTCGTAGATCGCGTCGTAGCCGCCCCAGAGGATCCGGTTGTCGTCGGTCTGGCGGTAGTAGTGGAACAGGTTGCCCATGTCCGAGATCCCCTGGCGCGCGCGCCAGCCGATCGCGTCGCGCTGCGCCTGCGAGAGCGGCTCGGTCACGAGCACGTAGTCGTAGACGGCTACGACGTAGTGGCCGATCGCGCGCACGAGCGGCGGGAACGCGCTCGTCGCCAGCAGCGCGTTGCGCGCGCGCACCGATCCGCGCGCCGTGTCGGCGCGCACGCCGGCGCCGTCGCGCTTCAATGCGGTCACGGGCGATGCCTCGAAGACCGAAGCGCCCGCCGCCTCGGACGCCCGCGCGAGGCCCCAGCACAGCCGCGCCGGGTCGACCAGCGCCGACTCGCGCGGCGCGAACACCCCGCCGAGGTAGGTCGGCGAGTCGACCTGCGCGCGCACCGCGTCGGCGTCCAGCAGCTCGGCCTCCCAGCCGAAGCGCCGCATCTGCTCGGCTCCCTCCGCCAGCCACTCGACCTGGTGCGGCGCCGTCGCGACGGCGAGCGCGCCGCTGTCCTCCCAGCCGCAGTCGATCCCGTGGCGTTCGACTGTCGCCCGGATCGCGTCGAGGTTCTCGCGGCCCATCCGCTCGAGCGTCTCCATCTCGCCCGGCCAGCGCGCGAGCCCGTTCTCGATCCCGTGCGTCAGCGAGGCCGAGCAGAAGCCGCCGTTGCGACCCGAGGCGCCGAAGGCGATCCGCTCGCCCTCGAGCAGCACGACGCGCTTGCCCTGCTCGGCGGCCTGCAGCGCCGTCCAGAGCCCGGTCAGCCCGCCGCCGACCACGACGAGGTCGGCCTCGACGGCGCCGTCGAGCGGCGCGCGCGGCGCCGGCGCATCGGGCTGGTCGAGCCAGTACGGCCGCGGCGCCGCGTCCGCGATCAAGAGAGCTTCGCCATCACGTGCTTGATCTGCGTGTAGTCCTCGAGCGAGTAGACCGACAGGTCCTTGCCGTAGCCCGACTCCTTGAAGCCGCCGTGCGGCATCTCGGCGGCGAACGGGATGTGGTCGTTGATCCAGACGCAGCCGAACTCGAGCAGCCGCGCCGCGTTCAGCGCGCGCCCGACGTCGCGCGTCCAGACCGACGCCGCGAGTCCGTAGGGGACGTCGTTGGCCCACGCGATCGCCTGCTCATCGGAGTCGAAGCGCTGGACGGTGACGACCGGCCCGAAGACCTCCTGCTGGATGATCTCGTCGCCCTGGCCGACGCCGGTCACGACGGTCGGGGCGACGAAGGCGCCGCGCTCGCGCGGGCTGCCGCCGCCGGTCAGGAGCTGCGCGCCGCCGGCCTGCGCGCGGTCGAGGAAGCCGAGCACGCGACTCTGCTGCTCGGCCGAGACGACCGGGCCCATGTCGAGGTCGTCGGCCTCCGCCGGGTCGCCGACGGTGATCGACTCGACCGCCGGCACGATCGCCTCGAGCAGCTCGTCGTGGATGCCCGGCGCGGCGAGGATGCGCGTGGCCGCGGTGCAGTCCTGGCCGGAGTTGTAGTAGCCGGCGAGCTTCAGGCCCTCGGCGACGGCGGCGGGATCGGCATCGTCGAGCACGACCATCGGCGCCTTGCCGCCGAGCTCGAGGTGCACGCGCTTGAGCGTGTCGGCCGCCGTGCGCGCGATCCACTTGCCGGTCTCCACCGAGCCCGTCAGCGACACGAGCCGCACATCGCGATGGCGCACGAGCCCGGCGCCGACCGGCTCGCCGTCGCCGGTGATCACGTTGAGGACACCGGGCGGGAGCACCTCAGCCGCGAGCTCGCCGAGCCGCAGCGCGGTCAGCGGCGTGAGCTCGGACGGCTTGAGCACGATCGTGTTGCCGGTCGCGAGCGCCGGCCCGATCTTCCAGATCGCCATCATCAGCGGGTAGTTCCACGGCGCGATCTGGCCGACGACGCCGATCGGCTCGCGCCGCACCATGCTCGTGTAGCCGGCCATGTACTCGCCGGCCGCGCGGCCCTCGAGCGTGCGCGCCGCGCCCGCGAAGAAGCGCACGTTGTCGACCGTGACCGGCATCTCCTCGCGCGCGACCGTCATCGGCTTGCCGACGTTCGCGGACTCCAGCGCACACAGCTCCTCGCCGTTCTCCTCGAGCAGGTCGGCGAGCTTCAGCATCGCCAGCGCGCGCTCGCCCGGGGTCGTGTCGCGCCAGCCCGGGAAGGCCGCCTTGGCCGCCGCGACCGCGCGGTCGACGTCGGCCTGGGTGCCCTCCGGAACCTCGGCGATCACGTCGCCCGTGGCGGGGTTGACGACCTCGCGCACGCCGCCGTCGACGGCGTCGACGAGATCGCCGGCGACGAGGTTGCGCAGCGCGTGCTCCGTGATGCTCATCTTCCCTCCATCGCTAGGTGTGGCTGTGCGCGCTCCGAGCGGCGCGCGCGGGCGAGTATGGCGACCGTGACGCAGCACAGGGCGCTCAGGATCAGGTACGGGACGGTGTCGGAGGTCGCGTCGGCGAGCCGCGCGCTCGCGGCCGAGCCGGCCGTCTGCCCGATCGACCAGCCGAGGTTGCTGAGCGCGAACGCGAAGCCCTGGGCGATCCCGAGCGCCTCGGCGCCGTCGGACAGCAGCGCCATCGACGGCGCCCACAGCATCCCGACCGCCGGCGCGGCGAGGATCACGAGCACGATCAGCTGCCAGGCGGCGTCCGGCCACGGGAACAGCAGCATCAGCGCGGCGCCCAGCGTCAGGCCGATGATGCACGGGAACAGCCGGCCGCGCCGGTCCGACATGCGGCCGACGAGCGGGCTCACGAAGGACTCGAGCAGCGCCGCGGTCAGCCAGGTGGCGCCGATCACCGCGGCGCTCGCCCCCAGGTCGTCCAGCCGCAGCGGTCCGAGCACGCCGATCGTTCCGAACAGCAGGCCGGGCACCGCGATCAGCCATGCGCCGCCGGCGACACGCCCGTCGCGCAGCGCCGCGACCAGCTCGCGTGGCGAGGAGGTCCCCTCCGGCTCCGCCGGCGGCGTGCTCAGGGCCCAGCCGGCGAGCAGCATGCCGACCACGGCGACACCGCAGAACGTCGGCGCTATCCCGATCACGTCCGCCAGCGTGCCCACGGCGGGCCCGGCCAGCGCGCCGGCCACGGCCGCGCCCATCGCAGTGCCGATCATCTCACCGCGCCGGTCGCGCGGAGCGGCTCCGGCGACCCACGCCATCGCCCCGGCCCACGACGCCGCGCCGCCGACCCCCTGCACGAAGCGCGCCACATCCAGCACCGCGAGCGAGTCGGCGAATGCGAACGCGAAGCTGGAGCCGATCATCAGCCCGAGTCCCAGCAGCACCGTGGCGCGCACCCCCCACCGCGCTGCGAGATAGCCGCCGGGGAGCGCCCCGGCGAGCGTGCCGGCGGGGTAGGCGGCGACGAGCACCCCGGCGGCCGACTTCGAGAGGCCGAACTCGTCCTCGAAGTGCGGCAGCAGCGGCGTGATCGCCGCGTAGAACGTCGTGTCAACGAACACGATCGCGCAGGCGAGGGCGAGTAGGCGGCGCACGGCTCGGATGCTAGGAGAGCGGCGCGTTCCGGGCAGGCAGGTCCGCGGCGGTGGCGCTGTACCGGCGGGCGCGCACGGCGTTCACCGCGTGCGGCCCGGCCATGGCTGACCTCGGCCGAGGCCGTCGAGAATCCGCTCGAGCGCCGCGACGAACTCAGCGGGGCGCTCGACCTGCGGGATGTGACCCGTCGCCGGGAGCATCTCGACCAGCGCGTCGGGGCGCAGCCGGCGCAGCGCCTCGAGCCCGGAGTAGGGCACGACGCGGTCGGCCGTGCCCCAGATCAGGCCGACCGGCACCGCCGCGGCGGCGAAGTCGTCGCAGAGGTTGGCCTGGAGCGCGCGGCGCACGCCCGCCGCGACGCGGCGCGCGCCGCCGGAGGCATCAAGCAGCAGGCGCGCATCGGCCGGATGCAGTCGCGCGGCGTCGGCGACCGTCATGCCGAACATCGCCTGGCGCCCGCGGACGCGGCCCGCCAGCCCATAGCCGACCACGCGGCGGGCGTACACGGCGCGCTCGGCCGCCACACCGAGCGCCGCCGCCACGCGCGTGGCGCGCGGCGCGAGACCGGCGGGCGCCACCAGCACGAGCCGCCGCACGGCCTTCGGGTGGCGGGCGGCCGCCGCGACCGCGACCGCGCCGCCGAGCGAGTGCCCCACCAGGTCGAAATGCTCCACGCCGAGCTCGCTCGACGAGCCGGTCGGCGACCCGCTCGAGCTCGAACCCGGGTCCTGCCGGCGCGGACTCGCCGAAGCCGGGCAGGTCGACCGCGATCACGCGGCGGCGGCGGGCCAGCGGCTCCGCGACACGGCTCCAGATCAGCCGGCTCGTCGCGACGCCGTGCAGCAGCACGAGCGGCTCGCCCTCGCCGTGGTCGTCGCGGCCGAGCAACCTTCAGCGCTTGCGGATCGGCGCGTAGTCGGCCATCAGCTTGCGCTGCGAGCCGTCCGCGGCGAAGCGCACGACGACGATCCCGCCCGGCTCGACGCCCAGTACGACACCCTCGCCGAACGCCGCGTGGACGACGTCGTCGCCCATCCGGAAGACCTGGCCGGCAGCGTCCCCGCCCGCGGCGTCGAGCGGGCGCCCGAGCACGTCGGACGCAGACGCCGCCGCGGCGGTCGCCCACGACGCCACCCGCCCCGACCCCGCCGGGCGGCCGACGCCGACGGCGTTGCGGTCGGGCTGGTCGGTCAGCTCGCGCGGGATCTCGTCGAGGAAGCGCGAGCGCACCCCGAAGGACTCGGCGCCGAACACGTTGCGCCGGCGCGCGTAGGTGATGTAGAGGTCGCGCATCGCACGCGTGATCCCGACGTAGGCGAGCCGCCGCTCCTCCTCCAGCGAGCCCTCGTCGATCGCGCGGCTGTGCGGGAAGATGCCCTCCTCGCAGCCGATCATGAAGACGATCGGGAACTCGAGACCCTTGGCCGTGTGCAGCGTCATCAGCGTCACGAGGCCCTCGTCGTCGCGGATCTGGTCGGCGTCGGAGAGCAGCGAGATCTGCTGCAGGAACTCCGCGACGCCGGTCTCCTCCCGCGCCCCAGCAGTGGCGTCGTACTCGCGCGCGACGCGCACGAACTCCTCGAGGTTCTCGATCCGCCCCTGCGCCTCGATCGTCCGCTCCGCCTCGAGCGCCTCGAGGTAGCCCGTCTCGCGCAGCGTCTCCTCGAGCAGCTCCGCGACCGGCACGCCGCCTTCGACGCGCTCGCCCAGCCGCTCGATCGTCGACATGAAGCGCCCGAGCGCCCGCTGCGCAGCGGTGCCCAGCGACGGCACGTCCGCGGGCGCTGCGGCGGCCTCGCGCGGCGTGATCCCCATCGTGTCGGCGTGCGCGAGCACGCGCGAGAGCGACGTCTGGCCGATCCCGCGCTTGGGCGAGTTGGCGATCCGCGTGAACGCGCCGCCGTCGGCCGGGTTGACCAGGAACGTGAGGTAGGCGACGGCGTCCTTGATCTCGGCGCGGTCGTAGAACTTCGTGCCGCCGATCACCTGGTAGCCGATCTGCGCGCGCACGAGCATGTCCTCCAGCACCCGCGACTGCGCGTTCGTGCGGTAGAAGACGGCCAGCTCCGAGCGCGACACGCCCTCGTCGACGAGCCGCTCGATCTCGGCCGCGACGAAGCGCGCCTCGGCATGCTCGTCGGCGAGCTCGCGCACCTTGATCGGGTCGCCCTCCCCCACGTCGGTCCAGAGCGACTTGGACTTGCGCCCGCGGTTGTTCGCCACGACCGCGTTCGCTGCGCTCAGGATCATCTGCGTCGAGCGGTAGTTCTGCTCGAGCTTGACGACGTGCGCGTCCGACGTAGTCGTCCTCGAAATTGAGGATGTTGGTGATGTCCGCGCCGCGGAATCCATAGACACTCTGATCGTCGTCACCAACTACCGCGAGGTTGCGATCCTCGCCCGTCAGCAGCTGCAGCCAGCGGTACTGGGCGCGGTTCGTGTCCTGGTACTCGTCGACGAGGATCCAGCGGAAGGCGGTCGTGTAGCGGTCGCGGACCTCCTGGAAGAGCTCGAGCAGGTTGACCGCGCGGAAGAGCAGGTCGTCGAAGTCCATCGCGTTGGCCCGGTGCAGCTCGCGCTCGTAGGACTCGTAGACGTCGGCGACGGTCTGCTCGAAGAACGAGCCGACGATGCCGCGGTAGTCCTCGGCGGTGCGCAGCTTGTTCTTCGCATCGGAGATCTGGACCTGCATCGCGCGCGGGGTGAAGCGCTTCGGGTCGATGTCGAGGTCGTCGAGGCACTTCTTGATCAGCCGGCGCTGGTCGGCCGAGTCGTAGATCGTGAACTGGCGCGTGTAGCCGAGCCGATGCGCGTCGGCGCGCAGCATCCGTGCGCAGGCGGAGTGGAACGTCATCACCCACATCGCGCGCGTCGCGCGACCGACCAGCAGCTCGACGCGCTCGCGCATCTCCTGGGCGGCCTTGTTGGTGAACGTGATCGCGAGGATCTCGTCGGGGCGCGACTGGCCCGTGCGCAGCAGGTAGGCGATCCGGTGCGTGAGCACGCGCGTCTTGCCCGAGCCGGCGCCGGCCAGGATCAGCAGCGGCCCCGCTCCGGCGGTGACCGCGTCGCGCTGGGGCGGGTTCAGCCCCGCCAGCAGGGCGTCGACGCGATCCGGGGTCTCCTGCGACGGCACCCGCGTCACGCTAGCGCGCGGGGCGGTCGCCGCCATGCGGCCGTGCCGGTGGTACCTGGAGCGCGCGGAACGTCGGCGCGACGCGGGCGTCAGGCCGGTGCGGGAGCCGGCGTCGCGACGGTCAGCCGCGGCAGCAGCACGTGCACGAGCGGGCCGATCGAGAATGCGTAGAGCACGGTGCCCAGGCCGACCGTTCCGCCGAGCGCCGCTCCGACGGCGAGCACGCCGATCTCGATCGACGTGCGCACCACGCGCACCGACCCGCCGGTCCGGCGGACAAGCCCCGTCATCAGCCCGTCGCGCGGCCCCGGGCCGAGCCCCGCGCCGATGTACGCGCCCGACGCGACGCCGTTGAGCCCGACGCCGGCGAGCAACATCGCCAGCCCGACCGACGTCGAGCCGGCTGCAGGGAGCAGCGCAAGGCTCGCGTCGACCGCCACGCCGATCACGACGACGTTGCTGACGGTGCCGATGCCTGGTCGCTGGCGCAGCGGAACCCAGGCCAGCAGCACGACGGCGCCGGTGATGACCACCACGGTGCCGAACGACAACCCGGTGCGATCGGCGACGCCCTGGTGGAAGACGTCCCACGGATCGAGGCCCAAGCCGGCGCGGATCTGCAGCGCCATGCTGGCGCCGTAGAGCAGCAAGCCTGCGTAGAGCTGCGCGAGTCGGCGGGTAGGACGCGTCATGCTCAAGCATGGTCGCTACAAGTGGTCTTGTTTTATATAGCCACTTTTGCAACAGTGGACTGCAATGGCAGTCAGGGATAGCGCTATCAGCGGACCGCACCTCGCGCGGCTGCTGGGCGCATGGCGATCGTCGCGTTCCGCTTACTCCGCGCTGGCCGGGGCGATCCGGCTGCTCGTGCTCGACGGCCGGCTGCCGCTGCGCACGCGCCTTCCCGGCGAGCGCGAGCTCGCCGCCGCGCTAGGCGTCAGCCGCACGACCGCCACCGCCGCGTACGCCGAGCTGCGCGCGGAGGGTTTCCTGGCCAGCCGCCGCGGCTCCGGCAGCTGGACCAGCCTGCCCGCCGACCGCCGCGGCGTGCCCGCGCCGGCGGGCCCGCCGGACTCCCCCGACATCGACCTCAGCTTCGCCGCGACTGCTGCCCCGGAGGGCGCGCTCTACCGCGCGCTGGCCGCGGCGACCGAGGAGCTGCCCCGGCACCTGCCCGGGCCCGGCTACGACGCGCTCGGGCTGCCCGTCCTGCGCGCCGCGATCGCCGCGCACCTGACCCGGCGCGGCGCCCCTACCGCGCCTGAGCAGGTGCTCGTCACCGCGGGCGCGCAACACGCGTTCCGGCTGGTGCTGCACGTGTTCGCCGGGCCGGGCGACCGCGTACTCGTCGAGCATCCGACGTACCCGAACGCGCTGGACGCGATCCGCGCGGTCGGCGCGCGGCCGGTGCCGGTCGCGCTCGACCCGGGCGGATGGGACCTCGAGATGCACGCGGCGACGCTGCGCCAGGCGGCGCCGCGGCTCGCCTACGCGATCCCCGACCACCAGAACCCGACGGGACTGACACTGCCCGACTCGCAGCGCGCAGCTCTCGTCGAGCTGGCACGCGCGACCCGCACGGCGCTGGTCGTAGACGAGACGATGGCGGAGATCAGCCTCGACGAGGATGCGCCCGCAGCGACCCCGATGGGCGCATACGACCCGGACGGCGACACCGTCGTCGTGATCGGCTCGATGAGCAAGGCGTACTGGGCGGGGCTGCGGATCGGCTGGATCCGCGCGAGCGCGACGACGATCGGGCGGCTCGCGCTCGCGCGCGCGACGATCGACCTCGCCGGCCCGGTGATCGAGCAGCTCGTCGCGACCGAGCTGCTCGCCGATCCCGATGCGGTCCTCGTCCCTCAGCGCGCCGCACTCACCGCGCGCCGCGCTGCGCTGGCAGCGGCGCTCGGGAAACAGCTGCCCGAGTGGCGCTTCGCGCTGCCGACAGGCGGCCTGTCGCTGTGGATCGAGCTCGACGCGCCGCACAGCAGCGCGCTCGCCGCCGTCGCCGGCCAGCACGGCGTGCGCATCGCCGCCGGCCCGCGCTTCGGCCTCGACGGAGCGTTCGAGCGGTTCCTCCGGATCCCCTACACGCTCACGGAAGCGCAGCTCGTCGACGCTGTCGAGCGGCTCGCGATCGCGTGGCTCTCCGTCGTCTCCGACGGCACCCGGGCCGCTCCCGCGCGCCTCACCCTCGTCGCCTAGCGCACGCCCCCGGGCAGGGGAACCCCTGCGTCCAGCGGGTCGGGCTCGGGCCCCTCGCTCGGCGCCGGACCCGGCGCGGCAGGCGTGCCCGCGCTGGACGGCCCCGGGGCGTGGGCCGTAGGAGCACGCAGCAGGCGGAGGAGCGGGCGCAGCTGGACCCTGCTTGATCGCCGCGGGCTTGCGCTTCGTGCGCAGGTGGCCCTTCTTGGTCAGCTCCTTCACGAGCGTCGGCATCTGCTTCTTCGACAGCTCCACGATCGCCGCAACGCTCTTGGGATCGCTCATGTCGGTGAGCTCCTTGGTCACCTGGTCGATCTGCTGCTGGCCGGACTTGGTCGGCTTGGGGACCATGTCCCACACCTTCTTGACCATCGCCTCGGCGTCGACAGCCGTGGTCGAGTTGGCCGCCTCCTCGACGTTGGCGTCGGACTGGGCCACGGCGGCACGGCCCGCCGCCAGCGAGTCGGGGCTGCCCTTCAGCGTCTCGTCGCCCGCGAGCTTGATGACCTTGCCCTGCACCTCGACCTCGACGCCCTGCTCGTTGAGCTTGTCGTGGACGGTCCGCGCGAACAGATTGAGGAAGGCGTCGGTCTCGAAGTAGGCGATCGTGTGCATCAGCTCGGAGAACCGTGCCGGTGTCACGGCGGTCCAGCCGATGTGGATCGACATCTCCTTGTCCGCCATCAGCTCGGCGATCTTGGGGTCGCCGAGCACGCCGGCGGCGACGGCGTCCGTGAAGGCGTTGCGGTTCGCCAACCACCCGCTGCCCTTGCTCGCCTCCCAGTTCTTCTTCGCGAGCTGCATGACCTCGTCCTTGTTGATCAGGTGACCCGCGGAGAAGGCGTCGGTGAGGTAGTGGTTGGCGAAGCCGTTGGTGGCGCGCGCCTTGTCGGGCGCGGGTCGCTTGGGCGCCGCGGGCGACGCCGGGCTCGCACCGCCCTCGGTGGCCTGGTCGAGCGCGGCCTTGTGGTGCTTGGCGAACGCCGACTTGTGATCCTTGCCCTCGGCCTCGCTCTTCTTGCGCGCCGCCTCGTCCTTGGGCGGGGCGAAGTGGCTCTGGTTCGCCTTGTTGAGATCCATGAAGCGCTGCCCCTCGGGGCGCGCGCTCGTCGCCTCCTCGATCTCATCGTTGCTCGGCTCCTTGACCCCCGGCTTCCCGGCGCGGAAGTCCTTGTCGCGCTCGATCAGCTCGTTGAGCTTGCGTAGCTCGGCCGGATCGGCGCTCTGCATCTCCTCCGGGCTCCCGTAGAAGTCCCCCATCGCGATGACGTTCGCCCGGGGTATCGCCACGCCGTTGATATTCACCGTGCCGCCGCCGCCGAACGCGGCGTGCTCACCCGCCTCGTAGCGGGCGACCGCGCGCCCACTGGAACCCGGCTGCGGCCAACCGCCCCGTAGGAGCCGGCCGACCGCGGCGTTCCCGCCGCTGCGCTGTAGGAACAGGACACCCTGCGGCGTGAGCGCGCCGGGTGCGAAGCCGGCGGGGGCGGCGCCGGCTGGGGGCGCCGGCTCCACCCGGGGCACGACGGCCGGCGCCACCGTCGGCTCAGCGTGTCCGGGCGCTCCGTCGGGCGGCACGCCCGGAGTGTCCCGCGCCGGGGTGTCGCGATCAACCCCGCGGGCGCGCCGCCGGCGCGTGCTCGAACGGCAGCTCCAGATCGAACACCTTCTTGGGCTCGATGAGCAGGACGATGCCCGACCGCATCGGGAACGGCTTGCCGGTGTAGCAGACCGCCATGCGGTCGATGATCTCCAGCGCCTCCTCCCCTTCCACCGTCTCGACCACGCGACCGCGAATCTGGGCCATCTTGTACGGCTCCTCGTGATCGACGATCGACACCGCCACGCGCGGGTCGAGCGCCAGGTTGCGCGCCTTGCGCGAGCCCGGCTGGGTGAAGAAGGCGATCCGATCACCTTCGAGCGCGATCCAGACGGGAACGCTGTGCGGCGCTCCGCTCGGCAGGACGGTCGCGACGTGGGCGAAGTTCGCGCGCCCGAGTAGCGCGCGCACGCTGTCAGGGAGCTCGGCCATGCCGGGAATGGTCGCATGGCAGGATGCCGCTCATGTCGCTGCCCGACGACGTCCGCGCCGCCTGCGCGCGCGTGGCAGGAGCAGCGCGGCGAGTGCGCATCGTGGAGACGGCGATACCGGCGTACGCGGACACCTTGCCGGCGGAGTCGCCGCCGGCCCCGGATCTCGCCCCGGGGGCGCCCGACGAGCAGCGTGCGGCGTTCGGGTTGCAGCTCAACGCGGTCAACTTCGGCTCCGGCTGGTTCCCGACGCTGCGCAAGCAAGCCGGCATGTCGGGCTTTCGCACGGTCGAGGCCGGGCTGAAGGCGCGCGGTCCCTGGAGCGCCGAGGCGCTCACCCGCATCGACCCCGCTGAGGCCGCGCACACGTTCGGCGGGCAGGATCCCGAGCACGAGCTGATGGCGCTGTTCGCAGGCGCGCTGAACGAGCTCGGCGACCACGTCCTGGAGCGCCACGCGGGCTCATTCCTCGCCCTGGCCCGCTGCGGCGACGGCTCGGCCGTGCGGCTCGCCGAGCGGCTGGCGAGCTTGCCGACGTGGCTCGACGTCTCGCCCTACGACGGCGCGAAAGTCCCCTTCTTCAAGCGCGCGCAGCTCGCGGCGGCCGACCTGCACCTGCAGGGCATCGCCCCGGCGGCCGACGTCGCCGCGCTCACCTTGTTCGCCGACAATCTGGTCCCGCACGTGCTGCGGATCGACGGCGTGCTCGAGTTCGACACGCGCGCTGGTCGCGCGGATCGAGCGCGGCGAGCTGCTCGAGCACGACAGCCCCGAGGAGGTCGAGATCCGCGCCTGCGCGGTGCACGCGGTCGAGCTGCTCGTCGCGGCGCACGAGCGCACCACCGCGACCGCGGTGGACAACACGCTGTGGCATCGGGGCGGCGCGCAGCGCTACAAGGCGCACCCGCGCCACCGCGCGCGCACGACCGCCTACTGAACGCGGTAGCGGCGCCAGAGGTCGCCCAGCCCGACCGGCGAGGCGGCGTCGATCGCCGCGCGGAACTCGGCCGCCGTCGACCAGCCGTACCGGTTTGCCAGCGCGTAGGCGTGCAGCGCGTCGTCGAACAGCGCGCTGCCCATGCGCTTGCGCAGCAGGTCGAGCAGGCAGGCGCCCTCGGAGTAGACCGCGCCGTACCTGCCCAGGCGCCGGCCACGGAAGTAGTCGGTGCCTTGGGTCACGAGCCGGGCCTCGGAGCTCGGACTGCGGCACCAGGGCCGGCGCGGGGAGACTGCCGCCTCCTCCGCGTAGGTGGCGAACGCCTCGTCGAGCCACGGCGCCTGCGCCTGGTCGTCGGAGATCAGCGCGTACCACCACTCGTGCGCGAGCTCATGCGTCACGACCCAGCCGATCGGCGGCGTCATGATCAGGCCGGTGTGCTCCATCGCCGCGTCGCGCGTGAGCACGATCTGGAGATCGGGCCAGCCATACGGCCCGAACAGCGCCGCCAGGCGCGGGAGCCGGCGGCGCGCCATGTCCAACACCTCGCCGAGCCCGCCGCGCCGGTCCGCGGCGCCCCAGACGGTCACGGCGACGCCGTCGACGACACCCCGGACCGACCGCATCCGGCCGGCGACGAACGAGTAGTCGCGGCCGCGCGCGAGCAGGCGGCTGCCGTCCGGCCGGCGCACGCCGGGCGCTGCGACCGCGACGCCGGCGGGCGCGTCGAGCTTGACGGTCCAGTCCGCGGCCGGGTAGGTCCAGGCCTCGCCCGACCCGAAGTAGCGATCGAGCCGGAACGCGCCGCCCTCGAGGTGCGCGAGCGCGGGCAGCGCGTTGGAGAAGAACGCCATCCCGCCGCGCCTGCCGAAGCGTCCCGGCCGGCGCGGCGCGCGGATCTCCACGTCGAACGACACGCTGCCGCGGGCGCCCGGTGCGAGCGGGGCGTCCAGGTCGAGCGGGATCGCGCTGCAGGACACGGCCGGCGCGCCCGCGGTCGCGCCGGTGACGCCGGCGATCCGCACCGGGCGCGGATCGCGGCAGCCGGTGGGGCCGTTGCCCCAGAGCCTGACCCAGATCCGCCCGAGCGCGACCGTGCCCGGGTTGGTCAGCGTGATCGTCTCGCGCCCGGACCAGTACCGGCCCTGCTCGGAGCCGCGCAGCGCGACGTCGTAGGCGGGCGCGGTCGCGTCCGGCTCGCCGGCTGTGGCGGGAGCGGCGCAGAACGCGAGCGCAGCGAGCGCGAGCGCGAGCGCACGGATCACTCCTGTGCCGCCAGGATCTCGGCGAAGTGCATCACGCGCACGCCCGCGCGCTGGCGCGACAGCGCGCCGCCGATGTGCATCAGGCACGAAGTGTCGACCGCCGTGCAGACCTCGGCCCGGGTGTCGAGCACGTGGCGCAGCTTGTCTCCCAGCATCGCCATCGACGTGTCCGCGTTCTTGACCGCGAACGTGCCGCCGAAGCCGCAGCACTCCTCCGCATCGCCCAGCTCGACCAGGTCGATCCCGCGCACGGCGCGCAGCAGGCGCTGTGGCCGGTCGCCGAGGTGCAGCGCGCGCAGCGAGTGACACGTCGGGTGCAGCGTCACGCGGTGCGGGAACGACGCGCCGACGTCCTCGACGCCGAGCACGTCGACGACGAACTCCGACAGCTCGTACACCGGCGGGCCGCCGTCGAGCCGCTCGCGCACGAACCCGACGCACGAGGCGCTCGGCGACACGACCGCCTCGGCGCCGGCGAAGACGCGCCCGAAGCGCTCGACGAGCGGCCCGGCCTCGTAGCCCGAGTTGCCGTGCATCTGGCCGCAGCAGGTCTGCTCCTCGCGGAACTCGACCGCGCACCCGAGCCGCTCGAGCAACGCGACGGTCGCCCGCCCCGCCTCCGGGAAGAGCGTGTCGTTGAAGCACGTGATGAAGAGCGCGACCCGCATCCGCGCGCCAAGCGTAGCCGGGCAGTCGTTCGCTTTTCGCCGGAGCCGGGTCGGGGTAGGGGCGCGTGAGGACGAGGAGGAGAGCGCATGTACGAGCAGGTCTTCGACCCGGTGAGCAACTCGCTGGGGCTCAGCTCGATCTTCGCGGCGCTGCCGCTCATCACGCTGTTCGTGCTGCTCGGCGGCTTCCGCGTGACCGCGTGGATCGCGGGGTTGATCGCACTTGCGGTCGCATTGCTGGTGTCGATCCTCGTCTACGACGTGCCCGTCGGGCAGTCGCTCGACATGGGCCTGGAGGGGGCGGCGTTCGGCCTCTTCCCGATCATGTGGATCGTCGTCAACGCGATCTGGATCTACAACATGACCGAGGAGACCGGGCACTTCGCGGTGCTGCGGCGCTCGTTCGCGACGATCTCGGACGACCAGCGGATCCAGGCCGTGATCATCGCCTTCTGCTTCGGCGCGCTGATCGAGGGCCTGGCGGGATTCGGCGCGCCGGTCGCGATCACCGCGGTGATGCTGATCGCGGTCGGCTTCTCGCCGCTGACGGCCGCCGCACTCGCGCTGATCGGCAACACCGCGCCCGTGGCCTTCGGCTCGATCGCGACTCCGATCGTGACGCTCGCGGCGCAGACCGAGCTCCCGCTCGAGGACCTCGGCGCGATGGTCGGGCGCCAGACGCCGTTCCTGGCGCTGATCGTGCCGCTGATCCTGGTCGGCGTGGTGGACGGCGCGCGCGGCCTGCGCCAGACCTGGCCCGCGGCGATGGTGGCGGGCATCAGCTTCGCGATCGCGCAGTTCGTCTGCTCCAACTACATCTCGGTCGAGCTCACCGACCTCGTCGCGGCGCTCGTCTCCACCCTCTGCCTGGTCGGCTTCCTGCGCGTGTGGCAGCCCAGCGAGCCGCTGCTCGGCGAGCCCGGCGGCGGGCCACGGCCCGCGATCGCCGGCGCCGCCGGCCACGACCCGGCGCTGGAGCGCGACGTCCGGCTGCGCGACCAGGAGCACGACTCGACGCGCGAGAAGCTCGAGGCGTACGCGCCGTACATCATCATCGTCGTCGTCTTCGCGATCGCCAAGCTCGTCGACCCCGTCGAGCAGTTCCTGTTCGAGATCTCCGGCGGCACCGGCTTCGGCACGGATGAGAAGACGCCGAACGGGTTCTCGTGGCCGGGCCTGGACATCGTCGGCGCCGACGGCGAGCCGCCCTCGGCCCAGACGTTCGCGTTCTCCTTCTTCGACACGCCCGGCACCGTCGTGCTGTTCTGCGGGCTGCTCACCGTCGCCGTGCTGCGCATCAGGCTCGCCGACGCGCTGCGCATCTACGGCGAGACGCTGAGCCAGCTGAAGCTGGCGATCGTCACCGTGATGGCGGTGCTCGGCCTCGCGTACGTGATGAACCTGACCGGCATGACGACGACGCTCGGCCGCTGGATCGCCGGCTCGGGCGACCTGTTCGCCTTCCTGTCGCCGATCATCGGCTGGCTGGGCGTGGCGATCACCGGCTCGGACACCTCCTCCAACGCGCTGTTCGGCGCGCTGCAGGTGGAGGCGGCCAGGGAGGCCGGCCTGTCGGACGTGCTGCTCGCCTCCGCCAACAGCTCCGGCGGCGTGCTCGGCAAGATGATCTCGCCGCAGAATCTCGCGATCGGCGCCGCGGCGGTCGGCCTCGCCGGCAAGGAGGGGGACATCTTCCGCCGGGTGCTGTTCTGGAGCATCGCGATGACGCTCGTGATGTGCGTCATCGTGTACCTGCAATCGACCGCGGTGCTCGACTGGATGGTGATCGAATCGCAATGACCAGCGCTCCCGAGCTGACACAAGCCGCGCGTGACCTCGCGCCGCTCGTCGCCGAGCTGCGGGCGCTCGTCGGCGACGACTGGGTCTACACGCAGGAGCACCAGCTGCGGACCTACGAGTCCGACGGCCTGCTGCAGTACCACGCGACCCCTGTCGCGGCGGTGCTGCCGGCCGACGCCGGGGAGGTCCAGGCGGTGGTGCGCGCCTGCGCGCGCGCGGACGTGCCGTTCGTCGCGCGCGGCGCCGGCTCGGGCTTGTCGGGCGGCGCGCTGCCGATCGCGGAGGGCGTGCTGATCGTGACCTCGCGGATGAAGCGCGTGCTCGAGGTCGACCTCGCCCAACCAGCGCGTCTGCGTCGAGCCCGGCGTGACCAACACCGCGGTCTCGAGCGCCGTCGCGCCCGGCTTCTTCTACCCGCCCGACCCCAGCTCGCAGATCGTCTGCTCGATCGGCGGCAACGTGGCCGAGAACTCCGGCGGCGCGCACTGCTTCAAGTACGGCTTCACGACGAACTACGTCTGCGGCCTGGAGGTCGTGCTGCCCGACGGCGAGCTGGTCGTGCTCGGCGGGCGCGAGCTCGACCCGCCCGGCTATGACCTGCTCGGCGCCTTCGTCGGCTCCGAGGGCACGCTCGGCATCGCGACCAAGGTCTGGCTGCGCGTGATGCCGGTGCCCGAGTCGGTGCGGACGCTGGTCGCGTTCTTCGACTCCACGCACGCGGCGGGCGAGGCGGTCTCGGAGATCGTCCAGTCGGGCATCGTCCCCGGTGCGATCGAGATGATGGACAAGGTCGCGATCGAGGCGAGCGAGCAGATGGCGCACGCGGGCTACCCGGTCGGCCGCGGAGCGGCGCTGCTGGTCGAGCTCGACGGCGCCGAGAAGGAGTGCGAGATGCGCTTCGACGAGGTCGTCGCGCTGTGCGAGCGCTGCGGCTCCGACGACGTGCGCGTCGCGCGCGACGAGACCGAGCGCCAGCTGTTCTGGAAGATGCGCAAGGCCGCCTTCCCGGCGATGGGCCGGCTCTCGCCGAACTACTTCGTGCAGGACGGCGTGATCCCGCGCACCAAGCTGCCGGAGGTGCTGGAGGCGATCGACGGGCTGGCGGAGGAGTACGACATGATCGTCGCCAACGTCTTCCACGCCGGTGACGGCAACCTGCACCCGCTCGTCTGCTTCGACGGCCGCAACGAGGGCGAGGCCGAGCGGGCCGAGGAGCTCTCGGGCAAGATCCTCGACGCGTGCCTGGAGGCGGGCGGCTCGATCACCGGCGAGCACGGCGTCGGGGTCGACAAGAAGAAGCACATGCCGAAGATGTTCGGCGAGGCCGACCTCGACGCGTTCCAGCGGCTGCGCTGCGCGTTCGACCCCGACGGGCTCGCGAACCCGGGCAAGGTGATGCCGACGCCGCGGCTGTGCGGCGAGGTCCCGGGCGTCTACCGGCAGCATCCGCTCGAGGCGGCCGGCCTGGCGGAGCGGTTTTGAGGCCGGACACGCCGGAGCAGGCGGCGGAGCTGCTGCGCTCGCTCGGCGAGGAGGGCCGGCCGGTGCATCCGCGCGGCGGCGGCACCAAGGACTGGGGGCCGGTGATCGAGGATGCGGCCGTCGTCGAGACCGGTGGGCTGGCGCGCATCCTCGAGCACAACGTGGGCGACTTCACCGCCGTGCTCGAGGCGGGCGTGCCGCTCGCCCGAGCGCAGGCGGAGTTCGCCGAGCACGGGCAGATGCTCGCGATCGACCCGGCTCCGCATGACGCCGCGACCGTCGGCGGCGTGATGGCGGCGAACGACTCGGGCCCGCTGCGTCACCGCTACGGCAGCATGCGCGACCTCGTCGTCGGCACGACGGTCGCGCTGTCGGACGGCACGCTGGCGCGCTCCGGCGGCAAGGTGATCAAGAACGTCGCCGGCTACGACCTCGGCAAGCTCTTCACGGGCTCGTTCGGCACGCTGGGGCTGATCGTGCGCGTCGCGGTGCGGCTGCACCCGCTGCCCGCCGGCCAGCGCCAGCGCGACCGGCGCGCGCCGGCGACCCGCAGCTGCTCGGCGAGGCGGCAGGAGCGCTGGCCGCTCGACCGCTCGAGGCCGACTGCCTGGACGTCGACTGGCGCGACGGCGCGGGGCGGCTGCTGGTGCGCTTCGGCGGCGCCGCCGCGCGCGACCAGGCCGCCGCGACCGTCGAGCAGATGAGCGCGCTCGGCCTGGCCGACTGCGCCGTGATCGAGGACGACGACGAGCTCTGGGAGACGCAGCGCGCGCGCCAGCGGGGCAGCTGCGTGCTCAAGGTCTCGGGTCGCGTGACCGACCTGCCGGCGGTCTGCCGCACCGGCGCCGCGGTCACCGGCCGCCCCGCGCTCGGGCTGTACTGGCTGTCGCTCGCACCCGAGGACAGTCGCGGGCGCGCGCGAGGCGCTCGCACCGCGCGCGTGCACGCTGCTCGACGCGCCGCCGGAGCTGCGCGCCCAGACCTGGTCCGCACCCGACCCCGGCGCCCTCGCGGTGATGGCGCGCGTGAAGGAGCGCTTCGATCCCGCGCGCAGCTTCCGGCCCGGAACCTTCGTGGGAGGAATCTGAGTGAGCGTAAGCGTCTCGCCGAGCGGGTCCGATCGCGCCTGGGACGAGCACCGGCCGCCCGACCCGGAGCTGATCGCCGACTGCGTGCACTGCGGCTTCTGCCTGCCGACCTGCCCGAGCTACACCATCTTCGACGAGGAGATGGACTCGCCGCGCGGGCGGATCGTGCTGATGCGCGTGGGCAACGAGGAGGGCTCGCGCGCATCGGACGAGATGCGCGTGCACCTCGACCGCTGCCTGGGCTGCATGGCGTGCGTCACCGCCTGCCCGTCGGGCGTGAAGTACGACCAGCTGATCGAGCGTGCGCGACCGCAGATCGAGCGCAACGCGCCGCGTCCGCGGCGCGAGCGCGCCTATCGCCGGCTGATCTTCTCGCTCTTCACGCACCCCGCCCGGCTGCGCGCGCTCGCGCCGCTGCTGTGGACGCAGCAGAAGCTCGGCGTCAACGACCTGCTCGCCGCGCGCCTCGAGCGCGTGCCCGAGCTGCGCGCGATGCTGCAGCTGGCGCCGCCGGTGAAGCGCCGCGCGGCGATCGCGCAGCTGCCCGAGGTCACGGCCGCCCAGGGCACCCGCCGCGGCCGCATCGCGCTGATGCAGGGCTGCGTGCAGCGCGTCTTCTTCGGCGACGTCAACGCCGCCACCGTGCGCGTGCTCAGCGCCGAGGGCTGGGAGGTGCACGCGCCGCGGCAGCCGCGCTGCTGCGGCTCGCTGCAGATGCACGCCGGCGTCGAGGACGAGGCGCTCGCGCTGGCGAAGCAGACGATCGCCGCCTACGAGGACTTCGAGGCCGTCGCGGTGAACGTCGCCGGCTGCGGATCGGGCATGAAGGACTACGCGCACCTGCTCGCCGACGACCCCGAGTGGGCGGAGCGCGCGGCCGCCTTCTCCGCCCGCGTGCGCGACGTCACCGAGCTGCTCGCCGAGCACGAGCCGCAGGCGCCGCGGCATCCATTGGCGCTGCGCGTCGCCTACCACGACGCCTGCCACCTCGCGCATGCCCAGGGCGTCCGCGTGCAGCCGCGGGCGCTGCTGCGCGCGATCCCGGAGCTGGAGCTGCTCGAGCCGGCGGACTGGGAGATCTGCTGCGGCTCGGCCGGGATCTACAACCTCGTCCAGCCCGAGGCGGCGGCCAAGCTGGGCGCGCGCAAGGCGGCCAACCTGGTCGCCACCGGCGCCGAGGCGGTCGCCGCGGGCAACCCGGGCTGCGCGCTGCAGATCGCGGCGCACCTCGACGGCCACTCGCTGCCGATCTACCACCCGATGACCCTGCTGGACCACTCGATCAGGGGCACCCGGCCGTGAGCATGGAGGTCGCTCCGGCGGGCGAGGAGCAACTCGAAGCCGTGCTCAGCGAGGATGCGCTCGACTTCGTCGCCGAGTTGCACTCGCGCTTCGAGCCTGGCCGGCAGGAGCTGCTGAGCGCAAGGCGCAAGCGGACGGCGGAGCTGCAGCGCGGCGGCACGCTCGACTTCCTCCCGGACACGCGCGAGATCCGTGCGGGCGATTGGCGCGTGGCCGACCCGCCGGCCGATTTCCTCGACCGGCGCGTCGAGATCACCGGCCCGACCGACCGCAAGCTCGTGATCAACGCGCTCAACTCCGGCGCGCGCGGCTTCATGGCCGACTTCGAGGACGCCAACACGCCGACCTGGGCCAACCAGGTCGGCGGGCACGTCAACCTCGTCGACGCGATCGACGGCACGATCGAGTACTCGAGCGCCGAGGACGACAAGGAGTACCGCCTGGTCGACGACCCGGCGACGCTGCTCGTGCGCCCGCGCGGGCTGCACCTGCCCGAGAAGCACCTGAGGATCGACGGCGAGCCGGTCTCCGGCGCGCTGTTCGACTTCGGCATGCACATCTTCCACGGCGGGCGCCGGCTGGCCGAGCAGGGTCGCGGCGTCTTCTTCTACCTGCCCAAGCTCGAGCACCACCTCGAGGCCCGGCTATGGGAGGACGCGTTCACGATGGCGGAGGAGACGTTCGGCCTCGCCCGCGGGACGCTGCGCGCGACCGTCCTGATCGAGACGCTGCCGGCCGCCTTCCAGATGGACGAGATCCTGTGGGAGCTGCGCGATCACTCGCTCGGCCTGAACGCGGGCCGCTGGGACTACATCTTCTCGATGATCAAGTGCTTCCGCGAGCGGCCGGAGTTCGTCCTGCCGGATCGCAACGACGTCAAGATGACGGTGCCGTTCATGCACTCCTACACGGAGCTGCTGGTGCGGACGTGTCACGCCCGCGGAGCGTTCGCGATCGGCGGCATGGCGGCGCTGATCCCGTCGCGCACGGACGAGGAGGCGAACGAGCGCGCGATCGCCGCCGTGCAAGCGGACAAGCAGCGCGAGGCGGAGGCCGGCTTCGACGGGACCTGGGTCGCGCATCCGGACATCGTGGACGTCGCGACGGAGGAGTTCGACAAGGTGCTGGGCGACAGGCCGAACCAGATCGGGCGCCGGCGCGACGACGTGTCGATCAGCGCGGCGGACCTGCTCGACGTCGGCTCGACGCCGGGCGAGATCACCGAGCAGGGGTTGCGCAACGACGTCAACGTCGGCTTCCAGTACATCTCGTTCTGGCTCGGCGGCCGCGGCGCCGCCGGGATCAACGGCCTGATGGAGGACGCCGCGACGGCGGAGATCTCGCGCTCGCAGATCTGGCAGTGGGTCCGGCACGGCGAGGTCACGCGCGAGCGCGTGCGCGAGGTGCTCGAGGAGGAGATGGCCAGGATCCACGCCGAGGTCGGCGACGAGGTCTGGGAGGAGGGCAAGCCCGAGCAGACGCGACGGCTCTTCGAGCAGGTCGCGCTCGGCGACGAGTTCCCCGAGTTCCTCACGCTGCCGGCGTACGAGCTGATCGACTGAGCGTCGCGGGTTGGAGCCCGCGCAGCGCGCTCGTGACGTAGATCGCCTCGGCGGCGCGCAGGTCCTCGAGCGTGAGCACGCGCTCAGTGGCGCCGGCGCGCGCGACCGTCACTCCGGGCAGGATGCGACCGTCCGCGGGCGGGGTGTACAGCGTGCCGTCGCCGGCCTGGAGGACCACGTTCGCCCGGGAAGCCTCGAGCAGGAAACCGTCCGCGTCGACGAGCAGCGGCAGCGTCGCCGGATCGTCGCTCTCATGGGCTTCGAGCAGCGTGCGGTCGCGCCACTTGTGCGGACCGAGGCCACCGGGAACGGTGACCGGGCGCAGGACCGCGGGCTCGATCGCACCGAGTGCGGTGACGACGACGCTCAGCTCCTCGCCGGGGACGAAGTCGATCCGCAGCCGCGCGCGCTCGTGCCCGTGCGCGGCAAGCGCGGCGCGCTGGGCGAGCCCGGTCGCCGGAGCCCGGCCGTACAGCGCGAGCGTGCTCGCGCGCAAGCGCTCGAGGTGCGCGCCGAGACCGCGCGCGACGCCGCCGCTGACCAGGACCGTCTCGTAGAGCCCCGCGGCCGGGTCCGGCCGCGGCGTGGGTCGTGGCCCGCGGCGGGCGACGCGTAGCGGCCGCGGCGCACGGCCGGCCGCGGCTCGCGCGGTCGGTGACGCCGCGCCTCGCCGCCGCGGCTCGACGCGGCTTCGGTCGTGTCACGGCCTCGCCGGCCGCGCGGCTCGACGCGGCTTCGGTCGTCGTCACGGCCTCGCCGGCCGCACGGATCGCGACGGACTCGGTCGCCGCCGCGGCGTGGAGGCTCGGCGCCGATCGCAGCGAGCAGCGGTGCGGCCTTGGCCGCCGCCTCGCGCGCCTCCTCCCCGCCTTCGGAGTCGGCGACGATGCCGCCGCCGGCGCCGAGCCAGATCCGCGCGCCGCGGATCTCGAACGTGCGGATCGCGACGCTCAGCTCCAGGCCCGCGAGCGGGCTCGCGAAGCCGATCGCGCCGGTGTAGGCCTCGCGGCCGGTGGACTCGAGCTCGGCGATCACGTCGAGCGCGGCCAGCTTCGGCGCGCCGGTGACCGAGCCGGGCGGGAAGGTCGCGCGCAGCAGGCCTGCGTCGCCGACGCCTTCGCGCAGCGTCCCCTCGACCTCGGACACCATGTGCCAGACACCCGCGTGCGGCCGGACTTCCGCCAGCGCGGTCACGTTCACCGTCCCCGGCACGCAGACGCGCCCGAGGTCGTTGCGGACGAGGTCGACGATCATCACGTTCTCGGCGCGGTCCTTCGCCGAGTGGGCCAGCTCGTCGCGCAGATGGGCCGGCCGCGTGCCCTTGATCGGCGCGCTCCGCACCGTGCGCCCGGTGCGGGTCAGGAAGAGCTCGGGCGAGAGGCTCGCGACAGTCCCCCACGGACCCGCGACGAAGGCGGCCCGATCCGTGGGCAGCGCCGCGGCCGCCGCGGCGAAGAGGTCGAACGCGTCGCCTTCGAGCCGGCCGTCGAGGCGCATGCAGAGGTTGGCCTGGAAGAGGTCGCCGGCGGCGATCCGCTCGCGGCATGCCTCGACCGCGGCGGCGTGGCCGGCCGGCGACGGGACCCAGCGCCAGTCGCGCGTGGCGAACGGTTGTGCGCGCGGTGGGTCGGCCAGGCGGGCCGCGAGCTCGTCGCGCCGGCGCTCGATCGCCGCGCTCGCGGCCGGGGCTGACGAGCGCCTCGAACCACCAGCGCCCGTCCGAGTCCATGCGCAGCACGTGGTCGTAGTAGGCGAGCGCGCCGTCGGCCAGCGGCACCGGTCGCGGCGGCGGCGGATGCCCGCGCTCGACGCGGTGACGCGCCTCGAAGCCGAGGAACCCGAACCAGCCGCCGCCGACGAGCGCGGCGACCGCCGGCGTTCGGCCGCGTCCGGCGAGCATCCGGCACCTCGTCCAGCACCGCGAAGAGGTCCTCGCCCGGCCCGGCCGCGCACGCGCGCCGGCTCGGAGCCGAGCACCGCGCCGCCGCCGGCCCACGCGCCCAGCAGCGCGAACGGGCGGTCGTCGCCGCGCAGGATCAGGGCCGCCTGCGCCGGCGCGACGCGGGCGTCGAGCGGTTCGCGGAGCAGCGTGGCGGGCACGGCGTCACCCTAGTGCGGTGTGGCGCGGAGCACGGTGCCGCACGGCGTGGCCGCGGGCGAACGTCAACTGCGGCAGTACAGAAGGGCGCGGTTCGGCCGCTGGTGCCGGCGCTCGGGCTTCGCGGGCGCCTTGACGTCGATATGCGACGTCGCGACGGCGCCCCGGAGCGGCACGAGCCGCGGCAATCGACGTCACAGGTTCGCTCGCCGCGGCGCAACGTCCCGGGCGCTTGACCTCCCCATGCGGGGTCAAAGCGCCCGGCGTGCTCGCGAACGACCACCGCCACCAACCGGACCTCACCCGTTAATGCCGCAGTTGACGTTCGCCAGCGGCACGAGCGCGGCCCGCCTAGAAGTCGCCGCCCCCGCCGCCACCGAAGTCGCCGCCGCCGCCGAAGTCGCCGAACCCGCCGCCCCCGCCGCCGCCGAAATCGCCACCGCCGAAGCCGCCGTCGCCGCCCTCGGAGCCATACGCCATGCCCGGGTTCATCGCTCCGCCCAGCATCGACCCGATCAGCAGCCCCGGTAGGAGCCCGCCGCCGAAGCCGCCGAAGAGGCCGCCGGCGAACGGGCCGTAGGCGCCGCCGGCCTGCCAGTAGGGAACGCGCTGGCCCTGCCAGTCGATCTCGCGCGTCTGGGGCTCCTCGCCCTCCTCGATGCGCAGTGCGTCGGCCTCGCAGGCCGGCACCTCGCGCTCTTCGCCGTATGGCGGCGACCACATCACGTCGCGTGTGGACGGCCCATGTCGCGGGTCGAAGAAGCACGGTGGCCGCCGCTCGGGCGGCGTCTGGCCGTCGAAGCGCGCCTTCGCCGACGCCATCGCCCAGCGACCCTCCTCCAGCGCGGAGCCGACCGGGGCGAGGTCCTGCGGCGTGCGGGCCTGCTCCCACGCCTCGTCGGCCTCGGTGTAGCGGGCGACGGCGTGGTCATAGTCGGCTTTGGCCTGCGGGTCGGCGCCCGGCATCTCCACCTGGATGTCGAGCGCGCGGATGTCGTCGCCCAACGCGACCAGGTCGTCGCGCGCGTTGCGCTTGGCCTCGGCGAACTCGGCCTCGTCGCGCGCACGGCGCTTGCGGCGGCTCACGAGCAGCGCCGCGCCGCCCGCGCCGAACAGGCCGAGCAGGACCAGCCCGCCCGCGCCGCCACCGCCGCCGCCGTCGTCGCCGCCGCTGTCACCGCCGCTGCGCGCCTCCCCGACGCTGCCGACGAAGTCGAGCAGGATCGCCTGCGCGTCGCCGCCGTTGCCCTCGATCGCGTCCTCGGCGAGCTGACCCGCTTCGCCCCGTTCGAGCGCGCCCGAGACCGCCTCGATCCGGCGGCCGGAGATGATCACGTACGTGGCCTCGCGGATCGACTGCCCGGCCGATCTGCCCGAGCGCCGCGGCCGGATCGCCGCCGGCCTCGCGCGCGATCGCAGCGGGCGCGACGACCACGTAGAGCGGCCCGGCGCCGTCGCTCACGATCTGGTCGCGCAGCTCCTCGGCCTGGGCGTCCGTGAGCGTCGGGTCGGCATCGGGGTCGACGTAGACGAAGTCCGATTCGAGGCCGGCGATCGCGCGGTCGATCAGCTCACCGGCACGTGCCTGAGCCGGCGCCAGCAGCAGCAACAGCAACATCGCGCGGCAGCAGCGCACGGCGCATCACGCGGCCGCCACCTCGCCCGCCAGCTGCGCGCGCAGCCGTGCCAGGTCGGTGTCGAGCTTCTCCTGCAGCTTGGCCTGCACCATCGGGGCGATCAGCTTCGCCTTGAACGAGGTCGTGTCGCCCGAGATCACCCAGGTGACCTGCGCGCCGCCGGGCACCGCGCTGACGGAGTACTCGTTCGCGGCCTTGAAGCCGGAGCCCTCGAAGCGCAGCACCGCCGCATGGGGAGGCTCCAGGCGCGTGAGCTCCAGCTCGAAGCGCAGGTGCTGTCCGCTGACCAGCAGCTCCTGCCTGATCCGGGATCCAACCCGCAGCGGGCCGGGCTCGAGTGGCTGGTAGACCTCCAGCCCGGTCATCCAGCGCGGCACCTTGTCGGCTTCCAGCAGCCACGGGAACACCTCCGCCGGCGGCTTGTCGACGCTCACAGTGCTCTCGCAGCGCATCCGTCAACCTCCGGCCGGATTGGGGCCGCGCCGGTGGCGCAGCAGGACGACCTCTGCCGGGGCCGGTGAGCCCTCGGACTCCGCCAGCCGCCGCTCCAGCTCCGCGACGCGGGCCGAGAGCATCTTGACGGCGTCCGCGACGGGGTCGGGCAGGTGCGCCCAGTCGGCGTCCGGGCCCTCCGGCCGGACGCCCTCGACGCGCACGGGATGGCCCGGCACGCCCACGACGGTCGAGTGGGGCGGCACGTCGTGGATCACGACCGAGTTCGCGCCGATCTTGGAGCCGTGGCCGATCGTGATCGGCCCGAGCAGCTTCGCGCCCGACCCGATCGTGACGTTGTCCTGCACGGTCGGGTGGCGCTTGCCGGTGGCGAAGCCGGTTCCGCCGAGCGTGACGCCCTGATAGACGGTCACGTTGTCGCCGACCTCGGCGGTCTCGCCGATCACGACGCCGGTCCCGTGATCGATGAACAGGCCGTCGCCGATCTCCGCGCTGGGATGGATCTCGATGTTCGTGAATGAGCGCGAGAAGAGCGCGAGCAGCCGCGGTGCGACGGGCACGCCCTGCTCGCGCAGCGCGTGCGCCACCCGATGCGCCAGCAGCGCCTGCACGCCCGGCCAGGCGGCGAGGATCTCCAGCGAGGACACCCCACGGGCGGCGGGATCGCGCTCGTGCGCGGCGGCAACGTCGCGACGCAACTCGCGCGCGACGCGCCGGAGGGTGCTGAGGCCGAGCATCGACCAAGAGTAGCTCCGCGAGTCATCCGGACCGCGTTCTGACCGGCATGACGGACATCCATGTCCGTCTTGACCGGGCTTCGCCCTCTCAGACGTGTGAGCAGTCGGGGCAGTCCGGGCGCCGCGGCGCGCGCACGCGCAGGAACTCGGCCGTGGCGAGGTCGAGGTGCAGGAACCCGTCGGCGATCGCGGGCGCCACGCCGGTGAGCAGCTTCAGCGCCTCCAGAGCCTGGAGTGAGCCGATCACCCCCGCCGCCGGACCGAGCACGCCGGCGTCGGCGTGGCGCGGCACGTCGGGCGGCGAAACGGGAAAGACGCAGCGGTAGCACGCCGTGCGACCCGGCTTGATGCTCATCACGAGCCCCGCCATCGCAAGCACGCCGGCCTCCACCAGCAGCACCCGCGCCGCGCAGCACGCGGCATTGACCGCGTAGCGGCTCACGAATGAGCCAGAGCAGTCGACGACGAGATCCTGCCCCTCGACGAGCGCCGCGGCGTTCTCCGCGCCGGCACGGACCCGATAGGGCTCGATCACGATCTCGGGGTTGAGGAAGCGCAGCTTGGCGGCCGCGCTCTCGGCCTTGGGCGCTCCCACGTCGGGGGTGAAGTGCAGCGGCTGGCGCTGCATGTCCGACAGCCCGACGACGCCGTCGTCGACGATCCCGATCCGCCCCACGCCTGCACCGGCGAGATACGACGCGACCGGCCCGCCGAGCGATCCCGCCCCGATCACGAGCACGCTCGCCTCGGACGCGGCGAGCTGCGCGGCCGCACCCCACTCGGGCAGCACGAGCTGGCGCGAGTAGCGCTCGAGCTCGGCGACGGAGAAGTCGGGCGGCGCAGCGGGCGGCTCGAGCGCCTGTTTGGCCGCGCCGACGGCGGACGCGAGCTCGCGCAGGAAGCCGCGGCGGCTGTTACCCATCGGCGTTACCGTAGCGGCCCTTGGCACGCTCCTTCCTGATCCTCCACGGCTACCTCGGCTCAGGTCCCGAGCACTGGCAGAGCTGGCTGGCCGCCCGTTTGCGGGCGGCGGGCGAGCGCGTCGCCTACCCCGATCTGCCCGATCCCGAGACGCCCTCGCTGTCCGCCTGGCGCGCGGCGCTTGCCGCCCAGCTGCGGACGCTGCACGGCGAGCTCACGGTCGTCACCCACTCGCTCGGCTGCATCCTCTGGCTTCACCATTGCTCCGAGCCCGTGATCGCCAACGCGCGCGCGCACCGCGTGCTGCTCGTCGCGCCGCCGTCGCTCGCCGGGGCGCCGCCGGCGCTCGCGCCGTTCTTCCCCGTCCCGCTCGAGCGCGCGCCTGTCGCGGCGGCGGCCTCGGAGACGCGGCTCGTCAGCGCGCCCGACGACCCGTATTGCCCCGAGGACGCGGCGGTGCTCTACGGCGAGCCGCTCGGGCTGCCCGTCGACGTGCTGCCGCGGCGGCGGCCACGTCAACGTCGAGTCCGGCTATGGCCCGTGGCCGGCGGCGGAGTCCTGGTGCTACGGCGCGAGCGCGATCACGAGCTCGCGGATCGCGCCCGGATAGCGATACGTGAGCCCGCCGTGCGTGCCGTCGAAGAGCTCGAGCGTGCACTGCGCCCCTGCCTTCTCGACCTCCTTGGCGAACGCGGTCGCGCCGAGGTCGAGGTAGTACTCGTCCGCCCTGCCGGCATCGAGGTAGATCCGCTTCATCGAGCGCAGCGCCTCGGCGTGCAGCGGCGCCAGCCGCACCGGATCCCAGCCCAGCCACTGCTGCCAGACATCGTCGACGCGCCGGCCGGTGTCGATCTCGAACGGCAGCAGCGCCTTGCCGGGCGCGGTCGGGTCGGGTGAGTAGCAGGCGGCGCAGCCGTACATCTCGAGCGGCGCTGCGAGGCGGTCGAAGTTGACGTGGTCGACCGCGGCCAGGCGCTCGAAGAAGACCTCGTAGGAGCCATCGAAGTCGTCGCGCAGGACGCGCGCCGTGACGGCGAAGTCGCCTCCGTAGCACGTCTCGAACAGCGCGTCGCCGGCGTGGGAGGCGAGCGCGCCGAAGACATCGGGGCGCAGCATCGGCACGACCATCGCACCGTAGCCGCCCGAGGACTTGCCGCTCAGCCCGCGATGGTCGCGGTGCGCCAGCGTCGGGTAGCGGTCGTCGACGAACGGCACGACCTCGTCGCACAGGTAGGACATGTAGGGCCCGGTCGAGGAGGAGTCGATGAACTGCGAGCCGCCGTAGCTCGTCCACGCGTCGACCAGCACGACGATCGCGTCGGGGCAGCCGCCGGAGGCGAACAGGTGGTCGAGCCGCTCCAGGAAGGTCGGCTCGAACGGCACGCGGTTCGCCCACATGTCGAGCTGGCCGGTGTAGCCCTGGATCACGTAGACGGACGGCAGCGGCTTGGGGTGGTCGCGCTCGACGCCCGGCGGCAGGTAGATCCACAGCGGCCGGTGCGCCGGGTCGCCGAGCGGGTTGCCCGCGAGCAGCTCGCTCTCGACCACGAGCTTGTCGAGGATGCCGTGAAACGGGCGGTCCCACGGCGCGCCGGCAGCGCCGTCGCGCTCGCGCAGGCTCACGCCTGGCCGGCCGCTTCGGGCTCGGGGGCGAAGAACGGCGTCGAGACGTAGCGCTCGCCGGAGTCCGGCAGCACGACCGCGATCCGCTTGTCCGGCCCCTCGCGCCGCGCGATCTCGAGCGCCGCCCACAGGGCGGCGCCGCACGAGATGCCGGCCAGCACGCCTTCGCGACGCGCGACCAGGCGGGCGGTCTCGAGCGCGTCCTCGTCGTCGACCGCCAGCGTCTCGTCGACGAGCGAGCGATCGAGCACCGGCGGGACGAAGCCCGCGCCGATCCCCTGGATCTTGTGCGGGCCCGGCCGCCCGCCCGACAGCACCGGAGAGGCGGCCGGCTCGACCGCGACGATCCGGCAGTCCGGGTTGCGCTCCTTCAGGAAGCGCCCCGCCCCGGTCAGCGTGCCGCCGGTGCCGACGCCCGCGACGAGGCAGTCCACGCGCCCGTCCATCGCGCTCCAGAGCTCCGGGCCGGTGGCGCGGTAGTGGGCCTCGGGATTGGCGGGGTTGGAGAACTGGTCCGGCAGCCAGACGTCGTCGTCGAGCGCGAGCGCCTGCGCCGCAGCGACCGCCTCGTTCATGCCGCCGAGCGACTCGGTCACGCGCACCTGCGCGCCGTACAGCCGCAGCAGTCCCTCGCGCTCGCGGCTCATGCCCTGCGGCAGCGTCAGGATCAGGTCGTAGCCCTTGGCGGCGCAGACGAACGCGAGCGCGATGCCGGTGTTGCCGCTGGTCGCCTCGACGATCGTCGTCCGGCCCGGCTCGATCCTGCCCTTCCGCCTCGGCGGCCTCGATCATCGCGACGCCGATGCGGTCCTTGACCGACCCGCCCGGGTTGAACATCTCGAGCTTGGCGAACAGCTGCGCGCCCGCGCCCTCGGGCAGCAGCCGCGTCAGCTGCACCATCGGCGTGTCGCCGACGTGGTCGGCGATGTTGATCGGGATCCGGCCCATCCGGCGCTACAGCCTATTGCGGCCAGCCGAGCGCCTCGGCGAGCGCGCGCGCGAACCGCTCCGGCTCGTCGTCGCCGTCGGTGCGGAAGATCAGCGGCGCATCCTGCTCGACCTCGAACCACCAGTGGCGCACGACGGCGCCGCTTTCCCGGCGCTCGGACAGCTCGACCGCCATCCGCGCGGGCTCGAGCGGGACGCGCCGGCAGCGGGCGGCCTCACGCACGGAGACCGAGCCCGGCATCGCCCAGGCGAGGTACAACGCTCCGCCGGCGAGCGCGGCGACCCGCGGGCGGCCGTCGACGCCGGTGATCGCGGCAGCCGCATCCGGCTCGGGCACGAGCGCGAGCGCCTCGCGCAGCGCAGCGATCGCGTCGGCCGAGGGCGGCTCGACGGTCAGATGCCGCTGCACCCAGTCGTCGGTCAGCCGCGCAGCGCGCCCAGGGTCCATCGCGGGTCGGATGTTGCCAGGCGCCGCTCGCCGCGTGCACGCGGGATACTCCCGCGCGACAACCTTCGGAGAGGAGGCCTCATGGCCGAGCCCGTTCCCGCCGGCAGCGACGTGTCGTCCGGCACCTACAAGTGCACCAGCTGCGGCTACGAGCTGCAGGTCCAATCCGTCCAGAGCCTCCCGCCCTGCCCCGAATGCGCCAACGGCAAGTACACGACCCTCAGCGGCGGCGACTCGACGCAGGACCCGTACCCCGGATAGTCCTGCGGAGCCCGAAGCGGAAGCTTGGCTGCCGCACCGGCGGGGTAGGAACCGCCGGTACCCCTCAACGTGGAGGTCGCCATGAGCGAATCTACGCAGGACCGGCCCGACGAGGTCGACGAGCAGTCCAAGAAGCCCGGCGAGTCGGACACGGAGACCGAGGGCGGCTTTCCGAAGGAGGCGCCCGACTCCACAGACAGCGAGCAGCAGTCGAAGCAGGACGAGTAGTCGGATAGCTCCCCGAACGCCGCGAGTCGGGGGAAACTCGCGGCGCTCTCAGATGTAGTACATCGCCGCGCCGGCCTCGCGGTTCTCGCGCTCGACCACGTCGGCGACGGTCGTGCTCGCGAGCACGTCGCGGGCGGCCGCGGCGGCGTCGGCGAAGATGCCCGTCGCGTCGCTCCCCAGCGGGCCGTCGAGCAGCTCGACGAGCTCGAGCACGGTGATCTCCGAGGGCTCGCGGGCGAACGAGTAGCCGCCCTTGACGCCGCGCTGGGAGCGCAGCACGCCGGCGCGGCGCAGCACCGCGAAGAGCTGCTCGAGGAACTGGACCGGGATCTCGCGGCGGCGGGCGAGCTCGCCGATCGGGACCGGCACCTCCGCGCCGATGCGCGCCAGCTCGGCCAGCGCGCGCAGCGCGTAGGGCGACTTCGTGGTGATCGAGAGCATGCGGTGGCTGCGATCCTACGAGGTTCTGCCGACGCTCAAACGCTGCCTGCCGCCGCTCGCGCTGATGGCGATCATCTTCGCGCTCTCCGCGCAGCCCGACCTGAACTCCGGCCTCGGCGGCTGGGACACGGTGCTGCGCAAGCTCGCGCACGCGTTCGCGTTCGGCCTGCTCTGGTGGCTGTGGCAGCGCGCGCTGGGGCGACCGGTCGCTCGCCGCGGCGATCACGCTCGCCTACGCGGTGAGCGACGAGTGGCACCAGTCGTTCGTGCAAGGACGCAACGGCTCACCGCTCGACGTCGCGATCGACGCCGTCGGCATCGCGGTCGCCGTCGTGCTCTGGCGCCGGCGCCGGAGCGCGCCCGGCTAGAGCCAGCCGCGCTCGGTGGCGTACAGCACGGCCTGCGCGCGATCGACCGCGCCGACCTTGCCGTAGATGTTGTGCAGGTGGGTGCGGACGGTGCTGGTGGAGAGCGAGAGCTCGTGCGCGATCTGCTTGTAGACCATGCCCTGGGCGAGCCGCTTGAGCACCTCGAGCTCGCGCGCCGAGAGCGGGCAGGGCTCGACCGCTCGCGGCCGGGCGTTGCTCGGGTAGGGCAGGTCGTAGAGCACGGTGCGCAGCTCGACCGGGCCGAAGCTGATCGCCTGCGCGGCCCGCAGCAGCTCGGTCGAGGAGACCGGCGAGCCGAGCGAGTAGTGCGCCAGCATGTCGGCCAGGCGGACGAAGGCGGCGTCGCCCTGGGCGTCGTCGGCGTGGTGGCGCTCGATCGCCGATGCGATCGAGCGCGGCAGGTTCCAGCGGCGGGCGAGCACGCCGCCGACGAGCGCGTGGTCGACGCCCAGCTCGCGGCGCTCGTAGTGCAGCCGCTCCTCCGGCGTGCGCGCCGGGCCGTGCACCTGCTTGGGATAGCCCGGGTAGGCGTGCACCAGCACGAGCTTGCCGACGTCGTGCAGCAGCGCGGTGACCAGCAGGCGATCGCGGTGCGAGTAGCCGGCGGCGGCGGCCAGCCGGTCGGCGGCGCGCTGGACCGCGACCGCGTGGAGCCGGAAGCGCTCGGGCGCCGCGTCCCACGGCTTGCCGCGCTCGAAGAACTCGAACGTGCCGGTGCTCGACGACGAGCGCCTGGACGGCCTCCGGGCGCCAGCACCTCGACGGCGGCGACGATGCTCTCGACCTGGCCGCGCGGCGCCGTCTCGGCCTTGTTGGCCAGCCGCAGCACGGCGATCACGAGCGCGACGTCGGACTCGATCGCCTGCACGAGGTCGCCCGTCGACGGCCGCTCCTCGGCGACGAGCGCGAGCACGCGCGTGCGCGACTCGGCCAGCGCGGGGAACTGCTCGAGCGCCTCGAACGCCGCCGTGAGCCGCTTGCCGTGGCCCTCGTTGCGCGGCGGGCCGACCTGCGCGTGCGGTCCGCCCGGCCGCACGGCGACAGGTCGGCGCGAGGCCGACGCCTTGACGGCTGGCAGTGACGGCGTCATGAGGTGGTCATCGGTCGGTAGTGGGCGATCCTGAGGAGTCGTGGATCAGCACGGCAGACGCCCTGCGACCTCTATCGGCATCGGCGGACGCACGGTTGAGCCGCGGAGCGCCCGAACGGCGGTCTAGCGAGCGGCTGCGGCGCCCGTCGAGCGCGGCGTCGATCCGCGCGAGCGCCTTGTCGCGCCCGATCAGCGCGACGGTCTCGAAGATCCCGGGCGAGATCGTGCGTCCCGGTCAGCGCGACCCGCAGCGGTTGAAAGACCTGCTTGGCCTTCATCCCGGAGCGCTCGACGGCACCGCGCAGCGCCGACTCGACCGCCTCGGGGGTCCACGGCTCCTCCAGCGTCGGAGAGCGCCGCGCGCGCGACCGCGAGCGCGTCGGCGCCCTGTTCCGGCGCGAGGAACTTCGCGCGCGCCGCGGCATCCTCGACCGGCTCCTCGAAGAACGCGCTCGCAAGCGGCCAGAACTCGTCCAGCGTCGAGATCTTCTCCTGGGTGATCGCGACGGCGTCGCGCAGGCCGGTGTGGCCCGTGCGTGCCTCGAGCCGGCCGGTCAGGTCGTCGAGCCCGAGCTCGCGCAGGTAGCGGCCGTTCATCCAGCGCAGCTTCTGCTCGTCGAACACGGCGGGCGACTTGGAGACGTGCTCGAGCGAGAAGTGGCGCTGCAGCTCCTCGGTCGTGAAGAACGTCGTCTCCTCGTCGTAGCCCCAGCCGAGCAGCGCCAGGTAGTTGCGCACCGCCTCGGGCAGGTATCCGCGGTCGCGCAGCTCCTGCACCGACGCGGCGCCGTGGCGCTTGGAGAGCTTCTTGCCGTCGGGCCCGTGCAGCAGCGGCAGGTGCGCGTAGACCGGCGTGCCGGCGCCCATCGCCTGCTGGATCAGCGCGTGCTTGGGCGTGTTGGAGTAGTGGTCGGCGCCGCGCACGACGTGCGTGATCGCGGCGTCGTGGTCGTCGACGACGACCGCCAGGTGATAGACCGGCGAGCCGTCGGCGCGCGCGATCACGAGGTCGTCCTGGAGCGCGTTCTCGAACGCCGTCTCGCCGCGGACGACGTCGAGCACCGTGGTCGCGCCGTCGTCCGGCACGCGCAGCCGGACCGCTCCCGTTCGCTCGTCCGAGCCGCGGAAGCCGCGGCCGGCGTTGGCCTCCTTGAAGGCCCTGACCTCGTCCGGACCGGCGCTCGAGCGGTAGGCGTGACCGGCGTCGAGCAGCTGCTCGACGACCTCGGCGTGCCGATCGGCGCGTTGCGACTGGAACACCGGCTCGCCGTCCCAGTCGAGCTCGAGCCAGCGCAGCGCCTCGAAGATCTGCTCGACGTTCTCCGGCGTCGAGCGCTCGCGGTCGGTGTCCTCGATCCGCAGCACCAGCTCGCCCTCGTCGTCGCCGCGTGCGAGCAGCCAGTTGAAGAGCGCCGTGCGAGCGCCGCCGATGTGCAGGGCGCCGGTCGGGGACGGGGCGAAGCGGACGCGCATGGTCGGGCTGCATGCTAGAACCGCGCGTCCGCATGCTGATCGGTGTCCACGTCTCCCCCGCCGGCGGGCCGGCGAAGGCCGTCGAGCGCGGCGTCGAGCGCGCGCGCGCGCTCGATCCAGATCTTCAACCAGAACCCGCGCCAGTGGAAGCCGCGCGAGTACTCGGACGAGGAGGTCGCCGACTTCCGCTCGGCGATCGCGGAGTCCGACGTCGACGCGCTGCTGATCCACGCCGTCTACCTGCTCAACTGCGCCTCCGAGGACGCCGAGATCCGCGACAAGTCGCACCGCTCGCTGACGACCTCGCTGCGCGCCGGCGCGGCGCTGGGAGCGCACGCCGTCGTGCTGCACCCCGGCTCGGCGCTCAAGGACGGCGGTGCGGCCGGGCCGGCGCTCGATCGCGCGGGCACGGTGATCGCGGAGGCGCTCGCCGAGTCCGAGGACTGTCCGCTGCACCTGGAGAACACCGCCGGCGCCGGCGGCACGCTGGGGCGCTCGTTCGAGGAGCTCGCGCGCCTGATCGAGGTCGCCGGCGGCGACGCGCGGCTCGGCGTCTGCCTCGACTCCTGCCATCTGCTCGCCTCCGGCTACGACGTCCGCACGGCCGAGCGGCTGGCGGACGTGCTCGACGACTTCGACCGGATCGTCGGCCTCGACCGGCTCGGCTCGCTGCACGTCAACGACTCGATGACCCCGCTCGGCTCCAACCGCGATCGCCACATCAACCTCGGCGACGGCGAGATCGGGCGCAAGGGCTGCGCGGCGTTCCTGTCCGAGCCGCGCTTCGACGGGCTTCCGTGCGTGCTCGAGGGCCCCGGCGCCAAGGGCAAGGGCGTCGATCGCGACGACCTCGAGGACGCGTTCAAGCTGCGCAAGGCAGGGCTCGCGGCGCGGCGCCGAAGCGCTGGCAAGCGCGGGCGCTGAGGCTCAGGCCGGCGCGGCGACCGCGGGCGGCAGCACCGCCGGGCCGAGCACGCGCTTGAGCTCGGCCTTGAGCGCCGCGTTGCGGCCGGCGACCCTGAACTCCTCGCCGAAGCGCAGCCTGCGCAGGCCGGTGCGCGTGTGGACCTCGAGCAGCACCTCGGACTCGCCCGGGAAGTCCTCGAAGATCCGCTTGAGCTCTTCGATCACGGACGCCGGCAGGCGGCCGGCGTCGACGCGCAGGTGCAGCGGCCGCGGCGCGCGCGCCGCGTCGAGCGCCGCCGTCTGCACGCGGGCGCGCTCGATCTCCGCGTCGGACGGGTCGAACGGCGTCACGTCCGCGACCTTGACGCAGACCTTGCCGTTCTCGCCGTGGTCGACGGTGCCGCGCACGAGCACGATCTGATCGGGCTGCAGCGCCGGCTCGCTGGCGAGGATCACCTTCTCGAACACGAGCAGCTCGACCTGGCCGTCGAGGTCGTCGAGCGTCGCGAACATCACCGTCGAGCCGGAGCGCGTCTTGATCTTCTTCGACGCGGAGATCATGCCGCCGACCTTGACCCACTCGCCGTCGCGCCGCAGCGGCACGTCGGGACAGGTCGTGTCGCCCTTGACGCGCAGCGCCTCGCGCACGCGCTTGAGCGGATGCTCCGTGATGAACAGCCCGATCGACTCCTTCTCGATCGCGAGCAGCTCGGCCCGCTCGAACTCGCGGATCGGGATCGGCGGGTGCGTCGGGCCGGCGAAGCGCGAGCCCGCGCCGCTCTCCGCTCCGCCGAGGTCGCCGAGGTCGAAGATCGAGCCCTGGCCGATCTGCGCGTCGAGCTGGGCCTTCTGGCCGGCGGCCTGCGCGGACTCGAGCACCTCGAGCATGCCGCGGCGGGTCGCGCCGGTGGACCCGAACGCGCCGCACTTGATCAGCGCATCGATCGCCTTCTTGTTGACGGCGCGGCCGTCGACGCGCTCGCAGAAGTCCCACAGCGACGTGAACGGCCGCTCCTCGCGCGCTGCCTTGATCGCCTCGACCGCGGCGAAGCCGACCCCCTTGACCGCATCGAGCCCGAAGCGGATGTTGCCCGCGTCGACGACGAACTCGTGGCCGGACAGGTTCACGTCCGGCGGCAGGATCTCGATCCCCATGCTCTCGGCCTGGTTGACGAAGAACGGGACCTTGTCCTTCGTGTCCATCACCGACGAGATCAGCGCGGCCATGTACTCGGCCGGGAAGTTCGCCTTCAGCCACGCGGTGCGGTAGGAGATCAGCGCGTAGCAGGCCGCGTGGGAGCGGTTGAACGAGTAGTCGGCGCTTCGCTCGTTGACCAGCCACAGCGCCTCGATCACGTCGGGCGCCGTGCCCGACGCCCGGCAGCCGGCGAAGAACTCCGGCCGCAGCTCGGCCATCGCGGCGCGGTTCTTCTTGCCGATCGCCTTGCGCAGGTCGTCCGCCTTGGGCCCGGAGAAGCCGGCGAGCGACTTGGCGATCTGCATCGACTGCTCCTGGTAGAGGATCACGCCCTTGGTCGGCTGCGTGATCGGCCGCAGCCGGTCGTCGATGTACTGCACCGTCTCCGGGTTGCGCTTGCCGCGCGCGTACGTCGGGGATCTGGTCCATCGCGCCCGGGCGGTAGAGCGCCACGAGCGCGACGAGGTCCTCGAACTCGGTCGGCTGGACCTTCTTCAGCGCCTCGCGCATCCCCTCGGACTCGAACTGGAACACGCCGACCGCGTCGCCGCGCGCCATCATCTCGTAGGTCTTCGCGTCGTCGAGCGGCAGCGTCGTCATGTCGACGCGCTCGCCGGTAGAGCGCTCGATCACGTCCAGCGCGTCCTCGATCACGTCGAGGTTGCGCAGCCCGAGGAAGTCCATCTTGAGCAGCCCGATCTCCTCGATCGGCTTCATCGAGAACTGCGTCACCGTCCGGTAGACCTTCGCGCCGTCCTCGCCGACGCCGGCGTCGGCGAGCTGGAGCGGCACGATGTCGGTCAGCGGGCGATCGGAGATCACGACCGCCGCGGCGTGGATCGACGCGTTGCGGACGATCCCCTCGAGCCCCTGCGCGACGTCGACGATCTGCTTGGCCGTGGGGTCCCTGGCGACCTCGCTCGCCAGCTCGGCACCGGGTTTCAAGCAGTCGGCGAAGCTCGGCGGGCGGCCCTGTTGCGGATCGGGGATCAGCTTCGCCAGCCGGTCGCCGATCGCGTACTCGTGGCCGAGCACGCGCGCCGCGTCGCGCGTCGCCGCGCGCGGGTACATCTTGCCGAAGGTGATGATCTGCGCGACGCGGTCGGCGCCGTACTTGTCGGTCACGTAGCGGATCACGCGCTCGCGGCCGCGCACCGAGAAGTCGATGTCGATGTCGGGCATCGACACGCGCTCGGCGTTCAGGAAGCGCTCGAACAGCAGGCCGTAGCGCAGTGGATCGACGTCCGTGATCGCCAGGCAGTAGGCGACGATCGAGCCGGCCGCCGAGCCGCGCCCGGGACCGACCGCGATGCCCGACCGCTTGGCGAAGGCGACGAAGTCGTGCACGATCAGGAAGTAGGCGTTGAAGCCCATGCTGTCGATCACGCCCAGCTCGAGGTCGGCGCGCTCGCGCGCCTCGGCCGGGACCGGATCGCCGTAGCGCAGCCGCAGCCCGTCGCCGACCAGCGCGCGCAGGTACTCGCCCTCCGGCTCCGCCGTTCGGCGTCTCGAAGCGCGGGATCAGCTGGCTGCCGAGCTCGATCGACACGTCGCAGCGATCGGCGATCTCGACCGTCGAGGCGAGCGCCTCGGGCAGGTCGGAGAACGACTGCGCGAGCTCTTCCGAGCTCTTGAGATAGAACTCGTTCGTGTCGAACGACAGCTTCGGCGCAGCGAGCGTCGACTTCGTCTGCACGCACAGCAGCGCCGCGTGGTGGTGGTGGTCCTCGCGCCGCAGGTAGTGCACGTCGGCGGTCGCGACGAGCGGTCGTCCCAGCTCGCGCGCGAACTTCACGATCGCCTCGTTGACCTGCTCCTGCTCGGCGATCCCGTTGCGCTGGAGCTCGAAGTAGACGTTCTCGGGCCCGAACGCGCTCGACAGGTCGTCGAGGTGCGCGCGCGCGTCCGCGAGCCTGCCGTCGACGATCCGGCGGCTGGACCGTGACGCCAGGCAGCCCGTGAGCGCGATCACGCCGCGGCTGTGGCGCGCCAGCAGCTCCATGTCGACGCCCGGCTTGCCGCGGTGCAGGCCCTCGAGGAAGCCGGCGCTGGAGAGCTTGGTGAGGTTGCGGAAGCCGTCGTCGTCGTCGGCGAGCAGCGTCAGGTGGTTGCGCTCGAGCTTGCCGTCGCGGTTCGCGCGATCGTCGACGAAGTACGCCTCAAGGCCGAGGATCGGCTTGACGTCGTGCTTGCTTGCACGCCTTGAAGAGCTCGACCGCGCCGTTCATCACGCCGTGGTCGGTGAGCCCGAGCGCCGGCTGGCCGAACTCGGCGGCGCGGGCGGCCAGCTGCTCGATCTTGCACGCGCCGTCGAGCAGCGAGTACTCCGAGTGGACGTGCAGATGGGCGCAGGTCGGGGTGCTCACGGACGGAGAAGGCTAGATCCCGGCTCGGACGGCGCCGCGGGCATCCGGGCAGCGTCCCCGCACGCTGCGGGAAACGCCGCTTCTGAGTCAGCCGGCGCGGCCCTGCGCGCGGTCGGTCCAGCGCTTGAGCGTCGCCACCGCGGCACGATCGCCGCGGATCGTCGGCCGCTCACCGCCGGGCGCCGGCTCGGCCCGGAGCATGTGCGAGAAGGCCGCGCGCGACATCGCCACGACGGCGTCGGGCGGCTGCGCCGGCGCGCGGCGCTCGATCACGACGGGCGCCCCGTCGCGCACCGCGATGTGCCAGCGCAGCGGCCGCGGGCCGCTGATCTCCTGGGCGATCGTGAACGTGTGCCCCTTCGTCCAGGCGGGATCGATCGCGTAGGCGAGCGCGCGCCAGACGAGGTCGGGGTCGAGGTCGGCGCCGGCCCGCGCGGCCGCGGAGAGGTCGAGCTGCGCGCCGACGAGCGCGTCGCGCAGCGCCTCGGCATCGCGCCGCTGACCCTGGACCTTGACCGAGCCGATCCAGCGACCCATGCGCTTCTGCACGCCGGCGAGCACCTCGGCGAGCGTCACGACGTCGGCGGTCACGTGGAACGCCGCCTGCGCGCGCGGACGCGGCTCGCGCACGCCGCGTGCCGTCGCCCGCCCGGCGGCGATGCTGATCGCGTAGGTCCCGGCGCCGCGGATCGTCAGGTCGTACTGGAGCGGCGCGCTGACGAGCGCTCCCTGCGCCGGCACGAGCGCGACGAGCAGCCGCGCGGCCGTGCGTGGATCGTCGTGGGCGAGCCTGACGAGCGCGGCGCGCAGCCACGGGTACTCGCCGGCGGGAGCCACGGCCGGCTCGTGCCGCGGGGCGTGCGCGCGCAATGCGGCGGCGGCCGCGTCGAGCTTTGCGGCGAAATCGCTCCGCTCGTCGATCGTCGCGACGCGGCGGTCGTCGGGGGCGCCGCGACTGGCGGAACGAGCTGATCGGGGAGCGCGCTCGATCCGGCCCGGCGTGCTGCCGGCCGCAGCCGACGCACCGGGGTGATGCTCCAGAGCGAGCTCGAGCTCGGCGATGCGCGTGCGCGCCCCGGTGAGCTCGGAGCGCTCGGTGGCGAGCGCCGCGGCGAGTGACGCGCGCGCGAGCCGCTCGCGGTCGAGCTCCTCCTCGAGCGCCGCACGTGCCACCGCCTCGGCATGGTTGGTCGCCTCCGCCGCCGCCAGTCCCGCACGTGCGGTCTCGAGCTCCGTGACGGCGGCGGCGCGCGCCCGGCGCTCGCGGCGAGCGCCGTCTCGACTTCGTGGCCGCCGCGGCGTGCGCGTCGGCGCCGTTCGAGCTCCGTGACGGCGATCGTCGTGCCGGCGCTCGGCGGCGAGCTCCGTCGTCGCGGCGGCATGCGCCCGGCGCTCCGCGGCGAGCGCCGTCTCGAGCTCGCCCAGGCGCCGCTCGAGGCCCGCGGCGCGTTCGGCGGCGTGGCGGCGCACGCTCGCGAGCGCAGAGCGCACGCGGGTGAGCTCCTCGGTGATCGCGGCGAGCTCGTCGGCTGCGCGTGCACGCACCGCGGCGGCGTCGGTCGCGGCGCGCTTGTGCGCGAGCGCCACCTGCTCCGCCGCCTGCGCGCGCGCCGCCCGAGCCTCGGCCTGGCCGGCTTCGACGGCGGCAAGCGCCCGCGCGAGCTCCGCCTTGCTGTCCGAGTACTGCTGCTCGAGCAGCCGGACACGACCTTCCTGCTCGCGCAGGCTCGCGAGCGCCACGGCATCGGCGGCCCGCAGCAGCTCGCTCTTGCGCAGGCGCCGGCGCTGCTCGTCGAGCTCGCCGCGCAGCCGCTTCACCGTCGCGAGCGCAGCGGTCAGCTCCGGCGCGGCGCGAGCGCCGCGCGGCCGGCTCCGCGACGCCCGGTGATCCGAGACCCGCGCGCGTCACCGCCGGCGGCGGCCGGCTCCGCGACGGCGCCGCTCGGCAGATCCTCGACGGCCAGCGCAGCCGCAAGATCGTCGCGCGGCGACTCCTCCACGGCAGGAGCGCCCGCTTGGAGCGCCTCCAACCGCCGCTCGAGCTCGGCGCTGCGGAGCTCGAGCACCTCGACCGCCTTGAGCGCCTCGGCGGCGCGCGCCGCCGAGGCTCGCTCGGCCGTCTCCGCGCGACGCGCGCGGCGCTCGGCCATCACGGCGCGATCGATGACCTCGCCGCCCGGCTCCTCCTGCGGGCTCGGCCAGCGAGCTGGGTGACTGCGGCGGCTCGAAGCCGCGACTCGGCGCGGGCAGCGCCGCACGGGCGCCGCTCTCCCAGGACAGCGAGAGCTCGTCCGGCAGCGGCTCCATCAGCGCCGCGGGAACCAGATAGGTCGCTCGCCAGGCCGTCGCCTCGCGGCCGAAGCGCGCGTCGGGCAGCGACTCGAAGCGCCGCGCCTCCTCCCCGCGCCGGACGACCAGCGCGGGCAGCTCGGACTCGCGCCGTGCCGCGTCACTCCAGCGCCCGCGCACCCGCACGAGCCCGGAGTCGGATCCCGACGGGAGCCACTCGACCGCCTCGATCGCGAGGCCCTCGAGCGCGGGCACGGAGGTCGGACGTTCCACCGCTGGATCGTCTCAGACGGCGCGGCGGGCGCGCGCCGGATCAGCTGTCGCCGTCGCCGCCGCCGACGCGCTGGCGCGTCGCGAGCGCGATGCCGAGAATCGCGATCAGCAGCCCGCCCGCGAGCAACGGCTTCGGCGCCATCGCCGACCCGTACTTGTGGCGCAGGACGTACTTCGCGCTGTTCCAGGTGAGCTTGCCAAGCAGCGTGTAGAACATGCTCTTCACCCTAGCGAGGCTCGGCGCTCGCGCAGCCGCCTCGCCATGCGCGACTGCAGCGACCACAGCTCGATGAAACCGGGCGAGGCCTGCTGCGAGAACAGCCCGCCCGACTCCGAGAACGAGGCGAGCTGGGCGTCGTAGACCGCGTTGGGGCTCGCGCGCGTCACGACGCGGACGCTCCCCTTGAAGAGCTTCAGGCCGATCGTGCCGGTCACGAGCCGGTTGACGTGCTCGGTGTAGGCCTCGATGTCCTCGCGCAGCGGCTCCCACCAGAGGCCGGCATAGACGAGGTAGGCCCACTTCTGGTCGAGCGCGGGCTTGAACTGGTTCTGGTGGATCGTGCCGCACAGGCGCTCGAGCTCCTTGTGCGCGGTCAGCAGGATCGCCGCTGCCGGCACCTCGTAGATGTCGCGCACCTTCAGGCCGACGATCCGGTCCTCGATGTGGTCGACGATGCCGACGCCGTGGCGCATGCCGATCTGCGCGGCCCGCTCGATCAGCTCGACAAGCCCGAGCCGCTCGCCGTCCAGCGCGACCGGCGTGCCCGCCTCGAACTCGACGGTCACCACCTGCGGCTCGTCGGGCGCCAGCTCGGGACGCGTGACGAGCTGGAAGACGTCGTCGTCGGGAGCGTGGGCGAGGTCCTCGATCCACTTGCCCTCCGAGGAGCGCCCCCAGAGGTTGTCGTCGATCGAGTAGGGCGCGCTCTCGGTGCCCGCCCTTGACGGGAATCCCGTGCTTGCGCGCGTAGGCGATCTCCTCGTCGCGGCCCATCGCCCAGGAGCGCACGGGCGCGATCACCTTCAGCTCGGGCGCGAGCGTCGCGATCGTCCCCTCGATCCTGACCTGGTCGTTGCCCTTGCCGGTGCAGCCGTGAGCGATCGTGTCGCAGCCGGTCTTGCGCGCGTACTCGACCGCGAGCTTGGCGATCAGCGGCCGCCCGAGCGCGGTGAACAGCGGGTAGCCGTCGCCGTAGTCGGCGTTCGCCTTGATCGCCGGCAGCACGTACTCGCGCGCGAACTCGTCGCGCGCGTCGACGACGTGGCAGTCGAGCGCGCCGAGCCGCAGCGCCTTGCCCTTGACGACCTCGTAGTCCTCCCCCGGCTGGCCGAGGTTGACGGTGAGCGCGACGACCTCGGCCTCGTACTCGTCCTGGATCCACTTCAGCATCACGCTCGTGTCGAGGCCGCCCGAGTAGAGCAGCAGCACCCGCCCGACCTCCTCGCGCAGCGCCAGGTAGGACGCGACGCGCGTCGCGGACGGGTCGGCGATGCGGTGGACCTCGGTGGCGGGATCGCGCGGCTGGTCGGTCATCAGGGGCGCCAGACTACGACAGCAGCGGCGCGAGCCGCCCCAGCGCGTCGTCGACGTGGGAGCGCTCGACGATCAGCGGCGGCAGGAAGCGCAGCGTCTGCGGGCCGGTCGCGTTGATCACGAGCCGCTGCTCGTGCAGCGCGCGGCTGACGACGTCGGGCGCGGAGCGATCGATGTCGGCGGCGATCATCAGCCCGCGGCCGCGCACCTCCAGCACGCCGGGCAGCTCGCGCAGCGACTCGGCCAGCAGCGAGCCCCAGCTCGCGCACGCGCTCGAGCAGCACCGGGTCGTCGAGCACGTCGAGCGCGGCGTGGGCCGCGGCGGCGATCACGGGACCGCCCGCGAAGGTCGAGCCGTGGTCGCCGGGCGCGAACACGCCCGCCAGCCGCTCGCCCGTGATCAGCGCGCCGGCGGGCAGCCCGCCCGCGAGCGCCTTGGCGATCGTGATCGCGTCGGGCACGACGCCGGTCGCCTCGTAGGCCCACAGCGTGCCCGTCCTCCCCATGCCGGTCTGCACCTCGTCGAACACGAGCGCGGCGCCGCTGCGGTCGCAGGCGGCGCGCGCGGCGGCGAGCAGCTCCTCGGAGAGCACGTTGACGCCGGTCTCGCCCTGGATCGGCTCCAGCAGTACCGCGGCGGTCTGCTCCCCGACGGCGGCGTCGAGCGCCGCGACGTCCCGCGGCACCGGCACGAAGCCCGGCACCAGCGGCGCGAACGGCGCCTGCTTGGACTCCTGGAACGTGGCCGAGAGCGCGCCGTAGGTGCGGCCGTGAAAGCCGCCGTGCAGCACCACGATCTCGCCGCGCGGGCGCGCCTTGCGCACGAGCTTCAGCGCCGCCTCGTTGGCCTCGGCGCCGGAGTTGGCGAACAGCACGCGGCCACCGAGCGAGCTCGCGGCCAAGCGCTCGGCCAGCTCCACCATCGGCCGCGTCGAGTACAGGTTGGACACGTGCATGAGCGTGCGCGTCTGCGCCTCGATCGCGGCGACGACGTGCGGGTGACAGTGGCCGGTGTTGCAGACCGAGATGCCGGCGAGGAAGTCGAGGTACTCGTTGCCGTCCGCGTCCCACAGCGTCATGCCCGTCGCCGCGCGCGAACTCGACCCCGAAGCGCGCGTAGTTCTCGATCAGCGCGCCGCTCACAGCGCGGGCCGCACCTTGGTGCCGATGCCGGCGTCGGTGAACAGCTCGAGCAGCAGCGAGTGCGGCACGCGGCCGTCGAGGATGTGGGCGTTGCCGACGCCGCCGTAGATCGCGTTCAGGCATGCCTCGAGCTTCGGCCGCATGCCGCCGGCCACGGACGGCAGCGCAGCCTCGACCTCGTCGGCGGTCGTCTCGGAGATGACCGAGTCGGGATCGCCTGGGTCGCGCAGCCAGCCGTGGACGTCGGTCAGGAAGATCACCTTGTAGGCGCCCATCGCGCGCGCCACGGCGCCGGCGGCCTCGTCGGCGTTGACGTTGTGCGAGCGGCCGTGGCGGTCGGCGCCGACCGAGGCGATCACCGGGATGTAGTCCTCCGCGACGTGCCGGATCACGTCGGCGTCGATGCGCTCGATCCGCCCGACGTAGCCGATGTCCTCGCCCTCGGGACCGGCCGTCGTCGCGACGCGGAACAGCATGCCGTCGTCGCCGCAGAGCCCGACCGCCGGCTGGCCGTGGCGGCCGAGCAGCAGCACGATGTCCTTGTTGACCTTGCCGACGAGCACCATCTTGGCGATCTCGACGGTGTCTGAGTCCGACACGCGCAGGCCGCCGACGAACTCGACCGGCAGGTCGAGCAGCTTCATGTAGCGCGTGATCTCCGGCCCGCCGCCGTGCACGACGATCGGGTTCATGCCGACGTACTTGAGCAGCACGACGTCACGCGCGAACTCCTCGCGCAGCGCCGGGATCCTCCATCGCCGCGCCGCCGTACTTGATCACCACCGTCTTGCCGTGGAACTCCCGGATGTACGGGAGCGCCTCGAGCAGGGTCCCTACATCTCTCATGTCGTGTACTCCGCGTTGATCCGGACGTAGTCGTGCGAGAGGTCGGAGAAGAACACCTCGGTCTCGGCGCCCTCGCCGGGCAGCCCGACGACGTACTCGACCTCCTCGCCGCCGACCGCCGCGGCCAGCGCCGCGGTCGTCGTGCGGCACCGCCACTCCGCCGGCACACACCTGCACGCCCTCGATCCAGATGTCGAACGGCAGCGGCCCGGCGCCGGGGACCGCGGCGCCGACCGCCTGGGCGATGCGGCCCCAGTTCGGGTCGCCGCCGTTGAGCGCCGCCTTGACCAGCGGCGAGTTCGCGATCGCGCGCGCGACGCGCTCGACGGTCTCCTCGTGCCCGCCGCGCACGTGCACGCGCCCGACCCGCGCGGCGCCCTCGCCGTCGCGCACGATCAGCAGCGCGAGGCGGCGCAGCGCGTAGTCGAGCGCCTCGCCGAAGCGCAGCTCGTCATCGGACTCCGGCTCGACGATCACGCCGCTGGCACCCGACGCCATCAGCAGCGCTGCGTCGTTGGTCGAGAGCTGGCCGTCGACGGAGATGCGCTCGAACGAGCGCTTGACGCAGACGCCGAGCAGCAGCTCCGCGGTCTCGGCGGCCAGCACGGCATCGGTCTGGACGAAGCACAGCAGCGTCGCGAAGCCGGGCTGGATCATCCCCGCGCCCTTGGCCTGGGCGCTCAGCCGCACCGTCCCCGACGGCAGCGCGACGTCGAGCGACAGCAGCTTCTCGAACGCGTCGGTGGTCGCGATCGCGCGCCAGAAGGCGCGGTCGCCGTCAGAGGACAGCTCGCCGCGCGCCGCGAGGATGCCCTTGATCATGCCGTCCATCGGCAGCGGCACGCCGATCACGCCGGTCGAGGCGACCGCGACGCGGTCCTCGCGCACCCCGGCCGCCATCGCGGCCGCGCCCTGCATGCGCGCGGCGTCCTCGAGACCGCGATTGCCGGTGGCGGCGTTCGCGTTGCCGGAGTTCACGACGATCGCCCCGAGCGCGTCCAGGCGGCAGCGCGAGCGGCACAGGACGACCGGCGCGGCCGGCGCTCCGGAGCGCGTGAAGCGGGCGGCGCTGACGACGTCGGGCTCCGAACAGACGAGCAGCGCGACGTCGGGATCGCCGGACGGCTTGATCCCGGCTGCCGCGGCGCCGGCGCGGAAGCCGCCGGCGAGCCCGCCGCCCGGCCGCTCGGTGACGCACGCGGGCGGCTCGACCCAGCGCGAGGAGAACGCGTTCACAGCAGCCCCTCGCGCTCGTCGCGGCCGAACATCAGGTTGAGGTTCTGCACGGCCTGGGAGGCGGCGCCCTTCCAGAGGTTGTCGATCGCCGCGAACGCGAGGATCCGCCCCGTGCGCGGATCGCAGTGCACCGACAGGCGGCAGAAGTTCGTCTCGCGCACGTCGAGCACGCCGGGCGGGCCGGAGCGCAGCTCGACGAACGGCTCGCGCGCGTAGGACTCGTCGTAGAGCGCGGCGACCTCGTCGGGCGTGTGCTCGCGCGCGGGAGTGACGTAGCAGGAGACGAGCTCGCCCTGCGCGAGCGGGACCAGGTGAGGCGTGAACGTGATCGTGAGCGATGCGCCCTGGCCGGCGAGCTCCTGCTCGATCTCCGGCGTGTGGCGATGGCGCTCGACCTTGTACGGCGTCATGTTCTCCGCCGCGGAGACGAAGTGCGTGCTCGCGGTCGGCTCGCGCCCGGCGCCGGACACGCCGGACTTGGCGTCGATCACGACGTCGCCGATCAGCCCGGCGCGCGCGAGCGGCGCGAGCGCGAGCAGCGCGGCGGTCGGATAGCAGCCCGGGTTGGCGACCAGCTCGGCGGCGGCGATCCGCTCGCGGTGCAGCTCCGGCAGCCCGTAGACGCCCTGGCCGAACAGCGCCGGCGCGCCGTGCTCGCCGTACCAGTCCTCGTAGATGCCGCGGTCGTGCAGCCGGAAGTCGGCCGACAGGTCGACGACGCGCACGCCGCGCTCGCGCAGCGCGGCGACGGCCGGCGCGGCGACGCCGTGCGGCCAGCAGACGAGCGCGGCATCGACGTCTGACTGCACCTCCGCGTCCCAGCGCTCGAGCTCGAGCGGCACGCGCGTGCGCGGGTGCAGGTCGTCGAGCCGGGCGCCCGCCTCCGAGCGCGCGGTCACGTGGGCGAGCTCGAAGAACGGGTGGCGGTGCACGAGCATCGCCGCGATCGCGCCGGCGTAGCCGCTCGCCCCGAGCACCGCGACGCTAGCCACGCAGCTCGCCTCCGACCTGCTCGCGCAGCGCGGCGACGATCTTGTCGCGGCGCTGCGCGACCTCCTCGTCGGTCAGCGTGCGGTCGGGGGCGCGGAACTCGAGCCGCAGCGCCAGCGAGGCGCGCCCGTCGCCGATCTGCGCGCCGCGGTAGACGTCGAACACCTCCGCGCCCACCAGCAGCGCGCCGCCCGCGGAGCGGATCGTCTCGAGCACGCGCGCCGCCGGCACGTCGTCGGCCACGACGACCGCCAGGTCGTGGCGGATCGACGGGAACGAGGTCAGGTCGACGTAGCGCGCCACGCCCGTCGCGGCGGCTGCCAGCACGCCGAAGTCGAGCTCGAACCCCGCGACGACCGCCTCGAGGTCCCAGGCCGCGGCGACGGACGGGTGCAGCTCGCCGAGCCAGCCGGCGGGCGACTCGCCGACGATCACCGACGCCGCGCGGCGCGGGTGCAGGAACGGCTGGTCGGCGCCGCCCTCCACGCGGTACTCCACCCGCAGCGCGCGCAGCAGCGCGTCCAGCACGCCCTTCGCGGCGAACAGGTCGGTGCGCGGCGGCTCGGGGTCGCTCCAGCTCGCCGGCCGTGCCCGCCCGGTCATCAGCGCGCCAAGGTGCATCCGCTCGACCGGCAGCTCCGGGATCCGGCGACCGGGTACCACGGGTTGCCGGTCGGCTCGGTCCCGGGCCGCCCCGGCAGATAGACCGCGCCGAGCTCGAACAGGCGCACGTCGTCGATCCCGCGCGAGCTGTTGCGACGCAGCGAGTCCAGCAGCGAGCCGAGCAGCGTCGTGCGCATCACCGACTGGTCCTCGGACATCGGGTTCTCCAGCACGACGGCATCGCCCTTCAGCCCGAGCCGCCGCGCCACCTCGGGCGAGGAGAAGCTCCAGCCGACGGCCTCGGACAGCCCGGCGCCGACAAGCGCGTCCTCGGCGCGCCTGCGCGCTCGCTGCGCCGGCGCCGAGCCGCCCGACCGCCCCGCGGCGCGACGGCAGCGTGGCCGGGAAGCGGTCGAGTCCCCAGAGCCGCGCGACCTCTTCGATCAGGTCGGCCTCGCGCTCGACGTCGTCGCGCCGCCACGGCGGCACGGTCGCGTCGAGCCCGTCGGCGGCCTCGGCGACCTCGAAACCGAGCCCGGCGAGGATGCGCGCGGCATCCGCGCGCGGCACCGGCGCCCCGAGCAGGCGCTCGGTGCGCGCGTCGCGCAGCCGCAGCGTTACGGGCGCGGGCCCGGGACCGCCGACGTCGATCGTGCCGCCGACGGCGCGCGCGCCGCACAGCTCGAGCATCAGCTTCGTCGCGACGGCCTGGCCTTCCAGGCCCTGCTCGGGCTGCAGCCCCTTCTCGAAGCGCCCGGACGCCTCGGTGCGCAGGGCGAGCCGCGCCGACGTGCGCTGGATGTTGGGACCGTTCCAGGTCGCCGCCTCCATCAGCACGCGCGTGGTGCTGTCGCGCACCTCGGAGCGCGCGCCGCCCATGATGCCGGCGATCGAGGTCGGGCCGTCGGCGTCGTCGATCACGCAGACCTCGGGGTCGAGCGTGCGCTCGACGTCGTCGAGCGTCGTCATCGTCTCCCCCGCCTCGGCACGCCGCACCACGAGCGTCCCGCCGCTCACGAGGTCGGCGTCGAACGCGTGCATCGGCTGACCGGTGAGCAGCATCACGTAGTTGGTGATGTCGACGACGTTGTTGATCGGCCGCTGGCCGGCGGCCATCAGGCGCGCCTTCAGCCACGGCGGCGACGGCCCCAGGCGCACGTCCTCGAACAGCCGCGCGGTGAAGCGCGGGCAGAGGTCGGGCGCGTCCACCCGAACCGAGAAGCCCGGGATCGCATCGCCCTCGGGATGCGCGTCGCCGGACCACGGCGCGGGCGCCAGCGGCGCGCCGGTCGCGGCGTGGACCTCGCGCGCGACGCCGTAGACGCCGAGGCAGTCGGGCCGGTTCGGCGTGATCTCGAGCTCGAGCACGTCGGTCGCGATCGGCAGCACGCCGGCGAGCGGCGTGCCGGCGGCGAGCGCGTCGTCGAGCACCATGATGCCGTCGTGCTCGGTGCCGATCGCGAGCTCGTCCTCGGCCAGGATCATCCCGGCTGACTCCTGGCCGCGCAGCTTGGCCCGCTTGAGCCGCGTGCCGTCGGGCAGCACGGCGCCGGGACGTGCCACCGCGACGGTCTGGCCGGCCGCGACGTTGGGCGCGCCGCAGACGATCTGGCTCGCCGAGCCGGTGCCCGTGTCGACGCTGCAGACGGTCAGCCGGTCGGCGTCCGGGTGGCGCTCGGCGCTCAGCACCTTGCCGACGACGAAGTGCTCCAGCGCCGTCACGCCGTGCGTGTGCACGCGGTCGACCTCCGTGCCGGTCAGCGCCAGGCGCGTCGCGAGCTCGGCCGCGGGCAGGCCGGGGTCGCAGTAGTCGTGCAGCCAGAGCAGCGGCAGCCTCATCCCGAATTGCTCCAGGAAGCGCAGGTCGTTCTCGTACATCAGCCGCAGGTCGCTGACGCCGTGCTTGAGGAAGGCGATCCGCTCGATCCCCAGCCCGAACGCGAACCCCTGGACGCGCTCGGGGTCATAGCCGTGCTCGCGCACGTAGCCGAACACGTTCGGGTCGATCATGCCCGAGCCGAGGATCTCGATCCAGCCGGTGCCCTTGCACAGGTGGCAGCGCGAGCCGTCGCGCAGGAGCCCCGCGGTGCAGTTGAAGCAGGAGACGTCGCACTCGACGCTCGGCTCGGTGAAGGGGAAGAAGTGCGGGCGCAGCCGTACCTCGCGGTCGTCGCCGAAGACCGCGCGCGCGAACGCCAGCAGCGTGCCCTGCAGGTCGCCGAGCGTGATGTCCTCGTCGACCGCGAGTCCCTCGACCTGGTGGAACTGCGGCGTGTGCGTCGCGTCGTTGTCGCGCCGGTAGGTGCGGCCCGGGACGATGATGTAGAGCGGCGGCGGGTGGACCTCCATCGCGCGCACCTGCATCGGCGAGGTGTGCGTGCGCAGCACCGCCCCGTCGGTCGTGTAGAAGGTGTCGCTCTCCAGGCGCGCGGGGTGTTGCGGCGAGTGGTTGAGCGCGTCGAAGTTGTAGTAGACGGTCTCGATCTCGGGGCCCTCGGCGACGCGGAAGCCGAGCCCGAGGAAGATGTCCTCGACCTCGCGGCGCATCGCGGTGATCACGTGCAGCCGCCCGACGGCGACGGCCGGTGTCCCGGGCAGCGTGACGTCGATCGCATCGGCGGACAGGCGCGTGTCCAGCTCCGCGCGCTCGAGCTCGGCGCGCCGTGCCTCCACCGCCGCCTCGAGCGCCTTGCGCGCAGCGTTGGCCGCGCGGCCGACCGCGCCGCGCTCCTCCGGCGCCAGCGCGGCGACGCCGCGCAGCAGGTTCGGCAGCTCGGCCTTGCGGCCCAGGAAGGCGATCCGCGCCTCCTCCAGCTCCGCCGTCCCGGTCGCGGCCGCGATCGCGGCAGCGCCCTGCGCCCGCAGCTGCTCGATCTTCTCCTTCACGCGCGCGCCACCCTACCTGCGGCCTCGTAGAGGCCGATCGTCGCCGCCATCGCGGCGTTGAGCGAATCCGACCGGATCGGGATATGCGCGCTTTCGTCACACGCGGCGACGACCCCCGCCGGCAGCCCTTCGCGCTCCGCGCCGACCACCAGCGTCACCGCACCGCCCTCGAGCTGCGCCAGCGCGCGGCCGCTGCCCGCCACCAGCGCGACCGTGGGCCGCGGCAGCTCCTCCACGCGCGCCACCCGCACGACCGGCACGGCGAAGATCGCCCCCATCGACGCGCGCACCGCCTTGAAGCCATAGGGATCGGCGGTCCCGGGCCCGAGCGCCACGCTGCCGGCGCCGAACGCCAGCGCCGAGCGCAGGACGGCGCCGACGTTGCCGGGGTCGCTCACGCCCCACAGCGCGACGCACACCGGCCCGACCGGCGCCGGCGCCCAGCGCTGCGGGTAGACGGCCAGCGCGCGCGTGCCCGAGCCGAGCTGGGAGTACTGGCGCAGCAGGTGCGGCGCGACCTCGTCGCCCTCGAGCCCCGAGCCGGCCTCGCACAGCATCAGCTCCGGGCGCCAGCCCGCCGCCGCGCCCGCGGCGATCAGGTCCTCGCCCTCGGCGACGAAGCTGCGCGTCTTGTCGCGCCACTTGCGCCCGGCGAGCTTGCGGACCTGCTTGAGCTGTTCGTTGTTGGGGCTGGTGATCGGCATGAGGGCGAAAAAAAGGCGCCCGTCCGGTGGAGGAGGGGCGCCCGGGGCTCTGTGTCGTCGGTCGGCCGTCAGGCTGCCGGCAACGCCTCGCGGGCGGCGTCGGCAAATCGCCGGAACGTGTCGGCGTCGCGCACGGCGATGTCGGCGAGCACCTTGCGGTCGATCTCGATCCCGGCCAGCTTGAGGCCGTGCATGAAGGTGCCGTAGCTCATGCCGTTCAGGCGCGCGGCGGCGTTGATGCGCGTGATCCAGAGGCGGCGGAAGTCGCGCTTGCGGTTGCGGCGGTCGCGATACGCGTAGGAGTCCGCCTTCATCACGGCTTCCTTGGCGCGACGGTAGGAGGAGTGCGCCTCGCCGCGGTACCCCTTGGCGCGCTCGAGCGTCGCGCGGCGCTTCTTGCGCGCGTGGACGGAGCGCTTGACGCGGGTCATCGCCCGTTGCTCCCGAGCAGCTTGGAGACGGTCTTGCGGTCAGCCTTGGAGATCGCCACGTCCACGCCCAGGCCGCGCTTGTACTTGGGCGACTTCTTCTCGAGGATGTGGCTCGACATCGCGTGCCGTGCCTTGAGCTTGCCGCTGCCGGTCTTCTTGAAGCGCTTCTTCGCGCCGGAGTGGGACTTCATCTTGGGCATGGGCGGCCGCAGAGGATAGCGGCCGCCGCCCAGCTCGAGTACTTCGCGATCAGTCGCGGTTGACTGCGTCCTTGAGCTTGTCGCCGGCGCTGTCGGCGGCGTCCTTGACCCCGCCTTCCGCCCTGTCGACCTTGCCCTCGTTCTTCAGGCCCTGGTCGTCGGTCAGGTCGCCCGCGGCTTCCTTCGCGCGACCCTTGAGGTCGTCTGTCGTGCCGTCGCCCATGTCGACTCCTTTGTCGTGGTACCGGTGTCTACCCGGGCTCGGGGCCGATGAGGCGTCGCGAGGTCAGAGGGGTGGCGTCGGCGCACGGCAGCGCCGGTATGTTTCGCGCGAGGAGCTCTACGTGGGTGAAACGCGGCCATCGTCAATCTGGCGTGTCAGCGAGACGACGCTCCTGGCCGTGCTCTTGGTGGTCTTGGTCGCATGCGGCGACGATGGCAAGCCCGACGGCGCCTCCGGAAAGGCGGCCGCTTCCGCGAGCGCCACTCCGTCCCCGGCCGGCGGCGAGCCGGGCACTGCGCCTCGCTACACGCGCGAGCAGGTCATCGAGGCGCTAGAGGTGACGCGCGGCCGGGACGAGAACGGCGTGATGAACTCGGACCTGCGCACGGGCTGCTTCGCGAGCAAGATCTTCGTCGGACCCGAGGACAACATGGCCGCCTACATCCAGATCGGCGACCCCGTGGCTACGAATCCGTCCGGCGAGATCGGCGTCGCCGTCGGCACGTACGCGGGCGTCTCCGAGTCCAAGTGCCGGCGGATCTTCGAACGGCGGCTGGCCAAGCTGACGTAGTCTGCGATCGAAGGACCGGAACCCGGCCGGAATGAGACCTGAAACCGGTCGTGTTTGAGCGCTGACGCGCCCGCTTCGTACCCCCCGCCGCCTTTTATAGGCTCGCCGCGAGGGACAACGCCGGTGTCTGGACACAGGCTTTGCGGCGCTATCGGAGCGAGACGGGGGCTCGCACAACCGGCGGCCGTTTGACTTTCCCGTGCAGGGCGGCTTGGCGTCCCAGCCGTCGTCGGGCTCAGCGAGCCGCCTCGTAGCCAGGCCCGGAACCGTCGGGAAGGTCCGGAGCTAGACGTTCTCAAACCCTTAGGGAGAGGTATGAGCAATGCATGGGACCCGCCGGGACTCGAGGGCCCCGGCAATGATCGTGGGCGTTGGCGGCCGCGATCCTCGGCCTGCTGGCGATCGTGGCAACGACGGCGCAGGGGCAGACGCCGGGCGCGGAGCACCCGCCGGAGTACCAGGGTCACGGCTCGGCGAGCCACAACATGCGGCTCGTCGCGCACCATGATCTCGACGGCCGGTCGGCGTATCAACCGCTGACGAAGCACAATCCGGTCAACGACCAGTGGTACACGTACGTGGGCCACCATGCCGGCGAGGCCGTGAACTCGCTCAACGGCGAGATGGAGGACAACGGCACGTCGATCGTGCAGGTGACGAATCCGCGCCGGCCGCGGCTGGTGGCGCACATCCCGCCCACCGACCCGCCCGGCGGTGAAGACCAGAGGCAGGCGCAGATGGTCCGCGTCTGCGACGGCGAGGAGCTACCGAACGGCGATCCCGACAAGGTCTACCTGCTGCGTTCCAACGGCAACTACTCGCATGAGATCTGGGACGTCACCAGGCCGCGCCGGGCGACGCTGGTCAGCACGCCGTCAAGCGGTCTATCGGACACCCACAAGAGCTACTGGGACTGCGCAGAGCGGCCTCGGTTACCTGGTGTCGGGCGTGCCGGTCTGGGGCACCGACCGCATGACCCAGCTGTTCGACCTGAGCGATCCCGAGAACCCGATCCACATCCGCGACTTCGGGCTTCCGGGCCAGCAGCCGGGCGGCGACGATCCGGAGTCCAACTACGGCGTCCACGGCGGCATCCAGCTCGGAAACCGGTTCTACAACGGCTGGGGCACGAGCGCGCACGGCATCCTCGAGATCCTCGACGTCGAGAGGCTGCGTACCGGCGCGCCGGAGCCGACCGACGAGAACCTCGACGCGCCCGTGATCGCCCGCGACTTCCTGCCGCGGTTCATGGGAGCTCACACCACGTTCCCGGTGCTCGGCATCCCGGTCAAGGACGACGCCGACTCCTACTGGGACACGCGTGACATCGTCGTGGTCTCGAACGAGTCGACGGCGAACGAGTGCCGCGAGGCGCACCTGCAGGTGTTCCTGGTGGACGTCACCGACGAGCTCAACCCGTTCGGCATCTCGAACTACAAGGTGAACGAGTCCGAGGGCGACTTCTGCCAGCGCGGCGGACGGTTCGGCGCGCACTCGTCCAACGAGAACGTGACCGACGACTACTACCGCAAGATCGTCTTCATCGCGTACTTCAACGCGGGCATCCGGGCGGTCGACATCCGCGACCCGTTCAACCCGAGGGAGATCGGCAAGTACATCCCGGCGACGACGGAGAACACCGCCGAGCGCTGCGTCGACAACAACGACGACGACATCGACGATGTCTGCAAGATCGCCATCCAGACCAACAACCTGGACACCGACGACCGTGAGTACGTGTATGCGGTGGACCGGGCCAAGACCGGGCTGCACATCGTCACGGTCACCGGCGAGGCGCGGCGGGTCATGCGCCGCGACGTTCAGCCGAACCCAGCAGACGACACGCCGTCCTTCGAGGACCTCGAGGGCGAATAGGGCCATCGCGCCGATCGCGGGTCGCCGATCAGCGGCGACCCGCGATGGCCATCCCCGCCGAGCAATAGGAGCCCAGCATGCAACCCGTCATCCGCCGCGTCGCCGCCACGGTCGCCCTGATGATCGGGCTGATCGGCGCGAATGCGGGCTCCGCCGGCGCCCAGGCGGACACCGAGGTCGTGACGCTCGATCGCGATCTGATTCGCCTGAACACCTCCAACCCGCCGGGGAACGAGGCGTTGGTGGCCAACTACATGCGCGATCGGTTGGCGCCGCTCGGCTTCGAGGTCGACGTGATCCAGACCCCGACGCCGGGCAAGGCCCACCTGATCGCCCGGCTGCGGAGCGCCGACCCGGTCGGCAAGCCGATCGTGCTGTCGGCGCACGCGGACACGGTCGGGGTCGAGGCCGATCTCTGGAGCGTCGACCCGTTCGCCGGAGCGATCAGCGGCGACTACCTGTACGGCCGCGGAGCGTTCGACGACAAGGGCGGCATCGCCGTGTTCGCCGCCGCGGCGATGCGGCTCGCGCGGGCGCAGGTTCCGCTCACGCGCGACATCGTGCTCGTGTTCGAGGCCGATGAGGAGGGCGGCGACTTCGGCATCGAGTGGCTCGCGGAGAATCACTGGGACAAGCTGGATGCCGCCTACTCGCTCAACGAGGGCGGCATCATGAGCACCGACCCGCAGGGGAAGGTCGCCCTCGCGGCCGTCACGGTCCGCGACAAGATCTCCTTCTCGGTCGTGCTGCGTACGACGGGCATCTCGTCGCACTCGGCGCGTCCTCAGCCTCCGAGCGCGATCGATCGGCTCGCCCGGGCCTTGGCGCGGATCGGGCGCCAGCGCAGCAAGCCGTCGCTGTCGCGACTCACCCGGCGCTACTTCCGCGCCCTCGCGCGCGCGAGCAGCGGCGCGCAACAGGCCGATCTGCGACGGCTCGCTCGCGCCCGCGGCAGCCGGCGGATCGAGCGCATCGGCCGGCGCGTCGTGCGGCGCAGCGACTACGGGCCGCTGCTCAGCGCGCTCATGCGCACGACGATCACCAACACGATCGTCGAGGGCGGCTTCCGCTCCAACGTGATCCCCGGGGCGGCCGAGGCGACCGTCAACATGCGGCTCCTGCCCGGGGTGTCCGGCGAGCAGGCGGTGCGCGCGCTGCGGCGCGTGATCGCGGACCCCGAGGTGGAGATCGTGGTCGGCAGCGACGACGAGACCCCCGCGGAGGTGTTCGAGAGCATCCGCGAGCGCCAGGCGATTCCCGCCTCGTCGCCGAAGACCGACCTCTACGCAGCGCTCGCGCGCGAGATCAAGGCGCAGTATCCCGGCACGGTCGTCACGCCGGCCCTCTACGAGGCGGCCACCGATGCCGGTCCCTGGCGGGAGCGCGGCATTCCCGTCTACGGCCTGCGCCCCTACCCGGCTTCAGCCAGTGATCTCGAGCGCATGCACGGCGTCGACGAGCGCGTGCTGATCAGCGGGCTCAACGAGGGCACGGACATGGTCGAGCGGATCCTCCGCTCCGTGGCGACGCGCTGACCCCGCGCGCGCTCGCGACCCGAACTTGAACGCTGGGTGACAGCCGGTGTAGGTTCGGGCCGACCGGCCGTCTAGTCGCGTTGCGGCCAGACGAGTGTTCCCTCCTGAAGCGGAGTGCGATTCGCATGACCGATGTCCGCCCCCTACGCCGGGGACTGTTGGCCCTTGCCGCGATGCTGGCCTTCATGGCGCTCGAGCCTGTGGTTGCGGCTGCCACGCATGTGTTCCCCAACAGCGTCGCGGCATGCGAGCGCCAGGACGCGACCACCGGGACCTTTGATTGCACGCTCACGATCGTGATCGGGCTGGGACAGTTCCCCGGCCCGCCCGTGGTGCGTGTTGATGACGATCCGAGTATCGGCGTAAACCCGATCGGCGCCACGTTCAATACCGTCCCGGTGAGGATCGGCGGCACGTGCGCGCCGACCACCGTCGTCCCCTTCGGGGCTCTTGTCAGCCTCGTGCTGGGCGGCGACTTGCTCGACGGGTGCACGATCATCCTGCACGAGACGTTGACCGCACAACCGCCTGGAGAGGTCTGCCACTCGCTGACCGCGATCGCCACGAACAGCGTGGCGCAAGTCGTTGCTTGCGCCACGCTGTTGCCTGCGCTTACCGAGCCCACGTCCCGCAAGCAGTGCAAGAAAGACGGCTGGAGGAACTTTCCGCACCTGGGCTTCAAGAACAAACGCGACTGCGTGAAATTCGTCAAGCACAAAGGCGGCAAGACGCCGCCCGACTGAAACCGCGGCCCGTTAGAGCGCTCAGGCCGGCTTCTCGGCCGGCGCGGCGCGCTGCGGAGCGAGCATCATCGTCATGTTGCGGCCGTCCTGCTGCGGTCGCTGCTCGATGATCGCGAGGTCGCCGAGGTCCTCCGCGAGGCGGTTGAGGATCATCTCGCCGCGCTCGGGGTGGGCCATCTCGCGGCCGCGGAACATGATCGTCACCTTGACCTTGTCGCGCGCGTTGAGGAAGCGCTCGACGTGGCCCTTCTTGGTGTCGTAGTCGTGCTGCGCGATCTTCGGCCGGAACTTGATCTCGCGGATGTTGATCTGCTGCTGGTGCTTGCGCGCGGCCTTGAGCTTCTGCGTCTGCTCGTACTTGTACTTCGAGTAGTCGAGCACCCGGCAGACGGGCGGCTTGGCATCGGGGGCGACCTCCACCAGGTCCAACTCACGGCTCTCCGCGTACCGGATGGCCTCGTGCGTCTTCATGATCCCGACCTGCTGGCCGTTCTCGTCGATGAGGCGCACTTCCGGAACGCGGATGCGTTCGTTGATGCGGGTGGTGTCGCGCTCCGGCGGCTGCCGGTCGAACCTTCTCGGGACCGGCACTAGCTGGTGAGGGTGCGACGGGCCGTCAAGCGGGGCGCCGCACTGTGTTGGAACGCGTCATCAATGAGCCGGAGTATAGCCGCCCGTGCGCCTGATCGCGCGCAGTCTGGAGCCGCGCGCGACCTCCTCGGCGACGAGCCGGTCGGCAAGCTCGCCGGCGCGCTCGCGGCCGGCCCGATGGCCGAACACGAGGTCGACGGCGAGCGGGAGCTCGAGGCGGTAGTCGTGCGCGAGCGCCTGCGGCACCGAGGACGGCCAGTTCGTCGCCGCGACGAGGTCGAAGGCGAGGCCGACGAACGTGATCCCGGGCGTCCAGCGCCCGGCCGGCAGCCATTCCGGCCGGCGCCAGATCAGGTCCAGGCCGCTGAAGAGCACGACCGGGTCGGTGCGGCGCTCGAGCATCACGAAACGCCAGCCCGTCTCCGCCTCGCCCGCCAGCAGCGCCTTGGTGCGGATCGTGCCGACGCGCGCGTCGGACGGGATCTTGCCCTTCGCCAGCAGCCGCGGGAGGCGCGAGAAGTACGGCGTGCCGACCCACAGCGCGCGGCTGACGCGCAGCTCGTCGAGCGCCCGTACGCCGCCCGCGCGGAACACGTTCTGGCTCGCCCACGCGCCGAGGCTCTCACCGAAGACGCAGACCTCCGGACCGGCGGCCGGCAGCCGCCGGCGCAGCTCCTCGAGCAGCGCGCGGTGCGTCCGCGCCGCGATCGGCACCTTGGCCGGCATCAGCAGCGTGCGCCGGTCGTGGTACTGGACCACGACCGAGGCGACGTCGCCGAGCGCGAGGTGCTCCTCGGCCGCGACCGGGATCGGGTTCACGTAGCCGCGCAGCGTCGCCGAGCAGACGAGGATGCGGCCGCGCGAGAACGCGCCGAGCCGCTCGAGCTCGTCGACGGCGATGCGGGCACGCTGCTCGACGGTCGGCGCCGCGTGCACGCCGACGAAGACGCGGATCGGGTCCTGCGCGCCCGCACCGATCTCGTCCGCGGCGACGGCGGTGCCGGTGAAGCGCGAGCCCTCGAAGTCGGCGGCGACGCCCGCCGTCGTGGCAAGCCGGCGCTCCGCCGGGTACTCGGTCAACGGCGCCCGGTGCGGGTCGCGAGCGGCGCTCGAGCTGCTGCCAGCCGACCAGCGCCGCGGCTCCGGCGACGCTGACCGCGACGAGCACGCGCGGGCGGTCGAGCGGCACCGTCTCGCGCACCGGCGCGAGCGCGCCGAGCAGCGCGCAGATCCCGCTCACGCGCGCGGCCTGGCCCGCGAGCGCGACACCCGGGTGCGGGTTCGCGGGCAGCTCCGCGAGCACCGCGAGCGCGCCGCCACCGGCGAGCACGACGCGCGCGACGCGCTCGCTGTCGGATCCGCGCTCGCCCGTGCGCGCCTCGATCGCCCGCGCGAGCCGCAGCACGAGCACCTCCGACGCCGCGCCGGCCAGCCCGCCGAGCGCTGCGCTGGCGACGCTGATCGCGAGCTGCTCGCGCCGGCGGCGGCGCATCAGCGTCGGCGCGAACGAGAGCGCCAGCGCGGCGGCGGCCGTCAGGCCGGCGGTGTCACGCCGCTGCACGGCGCTATCCGACCACGGCGGACAGCCGCCCCCGGCGGCGCGAACAGGCATTCGCGGCGGGCAGTCGCCCACGGCGGCGGCGACAGGCAGTCGCGGCGATCAGCCGGCCTCCGCGGCACCGGCGGACCGCTCGGCGACCTCCCTGCTCAACCGCGCGGCGATCTCGTCGACCGTCGCCGTGCCGAGGTCGCCCTCGCCGTGGCGGCGCAGGGCGGCCGCTCCTGCCTCGGCCTCGCGGTCGCCGACCACGAGCATGTACGGCACCTTCGCCAGCTCGGCGTCGCGGATCATGCGCCCGACCGACTCGCTGCGATCGTCGACGCGCGCGCGCAGCCCGGCGGCGGCCAGCTGCTCTCGCACCCGCCCGGCGTAGTCGACGTGGCGGTCGGAGACCGGCAGCACGAGCGCCTGCAGCGGCGCGAGCCAGAGCGGGAACTCGCCCGCGTAGTGCTCGATCAGGATGCCCATGAAGCGCTCGAACGAGCCCATCAGCGCGCGGTGGATCATCACGGGCCGGTGCTCGGCGTTGTCGGCGCCGGTGTATGTCGAGCTCGAAGCGCTCGGGCATCACGTAGTCGAGCTGCACCGTGCCGAGCTGCCACGAGCGGCCGATCGAGTCGGTCATGTGCAGGTCGATCTTCGGCCCGTAGAACGCGCCGTCGCCCGCGTTGAGCTCGAACTCGACGCCGCGCAGCGCGAGCGCGGACTCGAGCGCCGCCTCGGCGCGATCCCACATCTCCTCCGTGCCGATCCGCTTCTCCGGGCGGGTCGAGAGCTCCAGCCGCGGCACGAAGCCGAACGTGTCATAGATCGCGTAGCCGAAGTCCAGGCAGCGGTTGACCTCCTCGCCGATCTGCTCCTCGGTGCAGAAGATGTGGGCGTCGTCCTGGGTGATATGGCGCACGCGCAGCAGCCCGTGCAGCGTGCCGCTCGGCTCGTGCCGGTGCACCAGGCCGGCCTCTGAGTAGCGGATCGGCAGGTCGCGATAGGAGTGCCGGGCGTCGTTGTAGAGCTGGATGTGCGCCGGGCAGTTCATCGGCTTGAGGCCCATCGGCCGATCCTCGACGTCGGTGAAGTACATGTTCTCGCGGTACACGTCCCAGTGGCCCGAGGAGCGGAACAGCTCGACGTCGTAGAGGATCGGCGTCTGGACCTCGCGGTAGCCGCGCGCGGCGTTCTCCCGCCGCCACAGCGCGGTCAGCTCGTTCAGCACGATCATCCCGTCCGGCTGCCAGAACGGGCTGCCGGGCGAGAGCTCGGAGAACATGAAGAGGTTCAGCTCGCGCCCCAGCTTGCGGTGATCGCGGGCGCGCGCCTGCTCGAGCCGTTCCAGGTGCGCATCGAGCTCCTTGGCCGAGTGGAAGGCGGTGCCGTAGATGCGCGTGAGCATCTGGCGCGATGCGTCGCCGCGCCAGTAGGCGCCGGCGAGCGAGAGCAGCTTGAACGCCTTGATCCGGCCGGTGTCCGGCGCGTGCGGGCCGCGGCAGAGATCGGTGAACGGCCCGTTCGTGTAGAGCGAGACGGTCTCGGCGCCCGCATCGCGGACGAGGTCCTCGATCAGCTCGACCTTGTAGGGCTGGTCCTCGTCGCGGAAGCGTGCGAGCGCCTGCCCGGTCGTGACGTCCTCGCGCGCGAACTCCTCCTGCGCGCGCACGTGCTCGCGCATCTTCTCCTCCAGCGCAGGCAGGTCGTGCTCGGAGACCGTCACGCCGGCGGGGAACTCGAAGTCGTAGTAGAAGCCGTCCTCGATCGGCGGGCCGATCGAGATGCGCGTGCCGGGGAACAGGTCGAGCACGGCGGCGGCGAGCACGTGCGCCGTGTCGTGCCGGATCAGCTCGAGCGAGTCGGGCGAGCGGTCCGTGACGATCTCGACCTGCTCACCGTCGGCGAGCGGCCGGGCGAGGTCGCGCACCTCCCCGCCGGCCTTGACCGCCAGCGCGGCGCGCGCGAGGCCGGGCCCGATCGCCGCGGCGAGGTCGGCGCCTGTGGCGCCGTCGTCGAGGTCCTTGCGGGTGCCGTCGGGTAGCAGGACGTGCACGAGGAGCCGGATGCTAAACGCTACATGCCGGAGTCCCGGCTGCCGATGTAGCACGGATGGAAGCAGTGCTCCGCTCCGGCCGGCCCGACGCGCGCGCGATCGACGCGCTCGCGGGCGTGTCGCGCGAGCGCCCCGACGATGCGGTCGAGCTCGCGCTCGCCGCCGCGCGCGAGCTGCTCGGGATGGAGCTCGCCTACCTCACGGAGGCGGTCGACAACGACGAGTTCTGCTGCAGGCGCTCGACGGCGACGGCGAGCCGTTCGGCGATCCGCGCGCGGGCATGCGCATCGCGCGACGCGACACGTTGTGCGACCGCATGCTCAGCGGCCGGATCGGCAACGTCGTCGCCGATGTCGCGCAGACGCCCGGCGCGCGCGACGCGACCGGCTCCCCGGGCGTCGTCGCCTACGTCGGCGTGCCCGTCCGGCTACTCGACGGCACCGTCTACGGCTCGCTGTGCTGCTTCTCCGCACAAGGCCGCGCCGGAGCTGCGCGAGCGCGACGCGCGCATGCTCGAGGTGCTCGCGCGGATCATCGCCGACCAGATCGAGCGCGAACGCAGCCAGCGCCGCACGCTCCGGCTGCAGGGCGAGGCGAGCGCCGGCCAGGCGCTGCTCGCCGCGCTCAAGGCGCGCGAGCGCTACACGGCCGAGCACTCCGAGGCGGTCGTCGAGCTCGCGACCGCCGTGGCGGAGCAGCTGGGCCTGTCCGAGGAGCAGCTGATCGAGGTCGCCCAGGTGGCGCTGCTGCACGACGTCGGCAAGCTCGGCGTGCCGGAGTCGATCCTGCAGAAGCCCGGCGCGCTCAACGCCGCCGAGTGGCGGATCATGCGCTCGCACTCGGCGATCGGCGAGCGCGTCGTCTGCTCGATCGCGTCGCTGGCGCACCTGGCGCCCGCGGTGCGCGCCGAGCACGAGCGCTGGGACGGCACGGGCTATCCGGACGGGCTCGCCGGCTGCGCGATCCCGCTTGCGAGCCGCATCTGCCTCGCCTGCGACGCATGGCACGCGATGACCTCGGATCGCCCCTACCGCCCCGCCCTCTCGCCCGCCGCGGCGCGCGCCGAGCTCGAGCGCCACGCCGGCACGCAGTTCTGCCCGCGCACCGTCGACGCGCTGCTGGCGGTGCTGGACGGCGGCTCCGTGCAGCGCGCGCGCCGTCGCCGACGCTCCGCTCTCCGAGCCGGCGCAGCCCGAGTCCGAGCTGCGCGCGCTGATCGCCGTCGCCGGCGCGGTGGCAGCCGCCCACCGGCTCGAGGACGTGCTCGAGGTCGTCGCCGAGGAGACCTGCCGCGTCGTCGGCGCCTCGTCGGTGTCGATCAGCCGCTGGGAGCGCGAGCACGACCGCGTCCGGACGCTGATCAACGTCGGCGAGCTCGGCCCCGACGAGGAGCGCTTCCCGGACGGCCGAGACTCTACGACCTCGCGGACTATCCGCTCGCGGCGCGGCTGCTGAGCAAGGGCGAGTCCTACGTGATCTCGGGCGGCGACGAGCAGCTCGGCCCGCACGACCGGCAGCTGCTCGATGCGCTCGACAAGGGCTCCTACATCGGCGTCCCGGTGATCTTCGACGGCCGCACCTGGGGCAAGCTCGAGGCGTTCGCGAACGTCGGCGCGATGCCGTTCACGCGCCGCCACGTGCCCGTTCCTGGAGGCGATCGCCGGTCAGGTCGGCGCCGCGATCGGGCGCGCGGAGCTGTTCTCGCGCGTCAACGACGCTCGCCTACGCGGACCCGCTCACCGGCCTCGGCAACCGCCGCGCGCTCGACGAGCAGCTCGAGCCCGCGGTCGAGCGCGGCGGCGCGCTCGCGATCGCGTTCTGCGACCTCGACCGGCTCAAGCTGATCAACGACTCGCTCGGCCACGAGGCGGGCGACCGGGCGATCCGCCGCGCCGCCGACGCGCTCGCCGCGCGCCGCGCGCGGGCTGCCCGGCGCGCACGTCTACCGCGTCGGCGGGGACGAGTTCTGCGTCGTGCTCGAGGGCGCGAACGCCGCGGCCGCGGTCGCCGTGGCGTCCGACGCCGGGCGACACGCTCTCGCCAGGGCGACGCGCCGCTCGCGCTCTCCTGCGGCGTGGCCGAGCTGCGTCCCGGCGCACGTCCGACCGACCTGTTCCGCGCCGCCGACGCGGCGCAGTACATCGCCAAGCGCGAGGGCCGCGGCCGCGTCGTGGTCTTCACCGACGAGCGACCCGGCCACCGCTGCGCTGCCCGGCCGCCGGACGCGGCACGACCGCACCGTCGCCGAGACGACGGCGCTCGCGGAGCAGCTCCTCTCGGCGATCGACGACGCGCCGCCCGAGCGAACGCGGAGCGCGCCTCGCGCGCGCGCTCGACAACGCCGCCTGACCCGCCGGCCGGCGCGCGCCATAGGCTGCAGGCCATGGACGCACAGGCACTGCGCGCGCAGTTCCCGGTGCTCGAGCGCATCGCCTACCTCAACAGCGGCACCGACGGGCCGCTGCCGGCCGCCGCGGTCGCGGCCGCGCGCGCGCGAGCTCGACGCGCAGAGCGCGACGGGCGCACGACCGCGCACTTCGAGCGCCGCTTCGAGCTGCAGGGCGAGCTGCGCGCCGCCTACGCCCGGCTGCTCGGCGCGCCGCCGGACGAGATCGCGCTGACGACGTCGACCAGCGACGGCCTCGGGCGCGTGCTCGCCGGGCTCGGGCTCGGCTCCGGCGACGAGATCGTCACGTCCGACCAGGAGCACCCGGGCCTGCTCGGCCCGCTGCTCGCGGCGCGCCGGCGCGGCGTGACCGTGCGCGCGGTCCCGCTCGCCCGCGTCGCCGAGGCGGTCGGCCCGGAGACGACGCTCGTCGCGCTCTCGCACGTGAGCTGGATCGGCGGCGAGGTGGCGCCCGCCGCGCTGTCCGAGCTCGACGTGCCCGGTGATCCTCGACGGCGCGCAGGGCGCCGGCGCGATCCACGTCGACCCGCCCGCGCTCGGCTGCGTCGCCTACGCGGCGTCGGGCCAGAAGTGGCTCTGCGGCGCCGACGGCACCGGGCTGCTCTGGATCGACCCGGCGTTCGCCGAGCAGGTCGCACTCGGTCAGCCCGGGCTACGTCGACGTTCGTGGACCCCGCCGCCGGCCTGGAGGGCGCGTTCAAGGAGACGGCGGCGCGCTTCGACACGCCGGCGCTCGCGCGCGAGACGCTCGCGCTCTCCGCGCGCGGCGATCACGCGTGCTGGAGCAGGCCGGCTGGGCGGAGGTGCAGGAGCGCGCCGTCGCGCAGGCGCGCCGGCTCGCGGACCTGCTGCGCGAGAGCGGCCGCGCGGTCATGCCGCGCGGCGCCACCACGCTCGTGACGTGGGAGGACCCGTATCGCCGAGCAGACGCGCGACCGGCTGGCCGCGGCCGGGGTCGTGGTCCGCAACCTGCCCGGCCGCGCGCTGCTGCGCGCATCGGTCGGCGCCTGGAACGACGAGTCGGACTTCGACCGGCTGCTCAGCGCGCTCTGACCAGCTCGGCCACGTCGCCGATGCCGTTCTGCTCGAGCAGGAACCGCTGCGGGTAGGCGGCCGCCGGGCCGCCCGGCTCCTCCAGCGCGCGCGCGCTCATCGCCTGACAGCTCGAGGCCGTCGGCCCCGAGCACGTCCTCGAGCTGCTCGAACGTGCGCGGTCCGACGATCGGCGCCGTGACGCCGTCGGTCCCGAGCAGCCAGGCCAGCGCGACCTGCGCGATCGTCGCGCCTTGCGCGCTCGGCGATCTCGCCCGCCGCGTCGACGACGCGGAAGTGGCGCTCGGTCGCGCGGCGGTCGTAGGCCTCCTCGAGCGTCTCGTCGGCGTCGGCGATCCGGCTGCCCTCGGGCGGACGCTCGCCGCGCTTGTACTTGCCGGTGAGGAAGCCCGCGCCGAGCGGCCCCCACGGGATCACGCCGAGGCCCGCGGCGCGGCAGAACGGCAGGATCTCGACCTCGATCGAGCGCTCGACGAGCGAGTACTGCGGCTGCAGCGAGATGAACGGCGCCCAGCCCTCGCGGTCCTGCAGCGCGACCGACCAGGCGAGCAGCCAGGCCGGGAAGTTCGACACGCCGAGCGCGCGCACCTTGCCCGCCTGCACGAGCGCGTCGAGCGCCGCGAGCGTCTCCTCCAGCGGCACGTCGGGATCGGGCGCGTGAACCTGGTAGAGGTCGATCACGTCGACGCCGAGCCGCCGCAGGCTCGCGTCGCACGCCTGGGCGATCCGCTCGGGCGCGAGCCCCTCGCCGCCCGGATCCGAGACCGCGAAGCGGCACTTCGTCGCCAGCACCACGTCGTCGCGCCGCCGCGCCAGCCACGGCGCGAGCGTCTCCTCGACGCCACCGTCGGAGTAGGTGTCCGCCGTGTCGATGAAGTTCCCGCCGGCGTCGAGGAAGCGATCGAGCATCCGGTGCGATTCGGCGGCCGGCGTCTTGTCACCCATCAGCATCGTGCCGAGGCACAGCCGGCTGACGGTGAACGGGCCCATCGTCGTCGTCTGCATGGAACGCTCCTACCCGGGAGCGCGAGCGGCGCTACGTCACAATCTGTACGCGATGCCCGACCTGCTCCCAGGCGCCGAGATCGCCGGCTGCCGCATCGAGGCGGTGGCCGGTCGCGGTGGCATGGGCATCGTCTACCGCGCGACGCAGCTCTCGCTCGGCCGCCCGGTCGCCGTCAAGCTGATCGCTCCGGGACGCGCGGGCGATCCCGGCTTCCGCGAGCGCTTCGAGCGCGAGTCGCGCATCGCGGCCGCGATCGACCACCCGAACGTGATCCCGGTCTACGCGGCGGGCGAGGAGGGCGGCCACCTCTACCTCGTGATGCGCTACGTCAAGGGCACCGACCTGCAGGGGCTGCTGGCACGCGAGCGGCGGCTGCCGCCGGCGCGCGTGGCGGCGATCGCATGCCAGATCGGCGCGGCGCTCGACGCCGCGCACGGCGTCGGGCTCGTGCACCGCGACGTCAAGCCGGCGAACGTGCTGTTGACCGGTGAGCACGCCTACCTCGCCGACTTCGGCCTGTCGCAGCTGGTCGGGAGCGACACGCGGCTGACGTCGACCGGGCAGTGGATCGGCACGGTCGACTTCATGGCGCCCGAGCAGTTCTCGGTGGCGAGGTCGACGCGCGCGCGGACGTCTACGCGCTCGGCTGCGTGCTCTATGACGCGCTGACCGGCGAGGTTCCCTACCCACGCGGAACGGTGCCGGCGACGATGCTCGCGCACATGCACGAGCAGCCGCCGCGGCCGACCGCGGTCGCCGCGGACGTGCCGGACGGCTTTGACCGCGTGATCGCCCGTGCGCTGGCGAAGGACCCCGAGCGGCGCTATCCCTCGGCCGGCGACCTCGGCCGCGCCGCGCTCGCCGCCGCCGAAGGGCGCCACGTGACCGAGACGGAGCGGACGGTCGCGCGCGGCGCCGCCGCGCCGCCGGCCGAGCGGCCGGTCAACGGACGCGGGGCCACCGGGCACGTGTCCGACGTCACCGCGCTCACCGTCGTCGCTGCGCCGGAGCGCGCGGATGACGCACGCGAGCGACAGGCGGCCGTGCCGGAGCGCTCGGATGATGCAAGCGACCGCCGGCGGCCGTGCCGGAGCGCCGGAGACGCGAGCGACCGGCCGGCAGCGCGGCCGCATGAACGGACGACGCCGAAGCCGCGCACGACGCTGCCGCTCGGCGACCGGCCGCGGCGCCGGCTGCGCGTGCTCGCGTGCGGCCGCTGCTCGCCGGCCTGCTCGCGCTCGCCGCCGCGGCCGGGGCGGTCGCCGTGCTCGGCGGCGGCGACGGCGGCGACGCCCCGCCGGGGCGCCGGTCGAGCGAGCGCGAGGTCGAGACGCTCGCGCAGGACTTCGCCGCCGCTTACGGCGAGGAGGACACCGCGGCGCTCGGCCGGCTGCTGACGCGCGACGTCGAGCGCGTCGTCCCGGGCGCGCGCCAGCGCGGTCGCGCCGCCGTGCTGGCGGCTTACCGGCGCCAGTTCGAGGACTCCGAGACGCGCAGCTTCGAGCTGCGCGACCTCGTGGTCAGCGGCGGCGCGGCGGGCCGTGCCTCGGCCCGCTTCGTCGCCACCTACGGCGGCGATCCCGACGTCACCGGCGCGATCGTCTTCAACGTCCTGCGCGACCGTGGCACGCCGCGGATCGCGCTGATCTCCGCGCGCCAGGACCCGCCGGAGGCGTAGCACTCAGCAGTCGCGCGCGACGCGCAGGGTGACCTCGGCGCCCGGCTGCACCTCGGCGCCGGCGCGCGGACGCTGCTCGCAGACCTTCGGGTCGCCGGGCAGGATCGGGTCGAAGAACCCGCCGGCGTCCTCGGTCCGGGCACTCAGGCCGAGCCCTTCGAGCTGCTCCTGGGCGCTGTCGGCGTCGCCCCCGACCAGGTCGGGCACCGGCACGCGGACCTCGCGCACGATCCGCATCGCGGCGAAGTCCGGCCGCCTCCCCTGCGCACCGGCCGCGACGTCGATCAGGTTCGCTCCCGGCTCCAACTCGACCTCGGTGCGGAACTCGCCGCGCTCGACGGTGACGGTGCGCCCGAGCACGCGCACCTGCGCGGCGCGCGGCTGCACGGCGCCGCGGATCTCGACGGACTCCGAGCGCACGGTGACGCCGTCGGCCGGCGCGCCCAGCTTCAGCCGCACGACCGGCTCCGGCGGCGACTGCCGTGGCTCGTCGCCGCACGCCGCCAGCGTCGCCAGCACGACCACGGCGGCGGCTAGGGCGGGAGCGCGCATCGCCGAGTCAGGCTAGCCGCTCGGGGCGAACACGAAGAGAGGGCGGCCCGTGGGCCGCCCTCTCCGCGTTGCAACTGCCGGCTGCCTGTCAGCGAACGCGCAGGCCGCCCTTGTACTCCTGGGTCCTGACGGCGCGCCGCGCCTGCTGGGCGAACGCGCGCCGGGCCTTTGCGGTGCGAGCCGCGCGGAGCTCGGCCGGTCCGACGAGCGGGCTGCGGGAGCGTGCGAGCGTCCACGTGGCGTGCGCCGCGCCGTCGGCGAGCTGACCCAGTCCGACCGCGCCGTTGCCGCGCATCAGCGCCGCGTCGGCCGCCTCCTGGCCCTCCTCGAGCCCGTCCGCGTCGCGAGCGGCGGCTCGATACACGACCGTGCGGAACGTGTCGCACGCCTGGTGGTAGCACGGGTCGTACCACGAGCCCGCGGCGCCGCCGAAGATCGCCGCCTGCTCCGGGGTCTTGACGCCCTCGGCGCCCGAGAACAGCCCGCCCGCCGGCACGAAGGCGGCCGGCGCGATGAACGGCCCGTAGTCCGAGCGGCCGTTGAACGGCGTCGGCTCGGTCGCGAGGCCCTGGCTCGTCGAAGTAGTCGCAGGAAGACCTGCTCGATCTCCGCCGAGCCAGGCGGGCCCTCGGCGCCCTCGTCGGTCGAGTTGTCGCCGTCGTAGACGAAGCGGACGAAGTTGGGCGAGGCGAGCATGTCGAAGTTGAGGTTCGCCTCGATGTCGTCGATCTCGCCCGACTCGATCAGGTCGGCCACGTACGCGGTCGAGCCGACCAGGCCGGCCTCCTCGGCGCCCCACCAGGCGAACCGGATCCGGTTGCGCGGCTCAGCCCTGAGCTTCGGCGATCTCCTCGGCGATCTCGATCAGCGTGCCGGAGCCGGAGCCGTTGTCGTTGATGCCGGGCCCTTCCTCGACGCTGTCGAGATGCGCGCCGACGACGATCGTCCGCTCCGGGTCACCCGACTTCGGTGTCGGCGGTCAGGTTGTACTGGACGTCACCTGCGTCGTCGTGGCGTCGACGATGAGCGTGACGTTCACGGGCCCGCCTGCACGGCGGCGTAGAGCGCCGCGCCGACGGCCGCGCTCGTCATCACGACGGGGATGCCGATGAACTGCGGCGCGCCGATCTGGAACGGCTCCTCGCGGCCCGCGAAGCCGTCGTTGAAGACGATCACGCCGGCCGCGCCGAGGTCCTTCGGCCAGCTGGATCTTGTCGACGAACGGGCAGGTGCCGCGCTGGATCAGCGCGATCTGGCCCGCGAGCGGCTGGTCACCGGCCGGCCAGTCCTCGCGCTCGCATCCGCTCGTGCCGGTGCCGGGCCCGCCAGGCGGCGGGATCAGGATGTCGTTCGACGCGACCAGCGGCGCCGTCACGTTCCCGGCGCCCGAGAACTGCGCCACGACGTAGTCGCCGGCCTCGTCGGCCCTCGGTGTACGGCGGCTGCCCTCGACCTGCAGCGTGGCCGGGGCGTTCTGCTCCCAGCGCGCGAAGTCGAACGCGTGCCGCTCGGTCTCGTAGCCCGCCCGCTCGAGCCGTCGCTCGACGTACGCGAGCGAAGCGTCGTAGCCGGGGAAAGCGGCGGCGCGGTTGCCGCCGTTCGCGTTCGCTCTGCGCTGGAACGCCTGCATGTGATCGAGGATGCCGGCGCTGGTGACGCCCTTGCGCAGGTTGTTCGTGCCGATGTCGTCGATCGCGCCGGCACTGGGCGCGAAAAGTAGCGTGGCAGCCAAGCTGGCAGCCACGGTGAACAGGGCTTTCTTCACCCTTCCTCCCTTGTGTGGATGTCGTGCGGCCCGCGCCTGAACAGCACGTGGGCCGAAAGTGGGTCCGCTGTGACCTTCGTCGAGTGCGGGCCGTCCGTGTCGGTACCCGCGGTGACAAAGTCGCTAACCGCTCGTGCGGTTGCTGACCCGGTTCGATCTCGCGCGAGGCTACGGCGCGAGTGCCACCAGCTGTCCCACGTTGGCGGCTCCGTTGGCAGCGATGGCGACCGCCTGCCCGGTCGCGCCGGCGCTGCTGCGGCTCGCGTCGGCGCCCTCCAGCGTCACCTTGTACGTGCCGATGCTCGCCACTTCGCCGCGTTCGACCATTCCGGTGGGTGCAGTGAACGTCGTGGCCGCGCCGGTCCCGAAGAAGCCGACGAGCTGCGCGCCCGGGCTGGACGTGACGATCGACGGCGCCGTCACGGAGACCGACGACGCGTTCGCCTGACCGCCCGCGGCATCGACGGGCGTCACGGTTCTCACCCCGCCGTAGGCGATGATGCCGCCCGCCGCGCTCTGGGAGGACGACAGCGTCCAGGTGTAGGACGCCGGCTCGGTGGCTCCCACGACGTGCGTGAACACGGACTGCGTCATCACGTTGCCGTTCGAGTCTCCGCGCACCAGTGTCCACCCGCCGGGCGCGGTGAATCGAGGAGCCCCGCGCGCGGCGATCGCCATCACCTCGACGTCACCGGCGCGGGCGCCGGACGGCGCCGGGACCGTGAGCGTCGTCGCCGTGTTGTTGGCGGCGAAGCTCGAGCCGCGAAGCGCGATCCCGGGCGGCGTGGTGGTACCGGCGGTCGGGGTGACGGACGTCGACCGGGCGGAGAAGGCGCCCGCACCGACGGAGTTGACCGCGGCCACGTCGAACGTGTACTGGGTCCCGTTGGTCAGCCCGGAGATGACCGTGCTGGTCGCGCCGGCGCCCACGTCGGCGGGCGCACCCACCTGGCCAGAGCCCGAGAAGGTTCGGACGCGGTAGCCCGTGATCGCCGCCCCGCCGTCGCTGGACGGAGCAGACCAGCGCACGGTCGCGGACCGGTCGCCGGCCGTCGGTGCGCCGATCGTGGGCGCCCCCGGCGCCGTCGGCGGCGGGGGCGGCGGCGTCGTGCCTGCTCCGAGCCTGATGAACCGTGCCGTCGACGGGACGCCCTGGTCATTGAGCAGGAACAGCATGTAGTACCCGGGCGGCGCGAGCGCGGCTCGGCTCGGCGCGGCGAGGTCGTAGCCCCTGCCGTCCGTGCGCTTCGTCAGGGCGAGCTCGACGTGGCGCTGGTTCATGTCGACGGCATGCGTTGCGGCGCCCGGGGCCACGAGCACGCCGCGCGTGACGTTCGCGTCCGGGCTGTCGACCGTGAACGCCTGGCCGTAGTCGCTTGTGGCCGGCGCGCCGGAGATCGTCGGCCGGGGCACCGGGTCGCCGCTCGGCGTGGTCTTGTGGAGGTACGGCGGCTCGTAGATCTCGAACACGTCGGATACGTTGCCGCCGCCCGCCCCGGGGCCGTCATCGCCGGCCGAGAGCACCCTGCCGTCGGGAAGCAGCAACGCGGTCGAGTGGTACGCGCGCTGCTGCGCCTGTGACGGCGCCGAGCTTCCATGTGCCCGTCGCCGGGTCGTAGAGCTCGACCTGCTTGTGCGTCGCGTCCGAAGCGTGGAGGTCGCCGTTGCGGCTGCCGAAGCCGCCCCCGACCGCCGCCATCGAGCCGTCCGGGAGCAGCACGGTGTTGTGATGGGCGCGTCCGACATTGAGCGGCGATCCGCGGCTTCCAGCCCGCGGCGGGATTCGCCTCGTCGAAGACCAGCGTGGAGCTCAGCGCCGTGTTGCTCACGCTGCGCCCCGCGATCATCATCACCTTCGTCGATCCGGAGGGCGATCCCGGCAGCGGGAGGCCGCTCGCGAAGTCGCGCTTGGCCGGCAGGTTCGGCACGTCGCTCCAGGAGAAGCTGCTCCCGGCGATGCTGAACAGCCAGGAGTCACCGGTTCCGGGGCCCGAGACGAGCGTGCGTCCGCTCGGCATCACCGTGAGGTGCGGGTAGTCGCCTCCGCCGGGAGGGGCGCCCGCGACGCCGCGCGTGGCGACCACGCGCGTCGTGCCGGTGGACGAGTCGTAGACCTCGATCCGCATGTTCGGCGCGGCGGTCATCGTGCGTCCGCTGAGGATCGCCGTCGCGCCGCTCGGCATCAGCACCTGGCTGGGGTACCAGCGCCCGTCCACCATGTCGGCACGACGAGTCCAGGTCTCGCTGAACGGGTCGAACGTCATCACGAGGGGAGCGCCCTTCTCCGTCGAGCGCTCGGTCTGCCCGCCAGTGACGAGCGCGTGACCGTTGGGCAGAAACGACGTCCCGCTGCAGAAGATCGTCCAGCCGGCAGGCGACGGCGGCGTCACGAGCCGGGGATTCGACCCGCTGACGAGCGGGCGCGTGGGATCCCAGACGTAGGCCCGTTCGCTGCCCGAGAAGCCGTACGTGCGGCCGGGGTAGTACAGGACCTTGCCGGTGGGAAGCAGCGCGGCGTTGATCGCGACTCCCGGGACGGTCACCCCCGGCAGCCACTGACCGACCTCCGCGGCCGGTCCGACCGCCAGGACCCGCCGGGCAGCCTGCCGAGCCCGCTCGTCGGCTCGCTGCTTGCGCGCCTTGCGGGCCACCCGTCGCTGCGCCGCGTGCTCCAGCGCGTGTGCACGGCCCAACGTCGCCGTCTCGGCGCGCAGCAGCTGCGCCTCACTCTGCTTGGACCGTGCGGCGCGGTGTTCGGCAGGTGCCTCGGCGGGCAAGCTGACCATGGCGACGGCGATCGCCGTCGCCCTGAAGACCGTCCATCGCGTCACGGTTCGCCCTCCTTAGCGGGTGATTCAGGGCCGTGTGTACTGGTTTCGCGACCCTAACGATTGCCGGCGACCTTCGCAAAGCTACGCGCTCGCGAGCGCGTCCTTGCAGTCGGCGGTGACGCTCTGGAGGTCCTTGCGCACGGTCTCTGCCTGGGCGCTCGCGCTGTCCCCCTCGAACAACCCGCCAAACGCCTCGATGTAGGCCTTGGCGCAGCCCCGCACGGCCTCGGCCCTGGACCGGGCGGCCCGTGACTCGGCCTTGGCCTGCTTCGCCTCGGCCTTGGCCTTGTCCGTCTCCGTGCCGGCGTCGGCAGCCTCCTGCTTGGCCGCTGCCGCATCCTGCTCGGCCTGCGTCGCTGCCTCTTGAGCGTCCTCGACGTCCTGCTGGGTCGCGGCGAGCTCATCGTGCGCCGCCCCCAATTGCTCGGCGAACTCGTCGTAGACCACCTTTCCGGTCACCAGGGCGGCGCCGGCACGCCTGCGCTGGGAGGACCGGAGGTCGTCGGCGTCCTGCTGCGTGGTCGCGAGCTCCTGCTTCGTCGTCTCGAGCTCCTGCTGCGTACTCGCCAGCTGCTGTGCCGTCGCGTCGAGGTCCTGCTGTGCGTTGTCGAGATCCGACCTGAGCGTGAGCGCCCAGATCGTCAGGCCGGCGGCGACGAGAGCCAGCAGCGCGCTGACCCAGACCCAACGGCTGTGGCGCCGCGAGCCGGAGCCGGGCGCCGCGGCGCCGTTGCCTGTCGCGGCATCCGCCACGAGGCAAACGTACGCCGCCACCCGCGCGGCGTGACGGAGGCGGGCCGAATCACCCAGGTGAACGCGAACGGACCGCCTCGGCCCGTGACATGAAGATGTCCAGCCCGAGCGCGCGCGACAAGAACTGAGTGGCAAGCTGTCCGCGCACGCTGTTACCCGCCGCGTCGAGCGGAGGCGCGAAGCTTGCCAGCCCACCCTTGCCGGGGGCGACGGTGATGATTCCTCCGCCGATCCCGCTCTTCCCCGGGAGGCCGACGTCGTAAAGCCAGTCCCCTGATGTCTGGTAGACCTCCTCGTCGAGGGCGAGTTGCCGGGCCGCAAAGCGCGACAGGCCATCCGCGATGAAGCGCCATCGCTCGTCGCTCGTCGCGCCCGGCGCGAGGCTCGTCGTGGCGATCGCTCCGGAGTTCACCATCGGGTTCGTTCGCCCTCCGTCGCCCTGTTCGATGGCCGTCAGCGAGTTGAACGGCAAACCGGTCGCATTGAGCCCGATTCTGCGCCTCACATCCTCCGGGCCGAGCGCTTCGCAGACGAACGCGAAGACGAACGGCTTTTTGCAACGCTCATGATCGTGAACTCGACCTCGTCGTCGCCGACGCCGTAGATGCCGCCGCGGGCTCCGACCACGCAGATCCCGAAGAGCTCGGGAGCTGCTCGAGCGAGTGCCGGGTAGGTCTGCGACGGGCGGCCGTCGTCGATCGAGGCGAACCGCTCATGCGCATAGTCCATGAGCGTGCGGACTCGCTCGGGTGACGGCAGCTCTCCAGTCGAGACGAAGGCTGTCGGACGTTCGGCGGACATCCGCTAGTCGGTGCGATCGCGGCTCGTCAGGGTGCGCTGCTGTCCTGCGACGCGCCCGCGTCCTCGACGGCCTCTGCGACCTGGCCCTTCAGCGACTCCAGCTTCGGGCCAAGCTCGTCGAGCGCCTGCTGGACGTTCTGCTCCGCGTCAGCACCGGCCTGCGAGAGCTGGTCGCCGGCATCGCTGACCGCCTGGCTGATCTCGTCGACCTGACCTGCCAGCGCCTCGACGTCGTTGCCGGCCTGCTCCGCTTCCTGCTGGGCCTGAGCGGTCTGGTCACGCTGGTCGTCGAGATCGCCCTGGAGGCCGAGCGCCCAGATCGTGAGCCCGCCGGCGATGAGCACGAGCAGCACACATGCGGCAATCCAGCCCCAGGGCCGGTGCCGGGCGGGCGGCGCGACGCCGCCGTTGCCTGTGTCGACCTCCGCCACGGCGCGAGCGTACGCGGCCACCCGCCCGCGCCGGGCGCAAGCGGGCCGATTCACCCAGGTGAACGCGAACCGGCCCCGAGCGCCTTGACCGCCCGCACGATCATCGTGCCGACGAGGATGCCGAGCGCGATCGACGGGACCGACACGAGCGCGCTGACGAAGTTCTCCGAGCCCGCGTCCGCGTTCTCGCCGACGATCTCGGTGATGCCGATCAGCCCGATCGCTCCCGGCACCAGCAGCCAGAACGCGGGCAGGAACATCACGTGCGCCGGTGGTGCGTTCGCGGCGCGGGCGACGAGGTGGGCGACCGGCACCATGACGGCGGCGCCGATGAAGCCGCTCAGCGTCGGGTCGAGGATGCGCTCGCCGGCCAGCTGTCCGGCCCAGGCCGCGAAGAGCACCACGAGCAGCCAGCCCAGCGATCCGCGTGGCGCGCAGTTGTGGACGTAGATACCGAGTCCGAAGATCGCGACGCCGACCCACGGCGCCCAGGAGCCGAGCGTGTCGGCGCTGCCCGCAACCGGGCCGGAGCTGGGGTCGCCGACGAGCTCGGCGCCGACGATGATGCCGATCGCCAGCAGCGCCAGCTGCAGCAGCCCGGCGACGAAGCGACTGGCGCCCGTGATCGTCTCGCCCATCGCGAGATCGACGGTCGCCATCGTCAGCAGCCCGCCCGGCAGGAAGGTGACGAGCGGCGGGATCGTCAGCCGCAGCGAGGCGGCGTCGTCGCCGCCCTGGCTGAGGAACGCGATCGCCGACACCACGGCGGCCGCGACGACGGCGAGCAGATAGCCGGTGGCACCGCGCCGCTGCGCCCAGGCCTTCATGGCGCCGACGAGGACCCCGAGCGCCGCATACACCCCCAGCTCCACCGCCGCCGGCTGGATCACCAGGCCGAGGCCGATCGTCAGCACGCCGTGCGATGCGATGAAGGCCGTCGTCCCGAACCGCGGGCGCGAGGCCAGGATCTCGCGCAGCTTGGCCAGCGCCTCCGCGGGTGCGAGCTCGGCGCGCTCGGTGCGGCGGGCGACGGCGATGACCTCGGACGCCTGGTCGAGCCGGAGCAGGCGGACGCTGTCGATGGTCCTGACGGTGGCCGGATCGCCCTCGCGCAGCGCGACGATGATCAGCGTCGGGAACAGGCTGATGCGCGCGTGTGGATAGCCGTAGGCGGCGGCGACCGCGCGCAGGCGATCCTGGATCAGGCTCACGGCGTCGTCGCTCATCGTGAGCGCGGCACCGAGGCTGAGCAGCAGTGCCCGGACGTCGCCCGCGTCCGCCTTCAGGACACGATCCGCAGCTCGTGGCTGGTGTTGTTCAGGCGGCGGCCGCCGTCCTCGGTGACCGTCACGATGTCCTCGATGCGCACGCCGAAGCGGTCGGGGAGGTAGATGCCGGGCTCGATCGAGAAGCACATCCCGGGCTCCATCAGCCGTTCCTCTCCCTCGATCATGTAGGGCGGCTCGTGGGTCGTGAGCCCGATGCCGTGGCCGGTGCGGTGGATGAAGTACTCGCCGTAGCCGGCGTCGGCGATCACCTTGCGCGCGGCGCGGTCGACCTCCTGGCAGGCGACCCCGGGGCGTACCGCCTCGAAGCCCGCCTGCTGCGCGCGGAGGACGATCTCGAACACCTCGCGCTCCTCGTCGGTCGGCTCGCCGACGTGCACGCAGCGCGTCGTATCCGACCCGTAGCCGTTCTTGAGGCCGCCGAAGTCGAGCACGACCATGTCGCCTTCCTGGATCGTCCGGTCACCCATCTCGTGATGCGGGTTGGCGCCGTTCGGCCCGGAGCCCACGACCGTGAAATCGACCTGCGAGTGCCCGTGCTTGCGCAGGAAGCCGGCGAGATCGGCGGCGACCTCGCGCTCGGTGCGCCCCGCGAACTGGACGCCGACGATCTCCTCGAGGCTCGCGTCGGCCGCGGCGCCTGCCACGGCCAGCCGCTCGAGCTCGTCGTCGCCCTTGACCGCGCGCAGCATCGGTAGCGCGTTCGTCATCGCGATATAGCTCGACGCGGGCAGCGCGTGCTGGAGCCCGAGCAGATGCATCGCCCATGCCGGGTCCGAGATGGCGTAGCGGCCGTCCGGCTGCAGCAGCGCCGCCGTCGCCGCGTAGGGGTCGTCCCCGTCCGTCCAGTCGTGCAGCGACAGCGCGCCCGCGGCGGGTGAGGCCGCGGCGTCGGGCCGCTCGAGGATCGGCACGATCATGGCCGGCTCGCCCGCGGCGGGCACGACGAGCATCGTGATGCGCTCGGTGATGGCGATCGGCGCGTAGCCGGTCAGGTACAGGAGGTCGGGCCCGGGCGTCACGAGCACGCCGGTCAGGTCGGCGTCCGCCGCCTGCCGCGCCGCGCGCTCGAGTCGCCGCGCGAAGTCCTCGGTCGTGAACGGGCGGGTCATCGGCGCGCCCGCGCGTAGTTCTCGAGGAAGAGCGCCTCGGCCAGTGCCAGGTGCTCGATCTCCGTCGGGTCGACGCTCTCGTTGGGAGCGTGGATGAGGCACTTCGGCTCCTCGACGCCCATGAGGAAGATCTCGGCGTCGGGGTAGGTCTCGGCGAGCACGTTGCAGAGCGGGATCGAGCCGCCCTGGCCCTCGGTCTGCATCGGCTTCTCGAACGCCTCCTCCATCGCTGCCTTCAGCGAGTCGAAGGCGGGGCCGTCGAGCGAGCCGACGAACGGGTCGCCCATCGCGACGCGCTCGATCTCGCAGTGCAGGCCCCACGGGACGCGCGACTGCAGGTGCGCCACGAGCGCGTCCTGGGCGGCCTGGCCGGTGACGCCCGGCGGTAGCCGCAGGCTCACGCGCGCGGCGGTCGATGCCTGCACCGCCGCGGACGAGCCGATCACGTGCGGGACGTCGATCCCGATCACGGTCGCAGATGGCCGCGCCCACAACAGATCGGCGGGAGTGCCGTCGCCCATCAGCTCGACGCCGTCGAGCACGTTGGCGTCCGCGCGGAACTGCTCGGCCGAGTACTCGACGCCTGTCCAGGTCTGAGTCGCGTCGAGCCCGTCGACGGTCGTGTTGCCATGCTCGTCGTGCAGCGTCGCGAGCACCTGGATCAGGCCGAGCAGGGCGTCGGGCGCCGGCCCGCCGAACATGCCGGAGTGCATCGCGCTGCCCAGCCCGGTGAGCTTGATGTCGACGCTCGTCATCCCGCGCAGCGTGGTCGTCAACGTGGGCACACCCACAGCGAAGTTGCCGGTGTCGACGACGAGGATCGTGTCCGCCCTGAGCAGGTCGGCGTTGGGCGGCACGAACTCCTCCAGGCCACCCGTGCCCTGCTCCTCCGACCCCTCGCAGATGATCTTCACGCCGCACGGCAAGCCGCCGCCGTTGGCCTGCTGCAGCGCGCGCAGAGCCGTGAGGTGCATGACGATGTTGCCCTTGCAGTCGGCCGAGCCGCGCCCGTACCAGCGGCCGTCGCGCTCGGTGAGCTCCCAGATCGGCGCGGTCCACAGGTCCTCGCCGAGCGGCGGCTGCACGTCGTAGTGGCTGTACAGCAGCACCGTCGGCGACCCCTCAGGGCCTGGCGCGTAGCCGTGGACGCAATGGCTGCCGTCCGGCGTCAGGGACATCGTCACGTCCTGCAGGCCGACCTCGGCGAACGCCTCGACGACCCACTGCGCCGCCCTCTCGCACTCCTCGGGCGGGTACTGCTTGGCGTCGGCGACCGACTTGAAGGCCACCAGCTCGGCCAGGTCGGCCTTCGCGCGGTCCATCAGCGCGTGGACCGCGGGTCGCAGTGCGTCAACCGGCACGATGGCTCCTTTCTCTCATGAGGAAGCGGGTTGTAGGGGAATCGTGTGGGTCGTGATCGCGGCCGCGGCCGCGCGGTCGACCGCGCGTGACCGGGCGATCTTCTGGCGCCGCATCAGCCCGACGAGCAGGACGCCCGCGGCGGAGAGGATCGCCATCAGCAGCGCGGAGCTCGCAAGGCCGGCTGCCAGCGCCTCTGACGCCGAGTCGCCCGCTTCCCGGTGGTCCACCGCGACCGTGCTGTTGACCGTCGCGACGGCGGCGACGGCGACCGCCGCGCCGACGTAGCGCGACATGTTCGAGATCCCGGAGGCCTGGCCGACCTCGTCGGCCGACACGGACGACGTGGAGCCCGAGGATGCCGGCCCGTTGGCTATGCCGAGTCCGATCGACAGCCCGACGAGCGGAGCGAGGAACACCCAGTACTCCCACGATGCCTGCACGAACGTCAGTGCCGCGAAGCCGACGGTCGCAAGGCCGAAGCCGATGACGACGGCCCGTGCCCCGCCGAGCTTGGCCGCGAGCGGCGCGATGGCCGGGGTGATCGCGATCATGGCGGCGGCCGCGGGCAGCGTGGCCAGCCCTGCCTCGAAGGCGCTCAGCCCGAGCCCTGCGGGGTCCTGGAAGTACAGGCTCAGGACGTACATCAGCCCGTTGATCGTGCCCGCGACGATCAGGATCGCCAGCGTGGCGCCGACGAGCACCCGGTTGCGCAGCAGGTGGAGGTCGACGAGTGGCGCCGCGACCCGCCGCTCGACCGTCACGAAGGCGACACCGGCCACGAGTGCGAGCGCCAGGCAGCCGAGCGTCGCGGCGGACGTCCAGCCCCAGTCACTGCCCTCGCTGAGCGCGAGGATCACCGGCCCGAGCGTCAGTGCGACCAGCACGGTGCCGGCGTAGTCGATCGAGCGTGGCTTGTCCGGATCGCTCGACTCCGCCACGCTGCTCAGGGTCAGCGGGATACAGGCAGCGGCGATCGCCGCGTCGATCCAGAACAGGCCCTGCCAGCCCGTCGTGTCGACCAGCACGCCGCCCAGCAGCGGGCCGAGAGCGCCGCCGGCCGCGGACGCGGCACCCCACAACGTGATCGCCTTCAGCTGCCCGGCGCCGGAGGCCGCGACCGAGAGCAGGCTCATGCCGCAGGCGAGGATCGTCGCGCCGGACGCGCCCTGGATCATCCGCCCGGCGATCACGCCTGTGGCGCTCGTCGACAGTGCGATAAACGCGCACGAGGCGATGAACAGCGCCAGGCCGCCGAGGAACACCTTGCGGCGGCCGAAGATGTCGCCCAGCGCGCCCGAGGTCACGATCACCGCCGCGCCGACCAGCGAGTAGCCCGTGACCGCCCATTGGAGCTCGTCGACCGGCGCATTGACGTCCTTGCTGATCGCCGGCAGCAGGATCGTCACCGCCGACGTGTTCGCGTTGACGACCAGCGCCGAGACGCACGCGGCGACCAGCACGCCGCGTGCTGCCGGACGGTCGGGCGCCGCGGCCATCAGTCCTTCAGCACGTCATCGGTCTTGAGCTCGTCGAACTTCTCCCGATACTCCTCCAGCACGTCGGGGCAGTAGGTCTCGAGGATCAGCGCCTGTCCCTGCAAGACACGCCGGTCGACGATCACCGGCCGCTGCCCGACGTGCGACGCGCCGTTGGTCAGCTGCGCGAGCAGGTTCGCACGGCCGAGTGCGGTGGCCGGGTTGTCGCAGACGTTGCCGCCGTCGCTGCCGAGCGTGCGTACCAGGATGTCCGGGTCAGGCGCGCGCAGCCCGGCCGCTTCGAGCTTCTGCGTCAGCTCCGCCGCCTTGTCCTGCGCCTCGCGGGTCTCGCGCTCGCCGCTGTAGGTGATGAGGCCGATGACACAGAGGACGAGGAGGAGGCCGCCGATGATCCAGTAGGTGAAGCCCAGGCCGTCGGAGGACGAGGACTGCTCAGGCGCGGCCGGTGGGGGTGGGAGTGCGCTCATGACGTCACCTCCGATTCGCCGTCTTCCAACTCGGCTTGCGGAACCTCAAGAACAGCCACGGCGGGAGCAGGCCGAGCAGCACGGTGCCGGCCAGGATCAGCCCGATGTACGCCGCGTCGCTGCCGTTCTCGAACTGCGACGGCGGCACGAACCCGATCAGGATCGCCGCCGCCGAGGCGAGGAAACCGACGACGCACATGAACTTCAACGCCGGTGCCCGGTAGCCGCGCTCGACGTCAGGTTGCGTGCGGCGCAGGTTGACGGCGGCGACGAACATCAGCAGGTAGACGATCAGGTACACCTGCGTCGTCATCACGCTGAGGATCCAGTAGGCGCTCGACACCGACGGGACGAGTGCATAGAGCAGTGCGATGACGGTCGTGATCGCGCCCTGGACGACGAGGATGTTGACCGGGAACTCGTTCTCGTTCTGCTGCTGGAAGAACGGCGGCAGGTACCCCTCGCGCCGGGCGATCAGCAGCAGTCCCTTCGAGGGGCCGGCGAGCCACGTCAGCATCCCGCCCGCCGACGCGCAGACCAGTGCGATGGCGACGATCGGCACGAGCTTCTGCAGGTCGAAGTAGGCGAAGAAGGCGTCGAAGGCCTGCATCACGCCCGCCGTGAGGCTGAGCTCCTCGGCCGGGATCACCCAGCTGATGGCCAGCGCCGGCAGGATGAAGATCAGCAGCACGAGCCCGCAGGCGAAGAACATCGCCCGTGGGAACTCGCGCTTGGGATCGCTCAGCGACCCCACGTGCACGGCGTTCATCTCCATGCCCGAGTAGGAGAGGAAGTTGTTGACGATCAGCACCAGGCTCGCGATCCCGGTCCACTGCGGGATCAGGTGGTCGGCGTCCATCGGCGCCGCCGACGCGTTGTCCTGCAGCAGGTAGACGACGCCGAGGACGACCAGTACGCGCGCCAGGGATCAGCGTCCCGATCAGCAGGCCGCTGGAGGCGAGCTTGGCGATGCCGCCCGTGCCCCCGCGCGCCGACATGAACACACCGAGCCAGAACACGACCACGATGACGATGCCCGTGTACACGCCGTTGTCGGCGAGGTCGGGGTTGAAGACGAAAGCGAGCGTGCTGGCCACGAACCCGAGCAGCGTCGGGTAGTAGAAGATCGTCATCGCGAACTGGCACCAGACGGCGAGCAGGCCCCACTGGGCCGAGAGTCCCTCGCTCACCCAGCGGAACACGCCGCCCGTCCAGCCGGACGCCAGCTCGGCCGCCACCAGCGACTGCGGCAGCAGGAAGATGATCGCCGGCACGACGTAGAGGAACACGCACGTCAGGCCGTAGACCGCCATCGTCGGCGCGCTGCGAAGGCTCGCCACCGACGCGGTCGTCATGAACGCCAGCGTGACCCACGTGATGTACGTCGGCTTGGCCACCGACGCCCTCGCCGCCGGCGCGCCGACCGGCCGGTCGGCGGGAACATCCATAGACGCCATGCGATCCCTCCTGCTCGCGGACTCTCGGCGCGAACCTACGGGGGCGTTGTCCGCCGAGGGGGCGGAGCCGGGCGGTTCACCCAGGTGATTGCGAACGGGCCGTCCGGGCGCCGGGACGCACCGGCTCGTCGGTCCGTGACACGCTGAGCATCGTCAGGCCGAGGTCCGAGATCCGCTGCACGAGACCGAACAGCTCTGCCTGATCGCGGACCACGACGACCGTGTTCCCGCGCTCGGTCCTGACGGATGCTCCCTCGAAGACCTCGCGAGCGAGCTCTCCCAGCTCACCTTCGATCGTCAGGAGATACGAACGACGGGTCACTCAACGACCGTCGCAGGTCTCCTCGCCCGCGTCGCCATCGGATCGCCTTATTCACCTGGGTGAATCCGATTGCCGATCAACCCGAGGACGCCTGCGCGCGCGACCGCCTCTGCGCGCGAGTTCACTCCCAGCTTGCGGTAGAGCGAGCGCTTGTGCGTGCGGACGGTGTTCGCTGACAGAAACAGCTCCTCACCGATCTGCCGCACCGACAGGTCGGTGTCGAGCAGGCGGAGCACCGTGAGCTCGGCGGGGCTCGGCGGGGCCAGCAGCTCGCCGACGGCGGCGCGGCTCTGTGCCTCCGCCAGCTCCCGGGCGACATCGGCCGCGAGCCACGGAACGCGCCCCGCATCCGCGAGCTCGCGGATCGCCTCGCGTGCCGACTCGAGCGTCGCCTCGGCGTCACCGAGCCGCCCGCGACGACAGCGGACCCGGGCGAGCAGGAGCAGCAGCCACGCCTGATGGACGGTCGTCACCTCGTCGCGGAAGAAGTGCTCTGCCGACGCGAGCTCCCGCTCCGCCTCGCCGAGATCGCCCTCGTACGCGTACACCAGTCCTGTCGCTGCAGACGCATTGGCGCCAAGCCAACTTCGGCTGCTGCCGATCGCGCCGACGAGCGACCGTGCGACGGCGGCGTGGTTCCGCGCCGTCTCCACCCGTCCACGCTCCGCGGCGACGAGCGCAAGCGTCGACCGGGCGAACGCATGGCCGGGGACGCGGCGCGGGGCATCCGGGTGCTCGATCGCCCGGAGCGCCGCCGCCCATGCGGCGTCGACGTCGCCCGCCAGATAGAGCGCGCGGGCATAACCGCCCAGTGCCGCGACGAGCGCTGGATCCGCCTCGGCCTCCGCGATCGCGACCGCGCGGCGGCCTTCGCGGACGGCTTCCGCGACATCGGTGTCGACCGCCGCCGCGCGCACCATGGCCGCCACCGCATGGACGTAGGGGGTGCAGCGTTCGGGATACTCGGCTTCCGCGCGGCGAGCGAGGTGCAGCAGCCGCCGCCGCTCGACGGCCTGCCCGATCATCGTCGCCGCCGTCGCCGCACCCACCGCGAGCTCTGGATGCGCGACGACCAGCTCGGCGGGCAGCGTCCCGACCCAGCGCAGCAGCGTCCGGGCGCCGCCGCTCCGGATCAGCATCAGGTGGTGCCCCACCAGCAGCTCGGCGAGGAGCTCGTGGTCGCCGGCGGCGATGGCGTGGTCGACAGCCTCGACCGCCAGCCCCTTGGATCGCAGCCACCGGGCCGCGCGCCGATGGGTTTCCGCCACGGCGCCTGGCTCGTGCGCGGTCAGTTGCAGTTCGGCGAGCTGCGCGAGCAGCGAGTGCACGCGATACCAACCGCCGCGCTCCGTCCGCACCAGGAAATGGTCGAAGTGCTCGAGCTCGGCCAGCAGCGACCCCGAATCCGAGCGGTCGAAGACGCCGTCGCAGAGCTCCGCCGTGAACCGGCCGAGGACGGACACGCGCAGGACGAACGAGCGGATTTCGGGGTCAAGCCACCCGATGACCTCGGAGAGGAGATAGTCGGCGACGAAGCGCTGATCTCCGCCGAACTCACGGACGGCGGCGGGAAGATCGGGTACGCGCCGCAGCCAGAGCATCGCGAGCACGAGCGCAGCGGGCCATCCTTCCGTGCGTTCGTGCAGCAGCTCGATCTCGTCATCGCCGAGGGCGAGCTTGCCGCGGTCGACGAGCAGCTCACGCGACTCGGCGACCGTGAGCGCGAGATCGTCCGCGCGCAGCTCTGCGAGCGCATCACCGGCACGCAGCCTCGCCAGCCCGAGCGCCGGGTCGATGCGCGCGATCACGATCAGGCGTGCGTTCGCGGGGAGATGCGCGAGTGCGTAGTCGATCGATTCCAGCGTCTCCCGGTCGGTGACGGTCTGCAAGTCGTCGAGCACGATCACCAGTTCAGTCCCGTAGCCTGCGATCCGGTTCAGCAACTCATCGAGCGGACCGCTCACATCCGCCGTCACCCCGAGCTGCCCGAGCGTCCTCCGGCCGAGGCCCGGGCAGATCCGGTCGACTGCGGTCGCGATGTAGGTCCATAGCCGGACTGGATCGTTGTCACGGGCGTCGAGCGTCACCCAGGCAAAGGGCTCGCCGCGGGTCGCGCACCACTCGCGCACCGCGGTCGACTTCCCGAAGCCGGGCGGTGCCGCCACGAGCGTCAGCGCCGCATCAGCGCCGGCGTCGAGGACTTGCATGATCCGCGGCCGCGCAACCAGCCCTGAGCGTTGCCGCGGCGCGGCAAGCTTCGCCTCAGCAAGCGGCCCCAGCTCAGCGGCGCTCTCCGTCCTCATCGACCGCTCCCCGGGTGCCGGAATCCGGACGTTCCCATTGTTGTGGCGGACCGGTCCCGACGCGCTCCGCCCGTGATCCCAGCGAGTACAACGGTCAGCCGCTCCGAAACCAAGGCTCCCGAATGGAGCACGACTGTACGCCGGGCACCCCAGCGACGCAACCGCGGCCCCGCCGCCCGGCGAAGGAGCGCGCTTGGCCGGCCCGACACGACCAAGGCGCGTGCGAGCGCGCGTCCGGGTCGAACTAGCTCGTGCAGCTTCGCGTTTGCGGGCACCGCAGCTCGATGCTCGCTGTGGTGGTGGCTGCACCCCGGGCGAGATACCGGTGCTCCACCTTGCCGGAGCGAATACCGTCGTGAATGCTGCGCCCGCTCGGTCCCGGACGAGGAGAACCACCACGATGGCCATCGAGAGTTCGGTGTTGAGTGGGCTGGAGCCTGGTGCGTTCTGGCAGCGCTTCGAGGAGCTGACGACGATCGCCCGGCCTTGGGCCTGGCGCTCGGGATCGGCGGCGGCTACATGATCGCGATGTGGACGGCTGTCGTCGGCGTGCTGTTCCTGCCGGCGAACGGCACGCAGATCGCCGCCGCCGAGGCCGACAAGACGGGCACCACGACGCTCGGCAAGCGCGTCATCGACCACTCGTTCCAGTTGCCCCTGCAGATCGCCTGGATCAGCACCGCGCTGACCGGCATCGCGATCGTCGCGATCTTCGGGATCTGAGCATGCGGCGCCGGTCTCGGCCAGCATGACCGATACGCCCGAGAGCGAGCAGAAGGCCGGCGCCATGAGCGTCTCCGGCGCCGCGTTCCTCGGCATCGGGGCGATGGTCGGCGCCGGCATCTTCGCCCTCCTGGGCGAGGCCGGCGCGGTGGCGGGTGCGGCCGTCTGGCTGTCGTTCCTGCTCGCCGGCGTCGTCGCCGGCCTGCTCGGCTACGCGGTCGTCAAGCTCGGCGTGCGCTTCCCGTCCTCCGGCGGGATCATCGCCTACCTCGTCGAGGGGTACGGCAACGGCCGCCTGGTCGGGATCGCGTCATGGCTCGGGTACATGTCCGCGATCGTGATCGTCTGCTCGATGGTGTCCGTGTCGTTCGGCAGCTACGCCACGTCGCTGTTCATCGGCGACGACGCCGGGCCGGCTTGGGACAACGTCTTCACGACGGCCATGGTCCTCGCCGTGCTGGCCATCAACGTCGTGGGCTCGAGCATCGTCGACCGGGCGCAGTCGGTCATCGTCATCGCGCTGCTCGCGGTCTTCGTGGTCTTCATCGCCGCGACCCTGCCCGACGTCGACTGGGACCTGCTGGCCTTCGACGGCTACCCCGCCGCCTCGGACATCGTCTCGAGCGTCGCGCTGACCTTCTTCGCCTACCTGGGCTTCAGCGTGATCACGTTCGCGGCCGGCGATCTCGCCGACCCGGCGCGCGGGCTGCCCAAGGCCATGTACGGGTCGCTGGCCGTGACCGCGACCCTCTACGTCCTCGTCGCGCTCGGCGTCTTCGGCACGCTCACGGTCGACCGAGGTCATCGGCTACGGCGAGACGGCGATCGCCGAGGCGGCGCGCCCCGTGCTCGGCGACGCCGGCTTCGTCATGATCGCCATCGCCGCGATGCTCGCCACCGCATCGTCGGCGAACGCGTCGCTGTACGCCTCCGTCGGTCTCACGCGGACGCTCGCGGGGGTCGGGCAGTTCCCGGCGTTCCTCGGCCGTCAGACCCGGCGCGGCGCGCCGATGGGTCTGCTCGTCACGGCCGGTGTCGTGCTCGTGGTGTCCAACGTCGTCGACCTCTCGGCGATCGCATCCGTCGGAAGCGCCGTCGCGCTCTGCGTGTTCCTGCTCGTCGCCATCGCGGGATACCGCCGGCGCGCCGACACCGGCGCGAACGCCGCCGTCGTGCTCGCGGCGATCGCCGTCACGGCGGCCGTGCTCGTGTTCTTCGCCATCGACACGGCGCGGAACGAGCCGGCGACCTTCGTCGCGATCCTCGCGATCGCCGCGCTCGCGGTCGTCTTCAACCTCCTATGGGCTCACCCGCGGCCGGCGAGCGGCCCGGGCGTGCGCGACGCACCGACGCCGGCACTCCACCCATCGAGCACCCGGAGGGGCCGGCCGCATGAGCACCGACATCCCGCCGCCCGCTGGAGACATGCGCGCGCGCGCCGAGCGGCTCGCCCGCTCGCCGGTCCGGATGGGCGACCTCGCACTCGCGTTCGCGGAGTCGACGGCATCGACCGCTGACATCTACGTCTCGGGCCGCGGGTTCTACCCGCCGATGCTGCGCGACATCGAGGGCGCGACATCATCGGTGCACATCAACCAGTTCGGCTTCCGGCCGGGGATCATCGGCGACCAGTTCGCAAGCCTGCTGCTCGCCAAGGCCGCTGCGGGCGTTGCGGTCCGCGTCGTCATCGATGCGCGCGGCTCCGGCCCCGATGGCAAGAGCCGCGACTTCTACGCGCGGCTCCTGGCAGGCGGCGTCGAGGTACGCGTGGTGCGCGCGATGCGGCTCCGTGCGTCGCCGCAGCCCGCCGCGGGCGGCGATGAGGCTCGCTGGACGGTTGAGCAGCTCGGGCACATCGATCACCGCAAGTTCGTGATCGTCGACGGCCGGATCGGGTGGGTCGGCGGCGCCGGGATCGAGGACCACTTCCACGACGGCCGCTTCCACGACCTGTTCGTGCGGGTGAGCGGGCCCGTCGCCGGCCAGCTGCAGCTCGTGTTCGTCGCGACCTTCCGCTGGCTCGGTGGGACGGTGCCGGCGCACCAGCTCGACGCGCCGTACCCCGACCACGAGGAGGACCCGAACGCCGTCCCGGCACGTGTCCTCCACAACGCCCCGGGGCGCTACCGGCCGATCACGACGGCGATCGCCCACCTGCTCGACACCGCGCGAGAGCGGCTCGACGTGGTCAACCCCTACCTCACCGACCGCAGCATGGTCCGGCGCATCGAGGGTGCCGCACGCCGAGGCGTGAACGTGCGGCTGTTCTGCCCGGGAACGCGAACAACTGGCCCTGCGCGGCCGCGCAGCATCACCACCACGCGGCGCTGCTCGACGCGGGCGTGCGCATCTTCGACCACCCGGCGATGCTGCATGCCAAGGCGTTCGCACGAGACGGCGAGGAGGTGCTCGCGGGCACGTGCAACCTCGACGCGTGGAGCCTCAAGCGCTTCATGGAGATCGACCTGCTCGTTCGCTCGCCCGCCCTTGCGGCCCAGTTCGAGGAGCGCTTCGCGACCCCGGCGATCGCAGAGTCCAGCGCCGGCCGGCGCATGACCGGGGCACGGGAGCGGATCGAGGCCGCGGCGTTCGCGGCGATCTCGCCGCTCCTCTGACCGTGCAGGCATCATGCGGCTCCACCGGCGCGCACCATTGTCACGGTGCGGGCGGCACGGTGGCATTAGACGATGACCACAGCCACCGTGCGAGACCCGAATGTGCGCCGCGGCGGCGGTCCGCCCAAGCGCATCGCGCATCCGTCCGTGGAGGAGCGCTCCGCCCGCGGCAAGGCGGCGCGAGGACGCGTGCGCAGGAGCGACCACGCCGCATGGCAGCCTTCGGGCCAGCGGGTGGGACCGGTCGATCTGCTGCTGGAGCAGGCAGCAGGGCGGGAACCGGAGCTCGTCCCGATCCGCCATGGCCGGATGCTCAAGTCGCCGTTCGCATTCTTCCGCGGTACGGCCGCGCTGATGGCCGCCGACCTCGCGCGAGACACCGCATTCCGGCATCTCCGTCCAGTTGTGCGGCGACGCGCACCTGTCGAACTTCGGCGGCTTTGCCGCACCCGATCGCGAGCTCGTGTTCGACATGAACGACTTCGACGAGACGGCGCGCGGTCCCTGGGAATGGGACGTCAAGCGGCTCGCGGCGAGCATCGCGATCGCGGGCCGCGAGCTCGGCCTGACGGCGAAGCAGAACCAGCAGGCCGTCGAGGCTTCGGTGCGCTCGTATCGCGAGGCGATGCGGGAGTTCGCGGCGCTGCGTAACGTCGAGCTCTGGTACGCCCGGCTCGACGTGGCGCGCCTGCTCAGTCACGCAGGCGATCAGGTCAGCCGGCGCGAGCGCACGGCATTCAAGCGGCGGATCGCGGGCGCGTCCGCCAAGGACCACCTCGCGCGCGATGACGAAGCTGACCGCCCGCGTCGACGGACAGCTGCGGATCGTCCCGCGACCGCCGCGGATCATGCCGTTCGAGGAGCTGTTCCCGGGCACGTCGAGCGAGGCGGTCGAAGCGGAGATGCGCACGATGCTGCGCGTGTACCGTCGCAGCCTGCCCGTCGAGCGGCGGCACCTGCTCGAGGCGTACCGCTATCGGCACATGGCGCGGAGGGTCGGCGGGATCGGAAGCGTGGGAACGCGAACCTGGATCGTCCTGCTCACCGGGCGCGACGACGACGACCCGTTGTTCCTCCAGGTCAAGCAGGCCGGGCGCTCAGTCCTCGAGCCCTACACCGGCCAGAGCACGGCGCGCAATCACGGCCAGCGCGTCGTCCAGGGCCAGCGGCTCATGCAGGTCGATGGCGACATCTTCCTCGGCTGGCTGCGTGCCGACGGGATCGACGGGACGCCCCGCGACTACTACGTGCGGCAGCTCTGGGATTGGAAGCTCGGGGCTGAAGTCGAACAGATGTCGCCGGCCCGCCTGACGGTCTACGGCGGGCTCTGCGCATGGACCCTTGCGCGCGCGCACGCGCGCACGGGGGACCGGGTCGCGATCGCGTCCTACCTCGGTGGGGGGAGAATGTTCGACCGCGCCATCGCCGGCTTCGCGGCAACGTACGCCGGCCAGAACGAGCTCGACCATAGGGCGTTGGGCGACGCCGTGCGCTCGGGGCTGATCGCGGCCGAGCCGGCAGCATGAGCCCGTGACGCGCGTCCAGCGCCTCCTGCCCGTGGTCGGCTGGCTGCCTCGACTACGACCGGCGATGGCTGCGGGGGGACATCGCCGCGGGCGTCGCCGTCACGGCGCTGATCGTGCCCAAGAACCTCGGCTACGCCGGGATCGCGGGCGTCCCGCTGCAGAACGGGCTCTACGCGGCTGCCGCGGGCGCGATCATCTATGCGCTCTTCTGCACGTCCCGGCACATCTCCACGGGCCCGAGCTCATCGCTTGCCGCCGTCGCCGGCGGCGCCGTGGCGGTGGCCGGGCTCGCGGGCGACGACGCGGCCCAGCTGGTGGCGGCGATCGCACTGGCGACCGGGCTGCTGTTCCTCCTGCTCGCCGTGTTCCGGATGGGATGGATCGCGCAGTTCCTCTCCAGGGCGGTGGTCACGGGCTTCCTCGCCGGAGCGGCCGTCGATGTCGTGATCGGCGAGCTGCCGAAGCTCACCGGCACGTCGGCCGAGGGCGACAGCGCATGGCGCGAGCTCGGGTCGTGGGCACGATCGCTCGACGACGTGCACGCGACGACGGTGCTGGTCGGCGTGTCCGCGCTGGCGCTCATCCTCGGCCTGCGGCGGGTGGCGCCCGCCGTCCCCGGTGCGCTCGTGCTCGTCGCGGGAGGAATGATCGCCTCGGCACTCTTCGATCTCGGTGAGCAGGGCGTGGCACTCGTGGGGGACGTGCCGCGCGGGCTGCCGGCGCCCGAGCTCCCAAGCCTCACGCTCGTCGGCGATCACGTCGCGACGGTGGCCATCGCCGCCGTCGCGCTGCTGCTGATCGGGTTCTCCCAGACGGCGGGCGACGCCAGGGCGTTCGCCGCACGCCATCGGTACCGCATCGACGTCGACCAGGAGTCCGTCGGCCAGGGCATGGCGAACGTCGGCGCCGGCATCTTCCAGGGGATGCCGGTGTCGACGAGCCTGTCGGCCAGCTCGCTGAACGAATCGTCCGGCGCGCGGACGCCGCTCGCCTCGCTCGTCACCGGCGGCCTCGTCGTCGCCACCCTGCTCGTGCTCGCGCCCTTGTTCTCCGACCTCCCGACGGCGGTGCTCGGCGCCGTGATCATCGACGCGGTGGTGTTCGGCATGATCGACGTGGCCGAGCTCCGGCGCCTGTACCGCGTCACCCGCTTCGACTTCTGGGTGGCCGCGGCGGCGATCATCGGCGTGCTCTCCGTGGGCGTGCTGGCGGGCGTCGTGATCGGCGTCGCGCTCTCGCTCGTCTGGCTCGTCTACGTCTCGACGCGGCCGCCGATGCCACTCCTGGGGCGCGAAGCCGGGACCGATGTGTTCCGCGACCTCGACGGGAACCCCGACGACGAGACGTTCCGGGGGATCGCGATCCTGCGGTTGGACGGCGCGCTCTTCTTCGCGACCGCCGAGGCGCTCGAGGATCGCATCCGGGAGCTGGCCGAAGCCACGCGGCCCGATCACGCGCTCGTGCTGGATCTCGAAGGGGTGAACTTCGTCGACTCGCAGGGCTCGGCGAAGCTGAACGAGATCCACGAGCTGACGCAAGCCGACGGCGTCGAACTGCGGCTCGCCGGCGTCAAGGCGCAGGTCCGCGCGATCCTCGACGCCGACGGGGTCGTCGAGCGGATCGGCGCCGACCACATCCACGGCAACGTCCACACGGCGCTCGCGGCACAGCTGGCCCAGGACGACGCGCCAGGCCGGGCCGCTGGTGATCGAGCTGGCGCTCGCACTCGTGATCGCCTCACGCAGGCAGTCGGCTCAGCCGGCCTGAGGCTCGGCGGCTGGGGATCGCCTGGCTAGACGCGGCTTGTCAGCCGACCAGGGCGTCGCCGATGACGCCATGCACGGGCGGTCACACCGGCGGAGCCGTTGCTGATGTCGTCCGCGAACGCACTTAGTCCCTCGGGCTGGCGACCCAACACTTCGGTGACGAGCCGTTCAGCTGCTTCGCTGTCTCGCGCCTGTACCCGCGTCCACTGGCGAGCGTGAAGCTGAGCGGAGGTCGACCGCTGAGGTTGAAACCAGACGTCCGACGCCGTCGAGCCGGGCGGGTAGAGCCTGAAGCTCAGCCTGTCGAGCGCAACGCGATCGTCATCGGTCAAGTCCGCGGCGTAGCTCACAAGGAAGGTCGGCGAGTCAGGCATCGCTATCGTCAACGCAGCGACGGCAGCTTTCTGGCGCAATTCCCTCACGCCGCGCGATTCGTGAGCCAGATCTGCTCCAGCAGGAGGTGGAGGTCGATCGACCCCTCGTCGACCTCGTGGGCCACATTGCGCATCGCGGTCAAGTGCGGATAGGACATCGCACGCGCTTCCAGCGCCTCTTCGATCGCCTCGGTCTCGACCCATTCGGACACGCGCGGGACGAGCACTGATCCCTCAGGAGCGCAGTGATTGATGCCGTTCGTGATGACGACCGACGCGCGTGCCCCGTCGTCCTTGCCCTCGAACCAGCAGCGTCGCACTGCAACGCCGACCGGCCGGCGACTCGTCCGGAGGCGTTGCTGTGCGTGACGCAACGCCTCGGAATAGGTGCGTTCCATGCGTCGAGTCTCTCAACCGGTCCGGCGGTTGACGCTCGGAGCCTCAACAACGACGATGGGCGATACTGGGCTCGAACCAGTGACCTCCGCCTTGTCGAGGCGGCGCTCTCCCAGCTGAGCTAATCGCCCTGGGAGGCGCAAGCGTAGCAACGCGCAAGGGGGTCCGTCCTAGGATGTGCGCTGCCCCCCGGCGCCGTGGCGGAGTGGCTACGCAGCGGCCTGCAAAGCCGTGTACACCGGTTCGATTCCGGTCGGCGCCTTGCGCACCGCGTCGCTGGACCACGCCCGGGCGATCAGGCGTGAGGCGAGCAGGCGGGACGGGTAGGAGGCGGCCTTGTCATGCAGTTCGCCCACGACGACATCGAGGAGGCGCCCGCCGAGGTCGCGGCGGCACTGCTGGAGTTCCTCGCGTGAGAATCCTCGTCACGGGTGCGCGCGGCAAGGTCGGCGCCGCCGCGGTCGCCACGCTCACCGAGATCGGTCACGAGGTGACCGCCACCGACCTCGGCCGGCCGAGGTTCGAGGCGCGCAGCGAGGCCGTCGCGTACATCCAGGCCGACCTGACCGACGCCGGCGACGCCTACGCGGTCGTGCGTGGACAGGACGCGGTCGTGCACGCCGCAGCGATCCCCGATCCGACGAGCAACCCGCCGCACCGCGTGTTCCAGAACAACCTCATGGCCCTCTTCAACACGCTCGAGGCCGCCGTGCGGTGGGGCTCCGCGCGCTTCGTGAACATCTCGAGCGAGACGGTGCCCGGCTTCATCTTCCCCGAGCGGGAATGGCTGCCCGACTACGTCCCGGTCGACGAGGAGCATCCCGTCCGCCCGCAGGACCCGTACGCGACCGCGAAGCACTTCGGCGAGCAGCTCATGGACAGGGCGGTGCGGCTGTCGGACATCGGCTGCATGTCGCTGCGTCCGTCATGGGTCCAGTGGGAGGGCAACTACGAGCTGGGCATCGGACCGTGGCTGCGCGAGCCGGCGGTCTCGCAGGGCTTCTGGGCCTACACCGACGTCTACGACCTGGCGGACGCGATCGGGCTGGCGGCCGCAGCGACGACGCCGGGTCACGAGGTCTTCTACATCGCCGCCCCCGACATCGCGTCGCACGAGTCGCTCGAGCAGCTCGCGCGCCGCTTCCACGGCGACGCCGCGCCCGCGATCCGGCCGTCGGACGAGCCGCGCCCCGGCGGGATCTCGAGCGCCAAGGCACGGCGGCTGCTCGGCTACGACCCGCAACGCTCGTGGCGCGACTACCTCGACGACGGCGGGCGCCTGCACGCGGCGGTGCGCGAGCGGCTGGAGCGCGGCGACACCGGCGTCCAGCGTGGGCGCCGGCTCACCGGGGCGACTAGAGCCGCGACGGGTGGCGCTTGACGTAGCCGCGCGCACTGCGCCGGCTCGAGCCGCCAGCGCGGCCCGTCCTCGCCGCGCCCGGAGGTGTCGAAGCGCAGTCCGGCGATCTTCATGTACGCGTGGCCGCGGATTGGCGTAGACCGTGATCCAGCCGCCCTTGCCGCGCCCAGCCGTAGGACATCAGGCCGCCCGAGTCGTGCGCTCGCCGCAGCAGGCCGGCCGCGTGCAGCACGTAGGACACGCTGCCGGAGCAGTCGTAGCCGCGTCGCGCCAGCGGCCGTGGCCGCCGCCCCACTTGTAGGGCTTGCGCGTGATCCGGTTGGCGGCGGCGATCGCCGCGACGACCTCCGGCGGGGCGCCGGCGGGTGCGAGCGCCGTGCGACCGTCGGGGTTGATCGAGGCGGTGAGCGCCGGCGCTGCGATCGGTGCTACCTGGACCGCTGAGAAGCCGCCGTCGTCGGCGCCCGCGTCGGCTGCGGCAGCAAGCAGCAGCGCTGCCAGCGCCGCCACCGCGACGCTGCGCCCGCGAGCGGGCAGAGATGACTGCATGGTTTCGGGACCTCGAATCTCGCTTTCCAGATCCGCCTCCGAGGTGAGCTGACGGGCTCGCGCTGGAAAGACCTGCGCTACACCGGTCTCGACGGACCGGCGATTCGCCCCGACTACCTGGGTCCCCCGGTCGCCCGGGCTCAGGGCCTGGGCGATTCAGCGGTGTACGACCTACGCTTCAACCGCGCCGTGGCGCGGAAGTTGCGGTGCTAGGCCTGCGCCGGCTCGCCCTGGAAGGCTGCCAGCGCCGACTGTCCACCTGTCTCGGCAAACTCGCGCGGAACTTGAGCGGCCGCGTAGGCGGGATCCTCGTCGAGCGTCTCCTCGCGCAGCAGCGCCTCGGTCAGCGACTCGAGCCGGTCGCGATGCTCGGTCAGCAGCTTGCTGCACCTCGGCGTAGGACTCGTCGACGATCCGCCGGACCTCGTCGTCGACGAGCCGCTGGGTCGTCTCGGAGCCGCCCTGCGAGCCCGGCAGCAGCGGGCCGTTGGTGTCCTGCGGCAGCACGGCGATCGGGCCGATCGCGGAGCTCATCCCCCAGCGCCCGACCATGCCGCGGGCGATCTGGGTGAGCTGCTGGATGTCGGACTCCGCGCCGGTCGTGATCGTGCCGAACACGATCTCCTCCGCCACGCGGCCGCCGAGCGCGACCTTGATCTTGGCCAGCAGCCACGATTCCTCGTAGTTGGCGCGGTCGTCGTCGGGCGCGGCGAACGTGACGCCGAGCGCCTGGCCGCGCGGGATGATCGAGACCTTGCGGACCGGATCGGCGCCCGGGGTCAGCATGCCCACGAGCGCGTGGCCGGCCTCGTGGTAGGCGACGCGCCTGCGGTCCGTCGGGCGAGAGCACGGTGCCGCGCGGGGCGCCGAGCACGATCTTCTCCAGCGCGTCGGTGAAGTCGGCCATCGGGACCTTCTCGTGGCGCAGCCGGGCGGCCATCAGCGCCGCCTCGTTGGCGAGGTTGGCGAGGTCGGCGCCGACCATGCCGGGCGTGGTCGCGGCGAGCCGGTCGAGGTTGACGTCGTCGGCCAGCGGCAGCGAGCGCGTGTGGACGGCGAGGATCTTCGAGCGCCCTTCCCGGTCGGGCGCCGGCACCGCGACGCGGCGGTCGAAGCGGCCCGGGCGCAGCAGCGCCGCGTCGAGGATCTCGGGCCGGTTGGTCGCGCCGAGCACGATCACCGCGACGTTGGACTCGAAGCCGTCCATCTCGGTGAGGATCTGGTTGAGCGTCTGCTCGCGCTCGTCGTTGCCGCCGCCGAAGCCGGCGCTCGCGCCGCGCGAGCGCCCGATCGCATCGAGCTCGTCGATGAAGATGATCGCCGGCGAGGCCTCCTTGGCCTGCTTGAAGAGGTCGCGCACGCGCGAGGCGCCGATGCCGACGATCGCCTCGACGAACTCCGACGCCGAGATCGAGAAGAACGGCGCGTCCGCCTCGCCCGCGACCGCGCGCGCGAGCAGCGTCTTGCCCGTGCCCGGGCGGCCCGAGAGCAGCACGCCCTTGGGAATCCGGCCGCCGAGCTTCTGGTAGCGCTCGGGGTTCTTGAGGAAGTCGACGATCTCCGACAGCTCGGCCTTCGCCTCGTCGATGCCGGCGACGTCGGCGAACGTGATCTTCTGGTCGCCGCCCTCGACGCGCCGCGCCTTGCTGCGGCCGAATGCGCCGAGCGCGCTCATCGGGCCGCCCGCAGCTGCGGCGGAAGATGAAGAAGAACAGCGCGATCAGGAGGATGACCGGGCCGAAGCCGAGGATCAGGCTGGCGAGGAAGCCGCGGCTCTCGTTGATCGGCTCGGCCTCGATCACGACCTTGTTGTCCTCGAGCAGCGTCGGAGAGCTGGCGTCGTCGGCGAAGGTCGGGATCTCGGTCGCGAAGACCTTCGTCGGCTTCCGCCTTGCCGTACTTGAACTCCTTCTTGAAGCGTCCGTCGACGGTCGTGCCCGTGGTCGAGACGCGGTCGACGTTGCCGGCCCTGACCTGGTCGAGGAAGACCGGGCTGTAGGGGACCTTGACGGGCTCGACCTTGCCCGGCGCGAACAGCGCGACGAAGATGTAGTTGGCCGCCAGCAGCGCCGTCACGACCAGCAGGATCCGCATGCGCGGCGTGCGGCATCAGCGACGGCTTCTTGTCGCCGTCCTCGCGCGGGAGCGGAGTCCGCGCCTGCCGCTCGCTCGCCTTGGGTTCCCGGGGCATCAGAGGATGTGTAGCAGCGGAAGCCTGACGGGGAGGTGTGGGGAGCTCTACCGCTTGCGCCCGCGCGGCGCTCGCGGCTCGCGCACGAGTCGCGTCGTCGAAGCCCTGCGAGCTCCGGCCGCCCCGCGAGCTCTTCCACGTGCGGGAACGCCCGCACCGGCGCGCCGTCCTTCCAGACGACGAAGTGCGGCTCGCCGTCGATGATCGTGTCCTGCGAGTAGCGCCCGCCGATCTGGCGCGCCAGCTTGACGGCGCGGTCGCGGTACGACGCGCCGGTCGCGCCAGCTGCCGTAGCGCTGCTGAGCCGCCGGCCCGGCCTTCCCGGCTGCCGCCGCCCCGGCCGAGGCGGCGAGTCCCTGCACCATCTTGTTGCGCGCCGCCGCCTTGACGGCGGCGGCGATCGTCTTGGCCGCGCTCATCCCTGCATTCAAGCGCGTCCACCCGCGCGGTATTACGCTGGCCCCGTGCCGGAGCGTCTCCTGGCCCGTCTGCACGAGCTCGACCGGCAGCCCGCCGTCTCGGTCGGCGACCAAGCGCTGACCTATCGCGAGCTGCGCGGGGCGGCGGCCGCGCTGGCCCAACGGCTGCGCGGCGCCGAGCGCGCCGCGGTCTGGGCCGATTCCAGCCTCGAGACCTGCGTGGCCGTGGTGGCCGCGCTGTCGGCCGGCGTCCCGCTCGTGCCGATCAACCCGAAGCTGGGAACCTGCGGAGCTGGAGCACGTGCTGACCGACAGCCGGCCCGACGTCGTGATCGGCGGCCCGCAAGGGACGCGCTGACCGCCGATCCGGGCGCGCGCGGGGGTGCGCTGCCCGACACGGACTTCGACGCCGAGCGGCCCGCGCTGATCGTGTACACGTCCGGGACGACCGGCCGGCCGAAGGGCGCCGTGCTCTCGCGCCGTGCCGTGGGCTCCAACATCGACGCGCTCGCCGACGCCTGGGCGTGGACCGGCGATGACGTCCTGACCCACGGGCTGCCGCTGTTCCACGTGCACGGGCTGGTGCTCGGGCTGATCGGCCCGCTGCACCTCGGCGGCGAGCTGCGCCACCTCGGGCGCTTCGAGCCGCAGGCCGCCGCGGCGGCGCTGCGCGGCGGCGCGACGATGCTGTTCGGCGTCCCGACGATGTACCACCGGCTCGGCCGCGAGGCGGAGTCCGACGCGGCGATCGTCGACGGCCTGCGGCGTGCGCGCCTGCTCGTCTCCGGCTCGGCGCCGCTGCCGGCGCCCGAGTTCAAGCGCATCGAGCAGCTCACCGGCCAGCAGATCGTCGAGCGCTACGGGCTCACCGAGACGCTGATGAACACGGCGGTGCGGGCGGACAAGCCGCGCCGGCCGGGTTACGTCGGCGAGCCGCTCGGCGGTGTCGAGCTGCGGCTCGTGGCGGACGACGGCACGGACCTCGACAGCACCGACGACGAGACGATCGGCGAGGTCGCGGTGCGCGGGCCGAACCTGTTCTCGGGCTACCTGAACCGGCCCGAGGCGACCGCGGAGGCGATGCGCGACGGCTGGTTCTTCACCGGCGACCTCGCGACGCGCGCGGATGACGGCTACTGGCGGATCGTCGGCCGCCGCTCCACCGACCTGATCAAGACCGGCGGCTACAAGGTCGGCGCCGGGGAGATCGAGGTCGCGCTGCTCGAGCACCCCGACGTGCTCGAGGCCGCGGTCACGGCGGCGCCGGATCCCGACCTGGGCGAGCGGATCGTGGCCTGGGTGGTTCCCGAGGACGGTCGCAAGCCGACCGAGCGCGAGCTGGCCGACCACGTGGCCGGCCAGCTCGCGCCCCACAAGCGCCCGCGCGAGGTCCGCTTCCTCGACGAGCTGCCCCGCAACGCGATGGGCAAGATCGTCAAGCAGCGGCTCGGCGACTGATCGCTACAGCCAGCCCGGCACCACGAAGATCAGCCAGGCGATCGGCGGCACGATCACGACCATGCTCATGCCCCACTGCATCAGCCGCTTGAAGACGAAGTCCCGCTGCTCCTCGGGCGTATTGGCGACCGTCAGCGCGCCGCTGGTCGAGAACGGGCTCGAGTCCACCACCGAGGAGGAGATCGACAGCGCGATGATCAGCCCGACGGCGCCGACCGCGCCGGTCTCCAGGAACGGCACCGCGAGCGGGATCAGCGCGCCGAGGATGCCCGTCGTCGAGGCGAACGCCGACACGACGCCGCCGACGTAGCAGATCAGCAGCGCGGCGAGCAGCGCCGCGTCGATCGTCGCGACCTGCTCGCCGAGCCAGTCGATCGTGCCGATGCTCTCGAGCAGCCCGACGTACATCACGATGCCGCAGATCAGCAGCACGGTCGGCCACGCGATCTTGTTGACGGCCCCCTTGGTCGACTTCGGCGAGACCAGCGAGAGCACCGCGGCGATGCTGAGCGCGACGAAGCCGACGTCGACGTCGAACGCCAGCGCGACGACGATCAGCGTGACGACGCCGATCAGCGTGAGGATCTTGTCGCGGTCGAGTCGGACGTCCTCCGCCGCGCACCGCGGCGCTGCGCCGCCGGCGGCCGCCTGCTCGCCGGCGTCGTCGTCGCCGACCGGCACGCGCCGGTGGAGCAGCTCGCGGCCGCCGAACAGGAAGAAGACGACGACGCTCAGCAGCAGGTTGAAGACGAACGAGCTCACGAACAGCAGCGTCGCGTTCTCGGCCAGGTCGTTGCGCTCGACGACGCCGTTCACGATCGAGCCGAAGACGCTGATCGGCGAGAAGCCGCCGGCGCTCGCGCCGTTGATGATCAGCAGGCCCATCAGGACCGGGTTGATCCCGTACTGGATCGCGAAGCCGAGCCCGATCGGCGCGACGATCGCGACGGCGCCGGGCACGACCGCGCCGGACGCGGTCAGGATCGCGGTGACGAGGAACATCACCCACGGGATCGCGGCCGTGCGACCGCCCACGGCCCGGACCGCGGCCTGGATCAGCCAGTCGACGGTGCCGTTGTTCGACGCGATCGCGAACAGGAACGTGACCCCGACGAGGATCACGAACAGGTCGCCGGGGAAGCCGGCGAAGATGTCGTCCTCGGAGACGCCCAGCGCCGTGCCGAGCGCGAACGCGGCGACGATGCCGAGCACCCCCAGGTTGATCCCCATCGTGGTCGCGACGAGGAAGATCGCGATCAGCACGATGATCGAGATCAGCTCGTTGGACATGCGTCGACCTCCTCAGTCGCTCACGCGGCGAGCGCCGCTCGCACCAGTTCCACGGGATGCCAGGCGCGCTGCCCGACGCCGTGGCCGATCTGCTGGCGGCACGAGACGCCGGTCGCCGCGACGAGCGTCCCGCCGGGCGCCGCCCGCAGCGCCGGGAACAGCCGTGATTCGCCGATCTGCATCGACAGCTCGTAGTGCTCGGACTCGAAGCCGAACGAGCCCGCCATGCCGCAGCAGCCGGCATCGAGCTCGGAGACGTCGGCGCCGGGGATCCGCTGCAGCAGGGCGACCGTCGCGCCGGTGCCGGCGATCGCCTTCTGGTGGCAGTGCCCATGGAACAGGATCGGGCGCCCGCTGACCGCCGCCGCCGGGTCCAGCTCCAGCGCGCCGTCGTCGAGCGCCTCGACCAGCAGCTCCTCGACCAGTCGCGTCGCGCCGGCGACGGTCTGCGCGCGCTGGTCGTCCGGGAGCAGGCTCAGGTACTCCTCGCGCAGGGTCAGAAGGCAGGACGGCTCGCAGCCGACGATCGGCACGCCGCGCGCCGCAGCGTCCGCGAGGCGCCCGACCATCGCGGCGGCCATCGCGCGCGCCTGGTCGAGCAGGCCCTTGGAGATGCTCGAGCGCCCGCAGCAGCCGGCGCTCTCGAGCCGCACGCGCCAGCCGGCCGCCTCGAGCAGCTCGATCGCCGCGCGGCCGATCTGCGGCTCGGTGAACGTGGTGAAGGAATCGGCCAGGAACACGACCTCGCCGCGCGCGGCGCCCGCCGGCCGCGCCCGCTTGCGGTCCCAGCGCACCAGCGTCTCGCGCTCGAACCGCGGCAGCGGACGGCGGCGATCGATCCCGGCCGTGCGCTCGAGCAGCGCCCGCAGCGGGCCGGCACGGGCCGGCAGGTTCGACAACGGCGCCGCCGCGGAACCGAGCTTGTTGAGACGCCGGATCGCGCCGAACATGCGCGAGCGCGCCGGCACGCCGTGGACCTCCTGGTAGTGCGAGAGGAACTCCGACTTCAGGCTCGCCATGTCGACGCTGAGCGGGCACTCGCTCTTGCACGCCTTGCACTCCAGGCAGAGATCGAGGATCTCGTGCAGCCGCTCGTCGCCCAGCGCGGCCTTCGGATCCGGCGACGAGAGCGCCTTGACCAGCGCGTTCGCCCGCCCCCGGGTCGCGTGCTGCTCCTCGCGCGTGGCCATGTAGGACGGGCACATGACGCCGCTGCCGGTCTTGCGGCAGGCGCCGATGCGCTGGCAGCGGTCGGCGGCGGCACGCATCCCGTCGGGGAACGCCAGCCGGGTCTGGAGCGGACCCGCAGGCGGCAGCGCCGGGTCGCGCAGGTCCTCGCTGACCGGCGCCGCGTCGACCATCACGCCGGGGTTCAGCCGCCCGGCCGGGATCGAACAGCGCCTTGACCTCGCGCATCGCCTGGTAGAGGTCGTCGCCGAAGATGCGCCGGTTGTACGCGCTGCGCACGCGGCCGTCGCCGTGCTCGGAGGAGTTCACGCCGTCGAACTCCGCCACCAGCTCCATGATCTCCTCGCCGACGGCGCGCATCGTCTCGACGCCGCCCGGCTCGGTGAGGTCGACGAACGGGCGGATGTGCAGGCAGCCGACCGAGCAGTGGCCGTAGAAGCCCGCGTTGAGGCCGTGGCGGTCGAGCACCGCGCGGAAGCGGGTGACGTAGTCGTTGAGGCGCTCCGGCGCGACCGCGGTGTCCTCGACGAACGCCAGCGGGCGGCGCGCGCCGGTGCTCGAGGACATCAGCAGCCCGAGCCCCGACTTGCGCACCTTGGTGAGCGCGTCCTGCTCGGCGGCGGTCTCGGCGCGCAGCGTGTGGTAGCCGTGACCGTGGCGCTTCCACGCCGCCTCGAGCTTGTCGACCTGCGCGCGCGCCTCCTCGCGCGTGTCGCCGAAGAACGTGACGAACAGCAGCGCCTCGGGATCGCCCTCCAGCGTCGCGGACAGCTCGCGGAACTCGAGCTTGGAGCGCGACAGGTCGAGGATCGTGCGGTCGATCAGCTCGATCGCCGCGGCGCCGAGCTCGAGCGCGTCGTCGGTCGCCGCGATCGCGCCGGCGAGCGAGTCGAAGTGCCCGACGGTGAACAGCTTCGCCCGCGGCAGCGCCACCAGCCCTACCGTCGCGCCCGTGATCGCCACCAGCGTGCCCTCGGAGCCGGTGACGAAGCGCGCGAGGTCGAGCGGGTCGCGGCCCGCCAGGCGGTCCAGCCGGTAGCCACCGGACTGGCGCCAATGGCGCGGATAGTCGTTGGCGATCGCCTCGCCGTGCGCGCGCAGGATGCCCGGCAGGCCCGCGTAGATCGCTCCCTCCAGCGTGCTCGCACGGGCGCGCCTGTCCCACTCGCGCTGATCGACAGGAGCCAGCGTGGCGCGCGAGCCGTCCGAGAGCACGACGTCGAGCGCGTGGACATGGTCGATCGTCGTCCCGTAGACGATCGAGTGGCTGCCGGACGAGTTGTTGCCGATCATGCCGCCGATCGTGGCCCGGTTGGCGGTCGACGTGTCCGGCCCGAAGCCCAGCCCGTATGGCTGCGCTGCGCGGTTGAGGTCCTCCTGCACCACGCCCGGCCCGACGCGCACCCGCCGCGCCTCGGCGTCGATCTCGCCGATGTCGTTCATGTGCCGCGAGGTGTCGAGCACGATCGCCCCGGCGCCGATCGTCTGGCCCGCCAGGCTCGTGCCGGCGCCGCGCGTCACCACGGGCACGCCAAAGCGCGCCGCGACGGTGATCGCCGCCGCGACGTCGTCGGCGTCGCGCGGAAACGCCGCGAGCAGCGGGTCGCGCGCGTACATGCTCGCGTCGCTCGCGAACAGGTGGCGCGTGTAGTCGTCCGCGAGCACTTCGCCGCGCAGCTCGCGACCGAGCGCGGCGGCGAGCTCGCCGGCGCCGGTTGCTTGCCCCTGTGACTGACGGCGGGTCTCGGTCGCCAACGGTCGCCTCCCGACTTCAGCGGTGTACCCGCACCGCGTCGGGGTAACCGGGAAGCGGTGAGCCACCGCAGCGGGCGGCACTTCCTGCAGATCCCCGGCCCGACCAACGTGCCCGACCGGGTGCTGCGCGCGATCGACCGCCCGACCATGGACCACCGCAGCTCCGCCTTCGGCCAGATGGGCCTCGAGCTGCTCGCCGGCCTGGGCACGATCTTCCGCACGAGCGGCCCGGTCGTCGTCTACCCGTCGTCGGGCACGGGCGCGTGGGAGGCGGCGCTGGTCAACACGCTCTCGCCCGGCGACCGCGTGCTGGCCTACGAGACCGGCCACTTCGCGACGCTCTGGCGGGCGATGGCCGAGCGGCTCGGGCTCGTGGTCGAGTGGCTGCCCGGCGACTGGCGCCACGGCGTCGATCCCGAGCGGATCGCGGAAGCGCTCGGCCGCGAGCCGGCGATCCGCGCGGTCATGGTCGTGCACAACGAGACGTCGACCGGCGTGACGAGCCGCGTGCCGGAGGTGCGCGCGGCGATCGACGGCGCCGGCTCGGACGCGCTGCTGCTCGTCGACACGATCTCCTCGCTGGGATCGGTCGACTACCGGCACGACGAGTGGCGCGTCGACGTCACCGTCGGCTGCTCGCAGAAGGGGCTGATGCTGCCGCCCGGTCTCGGGTTCAACGCGCTCAGCGAGAAGGCTCTGGCGGCGGCCGGCAAGGCGCGGCTGGCGCGCTCCTACTGGGACTGGCAGCCGATCCTCGAGGCCAACCGTGCGGGGTTCTGGCCCTACACGTCCGCGACCAACCTGCTCTACGGGCTGCGCGAGGCCGTGGCGATGCTGCAGGAGGAGGGCCTGGAGACGGTGTTCGCACGCCACCGCCGCCACGCCGCCGCGACGCGCGCGGCCGTCCGGGCCTGGGGACTGGAGGTGCTGTGCCTCGACGAGCGCGAGCACTCCCCCGCGCTGACGGCCGTGCTGGTGCCCGAGGACGCCGACGCCGACGCGATCCGCGCGGTGATCCTCGAGCGCTACGACATGTCGCTGGGCTCCGGGCTCGGGAAGCTGGCCGGGAGGGTGTTCCGGATCGGCCACCTCGGGGACTTCAACGACCTCATGCTGGCGGGCACGCTGTGCGGCGTGGAGCTGGGCCTGCGCGCCGCGGGGGTGCCGCCGCGCGGCAGCGGTGTCGAGGCCGCGCTCGATCTCCTGGCCGAGCCGTGAGCGAGCGGGTCTATACTCCGGCCCCCGTGCGGCTGTAGCTCAGTTGGCTAGAGCGTCTGCTTGCCATGCAGAAGGTCGAGGGTTCGAGTCCCTTCAGCCGCTTCTCCGGGTGCACGACGTCCTAGACCTACGAGAGATGCTCGCGGACGAGATCGTCCAGCGGCGCGAATCCGGTCACGTTGTCGCGAATCCGCGAGTTCTCGCCGCGGCGGCCGATGCGGAGCTGCGCGCGGCCATCAAGGCCGTCGAAGAGTCGCCGCGCTCGCCGGACTGGCCGTATGAGGAGCCCGAAGGCCTCGCGGCGATCAAGGCGGCGCGACCCACGCCACCGCAGCGCGCGGCGCTGACGCTCGACGACGACGCTCTGCTGGACCGGCTGCACGGCGCCTGGCTGGGACGCTGTGCCGGTTGCGCACTGGGAAAGCCGGTCGAGAACTGGCCGCGCGCCGAGCTCCGCCGCTACCTGGAGCGCTTCGATGCGTACCCGTTGAGGGATTACATTCCGGCCGACGGGCCTGCATCACCCACGTTCCCGCCCCTGAACGTGAGCTGGCCGGTGAGCGTGCGCGGCGCCATCCGACGGGATGCCACGGGACGACGACATCGACTACACGATCCTGGGCCTGCACGTGCTCGAGACCTATGGGGTGCACTTCCGCGCCGCCGATGTGGCTCGCGAGTGGCTACGGCGGCTCCCGTTCATGGCCGTCTATACCGCCGAGCGCGCCGCCTACCGCAACCTCGTACTGGGACTTGCGCCGCCAGCGAGCGCGACCCACATCAACCCCTACCGCGAGTGGATCGGCGCGCAGATCCGTGTCGACGCATACGCCTATGCTGCCGCCGGCGACCCGGAGAGGGCTTGCGCGCTCGCGTTCGAGGACGCATCGGTGTCACACACGGCGAACGGCGTTTACGGCGCGATGTGGGCGGCCGCGTTGATTGCCGCGAGCTTCGCCGAGCAGACGATGGCCGCCGCGCTGGACTCGGCTCTCGCCGTGATACCGCCGCGCTCGCGTCTGGCGGAGGCGCTTCGCGGCGTGACCGCGCTTCACGCTCGAGGGTTGCCCTGGGAGCCGGCCCGCGACGCCCTCGAGCAACGACACGGCGCGCTCAGCCCGGTCCACACGATCAACAACGCCGCTGTCGTCGCCGCGGCACTGCTCTGGGGCGAAGGCGACTACACGACCACGATCGGGCTCGCCGTGCAGGGAGGCTGGGACACCGACTGCAACGGCGCGACCGCCGGGTCGGCATTCGGCGCGATGCACGGCGCCGCCGCGCTGCCGGCGCGCTGGACCGCGCCGCTCGAGGACCGGATCGCAAGCGCGCTGTCCGGCTTCGACGGAGTGCGCATCTCCGAGCTCGCGACGCGGACCCTGTCGGTCGTCAGTGCGAACCGCCCTGACCGCCGGCGAGCTGCCGGAGCTCACTGCACCCACAGCCGGTGCGGGAGCACGCCGACCGTCGGCACGTATTGCCAGCCGCCGACGCGCGGCGAGGTGATGTCGGTCCAGCCCGGCTGGATCGTCGGGATCCACGGCGCCTGGTCGGTGATGCGGCGGTCGGCGCGCGCCCAGAGCCGGTTGGCGGTGGCCGGGTCGGTGCTCTGCAAGCGGCCGGCCCGGCTCGTGAGGCGGTCGACGACCGGATCGCAGAAGCCGGCCGGGTTGGCGTTGCCCGCGGGGTTGCCGGGGTCGAACGCCGCGCAGCTCAGCAGGCGGGTCCACTGCGACGCCGACGGGATGTCGGCCCACCAGCTCCCCGTCCCGATCTGGATCCGGCGCCCCGCATCGTTGGTCACGCGCGCCCACTGCTCCTCGTCGAGCGGGCGCAGCGTCACCCGGTACCCGAGCCGCCGCAGCAGCGAGGCCATGTAGGTGTCGACCGGGCCCGGCCGCCCGGTCACGCCTGTGGTCGCGTAGTACGTGATCGGGACATCGGTGCTGTGGGAGGCGGCGATCAGCGCGCGGGCCTTGGCCAGGTCCGGCCCTGTCCAGCCGCCGGCCTCGTTCGGGCGGCGCGTGAACGGGCAATACGGGACGTGTCCGGGGATCGAGACCGGCACGACCTGGCACAACGGTCGCGAGCCGGGCCAGGCGCGCGCGAGCGCGCCGCGGTCGACCGCGAACGCCAGCGCGCGCCGGACGCGAATGTCGTCGAACGGCGCGACACGCGTGTTCAGCCACGCGTACTCGTTGCCGGCCACGGGCTGGATGTGGAGCTGGCGCGGGGTGCGCACGCGCAGGTCGTCGAACTGGCGGCCCGACGGCGGGTCGGTGGTGTAGTCGGCCCGGCCGGCGAGGACGTCGGCGACCGAGCGGGTGGGCTCGCCGCCGAACTCCCAGAGGATGCGGTCCGGGTAGCCGTCCGGCTGTGCGGCGGGCGCGCGCTCGCGGAAGTACGGGTTGCGCCGCAGGTCGACGAGCCGGTTGCGCACGAGCCGGGCGATCCGGTAGGGACCGGTTCCCGGGACCGGGCCGTGGCTGTTCGGCGACGGCGCGAAGTTCGAGAGCGCCAGCCCCCACGAGCAGCTCGGGATCAGGGTGAGAGAGGTGCAGCGTGACCGTACCGGCCTCGTCGTCGGCGGTGACGGCGGCGCCGAGGTCGCAGCGCGCGCCGCGCCGCGTGCAGTCGCGGCTGCCGGGCAGCGCCTCCAGGACACCGGCCATGTACGGGTCGCTGCGCGGCGGCGATCTCCAGCCCGCGGCGGAAGTCCGCGGCGCGCACGCGGCGCCCGGTCCAGTAGCGCACGCCCGGACGCAGGTGGAACGTGTAGGTCCGCCCGCCGTCCTGCGGCCGCGGGACGGCCAGCGCGAGGTTCGGGACGAGCGACCCGGTGGCGCCGGGAGCGACCGAGATGCCCAGCAGGGCGTCGTAGCTCGCGTTGCGCAGCGCCGGCGGCGTGCTGCAGCACAGGTGCGTGTCGGGCGGATGGACCTCGCCGGCCATCCGCACGCGCAGCGTGCCGCCCCGGTGGCTGCGCCCGTCCGCCTGCAGAGCCGCCAGCAACCGGCCGCCGTCGGCCGTGAGCGCGCTCGCCGCTGACGGGAGCTGTGTGACGCGCGCGGGCTCGTCGCGGGCCGAGCCGCGTGAGCGCCGCCGTGTCGCCCGCGGCGATCCACACGTGCCGGCCGGCGGCGGTGATCGCGGTCGCAGTGCCGCGCACCTGCTGCGTGAGCACCACCGACGCGCGGTCGGGGTCGATCAGGGAGGCGGTCGCGTCGAGCGTGTTGGCGACCCACACCCCGCCCGCACCCGCGACGATCGGCCCGGGTCCGGAGCCGACGGCGATCTCCTCGCGCACCCGGCCGCTGCGCGGGTCCAGCCGCGCGACGCGCCCGGCGCTCGGGACGCTCACCCAGACCGAGCCGTAGCCGGTGGCCAGCCCGCCGGGCGGACCGCGCAGCGTCGTGGTCCCGAGCCGCCTGCCGGTGCGCGCGTCGATGCGGCTGACCGTCGGCTCGCGCGAGTCGGCGACCCAGACGACATCGCCGGCCGCAGCGAGCTCGAGCGGGCTGGCGCCGACCGCGATCCGCTGCACCACGCGGCTGGTGTCGGCGTCGACGCGCACGACCTCGTGGTCGCGCGTGGCCGCCACCCAGACGTCGCCGGCCGCGGTGACGACGCCGACGGGACCGCCGCCCACCCGCACCGTCTGCGTCACGCTCGCCGCCGGCGTCGAGCCGCAGCAGCGTGCCGTCGTCGGGCACCGTGGCCCAGCGCGCGCCCAGCCCGGTGACGATGCGCGCGGCTGGAGCGGGCAGCTCCGTCGCCGCGCGTCGCCCGGGCGTCGCCGGCGTCCAGCGTGACCACGGCAGGAGCTGCCGCCAAGGGCGGCGAGCGACGCTCGGCGCGTCGTCGCCGCGCGAGACGACCAGGACGACCGCGACGCTCGCCGCGACCGCCAGGCCCGCGGCGCCGGCGAGCGCCCGCCGGCGGCGCGACGGCGCGCCCGCGGTGCGGCCGCCGGTTCGGGTGGCGGCGCCGGCGACGCGCGGTCCGAGGTCGCTGCCGGTTCAGGCGCCGCCGGCGCCCGGTCGAGCGCCGGGTCCTGCCGCAGGATGCGCTGCTGCAGCTCGCGCAGCCCCGGCCCCGGCTCGAGCCCGAGCTCGTCGACGAGCTCGCGCCGGACCGCCGCGTAGTGCTCGAGCGCGTCCGCCTGCGCGCCCGATCGGTACAGCGCGAGCATCAGCAGCTCATGCAGGCGCTCGCTGCGCGGGTGCGCTGGCGGTCTCCGTCCGGAGCACCGGGCAGGACCTCGGCGACGCGGCCGAGGTCGAGTTGCACCTGCGCCCACTCCGCGACCGCCAGCAGGCGCGCCTGGGTCAGCGCCGCGGCGTCGGCCCGCAGCGCCGGGCGATCGGCCAGGCCGTCCAGGGCCGGCCCGCGCCACAGCGACAGCGCCTCGCCGAGCCGCGCGGCGGCAGCCGGCGCGTCGCCCGCGGCGCGCGCCGCGCGCCCGGCGGCCACCAGCGCCTCGAAGCGGCCGCTGTCGACGCCGTAGCCGTTCAGCGCCAGCCGGTAGCCCGCCGACGCCGACTCGATCACCGCGCCGTCGAGCCCCGCCTCGCGCAGCGCTCGCCGCAGCCGCGAGACGTAGGACTCGACCGTCTGCCGCGCGCTCGGGGGCGGGTCGTCCGGCCACAGCGCGTCGACCAGGACGTCGCGGCTGACGAGCCGGCCGGCGCGCAGGACCAGGATCGCCAGGACGATGCGCAGCTTCACCCCGCCGCCGAGCCGGACCTCCCCGGCCGGGCCGCGCGCCGTCAACGGGCCCAACACGCCGAATTCCGACATCTCGGAGTGACACTACTCCCTGGTCCGACGCGCGGTGCCAGCGCGGTGCAAGGTCGCTGCAAGCGAGCTGACGCGACCGTCCGGCCGTCCGCAACGAGGAGGCCGAGACCATGCCCGCCGCACCCCACCCCACCCACCCCTTCCGCACGGCCGTGATGCTCGCCGCCGTGCTCGCCGCCGGCGCGTCGTACGCGGGCTGCGGCGACGCGGAGAAGCCGCCCGCCAAGCCCGCCGCGGCGCGCAACGCGGACCTGCCGCCCGGGCGGATCGCATTCCGCCGCTACCTCGACGACGCGCACACGCGCGGCGCGATCTTCACCGTCCGCACCGACGGCAGCGGCGAGCAGCAGCTCTCCCGCCCCGAGGCCGGCGAGACCGACGACATGCCGGACTGGTCGCCCGACGGTCGCCTGATCGCCTTCGAGCGCTGCGAGGAGGGCGGCGGCTGCTCGATCTGGACGGCCGACGCCGAGAACGCGCTCCGCGGAGGAGGTCCGCTTCGACTGCCGCCTCGACGGCTGCGACGCCAGCTCTCCGGCGTGGACGCCCGACGGGCGGCTCGTCGTCACGCTCGAGCAGGGCAGCGTGCGGACGTTCGGCGGCGCGCCTCAGATCGAGCGGTCGGGGATCGTCACCGTCGACCTCGACAGCGGCGACCAGCGGACCGTCTACGAGCGCAGGAACTGGACGGGCGGGACGCCCCAGGCGCAGGTCTCCCCGGACGGCCGCACGTTCCTCTACACGCGCCAGAACTCTGGCCGCTCCAGGCCGCCGCTCGGCAGTGCGCTCTTCGCGGTCGACGCCAACGGCAAGGGCAACCACCAGGTCGCGTCGTGGGAGCTCGGCGGTGGCGACCACGCCGTCTTCGCGCCCGACGGCTCGGTCCTCTTCCGCTCGTTCGAGGGCGACGACAGCAGGCAGTCCGACTACTGGAGCGTCCGGCCGGACGGCAGCCGGCTCAAGCAGCTCACGCACTTCAAGCCGGGCACGCTCGTCCTGTCGGCCTCCTACTCGCCGGACGGCAAGTGGATCGCCTACGCCTCTGACGGCGAGGGCGGCAACGCCGACCTCTACGTCATGCGCGCCGACGGCAGCGGCGGACGGCCGCTCTTTCGCGCGCAGCCGTGGGACAGCGCGCCGGACTGGTCGCCCGTGACGAGCTAGTGCGGAAGGGCGCTGCGCCGGCTCAAGCGACGCGCTGAGCGCGGTCGAAAGATACTCATGCGTCACGTCTGCCCCACGACTCGTCCGCTACGCCTTGTACGTGCTCATGGCCGGCGTGGCGCTGCACGTGTTGTACGGACCGGGCAGCGTCGATCTTGGCTTGCCCGCGGTCGTGATCGAGGACTGGATCTACCACGGGGTGCTCATCGCCGCGGGGCTCGTCTGCGCAGCGCGCGCGGTGCTCGTGCGCGAGGAGCGCGTCGCTTGGGCGCTGGTCAGCGCCGGCCTGCTGTGCTGGAGCGCCGCGGACATCTACTACTCCGCGGTCCTGTTCAAGCTGGCGGAGCCGCCCTACCCGTCGATCAGCGATCTCGGCTGGCTGCTCTTCTACCCCGCTTTCTGGATCGCGTTGGTGTGTTGATGCGGCGGCGGATCCGTGGCGGAAGCGTCTATCGCATGGGCGGCGACGAGTTCTGCGTGCTCTCGGCGGCACCCGCGCCGATCGAACGACGCGGAGTTCGCGGCGGCCACACGTGCGGCGCTGAGCGAACGCGGCGACTGGCTTGGCGATCTCCGCAGCGCTCGGCAGCGCGACGCTCGACGCGCCCGACAGCGATTGGGCCGACGCGCTGCGCGCCGCCGACCGGCGCATGTACGTCGAGAAGAACGGTCTCGCGGATCGGCCGGCGGCCAGAGCGCGGAGGTGCTGCTGCGCGTCCTCACCGAGCGGCACGGCGGCACCGGAGATCGGCGACCACGTCGACAGCGTCGCGGCACTGACCGAGCGGGTCGGACTCGAGCTCGAGATGACCGAAGAGGACCGGACGACGCTCTGGCAAGCCGCCGCGCTGCACGACATCGGGAAGGCGGCCGTGCCGGACGCGATCCTCGACAAGCCCGGTCCGCTTGACGACCAGGAATGGACGTTCATGCGCCGCCACACCATCATCGGCGAACGCATCCTCGACGGCGCGCCCGCGCTGGCCGCAGCGGCTCGGCTCGTTCGCTCCTCGCACGAGCACTTCGACGGCAAGGGCTACCCCGACGAGCTCGCGGGCGGCGCCATCCCGCTCGGTGCCCGCATCATCGCGGTCTGCGACGCCTTCGACGCGATGGTCTCCGACCGACCGTACCGGCGCGCCATGTCACGCGAACAAGCCATCCGGGAGCTGACCCGGTGCGCCGGCACGCAGTTCGACCCCGCCGTCGTCGACGCCTTCGTGATCGCGCTCGCGCGGCCCGCCGTCAACGAGCTCGACGAGGTGTCGCCCGTTCGTCGCATCGCTCGGACCCACAGCGGCGACCCAAGCCTCGTACTGAGACCTGCGGAGCCGCGGTCCCGGCCGCGCCCGGCCGAGCTCAACCGTGGCGCGCCGCGCCGGCTGGGCGTATGTTCGCTCTGAGCGATGCCGGAGCACGTACGTCAGCCAGAGCCCGACCGGCGTGAGCGCCGAGCGAACGAGCCGGCCGCGCCTGCCCACCCGTCGCCGGACGCGCTGCTCGCCCTGCAGGCCACCGCGGGCAACCAGGCGGTCGCGCGCGCCCTGCTCCAGCGCGACTCGATCGGGCTGATCACCCAGCAGGCACCAGTCCAGGTCGTGCCCGGGACTCAACACCCAGCTGGACCCGAGCATCATGGCGGGGCTCGACAAGCGCCAGAAGGAAGTCGAGGCGCGCGTTCGCGCGTGGATGGTCCAGCACCAGGCGGAGATCCAGGGTCAGGTCGTCGGCGGGCATGTCGCTGCCCGAGGTCATCGACCTCGTCCGCACCAACGTCAAGGAGGCGACCGAGCTCGCACCCGAGACCGTCGGCAAGCTCGCACAAGCCGTCGTGAGCCCGATGTCGATCGCTCCGCACCGACTCGAGCAGCGCGAGAAGGAGCTGGCCGCCGAGCTGCGCAATGCGATGGCCAAGGTTCCGACAGAGCTGAAGGTCGGCGGCGCCGGAGCCTGGGCGAAGATCTCGATCAGCGGGCTCGAAGCAGCCGTCAAAGCCGGTGGCGCCGACATCACCGGCGAGGCCGGTCCGAGCTCGGGGTCCGTCGGCGTCAAGAAGGGCGGCGCCGAGGCGAAGGCGGAAGTCGACTGGGACGAGAAGACGATTGCGCTCGACACGAAGGTCGGGCCGATCGGGCTCGGAGGCAAGATCGGGATGGGCAAAGGCGGCAGCGCCGACAAGTGGGAGATCCACATCGGGGTTCCGCGGGCCGGCGCGCTGGGACCGCTGCTGCCCTCGACGCAGAAGGCCGTGGGCCAGGCGGGCGAGGCCGTGACCGGAATCATCCGCCACCTCCGCGCGGGCGGAAAGGCGAACGACAGCGTCGTCCAGGATCACCTCAAGACGATCAAGAAGGGCGTCGAGCCGCTGAGCAAGCTCACGGCTGAGAACGCCGTCTCCTTCGGCGTCAGCGTCTCCGGCGACGGTCCCGACGTCAGGGTCGAGGCCAGCCTGATCTGGCGCTTCTGAGCCCGGCTAGAGCGGGTCAGACACGGACAACGGCGGGCCGACCTGTTCCATCTGCGCCTCGCGACCCGCGACGGCGAATGCCTCCGGACCGGCGCTGAGCGTTGCGAACTTGTCGAAGAAGCGCTCCATCCCGGCCGGGGTGAAGAGGACGAGAATGCGCGCAGGCGTCGCGCCGACGTTCTGGAACGCGTGCGGGACGGTCCGCGGGACGAAGACGAACGTGCCCGCGGGCGCCTCCGCCCTCTGATCGCCCAGCCGGAAGCGGAGCGTGCCGTCGATCACCCACCAGGCCTCGTCCTCGTTGGGGTGAGAGTGCAGCGGCGGCCCGTCCCCGGGAGCGATCACGTTCTCGATCGCCGTCAGCGCGCCGGCGGTCTGCTCGCCGCGCGCCTTGTACGTGAGCGGCCCGCCGGCGGGCCCCTGGATCCTGTCGCCCGCTCCGGGCGGGACGGCGAAAGGCTCGGTCACGGCGCCATGCTCCCCTACGATCCGGCCATCGGTCAAGCACTACTGGGCGGGCACCGCCACCTCTTGGCGCCCAGAGCGGTTCTTCAGCCAGTACGCGGCCAGCACGACCGCCAGCGAGATGAAGCTCGGGATCAGCTGCGCACGGACGTCCTCGACCAGCGCCATCGCCCCGATCACCGCGACCATCGCGGCGATCGCGAAGTAGGTCAGGTAAGGGAACAGCCACATGCGCAGCTTGAGGCGCTCGGGCGCCTCGCGCTCGAGCCGGCGGCGCATCACGAGCTGCGAGCAGGCGATCAGGACGTAGACGAACAGGGCGATCGCGCCGGACGAGTTGACCAGGAAGAGGAACACCGTCTCGGGTGAGATGTAGGCGAGCACGGTCGATGCGAAGCCGATCGAGGACGTGAGCAGGATCGCCTTGACCGGCACCCCGCGGCTGTTGACCTCGAGCAGGCTCTCGGGTGCGTCGCCGCTGCGGGCGAGCGCGAACAGCATGCGCGAGCCCGTGTACATGCCCGAGTTCAGGCACGAGAGGACAGCCGTCACGACGACGGCGTTCATGACGTCGGCCGCGCCTGGGATGCCGATCGTCTCGAGTGAGGCGATGAACGGCGATTCGCCGGGTCTGGCCTCCTTCCACGGGATGATGCAGACGATCAGGAAGATCGCGGCGACGTAGAAGGTCAGGACGCGCGCGACGACCTGGTTGACCGCGCGGGTGACGTTCTGCTCCGGCTCGCCCGACTCCGCCGCGGCGATCGTCACGATCTCCGCGCCGACGAAGGCGAAGATCACCACCACGACCCCGGACAGGATCGTCACGATCCCCGCGGGGGCGAAGCCCTCGTTGCTGGTCAGGTTCGACAGCCCGGGCGAGTCACCGGCGCCGATGCCGAACAGGAAGCCGATCGCGATCACGATGAAGGCGACGATCGCGACCACCTTGATGCCGGCGAACCAGAACTCGAACTCGCCGAAGTTCTTCACCGATGTCAGGTTGATCCCGGTCAGCAGCGCCATCAGCAGCAGCGCCATCAGCCACACCGGCGCGTCGACCCAGCGCTGCAGGATCTCCGCTCCCGCGACCGCCTCGATCGCCAGCACGATCGCCCAGAAGTACCAGTAGAGCCAGCCGACGCTGAAGCCCGCCCAGCCCCCGAGCGAGCGCCGCGCGTACTCGGCGAACGAGCCGACCTGCGGGTTGGCGACCGCCATCTCACCGAGCATCCGCATCACCAGCACGATCAGCAGGCCGGCCATCAGGTAGGACAACACGGCTGCCGGGCCGGTCGTGTTGATCACCGCGCTCGAGCCGACGAACAGGCCGGCGCCGATCACCCCGCCGAGCGAGATCATCGTCATGTGGCGCGACTTGAGCGACTTCTGCAGTCCGGGGGCCTCGTTCTCCATGCGCGAGCACTTACCCGCACCGCGGGTCGGTCAGCCTTCTCGAAGTTTGTTGCAATGTATCGAGTCATTAGTACAATGAGCGCATGTCCACCCCAGGCGCGCTGGCGCTCGTGCTCGCCGTCGCCATCCCGGTCGTGCTCTACCGGGCCTATCGGCCCGCTCAGGGATACGTCGAGCAGTGGGCGGCGGACCATGCGCTCGAGCTGACGCCCGAGAACCGCGGGATGGTTGCGCGCTACCTGCGCAGCACACGCGTGCTGCGCACATGGGGCGGCGTGGCCGGCGCGCTGCTGCCATCGCTGCTCGAGTTCGCGCTGACGGGCCGCGTACAGGTGCTCGGATTCGGGACCGACGGCGACAGCGCGCCGCTGGGATTCGGCACCATCTTCGTCGGCTACCTGGTCGGTGCGCTCTACGCCGAGGTGTCGCTGGCGCGACCGCCGGCCGGGGCGCGGCGCGCGGCCAGCCTCGCGCGGCGCGAGCTGGAGGACTACCTACCGCGCCGGGTGCTGGTGGCGCAGCGAGCGCTCGCGGGGGCGGGCGCGCTGGGCGTGCTCGCGATCGGCCTCGTGCCCTACGCCGCGGCGGTGTCGAACCCGGGCCTGCCGACGCTCGCGATCGTCGCACTCGGGGTGCTCGCCTCCGGCGCGGGCCTCGAGGCGCTCGAGCGCTGGCTCGTGCGCCGGCCGCAGCCGTTCACGAGCCCGGCCGTGGTGGCAGCGGACAACGCGATCCGGGCCCAGTCGCTCCACGCGCTCGCCGGCGCCGGGCTGGCGCTGCTGCTGCTGTTCTGCTGCGGCGTGTCGCTCGGGCTGCAGGGCTCCGAGGTTGCGCTGCTGCGCTCGGTCATGGTCGTCCCGGCCGTCGCGTGCCTGGTCCTGTCGCTGGTGGTCTTCCGCGACGCGGGCGAAGGCCGCCGGAGCGGGCCGCGGCCGGCGCGCGCCACCGCCGACACGGCCTCGGCGTGATCCTCGAGATCGACCCACGCTCGCCGCTCGCCCCGTTCGAGCAGGTGCGCCAGCAGGTCACGGCGCTCGTGCTCGGCGGCGGGCTCGCGCGCGGCGACCGGCTGCCGTCGATCCGCCAGCTGGCCAACGACCTCGGGCTCGCCGGCGGGACGGTCGCGCGCGCGTATCGCGAGCTCGAGGCCGACGGCGTCGTCACGACCCACGGGCGCCACGGCACGGTGATCGCGGGCCCTCCGCATCCGTCCGGCGCCGCCGGCCCACCTGATCAAGGCCGCGCGCTCGTATGCCGATCACGCCGCGCAGGACCGGCGCCAGCATGGATGATGCGCTGACCGCCGTCCGCGTGGCATTCGCCTCCGAGCGCACCGCCTGACGCCGGCGGTTGTCGCGATGATGTCGTCGTGACGATCGAGCTGCTCGTCTGCGACATCGCCGGCACGACGGTCCACGAGCACGGCGCGGTCTACGCGACGCTGGCCGATGCCGTCGCCGCCGCGGGCGCTGACGTCAGCCGCGAGCAGGTCGCGCGCTGCGATGGGGGCGGAAGGGCGATCCGCGCGCGGGGACGAGGGCGCCGACGAGGTCGCCGCAGGGCGCCCGGCGCCGTACATGATCTTCCGAGCGATGGAGCGCTGCGGCGTCCAGTGCGTCGACCGGGTCGCCGTCGCCGGCGACACCGTGCTCGACCTGCAGGCCGGCATCAACGCGGGCGCGGCGCTCGTCGTCGGCGTGCAGACCGGGGAGGTCGACGCGGCGACGCTGGGCGCGGAGCGCCACACCCACCTGCTCGAATCACTCGCGGACCTGCGCAACCGTGCTGTAGGTAGGGTGCGCGTGTGCGACGCGCGCTGCTGCTGGTGGCCCTCCTGACGCTGGCGCTCGCCGACGCCGCGCGCCGCCCAGAGCGCTCCCGTCTTCCACCGCTGCGCCGATGCGCCGAAGCAGGCGCGCTGCGGCCACGTCGTGGTGCCGCTCGACCGGCGCGGCGAGCAACCTGCCGGCGACACGCGCACGCTGCGGATCGAGTTCGAGCTCTACCCGCGGCGACGCAGCGACCGCCCGTCGCTCGGCACGATGGTCGACGTCGAGGGCGGGCCCGGCTACTCGACGACCGACAGCCGCGACTACTACCTCGAGCTGCACGACCGGCTGATGGACCGGCGCGACCTGCTGCTCGTGGACCAATCGCGGCACCGGACACTCGGGCGCGCTCGACTGCCGCGCGTTCCGCAAGACCGTCGCGGACTACATCCGCCGCGCCGGGCGCCTGCGCGCGCCAGCTCGGCTCGCGCGTCGACTTCTACGGCACGCACGCGGCGGTCGACGACCTCGCCGACGTGCTCGACGCGCTCGCGCTCGAGCAGATCGACCTCTACGGCGACTCCTACGGCTCCTACTTCGCGCAGGCGTTCGCGGTCCGCCACGCCGACGCGGCTGCGCTCGCTCGTGCTCGACGCGACCTACCCGCTGCCGGGCACCGACCCGGCGTTCGGCGACCTCGCCGAGGCGACCTGGCGCGCGCTGCGGCTCGTGTGCGCGCGGCGGCCGAGCTGCGCGGCGCGCGGCGAGGATCCGCTCGCCGTGCTCGAGCCGGCTCGTCGAACGGGTGCGCGCGCAGCCCCGTCAGCGGCACGGGCATCAACACGGACGGCGAGCGCATCCGCGTGCGCGTCGACGAGGACTCGCTGGTCGCGACTGGTCTCAGTCCGGCTACGCGCAACATGCCGATGTACCGCGACCTGCTCGCCGCGATCCGCGCGTTCGAGGCGGGCGACCGCGCGCCGCTGCTGCGGCTGCTCGCCGAGAACACGCTCGACCCGATCGCCGTTCGCCGGTGCGCGAGCTTCTCCGAGGCGCCAGTACCTCGCCGTCACCTGCCACGACTACCCGCAGATGTGGGACCCGGCCGCGTCGCTCGAGCTGCGCACGGCGCAGCTCGCCCTGCGCGCGGCCGCGCTGCCGGCGGAGCAGCTTCGCGCCGTTCTCGCCGACCGCGTGGACGTCGGTCGAGTACGAGGGCGCCGACCGCCTGCCTGCGCTGGCCCGGGCCGCGCGGTCGCCGATCCGCCGGTGCCACCCGCCGCGCCCTATCCCGACGTCCCCACGCTCGTGCTCAACGGCGACCTCGACAACATCACCGCCTCGTCGGGCGCGCGGTCGTCGCGTCGCGCTTCCCGCGCTCGACCTTCGTCGAGCTGCACAACAGCATCCACGTCACCGCGCTACGGCGACGCGACGACTGCGCCTCGCGGCATCGTGCGCCGCTTCATCAGGACGCTCGAGCGCCGGCGACACGAGCTGCGCGGAGCGGGTCAAGGAGGTCCGCACCGTCGACCAGTTCCCGCGCACGGCGGCGGACGCCGAGCCGGCCGAGCTCGCGCCCCGGCGACGAGAGCCGGCCCGCGGCGCGGCGCGCGGCGGCCGTCGCCGCCGCGACGGTCGCCGACGCGATCCAGCGCTGGGCGGTCAACTACAGCGGCGAGAGCCGCGGCCTGCGCGGCGGACGCTGGAGCTACACAGGGCGACGACACCGTCGAGGTTCAAGTTCGACCGCGCGCGCTTCGCCGCCGACGTCGCGGTGAGCGGGAGCGCGACGTGGACGCTCGCCTCCGGCGCGGTGCGCGCGGACCTGCGGCTGGCGGGCGCCTCGCGCGGCCGGCTGAAGGCGCGCTGGAACCTGCAGCGCCCGCTGGCGCGGGCGACGCTCGACGGCCGGCTCGGCGGCCGCGAGCTGCACGCCGAGATGCTCGCGCCCTGAGCCTGTAGCGGAGCCGTGATCGGGGGCTGACTGCTGCTCGTCGCACGCGTATGGTTGCGTCGTTGCAGCAGTCCGGCGATCAAGGGGCGCGGGAATGAGCAGGCTCGTTTCAGCGGCAGTCGACAGCGGCGGCGCGCCGCACGCTGGCGGTGCTTGGCCGCCGCGGTCGTGGCGTTCGGCCTGGTGCCGTGGGTCGGCGCCGAGGCGGCGCGGCAGTCCGCGTCCACATGCGGATCGCGACGACAAGCTGCTCTTCTTCGCCGCTGACGGCCTGCGTCAGGACGCGGTCGCGAAGTACGCCCGCAAGGGCGCCGTGCCCGGTTTCCGCGAGCTGCTGCGCACAGGGACGCGGGCCGGCGGCAACGGCCTGCTGACCCAGGCGCCGCCGAACACCGGCGCCGGCTGGTTCACGCTCGCCACGGGCGCCTGGCCCGGCGTGCACGGTTCGACGAACAACACGTTCCACAAGAACGGCGAGCCGTTCGGCAACCGCACGGCTGCCTTCGATGCCGGCGTGCTGCAGGCCGAGACGCTCGCCCAGGCGGCCGAGCGCGGCGGCAAGAAGGTCGCCCAGATCGAATGGGCCGGCGGTCGCAGCGGCGCGATCGACGGGCCCGACGATCGACTTCCGCGGGTTCTTCTCCGGCAGGGGCGTGGCGACGAACTACATCGCGCACACCGACGACGAGGCGTTCACCGCGTCGTTCGGCCTGCAGTTCGACCACCCGACCGGGTTCGCCGGCCAGGCGCCGTTCGCCGCAGGCCGCGCCGGAGCCGGCCACGGGCTGGACCGACGTCCCGCAGTCCTACAGCCCGGCGCAGGAGATGCGCCTGCGCGTGCTCGACTTCGGCGTCGACAAGTACGGGCTCAACGCCTACATCTACGACAGCGAGGACGACGGCGAGACGGACTACGACCGCGTCCTGCTCTCGCCCACGAAGGACGGCGACGATGCGGTCGGCGACCTCGCCGAGGGCGACTGGGCGGACGTCAAGGTCACGATCGACGGCGGCGCGCTCGCCGGCAAGACCGGCGGCGATGCTCGTCAAGGTCGAGCGGCTCACGGCCGACCTGTCGCAGGTGCGGCTGTTCCACACGTCGGTCACGCGCGCGAACGCGACCTGGGAGGGCTGGCCGGGAGAGCCCGGCTTCGAGGGCGACTTCGCCGAGTTCGTCGCCCAGCGCTTCCCGTCCTCGCAGGCCGGCGACTTCGCCGTGCTCGAGGCCGGCATCGTGAGCGAGGAGACCTACGTCGAGCAGGGCCTGTACTGGGAGACCGGGCACCACCCGCTGATCCGCTACGTGCTCGACACCTACAAGCCGGACCTGGCGTTCGTCGGCTACCCGGTCACGGACGAGTTCCAGCACCAGTTCCTCGGCCTGGTCACGCGCAAGCTGCCCAACGGGGCCGACAACCCGGCGTTCGACGACGTCCAGGTCAACGGCACGCCCGACGGCCGCGTCAGCGAGCGGCGCGCGTTCATCCGCCGCGCCTACAAGGGCGCCGACGCCACGATGCGGCTCGCGCAGCGGCGCCTGGACGATCCCGAGCTGACGACCTTCGTCTCGTCCGACCACGGCTTCGCGCCACAGTTCGCGGCGATCGACGCCAGCAAGGTGCTCGTCGACCTCGGCCTGCTGTCGACGCCGCAGACGTCGAACTGCCGCCCCGCGACCGGTGAGACGATCGGCAAGGCGAAGGCCTGCTGGGCCGGCGGGACCGTGCAGGTCTACCTCAACCTCGCCGGCCGCGACCCGGCGGGCGGCGGGCTCCAGCAGGTCGCCGCCGCCGACGAGGCGGCCACCGTCGCCGCGATCGAGGCAGCCTTCCTCGGCCTGTCGGACCCCAACGACTGGACCGGCGACGGCGCCCCGGAGGGCTGGGACGTGATCGACCGCGCGTACACCAAGGCCGAGGCGCGCCGGATCCCCAACGGCGCCCGCAGCACCGCCGACATGGCGCACCCGACGCGCACCGGTGACCTCGTCGTCTTCTCCGCGCCGCCGTACCAGTTCGACGCGGCGACGCCCGGCACGCTGATCGCGCGCTCGGCGTTCTTCGGCCAGCACGGCTACGTCCCGGACGTCAAGGACCTCGACGAGCAACACGAACATGCGCGCCACGTTCCTCGCCGGTGGCAAGGCGATCGGGCGCGGCGTCGCCCGCGGCGTGCGCAGCATCGACCTCGCGCCCGACGGCGGCGTTCCTGCTCGACGTCCCGGCGCCGCAGCACAGCCAGGGCGTCGTGCGGCGCGACCTGCTCGACCGCGGCCGCAGGTACAGGCCGCTGTCGATCATCGGGCTGAACGACTTCCACGGCCAGCTCGACCCGACCACGACGCCGATCGACGGCCGTGACCGCGGCCGCCGGCGGGGCCGGGCAGCTGGCGACGCATGTTCGACGAGGAGGCCGCGTCGCTGCCCGGGCGGACGCTGCTGCTGGCGGCCGGCGACAACGTCGGCGCCTCGCCGCCGAACTCCGCCCTGCTCGAGGACAGGCCGGCGATCGACGTGGAGAACGCGTGGGGGCTCGACGCCACGAGCCTGGGCAACCACGAGTTCGACTTCGGCATCGAGCGCCTGCTGGCGCACCAGGAGCGCGCCGACTTCCCGTTCCTCTCGGCCAACATCGTCGAGCAGGAGACCGGCGGGCGCCCGACTGGCTGCGACGGCGTCGGCGGTGTTCCGGGTGAACGGGATCCGCGTCGGGGTGATCGGCGCCACGGTCCGGACCACGCCCGAGCTGGTGCGCGCCGATGCGACCGCGGGCCTGCTCTTCCTCGACGAGGCCGAGCGCATCCGCAGGGAGTCGGCGCGGCTGCGCAACCGCGGCGTGAAGGTGCAGATCGTCGTCATCCACGAGGGCGCCGCGCTCGGCGCCAACGCCGTCGACGGCAATCCCGCGGAGCCGTGGCAGGGCCCGATGATCGACATCGTCGAGGCGCTGCAGCAGACGACGATCGATCTCGTGATCGCCGGCCACACGCATCGCATCGCGAACACGGTCGTCGGCCGCATCCCCGTCGTCGAGGGCTTGAACGCCGGCGCGAGCTACTCGGTCGCGCAGCTGCATGATCAAGGGCTCGGACGTCGCCTGGGCCGGCACGTCCACGCGCGTCGCCAAGAACCTCGGCGTCGCGCCACGGCCCGACGTGCAGGCGATCGTCGACGCGGCCAACGCCGAGACGGCGGAGCTGCGCAACCGAGGTGATCGGCACGCAGGAGGGCGACATCCTGCGCGATCCGACGCGCCTGAGCGAGTCGGCGATGGGCAACCTGGTCGCCGACGCGATGCGCGCCTCCTATCCGGGCGTCGACGCGGCGCTGACCAACTCGGGCGGCCTGCGCGCCGACCTGCCCTTCGCCCCGCCGCCGGCGGCGGACCGAGGCGCCCGGCGAGATCACGTGGGGCGAGGTCTTCGCCGTGCTGCCGTTCGGCAACCGCACGGTGATCGAGACGCTCACCGGCGCCCAGCTGACGGAGGCGCTGCTCAACGGGTTCAGCCCGGCCTGCGACCCCGCGTTCACGGGCGGGACCGGGCGCTTCCCGCAGGTGTCCGGGCTCCAGATCGAGTTCCACTGCGAGGGCACGACGCCGGTGGTGGACGGGATCGCGCTGGCACCGGACGGGCCGGCGGGACCGCTCACGCCGCTCGGCGCCGGCCGACACGCGTCCGGATCGTCACCAACGACTTCATGTTCACCGGTGGCGACGGCTACACGGCGCTGGCCGGCGGCACGGACGTGCTGCAGCCGGGCGATGCCCTGCTCGACCTGGTGATCGCCTACATCACCGCCAACTCGCCGGTGTCGCGCGGCTGTGGAGGGGCGCATCGTCAGGCCCTGAGCGGCAGCGCGGCGCGGACGGCCTTGGCGAGGCGAGCGGCGGGCACGGACGCCCCCGCGATGTTGGCGACGGCCGCGACCGTAGTCGCGGTCGCGTCGTCGATGCCGGTCGAGGCCGTCCAGCCGAAGTACATCCCGTCATGGCCCGCGAGCACGCCGCCGCGTTCCCGGCTCGTCATCACGCCCAGCCCGTATCCGCGCCTGCGGCCGAAGCGGCTGCTACGCGTGACCAGCTCGCCGAGCGCCGCTCCGCTCAGCAGCTCGCCGCCGAAGAGCGCCTCGGTGAAGCGGGCGAGGTCCTGCGCGCTGCTCGCGATGCCGCCGTCGCCCCAGACCGGGCCGAGCGCGTCGTTGGGGATCCGGCCGCCGGTGACGGCGAGCAGGTCGACTGGACGCCGCAGCAGGCCGAGGTGCGGCGTGGCGAGGCGACCGGCGGAGGCGAACGAGAAGCCGGCGATGCCCAGCGGCCGCGCGATCCGCTCGGCGAGCAGCGACTCCAGATCCTGGCCGGCGGCACGCTCCGCCAGCTCCGCGGCGACGACGTAGTTGCTGTTGCGGTATGCGAAGCGCTCGTCGGGCGCGCGCTCGGAGCCCAGCCGCACGATCGCCGCGAGCAGCTCGTCGCGCGACCACCGATGGTCGGGCGCGCCACCGTTCATCAGCCGGGCGAGCGCTCGATCCTTCGTGTACTCGCGCAGCCCTGACCGATGCGCCAGCAGCAGCCGCGGCGTCAGCCGGCCGGCGTGGGGCAGCTGCGGCAGCCAGTCGCTGACGGGATCGTCGAGGCGCAGCGCACCGCGCTGCGCGAGCTGCGCGACCAGGCACGCGGTCGCGAGCTTGGTCGCGGACGCGAGCACGAACCGGTCCTCGGGCGCAACCGCCTGGTCGCGGTTCACGCGCCCCGCGCAGGCCGACCACAGCAGCGTGCCGCGCCGCCTGACGGCGACCTGGGCGCCGGGCGGGCGGAGGCGCTCGAGCGCCTCCGACAGCGCGGTCTCCAGGCGGCGCGAATCTCCCGCGGCGAGCCGGTCGACCGCGATCCGAATCGCGCCAGGCGGCTCGCGCTGCGCGATTCGCCACGCGCCGATCGTGCGCCGCGCCAGCCGGACGCGGCTCACCTGCGCGCTGCGGTCGCCACCGGTCAGGCGGGCGGGTCGCCGGCTTTCGCCTGCAGCGCTGCCATCAGCGTCTCGGACAGCTCGGCCGCGCTGATCCCCTTGCGCACGTAGGCGATCGCGCCGGCGCCGAGCAGCTCGACGACGAGCTGGCGCGTCTCGTCGCCCGAGAGGATGACCATGCAGGTGTCGGGCGAGCGCGCTGCGATCTGGGGCACGGCCTCGCGCGCACCGCCGCCCGGCATGTCGACGTCGAGCAGCGCGGCGTCGGGATTGTGGCGCTCGGCGAGCGCGATCGCGTCACCGGCGCTCTCGGCGACCGCCACGACGTCGAAGTCGCCTGCGAGCTGGGCGCTGAGCGCTGCGCGCACGACCGCGTCGTCGTCGGCGATCAGCAGGGTCGGTCGCGCAGCATCGCTGGCGTCAGGTTGCATCGGCTCCACCTTCATCGCGTCAGGGAAGGTCGCGCGGACCCTATCCGTTTCGTGCCGGCATCCGACGGTTGCACCCGGTGACGGAACGCCTCGGCGGTCTCGTCGAGCGCGCTGCGCAGATGCGCGAGCAGCGGCCCTGCGTCGCCCAGCTTGCCCGCCGCGGCCGCCACCTCGAGGTCGGCGGCGACGCGCGCGACGTAGACCGCGCCGATCGTCAGGCTGCTGCCCTTGAGCTTGTGCGCTGCCTTGCCGACCGTGACCGCCTCCGCGCTCGAGATCGGCGTCGCCGAGCTCGGACAAGCCGCTCTGCCGCCTCCTCGAAGTAGAGCGTGAGCAGGCCGGGCAGGAGATCCCCATCGAGGCCCTCGAGGTCTGCGATCACGGCCTCGTCGAGCAGGTTCGGATCGGTTGCGGCGCGGCGCGGCACGGGGATCGGGGGAGCGGCGGTGACGGCGCCGTCCGCATCGGGGATCCAGCGCGTCAGCGCGTCCCTCAGCACCCGGTTGCGCAGCGGCTTGGACAGGTAGTCGTCCATCCCGGCCGCGAGGCAGCGCTCGCGCTCTCCCTGCATCGAGTTCGCCGTCATGGCGATGATCGGGATCCGCGGCCCGCCCTGCTCGCGCCGGCGGATCTCGCGCGTCGTCTCGTAGCCGTCGAGCTCGGGCATCTGGCAGTCCATCAGCACGGCGGCGAAGGACTTCTGCGCCATGATCTCCAGCGCCTCGCGCCCGTTCGCGGCGATGTGCGCGAGGAAGCCGACCTTCTCGAGCATGCGTGCCGCGACCGCCTGGTTGACCGGCGTGTCCTCGACCACCAGGACGTCGGGCAGCGCGCCGGCGCCGCGCGTCGCCGGCGATCGCAGCCGGCGCCCCGGCGCGCCGTAGGCGCGCGCGGTTCGCCGGTGATGACCGCCCGGATCTCCTCGAAGAGACGCGATTGGCGGACCGGCTTGGTGAGCAGGCCGTCGAACCCGTGCAGCGGCTCGCCCGGAGCATCGGACACGCCGCCCGACGAGCCGAGCAGCAGGAGCCGGATACCGCTCAGGTCCGACCGCCGGCGGATCGTGTGAGCGAGCTCGAACCCGTCCACTCCCGGCATCTCCCAGTCGATCAGCGCGAGCTGGTACGGGATGCCGTCGCCGGCGGCCGCCGCCAGTCGCGCCATCGCGTGGGCGGCGTTGTCGGCGACCTCGCAGCTCATCTGCAGGCTGCCGAGCTGCCGCGCGAGGATCTCGCGGCTGCTGGCGTTGTCGTCGACCACCAGCACGCGCAGCCCGGCCAGGTCGTGTTCCTCGTCCGGCGGGTCGAGCTTGCCCTCGGCCCGCTCGAGCGCCAGCTCGAACCAGAAGGTGCTGCCCTTGCCCGGCTCGCTCGTGGCGCCCAGCTTGCCACCCATCAGCTCGATCAGCTGGCGCGAGATCGCGAGCCCCAGACCGGTGCCGCCGTGGGTGCGGGTCGTCGAGCTGTCGGCCTGCGCGAACGGGATGAAGAGCCGCTCGAGCGCCTCGCGCTCGATCCCGATGCCGGTGTCGGTCACCTCGAGCCGCACGAGCGCCGCGCCATCGCTCGACGGGCTGCGAGCGCGCGCGCACCACGATCTCCCCGGCGGCCGTGAACTTGATCGCGTTGAGGACGAGGTTGGCGATCACCTGGCGCAGCCGCGCGGCATCGGCGTGCACGAGCGAGGGCACGTCGGCGTCGACGCTGACGAGCAGCTCGAGACCCTTCTTGTGCGCGCGGGCGGCGAGCATCCCGCAGGCCCGCTCGACGGCATGGCGCAGGTCGACGTCGGTCGGATCGAGCTCGAGCTTGCCGGCCTCGATCTTGGAGAAGTCGAGGATGTCGTCGATGATCCCGAGCAGCGTGTCGCCCGAGGAGGAGATCGTCTCGGCGTACTCGCGCTGCCACTCGTCGAGCTCGGTGTCGAGCAGCAGCTCGCTCATGCCGATCACGCCGTTCATCGGCGTCCGGATCTCGTGGCTGACGTTGGCCACGAACATCGACTTCAGCCGCGATGCCTCGAGCGCCTGGTCGCGCGCGAGCGCGAGCTCCTGCTGGGCGCGATTGCGCTCGGTGATGTCGCGCAGGAAGGCGTTGAAGCTGTAGCCCGACTTCGTCTTCAGCGGCGAGATCGTCAGCTCGACCGGGAACTCGCGCCCGTCGCGATGCAGCGCGGTCAGCTCGAGCCGCTTGCCGAGCACCTTCTGCTCCCCGGTGGCGAGGAAGCGCTCGATGCCCTTGCGATGGGCGTCGCGCTGATGCCTCGGGGAGGATCGTCGTCGCCAGCGCGCGCCCCACCGCCTCGCCGCGCGACCAGCCGAAGCTGACCTCCGCCTTGGAGTTCCACTCGGTGATCACGCCGTCGGAGTCGATCGCGACGAACGCATCGTGCGCGGACTCCAGGATCTGGCGGGTCTGCAGCTCGCTCGCCTCCAGCGCCAGCTCGGCGGCCTTCTGCTGCGTGACGTCGCGCGCCGAGGCGTAGATCAAGCCCTCCTCGAGGACCGCCTTCGCCTTCCAGTCGAACCAGCGCCAGCCGCCGTGCTTGGTCGCATAGCGGTTGACGAAGTCGACCGCTTCGCCGCGCGCCAGGCGGGCGGTCTCGCGGTCGGTGGCTTCGCGGTCGTCGGGGTGCACGAACTCCACGAACGGGCGCGAGCACAGCTCTTCCTCGCTCCAGCCCAGCGTCTCCGTCCAGGCCGCGTTGAGCTGCTTGAAGTAGCCGTCGAGACCCGCGGTGCAGATCAGGTCCTGGGAGAGCTCGAAGTAGCGCGAGCTGCGCCGCAGCTGCTCGTCGGCCTCGCGCCGCTGCGCCTCGTTGCGCTCCAACCGGTAGGAGAAGATGAACATCAGGCCCGCCATCACGGTGATCGCCGCTCCGGTCATCAGCACGACGCCGACCGTGCTGCCGAACAAGCCTTGGCGCTCGCCCTGCCAGCGCAGCACCGCGATCAGCATGAGCAGCACGGTCGCGGCCGGCAGCAGGCGTGCGCATCAGCGACCCGCCGGGACCAGGGCTGGTCAGCAGGGTCTGCGCGTCTCGTACCCTCATCATGCACCCATCGGCAGCGCCGCGGCGCGACTCAACCGGGCATGCGTGCCGATGCGGCCGACGCGCTCAGCCGGGCCAGCCGGCGACGAACAGGTCGAGCGCCAGCTCACCCTCGCCGGCGCGGTAGCGCTCGAGGTCGGTGATGCCGGCGGCGGCGAGCACCTCGTCGTCGATGTAGGCGTTTCCGGTCGCCTCGCGCGGGTCGCGCTCGAGCACGAGACGCGCCGCGTCGGCGACGATCGCCGGCGTACGGCTCATCGCCATCGCCTCGTCGCCGCCGAGCAGATTCTGTACCGCGGCGGTCGCGATCAGCGTGCGCGGCCAGAGGCAGTTGGCCGCCACACCGTGCTCGAGCTCGTCGTGCGCGACGCCGAGCGTGATCATCGACATGCCCATCTTCGAGACCGTGTACGCGGCGTGCCCGCGCAGCCAGCGCGGATCGGCGCTGAGCGGCGGGCTGAGCGTCAGCACGTGGGCGTGGCTCGACTCGCGCAGGTGCGGCAGCGCTGCGCGCGTGAGCAGATAGGTGCCGCGCGTGTTGATGTCGAGCATCAGGTCGTAGCGCTTGGGCTCGAGCGCGCCGATCGGGCTCAGGTTGATCGCCGAGGCGTTGTTGACGACGACGTCGACGCCGCCCCAGCGCTCGGCGGCGGCGGCGACGAACGCGGCCACCTGGTCGTCGTCGCGCACATCTCCGACGACGGCCAGCGCCTCGCCGCCGGCCGCCTCGATCTCCGCCGCGGCGCTGTGGACGGTGCCGGGCAGCTTCGGGTGCGGCTGGTCGGTCTTGGCCATCAGCGCGATCCGCGCACCGGCGCGGGCGAGCGCGACGCCGATCGCGAGGCCGATGCCGCGGCTGCCGCCGGACATCACGACGACGCGGTCCTGCAGGGGAGATGACATGGGCCTGCAACCTACCCGCACGCGTCGGAGTGGCTAGGCTCGCCGCCGTGATCGACCTCCGCTCCGACACCGTCACGCGCCCGACCGCCGCGATGCGACGGGCGATCGCCGCGGCCGAGGTCGGCGACGACCAGTACGGCGAGGACCCGAGCGTGCTGGCGCTGCAGGAACGCGTGGCGGAGCTGCTCGGCAAGCAGGCGGCGCTGCTCGTCCCGACGGGCACGATGGCCAACCAGCTCGCGCTCAAGCTCTACTGCCGGCCGGGCGACGACGTCATCGTCGGCGTCGAGAGCCACGCCGCCTGGCACGAGACCGGCGCAGCGGCGGCGATCGGCGGCGTCCAGCTCACCGCCGTCGGCTCGGACGGGCGCTTCACGGCCGACGAGTTCCTCGCTGCGCGCAGGCCGCGCGGACACCTGCTCTATCCGCCGACGACGCTGGTCGAGGTCGAGGACACGCAGAACCGCAAGGGCGGCCTGGTCTGGGACCGCGCCGAGCTCGAGCGCGTCGGCGGCGCCGCGCGCGAGCACGAGGTCGCCTCGTATCTCGACGGCGCCCGGCTGCTCAACGCGGCCGTCGCGCGCGGCGACGACCCGGCTGCGCTCGCAGCGCCTTTCGACCTCGTCTCGATCGCGCTCTCCAAGGGCCTCGGCTGTCCCGTCGGCTCGGTGCTCGCGGGCAGCAGCGAGGACATCGCGGCGCTGGTGCGCTACCGGCGCATGCTCGGCGGCGCGATGCGCCAGGCCGGGCATCCTGGCCGCGGCGGGACTGCACGCGCTCGATCACCACGTCGAGCGGCTCGCCGATGACCACGCCGCGGCGCGGCTGATCGGCGAGCGGCTGTACGACTGTGCCGGCGTTGAGCTCGAGCTCGCGGCGCTGGAGACGAACATCGTCGTGTTCGGGCTGCGCGCGGGCGCGCCGGACGCGGCGACGGTCGTCGCCCGCGCGGCCGAGCGCGGCGTGCTCGTGATGGCGTTCGGCCCGCGCACGGTCCGCGCGGTCACGCACCTGGACGTCACGCGCGCCGATTGCGAGCGCGCGGCGGAGGCGCTCGCCGAAGCGGTCACGTGAGCGACGCGATCTACTTCAGCTCGCCCGCCGAGCTCGGCGCCTGGCTCGAGCGTCATCACGAAAGCGAGTCCGAGCTCTGGCTCGGGTACTGGAAGAAGGCGACCGGCAAGCCGAGCCTGACGTGGTCCCAGGCGGTCGACGAGGCGCTCTGCTACGGCTGGATCGACGGCATCGTGCGCAGAGTCGACGACGAGCGTCATATCCAGCGCTTCACGCCGCGCAAGCCTTCGAGCAACTGGAGCGCCGTCAACATCGCCAAGGTCGAGCAGCTGCGTGCCGCGGGCCGCATGCGCCCTGCCGGCGAGGCCGCGTTCGCGCGGCGGCGCGCGGACCGCTCGGGGGTCTATTCGTACGAGCAGCGCAAGGATCCGCAGCTCGAGCCCGAGCAGGAGCGGCGTTTCAGGGCGAATGCAGCCGCCTGGGAGTACTTCATGGCGCAGCCGCCCTCCTACCGCAGGCCGGCGCTCTGGTGGGTCGTGAGCGCGAAGCGGCCCGAGACGCGCGAGCGCCGGCTCGCGACGCTGATCGAGGACTCGGCCGCGCGGCGGACGCTCAAGCAGCTGACGCGGCCGGGCAAGGCCTGATCAGCGCTCGAGCGCCAATGCGAGCTGCGCGAGCGGCGCGCCCCAGTCCTCGAGCGAGGGCGGCAGCGCGATCCCGTAGCCGGCGCCGAACTCCGACACCGCGCCGTTGAGCGCCCACTTCGCGAACGTGTCGGCGAAGCGCTCCTCCACCACGTCACAGTCGAGCGCGAGCCCGCAGGGACCGCCGCGTGGGATCAGCGCGTCGAGCTTCGCGTCGACGGCTGCCGGGACGAGCGCGAAGTCGACCACGTGGCCGAGCTCGTGCAGCACGACGGTCGCGCGGTCCAGCGCCCGGTCGTTGTTGAGCCGGGCGATGTCGAGGTCGACCGTGAAGCCGCGCGGACCGCTGCGCGTCACCCCGAGCGCGCCCTGCTCGACGGCCGCTCCGAACTGCACCAGCCCGTCGACCTCCGCGATCAGCCGCGCCGCCTCCGGCCGGGCCCGCGCGACCGCCGCCAGGATCCACGCGCGGTCGGCCGGCGCCAGCTCCGCGTTGAAGCGCGGGCCGCCGGCGCGCGCCGCATCGGTGACCAGGACGGTGTCACCATCGGCGGTCTGCAGCCGGCCATCCGCCTGCGCGCGGTCGCGCACCACGACTCTGAGTCGAGCGCCAGCGCGACGGCGCCGGCGGCGAGGATCCCGAGCAGGCGCAGTGCGGCGGTCATCTCCAGAGAGATCGGCCGCTCGGCGGCGGCGGTTGAGCCTGCGTCGGAGAACGTCAACGGCGCATTGAGAGGGAGCACGGATCGGGGAGGCGCTTCCGCGGAAGCGCCGGGCGCCGCGGTCCCGGGCGACTTGACCCCGCATGGGGAGGTCAAGTCGCCCGGCGTCTCGCCCACGCGGCTGGTACACGGCGCGAGCGGTGAACGTCGGTGAGTCGGGGCTATGACCGGTAAGGATCGACGTTCGGCGCCGATGAGCCGCCGCGGCACCTGAACCCTCTCCCTTTATTGCTGCCGTTGAACCCTCGGCTACGATCGCCCGACGAATGGGTCGACGCGAACGCAAGCGCCCGCACGAGCCCGCCGCAACCGAGCGGCACCCGCGCCTGCGCATCGGCGACGAGACCCCGGGCGCGGTCACCAAGGGCCCGCCGATCACCGTGACGTGCGATTGCGGCGAGCGCCACGAGCTCTTCTACGGCGAGCGCTGGACCTGCCCAGGGTGCGGCCGCGCGTACGACTCCGGGCAGATCCCGGCCGACGAGTACGCGCAGATCCGTCGCGTCCAGCTGCGCTTCCGTGCCATCCCGATCGCGCTCGGGCTGACGGTCGCCCTGCTGGCGATCGTCTTCACCCTGACGGGGAACATCGTCGGCGTCTTCTTCCTGCTGCCCGTCGCGCTCGTCTCCTGGTTCGTCTTCATCCGCCCGACGCACCGCAAGCGCTACCGCGCCGCGATCGCCGAGCTGCCGCGCTGGGACCTGCGCGCCGAGCGACCGTAGTCACGAGCGCGGCCGCTTCTTCTCCGTGTCGTAGAGCGGGAACGCGCCGACGGTCGCCTTGACGGTGCCGTCGCCGAGTGCGACGTCGAGCTCCTGCCCGTCCACGTTCAGGTCGCGGTCGATCGCGGCCATCGCGATCACCTGCATGTCGAACGTCGGGCTCTGGCAGGGGCTGCGCACGATGCCGACGTCGCGCCCGTCGAGCGTCACGGCGGCGCCGTACTCGGGCAGCTGGTCGCCCTCGATGCGCAGCGTCGTGAGCAGCCTGGGCGTGCCCTCGGCGGCGATCTTCTTGAGCGCCTCCTTGCCGATGAAATCGCCCGGCTTGTCGAGCTTGACGACGTTGTCGAGGCGCACCTCGAACGGATCGGTCTGCCCGGGGAAGTAGTCGATGTCGGGGAAGAGCAGGCCCGACTCGATCCGCAGCGTCTCGATCGCGGACAGCCCGATCGGCCGCAGCCCATGCGGCTTGCCGGCCTCGAGCACCGCGTTCCAGAGCGCCGTCGCATCGTCGGGGCTGCAGTAGAGCTCGTACCCCAGCTCGCCCGAGTAGCCCGTGCGCGAGACGGTGCACGCTATGCCGCCGACGGTCACGCCCTCCGGCACGAAGCGGAAGTAGCGCAGCTGCTCGAGGTCCGTCCCCTCGGTGATCGGCGCGAGGATCTCGCGCGACAGCGGACCCTGGACCTGCAGGTGCGGCGTCGCGGCCGTGATGTCCTCGACCTCGACGTCGAGCCCGTGATCGCTCGCGACCTTGCGGAGCCAGTCGCCGTCGGAGTCATAGCTCGTGACCGAGAAGCAGTGATCATCGGCGAGCTTGAAGATCGTCCCGTCCATGACCATCTTGCCCGACTCGTCGCACAGCGCGCCGTAGCGCACCTGGCCGACCTCGAGCGCCGCCATGTCGTTGGTGAACGCCAGATCGGCGAGCGCGAGCGCATCGGGCCCGCGGATGTCCCACTTGCGCAGCGCCGACTCGTCCCACAGGTTCGAGGCCTCACGCGTCGCGCGGTGCTCGGCGACCGCGTCGCCGAAGTCAGCCGCCCAGGCCCAACCCTCCCAGTCGGTCCATTCCTCGGTCAGCTCGCGCTGCGCGGCATCGAACGCCGTCTTGTTCAGCTCCTGGGTGGACATCAGACAGCAGCCTCCGTGTGTTTGTTTGGAACATCGTCGGCGAGCGCCTCCTCGAGCAGCTCGGTCAGCTCGCGCAGCTCGATCCGGTCGCCGTTGCCGGTCGTCTTGATCGCGTCCTCGTACATCGTCACGTCCTTCGGGCAGGAGACGACGAAGAAGTCGAGCTCGCCGAGGTCGACGGCCTCGCGGATGCGGTTCTCCGACGGCCGCTCCGTGCCCGGCGCGTCCGGGATCCAGATCCGGCCGCCGCCCGCGCCGCAGCAGAACGAGTTGTCGCGGTTGCGCGGCATCTCGACCAGCGTGCAGCCGAGCCGCTCGAGGATCGCCCGCGGCGCGTCGTAGCCGCCGTTGTGGCGGCCCAGGTAGCAGGGGTCGTGGTAGGTGACGCGGTAGGCGAGGCGCCCGGCGACGTCGAGCCGGCCGGCCTCGATCAGCTCGAGCCAGGAACGCGGTGTGGTGCGCCACCTCCCACTCGCCCCCGAGCTCGGGGTACTCGTTGCGCAGCGTGTTGAGCGAGTGCGGGTCGCTCGTCACGATGCGCTTGAACTCGCAGCTCCGCGAGCGTCGCGATGTTTGCCTCGGCGAGCGACTCGAAGAGGCCCTCCTCCCCCACGCGGCGGACGTCGTTGCCGGAGTTGCGCTCGCCGTCGTAGAGGATCCCGAAGTCGACGCCGGCGCGCTGGAAGAGCCGCGCCAGCGCCCGCGTGACCGCTGCGAGCGCGGGTCGAACGAGGCGTAGTCGCCGACGAACCAGAGCACGTCGACGGGCTCGCTTGCGGGCGTCCTTGATCTCGAAGTCGAGCTCGCGCGTCCAGCGGCCGCGCTTGCGCTTGTTCTCGCCGAACGAGTTGCCCGACTTGTGGATCACCTGCAGCGTCGACTGCAGGTTGGCGTCGCAGCTCGCCCTCCTCGACGAGGTGGCGGCGGATCTGGTTGATGATCGGCGCCTGCTCGATGCCGACCGGGCACGCCTCGACGCACGCGTTGCACTGCATGCAGGACCAGATCGTCTCGACGCGCACGCGGTCCTCGCCGACGACCGCGCACGTCGAGCGACCCGTTCGCCTTCTCGCGCCGCCGAGCAGCGTGCCGAGCACGCCGCCGACGCCGACCTCGCTGCATCGTGCGCGTTGGCCTGCTCGCGCAGCTCGAGGATCACGTCGCGCGGCGACAGCGGCCTGCCCGGTCGGCGTTGGCCGGGCAGGCCTCGTGGCACTTGCCGCACTTGGTGCAGGCGTCGAGCTGCAGCAGGTGGACCGCGCTGAAGTCGGCGCAGCGTGCCGTAGCCGGCCGGCTCGCTCGCGCGCTCCGGCGGGATCGCGCGCAGCCGCTTGCCGGCCAGCGGGTCCTTGCAGCACGAGGCTCGCGAAGCTCGTGAGCATGTGCGTGCGCCTTCGTGTACGGGATCGCGGCCACGAACGCGATCGCGAGCAGCCCGTGGAACCACCAGATCGAGTGCCGCGTCGTCGTCAGCGCGCCGTTCGACGAGGCCGAGGCCGTCGTAGCCCTGCGCCACGACCCAGCCCATCGGCGAGAAGCGCGTCGTAGCCGGGAGCGTCCATCGCGATCCGCACGCCCTCGAGCAGGTAGCCGGTGACGGCGATCACGAGCAGCAGCCCGATGAACGTCCAGTCGCCGCGGCGGTAGACGCGGCGGTCGTACTGCGGGTCCTCCGGCGCGCGGTCCGGGCGCGCGTAGTCGAGCTTGCGCGGCCGGATGATCGCCGCGCCGGACCATCATCAGCACGACGCCGAGCGATCAGCGCCAGCCCGAGCACGTCGAGCACGATCGAGTAGCCGAGGTAGAAGTCGCCCTTGAAGAAGCGCCAGCCGAAGAAGCGCTCGGTGACGTCGGTGTTGATCGCCAGGATCACCGTGCCGATGAACAGCGTCACGAAGCCGTAGAAGATCCGCGCGATGCGCCCAGCCCACGTACGGGTCGCGGCGCTTGATCGACGCGTGCGAGAACAGCGTGCGCGTCGCCGTGCGCCAGGCGCCGCGGCAGCTCCGAGCGCGGCGGCAGGCTGGCGCCGCTGCCCGCGCCGGTACTTCGCCAGCGGCCGCGCGACGCCGTAGGCGAACACCAGCACCGACGTCGATCGCGAGCACGTACCACAGCACCTCCAGCCAGGCCGGGAAGTGCCAGAAGACCTCGCGCGTCTTCTCAGCTGCGACGACGAACACCGCAGCCGATCAGTCGAAGTGGCTGCTCGAGCTGTTCGGCGACCTCGAACAGGTCGCCGACCACGCCGTAGTGCGCGACGCTGAAGATCGGCGCCTCGGGGTCGGTGTTGACGGCGATGATCGTGTCGGCCTTCTGCATCCCGGCCAGGTGCTGGACCGCGCCGGAGATGCCGAGCGCGAGGTACACCTTCGGCTTGACGGTCTTGCCCGACTGCCCGACCTGGCGGGCGTTCGACATCCAGCCGGCGTCGACGAGCGGGCGCGACACGCTCAGCGTCGCGCCGAGCTTGTCGGCCAGCTCGCTCGAACTGCGGGATGTTGTCCTTGTCCTCGATGCCGCGGCCGATCGAGAGCAGGAACTCGGCCTTGGTGATGTCGACGTCGCCCGCCGCCGCCTCGCGGAACTCGACGTGCTCGGTCGCCGCCGCGTCGCCGAGGTCGACGTCGACCGCGCGCACGGGCGCCTGACCGCCGCCTTCGGCCGGCTCGAACGCGCCGGCGCGCAGCATCAGCAACGTCGTCTCGCGGCCCGGGAAGTCGAGCTCCGCGACCAGCTTGTCGCCGTACGCGCCGCGGCTGGCGGTCGGCCCGTCCTCCCAGCCCAGCGCCGTGACGTCGCTGGCGAAGCCGAGCCCGGCACTGACCGCGACGGCGGGCGCGAAGCCGAGCGAGTCGATCGTGTGGCCGACCAGCACGAGCGCAGGTTGCTCGGCCTCGATCAGCGCCTCGAGCGCCCGCTGCGCGACGTGCGGCTCGAAGTGCTCCGCCGGCGAGCTGACCGTCAGCACCTCGTCGACGCCGTCGAGCGCGAGCGCGCCGGCATGCGCCTCCGCGTCGGCCGCCACGACCGCGACCGCCAGCCGGCCGCCGGCGGCGTCCTTGACCGTCGCGCGCGGCGCCGATCAGCTCCAGCGAGATGTCGCGCAGCTCGCCGCGCCGGGTCTCGGCGATCACCAGGACGCCGCTCATGCGCTCATCCGCTCCTTGACGATCTCCGCGATCCGGGCGGCGGCCTCCGTCGGCGGAGCCCTCGAGCATCTCGGCGCCGCTCACCCGTCTCGGGCGGACGCAGCCGGCGCCGGCGCGCCCCGGCAGCCGCGGCGACCGCCTGCTGCGTCGAGCCCGAGGTCGTCGAGCCCGAGCTCGTCGAGCGGCTTCTCGCGCGCCTGCTTGATCGCGCGCAGGTTCGCGTAGCGCGGCTCGTTGATGCCGGTCTGGATCGTCAGCAGCGCCGGGCAGCGGACCTTCAGCACCTCGATCAGCCCGCCCTCGAGCTCGCGCTCGACGGTCGCGGTGCCCGAGCCCGCGTCGAGCTCGAGCCCGCTCGACCACCGCGACGTGCGGCAGCCCCAGGTGCGCGGCCAGCGCGACGCCGGTGGCGCCGTTGACGGCGTCGGAGGACTGGACGCCGCACAGCACGAGGTCGGGCGACTCGCGCTCGACCGCCGCGGCGAGCACGCGCGCGACCGACAGCACGTCGGCGTCCTCCAGCGCGTCGTCCCAGACGCGCACGCCGCGGTCGGCACCCTTGGCGAGGCACGTCAGCAGGCCCTCGGTCGCCTCGTCGTCGCCGACGCTGACCGCGATCACCTCGCCCTCCCCCGCGGCCTCCTTGAGCTGCAGCGCCGCCTCCAGCGAGAACGCGTCCCACTCGTTGAGATCGCGCTCGACGAAGTCGGGGTCCACCCCGCGTCCCGTCGTCGAGCAGCTCGAACTCGTCGTCGAGCGCCGCGACCTGCTTGACCGGCACGACGATCTTCGCACGCTACACGGGCGCCACGTCGGGCGTGCCGAACAGCTGCGTGTCGAAGTCCGCGTTGGCGGCGTCGCCCCACAGCCGCGCTCGCGGATGAACGGCAGCGGCATCGCCGGGTTCGGGCTGTCGATCTCACGCGCGAGCCGGTGCCCGTCGAAGATCGAGTCGACGAGCATCCGCGGCGCCGCGGCGTCGCCGATCAGGTAGAGCCCCTCGATGCCCTCGCGCTCGAGCGCCGCCTTGTCGGACTTGAGCTCGTGGTAGAGCTCGTGGTTCGAGAGGCGCTGCGTGGCACAGCACGACCGTGTCGACCTCGATGACCTCCTTGTGGGCCTCGTTCCAGATGTTGTAGGCGTGGCAGGCGCCCGGGCTCGATCTTCTCGAGCATCGTGTAGGTGTGGATCTGCACGCCGAGCCGGTGCAGGTCGCGGTGCAGCATCGGCGCCTCGAGCGTGTACTCCATGTAGCCGGCGATGTCGCCGACCTGGGTCATCAGGTGCACCTGCTTGCCCTCGCCCGCGAGCCGCTGGGCGACCGAGGCGCCCATGTGGTAGCCCTCGTTCTCGAGCACGAGCACGCGCTCGCCGACCTGCTTCTCGCCCGCGACGACCTGGTCCGGCGTGAGCTGCCAGTCGAGGCTCGTGTCGGCGCCGGGGATCGGCGCGTGCGTGGCCGGGTTGAGCCCGTCGGTCGCGAAGTGGCAGCCGGTCGCGATGATCACGATCTCGGCGCCGTACTCGAGCACGTCGGCCGCGCTCAGGCGCGAGTTCAGGTGCACCTCGACGTTGCGCAGCTTGTCGAGCTGGATCTGGCGGTAGTTCGTGATCCGCGCCCACTCGCCGAGGCCGCGGGCGGTGCCGCGGGCCAGGTTCTCCTTGCCGTCGGAGTGCCCGAGCTTGGAGATCCAGTTGACGCAGCCGCCGATCTCCGTCGCCGGCTCTCGACGAGGTGCACGGCCGACATCCCGCGCTTGCCGAGCACCATCGCGCACTCCATGCCGGCGGGCCCGGCGCCGACGACGAGCACGCCCTTGTCGGCGTTCGTCGGCCTTGGAGAAGTTCTCGGGGTGCCAGCCGCGGCGATACTCCTCGCCGGCGGTCGCGTTCTGCGTGCAGACCATCGGCGGGCCGCCGATCTCCCAGCGCGAGATGCACTGGTTGCAGCCGATGCACTCGCGGATGTCGTCGGGCCGGCCCTCCTCGATCTTCTTCGGCAGGAACGGGTCCGAGATCGACGGGCGCGCGCCGCCGATGATGTCGAACTGGCCGGAGTTGATGATCGCGACCATCGTGTCGGGGTTGGTGATGCGCCCGACGCCGACGACCGGCTTGTCGGTGTGGTCGCCGGCCTTGATCACGCCGGTGTAGGGCTTCTCGTGGTTCTCCTCGAAGAAGCGCGACGGGCCGGCGTTCTGGCCCCACTCGGCGATGTCGCCGACGGTCAGGTCCCAGAGGTCGACGAGGTGGTCGACGTACTCGACGAAGCGCATGCCGTCCTCGCCGATCTCGATCGAGGACGGGCCGTAGAGCGTGTCGACCGCGAAGCGCGACGCGATCGCGCAGTCGTCGCCGACGGCCTCGCGCACCTGCTCGAGCGTCTCCTTCCAGAAGCGCGCGCGGTTCTCGAACGAGCCGCCGTACTCGTCGGTGCGCTTGTTGTAGAAGGGCGAGAGGAACTGCAGCGGCAGGTAGGAGTGCGCGCCGTAGACGTAGACGATGTCGAAGCCCGCGTCACGCGCGCGCACCGCTGCGTCGACGTACATCTTCTGCAGCTCGACGATGTCGTCCTTGTCCGCGTAGCGCGGGTGGATGTTGATCTCGAAGTCCGACGGGATCTGCGACGGCCCGCGCGGCGTTGGCGCGCGACTCCATGCAGGGGGCGTGCGGGCCGCCGTACCAGAGCTCGATGCCGGCCAGCGCCGCCGAACTTGTGCACGCGGTCGCACATCGCGCCGAGGTTGCGCACGTCGCCGTCGTCCCAGATCCGCGCCGAGACGCGGCTGGTGTCGTCGGACTCGGGGTGGATCGAGCAGTACTCGGTGCAGACCGCGCCCCAGCCGCCCTCGACCTTGACCGCACGGTGGTAGGCCTGGAATCCCGGCTTCTCGGACCCGGCGCCGATGCAGTGGGGCACCTGGTAGAAGCGGTTCTTGAGCGTCTTCGGCCCGATCTGGATCGGCTCGAAGAGGATGTCGTACTTGGGATCTCGGGCCACGGACCTCTCCTCTTAGGCGACAGGAACCGGCAGCCAACTCATCCGGCAGCGGACAAATTGGTTCAGAGGTTGGGTTTCTATCGGAATTGGCCGGAGCTGTCCATGCCGGAGGCGGGCGGGTCGCTCAGTCGAGCTGCACCACGCGCGCGCCCGAGATCCAATGCACGTGCGTGTCGCCGTGGCGCGTCGTCACGCGGCCGCCGACCAGATGCGTGTGACCGTGCAAGAGATGGCGCGGCTGGTGCCGGTCGACCCACTCGCGCAGCCCCTCCCAACCGACGTGCGCGGGGTCGTCGGGATCGTCGTTGATCCCGAGCGGCGGGCAGTGGCACACCAGCACGTCGGCCGCAGGCAGGCGACGCGCCAGCTTGCGGCCCTCCTTCTGCGTGCGGTGGTAGTGCCCGCCGGTGCCGTAGCGCACGCAGCCCTCGAAGCCCGCGACAGTCAGCCCGCCCAGTGACGTGCGGCGTCCGTGGACGTCCTCGACCTCGACCTCGCGCAGCAGCTCGGGCGCATCGTGGTTGCCGTGTACGCCGAGGCGCGGAAGGCTCAGGTGCGCGAGCGGCTCGATCCAGGCGCGGTCGAGGTCGCCGAGGCAGACGACGGCGTCCACCCCCATGCGCTCGGCGATCAGCGCGGGATCGAGCGGCGGACGCTTGTCGGCCAGGGCGAGCACGCGCATTCGGAGAGCACCCTAGACCGCCGACGGGGGGCCCGCAGGGCCCCCCGTGCGTCGCTCAGACGGGGGGCGCGGCCGTCGGTGCGGCCGCCAGGTCGCGGTGGGCGATCTCCTCCTCGGGCGTCTGCGGCACCTGCTCGCGCAACTGCAGCGGGATCTTGTCCTGCACCACGTGGCGGTAGACGTAGAGCAGGAACGCGACCACGAGCACCAGCAGGCCGGTGCGTGTCTTGTCCCAGCCATAGCCGTAGCCCTCGATGCCGAGGAAGCCGCCGGAGTAGATGAAGCCGCCGGCGATCAGGAAGACGAGGTTCGCGGCGAGGCAGAACGCCGCGATCGGCACCCAGATCGACGACAGCTTCACCGGCCGCGGCCAGTTCGGGCGGTCCTTGCGCAGCAGCAGGAAGCCCGACAGCGCGGTGCACGTGGCGAGCACGTAGCCGATGTTCGAGACGGCGAGGATCTCCAGCACCCCGGCGAAGAACGAGATCAGCAGGATGTTCATGATCGCGTCGACCGTCATCGCCGTGCCCGGCACCCGGTTGCGGTTGAGCGTGCCGAACTGCCGGATCGTCATGCCGTCCTTGGCGATTCCGTACAGCGCGCGGGAGCCGTCCATCGTCGCGGTGTTCATCGACAGCACGAGGCCGGCGACGACGCAGAGGATCATCACCCCGCCGAGGAAGTCCCCGACGAGCGTGTCGAAGGCCTGCGTGTAGAACGCGATGAACGTCGGGTCCGCGGCGACCGCCTCCGTGCCCAGCGTCCCGCCGAGCCCGAGCGGCAGGAGCACGTAGACGACCGCCGAGAAGAGCGCCGCGGTGCGCAACGCCATGCGCGTGTCGCGCTGGGTGTCGCGGTACTCGGGCGCGAACGTGGCGACGACCTCGATCCCGTACGACGACCAGCACATGAAGTAGAGCCAGGTGAGCGCGAGCGCGAGCCCGCCGTTCGCGCCGATGTTGAAGTCGAGGTTCGAGCCCGCCCAATCGCCGGTGATGTAGGGGAAGAACATCAGCACGAAGGCGGGGATCAGCAGCATCGCGCCGGTCACGTAGCCGAACCAGACGGCCGGCCGCACGCCGAAGATGTTGAACGGCCCAGACGAGCACGATCAGCCCGATCCCGATCACGATCGGCAGGTTGAGGTCGAAACCGGCCCCGCTGGTGCTCCACGTCGTGTCGGAGAACCACTCAGCCTGGATCAGGGTTCCCGCGACGAGGCCGTTGATCGACAGCACGACCGACCAGCCGATCCAGTAGCCGAAGGTGGCCACGGGCCCGATGAACGTCAGGTACTTGCGCCATGCCTCGTGCGCGTAGAGCGCGACGCCGCCCGACTTGTTCGGGAACATCGAGGCCAGCTCGGCGTGGATGTTGTTCTGCAGCGCGCCGAATGCGATCGAGATCGACCAGAGGATCCACGCGCCGCCGGTGCCGAGTGCGCCGATCGAACCACCGAGCGCGGCGATCAGGAACCCCGGATTGGCCAGCGCCACCACGAAGCCGTCCCACCACGACATCGCTTTGAGCAGCGATCGCTCCTCCACCTGTGCAGATGCCACGCTTCCCCCTTCTCCGTGGTTGATGCCGTCGACGCTCTGGACAAATTTGACCAAGACGTTCTGGCGAGGAGCTTTGTACCAGCCGTCACGGACGCGGTCAATCGACGGGTTTGTGGGATCATCCACGCACGCGCGCCTCTCCTGCACAGATCTCGCCGGCTGAAGCGACCGCTTCCGGGCTCAGCGGATCGGTCGTCCTGGCGACGCTGGCGGTGCCGTTCGACCCCGCCGGCGAGCGGATGGCGATCGACACGGCGATCGAGACCGGCGCGCGGCTCGTGCTCGTCGACGTCCGCACGATGCCGCTGGCTCCGACCGAGCCTGATGCTGCACGGCGCCGACGGCGCCCTGCTGCCGCACGACGACGCCCGCGCCGAGGTCCGCGCCACCGCTCAGCGCGCCGCGACGCTCGGGGTGCAGACGCTGCTGCTGTGGGTCGGCACGCGGCGGCCGGCGCGGGCGCTGCTCGAGGTCGCGGCGGAGCAGTCGGCGGCGCTGCTCGTCTTCGCGCCCGACCGCCGCGCGATCGGAACGCGGCGCTTTCGCCGCACCGCGCGCGCGGTGCGCAAGCAGGGCCGGCTGCCTCGTCTGGGTCACGCTCGACGATCCCGCCGGGACCGCGCCCGCCTGAGCCTCAGCCGATCTCGGCCGAGCCGCTCGTAGCGGCCGCCGTGGAACAGCAGCGGCGTTCCCTCGCCGTAGCGTGCGTACAGCGACGTGGCCGAGGAACAGCGCAGTGGTCGCCGCCCCAGTAGCAGCGGATGATCGTGGCGACGAAGTGCGCGAGCGCGCCCTCCACCAGCGGCGTGTCGCGGATCAGGTCGAAGCGTGGCTCGGGCACGCCTTCGGCAGCACGGTGGGCGAAGTGGTCGGAGAGCCCGCTCTGGCTCTCGCGCAGCACGCTGACGCCGTACGAGCGGCCCTCGTCCAGCAGGCGGCAGAGCTTGGTGCGCCGTTCGATCGAGACCAGCACGAGCGGCGGGTCGAGCGAGACCGACATGAACGCGTTGACGGTCAGGCCGTGCACCTGACCGCCGTCGCAGCGTCGTGACGACGGTGACGCCGGTGGCGAACATGCCGAGCGTCCGGCGCAGGGCGATCCGCGGATCGTCGCCGAGCTCCGGCGGCACGTCGAGCGCCTGCGGGCCGAGCGGCAGATCGAACTCCGATGGCGGCGTCGGGCGCTCGTTCATGGCGTCGGGCGAATGGTGACACGGCGGCGACCGCGCACCGGCTAGGAGACGGCGCCGAGCAGCACCAGCCCGCCGAGCACGAGCGCGACGCCGAACCACTGCACGCGGCCGGGGCGCTCGTGCAGGACGGCCACGCCCATGACGATCGGGATCACGGCGTAGGGAGCCGACGCCGTCGCGACGATCGAGGTGTCGGCGTGACGGATGCCGAGGTTGAAGGCGACGTAGCCGCCCGTGTCGAGCAGCGCCAGCAGGGCGATCGTGGCGAGCATCCCCGGCGAGCGGTCGGGCAGGTCGAGCTCGCGCGCCCGCGCGGCCGCGAGCAGCAGGAAGATCGTCGTGCAGCCGCGCGCGAGGAAGATCGGCACGAGCCAGCCCAGCCCGTCGCTGTGGTAGGCGACGCCGAAGACGAAGCCGCCCAGCAGCACCATCGCCAGCAGTGCGCAGAGGATCCCGGCCAGCGGTGGGCGCTGCTGGGCGCGGATCTGCGCGAGGTCGGACGAGGCGAGCACGACACCGGCCATCGCGATCAGGATCGCGAGCGTCGCGGCGGGCGACGGACGGTCGCCCAGCAGCGCGACCGCGAGCACGACGGTGACCGCGGCGTAGCCGGACACGATCGGGCTGACGACCGAGATCGGGCCGATCGCGAGCGCGCGGTAGAACGCCAGGTACGAGCCGCAGCCGACCGCTCCCAGGAGCACGAAGTCGAGCGCGTCGGCGTCGGCGAGCCGGCCGACCTCGCCGCTGGCGAGCACGGCCAGCGCCATCACGACCGTCGCGACCAGATGGAACCCCAGCACGACGCGCAGCGCGCCGACGCGCCGCGAGGAGATCGCCGCGCTGTAATCGGCAAGCCCCCACGACACGGCGGCCGCGAGGCCGAGCGCTATCCCCATCGCTCCACGGGCGCAGATGATGACGCGAGCGCCGGGAGCAGCCGCACGGTCGTAGAGTCCCGCTCCTGAGCGACGCGTCCCCACTCCTTCCCGGCGCCGGGCGCAACCAGTCGCTCGCGCGAGCGTTCCAGGTGCTCGACTGCCTTGCCGCGCATCCGGCCGGCGTGTCGGTCGCGGCGGTGGCGCGCGCGACGGGGCTGCCGCGCGCGACCGTGACGCGGCTGCTCGGCTCGCTCGCCGACGAGGGCGCGACGCGACGCGACGACGGCGGGTGGCGGCTGGGGCCGCGGATCTCGCTGCTCGCCGGCGGGCTGGCGCCGGCGCTGCCCGAGCGTGCCGGCCCGTTGCTGGAGGCGCTCGCCGCGGAGCTCGGCGAGACCGTGATGCTGGCCGTGCCCGACGGCCCTGCCGGCGCGCGCGTCGTGGCCGAGGCGGTGGGGCCGCGGATGGTGGGCGTCGGCTCGTGGCTGGGCCGGACGCTGGAGGACCCGGCCTCCGGCTTCGTCCGGCTTCGCCTGGCCGCGCTCGAGCCCGCCGCGCGGCGCCGGGAGATCGCCGGCCTGCGCTTCACGGTGCACACGCCGAGCACGATCAAGGCGGCACGGCCGTTGCTCGCGGCGCTGGAGCGGATCGCGCGCGACGGGCACGCCGAGGTGGTCGACGAGTACGAGCTGGGGCTCGCCGGCCTCGCCGTCCCGCTTCACGAGGCCGGCCGGCTGGCCGCGATGCTCGCCGTCTACCTGCCCACCGCGCGACTCGACGACGCGATGCGCGCCCGCGCGCTCGACGCGCTGCGCCGCGTCGCTCAGTCTCTCACCGGCGCGAGCGAGACCACGATCTCGTCGTCCTCGAGCCAGACGCGGTAGCGCCGCACGCGCATGCGCGGCGCCTCGGCGCAGGCGCCCGTGCGCACGTCGAAGTCCCACTTGTGCCACGGGCAGCGCAGCCGGTCGGCCGGCTCGTGCCGCAGCACGCGCTCGCCGTCGCTCTCGACCCGGTGCACGAGCGTGCCGGCCGTGCACAGCGGCGCGCCACGATGCGGGCACGCGTCAGCGAGCCCGTGCAGCTCGCCGTCGAGCCAGACGAGCCCGATCCGCCGGCCGCCGGACTCGACGGTGCGGATCTGGCCGGGCTCCGGCGCCGCGCTGCGCGGGAAGCGCAGCGTCCTCACGCGGCCGCCGGGACCGGCACCCCGAACAGCTCGGCGGCGGTGCGGAAGCGGATCGGCTCGCGCCACTCGGCGGGCAGCGTGCGCAGCGTCTGGTCGGGGTCGTCGAAGTCCCAGTGCGGATAGTCGGTCGCGTACATCAGCGTGCGCTCGGGATGCAGCGGGCGCAGCGCGTCGGCCAGCTGCGCCGCGTCGTCGGGCTCCTCGAGCGGCTGAGTGGTGAAGCGCACGTGATCCCAGACGTAGTCGGACGGGCGCCGCCGGCACCACGGGATCTCCGACCGCGTGGAGCGCCAGTTCTGGTCGAGCCGCCAGAGCACCCCGACGTAGCCGACGAGGCCACCCTCCATCAGGATCAGCCGCGCCTGCGGGTGACGCTCGAACACCCCGTGGCAGAGGATCGACACGAGATGGCCCTGGGTGGAGGCGCCGTTCAGGGTGTGGAACTCGGTGTAGAAGTCGGGCATGCCGGCGCCGGTCAGCGGCCCGGAGGTCCCGACGCCCTCATAGTGGACGTGCACGGCGACGGGCAGTCCCACCTCGGCGGCCGCCGCCCAGATCGGGTCGTAGACCGGGTTGCCGTAGGGGATCCGAGCCGCGCCGGGGAGGAAGACGGCGGCGAAGCGACCCGTCGGCGCCATCCGCCGGATCTCCGCCGCGGCGGCCTCGGGCCACTGGGCGGGCACGACCATCGCACCGTGCAGGCGCGGCTCGTCACGCAGCCAGTTGTCGACCAGCCAGTCGTTGTAGGCGGAGGCGAGGCCGGCCGCCAAGCGCGCGTTGGGCAGGACGGAGAAGCAGGCCGCCTCGTCCGGGTTGGCGAGCGCGAAGGCGACGTCGAACGGGTCGAGCACGTGCGCGCGCAGCTGCTCGACCGTGAACCCGGGGAACATCGTGCCGGACTCCACCGCCGCGGCGTCGTACGTGTCGCGCCGGATCCAGCCCGACGGGTGCACCCATGGGTAGGTCGGCATCGAGAGGCCCGCCACGCCTGAGCGCTCGATCAGCTCGCGCGTGTGGGCGTCGGCGTACGGCACCAGGTCCTTGATCGACCGGTAGGTGACGTGGATGTCGCAATCGATCAGCATGATGACCGTATAACGGTCGCTAGACGACCGCTGCACGATCGGTCAAGGTATCGCGCCGGAGTGCTGGGCGTCAAGCACTCTGAGCTGCAAGAGTCCGGCGCGTGAGCGGTCCCGAGACGAGCGTGCGCGTCGGCCGCCGGCGGGTGCGGATCAGCAGTGCGGACAAGCTGCTCTTCCCCGCCGACGGCATCACCAAGGCCGAGCTGGCGGACTACTACGCGCAGATCACACCGACGATGATGCCGCACGTACGCGACCGGCCGCTCAATCTATGGCGCTGGAACAGGGGCATCGAGAGCGACGTCGTGGTGCAGCAGGAGATCCCGCGCGGGGCCCCGGAATGGGTGCGGCGCGTGAGCGTCCCGCGCCGGCGCGGTGGCAGCGTCTGCCATGCGGTCGGGGGCGAGGCGGCGACGCTGGTCTGGCTCGCCAACCTCAACTGCATAACGCCGCACGCTTGGACGGCACGGGCCGACAAGCCCGACCACCCCGACCGGCTGGTGTTCGACCTCGATCCGCCCGACGAGGATGCCGAGTCGCATTTCCCCGCGATCCGGGCCGGCGCGCGCGCGCTCGGCGAGCTGCTCGCAGAGCTCGGGCTGGCCGGCTTCGCGATGACCTCGGGCTCGCGCGGGCTGCACGTCGTGGCGCCGCTGCGCCGGCGCGCGGACTCCGACGAGGCGCGCGCCGTCGCGGGCGCGATCGCCGAGCTGCTCGCGGCGCGGCTGCCGGACACGCTGACGACCGCGTGGCGCAAGGAGAAGCGCGGCGGGCGGGTGCTCGTCGACGTCGCGCGCAACACGTATGCGCAGACGACGGTCGCGCCCTACGCCGTGCGCGCGCTGCCGGGCGCCCCGGTGGCGACGCCGCTGGCGTGGGAGGAGCTGGAGGATCCCGACCTGCACCCGCGCCGCTGGACGCTCGCGACGGTTCCCGCTCGCGTAGCGGACGGCGGCGATCCGTGGGCGGCGATCGGAGCGTCGGCACGATCGCTGCCGCGACTGGAGGCGGTGGCAGCGTGATCGCGCCGATCTTCAAGCTCGACTCGCGCGAGCGCTGGCGCCCGCAGCCGGTCGAGACCGCGGAGCGGTTCGGGACGATCGGCGGCCGGCCCGTCGACCTCGACGCGCTGCCACTGCTGGGCGGGCGGATGGACTTCCCGCGCAACCTCTTGGACCCGACCGACACGCCTGTCGCCGGATATCACCGGGTCGTCACTGCGGCGCACCTGCACTGGCACCAGTTCTGGCTCTGGTACCTCTACAACCCGTGGTCGGTCGCGGGCATCGGCCGCCACGAGGGCGACTGGGAGTTCGTGCAGATCGCCAGCACCGACGCCGAAGGCGAGCGGCCGGTGCTGATCACCGCGTCCCAGCACCGTGGCGGCGAGAAGCGGGAGCTCTGGCGCTGCGAGCTCGACGGCGGCCGTCCCGTCATCTACGTGGCACTCGGCTCGCACGCGAACTTCTTCACGCCGGGCGAGCGCGGCGAGGACCAGGCGAACGGCGGCGGCAGCCGGCTGGCCGACGTCGAATGGCGGCAGTTCGGCGACTGGGCGACCTGGCCCGGACTGTGGGGCAACTCGACGGGCGCCGGTCGCTCGCCCGAGTCGCCGGGGCGCCAGGGCGACCGCTGGGCCCGCCCGCACGTGTTCCACTCCGCCGCCCGCTGACGGCGCCGCGCTCAGAGCGACAGGCGCACGTCCCAGAGGTCCGCGAAGAAGCGCCGGTCGACCCGGCTCTTGAGGTACTCGACCCCGGGCGAGCCGCCGGTGCCGCTGCGCGTGCCGATCTCGCGCGCCGCCATCAGCGCGTGATGGTGGCGCCAGAGCGCGGTGCCCTCGTCGTGATCGAGCAGCAACTCGGCGACGCCGTGCCAGGCGGCGCGCAGCGGATCGTCCACGTGGTCGCGGTAGAGCGCGGCGAGCACCGCGATGCGTTCGTCGCGATCCTCGGGCAGCTCGAGCCCGCTGCAGAACGCCTCGTAGAGCGAGGGTCCCGCGGGCGGGTCGCCGCCGCCGGGCCACGTCTCGCGCTCGCCCGAGATCCATTCGATCGCGCGGAACTGGCGCGACTGGAAGCCGGATGCGGGAGCGAGCGGGTCGCGGAACTCGAGGAAGCCCTCCGGGCCCATCGTCTCGAGCACCTCGAGCTGCTCGAGCAGCAGCCGCTCGACCGCCACCACCCGGCGCAGCCGCTGCGCGGCGACGTGCGGCCGGCGATCGGCCAGCTCGTCGCGCGCCGCGACCAGCTCGTGCAGCATCAGCTTGAACCAGAGCTCGTACGCCTGGTGGACGACGATGAACAGCAGCTCGTCGTGCGCGCCCGGCGTGAGCGGCTGCTGCAGCCGCAGCAGGTCGTCGATCAGCAGGTACGTCGCGTAGTCGGTCCCGCCGGCGGTGACGGTCTCGGGCATGTGACCCTGCGGTGCGAGCTCGTCGCCGTCCAGCGCGCGGTTGACGAGCGCGTCGGCAGCGGCATTGTCGGCGCGCGGGACGGAGCGGATCGACCAGCTCGCAAAGCGCCCGAGCGCCTCCTTGGCCTGCTGGTTGAGCGGGCGCAGGTCGGCGTTGCGGACCTTGTAGGAGCCGTCGACCTGCTTGGCGACCAGCTCGGAGTCGTTGACGAGCTCGACCTCGGAGGCGCCCAGCGCAGCAGCGCGCTCGAGCCCGAGCAGCAGGCCGCGGTACTCGGCGACGTTGTTGGTCGCGTGGCCGAGCGTCACCGACGACTCGTCGAGCAGGCGCCCGTCGGGCGTGGTCACGACTGCGGCAGCAGCGGCGGGCCCGGGGTTCCCGCGGGCGCCGCCGTCCACATGGACGACGACCTGCACGCGCTACGGCGCGACGATCGGCGGGAACTCGCCCGCCACCCGCGCCCGGCGGCGATCGCGCAGCTCGCGCTTGCCGCCGGCGGGCGCGCCGGGCTCGCGGCGCTCAGAGCTGCGGCGCTCGACGATCACGCTCACGTTCGGGTCGCCTTCGTAGTAACCGGTGAGGCGATCGAACAGCTCGTCGGCTAGGGGCTCGGGGACGACGCAGTAGATCACGTGAGCGATGCTACCCGAGCACCCACCCGGACAGGACTCGATCATCCGTCGAGTCGGGCGCCGTTTGCTCAGTTCGACGGCTCAGGTCGCGGGCGCGGCGAGGTGCAGGCCACCGCGCTCGTCGGCCGCCGCGTTGACGACGTGTTCCTCATCTGACAGCTCGCCCAGCTCGGCGCCCTGGCCCTCGCGGCGCACGCCGCTGCCCTCGTCCGACAGGTCGACCTCGAAGCGATACCAGCTCAGCTCCCACATGACCGTGATCGCGACCACGCTCGGCCGCTCGGCGAGCGGCCGCACGGACACGGCCGGAGCGCCGAGCGAGCGTGCCACGCCGCCGACCGTGCGGACGTGGTCGGACGCGTTGAAGACCTCCAGCGCCCGCTCCATCTTCAGCTCCGCATTCGTCGGCACGGCACGCACGTGGCGCGGGCTGCGCGGCGGCTCGGGCAGACTCGTCTCCGGCGTCCGCGCGGGCGGCGTGTCGAAGTGCACGCCGGCCTCCGCGAGCTCCTGCGCCGCCTGCGCGTCGGCGACCTCGCGCGCGCGCTCACGGCGCGAGCGCAGGCGATCGACGAAGCGCCCGCGACCGTCATGGCGCGCGCTGCGGAGCGTCAGCTCGTCGGCGCCGGACTCGCGGATCCAGCCCTCCTGCTGTGCCCGCGCGGTGCACAGATCGCAGACCTGGCGGCGCGAGCCGCCGGCCAGGAACGGCTCGGCGCGCTCGCCGCGCAGCAGCGTCCGCCCGCAGACGTCGCAGGACACGTCCTGCTGGTTGGTGCGGATGTCGCGCGTGCGGGCCATGCGGCCCGGGAGGGTAACGCGCTAAGTGTTCCGTCTCGTGACGATCGGCCCGAAAGGGTGTGCGGCGGCGCCGACAGGAAGGGACGCAGACCCGCAGGAATCCCTCTGGGATTTCAAGTGGTCGAGGACACAGCCTGTCGGTGATCGACGTGCGTCATTTCGGGTCGATCGTCACGAGACGGGGCACTAGGCGTGGACCTCCTGGCCGGATGCTTGCTCGGCCACCTTCTGCGCCAGGTGCGCCGGGATCTCCTCGTAGCGCTCGAACTCCATCGTGAACTCGCCCTGGCCGCCGGTGATCGAACGCAGGTCGGGGGCGTAGGCGAGCATCTCCGACATCGGCACCTCGGCCTTGACGTCGGTCATGCCTGCGGCGGCCTCCGTGCCCAGCGGACGCCCGCGGCGCGACGAGAGGTCGCCCATCACGTCGCCGACGCTCGCGTCGGGCACGCTCGCGGTCACCATCATGATCGGCTCCAGCAGCACCGGGCTGGCCTGCTCGAGCGCCTGCTTCATCGCGATCGAGCCGGCCAGCTTGAACGCCATCTCGGACGAGTCGACCGAGTGGTAGGAGCCGTCGAAGACGCGCACGCGCACCCCCTTGACGGGGAAGCCGGCGACGATCCCCTGCGCCATCGCCTCGCGCACGCCCTTTTCCACCGCCGGGATGAAGCCGCCCGGGATGACGCCGCCCTTGATCGCGTTGACGAACTCGAAGTCGCCGTCGGCGAGCGGCTCGATCTCGATGTGGCAGTCACCGAACTGGCCGCGGCCGCCGGACTGCTTCTTGTGGCGCCCGTGGGCCTTGGCCGAGCCGCGGATCGTCTCCTGGTAAGGCACGCGCGGCGGCATCAGCTCGACCTCGGCGCCGAAGCGCGAGCGCAGCCGGTCGACGATCACCTCGACGTGGATCTGCGACAGGCCGGCGACGATCTGCTCGCCGGTCTGCTCGTCGCGGTGCAGGTCGATCGTCGGGTCTTCCTCCTGCAGCCGGCGCAGCGCCGTGAAGACCTTGTCCTCGTCGCCCTTGGCCTTGGGTTCGATGTGGAACGCCATCACCGGGGCGGGCAGCTTGATCGCCGGCATGCTGATCGGCTGGTCGCGCGCGGCGAGCCAGTCGCCCGCGCGCGTCTCCTTGAGCTTCGCGACCGCGCCGATGTCACCCGGTCCGAAGGCGTCGGCGTGGCTGACGTCCTTGCCGCGCGGCTCCAGCAGCTGGCCGATCCGCTCCTTGTTGTGCGTGCGCGTATTGAGCACCTGCGTGTCGTGCGTCATCACGCCCTGGTACACGCGGAACAAGTTGATCCTGCCCGCGAACGGGTCGGCGCGGGTCTTGAAGACGTAGGCGAACATCTCGCCGTCCTCGACCGGCTCGAGCGTCATGTCATCCGTCTTGAGCCCGCCGTGCTGGACCGGCGAGGGCAGATCGTCGACGATCGCGTCCAGCAGCCGGTCGGCGCCCAGGCGCGTGGTCGCCACGCCGCAGGTGACCGGGAAGACGTGACCCTGGTCGGTGCCCTCCTCGAGCGCGTTGACGATCTCCTCGTGCGAGATCTCGTCGCCCTCGAGATAGCGCTCCATCAGCGCCTCAGAGTTCTCAGCGACCTCGTCCATCAGCTTCTCGCGGTACTCCTGCGCCTGCTCGGACAGCTCGTCCGGGATCGGGATCTCCTTGCCGTGCTCACCGACACCGTCGTATTCGAACGCCTTCATGTCGACGAGGTCGATCAGGCCGCGAATCTCGTGCTCGGAGCCGATCGGGATCTCGGTCGCGACGACGTGCGGGCCGAAGGCGCCCTTGAGCGACTCGAGCGCGCGGAAGAAGTCGGCCCGCTCGCGGTCGAGCATGTTGACGTAGAGCAGACGCGCGACGCCCAGCTCGGACGCGCGCTGCCAAAGGCGCTGGGTGGAGACCTCGACACCCATCACCGCGTTTACGACGAAGACTGCGGACTCGCATACGCGCAATGCGCCGAGCGCGTCGGCCACGAACGAGGGCTCGCCGGGCGTGTCGATCAGGTTGACCTTGACGTCGCGCCACTGGAACGAGGCCAGCGAGGCCGAGATCGACATCCCGCGCGCCTTCTCGTCATCGTCGGCGTCGGAGACGGTGGTGCCGTCGGTCACGGTGCCGAGGCGGGTGAGCGCCCCCGCCTCGAACAGGAGCGCCTCGTGCAGCGAGGTCTTGCCGCTGCCACGGTGGCCGACGAGCGCCACGTTGCGAATCCTGCTGGCGGCATGGGGCATGCCAATGGCCTCCTTCTTCGTGCCCGCCGCCCGCCGGCCGGGCTTTGCCCGCGGACACTACCGGCCACGGACTGGCGGGTCGCTAGTCGCGCAGGTTGTCGCCCTGCAGGCGGCTCTTGAGCCGCAGCACCGCCTTGGTGTGCAGCTGCGAGATGCGCGACTCGGTGACGCCGAGGACCTCACCGATCTCGCGCAGCGTCAGGTTCTCGTAGTAGTACAGGGCGATCACGAGCTTCTCGCGCTCAGGCAGGGCGGAGATCGCGTCGGCAAGCCGGTCCTTGAGCTCTGAGGCGTCGAGCAGCAGCTGCGGGTCGGGGGCGTCGGGGTCGTGCAGCGTGTCGAGCAGCGACACCTGGTCGCCCGAGGAGTCCGACACGGCCCAGAGCTCGTCAAGCGCGACGACCGTCGAGTTGGAGATCTTGATCAGCGACTCCTGGAACTCGTCGACGCTGAGGTCGAGCTCGCCCGCCATCTCCTCGTCGCTCGGCGTGCGGTGCAGCCGGTGCTCGAGCCTGCCGTGCGCGCGCTCGATCTCACGCGCACGTGCCCGCACGGAGCGTGGCACCCAGTCCAGCGCCCGCAGCTCGTCGATGATCGCGCCCTTGATACGCGTGATCGCGTACGTCTCGAACTTGATCTCGCGATAGATGTCGAAACGTTCGATCGCGTTGATCAGGCCGATCAACCCATAGGAGATGAGGTCTGCCTCCTCGACGTGCGCGGGCAGGCCGGAGGACATCCGGCCCGCCACGTACTTGACGAGCGGGGAGTAGGCAACGACGAGCTGCTCCCTGGCGCGGTCGGAGTCAGTCGACTTGTATTTGCGCCACAGATCCTTGAGCTCGATCGCTTTGACGTTGGTTTCCAGCGAGGCTCCTTGGGGGGTCAGGCGCGCGGATGGCTGCGCTCGTACGCAGTCCGCAGGCGCGCGGTCTCCACCCGAGTGTAGACCTGGGTCGTCGAAATCGAGGCATGCCCGAGCAATGCCTGGATGGCGCGCAGGTCCGCACCGCCTTCTAGTAGATGGGTGGCGAACGAGTGGCGCAGCGCGTGCGGGTGCACGGCTCCCTGCGCCGCGGCGTGGCGCGCCCAGGTGCGCAGGCGGCGGCGCACGTCGGACGTGGAGAGGCGGCGGCCGGTCTTCGACAGGAACAGCGCCGGCTCCCCGGCGCCGGCGTCGAGCGTCCCGCGGGCGCGCTCGAGGTAGCCCGTCAGCGCCCGCAGCGCATGCTCGCCCACGGGCACGAAGCGCGTCTTGCCGCCCTTGCCCTCGACGCGCACCTGCTCGGCGTCGAAGTCGAGCGAGCCAACGTCGAGGTCGACGATCTCCTCCGCGCGCAGGCCGCACGCGTAGGCGAGCTCGAACAACGCGCGGTCGCGCTGCTCGAGCGGCGTCGCGGCCGGTATCCGGTCCAGCAGCGCGGAGACGTCGGCCGGCTTGAGCGCCCGCGGCAGGCGCTGGGGCTGCTTGGGCGAGGCGAGCAGCTCGGCGGGGTTGGCCTCCATCAGGCCGTGCTCGACCAGTACGCGGAAGCACGCGCGCAGCCCGGCCAGCTTGCGCGCGACGGTCCGGGGCGCCAGGCCCCGCTCCGACATCTGGGCGGCATAGCGGCGCAGCCACGGGTAGTCGATCTCCTCCGGCGCGAGGTCGTAGCGGGCCGCCCAGCGACCGAGCTCCTCGACGTCGGTGCGGTAGAGCGTGCGCGTCCCGCCGGCCGCGGCGCGCCGGGCCAGATCCTGGTCGAGCAGCGCGAGCGCGTCCGACCAGGCGGCGGGCAGCTCGCCGCTACCGTTCGATGCGATGGCCTCGTTCTTCATCGACACGGCCACCGGTCAGGTCGCAACGCTGCGCCAGCTCGTGGAGGCGGGCGTCGCCGACGCCATCGAGCCGCCGCCGCGGCCGTGGCATCCGATCCAGGGCACGCGCGACGCTTCGACGATGTGGTACGCGGTGATGCGCAGGCGTGAGCGCGGCGTCTTCATCGGCACGCTCGTGCTTCGCCACTCCGACCACCATGCCTCTTTGCTGCAAGCTGAGTGGCAGGAGGTGCCGGTTCCCGAGATCGGCGTCGGAGCTAACTGATGTAGACCGGCGCCTCGAGCGGGACCTGGTCGTAGAGCTCGATCACCTCGGGGATCCGCATCCGGATGCAGCCGTGCGAGGCCGCCGTGCCGATCGAGCCTTCGGCGTCGGTCCCGTGGATGCCGGCGCCGTTGTAGATGCCCATCCAGCGCGCCTTGAGCGGGTTCTCCGGCACACCGCCGGGGACCACGGTGCCGGCGAGAGAGCCCGCCCAAGGTGAGTTGGGAACGCTCCACGCGGGGTCGATCGCCTTGTTCTGCACGTGATAGAGCCCGGCGGGCGTCTCCAGGCCAACCTGCCCGACAGCGATCCCGTAGGTCTTGACGGCCTTGAGCTCCTTGTAGAGCGTCAGCTTGAAGCTCGCGCGGTCGACGATCAGGATCGCCGGGTACTTCTCGGCCAGCTCGGCGGTCGTGACCTTCGGCTTGACGACCTTGAACTCCGCCCGCACGGTCTTCGCGTCGCCGACGTCGAGCAGCCGCTTGCGCACCTGCCGCTTGAGCTTCTTCGCCAGCAGCCGGCGGCCTTCCTTGGAGGCCTGCGGCGTGACGTCGCCGCTCTCGAGGTCGACGGACGCATCGACGGCCGGCTCGTCGAGCTTGGCCACGCGCTTGACGAGCCGCTTGATCGCCTGCTTGGAGAAGTCGATGTCGAGCTCGACGTCCGCATCGAGCGACTCCCCGCGCAGCCCGCGCCAGGCGCGGGCGACGATGTTGCCGTCGCGCGAGCGCTCCAGCGCCGCCTCGATCGAGCCGTCGACGTCCACGGCGACCGCGGCGCGCTCGGGCGTCAGCGTGTAGCGCTCCCCGCGCGCCCGCACGACCACCGGGCGGCTCAGCGGCTCGAGCACGGCGCTGCGCAGCGCGGCGCGGGCCTGCTCGGGCGACATCCCGGAGACGTCGACGCCGCCGACGCGCACGCCTTCGGCGATCGTGTCGCTCTGCGAGCGGTCGTACGCGTACACGGCTCCCGCACCGACGAGGAGGAGCAGGCCGACGACGGCGGCGATGACAGCGGCACGGGTGCGCATTCGGGGCCATCATGGTAGGCGCCCCGGCGGAGGGCGAGAACCCCTGCAATCAGGCTGGCGTCAACCGCGGGCTCTCGGCACGGTTCAGGAGAGCGCCGCTCGCGCCGATGAACGCTACGAATGGCTGCATCTCGTCGTCCGAGCACGCGCGACCGGCTTCTGGGCGTCGGGCTACAGGCGCGGCTGGTCGCTGCGTCGGCGGTGCTCGTGCTCGCCTGCGGAGGCTTTCTGGCCTACCGCGCAGTGACTGCCGTCAGTGACGCTTACCGCTGGACCGGCGAGGCCGAGGCGTCGGCCGTCGCGCGCGGCTTCGCGCGCTCGCTCGTCCCGCGCGACCTCGACGACATCGAGCGCATCCGCGCGCGCACCGCGCGACTCAGCGGCGTCCACCCGGACCTGACCGAAGCGAAGATCCTGCCCGCCCCCGCCTCCGCCGCGCGGCAGAGCGCGCGCTACACGCTCGTGCGCGACGCGGCGCAGCTGACGTTCCCGATCCTCGACGGCGGCGGCAGGGCGGTCGCCGTGCTGCAGCTGCGCTTCGCGCTCGATGAGCGCGGCGCGGCGCTGGAATCCGGGCGCCGCGAGGTGCTGCTGGCGGGCCTCGGCGCGGGCCTGCTGCTCGTGATCGGCTTCGGCGTGCTGACCGGGCTGATGATCGTGCGCCCGGTCGAGCGCCTCAGCGCCCGCGCGCTGCTGGTCGCCGCGGGCAAGCCGGTGCTCCCGCTGCGCTGGCGCCGGCGCGACGCGCCCGGCGTGCTGGCCGGCACGCTCGATGCGCTGGGCGGCACGATGCGAGCGCTACAGGGGCGGATCGACGGGCTGGAGTTGAAGGACCCGCTGACCGGCGTGCTCAACCACCGCGGGCTGCATGACGCTTTGCATGAGGCGCTCGAGGGTGCGGGCAGCCGTGCCGAGAAGGTCGCGGTCGTCGTGCTCGACATCGACAACTTCGAGCAGCTCAACGCCGCCGGCGGTCATGCCGCCGGCGACGAGGTGCTGCGGATGGCCACGCGCGTGATCCTCGGCGAGCTGCGGCCGGGCGACGTCTGCGGCCGGATCGGCGGCGACGAGTTCCTGCTCGCCCTGCCCGACTCGGACGCCTGGGGCGCGGAGCGCGTCGTCGACCGGCTGCGCGGCGCCGTCGCCACCGTGCCGATCCGCGAGGGCCGCTCGGGCCTCTCTTTCAGCGCCGGCATCGCCGAGTATCCGCGCGACGCGCGCGACCAGCAGGGCCTGATGCGACTCGCCGACGGCGCGCTCTACCGCGCCAAGCGCTCCGGCCGCAACCGCTCCGTCGTGTACTCCTCGTTCGTCGACGCGCCGCTGTCGTCGCAGGAGGAGGCCGAGCAGGCGCGCAGCGCCGGCCTCAAGAACACCATCTACGCGCTCGCGCTCGCCGTCGACCTCAAGGACGGCTACACGCACCAGCACTCCGCCCGCGTGGCGCAATACGCGGCCGTGCTGGCGCGCGAGCTGGGCATGTCGGAGGAGGAGATCGAGCAGATCCGCACCGCGGGCATCCTGCACGACGTCGGCAAGGTCGGCGTGGCCGACGCGGTGCTGCTCAAGCCGGCCCGGCTGACCGAGGACGAGTTCCTCGAGATGCAGCGCCATTCCAGCCTGGGCCGCGACATCGTCCAGGGCGCCGGCATGCCCGAGATCGCCGAGTGGGTGCTCTACCTGCACGAGAGCTGGGACGGCAGCGGCTACCCGCACAAGCTCGAGGGTGACGAGATCCCGCTCGCAAGCCGCGTGCTGGGTGTCGCCGACGCGTTCGAGGCGATGACCTCCTCGCGCCTGTATCGCCGCGGCATGCCGGTCGAGAAGGCGTTGACGGAGCTGGAGAACTCAGCCGGCAAGCAGTTCGACCCGAACGTGGCGCAGCGGATGGTCGACCTGATCCGCGGCGGCGCGATCCCGTTGGGCGAGATCGGCGTGCTCGACGTCACCCACTACGGCTCGGCGGCCGGATCCGGCTCGGCCAGCCCGCCGGAGGAGGCCGGCGAGCCGGTGCACAACGTGACGTCGTCGCCGTCGCCGCCTTCGTCCGACGGCATCCCGCGCGGCGCGATGCGCGCCGGGCGCACGTCCGGCGAATCTGACTGAGCGGCCCGCTTACGCGAGCACGCGGTCGAGCTTCTGCGCCAGGCCGGGCCAGTCGGGCGCAGAGATCACGTCCTCGGTCTGGCACAGCTCGCGGTTCCAGGGGTGCAGCAGGGTCGCCGCGGTGATGCCGGCGTCGAGCGCACGCTCGAGGTTCACCGGCGAGTCGTCGATCAGGACGTCGATCCCGATCTCCTTGCAGCGGGCGACCTTGTCGTACGAGCAGTAGAGCTCGTCGTAGGGCAGTTCGATCCGGCGCAGCCAGCGCTCGGTGGCCTCCTGGCAGCTCACGGCGCGATGCGACGTGATGTGGATGAAGTGCCCGTCCGCGTGCCAGGCGCCGACTGCCTCGACCGCTCCCGGGTACGGCTCGGCCGCCATCACGGAAGCCTCGGAGTGCGTCTCGGCGATGCAGGCGCGCACCTGCTCGGGACGCAGTTGCGCGATGCCCCACGTGAGCTGGTCCTCGTAGGGCAGGTCGATCCCGAAGCGGCGCCGGGCGGCGGCGGAGAGCTGGCCCCAGTACTCGTGCAGGGTGGAGTCGATGTCGATCGCGATGTTCATCTCTAGGCCGTTGATACGGTAGCTGCGACGTGGCTTCGGCACGCGCACAGATCACCGCTGTGGTGCGCAACGGAGTCCTGCGTCCGGGCGCGGACGCGACCTATGCCGACGGCGACGACGAAGCCTGGCTCGACGTCGACTGGCGGTCGATGCAGCGACCGCTCGAGCTGCATACCCAACCGGGCACAGGCGGCGGGCGCGCGTGAACGTGCTCGACACCGGCGGCAGCGGGCCGCCGCTGCTGTTTCTGCACGGCTGGAGCTCGAACTGGCAGGTCTTCCTGCTCAACATCACTGCGTTCATGAGCACGCACCGCTGCCTGGCGCTCGACCTGCCGGGCTTCGGCGCCTCCGAGATGCCCGCCGAGCCGATCACGATCCGCGGCTACGCGAGGACCGTCGACGCGATGTGCGATGCACTCGGCGTCGACAGCGTGTCGGTGGTCGGCAGCTCGATGGGCGGCTTCATCGGCGCCGAGCTGGCACTCTCGTTCGATACGCGAGTGGAGCGGCTGGTGCTCGTGTCAGCGGCGGGGCTGTCGACCGAGTACGTGGCGCGGACGCCGTCGCTGGCGCTGGCTCGGGTCGTCTCGGCCGCGTTCCCGCATGCCTTCATGTTCGAGCCGCTGGTGGTGCGCCGGCCGCGCCTGCGGCGGGCGGCGATGCAGCTCATGATCCGCTACCCGGAGAAGCTGTCGGTGCCGCTTGCCGAAGAGCTCGTGCTGAGCTCGGCAAGCCCGGCTTCGTGCCGGCGTTGAAGGCGCTGCTCGAGTACTCCTACCGCGATCGCCTGCCGGCGATCGAGATCCCGGTGCTGATCGTCTGGGGCCGCAACGACCTGCTCGTACCGGTCAGCGACGCGGAGCGCTACCAGCGCCTGATCGGCGCCAACGCCCGCGTCGAGGTGTTCGAGGACACCGGCCACGCGCCGATGCTCGAGCGGCCGTCGCGGTTCAACGAGCTGCTGCATGGCTTCCTGGCGGGCGAGACGCGGCCGGAGGAGGGGATCGCGGGGGTTCTGCGCCGGTTGAGGGCTCACGTCAACGGCAGCAGTAAAGGGTGGCGGGTTCGTCGCGGCGGCGATCGGCGGGCTCCCGGGCGACTTGACCGCTCGCATCAGGGGACGGTCAAGTTCGCCCGGGACCGACGAGCCGGATGTCGGCGGCACGCAGGCGGCGAACGTCGCTGCGAGCGAGCGTCGCTGAATCGCGGTCACTGAGCGAGCGTGTCGGTGATCGGAGCGCCGCCCAGCCCGAGTCCGCCGGCGCGTCGTCCTCGACTGCGCCGCAGTTGACGTTCCACAGACCGCCGCAACCGCTAAGCCCGCGTCACAGCCCCCTCGGACGCACTCGACACCAGCCGCGCGTACTTCGCCAGCACGCCACTGGCAGTACGCCGGCGCAGGCGACTCGTATGCGGCGATCCGCGCGGCGATCTCGGCGTCGCTCAGCTCCACGTCGATGCGACGGTTCGCGACGTCGATCGTCACCGTGTCGCCGTCCCGCACGGCGGCGATCGGCCCTCCGTGCAGCGCCTCCGGCGCGACGTGGCCGGCCATGAAGCCGCGCGTGGCGCCCGAGAAGCGACCGTCGGTGAGCAGCGCGACTTCCTCGCCGAGCCCCTCCCCCACGAGCGCCGCCGTGACCGCGAGCATCTCACGCATGCCGGGGCCGCCGGCCGGCCCCTCGTTGCGGATCACGACCACGTCGCCGGCGACGATCGACCCCGCGGTGACCGCCGCCATCGCGTCCTCCTCGCACTCGAACACGCGCGCCGGGCCGCTGTGGTGCACGCGCTCGTGGCCGGAGAGCTTGACCACGCAGCCCTCGGGCGCCAGGTTGCCGCGCAGGATCGCCAGCCCGCCGGTCTTCTTGACCGGGTCCGCGAGCGGCCGCACGACCTCCTGCCCGGGCGTCTCGACCGCCTCACGGGCGTGCGCGCCGATCGTCCTGCCGGTCACGGTCTGCGCGTCCTCGTGCAGCAGGCCGGCATCGAGCAGCCGCTTCGCGACGACCGCGATGCCGCCCGCCTCGTAGAGGTCCTTGGCGACGAAGCGGCCGCCGGGCTTGAGGTCGCACGTCGTGGGCGTCTGCGACGCGATGCGGTCGAAGTCGTCGATGTCGAGCACGACTTCGGCCTCGCGCGCGAGCGCGAGCAGGTGCAGCACGCCGTTGGTCGAGCCGCCGCTCGTCGCGATCGCCGCGATCGCGTTCTCGAGCCCCTCGCGGGTGATGATGTCGCGCGGGCGCTGGCCGCGCGCGAGCACGTCCATGATCAGCGCGCCGGCCTCGGTGGCGACGCGGTTCTTCTCCTCGTAGACGGCGGGCACCATGGCCGAGCCCATCGGCGAGAGCCCGAGCACCTCGAAGGCCATCGCCATCGTGTTCGCGGTGAACTGCCCGCCGCACGCTCCGACCCCCGGCGACGCGGCCTCCTCGAGTGCGCGCAGCTGTTCGTCGTCGATCTTGCCCGCCGCGTGAGCGCCGATCGCCTCGAACACCTCGAGGATCGTCACGTCCTTGCCCATGAAGCGGCCGGGCAGGATCGAGCCGCCGTAGAGCAGCACACCAGGCACGTTCAGCCGCGCGAGCGCCATCGCGGCGCCGGGGATCGTCTTGTCGCAGGCGACGAGCGCGACGATCCCGTCGAACAGGTGCCCGCGCGCGACCAGCTCGATCGAGTCAGCGACCACCTCGCGCGAGACGAGCGACGTCTTCATCCCCGAAGTGCCCATCGTGATGCCGTCGGAGATCGCGATCGTGTTGAACTCCATCGGCGTGCCGCCGGCGGCACGGATCCCGTCCTTCACCTTGGCGGCGAGCACGCGCAGGCCGAAGTTGCAGGGCATCGTCTCGGTCCAGGTCGAGGCGACGCCGATGATCGGCTTGGCGAGCGCTTCGGCGTCGAAGCCGATGCCGTGCAGGTACGACCGGGCCGCGGCGCGCTCCGGGCCCTCGGTGAGCTGGCGGGATTGGTGCTTGGGGTCGAGCTTCAGGCCGTCCATGACGGCCGACCCTACCCGTCCGCGGGCTCGGCGAGCTGCTCTGTGTCGGCGCGCAGCGCGCGGGCGATCCGCTCGCGCTCCCAGCGTCCCAGCCGCCAGAGGTCGCGCTGGATCTGGCGCGGGTCGATCTGGCGACCCGGAAGGTGCAGGTTGGCCTCGAGGATGATCCGGCGCTCGTCGCCCTGCAGCGCCATCCACTTGGCGAGCACGTCGTCGGAGTCGGGCAGGCGCGGCGAGCCGTACGGGCCCGCCTCGTCGGGGAACTCGACGCAGTACTCGTTCAGCAGCCGGCCCGTCTGCGGCAGGTAGGCGACGATCGGCTTGTGAGCGTAGATCAGGTACGCATAGTCGACGCCGCGCAGGTCGCCCGCGCCGTCGGGATCTGACTGGCTGCCCCAGACGCGCAGGAACCCGAGGTCGCGGTACATCGCCCACTCCTCCTCGTTCACGCACGACTTCAGCAGCTCGCGCGCGCGCTGCTCGGCGCGACGCTCGCGGCCCGGGTCATACGTTGCGCCGTGATCGCCGGCGCGACGGCGCTCGCGCCGGGCGCGACGGTCTTCCAGGCGGCGGTCGATCCACGGCATCGAGACCTCCCACAGCAGGGCGAGGACCACGATCGCGGTGGCCGAGAGCGCGACGACCACTACGACGCGCCGCCGGCCGCGCGCGGGAAGAAGATGACGCGCCCGGTGTCGCGCGGGATCTCGTCGAACGTACGCACCAGCTCCGCCTCGCGGCGGCCGTCCGAGCGGGTGATCGGAACCGCCGCCCACATGCCCTCGTCGAGCTGCCGGCGAAACGCGTCGATCAGCGCCTGCTCGTCCGCGGCGACCTCGACGTCACCCTCGGCGATCAGTTGCTCGCCGAAGCCGGGACGCATGCGCAGGAACTTCATCGTCGGCCGACTATAGCCCAGACGCCTGGGCTTCATAAGCACGCTTTGCTCCACCTTCGGTCAGGCCCAGCACGTCGACCGGACCGGGGCCGCGACCAAGTCCGCGCAGTCCGTCGCGCACGGCGTCGGCGGCGATCGCGCGCGCGGCGCCGGCGGCCTGGAGCGGCGTGTAGCCGAGCGCCAGGTGCGCCGCCAGCGCGGAGGAGTGCGTGCAGCCGGACCCGTGCGCGGCGCCGTCGGGATGGCGCTCGCCCGTGATCAGGTGGATGCCGTCGCCGTCGAAGAGAACGTCGGTGACCTCCTCCCGGTGCCCGCCCGTGACGACCACGACGCCGGGCCCGAGATCGTGCAGCGCTCGGGCGAGCGCTTCGACGTCCTCGGGCCCATCCGGCCCGGCGAGCACGCGTGCCTCGGGCAGGTTCGGGGTGATCACGGTCGCACGCGGCAGCAGCAGGTCGACCAGCGCGCCGCGGGCGCGGTCGTCGAGCAGCACCGCGCCGGACTCCGCCACCATCACCGGGTCGATCACGACGGGAGTGCCCGGCTCGAGCAGGTCGAGCGCCGTGTCGACGGCAGCGACGGTCTCGGCGCTGCCCAGCATCCCGATCTTCACCGCGGCGACGCCGATGTCCGCCGCGACGGCCCGGACCTGCTCGACGATGAAGTCTCCCGGCACGGCATGCACGGCTGTCACGCCGACGGTGTTCTGAGCGGTCAGCGCCGTGATCGCGGTCATCCCATGGACGCCGCAGCGCGCAAACGCCTTCAGGTCGGCCTGGATCCCGGCGCCGCCGCCGGAATCGGAGCCTGCGATCGACAGCACGGCGATGATCGGGCGGGCCATCGCGGTCAGGGTAGGACGGCAGCTACGCACGCGGTCCTCCAACGCGCGCACGTAGCGGCCGCCGAACTCGCGCCGCACGAGGCCCCGCAAGCTCGAGGTCGGTGAGGTCCGCGAGCACCTGGCGTGTGGCCTCGGCGTCGCTCGTGAGCTCGGCCAGGCTGCCGTGGCCGCGCTCGATCGCGTCGAGCAGCCGGCGCAGCCGCGGCTCGATCGGGACCGGCCGCTGCGCGAGTCCTCCGCGCGCGCGGCGTCCGGGCCCCGCAGCTGGTCGAGCACGTCGCGGGCGTCGCGCACGACGCCGGCTCCGGCAGCGAGCAGGCTGTTCGTGCCGGACGAGAAGCGCGACGTCACCGGGCCGGGCACGGCGCCGACCGGGCGTCCCAACTGCATGGCGAAGTCGGCCGTCGTGAGCGAGCCGGAGCGCTCGGTCGCCTCGACGACGACCGTCAGCGCCGCGAGGCCGGCGATCAGGCGGTTGCGCGCGACGAAGCACCAGCGGAACGCGGTGAATCCAGGCGGCAGCTCCGAGACGACGCAGCCGCGCTCGATCAGCCGCGCGTGTAAACGCCGCCGCGAAGCCGGGTAGGCCACGTCGGCCGACCTGCGAGCACTGCGACCGGTGCGCAGGGCCCGGTTCCATGGCACGCCCATCGACCGGCGCCCTGGCGCCGGCCGCGGCCCGGTTCCACGGCACGCCCGTCGACCGGCGCCTGCGGCAGTGCTCACGCATCCGCAGTGCCCGCGGGATGGGCGGCCGGCGGCGCCACGGCGGCCGCCCGCGCGTGCTCCGCGGCCTCGAGCTCGTGCTCGAGCGCGCCGATGTGCGCGGCCGAGTCGACGCCCAGCGCCATACCGGAGACGACCGGCACCCCGGCCGCGGCGAGCCCGCGGCCGAGCGAGCGGGCGACCTCGAGGCCGTAGGGCGTGCCGCGACGGGCGCCGACGATCGCGACGGAGTCGCTCCGCTCCAGCGCGGCGAGCCGGCCTGCGACGTGGAGGACCGCGGGTGGGTCGGCCAGCTCGCGCAGGCGCTGCGGGTAGCCTCGGGTCGCAGCGACACACTGCGATCAGGCCGGCGGCGGCGATCCGCTCGCGGGCACGGGCCGGCGCAAAGCGGGCATGGGCCCGCGCGACACGACCCGACGAGTCGAGCGCGAGCAGCGCCGGGTCGGGCAGCGACAACACGCCGGCCGGCGCCGAGCGGCGGCGCCACTCGACATCGAGCCACGGTCCGAGCGCCGCGATCAGGTCCGTGCGCCGCAGGCAGTCGTCGCAGGCGCCGACGCTCACGCCGCCACCGCCGGCGACTGGTCGTCGAGCCCGCAGCAGCCGACGCGCTCCGACGCTCACGCCGCCACCGAAAGCGACTGGTCGTCGAGCCTGAGCGCGGCAGCCTGGTGGATGTGGTCAGGCAGGACCTTGTCCGATCGCGCGATGTCGGCCAGCGTGCGCGCGACCCGCAGGATCCGGCCGTGGCCGCGTGCCGAGAGCCGATTGCGGTCGTGCAGCTCGTAGAGCGCGCGCTGTGCGTCGGCCGTCGCGCCCGCGAGCTCGCGCAGCAGGCGGGCGTCGAGCTGTGCGTTGCAGGTCAGGCCGTGGCGGGCGAGCCGGGCGGTCTGGCGCTCGCGCGCAGCGACGATCCGCTCGCGCACGATCGCCGACGCGGGCGCCGACTGCGTGCGCATCGCCGCTCCTGACGGCCGGCCGACGGTGACCGAGACGTCGATCCGATCGAGCAGCGGGCCGCTGAGCCGCCGGTGATGACGCGCGATGTCGGCGGCAGAGCAGCGGCAGGCGCTCTCCCCTCTCCCGCACGGGCACGGGTTGGAGGCGGCGACGAGCGTGACGCGCGTCGGGAAGACCATCACGCGCTGCGCGCGGACGACCGTCACGCGGCCGTCCTCGAGCGGCTGGCGCAGCGCCTCCAGCGCCGGCCGCGTGAACTCCGACAGCTCGTCGAGGAAGAGCACGCCGTGGTGGGCGAGCGTCGCCTCGCCGGGCGTCGGCACGCCGCCGCCGCCGACCAGCCCGGAGGCGGAGATCGTGTGATGGGGCGAGCGGAACGGGCGGCGGCTGACCAGCCCGCCGCCGTGCAGCCCGGCGATCGAGTGCAGTCGCGTGACCTCGATCGCCTCGTGCGCCGTCAGCGGCGGCAGCAGCGACGGCAGCCGCCGCGCGAGCATCGTCTTGCCGGTCCCGGGCGGGCCGTGCAGGAACAGGTTGTGACCGCCGGCCGCCGCGACCTCGAGCGCCGGGATCAAGCCGTTGTGCCCGCGCACGTCGCTGAGATCGGGTTCGTCGACCGCGTCCGGTTGGTCCGGAAGCGACTCGGGTATCGGCGCCGGCTCGCGCTCGCCGCGGAGCACCTCGACGGCTTCCTGCAGGTGCTCGACGCCGAGCACCTCGACCTCCTCGACCAGCGCCGCCTCGCGCGCTCGCCCGCGCGGCAGCAGCAGCCGGTCGAGCCGGTGGCGGCGTACGCCCTCGGCGACCGCGAGCGCGCCGCGCACGATGCGCACCTCGCCCGTCAGCGAGAGCTCGCCGACGACCGCGCAGCCGACGACCGCGTCGGCCGGCAGCTGCCCGCTGGCGGCCAGGATCGCGATCGCGAGCGGCAGGTCGAATCCCGGCCCCACCTTGCGCAGGCTGGCCGGCGCGAGGTTGACGGTGATCCGCTCCTGCGGGAACACGAAGCCGGAGTTCTGGAGCGCGGCGCGCACGCGCTCGCGCGCCTCGCGCACCGCCTTGTCGGCCAGGCCGACGACGGTGAAGGCCGACAGCCCGCGCCTGATGTCGACCTCGACCCAGACGCGACGCGCATCGACGCCGTCGAGCGCGAACGTGTCGACGCGCGCGAGGCTCATCGGGCGCGTCCTCGAGGTGGTCACGGCCGACGACGGTCGACGCGCGACGAGGCTCATCAGAACGCGTCCTCGAGGTGGTCGAGGCCGACGAGCTTGCCGTCGTCGTCGACGAGCACGCCGATGCCGTCGAAGCGCACGCGCTCGAAGAACGGCTTGCTGCGCCGCTGGTTGAACCACAGCCCGGCGATCCGGCGCACCTGGACCTGCTTGCGCTCGTGCAGGCTGTCCCAAGGCTGACGGCGGCCGACGCGGCAGGTCTTCACCTCGATGAAGACGAGCGTGTCGGCATCGATCGCGACGAGGTCGAGCTCTCCCAGGCGGGTCTGGTAGTTGCGCTCGACGATCCGCCAGCCGAGCCGCTCGACGTGCTCGGCGGCCAGCTGCTCGCCCCGGCGGCCGAGCGACTTGCGGGATTCGGTGGGCATCCCGGGCGACGCTAGGCGCGCCGACCGAACGGATCACCGCGTGGTCGTGACTAATCCGGCGCGGAAGTGCGCCGAGATTGCCCCACTCAGAGCGCCAGCTGCTGGTATGCCATCGACTGGAAGCTCATCCGGTGCAGCGGCGAGACGCCGTGGCGCTCGATCGCCGCGCGGTGCTCGGGCGTCGAGTAGCCGACGTGCGTCGCGAACTCCCAGCCCGGATAGCGCTCCTCCATCCGCCGCATGAAGCGGTCGCGCGTGACCTTGGCGATCACGGACGCGGCCGCGATCGCGGCGCTGGTCGCGTCGCCGCCGACGACCGGCCGCTGCTCGAACCCCGTCGGCGGAACGGGAAAGCCGTCCGACAGGCAGAGGCTGCCCTCGCAGCCGACGCGCGCGAGCATGTCGCGCAGCGCGGCGAGATTGGTCTTGTGCAGCCCGCGCGCGTCGATCCCGCGCACGCAGCGCGAGGTCACCGCGACCTTGGTCGCTGCCCGCAGCACGCGCGGGTACAGCGCGTCGCGACCCTCCGGGGTGTGCTGCTTGGAATCGTTGAGCGCGGAGAGCGAGCGCAGGTCCGACAGCGTCAGCGCCTCGTAGTCGAACAGCACCGCGGCGGCGACCAGCGGCCCCGCCAGGCAGCCCCGCCCGGCCTCGTCGGCGCCGGCGACGAAGCGCACTCCGAGGCCGCGGTCGTAGCGGAACAGGCGCGAGCCCGACGGCCGGCGCCGCCGGCGGGCGCGCCGGGCGGCGCGGGCCGTCGGCGCGGTCGAGGCCGCGACCGCCGTCGACACCGCCACTGCGGTCGCCGTCGAGCCCGCGGTGCACCGGCGACACCGCCGCAGCCGAGGAAGTGACCGCCGTCGAGCTCGCCGGTCTCGCCTCCCCCGCGGCTAGCGACGGCGCTACGTGCTCAGAGGAGGCCGATGCGCTTCGGGGGCCAGTAGGTGGCGAATGCCCCGCCGATGATCCAGTCACGCGGGACGGGTCCCCAGAAGCGGCTGTCGTCGGAAGCCCCACGGTTGTCGCCCATCATGAAGTAGTGATCGGCGGGAACGGTGAACTCGCGCGGGAAGTTGCATCCTTCGCCGCCCTGGCACGGCCGCGCGAACGCCTCCGACTGCCGCTTTCCGTTGAGGATCACGTGCCCGTCCTCGATCGCGAGCCGGTCTCCCGGGCCCGCCACCACGCGCTTGATGAAGTTGACGTCGGCCTTGTCGCCGGTCGGCTTCGCGCAGGCCTGGCCCTCGGGCGGCGGGCCGCCGCCGCAGGTGTTGTCCTGCTCGGCGCCGGTCGGGGGATGGAACACGACCACGTCGCCGACGCTGGGATCGGCGAAGCGCGATCCGATCCGGTTGACGAGCACGCGCTGGCCGACCTCGAGCGTCGGCACCATCGACTCCGACGGGATCCGGTAGGGCTTGACGAGGAACGCCTGGATGCCGAGCGCGAGCCCGAGCGCGACCACGACGATCATGACCAGCTCCAGCAGCGAGCCGGAAGCTGATGATTTGCGCTTCACGCTAGTGGTCGACATCGGGGGCCGCGCCCGCGGGGCCTCGGCCTCCTCGGCAGCGGCCGGCTCGGCGGCCGCCGCGTCCTGTGCCGCGGGATCGTGCAGCAGGCCCGTCTCGACGATCTCCTCCGGGCCCGTGTAGCGGCGCTCGCGCACGCGCGCCCGCTTGCCGACGCGCCCGCGCAGGTAGTAGAGCTTCGCCCGGCGCACGTCGCCGCGGGCGGCGACCTCGATGCGCTCGATCTTCGGCGAGTGCACGGGGAACGTGCGCTCGACGCCGACGCCGAAGGACTGCTTGCGAACCGTGAACGTCTCGCGCACGCCTTCGCCCTGGCGCTTGATGACCACACCCTCGAAGACCTGGGTGCGGCGCCGCGTGCCCTCGATCACCTGGAAGTGCACGCGCACGCGGTCGCCCGGCTGGAACGCGGGCACGCGACGGAGCTGCGAGCGCTCGAGGCTGTCGATGACGGTGCTCATAGCGAAGAAAAAGCCGCGAGAGCCAGGGAGGCTGTCGCAGCTGCGCCTATGGTAGCGAAGCGCCGCCGGGCTGCCCGGCCCGTGCCCGGGACTGCTGCGCGCGCCAGTCGCGGATCCGCGCGTGATGGCCGCTGAGCAGGACGTCGGGGACCGTCCAGCCGCGCCAGTCGGCCGGGCGCGTGTAGTGCGGGTACTCCGGCGCGCCGTCGAGCGCCGCGCTGAAGGACTCCTCGTGGGCCGAGTCCTCGTGCCCGAGCGCGCCCGGCAGCTTGCGCAGCACGGCGTCGCAGACGACCATCGCCGCGAGCTCGCCCCCGGCCAGCACGTAGCGCCCGATCGAGAGCTGGTCGGAGCAGAAGTGCTCCAGCACGCGCTCGTCGAAGCCCTCGTAGCGCCCGCACAGCAGCGTCAGCTCGTCCGCGGCGGCCAGCTCGGAGACGAGCGCGTCGTCGAGCAGCCGTCCGCCGGGGGTGAGCGCGACGATGCGACGGCGCTCGCGCAGCGCGACCGGATCCTCGCCGTAGCGCGCCCGCAGCGCGGCTTCGACGACGTCGACGCGCAGCACCATGCCCGCGCCGCCGCCGAACGGGGTGTCGTCGACCTGACCGGCCGACAGCGGCGTGTGCTCGCGGATGTCGACGCACTCGAGCGCCGAGCCGAGCGCCAGCGCGTTGGCGACGTGGCGCTGCCCGCGGAACCAGTCGAACCAGTGCGGGAAGAGGGTGAAGACGTCGATCTGCACGCGTTCAGCGTATGCCGAGGAAGGCGAGGTCCACGTCGATGCGGCGCGCGCCGACGTCGACGGCACGGACCGCGTCGCGCACCATCGGGACGAGCAGGTCGTCGCCGTCCGCGCGTGCGACCTCGAGCGCCTCGCACGACGGCAGCGGCAGCATCCGCCGCACCTCGCCGACGCGCCGCTCGCCGTCCCAGACGGCGCAGCCCGCGAGCTCGTGCGCCCAGTACTCGCCCGGCTCGAGCGGCGGCGCGCGGTCGGGAGCGACCGCGAGCGGAGCGCCGCGCAGCGCCTCGGCGGCCGCGCGCCCGGCGTGGCCCACGAGCCGCAGGATCGGCCGCTCGTCGGTGCCGGCGCGACGCTCGATCCGGACCGGATCACCGTTCACGAAGATCTCGTCGAGGCCGGCGAGCAGGCGGCTGTCGGGCCGCGTCACGTGGAACGAGCCGTCGAGCCCGTGCGGTCGACCGACCCGCCCGGCCTCGACGCCCACGGCGCGGCTGCGGTCATTCCACGATGTCGACGAGCACGCGACGGTTGTCCTTGACCGCCGCGGCCTTGATCACGGTGCGCAGCGCGTGCGCGGTGCGGCCGCCGCGGCCGATCACCTGGCCGTAGTCGTCGTCGCCGACCGAGAGCTCGAGCACGAGCGTGCCGTCGTCCTCGTCGAACTCCTCCACCCGCACGCGGTCGGGCTGGTCCACGAGGGCGCGGGCCAGGTACTCGAGCAGCTCGCGCACTCCGGTGCTACTTGCCCGGGGGCTGGATGCCCTGCGTCTTGAGCAGCTTGCGCACCGTGGTGGACGGCTGCGCGCCGCGGTCGAGCCAGTGCTGCACGCGCTCGGCGTCGAGGACGATCGTCGACGGGTCGGTCTGCGCGTTGTAGCGGCCGATCGTCTCGATCACGCGACCGTCGCGCGGCGAGCGGCGGTCGGCGACGACTACGCGCCAGACCGGGTCCTTCTTCCCACCGACGCGGGTGAGTCGCATGCTGACTGACATTGGCGGGGCGCCAGTCTAGCGGTTCCGCATCAGCTGCCCGAGGTCCGGCATCTTGCCCTGCTGCAGCCCCTTCATCATCTTGCGCATCTCGCCGAACTGCTTGACGAGCTGGTTGACCTGCTGCACGCTCGTGCCCGATCCCTTCGCGATCCGGAGCCTGCGCGAGCCCTTGATCAGCTCCGGATGACGGCGCTCGTACTGGGTCATCGACTGGATGATCGCCTCGATCCGGTCGAACTCCTTCTCGTCGACCTCCATCTTGGAGAGCTGATGGCCGGCGAGCCCCGGGATCATCCCCAGCAGCGAGGTCAGCGGGCCCATCTTGCGGATCCGCTTGAGCTGGTCGAGGAAGTCGTCGAGGCCGAACTGGTTCTTGCGCAGCTTGCGCTCGAGCGCGACCGCGTCGTCCTCCTCGATCGAGCGCTCGGCCTTCTCGATGAACGACAGCACGTCGCCCATGCCGAGGATGCGCTGCGCCATGCGATCCGGGTGGAAGCGCTCGAAGTCGCCCAGCTTCTCGCCGGTGGAGGCGAACAGGATCGGCTTGCCCGTGACCGCCTTGACCGAGAGCGCGGCGCCGCCGCGCGCGTCGCCGTCGAGCTTCGAGAGCACGACGCCGTCGAACTGCGCGACCTCGGCGAACTGCTCGGCGACGTTGACGGCGTCCTGGCCGGTCATCGCGTCGACGACCAGCAGCACGACGTGCGGCCGGATCGCCTTGCGGATGTTCGCCAGCTCGCGCATCAGCGCCTCGTCGACGTGCAGCCGTCCGGAGGTGTCGACGATCAGCACGTCCTTGCCGTCGCGCTTGGCCTGGTCGAGCGCCCAGGAGGCGATCGCCACCGGGTCGCGGTCGGTGCCCTGCTCGTAGACGGTGGCACCGGCCTGGCCGCCGACCTTGACGAGCTGCTCGACGGCGGCCGGACGGTAGACGTCGCACGCCGCGACGGCGACCGCGGCGGAGCGCTCCTCGCGCAGCCAGCGCGCGAGCTTGGCGGTCGCGGTCGTCTTGCCCGAGCCCTGCAGGCCGGCCATCAGGATCACCGTCGGCGGGCGCGGCGAGAACGTCATGCCCGGCCGACTGGCCGCCCATCAGCGCGGTCAGCTCCTCGTTGACGATCTTGACGACCTGCTGGCCCGGGTTGAGCTGGCGCTGCACGTCGGCGCCGATGCAGCGCTCCTTGACCGTCGCCGTGAACTGGCGGACGACCTTGAAGTTGACGTCGGCCTCGAGCAGCGCGAGCCGGATCTCGCGCATCGCCGCGTTGATGTCGTCCTCGGTCAGCGCGCCGCGCTGGCGCACGCCGGAGAGCGTGCCCTGGAGCTTCTCGGCGAGGGAGTCGAACACGGCTCAGACTCTAGTGGCCTGACCGCTCGCGCCAGTCGCACCGGCCCCACGCCCCACGACGGGCGGCGCGGGCACGCGCTTCGGCTACCCGCAGCCGGGCGAGGTAGCCCGCACCCGCGCCGCGCGGCGATTCGTAGACGGTGACGCGCGCCCACCCCTGACTCACGGCGGCCAGGCCGTAGTCGTCGCCCGCGCCCCCGGTGACCCGGGCCAGGCGCCGCCGGTAGCGGTCCTCGCGCGGCAGACCGGGAACCCGCCGCAGCGAAGCGGTGCGGAAGCGCGCGGCCCACGCCTGGGCGAAGCGCTCGGCCTGCGCGCCGCCGCAGGTCGGCTGCCCGTAGCGCTTCGCGGACGACTCGCCGGCATCGATCAGCGCTACGCGCACCGTCACCGGAGCGCCGTCGCCGGTGACGACGAAGGTGTCGCCGTCGATCGCGCGCAGTCGCGTCTCGGCCGGCTCCGAGCGGGCCCCGGGGCCGCCGCAGCCGGCGAAGAGGCCGATCGCAGCCAGCAGCAGCCCGGCGAGGACGTGAGCTTCGTGCGTCATTGCTCGAGTCTCAACGCAGCGCGGGCCATCGGCGAGCCCGCGTTGCGGTGTTGGCCGACTTTCGGCGCTCGCCGGTGGCGAAGCGTGCCCGGGACGCGACTCCCGCTAGGCGGTGTCCGCGTCCCCGCCGCCCAGCGCCGGTGGCATCCGCGGCGCACCGAGCGAGCCGGCGGTCGTCGCGCCCGCCGCCTCGGCCTGGGCGGCCTCCGCCGCACGCGCGGCGTCGGCCGCGTCGGCCGCCGCCTTGGCGTCGATCTCGTCCGAGCCCGCCGTCCGGCGCGGCTTGCGCGGCCGCTCGCCGGGGGCGCCGTTGGGCGCGGGCTGGGTCGCAGCGGCGCCGATCGCCCCGCTGATCCCGGCCAGCGCCTGGGAGAAGTCCGACGGGATCACGAACACCTTGTTGGCCGAGCCCTGCGCGAGCTGGGGCAGCATCTGCAGGTACTGGTACGAGAGCAGCAGCTGGTCGGGCTCGCCCGCGTGGATCGCCTCGAACACGGTCTCGATCGCCTTGGACTCGCCCTCGGCGCGCAGGATCGCGGCCGTGCGGGCGCCCTCGGCCTTGAGCACGGCGGCCTGCTTCTCGCCCTCCGCGGTGAGGATCTGGGACTGCTTGGTGCCCTCGGCGGTGAGGATCGCCGCGCGGCGGTCGCGCTCGGCGCGCATCTGCTTCTCCATCGCCTCCTGCACGGTGCGCGGCGGCTCGACCGACTTGAGCTCGACGCGGTTGACGCGGATCCCCCAGCGGCCCGTCGCTTCGTCGAGCACGACGCGCAGCTGCGAGTTGATGTTGTCGCGCGAGGTCAGCGTCTCCTCCAGCGTCAGGCCGCCGATCACGTTGCGCAGCGTCGTGACGGTGAGCTGCTCGATCGCCTGCAGCGGGTTCGCGACCTCGTACGTGGCGGCCTTCGCGTCGGTCACGGTGAAGTAGATCACCGTGTCGATCCCGACGACCAGGTTGTCCTCGGTGATGACGGGCTGGGGCGGGAACGTGACGACCTGCTCGCGCAGGTCGATCAGCGGCTTCACGCGGTCGACGAACGGGATGATCAGCGTCAGCCCGGCGTCCAGCGTGCGCGTGTAGCGACCGAGCCGCTCGACCACCCCTGCACGGGCCTGCGGAACGATCCGCACGCCCGCGAAGGCGGTGATCAGGACGAAGATCGCGATCACGATCAGGGCAATTGCTCCGGCAGCCATTTCTGGTCCCTTCTTCCTACTCGGTCACGAGCGCGGTCGCGCCCCGAATCTCGACCACCTGCACGCGGGTGCCGGCCTCATAGGTCTCGTCGTCCATGTACGCCCGCGCGGTCCAGACCTCGCCCTCGAGCCGGACGCAGCCGACACCCTCGCTGTTGGCGATCCGCTCGAGCACGGTCGCGTCCTTGCCGACGAGCGCGGCGGTGCCGGTGCGGATCTGGGGCGGCGTGCGCAGCTGCGAGCGCGCGAGCGGGCGCAGCGCCGCCAGCAGGATCAGCGAGATCAGCAGGAAGACGCCGAGCGAGAGCACGGTCCCCGCGCCGGCGGCGCTCGCGAGCGCCGCGACAGCGGCCCCGCCGGCGAACGGCGCCAGGAAGAACCCGAGCGTCACGATCTCTCCGACTCCGAAGATCACGGCGAGTACCAGCCACAAAAGCCACGCTTCCATAAGCGCGATGGTACTCCTGGCCCGCAGCGCGTTTAGGGTGTGATTACCCCTTCGAGCGCGAGCACGCGGCGCACGATCGCCAGCGAGGACGCGTACGTCGAGTCCATGCCGTAGTAGCTCAGCCCGCGCGCGCCGAGCGTGCGCGCCTGCGTGTAGGGCGTGTCGGAGGCGTAGTGGATGATCCCGAAGTCGATCGGGAGCTTGGAGAAGTTGACCGCCTCGCCGACCGGATAGCGGTCGACGTCGGCGATCTCGTAGACCGCGTTGCAGTACGGGCCGGCCTCCATCTCGACGACCGTGAACGCCTCGCGGTAGTAGAAGTCGAGGTACTCGCGGTTCTGCAGGAAGGTCGACTTGACGGTGACCGCGCGCTGGTTGTCCAGGCCGGAGCCGAACATCAGGTAGGGCGCGATGTCGGAGACGGCGAACGCGTTGTCGAGCCAGTAGGTCGAGCCGGAGTGCTCGTCGTGGATGACGGAGGAGATCATCACGTCGCCGACGTCGGCGTTCAGCGTCGCCGCCTTGCCGAGGATGTAGACGCCGCGCAGCGTGTCGTGCGCCTCGGTGATCTCGCGCAGGATGTTGTAGGCGGCGAGCCCGAGCGGATATTCGATGTTGACGATCACGGCCGGGCAGCGCGCGAGCCGCTCGGCGTCGACGTCGCCCAGCCGCGGGTCGAGCCAGCGCGGGTCGAGCGTGTCGAGCGCGATCACCTGGGCGGAGACGCGCAGCGCCGCGCGCGACGAGATGTGCGTGATGCCGACCGCGCGCTCCTCCTCGGCGCGGTGCTCCTTCATCGCCGCGGGCTGCGAGTCGAAGAAGTCCTTGCGCGGAGAAGTAGAGGAAGTTCTCCCATGAGCCGTCCCTGCGACCGTCCTGGAACGCGGCCAGCTCGGCGCGCAGGTCGTCGGGGCCGTCGGCCTCGACCCAGGACGTGACCTCGTCCTCGCGCCGGCGCGCGGTGCCCGAGAGCAGGTTGACCATCGAGTGCGCGTTGGAGGAGACGAAGTACATCGGCCGGTCCTCGAGCGAGTGCGCGGCCAGCGTCTTGCGCACCGGCGTCCACCAGTGCCGCGTCATCCGCGCGTAGCCGACCGAGGAGCCGCCGAGCATGCGGATGCGCAGGTTCAGCCGCTCGGCCGCCATCCCCTCGAGCCGCGCGACGTACTCCTCGCCCCAGGCCTCGGACAGCTGCAGCCAGTCGTCCTCGGTGCCGCCCAGCACGACGGCGCACTCGGCCGGATCGGGCGCCTCGCCGGCCTGCGGCCAGTCCGCGTTGCGCAGGCGCAGCCGCACCTTGTTCCACTCGATCTGGTAGGCGACGAGCGTCGGCACGAGGTCGTCGAGGTCGGACGCCGAGGCCAGCAGCACGGCCATCGTGCCGTTGTCGTCGTCGTACCAGCGCCGCCGCCGCGCGGGCGCCTCCAGCGGCGTCCAGTCCTCCAGCGGCCCGATCCCGTTGCGCGCGAAGACCTCCGCCTCCTGCCCCATCACGATCACGCGCGCGCCGGCCACCGCGTCGGGCAGCCGCCGGATCGCGTACAGGAACGCGCCCAGGTCGAGCTCCTCCGAGCCGGCCAGCGCGTGCAGGCTCGAGGTCATCGAGCGGTGCGAGGGCTCGAGCACGCGCAGCAGCGTCTCGCCGCTGGAGCGCAGCAGCGTCGTGTAGGTGCGGTGGTAGAGCTCGACCTCGTCGGAGACCTGCTGCGCGGTGCGCGCCAGCTGGCTGCCGGCGGCGGGTGTGGAGACGCGCAGGCGCGGGGCGGCCATGGCTATGACCTTAGTGGCGCTCGTACGGGATGCCGTCGGCGGCCGGCGGCCGCGAGCGGCCGACCAGGCCCGCGACGGCGATCAGCGTGAGCACGTACGGGAGCGCCTGGAACAGCACCGCGCCGGTCGGCGAGAACACGGTCAGCCGCTGCGCGAGCGCGCTCGAGGAGCCGAACAGCAGCGCCGCGGCGAGCGCGCCGCCGGGCTTCCACTTGCCGAAGATCACCGCGGCCAGGGCGATGAACCCCTTGCCGGCGATCATGTTCTCGTTGAAGGAGTGGATGAAGCCGATCGACAGGAACGCGCCGCCGAGCGCCGCGAACGCGCCCGACGCGATGACCGCGTAGTAGCGCATCCGGATCGGCGAGATGCCGGCGGTGTCGGCCGCGAGCGGGTTCTCGCCGACCGATCGCAGGCGCAGCCCCTGCGGCGTGCGGAAGAGGAAGACCGAGAGCGCCGCGACGGCGATCAACGCGACCCAGATCAGCAGGTTGAGCTGCTCGAGCGCCTCGCCGAGGAAGGGGATCCAGCCGATCGGCAGCTCGACGTCGGGGATCTCCGGCAGGTCTTCGGGCGTGCCCTCCTCGCCGTAGATCTTCACGTACAGGTAGCCCGTGATCCCGATCGCGAGGAAGTTGATCGCCGTGCCCGAGACGATCTGATCGGCGCGCAGGCTGACCGCGAAGACGGCGTGCAGCAGGCCCAGCGCACCGCCGGCGACGAGCCCGATCGCGATCCCGCCGAGCCAGCTCGAGGTCACGTCCGCGCCCCAGGCGCCGAAGAACGCGCCCGGTCAGCATCATCCCCTCGAGGCCGATGTTGACGACGCCCGCGCGCTCGGACGTCACGCCGCCGAGCGCGGCGAACGTCAGCGGCGTGGCGTAGCGCAGCGCGGCCGCCAGCAGCGCCGACCACACGACCACGCGCTCGAGGTTGCCGACGCCGGACTTGACCGCGCCGTAGGCGCCGAGCGCGCCCGCGACGCAGGCGACGACGGCGCCCCAGCCGACGCGCTTCTCGCCGGCGCGCAGCGCGATCACGGCGAGCCCGATGCCGGCCACCGCGAGCACGAGCGACGGGATCAGCGAGCGCACCAGCAGCGGCGGCAGGACGATGTAGAAGGCGATCAGCCCGAGCGCGATGCCGGCCCAGCCGAACCAGGCGGCGCGCGAGACGCCGGCAAGCCGCGCGCGCAGGCGCGAGCCGCCGTTCGGACCGCGCCCGCCGGCGGGGACCGCCGCCGGCGCGTCGGACGTCGCGCTCATCCCGGCTGCTCCGCCGGCTTGGCGCGCCTGCGCCTGCGCATGCGGTCCGGCAGGTAGGTCACGAGCACCGGCGCCGACACGAACAGCACGATCAGGCCCTGGATGATCCACGCGAGGTTCGTGGCGAGCAGCGGATCGAAGATGCTCGGATCGAGGTTGCGCACGGACGTGCCGTTGAGCAGCGCGCCGAACAGCAGCGCGGCGACGACTGTGCCGACCGCCGTGTTGCGTCCCAGCAGCGCGACGGCGATGCCGTAGAAGCCGACGTTCGAGGTCGTGATGTCGTTGGTGGCGACGCGGAACTGCCAGCCGAGCACGTCGATCGCCCCCGCGAGGCCCGCGAACGCGCCGCAGATCAGCATCACCTTGACGTAGCTGCGCCCCGCGTTGATGCCGCCGTACTCGGCCGCATCGGGGTTGAATCCGACCGCACGCACCTCGTAGCCCGTGACGGAGCGGTTCAGCAGCACCCAGAACAGCGCGGTGACGACCAGCGCGATGAAGATGCCGACGTGCAGCCCCTGCAGCTCGGGGTCGCCCCAGAAGACCGGCAGCCTGCGCGCTCTCGAGGATGTCGTTGGAGACCGGGATCGACTGCTGCGCGGGGTCCGAGCTCTGCAGCGGGCCGCGGAGCTGGAACAGGTACAGGCCCAGGTAGATCGCCGTCCAGTTGAGCATGATCGTCGAGATCACCTCGTTCGCGCCCGTGGTCGCCTTGAGCAGCCCGGCGATCCCCGCCCAGAGCCCGCCGACGACGCAGCCAGCCACGATCGCCGCCACGACATGCAGCAAGGCGGGCAGGCCGTCCAGCGAGGAGCCGACGTAGACGGCGGCGAAGCTGCCGACGAGGTACTGACCCTGGCCGCCGATGTTGAACAGGCCGGCGCGGAACGCGAACGCGACGGCGAGGCCGGTGAGGATCAGGGGTGCCGTGATGATCAGCGTCTGTTGCAGGTTCAGCCCGGCGATCAAGCGGTCCTCGCCCGTGACCCAGGGGAACAGCCAGTTCAACCCCGAGCCCTCGAAGATCGCCCTGTAGGTGCTGATCGGGTTGGAGCCGGTGGCGAGCACGACGAGGCCGCCGACCGCGAACGCCATCAGCGCGGTGATCACCGGGACCAGGACGCCGCCGCCGCGCAGGTAGCCGGAGAGCGCCGAGCCGACCGTCAGGGAGCCGGGTCCCTCGCCACCCGGCGCGGGACTGGTCACGCGCGCACCGTCCCTCCCAGCATCGCGACGCCGATCTCCTCGTCCGTGACGTCGGGCGAGAGCTCGGCGACGATGCGGCCCTCGTAGATCACGAGCACGCGATCGGCGAGCGAGCGGATCTCCTCGAGCTCGAGCGACACGAGCAGCACTCCGCGGCCGGCGTCGCGCTGCTCGAGCAGCCGCTTGTGCACGAACTCGATCGCGCCGACATCGAGGCCACGCGTCGGCTGCGCGGCGATCGTGAGCTGCGGCTCCTCGGCGAGCTCGCGCGCGATCACGACCTTCTGCTGGTTGCCGCCCGACAAGGAGCCGGCCAGCGTGCCGGGGCGGCCGCCGCGCACGTCGTACTGCTCGAGCAGCGGCTGCGCCTGCTGCAGCATCCGCTTGGGCGAGAGCAGCCCGAAGCGGCTGAGCGGTGCGCGCCGGTATTCGCGCAGCGCGAGGTTCTCCGCCAGCGTGAAGTCGAGGATCAGCCCGCGCCGGTGGCGGTCCTCGGCGATGTGGCCGACGCCGGCGGCGAGCGCGTCGCGCACCCCCTCGCCCGTGATGTCCGTGCCGGCGACGGTGATCCTCCCCGCGCGTGGCATGCGCAGTCCGGTGATCGCCTCGACCAGCTCGGACTGGCCGTTGCCGTCGACGCCGGCGACGCCGACGATCTCGCCGCCGCGGACCTGGAGCGAGAGCCCGCGCACCGCCGGCAGCCCGCGATCGTCCTCGACCTCGAGCTCGGAGACGTCGAGCAGCGGCTCGCCCGCCTGCGCCGCCTCCTTCTCGATCCGGAACAGCACGTCGCGACCGACCATCAGCTTGGCGAGGCTCGCCTCCGTCGCGCCCTTCGTCTCGACGGTCTCGATCTTCTTGCCGCGCCGCAGCACCGTGACGCGATCGGCGATCTCCAGCACCTCGCGCAGCTTGTGCGTGATGAAGATGACCGAGACGCCCTCTGCGGTCAGGCTGCGCAGGACCTTGAACAGGTCGGCGATCTCCTGCGCCGTCAGCACCGCGGTCGGCTCGTCGAGGATCAACAGGTCCGCGCCGCGGTGCAGCACGCGCAGGATCTCGACGCGCTGCTGCTGGCCGACGCCGATGTCCTCCACCCGCGCCCGCGGGTCGACCACGAGGCCGAAGCGCTCGGACAGCTCGCGGACGCGCTGCTCGGCCTCGTCGACGTCCAGCAGCGGGCCCTTGCGCGGCTCAGACGCCAGCACGACGTTCTCGGCCACGGTCATGACCGGGATCAGCATGAAGTGCTGGTGCACCATGCCGATGCGCATGCCGATCGCCTCGCGCGGCGAGCCGATCTGCACCCGCTCGCCGCGGAGGTGGATCTCGCCCTCGTCGGGCTGGTGCAGCCCGTAGAGGACGTTCATGAGCGTCGACTTGCCCGCGCCGTTCTCCCCGAGCAGGGCGTGCACCTCACCGCGACGGACGTCGAGGTCGACGCTGTCGTTCGCGGTGAGCGCGCCGAAGCGCTTGGTGACGCCCTTGAGCTCGAGGGCGAGCGGGTGGCTCTGCTCGGTCAGGGTTACTTTGCGGGCTCGATCGGGATGTCGGTTATCTCGCCGGACGAGATCTGCTCGAGCACGGTGTTGACCTTGTCCGCGTACTTGGCCCCCACCTCGTTGGTCGTGCCGATTCCGACGCCGCCGTTCTTGGCGTCGAACACCTTGTCGGCGCCGCCCTTGAACGCGCCCTCCGACATCTCCTGCGCGGCGGCGAACACGGCCTCGTCGACCTTCTTCGTCGCCGAGGTCATGATGTGATCGCCCAGGTAGGCCTGGTCGGCGTCCACGCCGATGCCCTGCAGGCTCTTCTGCTTGGCCGCGTCGAGCGCGCCGAGGCCGCAGTTGCCGGCCGCGGCGAAGACGACCTGCGAGCCCTCGGCGATCTGGTTCAGCGCGATCTCCTTGCACTTCGCCGGATCGACGAAGTCCTCCGAGAAGCCGTACAGCACCTCGACCTTCGGGTTCGCGGCCGTGGCGCCCGCCTGGTAGCCGGCGATGAAGGCGTTGACCGCCGGGACCGCCTGGCCGCCGACCGCCGAGATGACCTGCTCGCCGCCCTCATCCTTGACGTACAGGCCCGCCATGTAGCCGACGAGGTAGCCGCTCTCGGCCTCCTTGAACACCAGTCCCGCGACGTTCTTGGGCTTCGACGGCATCGCGACCTGCGGGAAGTCGATGATCGCGAACTGAGAGTTCGGCGAAGCGTTCGCCACCTTCTCGGTCGCCTCGCCCATCAGGAAGCCGTTGGCGACGATCAGGTCGAACTGCTGGCGCGCGAGCGTCGAGAGGTTCGGCACGTAGTCGGCGTTGGACTCCGACGAGATCGCGCGGATCTCGGCCCCCAGCTCGGACTCCGCCTGCTTGAGCGCCTTGTACGCCAACGCGTTGAAGCCGCGGTCGTTGAGCCCGCCGATGTCGGTGACGAGGCCGATCTTGATCTTCTTCTCCGGCTCGGCCGTGGCGGCCGCGCCACCCGAGGGCTCCTCCTCGTCGTCGCCGCAGGCGACCACCGTTCCCATGCACAGCGCCAGCACGGCGACGAGCAGCAGTCGCAGAAGTTTCCCGTTCACGGTGTCGATCCCCCGTTGTTCAGATGGTTTGCAAACCCCACTCCAGTTGGCGCGTGAGCCTATTGCAACATGCGGCGAGTCATTGCTGTATTCGCGCTAAGAGCGCGCTTCTGAGGGTCTCCGGCACGAACGCCGCCTCGATCGCGGTGCGGGTGAGCTCGAGCAGCGCCGCGTCGTCGAGCCCCCATTCGCGCCGCGCGACGGCGTACTCGCCGCCGATGCTGGCCTGCCAGTAGGGCGGGTCGTCGGAGCCGAGCGTCACGCGCACGCCGGCCTCGCGCAGGAGCGGGAACGGGTGCTCGGGGTAGCCGGGATAGGCGCTCAGCACGATGTTCGAGGTCGGGCAGACCTCGAGCACGGTGCCGCGCTCGGCCAGCTCTGCCACGAGCGCCGGGATCCTCGACGGCGCGCACGCCGTGGCCGAGGCGCGTGACGGGCACCGGCAGCGCGAGCGCGGCGCGCACCGACTCCGGCCCGGCCCACTCGCCGGCGTGGCAGGTCAGCCCGAGGCCGGCCGCGTGCGCGAGCTCGAACGCGCGCGCGAACGGCGCGGGCGGGAAGCCGGCCTCGTCGCCGGCGAGGCCGAAGCCGGTCACGTACGGGTGCGGCTGCGCGGCGGCGGCGCGCGCGATCGCCTCGGCGCGCTCGGCGCCGAAGTTGCGCACCGCCGTGACGATCACGCGGCTCTCGATCGCCGCCGCGGCGGCGCGCGCGTCGTCGATGCCCTGGGCGACGCCGGCGATCATCTCCGCGTAGGGCAGCCCGACCTCGGCGGCGTGGTCGGGCGAGGCGGTCAGCTCGACGTAGACGGCGCCCTCGGCGGCGCACGTCGTCAGGTACTCGAACGTGACGTCGCGGTAGTCCTGCGCCGTGCGCACGACGCTCGCCGCGCGGTCGTAGGTCGCCAGGAAGTCGAGGAAGTCGCGCCACAGGAAGCGGTCGCCCTCGATCGTCGCCGGGCGGGACGTCGATGCCGTTGCGGGCGGCGAGGCGGCCGACGAGAGCCGGCGTCGCGGTGCCCTCGAGGTGGACGTGCAGCTCGGCCAGCGGCACGCCCACGACCTGCGGGGCGGGCGGCCTCACGGACCTCGAGCGGCGGTGCGGCGACGCCCGCGCCGTCCGCCGCGGCGGTCACTCCACGGCCTCGGTCAGCGGCGGCAGCGCGGCCGGCGCGTCGCCGACCTCGAAGGCCGCGCGCACGCGCTCCGCCGCGCGCTCGGCGCTCGCCGCGTCGCGCGCGTGGACGACGGCGAGCGGCCGACCGCCCGGACCGACCTCCTCGCCCAGCCCGGCGACGTCGACCAGCCCGACCGCGTGGTCGATCCCCTGGTCCTCGCGCAGCCGCCCGCCGCCCAGCTCGAGCACCGCGACGCCGAGCTCGCGCACGGCGATCGCGCGCACGTGGCCCGGCGCCGGCGGGAAGACCTCGCCCGCATGCGGCGCGCGCGGCAGGTGGCGCTCGGGGTCGTCGAGCAGGTCGGCCGGCCCGCCCAGCGCGGCGCACATGCGCGCGAAGCGCTCCGCGGCGGCGCCGGACGCGAGCGCCTCGCCGGCCGCTGCGCGCGCGGCCGCGTCGTCGTCGTAGAGCCCGCCCAGCCGCAGCAGCGTCGCGCAGAGCGCGAGCGTCACCTCGATCAGCCGCGGCTCGGCGGTGCGCGGATGCGTCAGCGCCCCGAGCGACTCGCGCACCTCGACCGCGTTGCCGGCGGTCCGGCCGAGCACCTGGTCCATGTCCGTCAAGCAGCGCCTCGCACGCCAGCCCGTTGCCGCGCGCGACGCTGACGATCGCGCGCGCCAGCTCCGCGCTCTTGGAGCGATCCGGCATGAACGCGCCGGATCCCGCCTTGACGTCCATCACCAGCGCGTCGAGGCCGGCGGCCAGCTTCTTGGACAGGATCGAGGCGACGATCAGCGGGATCGACTCGACCGTGGCGGTCGCGTCGCGCAGCGCGTAGAGGCGGCGGTCGGCCGGCGCCAGCTCCGGCGTCTGGCCGATGATCGCGCAGCCGGCCTCCCCCACCGCGCGGCGCAGCAGCGCGAGGTCGGGCGCGGTCGCGTAGCCCGGGATCGAGTCGAGCTTGTCGAGCGTCCCGCCGGTGTGGCCGAGCCCGCGGCCGGAGATCATCGGCACCTTGCCGCCGCAGGCGGCGACGATCGGCGCGAGCAGCAGCGAGACCTTGTCGCCGACGCCGCCGGTCGAGTGCTTGTCGAGCACGGGTCCGTCGTCCCACTCGAGCACGCTGCCCGAGCGCGTCATCGCGCCGGTCAGCGCGACGCGCTCGGCGTCGTCGAGGTCGCGGAAGAAGACCGCCATCGCGAACGCGGCGACCTGGCCGTCGGTCAGCCCGCCGTCGGCGATCCCGCGCGACGATGAACTCGAGCTCGTCGTCGTCCAGGCGCCCGCCGTCGCGCTTGCGCCGGATCAGCTCCTGCGGGATCACGCGAGTCCTCCGCGCGACCGCCGAGGCAGTCGGGGTCCGATCCAGGTGATCCTCATAGATCCTCGACGAAGCGCTCGATCAGCGGGCCGAGCCGCGCGGCGCCCTGCTTCGCCACGCGCAGCGTCTGCTCGTGGCTGAGCTCCTCGCCGCCCATCCCCTCGGCCAGGTTCGTGACCGCCGACACCGCCGCCACGCGCAGGCCGGCGTGGCGCGCGGCGATCACCTCGGGCACGGTGCTCATGCCGACGAGGTCGGCGCCGAGCACGCGGAACGCGCGGATCTCGGCCGGCGTCTCGAAGCTGGGCCCGGCGACGGCGAGGTAGACGCCGTCGTGCAGCTCGATCCCGAGCGCCTGCGCCGCGGCGTGCAGGCGCGCGCGCAGGTCGGGGTCGTAGGCGTCGCGCAGGCTCGGGAAGCGCGGCCCGGCGGCCTCGTCGTTCGGCCCGGTGAGCGGGTTGAAGCCGAGCAGGTTGATGTGGTCGGAGATGCAGACGAGGCTGCCCGGCCCGGCCTCGGGCCGCAGCGAGCCGGCCGCGTTCGTGAGCAGCAGCAGCTCGGCGCCGAGCTGCTTGAGCGTGCGGACCGGCGTCGTGATCGCGCTGCCCTCGATGCCCTCGTAGACGTGCCAGCGGCCGGAGAAGATCGCGACCGGCTGCCCGGCGAGCCGGCCGAGCACGAGCGCGCCGGCGTGGCCCGCCAGCCCGCCGGCGTGGAAGCCCGGCAGCTCGCCGTAGGGGATCTCGACGCGCTCCTCGAGCCGCTCGGCCAGCTCGCCCAGCCCGGAGCCGAGCATCAGCCCGAGCCGCGGCGTGAAGCCGGGCGCGCGCGCGGCGATCGTCGCGGCCGCGCGTCACGCGCAGGTGCTCCGGGCCGAACGACAGCGGCAGCAGCTCGGCCAGCGTCGTCGTGCGGCGCACGCGCTGCGAGGTCGACGAGGTGGATCGGCGCGTCGTCGGCGGTGAACTCGCGCAGGCGCTGGCGACAGCCGCCGCAGGGCGTGCAGAGCTCGCGGCTGGGCGCCGCGACGACGACCTCGGCGATCGTCCCGCCGCCGCCGGCGACCAGCGCCCCGATCGCCGACGCCTCCGCGCACTGGCCCTGCGGGTAGGCGGCGTTCTCGACGTTCGCGCCGGCGTAGCGGCGCCCGTCGGCGGTGCGCACGGCGGCGCCGACGGGGAAGTTCGAGTAGGGCGCGTAGGCGCGCCCGGCGGCCTCGCGCGCCAGCGCGAGCAGCTCCGGGCGGGCTCGCGGCTCGCGCCGCGCGTCGCGGCGGCTCGCGCGCGGCTCACGCCGCGTCGGCGTAGGAGCCCTCGCGCAGCGCGTCGTCGGCGATCGCCAGCAGCTCGCGCAGGCGCGCGACCTGGCCGCGCTCGCGCGCGAGGTCGGAGCCCGGCGCGGCGACCGCCTCGAGCTCGAGGAACGCGCCGAGCCCGCGACCTCGTCGAGGTGGATCCGGACGGTCGTCCCACATCAGCAGCCGCCGGCGCTTGTCGACCTGCGCGCTGACGCCGTTGGCGGCGCTGAGCGCCGCGCGCAGCGCCGCCGGCTCGGCGACCGGCACGAGCCGGTAGTCCGATACGCGCTCGGACGCCGCGTCGGGACGCTCGTAGGCGATCAGCGTCGCGCCGCCCGGCTCCTCCTCGCGCAGCTTGAGCCGGCCGTGCGCGACCGCGAAGTAGGTGTCGCGCTGGCGCAGCACGCCGCGGTCCTCCGCCCCGGCCGCGAGCGCCCGCGCGAGCGTCGCGCGCCGGGTCGTGGTCGTGCGCCTTGAGCTCGACGTTGCGGCTGGGCTCCGCCATCGGCGCCCAGGCTATAGCGTCCCCGGCGATGACCGGCGTCACCGTCGTCGAGCACCCGCTCGTGGCCCGCCACCTGTCCGTCCTGCGCGACCGCGCGACGCCGTCGAGCGACTTCCGCCGCCGCCTGTCGGACATCTCGATGCTGCTGCTCTACGAGGCGCTGCGCGACCTGCGCGTGCGCGAGGACGCGATCGACACGCCGCTGGAGACGACCGGCGGGATGCGGCTCGCGGACGAGATCGTCGTGATCGCGATCCTGCGCGCCGGCCTCGGGATGACCGACGGCGCGCTGCGCCTGATCCCCGAGGCGCGCGTCGGCCACCTCGGCCTCTACCGCGACGAGGAGTCGCTCCAGCCGGTCGGCTACTACGAGTCGATCCCGCGCCACGCCACGGACGCCGAGATCGTCGTCGCCGACCCGATGCTCGCGACCGGCGGCTCCGCGGTCCACGCGCTGACGCGGATCAAGCGCGACGCCGGCGGGCGGCTGCGCTTCGTCTGCCTGGTCGCCGCGCCGGAGGGGCTGGAGGCGATGCGCGCGGCACACCCGGACGTGCCGATCTTCTGCGCCGCGTCGACCGCGCAGCTCGACGAGCGCGGCTACATCCGCCCGGGCCTGGGCGACGCGGGCGATCGGATCTTCGGCACGGAGTGAGCGGCCGCTCCCGGCCGCGGTGACCGCTCAGGTCAGCAGCGCGCGCGAACTCGTCGGCGTCGAACGGGCGCAGGTCCTCGAGCTGCTCGCCGATGCCGATCAGCTTGACCGGGATGCCGAGCTCGTTGGCGATCGCCAGCGCGATGCCGCCCTTGGCCGTGCCGTCGAGCTTGGTCAGCACGATGCCGGTGACCCGACCGCCTCGCCGAACAGCTTCGCCTGGCGCACGCCGTTCTGGCCCGTCGTCGCGTCGATCGGTCAGCAGCGTCTCGTGCGGCGCGTCGGGCAGCTGCTTGGTGATCACGCGGCGGACCTTCTCCAGCTCGGCCATCAGGTCGCGCTGGGTGTGCAGCCGCCCGGCGGTGTCGACGATCACGACGTCGGCGCCGCGCTCGCGGCCGCGCGCGACCGCGTCGAAGGCGACGGCGCCCGGGATCGGACCCCTCGGCGCCCTTGACGAGGTCGACGCCGGCGCGCTCGGCCCAGCGCTCGAGCTGCTCGACCGCCGCGGCGCGGATAGGTGTCGGCCGCGCCGACGACGACGCTCAGCCCGAGCGTCTTGCGCAGGTGCCAGGCGAGCTTGCCGATGCTCGTCGTCTTGCCCGTGCCGTTGACGCCGACGACGAGGATCACCGCCGGGCTCGTGGCGCAGGTCGATCGTGTCCGTCGCCGGTGCGCGCGAGCTTCGCCAGCAGCTCGGCCAGCCGCGCGGTCAGCGCCTCGCCGCCGACGAGGTCGCCCTCCTCCGCCTCCTGCTCGAGCTGCGCGACCACCTGGGCGGTCGTGCGCGCGCCGACGTCGGCGAAGATCAGCGCCTCCTCGAGCCGCTCCCAGGTGTCCTCGTCGAGATCGCCCTGGAACAGCGTCGCCTGCACCTCGGCGCTCAGCGCCTCGCGCGTCTTGCGCATGTTCTCGCGCATGCGGCGGAAGAAGCCGCGCCGGCGCTCCTCGCGCTCCGGCTCGGGCTCGGCGGCGCCCGCCGACGGCTTGCCGGTGATGAAGAGGTCGTCCCAGTCGCGCGCCACGGGGCGGGCAGGATAGGGCACGATGCAGCCGCGTGACCGATCAGCCGGTGGTGATCGCGCAGCGCTTCAACGGGCCGCCCGGATCGGGTCACGGCGGCTACTCGGCGGGCTGCGCGGCCGCGCTGGTCGAGGCGGCGGCGGCGGAGGTCACGCTGCGCCGGCCGCCGCCGCTGGAGACGCCGCTCACGGTCGCGCGACGCGACGGCGGGGCGGCGCTGATCGACGGCGAGGACGTCGTCGCCGAGGCCCGCCCGGCGGAGCTCGCGCTCGACGGGCCCGCGCCCGTCGATCCCGGCGCGGCGGCGGACGCGGCCGAGCGCTTCGCCTGGGCGCACGACCACCCGTTCCCGACCTGCTTCGGCTGCGGCCCGCAGCGCGACCCCGCCGACGCGCTGTGCCTCTACACCGGCCCGGTCGGCGACGGCCGCTTCGCGGTGCCGTGGACGCCGCCGCACTGGACGCGGCCGAGGACGTCGTCGAGCCGGTCTTCGCCTGGGCGGCGCTGGACTGCCCGAGCGCCGCGCCGGCGCACGGCACGATCGGCGCGCCGGTCGTGCTCGGGCGCCTGACGATCGCGCTCGAGGCGCCGATCGAGGTCGGCGCGCCGCACGTGATCCAGTCCTGGCTGGAGCGCTCGGACGGGCGCAAGCGCCACACCGCGGTCGCGCTCTTCACCGCCGCGGGCGAGCGCTGCGCGGCCGGGCGCGCGGTCTGGCTCGAGCTGGCGCGGCCGCTCGGCGCATGAGCGTGCACGTCCGGCGCATCGCGGGCAGCGATCGCGCTCGCGCAGCAGCTGATCGCGGCGATGGTCGCCGAGATGGGCGAGCTCTACGAGCCCGGGCTGCCGAAGGGCTCGAGCGCGCGCCCGTCGGAGCTCTCGCCGCCCGGCGGCGGGTTCGTCGTGCTGTGCGAGGACGGCCGGGCCGTCGCCGGCGGCGGCGTCAAGCGGCTCGACGAGCAGGCCTGCGAGATCAAGCGCATGTACGTCGTGCCCGGATGCGCGCGGCCGCGGGCTCGGCCGGGCGCTGCTGGAGGCGCTGGAGGAGCTCGCACGCGACCTCGGCTACGCGGTCGCGCGACTCGACACCGGCGCCAAGCAGCCGGGCGCGCAGCGGATGTACGAGCGCGCCGGCTACGCGCCGGTGCCGGACTACAACGGCAACCCGTACGCGGCCTTCTGGGGCGAGAAGCGGCTCTGAGCGCTAGCTTCACGCTCGCGCGTAGCGCAGCGTCCAGCGGTGCGCGCCGCGCACCATCGTGGCCGCGCCGTCCGGCGCGGCGAACGGGCAGGCTCCAGCCGGTGCGGTCGCTGTGCGGCTCGATCGTCAGCTGCAGCGCCGCCGGTCCGGGTGAGCCGGCCGCGCGCCAGGCCTCCATGCCCGCGAGGCAGGTGCGCAGCGCCGCCTCGCCGCCGTGCAGCCGCGCGCCCGCGACCGTGCCGTAGCCCGAGGCGAGCTCCAGCACCAGCAGCGACGCGGGCAGGACGTGCAGGCCGACCGTCCACGGCGGGCGCCCGTGCCCGGGCCGGGAAGCACGAGCGAGAGCAGCGGGTCGCCCTGCAGGCCGAGCCACAGGATCGCCGTCCAGCGCGTGCTCGCCCTCGCTGCAGCGCGAGCGGATCGGCGACGGCGCGGCCGGGCTCGGCCAGCAGCCGGTCGAGCGCGCCGCGGCCCTCGACGCCGAGGTCGGCGTCCGCGGTCGCGGCGCCGCCGCCGCCGAGCTGCCAGCGCCACGGCCGCTCGCCGCCGCCGCGCAGCGGCATGAAGCCGCACGGGATCGCGCCGCCGCCGCGCAGCACGTCGCCCGTCGCGGCGCAGCGCGAGCACGAGCTCGACGCCGTTGACGCGCAGCGGCGCGACGAGCACGCCGCCGTCGGCGAGCGCCTCGACGACGGCCGCCGGGCAGCGACCAGCAGCCGGCGGTGACGATGATCCGCTCGTAGGGGCCGGCCGGCGGCGTCGCGCCGTCGCCGGTGACGACGCGCACGGAGCCCGGCTGCGACCGGCTCGCCGCGCGCGGCGTGGCCCGCGTCGTCCTCCGTCGCGTCATCGGCGATCGGGAACCCTGCCGCGCGCAGCTGCTCGCGCGCCGCCGCCGCGACCTCGGGCTGCAGCTCGACCGTCGTGACGGCGGCGCCGAGCTCGGCCATCAGCGCCGCGTTGTAGCCGGTGCCGGCGCCGATCTCGAGCACGCGATCGCCGGCGCGGAGCTCGAGCTGGTCGAGCATCCGTGCCATCAGGCTCGGCTGGCTCGAGGAGCTCGTCGGCACCCCGCCCTCGTCGCGCGTGACGATCGCGTCGTCGGTGTAGGCGACGTCGAGCGGGACGTCGGGCAGGAACTCGTGGCGCGGGACGCGCGCGAAGGCGTCGAGCACCCGCTCGGAGGCGGCCGCGCTCTCACGCAGGCGCTCGACGAGCGCCCGGTGCCCGCGCGCGGCATCCTTCATCCAGCGCAGGCTACGCGCTCACGCGGCCGCCTCGCCCACCGGCAGGACCGGCGGCAGGCGGCGCGAGATCACCTTCGACACGCCGTTGCCGGCCATCGACACGCCGTAGAGGCAGTCGGCCGCCTCCATCGTGCGCTTCTGGTGCGTGACGACGATGAACTGCGCGCGGTCGGAGAAGCCGCGCAGCAACGTCAGGAAGCGGTCGATGTTGAAGTCGTCGAGCGCCGCCTCGACCTCGTCGAGCACGTAGAACGGGCACGGGCGGGCGAGGAAGACCGCGAACAGGAAGGCCAGCGCCGTCAGCGACTTCTCGCCGCCGGAGAGCAGCGACAGGCGCCTGGTCGCCTTGCCGGCGGGCGTGATCTCGATCTCGACGCCCATGTCGTCGGCGGGACCGGACTCCTCGGCCTCGGTGCGCTCCTCGGCCTCGGCCTTCGTCGGTGCGCTCCTCGGCCTCGGCGCCACCCAGCACGGGACGCGGGCCCGGCATCGTCGCGCACGAGCCGCAGCCGCCCGCGGCCGCCGGGAAACAGCTGCTCGACGACCTCGCCGAAGTTCTCGGCCGCCGCCGCGAACGTCTCCTCGAACGCCTCGCGGATGCGCTGGTCGGTGTCGCGGATCAGCCCCTTCAGCTCGCGGATCGCGACCTCGAGGTCCTCGCGCTGGCGCTCGAGCTCCTCGACGTGCTCGATCGCCTCGGCGTACTCCTGCTGGGCGAGCGGGTTGACGGGACCGAGCTGCTCGCGCCGGCGCTCGAGCCGCTCGATCCGGCCCGGCAGCTCGGCGCGCTACTTCGTCCGTCAGGGGCTCCTCGGCCGGCTCCGGCTCGAGCCCCAGCTTGCTCCGCGAGGCGCTCGAGCTCCCGGCGCGCGCCGCCGTGCTGGTCGCGCGCCTGCTGCGCGCGAACCTCGTCGCGCGTGACCTGCTCGCCGCACGCCTTCAGGCGCGTCTGGACCCCGACCTCCTGCTGCGCGCACGAGCGCAGCTCGGCGGCGAGCCGCTCGCCGGCGTGGCGGTCTGCGATCAGCTCGGCGTCGAGCAGCTCGACGCGCGCCTGCACCGCGCCGCGGGCTGTCTCGAGCGCGGCTGCGAGCCGCTCGGCGGCTGGTCGCAGGCGCTCGTCGGAGGCGAGCTGCCCGCGCTCCTGCACGATCGTCCGCTCGCGCTCGCCGCGCTCGCGCTCGGCGCGCTCGGCGAGGCGGTGCTCCGCGGCCAGCGCGGCTTCCAGCTGGCTCCGCCGCGCCGCCGTCGGCCCGTCGTCGGGCGCCGCGCGCCGCTGCTCGATCACGTGGCCGGCGTGCCGCTCGCGCTCGAGCGCCTCGTCGCGGGCGCGAGCGGCGGCGCGCGCGGCGCGATCGGCCTCGTCGCGCGCGGCGTCGGCGGCCTCGACGCGCTTGCCGGCAGCCTCGACAGCGGTCAGCGCGACCTGCTCGGCCCGGGCCGCCAGCTCGACCTGCTCGATCATCGCAGCGCGCCTGTTGCGCTCGGCCAGCACGCGGTCCTCACCGCCGGCGGGAACCTGGCGCAGCTCGCGCGAGCCGGGTGACCACACGCGACCGTCGCGCGTCACGGCGATGCCGCGGAACGAAGGCTCGAGCGCCTCCGACGTCCTCCACGACCCAGACGGAGGCGAGCAGCGTGGCGGCCAGCCGAGCCGCAGGACCGTCTCCGGAGGTGGTTATCCGGTCCAGCAGGCGCACGGCCCCGGCCGCGGGCGCAGCGCCGGCGGACATGCGCGTGACGGCCGTCGCGGCGCCGCCTGCCGGGTCCGTCCCGGCCGCCGCGCCGCCGTGCGGGTCACTCCCCGCCGCCGCGCCGCCGGACGCGTCACTCCCAACAGCGGCGCGCGCGACGACCGCAGCAGGCGCGGCCTCGGCAGGTGCGACCAGCGCGGCGCCGCCGTCGTGGCCGGCGCGATCGAGCAGGCTCGCGGCCTGTTCGAGGTTCGCGGCGACCGCCGCGCGCAGCCGCGGGCCGAGCGCCGCCGCCAGTGCCAGCTCGTAGCCGGGCTCCGCACCCAGCGCGTCGGCCAGCGCCGGGGCGCCGCCAGGCGTGCCTGCGTGGGTGCGCAGGAAGTGGTTGACCTGCGCGAGCTCGGCGCCGGCGCGCGCGGCCTCGCGGCGCGCCGACTCCGCGGTGCGCTCAAGCTCCCGGCGCGCGTCGCGAGCGGTCTCGGCGGCAGCGTCGGCCTGATCGCGCGCGCTCGCGGCGTGCTCGGCCTCCTGACCGAGCCGGGCGGCCTCCTGCGCGGCCGCCGCGCGCCGCTGCTCGAGCTCGGCGATCTCCTGCGCGATGCGCTGCGTACGATCCCCGGCGAGCGCCGCCAGCTCCGTCTCGAGCGCGGCGACGCGCTCGCCGGCGCCGTCGTCGCCCGTGTCCTGCTCGGCTTCCGCGGCCAGCCGCGCCAGCGTCGTCCGACGCTGCGCGATGCGCTCGTCCAGCAGCACGCCCGCCTGACGCGCTGCATCCAACCGCAGCCCGACCCGCTCCTCCGCCGAACGTGCGGCGTGGAAGCGGTTGCTCAGCCGCTCGCGCTCGTCGCCGCGCGACGCGAGCGCGCGCTCCGCATGCTCGCGCCGCTGCGAGACCGCACGCAGCTCGGCCTCGGTCGCGGCTGCCGCCGTCCGCGCCATGGTCGCCTGCGCCTCCGCCGCCACCAGCGCCGCGAGGGCCGCGCGCGTCGCATCGCGCGCCAGCGTCCAGCGCGCCTCGTCGGTCTGGCGCTCCAGTCGCTCGTGCAGCTCGGCCGCCTCGGCCTGGCGCTTGAGTGGGCGCAGGCGCGTGCGCGCCTCGCGCTCCACGTCGAGCGCGCGGCCGAGGTTGTCGGCGGTGCGATCGAGCTTGAGCTGCGCGCGGCGCCGGCGCTTGCGGTGCTTGCCGAGCCCGGCGGCCTCCTCGATCAGCAGCCGCCGGTCGCGCGGCTTGGACGTCACGATCTCGGACACCCTGCCCTGCGAGACGACCGAGTGCATCTCCTTGCCCAGGCCGGTGTCGCTCAGCAACTCGAGCACGTCGGTCAGCCGGCAGCGGGCCCCGTTGACGCGGTACTCGCCCTCGCCGGAGCGGTTCAACCGGCGCAGGATCGAGATCTCCGACAGCGGCAGCTCGACCGCTGCGTCGGAGTTGTCGAGCACGACCTCGACCTCGGCCTCCGAGCGCGCCTGGACTCCGTGCGCGCCGGCGAAGATCACGTCCTGCATCGACTGGCCGCGGACCGCCAGCGGGGACTGCTCGCCCAGCGCCCACAGCACGGCGTCGGTCACGTTGGACTTGCCGGAGCCGTTGGGCCCGACGATCACCGAGACCCCGGGCGAGAAGTCGAGTCGCGTGCGGTCCGGGAACGACTTGAAGCCCTTCAGCGTGATCGATCTCAGGTGCACGTCAGGTCTCCACCTCGCCGGACTCCAGCGCAGCGGCCGCCGCGGCCTGCTCGGCGTCCTTCTTCGAGCGGCCGCTGCCACGCGCGACCGTCTCGCCGGCGATCGTCGCCGCCACCTCGAACGTGCGCTCGTGCGGCGGCCCGATCTCCGCGGTCACCTCGTAGAGCACCAGCGCACCGCGCCGCGCGAGGCGCTCCTGCAGCGCCGACTTGAAGTCGGCCGGGCGCTCCAGAGCCTGCTCGATCTCCGGCGCGAACGCCTCGCGCACCGCCTCCGCGGTCGGCTCGAAGCCGTACGCCAGGTAGCACGCGCCGATCACGGCCTCGATCACGGAGGCCAGCACCCGCTCGGTCGCGACGAGCGCCTCCAGCGGCAGCTGTGCGACGTCGGGCGGCGCCGCGTTGCGGAGCCGCTCCGGCAGCCCGAGCCGGTCGGCGACCGCACGACATGAGCGACCGGAGACCGCCTGGGCGCGGATCTTCGTCAGCTGCCCGGCGCCGTGGGACTCGGCGTCCAGCAGCGGGAACAGGTGGGTCGTGACCGAGAGGCCGAGCACCGAGTCGCCGAGCAGCGCGAGCCGCTCGTAGCTGTCCGCGCGACGGTCGGTCCACGAAGCATGCGTCACGGCCTGGCGCGCAAGGTCGTCCGGCAGCCCCTCGAGCAGGTCGTGCAGTCTGCGCAGGGGTCAGGGCCCCGGCTCGCGGTTCTCGGTCGTGCCGGGAGTGGCGCCACCGCTCGTCGACGTCTCGGCGAGCACGAAGTCGACCGCTTGGCCGACAGTCCTGATCTGCGCGGCCTGTTCGTCCGACATCCGCACGCCGTAAGTGTCCTCGAGCTCCTGGACCAGGCTGTAGAGGTCGAGCGAGTCGGCTTCGAGATCCTCCTTGAAGCGCGTCTCCTCCTCGACGCGCGCCGGATCGAGCTCGAGCTCGTCGGCGAGGTGCGCGCGGATGTAGGAGACGATCTCTGCTCGGGTCACGGACCGGAGACCGTACCGGCGGCCGCGGACGGTGCGCGCAGCGCGCCGGCGGCGGTCAGCCGCTCGTGCGTGCGGCCGACGACGTCGACGCGCACGCCGCGCGCGGCCAGCTCGATCGCGCGCGCGATGCCCTCCGCTCCGAAGGACCCGTGCGGCACGACGCCCAGCCGGCGCAGGCCGAGCAGGAAGGCGCCGCCCTGCGCCTCGGGGTCGATCGCGGCGCGCAGCCCGCCGAGCGCGGGGCGCAGCAGCAGCCCGCCGGCCTTCGCGCGCGGGCTCGAGGTCGCCGCCTCGCGCACCGCCCGCAGCAGCGCGTCGGCGGTGCCCTCCATGACCTTGAGGAAGACGTTGCCGGTGAAGCCGTCGGTCACGATCACGTCGGCCTCGCCCGTGCCGACCGCGAAGCCCTCGACGTTGCCGGTGAACCGCAGTCCCGCGGCGGCGGCGAGCACCGCGTGCGCCGCGCGGACGTCCTCGGTTCCCTTCGTCGGCTCGGTGCCGTTGGCGAGCAGCGCGACGCGCGGGCGCTCGAGCCCGATCACGGCTTCCATGAACGCCGCGCCCATGTGCGCGAACTGGACGAGGTGCTCGGGCCGCACCGCGATGTTGGCGCCGCAGTCGAGCAGCAGGAACGGCCGTCCCGGCACCGGCACGAGCACTGCCAGCGCGGGCCGGTGCACGCCGCGCGCGCGCTTGAGTGGAACAGGCCCGCCGCCAGCGCCGCCCCGGTCGAGCCGCCCGACACGAGACCCGCCGCGCGTCCGTCGGCGACCGCACGGACCGCCTGGACGATCGAGGACTCCGGGGTCGCGCGCACCGCGCGCGCCGGGTCGGGCGCCTTGGCGATCGACACCGGCGCGTCGACCACCTCGACTCCCGGCGCGGGCTCGATCTGCGCAGCCGGGCCGAACACGAGCACGCGCACCTCGCCGGAGGCGGCGGCGAGCGCCGCCCCGCGCGCCACCTCGCCGGGACCGGAGTCGACGCCGTTGGCGTCGAGCGCGATCGTCAGCTGCCCGGCGGCCACAGCCGCTCCGGCCTAGGCTTCGGCGTCGTGGTCGTGCATGTGCACGACCTCGCGACCGGCGTAGAAGCCGCAGTGCGGGCAGACCCGGTGCGGACGCCGCGGCTGCCGGCACTGCGGGCACGCGTTGATCGTGGGCGCGGTGATCTTGTGGGTCGAACGGCGCTTGTTCGTGCGCGAGTGCGACTGCTTCTGCTTCGGGACGGCCATGGGCGGCGAGAAGGGTAGCGAGTCGGTGGTGCACGAGAAACGACAACGGCAGCGATGAGGGGCGAAGGTCCGACCGAACGTCGCTCAGTACGCCGCATAGGGGCGACTCAGCGACGTTCGGCGGGGCGTGGCGGGGCGAACGTCAACTGCGGCAATAAGGAGGGGCCCGAACCGGTGGGCGGTCGGCACGTGCGGCGAACGTCCGTCAGTACCGGCCATAGCACGGACTCACGGACGTTCGCGCGAAAACCGCGAGCCGCCGGGCGCTTCGACCGTCACTGTGCGACGTCCAGCCCGGCGTCCTCCGCACCGCCTCGCGAACCGCCTCCACGACCAGACCCTCCCCTTCACCTGCCGCCGTTGACTTTCACCAACGGCCCGGACTACTCGAAGCGGATCTCCGACAGCTTCGCCCAGCGCCCGTCGGGCTCCGGCTCGTGCGCGTGGTCCGGATCGTCGTTGAGGTTCGCGCCGCACTGCGCGCACAGCCCGGCGCAGTCCGCCCGGCACGTGATCTGCGCGGGCAGCGTGAGCGCCAGCGCGTCGCGCGCCCAGCCGGCGATGTCCAGCTCGCCGTCGGCGTCGACGTAGGGCGAGGAGAGCTCCTCGTCGACGGCGCCGGGCTGCTCGACCTCGCGCGCGTCGACCTCGAAGCGCGGTTCCGCGGGCTCCAGGCAGCGGACGCACGGACCCGTCACGGCGACCGCGTAGCGCAGCCGCAGCGCCCAGCCGTTGCCCGTCGTGCGCGAGATGTCGAGCCGCACCGGGACGACGTCCGGCGTCGCCGCGTAGCGCTGCCCGCCGAAGGAGAACGGCTCGACGCGCACGTGCAGGTCGAGCCGGCGGCCCTCGCCCGAGGTGAGCCCCAGGCGCGCGAGATCGAAGACGTCCGTACGCAGAGGCATGCCTCGCAGCATACGACCGCTTCAGCCTCCCTCGGAGTCCCCCCGCAGCTCACGCTTGAGCACCTTGCCGGTCGACGTGCGCGGCAGCTCGTCGACGAACTCGACGTCGCGCGGGACCTTGTAGGCGGCAAGGTTCGACTTGACGAACCGCTTGACCTCGTCGCCGTCGAGCTGCTTGCCCGCGCGCGCCACGACGACCGCCTTGAGGCGCTGGCCGAACTGCTCGTCGTCAACGCCGAAGACAGCCGCATCGGCGATCGCCTCATGGCCGGCGAGCAGCTCCTCGACCTCGCCGGGAAAGACGTTCTCGCCGCCCGAGACGATCATGTCGTCGTCGCGGCCGTCGACGAACAGGCGCCCGCCGGCATCGAAGTGCCCGACGTCGCCCGACGACAGCAGCCCCTCGATCGCGACCTTGCCGCCGCCGCCGGTGTAGCCCTCGAACGCGAGGTCGTTGCCGACGAAGATGCGTCCGCTCTCGCCGGGCGCGACCTCCCTGCCGTCGGCGTCGAACAGCCGCACCGTCGTCCCCCGCGGCGGGCGGCCCGCCGTGCCCGGCGCGGCGCGCAGGTCGGCCGGCGTCGCGATCGTCGCCCACGCCGTCTCGGTCGAGCCGTAGAGGTTGTAGAGGTTGTCCCCGAAGACGTCCATCCAGCGCTCCGACAACGGGCCCGGCAGCGCCGAGCCGGAGACCGGCACGGCGCGCAGGCTCGTCACGTCGTGACGGCGCAGCGCCTCGGTATCGAGGTCCAGGATGCGCTGGATCATCACCGGCACCACCACCAGCGTCGTGCACTTGTGCTGCGCGATGCCCGCCAGCGTGGCCTCCGGATCGAACCGGCGCTGGAGCACGATCGTCGTCGCCAGGCCCAGCGCCAGCGTGAAGTGCGTGAAGCCCCAGGAGTGGAAGAGCGGCGCGGCGATCAGCGTCCTGTCACGCGCTCGCAGCGGGATCTGCTCGAGCAGCGCCGCGACCGGGTCGAGCGACTGCGGCTGGCGCCGGCGCGCTCCCTTCGGCGTGCCGGTCGTGCCGGAGGTGAGGATCACGGCCTTGCCCTGCTCGGTCGGCGGCGCGTGGTCGGAGCGGTCGCCGCGCTCGACCAGCTCGTCGATCGTGGGGTCGCCGCGCCCGCTGCCCGGCTCGTCCCACGCGACGTAGCGCCGGCGCCCCTCGGCGGCCGCCGCGAGCACGTCCGTGAACTCCTCGTCGAAGACGATCGCGGCCGGGTCCTCGCGCTGCGCGACGTCGGCCAGCTGCGGTCCCGAGAACGCGGTGTTCATGAACAGCGCGTGCGCGCCGAGCTTGTTCGCGGCGACGTACGCGTCGACCCAGCCGCGGTGGTTGCGGCACATGATCGCGACGGCGTCGCCCGGCTTGACGCCGTCGGCGGCCAGCGCGTGCGCGAACGCGTTCGAGCGCTCGTGCAGCTCGCGGAAGCGTGAGCGTGCCGCGCTCGTCGATCAGCCCGAGAGCATCCGGATAGCGCGACGCGGCCGCCTTGTAGCCGGCCGCCGGCGTCGCTCCCCAGCGCGCCAGCGCGAGGCCGGCGCGGAGCAGCCGGTCAGGCCGCTGCGCGCGGATGATGCCCGCGCGGGCGAGCGTCGCCACGGTCTGCAGCTTGCCGGCGAGCAGCGCCGGGTCAGGAAGCCTCGTCACGGCAGCTTCAACCCCGGCGGCATCGCCCCAGTCTCGATCATCCGGTGGATGTCGGCGGCGCGACGCGGGTTGAGGAAGACGTGGCGCTGGCCGACCGACGGCTTCTCGGCCAGCAGCCCGTCCGCCAGCAGCGCCTCGCCGACGGCGTCCGCGAGCCGGCGCTCGTTGCCCGCGAAGCCGCGCGCGAGATGCGCGAAGTCGGTGTGATATCCGCCCCACTTGCCCATCCCGTTGAGGCGCTGGAGGATACGCCGCGCCGCGCGCCGGGCGGGATCGGGATCGTCGTGGGGCGAGACGTGGCCGCCGTCGCCGGCGGGATCGAGCAGCAGGTAGACCTGCTCCTCGTGCCGCTCGACCGAACGCGCGTCGGCCGGCATGCCGCCGAGGCGCGCGACGGTCTCGGCGATCCGCAGCGGATGGCCGAGGCCGATCGGCTCGCGCCAGCTCGACGTCGGCGAGCACGGCGCCGGGGATCGCGTACGCCTCCGCGCGCAGGCGGTCGATCGGCTCGGCGTGGTGGTCGAAGGCGAGCGGGACCAGCTCGTCGAGCGTCGTCGGATCGAGTCCCGGGGCGGGCAGGGCGACGACGAGGAAGGCGTCGAGCTGACCTGCGCGAACGCCGATCGCCTGCGCATCGGTGGGGACGCCGGGATCGGCGAGGTCGACCAGCGCGCCGACGACCGCGGCGACCAGCAGCAACTCGCGCTCGGCGGCGCGCTGGGGGTCGGCTCTCAGCGCGGCGGCCGCGGGCGTGGCGGCGAGTAGCCGCGCGCCGTCGTGGCCGATCGCGACGACGACGGGCGCGCGCGGAGCCGGAGCGCGTGCGCCCGAGCTCCGACCGGCCGTGGCGCAGCGCGCCCAGCAGCAGCGTGCGCAGGTGCGCAGTCGCCGCGGCGGGCGCGGCGGCTCCGCCCGCGTCGGCGATCGCCGCACCGAGGTCGCTCCGATTGCCGCCGCTCATTCGCTCGCGGCGTCGATCGCGGCCTGGAAGGCGTCGCGCGCCTGCGCGCCGTGGAGGGCGAACACGATGCGCTCGAGCTGCGAGCCGCCCGCCAGGTGGCTGCGGACCTCCTCGACCTCGATCCGCGCGGCCTCCTCGATCGAGAAGCCGCCGACGCCGGTGCCGAACGCCACCAGCGCGAGGCTGCGCGCGCCGAGCTGCTCGGCGCGCCGCAGCGTCGAGGCCGTCGCGCGGCGGATGATGTCGGCGGACGTCGGGCCGCCCAGCTCCATCGTGGCGGCGTGGATCACCCAGCGGCACGGCATCGCGCCGCCCGATGTCTCGACCGCCGCGCCGAGGCCGACCGGGGCGACCTTGCGCGACTCCTCGTCGATCACCGGGCCGCCGGCGCGCGCGATCGCGGCCGCGACGCCGCCGCCGTGGAGCAGCTCCGTGTTGGCAGCGTTGGCGATCGCGTCCACCGCGAGCGCGGTGATGTCGGCGTCGAGCGCCTCGATCGTGGCCATCGTTCTACGGTACCCGCATGACCGTGCGCAAGCGGCTGCGCGCCCACGGCCGGGTGCAGGGAGTGTTCTTCCGCGATTCGCTGCGGCGCGCCGCCGGGCGCGAGGGCGTCGCGGGCTGGGCGGCGAACCGCGACGACGGCACCGTCGAGGCCGTGCTCGAGGGCGAGGCGGAGGCGGTGGAGAAGCTGGTCGAGCTGTGCCGGCGCGGCCCCGGCCATGCCGACGTGGAGCGGCTCGACGTGGTCGACGAGCAACCGGAAGGGCTGCACGGCTTCGACGTCGGTTGAACCGCTGTCCTTGGCGGCGCCGGCGCGGTGGCCGTGATCGGCGGGTCTGCGGCCCACTGAGCCGCCGTCCACGGCGGCCCTGGGCGCGGTGGCCGTGATCGGCGGGCTGCGGCTGCACGGATTCCTGCGTTCCGTCAGGTGCGCCTCCGTACCGTGCGACTCCACCGTCATGGAAGCCGCAACGCCCCTCCGCCCCCCGCGCATCGCGATCTTCGGCGACGTCGTCGTCGCCGACGGCCTGGCCGTGCGCGACCGTTGCGCCGTCGACCTCGTGCGCGACCGCTCGGAGGCCGGCGCCGACGCCGCCGACGTGCTCATCGACGCGATCGAGATCGGCGCGCGCGTGCTCTCGCGCGAGCAGGCCGAGGTCAACGCCGACTTCGTCCGCACCGAGTTCGAGAAGGTCTCGCGCGAGGTCGAGGGCGCGTTCTCCGAGAAGGCGCGCACGGTCGCCGAGTTCCTCGGCAAGCGCGTCGACGACGTCTTCGCGCCCGAGAACGGCCAGCTGGCGAAGGAGCTCGAACGGCTGTTCGGCGCCGAGTCCGCGGTCGCCGTCCAGCATCAGCTGCGCGCCGTCATGACCGAGCAGTCGGCGCGCATGCGCGAGGACCTGCTCAAGCAGTTCTCCTCGGCCGACGCGCACAACCCGCTGGCCGACTTCAAGGCCGGCACGATGGCCGTCATCAAGCGCGCCGCCGAGCAGCAGGACCACAACCTCAACGCGCTCAACGAGCAGATCGCCGCGCTCAAGGGCGAGGTCGTGAAGCTCCAGTCCGAGCGCGAGAAGCAGCTCGAGGTCGCCGCCGAGCACGCGCGCTCGACCGCCAAGGGCCGCCCCTACGAGGAGTCCGTGTACGACGCGATCGACGCGATCGCCCGCGCGCGCGGCGACGACGCCGACGCGGTCGGCGACCAGCCGGGCGGCGGTGGCCGCAAGGGCGACGTGCTGGTCGGCGTCGACGGCTGCGCCGGCCCGGCCCGCGCGCGGATCGTGTTCGAGGCCAAGAACGCCTACGTGCCGAAGAACAAGGCGGTGGCCGAGCTGGACGCCGCGATGGAGCAGCGCGACGCCGACTACGGCGTCTGGGTGGTCCCGTCCGAGGAGCTGCTGCCGGGCCGCGGCGCGCAGCTGCGCGAGGTCAACGGCGACAAGCTGTTCGTGGTCTACGACGCCGAGGACGGCTCGCGGCTGGGCCTCGAGGTGGCATACGCCCTGGCGCGCGCACGCACGCTGACGGCGAAGGCGGACGGCGACGGGCTCGACGCCGGCGCGCTGCGCACCGAGGTCGAGCGCGCGCTGGCGGCGATGGACGACGTGCGCCGGATCAAGACCCAGCTGACGGCGGCCACGGGCGGCATCGACTCGCGCGCGGCGGATCCTCGACGAGATGGCCGACCGGGTGCGCGCGCACCTCGAGCAGGTGGACGCACTGGTGATCGCGAGCACCGGCGACGACACGCCGCCGCAGCGCACGCTGGTCTGAGCCGCGCACGCGGACAGACGTCGGCGTCGACCGCCGTCGACGCGCGCGCTGCCGGACGCGCCGCGCGCTATCCCCGCGCGGCGCCCCAGGCCTGGCGCAGCTTGACGGCGGCACCGGTGCGCAGGATCGCGCCGGAGTAGATCCGCGCCGCCAGCGGGATCAGCAGCGCGGCCGCGCCCAGCGTGACCGCGAAGGCACCGACGATCTCGACCGTGCTCGCCTCACCGACCGCGATCCGTGCCGGCATGATCATCGGCGCGACCGGCGGCAGGAACGAGCAGACCACCGCGAGCGTCCCGTCGGGGTCGGCTGTTGACGCCGAACGAGAGGAAGAAGCCGACCAGCAGCAGCATCTGCAGCGGCGTCAGCACCGACTGCAGGTCCTCCTGGCGCGACACGAGCGATGCGGCGCACGCGAACGCGCTGCCGTAGAACGCGTAGCCGACGACGAACCACGCGAGCGCGAGCCCGGACGGCGATCAGCAGGTCCGCGTCGATGTCGATCGCACCCGCCGCGCCCGGCGGCGGCCAGCCCGAGCACGGCGATCAGCCACCAGCTGCCCGAGCCCGAGCAGACCGAGGCCGATCACCTTGCCGGCCAGCAGGTGGGTCGGCTTGATCGTCGAGAGCAGCAGCTCGACGACGCGCGAGCTCTTCTCCTCGACGACGCCCATCGCGACGATAGATGCCGATCCCGATCAGCTGGCCGTAGAGCAGCAGCACGGCGAAGAAGGCGAAGCCGCTGCGGTCCTCGCCCTCCTGCACCGGCTCGACCGTCGTCAGCTCGAGCGGCGGGGGTGAAGAGCGCGCGCGCGGCCTGCGGCGTCGTCCGAGCCCGGCTTCGCGCAGCGCCGCGGCCGTGCGCACGCGCTGGTTGGCGGCCTGGAGGATGCTCAGCAGCTCGTCGTCGGGCTCCTCCTGGGCCCGGATGCCGTCGCGCACCAGCACGGCGTCGACGTCGGCGACCGCCGCGGCGCGCTCGATCACGACGTCGGCGTCGAAGGCCTCGCGCCTCGCGCACGGCGGCGTCGGCGACGGCCTGGGCGGCGGGTCCTGCACCGCGATCGTGTACTCATCGCGACCGCCGAAGCCGAGCAGGCGTCGGCAGCGTGACGACCAGCAGGATGATCACGACCGACACGCCGGTGCCGACGAGGAAGCTCTTCTCGCGCGCCCGCTCCGTGATCTCGCGCCGCGCGACCAGACCGATGGCCTCGCGCCCGCTCACTCGGCGACCACCTGCCGGAAGAGGTCGGCGAGCGACGGGCGCTCGAGGCTGAAGTGCGTCACCGTGCCGGCGGCGCGCGCTGCGTCGAGCACCTGGTCGGGACTCCCGCCGTCGTGCAGGCGGACGAGCAGCCCGCTCGGGCCGCTGTCGGCGAGCTCGGCGCCCGGCAAGCCGGCGAGCCAGCGCCCGTCGGCGTCGCCCTGGACCCGCACGCGCACCTGCTCGAACTCACCGCGCCCACGCTCGCGCAGCTCGCCGACAGCGCCGGCGGCGACGAGCCGGCCGTCCTTGATGATCGCGACGTCGTCGCAGAGCCGCTCGACGAGCTCGAGCTGATGCGACGAGAAGACGACCGGCACGCCGGCATCGGAGCGCTCGCGCAGCACGCCGCTCATGACGTCGACGCCGGTCGGGTCGAGCCCCGAGAACGGCTCGTCGAGCACGAGCACCTCGGGATCGTGGACGAGCGCCACGCCGAGCTGGACGCGCTGCTGGTTGCCGAGCGAAAGCGTCTCGACGCGATCGCCGGCACGCTCCTGCAGCCCGAGCCGCTCGATCCAGCGGTCGGCGGCGGCCTCGGCGCTCGCGGGCTCGACCCGATGCAGGCGCGCGAAGTAGACGAGCTGGGCGCGCACGCGCATCTTCGGGTAGAGCCCGCGCTCCTCGGGCATGTAGCCGAAGCGCGCCCGCGTTTCGCCGTCGACGGGATCGCCGCGCCAGCGCACCTCGCCCGCGTCCGGCGAGAGCACGCCGAGGACGATCCGCATCGCGGTCGTCTTGCCTGCCCCGTTAGGACCGACGAAGCCCCGGATGCGCCCGCCGGCGACCGTGAAGCTCAGGTCGTCAAGCGCGACCAGGTCGCCGTAGCGACGGGTGATGCCGTCGAGCTCGAGCATCCACCGGTCCTACCCGGCGGAAACTCGCCGGAACGATTTTCCTTGCACGCACCGCAATTATCAGAACTTCAGCGCGTTGTATGGGTGCCGGCCGTCCGGGGGGGCGGCCGGCACTAGCCGACTTCCGCCGGCTCGTCCTTGCCCTGCAGCCGCTCGCGGCCGCGCTGGACGGCGGCGATGAACTTCGAGAGGTTGACCTCGAGCGTGTTGAGGATCTCGTCGGCGTAGTCCTCGGCGCCGAGCCGGATCTCGCGCTCGCGTGCCCGCGCGTCCTCGATGATCTCCTCGGCGGCGCGCTCGGCCTGCTTGGTGACCTCCTGCTCGGAGACCAGCTGCGATTGGCGCTCGCGCGCCTCCTTGACGATCCGCTCCGCCTCGCGCTTGGCCTCGGCGAGCATCTCCTGACGCTCCTTGACGATCCAGCGCGCCTGCTTGATCTCCTCGGGGATCGTGGCGCGCATCTGATCGAGGATGTCGTAGATCTCCTCCTTGTCCACACGCACCTGGTCCGTCATCGGGACACCCTTGGCGTTGTGGACGAGATCGTCCAGCTTGTCTATGAGAACGAGGACGTCCATGGGGCTCCTGGCGCGTAGTTCGTCAGCGGGCGAGCGCTTCCTTCAAGCGCCTCGCGACCTCGTCGGGGACGAGGTCGGAGACGTTGCCCCCGAAGGTGGCGATCTCCTTGACTCCGCTTGAGGACAGGAAACTGTACTGCGGCGAGGCCATCAGGTAGACGGACTCTATGTCGCCGGCGAGATGACGGTTGAGCTGGTTCATCTCCAACTCGTACTCGAAGTCGGAGATCGCGCGCAGTCCCTTGACGATCGCGGTGGCCCCGACGCGACGGGCATAGTCGGTGATCAGCACGTCGAACGTGTCGACCCGCACGTTCGGCGAGGTGGGCGGTTGCCAGCTCGACGAAGCGCACGCGCTCCTCGGCCTCGAACAGCGTGCGGTCCTTGCGCACGGACGCGTTGACGACCGCGACGATGATCTCGTGGAACGTCTCGGCGGCGCGCGTGATGACGTCGATGTGCCCGTTCGTGATCGGGTCATACGAGCCCGGGCAGACGGCGATGTGCGGACGGGCTGGATCAGGCGGCATGGATGCGGATGAGGATGTCTCCGTAGCGGCGTTCGTCGGTTTCGGTGATCGTCAGCTCGAGCGGCGCGCGGCGGTCTGACTCGGCGACCACGAGCGCGCCCGGCGCCAGCACCGCCGGCAGCAGCTCCGAGAGGCGCGCTCCCAGCTCCGCCGCCCGCCGGTAGGGCGGATCGAGGAACACGAGATCGTATTGGCGCGCGTCGCCTGATGCGCCACGGAGCCAGCGCAGCGCGTCGGCGCGCTCGACCGATGCGTCGGCGCCGAGCGCCGCGATGTTCTCCCGCAGCGCCTTGAGAGCCGCCGGCGCGCGCTCGACGAAGGTGACCTCGCGCGCCCCGCGCGAGAGCGCCTCCAGGCCCAACGCGCCGGAGCCCGCGAAGAGATCGAGCACGCGCGCGTCGGCACGCGCTCGCCGAGGATCGAGAACAGCGCCTCGCGCACGCGGTCGGCGGTCGGGCGCGTGGCGCCGCCGGGTGGGGCCTGCAGCCGGCGCCCGCCGTAGCGGCCGGCGATCACGCGCATGGCGCGAGCCTGACACGAATGCCGAACGTCCGTGAGTCCGGTGCCAGGGCCGGTACTCACGGACGTTCGGGCTCCCGGCGGGGCTCACGCCGGGATCGGGTCGAGCGCCTCGGACCCGTAGGCCGCCCGCACGGCCCAGCCGAGCAGCACGTGCTCCGGCAGCGCCAGCTCTGGGTCGGCCTCGAGCAGTGCGGCGCCGATCCGGCGTGCGCCGTCGAGCAGCTCGACGTCCTGCGGCAGGCGCGCGACGCGGAACTGCGCCAGCCCGGACTGGCGCGTGCCCAGCATCTCCCCCTCGCCGCGCAGCTCGAGGTCGATCTCCGCCAGCTCGAAGCCGTCGCGGTGGTCGCGCAGCGCGCGCAGGCGGGCTGACTCCCTCGGGCCGAACAGGACGCAGACCGACTCGTGCCGGCCGCGCCCGATGCGGCCGCGCAGCTGGTGCAGCTGCGAGATGCCGTAGCGCTCGGCGCCCTCGACGAGCATCACGGTGGCGTTCGGCACGTCGATGCCGACCTCGATCACCGTCGTGGCGACGAGCACGTCCGCACCGCCGGCGGCGAACGCCGCCATCGCCTCCTGCTTCTCGCGCGGACGCATCTGGCCGTGCAGGAGCACGACGCGGAAGTCTTTGAGCTCGGTCTCGCGCAAGCGCTCGAACTCGGCCGTGGCGGCGCGCGCCGCGAGCGCCTCGGACTCCTCCACGAGCGGGCACACGACGAACGCCTGGCGGCCGGCGCGCAGCTCCTCGCGGATGCGCTCGTACGCGCGCTCGCGCTCGCGCTCGGTCGAGGCGACGTGCGTCGCGATCGGCCGGCGCCCCGCCGGCAGGTGGCGCAGCGCCGTCACGTCGAGGTCGCCGTAGGCCGTCATCGCAAGCGTGCGCGGGATCGGCGTGGCGGTCATGTGCAGGACGTGCGGCGCGAGCCCGTCCGGCGCCTTGCGATCGAGCGCCTGGCGCTGGTTGACGCCGAAGCGGTGCTGCTCGTCGACGATCGCGACCGCGAGGCGGTCGAAGCGCACCGTGCTCTCGATCAGCGCGTGCGTGCCGACGAGCAGCTTCAGCTCGCCGCTTGCGAGCTTGCCGAGCAGGTCGGTGCGACGGCTCGCGGCGGTCGAACCGGTCAGCAGCGCGGCCTGTACGAGCTCGCCCGGCATCAGCCGCTGCAACGTGGCGAAGTGCTGCTCGGCCAGCGTCTCGGTCGGCGCCATCAGCGCCGCCTGGGCGCCCTGCTCGACGGCGCGCAGCATCGCGTAGACCGCGACGACCGTCTTGCCCGAGCCGACCTCGCCCATCAGCAGCCGCTGCATCGGACGGCCGGTGGCGAGGTCGGCATCGATCGCGGCCATCGCGCGGGTCTGGTCGGCGGTCGGGACGAACGGCAGCGAGTCGGCCAGCCAGCGCCGCGTCAGCGTCCCTGGCGGGTCGAGCGCCGCGGCGCGCGCGGACTCGCGCCGGTCGGCGCGGCGGCGCAGCAGCGCGAGCTGCTGCAGCAGCAGCTCCTCGAAGGCGAGCCGCACGCGGCCGCTCTCCTGCTCGCCGAAGTGGGACGCTCCGAGCGCCGCCGCGCGGTCGGGCCAGCGGCCGGCGGCGCGCATGCGCGCGGGCAGCGGCTCGACCACGTGCGCGAGCGCCGCGCGGTGCTCGCGCACGAGCGCGGCGATCTGCGTGGTCGAGAGGCCCTCCGTCGCGGGATAGGTCGCTACGTCGCCGTCCGAGCCGGTCTGCTCCCCGGTCGGCGCGTGGAACTGGACGCGGAAGCGATTGCGGCCCTGGTACTTGCCCTGCAGCATCAGCCGCGTTCCCGCGCGGTACTTGCGCTCCAGCCAGGGCTGGTTGAAGAACGTCGCCTTCATGATCCCGGTGGCGTCGGCGACGGTCGCCTCGACCAGCGGCTTCATGCCGCGCCGGCGCACCGGCCGCGACGTGATCGCGCGCACCTCGACGATGACGGTGGCGACGTCCTCGAGCCCGAGCTCCGCGATCGTGCGCGCCTCCGAGCGGTCGCGCGGCAGGTGCTCGAGCAGGTCGCCGACGGTCAGCAGCCCGAGCCGCTCCGCGCCCTTCGCCGCCGGCGCGGGCATCACGTCGAGCGCCGCCGCGAGCAGCGACGGCCGCGGCCAGCGCGGGCCGCCGTCGGCGCGCAGCTCCGCGGCGCCGAGCGGCACGGATGAGGCGAACGCGAGCGGCGGCGTGAGCACGCGCCCATGATGGCGATGCGCGCGGCGGCGACGCGCTCCTGCACATGAGCGTCGATATGACGCTTATGTGCAGGAGGGAGGCGCTACTCGGCGGCGATCAGCCACCAGTAGGCGGGCTGGCCGCCCCAGGAGCACTCCAGCTCGACACCCGACGGCGCCAGCGCGGTCACGGCGGCGTCGTCGAGCGGTGCGCCGTCGCCGGCGATCAGCGTGACCAGCTCGGCCTCGCGCCCCAGCTCGCCGAGCACGGCCTCGAGCGTCTCGGCCGGCTCGCCCCAGGCGACGAGCTCCTCCTCGACGAAGCCGACGGCGTCGCCGCGGTGGAAGCGGGCGGGCAGCGCTTCGGCGTCGTCGCGCGCCGCGCCGGTGACCGCGCCGGTGCGCACGGGCAGGAGCGCCTCGATCATCGCCTCGCCGTTGGCCGCTGCGCTGCGCCCCGGAGTCGAGCGCCACGGCCGCCGCCAGGCCCGCCTGCTGGGAGCGCGTCGGCACGACGAAGACGCGCTTGTCGGAGAGCTCCGCCGCGCGCTCGGCCGCCATCAGCACGTTGGGCGAGTTCGGCAGCACCACGACCTCCTCCGCCGGCACGTCGTGGATGCCCGCGAGCAGCTCGTAGGTCGAGGGGTTGAGCGTCGGCCCGCCCGGCAGCGGCGTAGCGCCGAGCGAGGCGAACAGGTCCCCCATTCCCTCGCCCGCGACAACCGCGACGACGCCGCAGGTGGCGGTCGGCTCGGCCAGCCGCTCGGCGCGCTGCTGGACCTGATCGTGCATGTCGGCCACGTCGAGCCGCGAGACCGCGCCGGCCCCGGCGAACAGCCCCAGCGCGAGCTCGGGCTCGTCGGTGTGGACGTGCACCTTGAGCGTGCGCGCGTCGCCGACGACCAGCACCGAGTCGCCGATCGACTCCAGCGTCTCGACCCACGCCGACGGCTCGAGCCGTTCACCCGTGACGGCGAAGTTGGTGCAGTAGCGGAACGTCGAGGACCCGTGCTGCGGATGCGTCACGCGCGCCGGAGCGTGGTGGTCGAGCGCGGGCGCCTCGGTCCCGCGCAGCGCCGCGACGACGCCCGCGAGGATCACGGTCAGGGCGTACCCGCCGGCGTCGACGACGCCCGCCTGGCGCAGGACCGGCAGCAGGTCGGGCCCGCGCCGCACCGACTGCTGGCCGGCGTCGAGCGCGCCCTCGAGCACCTCGGCGATCAGCGCGTCCTGGCGCGCGGCGTCGTCCTGCTCGAGCCGCGGCTCGTTCATGTGCGCCAGCTCGCTCGCCACGCGGTGCGCCATCTCGCGCACGACGGTCAGGATCGTGCCCTCGGCGGGATCGCGCACGGAGTCGTACGCGCGGTCGGACGCGCGCGCCATCGCGGCGCCGATCAGGACTGGATCGACCAGCTCGCCGGGCCGCGAGGCGAGCTCCTCTGCCGCACCGCGGATCAGCTGCGAGAGGATCACGCCGGAGTTCCCGCGCGCGCCGAGCAGCGCGGCGCGAGCGACAGAGCCGACGATCTCGTCGCGGCCGATCTCGTCCAGGGCGCCCGCGCCCTGGAGCCGGTCGAGCTCGTCGAGCACCGCTCGCAGCGTCAGCGCCATGTTGTCGCCCGTGTCGCCGTCGGCGACCGGGAACACGTTCATGTCGTTGACCTCCTCGCGGCGCGCTTCCAGCTCGGCCAGCGAACGCTGGACGACGGTGCGGAAGCGGACGAGGCTCGGATCGGCCAAGGCGGCCGATCAGGCCTTAGTGACCTTGCCCGCCTTCAGGCAGCGGGTGCAGACGTAGACGCGCTTGGGTGCGCCCGCGACGGAGATGCGGACCTTCTGCAAGTTCGCGTCGAAGCGCCGCTTGGTCGCGACCATCGAATGTGAGCGGCTCTGGCCGAAGGCCGGCCGTTTGCCGCAGGAGTGACAGACACGGGCCATGGCGGGCGGGGAGCATAGCGCCAACAGGCGGTTGGGTACGGTTGATGGGTGGCTGAGGCGACTGCAAAGATCCCGCTGCCCGACCGCTATCGGGTGGTCAGGCATATCGCCAACGGCGGCATGGCGAGCGTCTGGGAGGCGCACGACGAGCTGCTCGACCGCCGCGTGGCGGTCAAGGTGCTGGCCGCCCATCTCGGTGAGGACGAGCGCGCGCGCCGCCGCTTCGCACGCGAGGCCCGAACTGCCGCGGGACTCTCGTCGCACCCGAACGTGGTCACGATCTACGACGTCGGCGAGCACGAGGGCAAGTCGTTCATCGTGATGGAGCTCGTCGGCGGCGGCACCGTCGCCGACCGGCTGCGCGCCGACCAGGAGATCCCGCACCGTGTCGCGCTGCGCTGGCTCGGCGAGGCCGCTTCCGCGCTCGACGCCGCGCATGCGGCCGGCATCGTGCATCGCGACGTCAAGCCCGCGAACATGCTGATCGACACCAAGCCGTCGGCGTCGGCGGGCACGGGCAACGCGGACAGGTTGATGCTGGCGGACTTCGGCATCGCACGGCTCGGGCTCGAAGACCAGATCACGCAGACCGGTCAGGTGCTCGGCACCGCGGCGTACCTGTCACCCGAGCAGGCGATGGGTGACCCGTCGACCGCGGCCTCGGACCGCTACGCCCTGGCGGTCGTGGCGTTCGAGCTGCTGACGGGCGAGCGGCCGTTCGGCGCGGCGAACTTCGCCGCCCAGGCGCGCGCACATGTCGACGACGAGCCCCCGCGAGCGCTCCGACTTCGACATCGACGTCCCGACCGCCGTCGACCCGGTGCTGGCGCGCGGCATGGCAAAGGAGCCGGACGAGCGCTGGCCCAGCGCCGGTGCGCTGGTGCGCGCGCTCGACGACGCGCTCGCCCCGCCGCCTCCGCGCCGCCTTGCTGCCGTCGCGGCTGAGGAGGACGCGACGCGGGTGATGACCGGGCCGGTCACCGGCGTCCGCGCCACCGCTGCGGGGCCGCGGCTCCCCGCCGCGGAACGGAGCCCGCCCGGCGCGGCACGCCGGCTCCAGCGCGCGCCCCGCAGCGCCGCGGCTTCAGCGCGGCCGCGCTCGTCGCGGTCGCCGCGCTCCTGCTGGTCGCCGCCGGCGCGATCGCGATCGTGACCAGCAGCGGTGATCCCGAGCCCGACCCGACGGCCCGTCAACAGCAGACCCCGACCCCGACTGCGACCGCCACCGCGGAGGCGACGGCGGAAGCGACCGCGGAGGCCACGCCGGAGGCGACGGCGACACCGGCGCCGACAGAGGAGCCCCCGGCAGACGAGGAGGAGCCGTCCGGAGGCGGCGGCCAGCCGACGGCTGACGGCAATGATCCGGCGGCGCTCCAGCTCGAGGCCTTCAACCTCAACAACAGCGGCCGCTCCGACGAGGCGCGTGGGGGTCGCGCGCAGGGCGGTCGAGCTGTGCCGCGGCTCCGAGGCGGTCAGCCCGTGCGCCTACGCCCTCTACGAGTACGCGAGGGCGCTGCGCATCACCGGTGACCCGGCGGGCGCGATCGCCGCGCTGGAGGAGCGCAAGCAGCGCTTCCCGCGCGATCAGGTCAAGGCGGTCGAGCGCGAGCTGGCGCTCGCGCGCAAGGCTGCCGGCGACGAGTAGCTGACGGCGTGCGGTTCGAGACCGTCGCGGCCGCGCTTGCCGGGGTGCCCTTCATGTCGCCCGCCCAGGGCCGGATCGTCTACGACCACGTGCGCGCCACGCGGCCGGCGGAGGTGCTCGAGCTGGGCACCGCGCACGGCGTCGGCGCGGCCTACATGGCGGCAGCGCTGGCCGACAACCGCGCCGGCTCGCTGACGACGGTGGACTTCGCCGGCGCGGCCTACGAGCCCGACGCCCGAGGAGGTGCTCGCGCGCGCCGGGGTGAGCGACCGCGTGACCGTCGTGCGCGAGTTCTCGTCCTACACGTGGTGGCTGAAGGAGCAGGTCGCGGCGCGCTCCGACGCGCACGGCAATGTCGAGCCGCGCTTCGACTTCGTCTACCTCGACGGCGCGAAGAACTGGACGATCGACGGCCTCGCGGTCGTGCTCGTCGAGAAGCTGCTGCGACCCGGCGGCTGGCTGCTGATGGACGACCTCGACTGGACCTACGCCGACGATCCGTCGCGCGCGGCGACCGACGGCGTCGCCAATCGCGACCTGTCCGAGCCCGAGCGCACGGAGCCGCACCTGCGCGCGGTCTTCGACCTGATCGTCGCGCAGCACCCGTCGTTCACCGAGCTGCGCGTGCAGGACGAGTGGTGGGGCTGGGCGCGCAAGGCGCCGGGCGAGCCGCGCCGGTACACGGTCGAGACGTCGCGCCCGCTGGGCGCGCTCGCCGCGGGCGCGGCCCGCAAAGCGCTGCGCGCCGGCCGCCGGCGCGCGCGAGCAGTGGCGGCCGGCCGTCAAAGGACCTGACGACGCGAGTGAGCGAGCGCCGGGCGACTTGACGTCGCATAGTGACGGTCAAGCGCCCCGCAGCTCGGAACCCCGGCGAACGTCGGGGAGTCGGGGCTATGCCCGGTAAGGATCGACGTTCGGCGTGTGCTAGGCACCGCCTCAGCGAACGTCGCTCAGTGCGCCCTATGGGGGCCACTGAGCGACGTTCGATGATCGCGGGCGCCACCCAACCCCGAGCCCGCTCCCCTCACTGCCGCCGTTGACGTTCGCTCCATCAGAGCGACGCCACCCTGCCCCGGAGTCCCCCTCGAGCGCCGCAGGACGTTGACCGCCGTTGACGTAGACGCTCGGAGGCGGCGGCCGCCAGCCCGCCAGCTGAGCCCGCATCGCCGCGAGCGCGAGCACGGCCTGCGCCGCGTGCTCGCCCTGGTCGCGCTTGCCGCCGCCGGCGCGCGCGAGCGCCTGCTCCATGTTCTCGACCGTGAGCACGCCGAACGCGCAGGGGACGCCGGTCGCGAGCTGGACGTGCTGGATCCCGCGCGCCGCCTCGGCGCAGACGTAGTCGTAGTGGTCGGTCTCGCCGCGGATCACCGCGCCGAGGCAGGCGACGCCCGCGTAGCGCCCGCTCTCGGCCAGGTACTTCGCCGCCAGCGGCAGCTCGAACGCGCCGGGCACGTCGTGGACGTCGGCCTCGGCCACGCCCGCCGCCGCGAACGCACGCTGCGCGCCGGCGACCAGGCGCTCGGCGAGGTCCTCGTAGAAGCGCCCGACCGCGATCGCGAAGCGGGCGTCCGTCACGCCTCGCCCGCCGGCTCGCTGCCCTTGACGGCGGGCGGCTTCACCGCCGGCGTCGTGTCGCGCCCGAGCTCGCGGTCGCGCTCCTTCTCGGCCTGCACCATCTGCTCGTCCAGCGGCAGCGCCTGGTGGTGCAGCGTGTGGCCGAGCCGGTCGCGCTTGGCCCGCAGGTAGTCCTCGTTGTGCGGGTTGGGCGCGTGCACGATCGGGACCTGCTCCGTGACGGACAGCCCGTAGCCCTCGAGGCCGCGGATCTTCTTCGGGTTGTTCGTCAGGATGCGGATGCTCGTCAGGCCGAGGTCGACGAGGATCTGCGCCCCGATGCCGTAGTCGCGCAGGTCGACGGGCAGGCCCAGCTCGAGGTTGGCGTCGACCGTGTCGCGCCCGTGGTCCTGCAGGCTGTAGGCGCGCAGCTTGTTGAGCAGCCCGATCCCGCGCCCCTCCTGGGCGAGGTAGAGCAGCACGCCCTCGCCGGCGTCCTCGATCATCGCCAGCGCCGACTCGAGCTGCTCGCCGCAGTCGCAGCGCAGCGAGTGGAAGACGTCGCCGGTCAGGCATTCCGAGTGCACCCGGACGAGCACGTCCTCGCGCCCGTCGACCTCGCCCTTGACCAGCGCCACGTGATGCTTGTCGTCGACCAGCGAGCGGTAGCCGACGACGGTGAACGCGCCGAAGCCGGTCGGCAGCTGGGTCGTGACGACGCGCTCGACGAGCTGGTCGTGCCGGCGCCGGTAGGCGATCAGGTCGGCGACCGTGACCAGCTTGAGGTCGTGCCGCGCGCCGTAGCTCTCGAGATCGGCGACCCGGGCCATCGTCCCGTCGTCGTTCATGATCTCGCAGATCACGCCGGCGGGCGTCAGCCCGGCGAGCCGCGCGAGGTCGACCGCTGCCTCGGTCTGGCCCGTGCGCTCGAGCACCCCGCCGGCCTTCGCCTTGAGCGGGAAGACGTGGCCGGGCTGCACGAGGTCGCGCGGCGAGGCATCGGCGTCGATCGCGACGGCGATCGTGCGCGCCCGGTCGGCCGCGGAGATCCCGGTGGTGACGCCCTCGCGCGCCTCGATCGAGACGGTGAAGGCGGTCTCGAACGGCGACTCGTTCTTCGCCGCCATCAGGTCGAGGCCGAGCTCGTCGCAGCGGTCGGGCGTGAGCGCCAGGCAGATCAGCCCGCGGCCCTCGCGCGCCATGAAGTTGATCGCCGCGGGCGTCGCGAACTCGGCCGCGATCGTGAGGTCGCCCTCGTTCTCGCGGTCCTCGTCGTCGCAGACGATCACCATCCGGCCGGCGCGGATGTCGGCGATCGCCTGCTCGATCGTGGAGAACGGGCCGCTCACCGCGCGACCAGCTTCTCGACGTACTTGGCGACCACGTCGACCTCCAGGTTGACGGGGCTGCCCGCCACGGCCGCGCCCGAGCGTCGTGCGCTCGAGCGTCTCCGGGATCAGCGAGACCGAGAACCAGTCCTCTCCGACGGCCACGACGGTCAGCGAGACGCCGTTGACCGCGATCGAGCCCTTCTCGACCACATAGCGCAGCAGCTCCGGCCGGCACCGCGACGGTCACGATCCGCGCGAAGCCGTCCTCGCGCACGTCACGCACGGAGCCGAGGCCGTCGACGTGGCCCTGCACGATGTGGCCGCCGAGCCGGTCCGAGGCGCGCAGCGCCAGCTCGAGGTTGACGTCGGAGCCCTGCGCGGCCTCGGCGAGCGAGGAGCGGCGCAGCGTCTCGTGCATCACCTCGGCGCTGAACTGCCCGTCGGCGATCGCCGTCGCGGTCAGGCAGACGCCGTTGACTGCGACCGAGTCGCCCTCGGCGATCTCCTGCGCCAGCCGCGTGCGCACGCCGAGCGTGACGCCGTCGCCCGTCGCCTCCACGGCGGAGATCCTCCCGAGGTCCTGAACGAGCCCGGTGAACATGCTCACCACTCCCTCAGCCGCGCGGAGATCAGCACGTCGCCGCGCGATCCGCTCGACGTCGATCGCCAGCGCGCGCGTCGCCTCCGCGATGCGCTCGACGCCCTCGCCCTCGAGCGGGTCGCGCGCGTTGGAGCCGCCGAGCACGACCGGCGCGATGAACAGCCGCAGCTCGTCGAGCTCACCGGCGTCGAGGAACGCCCCGGCGAGCTTCGGCCCACCCTCGAGCAGGACCGACGTGACGCCGGCGGCGCCCAGCTGGTCGAGCGCCGAGCGCACGCGCGCCGGCTCGTTCTCACCCGTCGCGACGATCGACCTCGGCGCCGGCCGCCTCGAGCGCATCCGTGTGCAGCCGCGACGCAGCGCGGCCGACGACGACCGTCAGCGGCAGGCCGGGCGCGCCGCGCATGAGCTGGGAGTCCAGCGGCAGCCGCCCCTCGGAGTCGAACACGACGCGGCGCGGCTGGCGCGCGACGCCGGGGATGCGCGCGTTGAGCTGCGGGTCGTCGGCCAGCGCGGTGCCGATGCCGACGACGACCGCGTCGCGCTCGGCGCGCCACTGGTGCGAGAGCAGGCGCGCCTCCTCGCCGGAGATCCACTTGGAGTCGCCCGTGCGCGTGGCGACCTTGCCGTCGAGCGTCATCGCGGACTTGAACAGCACGTGCGGGCGGCCGCTGCGCGCGTGCTTGCGAAAGGCCTGGTTGACGCAGCCGGGCGCGCACCGCCGGCTCGCCGTCGGCGACGACGACCTCGACGCCCTCGTCGCGCAGGATCCCGAGCCCGCGCCCGGACGCCTTCTCCGTCGGGTCGTCGGAGCCGACCACGACGCGGCTGATCCCGGCTTCCAGGATCGCGTCGGTGCAGGGCGGCGTCAGGCCGTGGTGGCAGCACGGCTCGAGCGAGACGTAGAGCGTCGCGCCGCGCGGGTCGCTCGTGCAGGCCGCGAGCGCCTCGCGCTCCGCGTGCGCCTCGCCGTAGGCCGCGTGGAAGCCCTCGCCGAGCACCTTGCCGTCCCGCACCACGACCGCGCCGACGAGCGGATTCGGGCTGACCCGCCCGCGTCCGTGCTCCGCCAGCGCGATCGCGCGGGAGAGATGTGGGAGATCGGCGTGCAGGCGCGCGGGCAACGTCGTGCTCAGGATATTGAGGCGTGCCGGGCGCCGGTTCCCGCCGCTACCGTACTGCGCCATGTCCGACGTCGACGAGACCGTCCGGGTCGGTCCCGGGCGACCGGAGGACGACGGCGACCGCACGGACAACGGAAAAGGGCCGATAGCAGCCGTTCAAGCCGGCCGGGGGCGTCGTCGCGTGCCGCCGCTTGACGCTGATCGGAGCGGCGCTCCTGGCGGTGCTCGCGGCAGGTGCGGCGCTGCGCTTGTGGAGCGTCCGGCACGGCCTGCCCGCGGTCCACAACGTCGACGAGAGCGTGCACTTCGTGCGCTCGGCGGTCTGGTTCTTCCGCGGCGACTACAACCCGCACTACTTCCTCAATCCGCCCGGTTACTCGTACCTGCTGCACATCGTCTACGCCTTCAGCTTCGGCGGGATCTGGCCGTTCGACGCCGGCGACGAGGTGATCCGCCGCTTCAAGCGCGACCCGACCGAGCTCTACACGATCGGCCGGATCGTCGCGGGCGCGATGGGCGTGCTCGCCGCGGGCCTGCTCTACAGCGTCGGCAAGCGGCTCTACGGCGCCGCCGCCGGGCTCGTCGCGGCGACGCTGATGTCGATCAGCTTCCTGCCGGTCTTCTACAGCCACCTGGCGCTCAACGACGTGCCGACGCTGCTGCCGCTGACCGTCGGCCTGCTCGGCGCGGTGCGGATCTACCAGCGCGGCGAGATGGATCGACTACGCGATCGCCGGCGCGGGGCTGGGCTTCGCGACCGCGTTCAAGTACACCGCGGCCGCGCTGATGCTGCCGATCGGGCTCGCCTGGGGGCTGCGCGTGTGGGCGGACCGCGAGCGCTTCAAGCCGGAGCTGCGGCGGCTCGTGCTGGCGGGCGTGATCGCCGGGCTGGCGTTCACGCTCGCCAACCCGTACGCGCTGCTGGCGCCGCGCAGCTTCCTCTACGGCGTGCGCGAGCAGCGGACCTACGCCGGCGACGTCGAGAAGATCGGCCTCGACGACGTCAGCGGCTGGGGCTACTACCTCTGGACGCTGACCTGGGGGCTCGGCTGGGTCCCGCTGGCGCTTGCCGCGCTCGGCACGGTCTTCGCGCTGCGCCGCGACTGGCGCACGGCGCTGCTGCTGCTCAGCTTCATCGTCGTCTTCTGGCTCTTCATGGGCATGCAGACACGTTTCTACGGCCGCTGGCTGCTGCCGGTCTACCCGTTCCTCGCGCTGCTCGCCGGCTACGGCGTGGTGCGGCTCGCGAGCCTCGCACCGCCCCGCTGGCGCACGCGGCCTGGGAATCGCGATCGTCGCCGCGGCGCTGTTCCAGCCGATCTCCTCGATCGTCCACGTCGACAACGTGCTGGCCCAGACCGACACGCGCAAGCAGGCGCGCAAGTGGCTCGTCAAGAACCTGCCGCGCGGCGAGCGCGCGGTGATCGAGGCGATCGCCTCGCCCGGGTTCGCGCGCGTGCGCGAGCACCGCAAGGCAGCCGCTGCTGTGGCCGCGGTACGTGATGCCGCCCGGCCGCAGCGAGGACATCGCGATGCAGCTCAAGCCGGGACTGATCGACGACTACGCGAACCGCGGCTTCTGCGTCGTCGTCGTCGGCAGCATCCAGAAGGACCGCGCGTACAAGGACCCGAGCCTCGTCCCCGGCGCGATCGCGTACTACGAGCGGCTCGAGCGCGACGCGCGCAAGGTCGCCAGCTTCAGCCCGATGAAGCGCGGCGAGCCGCTGCCGGAGTTCAACTTCGACTGGTCCTACAACTACTACCCGAGCGGCTACGAGCGGCCCGGGCCGCAGGTCGACGTCTACCGGCTGCAGAACGGGCTCTGCGCCACGCAGGCGGTGCTGCGCGGGCGAACCCGGCCGGCGCGGCAACCTGCCGCCGCTGCCGCCGCCGCGAGCTCGTCGCCACGGTGCCGTTCCTGAACCCGGTTCGCAGCCGCCAGGCGCGGCGATTGCACCCGCACCTCGTGGCGCTGCCCCGGGCCGTGGCCGGAGCTGCTCGACACCGGCCGCTGACGCTCGCGGTACCGTCTCAGGCGCGGATGAAGCTGCTGATCCAGATCCCCTGCCTGAACGAGGAGGACGAGCCTTCCGGTCACGCTGCGCGACCTCCCGCGCGCAGGTGCCCGGCTTCGACGCCGTCGAGTGGCTGATCATCGACGACGGCTCGACCGACCGCACGATCGAGGTCGCGCGCGCGCACGGCGTCGACCACATCGTGCGGCTGACGAACAACAAGGGCCTCGCGAACGGCTTCCAGGCGGGCCTGGACGCCTGCCTGAAGCTCGGCGCCGACGTGATCGTCAACACCGACGCCGACAACCAGTACGACGGCCGCGACGTCGCGACGCTCGTCGCGCCGATCGTCGCCGGGCAACGCCGACATGGTCGTCGGCGACCGCCAGGTGCAGACGATCGACCACTTCTCGCCCGCCAAGAAGACGCTGCAGCGGCTCGGCTCCTGGGTCGTGCGCCAGGCGTCGCAGACCGACCGTGCCGGACACGACGTCGGGCTTCCGCGCCTACAACCGCGAGGCGGCGCTCGGGCTGCAGGTGGTCTCGAAGTTCACCTACACGCTGGAGACGATCATCCAGGCGGGCAAGATGACCGTCGCGATCGACCACGTGCCGGTGCGCACCAACCCGAAGCTGCGCGAGTCGCGCCTGTTCCCGTCGATGTGGACCTACATCCGCCGCAACGGCATCTCGATCTTCCGCATCTACGCGCTGTACGAGCCGCTGCGCGTGTTCATGACCGCGGCGCTGGTCGTCGGCCTGGCCGCGCTCGGCGTGTGGGGGCGCTTCTTCTACTTCTGGGTCACCGGCGACGGCGCCGGCCACGTGCAGTCGCTGATCCTCGGCGCGGTGCTGTTCAACGCGGCGATGGTGCTCGCCGCGCTCGGCGTGCTGGGCGACCTGATCAGCGGCCAGCGGATCACGCTGCAGCGGATCTTCGAGCGCGTGCGCCGGATCGAGCTCGAGCTCGAGGTGCCGCCGTCGCACTACGAGCCCGGCACGCCCGCGACCGGCCGCGAGCCGACGACCGGCGCGCACGCGGGCGGCCACGGCAAGACCGAGGAGCGCGAGGCAGTGCAGCTGTGAGCGCGACGGTCACGCGCGACGCCGAGGGCACGGTCACCGGCAACACATACGACAAGTACGGCTCGACCAACCCGGTCGTGCGGCGCCTGATGGCGACGTTCCAGCGCGCGCTCGGCGAGCTGTTCGAGCAGGTCGACCCGGCCTCGGTGCTCGACGTCGGCTGCGGCGAGGCGATCCTGACGCACCAGTGGGCGACCGCGCGGCCGGCGACGCGCGTCGTCGGCTTCGACCTCGAGGACCCGCAGATCCAGCGCGAGTGGGAGCAGCGCACGGCGCCGAACCTCGAGTACCGGATCCTGCGCGCGCAGGAGCCGTTCCCGTTCGCCGACGGCGAGTTCGCGCTCGCGACCGCGATCGAGGTGCTCGAGCACGTGCCCGACCCGGAGCACGCGGTCGCGCAGATGGCGCGCTGCGCGCGCGGCGGCCACGTGCTGGTGTCGGTCCCGCGCGAGCCGCTCTGGCGCGGGCTGAACATCGCGCGCGGCGCCTACGTGAAGGACCTCGGCAACACGCCCGGGCACGTCAACCACTGGTCGCGGCGCGGCTTCGAGGCGCTGCTCTCGCGCCACGGGGAGGTCGTCGAGACGCGCTCGCCGTTCCCGTGGACGATGCTGCTCGCGCGGGTGTGAGCACCCCCGCCGCGGCGGTCACGCCTCCCGCCGGCCGAGGCTACGGGCGCGGCGCGCAGCGTCCTCTCGCTCGGCATCGCGACCACCGGGGTCGTCACGTTCGCGTACTTCTCGGTCGCCTCGCACGTGCTCGACGACGCCGACTACAAGGCGGTCTCGCTGCTCTGGTCGGTGCTGTTCGTGACCGTCTCGGTGATCTACCGGCCGATCGAGCAGCTGCTCTCGCGCACGATCGCCGACCGCCGCGCGCGCGGGCTCGAGCACGACCACCCGCTGCGCACGCCGCTGCTGATCCAGGGCGGCTTCGCGCTCGCGTTCGCGGCGGTCGCGCTGGCGCTGCGCGGGCCGATCGCAGGACGGGCTGTTCGACGGCTCGGCGGCGCTGTACTGGATCCTCGTCGTCGCGGTGCTGGCCTACGCGGCGAGCTACTTCGCGCGCGGCTGGCTCGCCGGGCACCAGTGGTTCGGGCTCTACGGCGGGCTCGTGTTCCTGGAGGCGAGCGTCGCGGCTGCTGTTCGCGCTCGCGGTCGCGGTCGGGATCGCGGAGGGCCAGACCGCGGTCGCGCTCGGCATGGCGGCGGCGCCGTTCGTGTCGCTCGTCGTCGTGCCGCTCGCGTTCTCGCGCCGGCCGGCCGCGGCGGCCGCAGCGGCCGCGCGCGGGCACGGGCGACCTCGGCGTCGCGCGCGGCGGCCGCTTCGCGCTCGCCGTGCTGGCGATCATGCTCGCCGAGCAGACGCTGCTCAACGCGGCCGTGCTGACCAGCGACCTGACGGCGGAGGACGCCGTGGTCGCCGGCTTCGTGTTCAACGTGCTGCTGATCGCGCGCGCGCCGCTGCAGCTCTTCCAGGCGGTCCAGGGCTCGCTGCTGCCGCACCTCGCCGGGCTCGAGGCGCGCGCCGGGCGCGCCGAGGCGCACCGCGCCGTGCGCGTCACGGTGCTCGCGATCGCGGGCTTCGCGCTGACGCGTCGCGGCCGGGCCTGCTCGCGCTCGGCCCGTGGGCGATGGACGTGCTGTTCGACGACGCCGCGACCTACGGGCGCTGGGGCCTCGCGCTCGTCGCGCTCGGGCATGGGCTTCCACCTGATGGCGGGCACGCTCAACCAGGCGGCGCTGGCGCGCGACCGCGCCGGCGCGCGCCGCCGCCGCCTGGCTGCTCGCGGCGGTCGTGTTCGTCGGCTGGCTGCTCGCGCCGGTGATCGACGACGAGCTGCTGCGCGCCGAGGTCGGCTATCTCGGCGCCGCGGCGCTGCTGTGCGCGAATGCTTGACGTTCCTGCTACCGCCGCGTCGGCTAGTGTCGGCAGTCGTCCATGGCCTACACGCTCGAGCACGACCCGATCGAACGCGGTCACCTGATCGTCCATCACCGGCGAGCTGGACATCGCCGCGACGCCCGAGCTGTCGACGGTGCTGCTGGTGGCCGCGGACTCGCCCGGCCCGCTGCGTCGTGCTCGACCTCGCCGGGCGTCGACTTCATCGACTCGACCGCGCTCGGCACGCTGCTCAAGGCGGGCGAGGCAGATCGAGTCGGCCGGCAAGCGGCTGCGCATCGTCTGCGCCGGCGGCCCGGTGCGCCGGCTGCTCGAGATGACGAACCTGACCAACCGCTTCCAGCTCTGCCCGTCGCGCGACGACGCGCTCGCGGCGGCCTGATCAGCAGAAGCGGGGCAGGTGGTGCGCGAGCTGCGCGCACCAGGACGGCCAGTCGTGCGGGACGTCGTAGCCCCACAGGTCGAGCTCGTGGCGCAGTCCCTTCTCGTCCAGCAGCGCTGCGAAGCGCTTCGTGCTGTCGAGCGCACCGGTGGTGTCCTCCCACTGGCCCTGGCCGCAGATCAGCACGAGGCTGAGCCTGGAGCGCAGCCATTCGAGGTGGTCGCCGTGCAGGTGGCGCACGTAGTCGGCGGGGTTGTTGAAGTAGACGGCGTCTCCGCGCTCGCCCCAGCCGACGGCCGAGACGTCGTAGATGCCGCTGTGACAGAGCGCCAGCGGGAAGATGTCGGCGCGCTTGAGCGCGAAGTTGGCGGCGTGATAGGCGCCGAAGCTCGGCCCGGTCACGGCGACCTCCGGCGCGCCGCCGCAGTCCTCGGCGATGAACTGGGCGACCGGGCCGGTGATCCACTCCTCGTAGACGGCGTGGCGGCGACCGCGCTCCTCGAGCGGCAGCGACTTGTCGTGCCAGGTGTCGCCGTCGATCGCATCGACGCAGTAGAGCTTCACGCGGCCCGCTTCGATCAGGTCGGCGATCGCGGCGACCATGCCCATGCTCTCGTAGTCGTGGCTATAGCCCTGCTCGGAGGGGAACGCGAGCAGCGGCCGGCCGCGGTGGCCGTATGCGATCAGGCCGAGGCCCTCGGGATGGAGCGGGACGAAGCGGCGGTCCATGTGGGCCCCGACGATATTCGAGCGGCGCGCCGCAGGCGGCGCCGCCCTACTCCGTCGTCACCGCGCGCAGCACGTCGACCTTCGACGCGCGCCGGGCCGGCGGGATCGCCGCCAGCACGCCGGCGATCGCGGCCAGCAGCGCCAGCACGATCAGGGTGCCCGATCGGGAACGTCAGCACGAAGCCCTCGTCGGCCAGCGGGCGCGAGACGATCGACGGCGAAGACGATCCCGAGCACGAGTCCGAGCACGGCGCCGATCAGCGCCGTGATCACGGACTCGGCGCGCACCATCCGCCGCACCTGGCGCTTGCTCATGCCGACCGCGCGCAGCAGCCCGAGCTCGCGCGTGCGCTCGTGCACGGCCAGCGCGAGCGTGTTGACGATGCCCAGCAGCGCGACGATGACCGACAGCGAGCAGCAGCGCGTAGACGAGCCCGAGCAGCTGGTTGACCTGGTCGGCCGGACTCGTCCTTGAACTCCGCCAGCGTCTGCGCCTTGGCGACCGGGAAGTCGGCCAGCGACTCGCTCGCCGCCTTGCGCGAGCGTCTCCGGCCGGCCGTGACCGCCGACGAGGATGAACGCGTCGTCGGGCTGGTTCCAGTCCTTCGTCATCGCCGCGTTGGTGACGAGGAAGTCGCCGAGCATGCCGACCTGGTTGTCGTAGGTCCCGGTCAGCTCGTAGCCGACGCTGCTTGCCCGACGGCGTCGTCACCTGCGAGCGTGTCGCCGACCTCGAAGTCGTGGCTCTCGGCCCACGAGTCGGACGCGAACGCCTGGTCGTCGCGCAGCTCGGCGAGCGTCTGCAGGTCGCCCTGCGGCGATCTCCGGCTCGAACAGCTGCGTGACGGTCGCCGGCTCGACGCCCGGTGGCGGGGACCGAGTCGCCGCCGCCCTTGACGTTGGCCTGGTCGAAGCGCAGCGGCGAGACGACGGTCGACGCCCTTCGGTCTGCTCGAGCTGCTCGGACACGCCGGGCGGGACGGGCGAGAAGCCGTCGTCGTGGGTGACGATCAGCGCCGAGCGGCTGAACTGCTCGTCGATCACCTTGTCGATCGAGCCGCGCAGGCCGGCGGCGAAGATCGCCGTGAAGACGACGAGCGCGAGCCCGATCATCAGCGCCGAGGCGGTGATCGCGGTGCGCTGCGGCTGGCGCTCGGCGTTCTCGCGCGCGAGCCGGCCGGGCATGCCCTGCAAGCGCTCCAGCGGCGCGCCGATGATGCGCGCCAGCGGCCGCACGAGCACCGGCGCGAGCAGCGCGACGCCGAAGATCATCACGATCATGCCGAGCCCGAGCAGCGCGGCCGCGCCGGAGCCGCCGACGCCGCCGAACAGGCCGAGCGAGCAGCGACGCGAGCCCGAGCGCCGATCACCGCGGCGGAGACGAGCAGCCGCTTGCGGCTCACGCGCCGGCGCCGGCGGGACGACCGCGTCGCGCATCGCCTCGACCGGGCTCGACCTGCGTCGCGCGGCGCGCCGGCACGAGCCCGGACACGAGCGTGGCGATCATGCCGACCAGCAGGCCGACGATCACCGTGCGGGCGGCGATCACCGTGCCCGTCGACGGCAGCTCGATCCCGAACGAGGCCAGCAGCGCGCGCAGGGCCGGCGCCAGCACCAGGCCGGCGAGGATGCCGAGCGACGGAGGCGAGGAAGCCGATCACGAGCGTCTCGGCGAGGACCGAGTTGAGCACCTGGCGGCGCGACGCGCCGAGCGTGCGCAGCAGCGCGAACTCGCGCGAGCGCTGCGCGACGGTGACCGCGAAGGTGTTGAAGATCAGGAAGCCGCCGACGAGCACGGCGACGCCGGCGAACACGAGCAGGCCGATCTTGAGGAAGCCGAGCGAGTCGGTGATGTCGGAGGCGGACTCCTCCGCCTGCTCCTTGCCGGTGCGCACGACGCCGCGCGCCGCCGATCGCCTCCGCGATCGCGGCCTTGAGCTGCTCCGGGCTGGTGCCGCCCTCGGCCGCGACGACGACCTCGGTGACCGCGCCGGGCTCCTGGGCGATCTTCTGCACCTCGGCGAGCGGCATGTTGAGGCTCTGGATGCCGATCGAGCTTCTGGTCGCCGACGTTCGTGATGCCGGAGATCTCGTAGCTCGTCGCGGGCCTGCGGCCGCCGATCAGGATCTCGTCGCCGACCTTGTAGCCCTCGCGATCGGCGGTGGCCTCGTCGAGCGTCACCTGGCCGGCCTGCTCGGCCGGGCCGCCCTCGACGTAGGTGAGCGGGTCGAAGCGCTCCTCGTTGGAGGAGAACACGATCGACGGCGGGCCGTTGCCGCCGATCCGCTCGCGCTCCTCGTCGAAGATCGAGACGACGGTCTCGAAGCGCTCCTCGGCCGCCTCGACGCCGGGCACCGCCTCGACCTTCTCGAGCGTGCCCGTCGGGCAGCGGCTGGATCCGGCCGCCGAAGTCGCCCTCGACCGGCTGGTTGGCGGTGACGTTGACGTCGACGCCCTTCGACACGCGCTCGAACAGGTCGGTGAACGACGCGTTGATCGTGTCGGTGAAGATGAACGTGCCCGACACGAAGGCGACGCCGATCACCACGGCGAAGCCGGTCAGGGCGCGTGCGCAGCTTGCGGGCGAGCAGCCCGCGCAGCGCCATCCGGACCATCTACGCGACCTGCTTCATCAGGTCGAGCAGGCCCTCGGCGGACTCCGACGCGCCGTCGTGCACGACGCCGCCGTCGCGCAGCATCACGACGCGGTCGGCCGCGGCGGCCGCCCCGGGGTCGTGCGTGACCATGATCACCGTCTGGCCGAACTCGTCGACCGCGCGGCGCAGCAGGCCCGAGCACCTCGCCGGCGGACTTCGAGTCGAGGTTGCCGGTCGGCTCGTCGGCGAACACGACGGCGGGGCGCGCGATCAGCGCGCGCGCGATCGCCACGCGCTGCTGCTGGCCGCCCGAGAGCTCCGCCGGCCGGTGGGTCAGGCGGTCGCCCAGGTCGACGGCGTCGACGAGCGTGTCGAACCAGCCGTCGTCGGGCTTCGTGCCGGCCAGCATCAGCGGCAGCGTGATGTTCTCGCGCGCCGTCAGCACCGGGATCAGGTTGAAGGCCTGGAAGACGAAGCCGAGCTTGTCGCGCCGCAGCGCGGTCAGCTTCTTGTCGTCGAGGTTGGCGAGCTCCTGGCCGGCGACCACGACCGAGCCGGAGGTCGGGCTGTCGAGGCCCGCGAGCAGGTGCATCAGGGTCGACTTGCCCGAGCCCGACGGGCCCATGATCGCCGTGAACTCGCCCGCCGGGAACGCGAGCGTGACGCCGCGCAGCGCGTGCACGGCCGCCTCGCCCTCTCCGTACTGGCGATGAAGCTCGGAGGTCGAGACGATCGGGGCGGCGGCAGGCGCGGTCATGCGCGCAGCATGGTGCTGCCAGCTCCCGCTCAACAGGGAGAAGACCGGCCTAGCCGCGGTGCGGGCAGCCGCACCGGAGCAGCCTCTAGGCGGCGCGCAGGTACGCCAGCACGGCGAGCACGCGGCGATGGTCCTCGACCGTCGGCGTCAGGTCGAGCTTGGAGAAGATCGACGTGACGTGCTTCTCGACCGCGCGCTCGGTCACCACGAGCGCCTCGGCGATCGCGTTGTTGGAGCGGCCCTCCGCCATCAGCCCGAGCACCTCGCGCTCGCGCGGCGTGATCGAGTGCAGCGGGTCCTCGCGCCGGCGCCGGCCGAGCAGCAGCGCGACGACCTCGGGGTCGAGCGCCGAGCCGCCGTTCGCGACCCGCCGCACCGCGTCGGTGAACGAGTCGACGTCCGCGACGCGGTCCTTGAGCAGGTAGCCGGTGCTCTCGGTCGACTGCGACAGCAGCTCGAGCGCGTAGGCCTCCTCGACGTACTGGGAGAGCACGAGCACGCCGGTGCCCGGGTGCTCCTTGCGGATCGCGTGCGCGGCGCGCAGCCCCTCGTCGGTGTGCGTCGGCGGCATGCGCACGTCGACGACCGCGACGTCCGGCTTGTGCGCCCCGACCTTGCGCAGCAGGTCCTCGGCGTCGCCGGCCTGGCCGACGACGTCGAACCCGGAGTCGTCGAGCAGCCGCACGAGGCCCTCGCGCAGCAGCACGGAGTCGTCGGCGATCACGACGCGGATGAGCGCGTTCATACGGGGATCTCAGCACGAAGCAGGGTGCCCGCGCCCTCCGGTGAGCTCAGCTCGAGCGTGCCGTCGAGCGCGGAGATCCGGTCGGCGAGCCCGCGCAGGCCCGATCCGCGACCCGGATCGGCGCCGCCGACAGCCGTCGTCGGCGATCTCCACGATCGCGTGACCGTTGCTGCGCGAGACCGAGACGCGCGCCTGCGAGGCGTTGGCGTACTTGACCACGTTCGTGAGCGCCTCGGCGACGACGAAGTAGGCGGCGGCCTCGACCGACGGCGGGCAGCTGCTCGGGCGGCGTGCCCTCCAGGTCGACCGGCACCGACGAGCGTCCGGCGAGCGCCTCGAGCGCGGCCTTCAGGCCACGGTCCGAGAGCACCGCGGGATGGATCCCGCGCGCCAGCTCGCGCAGCTCCTCGAGCGCGCGGGTGAGCTCGTCCTGCGCGCCGGCCGAGCAGCTTCTCGGCCCCCTCGGGGTCCTTGCGCAGGCGGCCCTGGGCCAGGCGCATCGTGAGCGACAGCGCGACGAGCCGCTGCTGGGCGCCGTCGTGCAGGTTGCGCTCGAGCCGTCGCCGCTCTGCGGTGCCGGCCTCGACGATCCGGGCGCGCGAGCGCGCGCAGCTCCTCCACGCGCGCGCGCAGCTGCGCCTGCAGCCGCTCGTTCTCGATCGAGAGCCCGGCGGCGACCGCGACCGAGCGGACCAGCTCGTCGTCCTCGCACAGCGAGCGGTCGTGCACGATCGCGCCGACGCGGCGGCCCTCGCGCTCGACCGGCGCCCAGGCGCGCGCGGGATCGTCGTCGTCGGGCAGCTCCGCCGCGTGACCGGCGGAGTCGACCCAGCGGCCGGAGTCCTCGAGCCAGTAGACGACCTGCAGCGAGCGGTCGCCCAGCGCGCGCGAGAGCAGCTCGCGCAGCCCGGTGCTGTCGGGTGCGTCGGCCAGCTTGTGCAGCAGCTCGGAGACGGCGCCGGCCTGCACGACGCGCGAGCGCAGCAGGCCGAACAGGAAGCCGTACGGCGTCAGCGCGAAGAAGAGCAGCCCGAGCACGCCGGTCGCGCCCGACGAGCGCGTCCGGCCCGTTGACCGCCTCGGTGGTGAGCTGGCCGGCCAGGACGACGAGCAGGCAGATGCCCGACCACAGCACCGGCGCCATCGCACGCCGCTGCGGCTGGGAGGCAGCCTGCCAGCGCGTCACGAGCACGTAGAGGACGTAGCCGACGAGCACGACCGCCAGCGCCGAGGTCGCGGCGTCGAGGATGTCGAAGACGACGGGATCGGTGCCGAGGCGGATCGCCGATTCCGGCTCGTCGTTGTCTGCTCCCAGCTGGCTCGGATCGGCGAACAGCAGCATCGACCGCCGGCCCGACGATCGAGAGCGTGTAGCCGACGGCGAGCACCTTGCGCAGCTGCGGCGAGTCGATCCGCCCGTCCGGGTAGGCGAGCAGCATGTGCACGAAGACGGCGAGGTAGAGGCTCGAGAAGAGCACGCCGATCGTGAACAGCAGCGACGAGTCCGAGGCGGTCAGGACGCTGAGGAAGAAGGCGAAGCCGACCGCCGTCATCAGCACGCCGAAGCGGTTGTCGGGCCGGCGCCACCAGGCGAACAGGCCGGCGCCGATGAACGACCAGCCGATGAAGAGCGCGAGCGACGCGGTGACGCCGCGGTTGCCGATGTGGTCGGACGACAGCACGATCGCGAGGGCGACGATGCCGACGACGATCCCCTCGATCGCGACGAGCGCGAGCGCGCGCCGCAGACCGCTCACGGGTTCAACAACTCCTGCACGCGCTCCCCCGAGAGCTCGGCCTTGGGCACGAAGCCACATGCCCCGGACGTGGTGACGAGCGGCCCGAAGTCGGAGCCGTCGCGGCTGGAAGTCATGATCACGGTCGGATGCTCGGCGTACGCGGTGATCCGCTCGCAGACGTCGAAGCCGTCGATGTCGGGCAGCTGGACGTCGAGCAGCACCACCTCAGGACGCAGCCGGCAGCACTCGTGCAGGGCCGAGGCGCCGTCGACCGCCTCGCCGACGACCTCGAACCCGTCGGACTCGAGCACGACCCGCGCACTGGCCCGAAAGGACGGGTGGTCGTCGACGATGAGGATGCGATGGGCCATGGCTTGTGAACGATTGTGGAGCGGCGCAGATGCGCCGCCCATACGGTTGACCACACTCAGGTATGGACAGACTCCGCCACGGTTCGGAAGGCGGCGGCAGGATCGTCGGCTCCGAAGATCGACGAGCCCGCCACGAACACGGTCGCGCCGGCCGCCGCGCACGGGCCGGCGGTACGCGCGTCGATCCCACCGTCGACCTCCAGTGCCGGCCCCTCCCCCAGCAGCACGTGCAGGCGCTCGAGCTTGGCGAGCGAGCCCGGCAGGAAGCTCTGACCGCCCCAGCCCGGGTTGACGGTCATGCACAGGACCAGGTCGAGGCTCCCGAGCAGCTCGGAGACGGCCTGCACCGGCGTGGCCGGGCAGAGCGCGATTCCCGCCTTGCAGCCGGAGTCGCGCACCGCCGCCAGCGCGTAGTTGGCGTGCGGCGTCGCCTCGACGTGGATCGTGATGCCGTCGGCGCCGGCTTGCGCGAAGGCCGCGACGTGGCGCTCCGGGCGGTCGACCATCAGGTGGACGTCGACGTAGGCGCCGGCGTCGTGCACCTGCCCGGCGAGCGCCTCGACGACCTGCGGCCCCATGCTCAACGCGGGCACGAAGCGGCCGTCCATGATGTCGACGTGGATCACCGGCGCGCCGGCCGCGAGCACCGCCCCGACCTGCTCGCCCAGGCGCGCGAAGTCGGCCGCCAGGATCGAGGGCGCGACGCCCGCGGGCGCGGCCGGCATCAGATCGGCTGGAGCATCGAGCTCCGGCAGTGGTTGCAGGCGTAGAGCGCAGTGCTCGACATCCGCACGATCGTCGAGTGCTCACCGCAGTTGGGGCAGACCGAGGCGAGCTCGAAGCGGCGCAGGCAGTTCACGCAGCGGTAGCGCCCGGGCAGGTTCGCGGCCCGCAGCCACGGCTCGTGGCAGGACGGGCAGACGTCGCCGAGGTCTACCGCCTCGTCGTCGCTCACCGGCCCGCCTCGCGCTGCAGGCGGGCGATGAAGAAGCCGTCGGTCGCGTCGCGATGCGGGAGCGTCTGCGCGAAGCCGGGCATGCGCGCATGCTCCCACAGCGGCACGTCGGCGCGTAGGTCGTCGGCATGGAAGTCCCCGCGTTCTTGCAAGAACGCGTTCACGACGTGCTCGTTCTCCGCCGCCGAGATCGTGCAGGTCGAGTACACCAGCGTTCCCCCGGGGCGCAGCGCCTCGGCGCCGGCGCGCAGGATCGCGGCCTGCTCGCGCGCCAGGCGCAGCGGCAGGTCCGGCGACTTGCGCCAGCGCGCGTCGGGCCGCGACGCGAGCGTGCCGAGGTCCGAGCAGGGCGGGTCGACGAGGACGCGGTCGTAGTGAGCCGGCTCCTGCGGCATCCTCGCATCGGCGGTGCGGACGTCGACCGTCGCGCCCATGCGAGCCGCCGTGCGCCGCAGCGCGTCGGCGCGGCCGGGATGGGACTCGATCGGCGACCAACTCGCCCTCGCCGCCCATCAGCGCCGCGAGGTGGGTCGTCTTGCCGCCGGGGGCGGCGCACAGGTCGAGCACACGGTCGCCCGGGCACGGCGCCAGCAGCCGGCCCACCATCATCGAGGCGCGTGACTGCGGCATGAAGTTGCCGCGCGCCCACTCCGGCGAGGCGAACGCGTCGAACGGGCCCTCGAGCACGAGACCTTCCGGCAGGCCGGGCGCAGGATGCGACGGCACGGGCAGGCGCGCCGCCAGCTCGGCGGGGTCCGCGCGCAGCGCGTTGACGCGCACGGCTGCCTCGGCCGGCAGGTTGTCCGCGGCCATCAGCGCGCGCGCCGTATCCGCGCCCAGCTCTTCCCACCAGAGCTCCGCGATCCATTGCGGGTGGGAGTGGCGCAGCGCGGCCTCCGCCGGCGTGGCATCCCCGAGCGCCGCGACCAGCTGCGCCGCCTCGCGGGCGCCGCGCCGCAGCACCGCGTTGACGAGCCTCCCGCCGCCGGGCGATGCGTGCTTGACCAGCTCGACCGACTCATCGACCGCCGCGTGCGCCGGCACCCGGTCCGCGTAGGCGAGCTGGTACAGGCCGAGCCGCAGCGCCGCCAGCACCAGCGGCTCGAGTTGCTCGACCGGGCGCCCCGCGAATGTCTCGATCAGGTGGTCGAGCGTCGCGCGGCGCTGCACCGCTCCGTAGGCGAGGCGCATCGCGAGCGCACGCTCGCGCGCGTCGAGCCGGAGCCGGCGCGCCTCGCCGTGCAGCGCGCGGTCGGCCCAGGCACCGTCCTCGAAGACGCGCCGCAAGACCGCAAGCGCGCATGCACGTGCAGGTGTCCCAAAGCTCAGTCCGGAATCAGGTTTGTCCGGTGGCAGACCGATTCACCGCTTTCGAGGTGGGAAGCGGTCTGCCACGGTGCTTTGATTCGGATAGAACATCGGTCGAAGGGGGTTCGAGGCTCCTCGCTTCGAGGAACCTCGAGTCGAGCGTAGACCTTGCCGATTGGCTCTGGGGATCAGGGATGAGCGAAGTGACGGACCACGACGGCGACCGCAGTGGCGAGCCCGCTCAAGGCGGCTCGCACGCACGCGACCTGCGCTTCGCGGGCGGCGTCTCGGCCGGTCTGGTCGCCGCGATCCTCGTCGGCGGCGCGCTGCTCGCGCCGATCGTCGACTGGAGCGGCTCCCCGACCGCGCGCGAGCGCGGCGCGGTCCTCACCGTCCGCCTTCCCTCGGGTGCGGAGCGCGAGCGCACGGACACGCCGTCCGGCCGTGGCGAGACCGCCGCCGCCGCGCCGGCGACGGTGGCCCCCGCCGGCGTCCCGGGCGCCGTCGCCCTGCCCGCTGCGGGTGCCGGTCCCGCCGCAGACGGTGACGCGGACGTGCCGGTCCCGTCCGACGAGAACCGCGCGACCGAGTTCACATCCCGCGGCGAGAGCGCCGGCACGATCGAGAACGCGGTCGACAACGAGCTCGGCAGGGACTCCGACGGCGACGGCATCCCCGACCAGCGCTGGCAGGCCTACGGGATGCCCGTCGACACGCGCGCGGGCGCCGACCAGGACGGCGACGGGATCTCCAACGCGGACGAGCTCGAGATCAACACCGCGCCGAACACCGGCTACACCAACACGGGCGTCGCGGACGCCGACCTCGATGCCGACGGCGACGGCCTGCGCAACGGCCTCGAGTCCCAGGCCGGCACGCAGCCCTTCCGGGTCGACTCCAACGCGGACGGCGTCGCGGACGGGCAGTCGGACGCCGACGGCGACGGCCTGACCAACCAGACCGAGCAGAACGTGGGCACGGCGCTCGACCTGCGGGACTCCGACGGCGACGGTACGAGCGACGCGCAGACGGACGGCGACGGCGACGGCCTGACCTGCCTGATCGAGCAGGCGCTGGGGATGAATCCGATGGTGGGCGACACGAACGGCGACGGCGTGAGCGACGCGGCGACCGACTCGGACCGCGACGGGTTGACCAACGTGATCGAGCAGGCACTCGGGATCAACCCGACGTCCGGCGACACGAACCTCGACGGCGTGAGCGACGCGGCGACCGACTCCGACGGCGACGGGTACGCCAACGCGGTCGAGGTGGCGGCCGGGACGCTGCCCGGCTCGGCCGAATCGATGCCCGGGCCACCCAAGCCCGATCCTGTCGAGAAGCCGCCGATCACCGACCAGCCCGGCCGCCCGCCCGAGGATGGGGACTCCGGCACGGCTCCTGATCCCGATGAGGGCACCGGGACTCCGCCGGACGACGACCCCCCCGGCGACGACACCGGCAGCCCGCCGGACGACGACCCCCCGACGAGGACACCGGGACCCCGCCGGACGACGACCCCCCGACGAGGACACCGGCAGCCCGCCGGACGACGACACCCCCGACGACGACACCGGCAGCCCGCCGGACGACGACCCGCCCGACGACGACACCGGCAGCCCGCCGGACGACGACGACCGCCCGACGACGACACCGGCAGCCCGCCGGACGACGACACCCCCGACGACGACACCGGAAGCCCGCCGGACGACGACGACACACCCGACGACGACACCGGAAGCCCCCCGGACGGCGACGACACACCCGACGACGACACCGGAAGCCCCGCCGGACGGCGACGACTCGCCCGACGAGGACAGCGAGACCCCGCCCGACCACGACGACTCGCCCGACGAAGACAGCGAGACCCCGCCGGACGGGGACGAGAACGACCCACCTGACGACGACACCGAGACCCCGCCGGACGTCGACGACTCACCCGACGAGGCGACATCCGGCGACGACCCGGAAGCAACGCCGGCAGCACAGCCTGCGCCGCCCGCCGACCCCGTTCCGGCAGCCGCCGAACCACCTGCGCCGGCCGCCGACTCCGCCCCGGCTGCCGCGGAACCGCCGGCCGCCGAACCACCTGTGCCGCCCGCTGCCTAGCCGCCCCCGGCAACGGCGCCGGACGCGCAGTAAGGCGTCGCCGACCCTCGTGGTCAGCGCGCGCAGCGCTCGATCGCGCGCTGCAGCTCGCGCTCTAGCGTCGTCCCGCGCCAGCCGTCGTCGAGCGCGGGTAGGTGCGGGGCGAAACGGGCGTCGCCACTGAGCGCAGCAAGCCGGATCGCCGCCTCTTCGAGCGCATGGCGCGTCCACATGGAGCTGCCCCGCTCGCCCGCGTCGAGCAGTGCCAGCGCCGGCGCGACCGCGCGCACGTCGGCGCGCAGCGCCAGGCCGTACACGGCTTCGATCCGCGTCTCGACATCGGCGTCGGCGAGCCGCGCCACCAGCGCCGCGCGCAGCCCGGACGTGTCCTGCGTCGCGAGCGTGCCGATCGCAAACGTCGCCCAGTCGCGGATCGCGGGGTCGGGATCGGCGGAGAGCCCGGTCAGCGCCGTCGAGCGCGAGCGGATCCGATCGGCCGGCGAGCGCGACGACGACGCCGTCGCGTACTCCGGCGTCTGGGTGGCTGCGCTGCTCCAGCAGCCACGGAAGGCCCCACGGCTCACCGAGGTTCCCGAACGCCTCGGCGATCACCGCGAGCACGTCCGGATCGCGCTCGGCGGCGCCCATCCGCTCGAGCAGCGCGGCCGATTCCTCTGGCAGCGTCCGCACGGGCGCGCCGAGCTGCCCCGCCACGTACGCGGCGACGCTGCGCGCGCGCGGGTCCGGGTCGTCGACGAGCGGCGCGAGCGCATCCAGCACGTCGGCGCTCCCGCGCCAGCTGAGCGCGAAGAGGTAGGGCGCCCATTCCTCGGTCGAGTCCCATTCCTCGATCGCGAGGCGCACGAGGTCGGCGGTCTCGCGGCCCGGCAGCCGGGGGTCGAGCCAGAAGTCGGTCAGCGCCGGGTCAGGCCGGCCGCGCAGCCAGGCCTGCGCCGGCATCGGCAGCCCACCGGGAGGCCGGATCCGGGTCAACTCGAGCGCTCCGCCGCGGCAGTCGAGCAGCAGGCGGTCAGCGTCCGTGCGCAGGCGGCCGCCGGCCGGGGCGAGCGTGCGCCCTGCCGGCTCCGCGGCGATCACGCCGAGGAAGCCGCCGCCCGGCAGCGGCAGGCGCGCGCCGATGTGCGGGCGCAACGCCCTCACGGTCCGCTCGACCTCCTCCGGCACCAGCGTGTGGTCGAGCGCGCGGTCGGACGCTTCGATCTTGTGCGCATAGGTGGCTGCTGCGTCGTCCTGCTCGATCCACGGCGGAAGCTCGTCCAGCGCTTGCACGAGCAGCTCGCCGGCGATCGCCTCCAGGCGCGCGGCGAGCCCGCCATAGTCATCGTCCGGCCGGATCGGGGCCGCTGCGCGCAGGCATACCGGCCCCGAGTCGAGCCCCTCGGCAAGGCGCATGATCGAGACGCCGGTCTCGGAGTCGCCGGCCATGATCGCGCGCTCGATCGGCGCGGCGCCGCGCCAGCGCGGCAGCAGCGACGGGTGGACGTTGAAGATCTCGTATTCGCTGAGCAACGGCTCGGACACGAGCACGCCGTAGGCGCACAGCACGAGCGCGTCGGGCTCGGCGGCCCGGATCCGCCCCAGCACCTCGGGCGCGTGCAGCGCCTCGGGCTGGATCAGCTCGATGCCGAGCGCTCGGGCCGAGTCGGCGACCGCGGGCGATTGCAGCGCCCGGCCGCGGCCCTTCGGCCGGTCGGGCCGTGTGATCGCGAGCGCCGGCCGGTGCGCGGAGGCCGCCAGCCGCTCGAGCACGGCGGCGGCGAACGGGGAAGTGCCCAGGTAGACGGTCCGCAACGAGCGGTCAGGCGGAGGCGCCGAGCGGCGCTGCGGCGAGCTCGCGCAGCGCGCGCATGGCTTCCTTGCGCTGCTCCCGGGAAGTCCGGTCGAGGATCAGGACACCGTCGAGGTGGTCCATCTCGTGCTGGATCACGCGTGCCTCGAGACCGGACGCCTCGACCAGGACGCGCCTCGCCGCTGCTCGTCGTGCGCGCTCACGCGCACGTGCACCGGCCGGTCGACCTCGACCAGCACGCCGGGCAGGCTCAGGCACCCCTCCTCCATCGCCTCGCGCTCCTCGCCAGACCATTCGAGCTGCGGGTTCACGAGCGCGGCGATCGCACCGTCGGCCTCGACGCGGTAGACCAGCACCCGGTTCATCAGGCCGACCTGCGTCGCGGCGAGCCCGATGCCCAGCGCATCGTGCATCAGCTGGCCCATCCGCCGCACCTGGTCGCGCAGCGCCGCGTCGAAGTTGTCGACCACGAGCGCGCGGCTGCGCAGCACCGGGTCGCCGTGCTTGCGCACGAGCCGCAGCGCTGCGTCACGCAACGCGCGGGTCTCAGGATCGAGCGGAGCGTGCTCGGGCTCGGCGACCTCCGACGGCTCTTCTTGCGCCATGGCGCCGATTCTAACGGCGCGTTCTCGTCGCGACGAGGCTCGATTCTCGTTGCGTGCGAGCGCCGGGACCGGCGAACGGCGGCATTGAGGAAGCCGGGCGGATGCGCTCCGCGGAAGCGCCCGAGCGGACGAGCGGCGGCGCGGGCGGGGCGAACGTCGATCGGGCTACCGGATCGACGTTCGGCGCGCGATCCCGTCGTGCGGCGCGGTGCGGACGTCGCACGTCAAGGCGCCCGCGGCCAGCGCCCGAAGCGCCTCGCCGCTCGGCGCGTTGCGCGCCGACGGTCGCACTCGCTACTGCGGATCGACGTCGACGGAGAACGCCACGTCGCGGTGCTCGCGCCGGTTCGCCGCGCTGTCGACGGCCATCGCGCACCGCGGCGATCGCCGCGGCGCGGTCGTGCGCCTTGACCACGACCTGGGACCGGTGCCGGCCGCGCAGGCGGAAGAGCGGCGCCGGGCCCAGCACCGTCGCGCCGGCGGCGCCGGACACGGCCTCCGCGATCTCGCCGGCGGCCGCCCGCGGCGCGCTGATCGCCGGGGCGGTGCAGACGATCCGGATCAGGTCGGCGAACGGCGGGTAGTCGAGCGCCCGCCTGCGTTCCAGCTCGCCGGCGACGAACCCGCGCGTGTCGTGCTGCGCGGCCGCGACGATCGCCGGCGCGTCCGGCGCCGTCGTCTGCACCAGAACGCGACCGCCGCGCGGGCCGCGTCCGGCGCGACCCGCGAGCTGGGCGATCAGCGCGAACGTGCGCTCCTCGGCGCGGAAGTCGGGGAAGCGCAGAGTCGCGTCGGCATCGACGACCACGCCGAGCGTGACGTCGGGGAAGTCGTGTCCCTTCGCGACCATCTGCGTGCCGATCAACAGCCCGGCGGGCGCGGCGGCGAAGCGACCCAGCAGCGCGGGCACCGCGTCCTTGGCGCCGGCGGTGTCGGCATCGAGCCGGAACACAGGCACGTCGAGCGCCTCCCCCAGCTCGGCCTCGAGCCGCTCCGTGCCGGCGCCGTAGCGGGCGACCGAGGCAGAGCCGCACGCGTCGCAGCGCTGCGGCACCCGCTCGCGGTGCCCGCAGTGGTGGCACGCAACGGCGTGCTCGGCGCGGTGGAGCACGAGTGCCACGTCGCACTGCGGGCACTCCCACACCTTGGCGCACGTCCGGCACGTGAGGAAGTTCGACCACCCGCGCCGGTTGAGCAGCAGGATCGCCTTGCGTGCCTCGCTCAGCGCCCTGCGCGTGTCCGGGTGCAGCGGGTGGCGCGCACCGCGCATGTCGAGCACCTGCACCGGCGGCAGCGGCCGGCTGCCGACGCGCTCGGAGAGCGTCAGGCGCGCAAGCCGATGCCAGGTCTCCGGGCGCGGGGTGGCGGAGCCGACGAGCAGCCTCCGGCGCGGCTTCCCCCGACCGCTGCGCTCCGCGACCCGCGGCGGGTCGAAGCCGGCTTCTCCAAGGCGTTGCCGCGTATCGGGAGGTTCTGCCTCGATGCCTCGACCCGCCACCCGCCCCACATCGAGATCGTCTTCCCCGGCACGCCAGGCAGCCACGCGCCGCGCGTCGTAGCGCGGGTCTCCCTCGTGCTTGTAGGACGGGTCGTGCTCCTCGTCGATCACGATCAGGCCGAGGTTCTCGACGGGTGCGAAGACGGCCGACCTGCGGGCCGATCGCGACGCGGGCCTCGCCGCTGCGCAGCCGCCGCCACTCGTCGTAGCGCTCGCCCTCGCCCAGGGCGGAGTGCAGCAACGCGATCGTGTCGCCGAAGCGCGCCTGGAAGCGGCCGACCGTCTGCGGCGTCAGCGCGATCTCGGGCACGAGCACGATCGCGCCCTCCCCTCGCTCGAGCGCCGCCGCCGCCGCGCGCAGGTAGACCTCGGTCTTGCCCGAGCCGGTGACGCCGTGCAGCAGCCACGCTCCGCCGCGCTCGACGGCGGCAAGCGCGGACTCCTGCTCGGCGGTCGCGACCACCGGCTCGTCGGCGCGCGGCGTCGAGAACGGCGCGCGCCGCCGCGCGCGCGGCGCGATCGCGACGAGCCCGCGACCCTCGAGCCTCCGGAGCGCGGCAAGGTCGGCGCCGGCGGCGCGCGGCAGGGCGTCCAGCAGCGCGCGCTGGTTGCCGGTCAGGCGCTCACCTTCCAGCGGCGCGACCGTCCGCGCCGCCCAGAGCTCCGTCCGCGGCTTCCCCCGCGGAGGCAGCACGAGCGACAGGGCGCGTGCCGGCGTCGAGCAGTACTCCGCCGCCATCCACAGCGCGAGCTCGACCAGCTCGGGCGGCACCGAGTCCGCGCTCACGCCGGTCGGCGTGACGAGCTTGTCGCGCGGCACATCGGTCGTCTCCGCAAAGCCCACGACGACGCCCTCGAGCGCCTGGCGACCGAACGGGATCCGCACGATCGAGCCGACCTGCACCGGCGACGCCGGCAGCGCGTAGTCGAACGGCCCGGCCAGCCGGCGGGTGGTCGTGAGTGGCTCGATACGCGCGATCACGGCCGCACGACGCTAGCCGCCACCCCGGCGCCGCGCCGGCCCGGCGCCGCCCGCCGCCGCGGATACGCTCGCCGCGTGAACCGGATCCTGCTCGGCGACAACCTGCCGCTGCTGCGCGCGGAGCCCGACGGCTGCGTGACGCTCGCCTACCTCGACCCGCCGTTCAACACCGGCCGCGACCGCAGTCGCGCCGCACGCTGGAGACCGTCGCCGACGAGAACGGCGACCGGACCGGGTTCGGCGGCCGCCGCTATGCGACGCGGCTGCTGGAGCAGTCGTCCTACCGCGACGCGTTCGACGACTACCTCGGCTTCCTCGCGCCGCGCCTGCGCGAGGTGCGCCGGCTGCTCGCGCCCGAGGGCACCCTGTACTTCCACATCGACTACCGCGAGGCGCATTACTGCAAGCTGCTGCTCGACGAGCTGTTCGGCCGCGAGTGCTTCCTCAACGAGTTGATCTGGGCCTACGACTACGGCGCCAAGGCGCGCCGCCGCTGGCCCGCCAAGCACGACACGATCCTCGTCTACGTCAAGGACCCGGAGCGCTACCTGTTCGACTGCGACGCGGTCGACCGCGAGCCCTACATGGCGCCCGGGCTGGTGACGCCGGAGCAGCGCGAGCGCGGCAAGCGCGCGAGCGACACCTGGTGGCACACGATCGTCTCGCCGACGGGGAGAGAGAAGACCGGCTACCCGACGCAGAAGCCGGAGGGGATCGTGCGCCGGATGGTGCAGGCGTCCTCGCGTCCGGGCGACCTGTGCCTGGACCCGTTCGCCGGCTCGGGGACGCTCGGCGCGGTCGCGGCGGCGCTCGGGCGCCGCTACCTGCTGATCGACGAGTCGCCCGAAGCGCTGCGCGTGATGCGGGCGCGGCTGGGCCAGAACGCCGCCTCGGCCTCACCGAGCGGCGTCGCGGGCGCGGCGTCGGCGTAGTACTCGCGCGCGATCGCGTGCCAGTCGGCGCAGCCGCGCAGCTCGCCGAGCGCCGAGAGGACGAGCCCCTCCATGCGCCGCAGCAGCAGCGCCTGGGGCGGCAGCGTCTGGCGCCGCATCTGCGCGAACCAGGGCGAGCGCGGGCCGCTCGTCGAGTCGATCAGCTCGGCGACGTACGTGGGCGAGAAGCGGCGCGCACCGGGCGTCAGGTACCACTCCCCCATCGCCGCCACCTGCAGCATCAGCTGCTCGGGGTCGAACGTGTCGGGCTCGGGCAGGTAGCCGAGGTCGGCCAGCACCGCGTGCACGCGCGGCGCGTCGCCCGCGTCGACCGCCACGGCGACGGATGCCTCGCGGTCGAGGTAGTCGCGATCGAGCACGCGCATCAGCCCGAAGTCGAGGAAGCCGACGCGGCCGTCGTCGAGCCGCAGGTAGTTGCCCGGGTGCGGGTCGCCCGAGACGCGTCCCGTGTGATGCACGAGCCCGAAGTAGAAGCGGAACACGATCTCGGCGAAGTGGTCACGGGTCTCCGCGTCGAGCCCCTTGACGACCTCGAAGCGCGCGCCCGTCAACAGGTCGGTCACGAGCACGCGGCGGCTCGACAGGTCGGTGTGCACCTCGGGCACGTGGGCGAACGGATGCCCGCGGTGGGCGCGCGCGACGGCGCGCTGGTTCTGCGCCTCGAGCTCGTAGTCGAGCTCCTCCGCGATCCGCTCGCGCAGCTCCGCGTAGATCGCCTTGACGTCCAGGCCGGGCGCAAGCCGCTTGACGAGCGGCAGCAGCAGCGTGAGGTTGCGCAGGTCGGTGTCGACGGCCTCGGCGACGCCCGGGTACTGCACCTTGACGGCGACCGCAGCGCCGTCGCGCGTGACCGCGCGGTGCACCTGCCCGATCGAGGCGGCGGCGAAGGCCTCCTCCTCGAACTCGGAGAAGACGGCCGACGGCCGCGCGCCCAGCTCTTCGCGCAGCAGCTTCTCGACCTGCTTGAACGGCAGCGGCGGGACGTCGTCGCGCAGCTTGCCCAGCGTCTGCTTGAAGTCCTCGCGCTCCTCCGGCGGCAGCGCCGTGAAGTCGATCGTCGAGAGCACCTGGCCGACCTTCATCGCCGCGCCGCGCATCTGGCCGAGCTGCTCGACGAGCTCGCGCGCGAGCGCTGCGGCCCGCTCGCCGGTGGCGGCGTCGGCGCGCTCGGGCGAGCGCACGACGTTCGCGGCGCGCGTGCCGACCCAGCGCGCCGACTGCCCCGCCACGAGCCCGCCGAGGCGCGCGGAGCGGGAGAGGCGCGAGGTGGGCGGCTGCTCGGGCACGACCCCCAGGCTACGAGGCGGCGGCAGCGGCGACGCGGGTACGCCAGGGCCGATGCGGCGGCACTTCACCAACCCGGTCGTGACGGACGCTCGCGGCGCGGACCACGGCGACCCGTTCGTGCTGCGTCACCGCGGCGAGTACTTCCTCTACCACACCACGGACGACGGCGACCGCGGCATCTCGGTGCACCGTTCGCGCGACCTCGTGCACTGGAGCTTCGCGGGCATCGCGCTCGAGCCGGGCGGCTGGGCGCAGACCGACGTCTGGGCGCCCGAGGTGGTCCACGCCGGCGGCGAGTTCCTGATGTACGTCTCCGCTACGACGATGGGCGCCGACGGAGAGGGCGTGGAGGCGGACCGGCGTCAGGGCCTCGCCGAGCGTCGCACCCGCTGGGGCCGTTCCGCTGGGACGACGCCCCGCTGGTGCGCGACGCGTGGTCGATCGACGGGCACCCGTACCGCGCGGCCGACGGCACGCGACTGGCTGTTCTACAACGTGCGCACGCCACGCGACCCGCTTTCAGGGCCACCCAGGCAGCGGCAACGTGGCCGACCGGCTGCTCGCATCCGATCGGCTCGCCGGCGCGCCCGCTGCAGGTCGTGTACCCGAGCGAGCGCTGGGAGGGATCGGCGGCCGGCGACGCGTACTGGAACGAGGGCGCCTGGGTGATCGAGCGCCGCGGCCGGTTGCACCAGATGTACTCGGGCGGCTTCTATCGCGAGGCGACATACGGCATCGGCACGGCGATGGCCGACTCCCCGGCCGGCCCCTGGCACAAGGACCCCGCCAATCCGATCTTCGCGAGCGGCGAGCGCATCACCGGTCCTGGCCACCACAGCGTCGTGGTCGCGCCCGACGGCGTCACGCCCTACGCCGTCTACCACGCCTACGACGGCGACCGGCCGGGGCGCAAGGTGCACCTCGACCGCCTGCTACTGGTGCGGGGATCGGCCGGCGATCGCGAACGGGCGGCCGACCGAGGGCGCGCAGCCGTTGCCGCCCGGCCCGCGAGCACGACCCCGCAGTCCCGCACTGGCATGCAGAGCTGTGGGCGGCGGGGACGATGCGGATCGGCGCCGTCGAGCTGGAGCTGGGCGACACGCTGCGTCACGTTCGCGCCCGCCAGGACCCGCGCGGCCTGCGGGTGCACGTCGACGGCCTGGAGCGACGACGTGCCCCGGGCGCGCATCCGCCCCCAAGCGACGCGATCGTGACGTCGCACCTGGATGACGACGCGATCCACGCTCTCCCGCATGCCTGGCCCTGGGGCGGCACCGGCGCGGTCGAGGTGACGCTGGCCGTGCGCGGCGAGGCGCGGCTGGCCGGCGAGCGCGCGCGCAGCGCCGACGGCCGCTTCGCGCTGCTGCACGCGCTGCTGCCGGCGGGCGCGAAGGAGATCCGCGTCGAGGGTGACGGCGAGGTCGCCGACTTCGTCGCGACGGCGCGGCTCAGCCCTTGAGGCCGCTGCGCGAGACGCCCTCGATGATGTAGCGCTGCGCGACGACGAAGAGCGATCAGCACCGGGCACGCTCGCGACCAGCCCGCCGGCCATCAGCAGCGCGAAGTTGGTCGAGTTGGCGCCCTGCAGCAGCGCCAGGCCCGGCCCGAGCGTGAGGTTCTCCGGGTTGAGCAGCACGTACAGCGGCCAGAGGAAGTCGTTCCAGTTCGTGAGCACGCTGAGCACGAACAGCGTCGCCAGCGCGGGCTTGCGAGAGCGGCAGGATGACGCGCCAGAACACCTGCCAGCGCGTGGCGCCGTCGAGCAGCGCGGCCTCCTCGAGCTCGAGCGGGAGCCCGATGAAGAACTGGCGCAGGAAGAACACGCCGAACGCGCCGGCGGCGAGCGGGAAGATCACGGCGGCAGCGTGTCGAGCCAGCCGAGCGCCGCGACGATCTCGTAGTTCGGGGCCAGGAAGATGATCGGCGGGACGAACAGCGTGGCGATGATCGCGGCGAAGATCAGGCGCTTGCCGCGGAACTCCATCCGGGCCAGCGCGTAGGCCGCCGGCGCCGCGGTGGCGAGCACCACGACGCCCATGCCGAGCGCCGCGATCACCGAGTTGAGGAACCAGCGGAACACCGGCGTCTGCGCCGACGACGAGAAGATCGTGTCGAACGCCTCCGTCGTCCACTCCGTCGGCAGGCAGGTCGGCGGGATCGCCGCGGACTCCTCCTCGGTCTTGAACGCCGTCAGCACCATCCAGATGATCGGCGAGAGGAACAGCAGCGTCAGCACGATCAGCGCGACGTAGCGCAGCAGGCACGCCGCCGCCGGGCGTCGGCGCGGCTGCCGGGGATGCCGCGCGGTGGCGGCGCCCATCAGCGCCTTCGCCTCCTTGTCGCGGAAGAAGAAGAACACGCCGGCGCTGAGCGCCATCAGGAACACCGCGAGCACGTAGCTCATCGCCGCCGCCGAGCCGAGGTGGAAGTCGAGGAAGCCCTCCTCGGCGATGAACATGATCGCCGTGCGGGTCTTCTCCGCCGGCGCGCCCTGGGTGGTGAGGTACGCCTGGCCGAAGACGTTCGCCGAGGCGAGGATGGTGACCGTGACGACGAAGACGAACACCGGCCGCAGCCCCGGCATCGTGACGTGGCGGAAGCGCTGCCAGCCGCTTCGGCGCCGTCCATCGCGGCGGCGTCGTAGAGCTCGCGGTTGATGTCCTGCAGGCCCGGCGAGGTAGATGATCGCGTTGAAGCCGAGCGTCCACCAGAGCGGTCATCAGCACGAGCGAGACCCAGACCCACGGCTCGGCGGTCGTCCACGGCGTGTCGGCGGCGAAGCCGATCTGCCCGAGCAGGTAGTTGAGGACGCCGATGCTCGGGTCGAGGATGAAGCGGAACAGGAGGCCGACGACCACGACGCCGAGCACGTACGGCGCGAAGCACGACGGCGCGGAAGAACGTGCGGCCGGGGAACTTGCTGGTTGAGCAGCATCGCGACGAACGAGCGGCACGATCACGAGCAGCGGGACGCTCAGCAGCGTGAACAGCCCGGTGGCGAACATGGCCTGCCAGAACGGCGTCGGCCTTCGCGCCGCCCGGGCGTGAACAGGTCGAGCGTAGTTCTGCAGCCCGACCCAGGGCTTGGCGGCGAGGAACTGGTCCCAGTTGTGCAGCGAGATCCACAGGCCGTAGATCGCGGGGATCGCCACGAAGACCGCGAACAGCAGCAGGTAGGGCGCCATGAACAGCCACGGCGTCCACGGCCCTGGCCGAGCGCGCCCGCCTTCGTCCGGCGCGCTCATCGTTGCCGCCGGCGGCGCGCGACCCGGCGCGGGTCGCCGGTGCGGCCGACGGCTCCGGCGCTCATCGACCGGCGAACTTCTCGTGGTTGTCGGCGAGCAGCTCGTCGGCGCGCTCGCGCGGACTCGTCGAGCGCCTGGCGCACCGGCAGGCGGCCGCTCAGGCCCTGCTGGATCGCGATGTCGAGCGTGGACTCGCGGACGTCGGAGATGCCCGGCACGGGGCGCGGGAAGCGGACGAACGGGATCTCCTCGGCAGGCCCGCCGCCGGCAGCTTCTTGAAGGCCTCGGTGTCGCGCGCGCTCTGGCGCGCCGGGATCATGCCGGACTCGGCCCAGCTCGGCGGAGTTCGTGACGAAGTCGATGAACGCGCGCGCGCTCTCGAGCTTGCGCTCGGGGATGGTCTCCAGGACCACGAACTGGTGCGAGTTCGACCAGGCGGCCTGCTCGCCGCCGATCTGCGGCAGCTTGCCGACGCCCCACTCGAGGCCCTCGGTGGAGCTGTAGTCGCCGATCCCCCAGGCGCCCTGCCAGATGAAGGCCGACTGCGCCGTTCTTGAACGCGACGTTGTCGGCGTCCTGGGCGACGTTGCGCGGGCTGTAGCCGGCCTTGATCATCCCGCGCAGGTACTCCATCGCCTCCACGCCCGGCGTCGGAGTTCCAGGTCGCCTTGGTGCCGTCCTCGTTGGTCAGGTCGCCGCCGAACTGCCACAGCAGCGACAGGAACATGAAGCCGCCGGTGAACACGAACGGCGGCACCCAGTTGCCCTGGATGCCCTTGCCCTTGAGCTCGTCGAGCGCCGCCTCGAAGGCCTCGCGGTCCGGCGGCGCCTCGTGCCTCCAGCCCGGCCTCCTCGAGCACCGCCTTGTTGTAGAACAGGCCGAGCGGGTGCATGTCGAGCGGGATGCCGTAGCGCTTGCCCTCGTAGACGCCGGCGCGCCAGACGTCGGGCGCGAAGTCGGCCTCCTCGAAGCCGAGCCCACCGGCGATGTCGTCGAGCGGCCGCAGCACGCCGTGCGCGGCGCTCATCGTGATCTGGTCGACGTGCATGATGCCCACGTCCGGGCCCTTGCCGGCGCTGCACCGCCGCGGGGACCTTCTGGTAGTAGTCCTCCCAGCGGACGGAGACCATGCGCACCCCGGTGTCGGGGTTCTGCTTCGTGAACGCGTCGATGATGGCGAGCATCGTCGGCGCGTCGCCGCCGGTGAAGCCGTTCCAGAAGGCGAGCTCCTGCGGCGTCGCCGCCGGAGCCGCCGCAGCCGCGCCGAGCAGCAGCGCTCGCGCATGCGCCCGCCGCCGGCGACCAGCAGCTCCTGCCGGGTCGATCCGCGCGCTGACATGCGCCGCGTGACCCTCCCGAGGCGCCGCCCGCACCGCGCGTACCCTGGCGCGCGTGATCCGCGCCTTCGGCCCCGGCCGCGTCAACCTGATCGGCGAGCACACGGACTACAACGGCGGCCTCGCGCTGCCGTTCGCGATCGAGCGCGGCGTGACGGTCGAGGCCGAGCCGCTCGACGGCGGCGAGATCCGCGTCGAGGCGCGCGACCTGGGCGAGACCGACTGCTTCCCGGCAGCCGACCCGGAGCGCGCGGACGGCTGGCGTGCGTTCGTGCGCGGCACCGTCGCCGAGCTGAGCGCCGCGGGCTTCGCCATCGGCGGCGCGCGGCTGGCATTCGAGGGCGACCTCCCCGTGGGCTCGGGGCTGTCCTCCTCGGCAGCGCTCGAGGCGGCGCTCTGCCTCGCGCTGCTGGCCGTCGCCGGCGCCGAGGAGCCCGACCGCACCGAGCTGGCGAAGCTCTGCTCGCGCGTCGAGAACGACTGGGTCGGCGCCGAGACCGGGCTGCTCGACCAGCTCGCGTCGCTGCAGTGCGCGCCCGGAGCGGCGTTGCGGATCGACTTCGCCACGCTCGAGCTGCGCCCGGTGCCGCTCGAGCTGGGCGATTGGCAGCTCGTCACGCTCGAGTCCGGCGCCGAGCACGAGCACGCGCAGGGCGGCTACAACGAGCGCCGCGCGGAGTGCCGCGCGGCCTGCGAGAAGCTGCGCGTCGAGCAGCTGTCCGACGCGGACCCCGAGGCGGCCGAGCGGTTGCCCGAGCCGCTGCGGCGGCGCGCGCGCCACGTGCTGTCGGAGAACGCGCGCGTCGATGCGACGGTCGCCGCGCTGCAGGCAGGCGAGCTCGCAGAGGTGGGCCGGCTGCTGGACGCCTCGCACGCCAGCCTGCGCGACGACTACGAGGCGAGCGTCGCCGAGGTCGAGGCGACGGTCGCGGCGCTCAAGCGCGCCGGCGCGGTGGGCGCGCGCATGGTCGGCGGCGGCTTCGGCGGCTCGGTGCTGGCGCTGCTGCCGCCGGGAGTCGAGCCGCCGACGGACTCGGTCGCGGTCGCGCCCGCCGCCCCCGCCCGGCTGCTCTGAGCGCTACTCCTCGTCGACGATCTCCTCGCCCAGCGGGCGCCCGAACGCCCAGGCAAGGAAGATCGCGGCGATGACCAGCATCGCGACGCCGACCCACAGGTTGAGGTTCCAGCCGGCCGCCTTCTCGATCTCGGCGTCGGACGCGCCGAGGCCGAGGATCACGAGGATCACGCCGTAGATCGCGAACAGGCCGCCGATGATGCGGCGCAGGTCGAACAGGTTCGCCGCGCGGCGGGCGCGCTCGTCGTCGAGCTCGGCCTGCTCGGCCTGCTCGATGTGCTGGTCACCGGTGGGGCTTGCTTCGGACATGGTCTGATCCTCCGGCTAGATGAAGGCGATGTTGAGGGCGACGACCAGGCCGAGCGCGCCCGCGCCCAGCAGCCACGGCTTGCGGTACCAGACGCGCTCCTCGGCGGGCTCGTCCTCTTCGACGTTCGCCATGCCGTAGACGAGCCCCTGCAGCTCCTCGATCGGCTTCGGGCGCGTGACCAGCGAGACGCCGACGGTGACGATCGCGTCGGCGACGAAGGCCGCGACCGCGCCCCAGAAAGCCGCGGCCTGTGCCGAGCCGAGGTCGAACACAGCCCCACTTGTTCCCGTAGTGCGCGGCAGCGGCGCCGAGCGGTGCCGGCGACCAGCCCCCAGAAGCCGGCCCACGGCGTCATCCGGCTCCAGAACATGCCGATGATGAACGTGGCGAACAGCGGCGCGTTGAAGAACGAGAACAGCAGCTGGATGTAGTCCATGATGTTGCTGTAGCCCGAGGCGATCAGCGCCGTGCCGATGCCGACGACGATGCCGCCGACCGTCGCGATCCGGCCGACGCGCAGGTAGTAGTCGTCGTCCCTGCCCGAGCGGACGTACGGCTCCCAGAGGTCGTACGTGACGACCGTGTTGAACGCCGACACGTTCGCCGCCACGCCTGCCATGAACGCCGCGATCAGGCCCACCAGCGCGAGGCCGAGCATGCCGTTGGGCAGGTACTCGTTCATCAGCAGCGGGATCGCGTTGTTGTACTCCATGTTCGGCTGGTCAGAGCCGAGGCCCGGGATCACGATCAGCGCGACCAGGCCCGGGATCACCGTGATGAACGGGATGAAGATCTTCGGGTAGGCGCCGATCAGCGGCGTGCGCCGCGCGGCGCCGAGGCTCTTGGCCGAGAGCGCGCGCTGGACCTCGGCGAAGTTCGTCGTCCAGTAGCCGAACGACAGCACGAAGCCGAGGCCGAAGACGATCGGCACCCAGGAGGCCTCGAGCGGGTTGGTGACGTTGCCGACGCCCGTGCCCTCCCACGCGTGCAGGAACGGCTCGCCGGCCTTCTCGGAGCCGCGGATCGCCTCCTTCAGGCCCTCCCAGCCGCCGACGTCGTGCAGGCCGACGAGCGCCAGCGGGACGAGCGCGGCGAGGATGATGAAGAACTGCAGCACCTCGTTGTAGATCGCCGAGGAGAGGCCGCCGAGCGTGATGTAGGCGAGCACGATCGCGGCGGCGACGACGATCCCGAGCAGGATCGGCCAGCCGAGCAGCAGCTCGAGCACGAGCGCCAGCGCGTACAGGTTCACGCCGGCGATCAGCACGGTCGCGAACGCGAACGAGAGCGCGTTGAGCAGGTGCGTCGGGCGGTTGAAGCGCAGGCGCAGGTACTCCGGCACGCTGCGGACCTTCGAGCCGTAGTAGAACGGCATCATCACGATCCCGAGGAAGACCATCGCCGGGACCGCGCCGATCCAGTAGTAGTGCACGGTGGCGGCGCCGAACTGCGCCCCGTTGGCCGCCATGCCGAGGATCTCGAGTGCGCCGAGGTTGGCGGAGATGAACGCCAGGCCGGTGATCCAGGCCGGCAGCGAGCGGCCGGAGAGGAAGTAGTCGAGGCTCGTCTTGATCACGCGCTTGGCGGCGAAGCCGATGCCGAGCACGGCGACGAAGTAGATCACCAGGATCAGGTAGTCCACCATGTTGGTGTCCAGCCTTAGGTCTTCCACGCGCTCTCCTCCGCGATCGGCACCGAGCCGCCCTTACCCGGATTCGCCGCCCGTAAAAGCGCTGAGAGATCCCGTGCGCGCGAGCTCGCCGTAGGCGTCTGCGCTCGGACGCACGATGCGCCGCAGCCCGTCCGCGCGATCGATCCCGATCAAGCCGAATGTGGGGCGATAGCCCACCGCCCACTCGAAGTTGTCGAACGAGGACCAGTAGTGATAGCCGCGCACGTCGACGCCCTCGGCGAGCGCCCGCGACGACCTGGCCGAGGTGGTCGCGCATGTAGGCGATCCGCTGCGTGTCGTCGGCGGTCGCGATGCCGTTCTCGGTCACGTAGACCGGCAGCCCGCTGCGCGCGGCGCTGACGATCGCGCGATGCAGCCCTTCGGGATGGATCTCCCAGCCCATCTGCGTCAGCGTCGCGCCCTCCGGCGCCGGCGCGAAGCCGTCCGCGGTGGCGGGATCGACGCGCATGCGCGAGTAGTACTGCACGCCCACCCAGTCGCCCGCGAGGTCCTCGAGGTAGACGTCCTCCATCGCGTGCGCGAGCTCGGTGCAGGCGGCGACGCAGGCGGGATCCTCGGGCCGCGCGGGCTCGAACGCCGGCAGCTGCAGGCAGACGCCGGCCTGCGGATCGCCCGCGCCGCTCTTGACCGCCCGCACGGCCGCGGCATGCGCCTCGATCAGCCGCCCGGTCACTCGCCTGAACAGGGTCGGGTTGCGCAGCCCGGGCGGGAACACGCCCTGTCGGTAGCCCATCAGCGCGACGATCTGCGGCTCGTTGATCGTGGCGGCGAACGGCATCAGGTCGCCGAGCGCGGCCGCGACGCGCTCGCTGTAGCGCGCGAAGCGCTCGACCGCGTCGGGCGCCAGCCAGCCGCCGGCCTCCGCCAGCCAGCGCGGCAGCGTGAAGTGGTGCAGCGTGACGAACGCCGTCAAGCCGAGCTGCTCGAGCGTGCCGAGCACGCGCCGGTAGTGCTCGAGCGCCGCCGCGCTGAACTCCCCCGGCGCCGGCTCGATGCGCGACCACTCGAGCGACATCCGGTGCGCGTTCTGCCCCAGCCCGGCCAGCAGCGCGAAGTCCTCGGGGTAGCGGTGGAACTGGTCGATCGCGTCGCCGGAGGACTCGACGCAGGTCGTGTACGGCGCGTGCTCCCAGGCCCACCAGTCGTTGTTGACGTTGCCGCCCTCGACCTGGTGGGCCGCGGTCGATGAGCCGAACAGGAAGCCTTCGGGGAAGTCGCGCACGGCGCTACGCCGCGGCGCCCGCCCCGAGGCCGGCGGCCGCGCGCAACGCGTCGGCCTTGTCGGTGCGCTCCCACGTGAAGTCGGCGTCCTCGCGGCCGAAGTGGCCGTAGGCGGCGGTCTTCTGATAGATCGGGCGGTGCAGCCGCAGGCTCTCGCGGAACGCCCCCGGACGCAGGTCGAAGTGCTCGTCGACCAGGGTGGCGATCTGCGCGCGGCCGATCTTCTCGGTGCCGAACGTCTCGATGTAGACCGAGACCGGATGCGCGACGCCGATCGCGTAGGCGACCTGCACCTCGCAGCGATCGGCCAGCCCTGCCGCGACGACGTTCTTCGCCACGTGACGCGCCGCGTAAGCCGCCGAGCGGTCGACCTTGCTCGGGTCCTTGCCGCTGAACGCGCCACCGCCGTGGCGGGCCATGCCGCCGTAGGTGTCGACGATGATCTTGCGCCCCGTCAAGCCGGCATCGCCGACCGGGCCGCCGATCACGAAGCGCCCGGTCGGGTTGACGAGGAAGTTCTTGCGCAGCCGGTGCGCGTCATACAGGTCCTTCGGGCAGGATCGGCTCGACGACGTGCTCCCACAGGTCGTCGGGGATCAGCGACTCCGCGCCCTCGCGGTGCTGGGTCGAGATCAGCAGCTTCTCGATCTCCACCGGCACGCCGTCGCGGTAGCGCACCGAGACCTGCGTCTTGCCGTCCGGGCGCAGGTAGGGCACGACCTCGGCCTTGCGCACGTCCGCGAGCCGGTGCGCGAGCTTGTGCGCCAGCGAGATCGGCAGCGGCATCAGCTCCTCGGTCTCGTTCGACGCGTAGCCGAACATCATCCCCTGATCGCCCGCGCCCGCCATGTCGAGCGCGTCGTCGTCCGAAGCGTCGGTGCGCGCCTCGTAAGCCTTGTCGACGCCCTGCGCGATGTCCGGCGACTGCTTGTCGATCGCGTTGATCACCGCGCACGAGTCGGCGCTGAAGCCCAGGTCGGCGTCGGTGTAGCCGATCTTGCGGATCGTCGAGCGCGCGATGTCCTGGATGTCGACGTAGGTGTCGGTCGAGATCTCGCCCGAGACGACGACCAGGCCCGTGTTGACGAGCGTCTCGCACGCCACGCGCCCGTACGGGTCGTCGCGTCAGGACCGCGTCGAGCACCCCGTCGGAGATCTGGTCGGCGATCTTGTCGGGGTGACCCTCGGTCACCGACTCCGACGTGAACAGGTACTCGTTGTCGTTGTAATGGCTCATGGAGGGGCGAGAGCCTAGCGGCTCGTCGGGCGGCCTCCTCAGGCCGCGCGGCGGCGCTGCTTGCGCTCGGCGAAGTCGATGATCACCGGGATTCCCTCCAGCGCGTAGCGCTCGCGCAGCCGGTTCTCGACGAAGTACGCGTAGTCGCGCGTGACCTTCTGGCGGTTGTTGACCTGGATCGAGAAGCGCGGCGGGCGCTCGCCGATCTGGGCGATGTAGAGCAGCTTGAGCCGATGGCCCTGCTTCTGCGGCGGCGGTCGCGTCGCGACGACGTCGCCGAGGAAGCGGTTGAGCTCGGGCGTCGGGATCCGGTGGCCGTAGCGGTCGGCGAGCGACAGCACCTCGACCAGCAGCCGCGGCACGTGGCGGCCGGTCTTGGCGGAGGCGGTCATCACGCGCGGGCGCAGGCGCAGCTTGCGCGCGACGCGGGCGCGCTCGCTGTCGAGATCGAAGTCGTCGCCGCCCGTCAGGTCCCACTTGTTCAGCACCAGCGCCGTCGCGCAGCCCGATTTCATCGCCAGCTCGGCGATCCGCAGGTCCTGCGAGGTCACGCCGTCGGTCGCGTCGCACACGACCAGCGCGACGTCGGCGCGCTCGGCCGCCCGCTGCGAGCGCAGCACGGTGTAGTACTCGACCGACTCCTGCACCTTCGCCTGGCGGCGGATGCCGGCGGTGTCGACCAGCCGGATGCGGCGGCCACTGACCTCGAGCTCGGTGTCGATCGCGTCGCGCGTCGTGCCGGCGAACTCGGACACGATCACGCGCTCGCGACCGAGGAAGGCGTTGACGAGCGAGGACTTGCCGACGTTGGGGCGGCCGATGACGGCCAGCCGCACGAGGTCCTCGTCCGCGGCGGCGGCTTCCTCCTCGGCCGGCAGCAGCTCGACCAGGCGGTCGAGCAGGTCGCCCGTGCCGAGGCCCTGGGAGGCCGAGACCGCCATCGGCTCGCCGAGGCCGAGCCCGTGGAAGTCGTGCGCCAGCGGCAGGTCGCGCGGCGAGTCGATCTTGTTCGCCGCGAGCACGACCGGGACGTTGCCACGGCGCAGGATGTCGGCGACCTCCTCGTCCCCCGGCCGCAGCCCGGCGCGTGCATCGACGACGAACAGCGCGACCTGCGCGTCGGCGAGCGCGGCGTGGGCCTGGTCGCGGATCGAGACGGCGAGCGGGTCGTCGTCGTCGAGATCGACGCCGCCGGTGTCGATCAGCGTGAAGGCGCGCCCGTTCCACTCCGTGTCGAGCTCCTTGCGGTCGCGCGTGATGCCAGGCCGCTCGTGCACGACGGCCTCGCGCGACTGCGTCAGCCGGTTCACGAGCGAGGACTTGCCGACGTTCGGGTAGCCGACGACCGCGATCTTCACGCCTGCACCTCGCGCGCCTCGACGACGAGCGTGAGGATCTGGCCGATCACCGCGTCGAGGTCGAGCCCGGTCGTGTCGACCGGCACCGCGTCGGCGGCCGCGACCAGCGGCGAGTGCTCGCGGCCGCTCGTCGCGCGCGTCGCGCTCGACGCTGCTGCGCCAGCACCGTCTCGAAGTCGTCGCCGAGCTCCAGCGCACGCCGCTGCGCACGCGCTTCGGGCGAAGCGGTGAGGAAGACCTTGACCTGGGCATCGGGGCACACGACGGTGCCGATGTCGCGCCCCTCGGCGACCCAGTCGCCGGCGACCAGCAGCGCCTGCTGCTTGCGCACGAGCGCCGCGCGCACGCCGGGATCGGCGCTGACCTCCGAGGCGGCGTACGAGACCGCGGGCACGCGGATCGCCTCGGTGACGTCGCGACCGTCGAGCAGCACGCGCTCGCCGAGCTCGATCCGGAGCGCCTCGGCGACCGCGGCGGGCTCACCACCGCGCTCTCCCACGGCGAGTGCGACGCAGCGGTACATCGCGCCGGTGTCGAGGTACGTGAAGCCGAGCCGCGCGGCGACGGCCCGGGCGACTGTGGACTTGCCGGCCCCGGCGGGGCCGTCGATCGCGATCACCATGGCGGTCTGAGGCTAGACGGTCAGTTCGGCCAGATCGGCGGCGAAGCCGGGATAGGAGACGGCGGCGGCCTCCATTCCCACGACCTCGACGCCGTCGCGGCTGGCGAGCCCGGCGACCGCGCCGAGCAGCGCCAGGCGGTGATCGCCGTGCGACTCCAGCCGGCCGCCGCGCAGCCCGCCGGTGCCGCGCACGACGAAGCCGTCGGCGGTCGCCTCGATGTCGGCGCCGAGGCCGCGCAGGCCGTCGACGACGGTGGCGATCCGGTCGGACTCCTTCAGGCGCAGCTCCTGCGCGCCTTCGACCACCGTCTCGCCCTCGGCGAAGCAGCCGAGCAGCGCGACGAGCGGCAGCTCGTCGATCGCCAGCGGCACCTCGCTCGCCGTGACGCGCGTGCCCGTGAGCGCGCCGTGCGCGAGCTCGAGCGCGCAGACCGGCTCGCTGTCGGGTGAAGCGGACGCCGCGCTGCTCCAGCTCGCCGTCCAGCGCCGCGCCCATCCGGCGCAGGATCTCGAAGAAGCCGACGCGGGTCCAGTTGGCCGCCATGCCCGCGATCGCAAGCCGCGAGCCCGGGACGAGCACGGCGGCGGCGGCGAGGAAGGCGGCCGACGACGGGTCGCCGGGCACGTCGATCGCATCGAGCCGCAGCTCGTCGACGCCGCCGATCGTGATGCGGTCGCCTTCGCGAGGGATCCCGGCGCCGGCGCGCGCCAGCAGTCGCTCGGTGTGGTCGCGGCTCGGCTCGGGCTCGACGACCGTGGTCGTCCCCTCGGCCAGCAGCCCGGCGAGCAGGACGCAGCTCTTGATCTGGGCCGAGGCGACCGGCAGCGCGTACTCGATCCCGTGCAGCGGCCGGCCGGTTATCGCCAGCGGGGTGAAGCGGCCCGCGCGTGCCTCTAACGAGGCGCCCATCTCCGTCAGCGGACGCGCGACGCGATCGACAGGTCGCCGCCGGATGCTCGCGTCACCGTCGAGCGACCAGCGGCCACCCTCGGGCTGCCCGGCTAGCCAGCCCGGCAGCAGCCGCAGCAGCGTGCCGGCGTTGCCGACGTCGATCGCCACGCCGGGCCTGGCGCCGCGCAGCCCCGGCCCGCGGATCAGCAGCGCACCCGCGCGCTCTTCGACCTGGGCGCCGAGCGCGCGGACCGCCGCGAGGCTCGAGCGCGTGTCCGCCGCGTCGAGGTAGTTCGTCACGTGCACGGGCTCGGCGCTCATCGCGCCGAGCAGCGCGGCGCGATGCGATAGCGACTTGTCGGCAGGCGGCACGAGCGTCCCGCGCAGCGCCGCGCCCGGGCGGAAGACGGCGTTCATGGGCGCGAGACGGGGAACCCGAGGCCGGCGACGAGCGCCTCGGCCTGCGCCGCGCGCTCGGCGCCGGCGATCCACAGCACGATGAAGCCCGACGAGCGATCGGGTGCCGGGTGCAGCGCCATGTCGGAGATGTTCACCCCGCCGCGGCCGAGCGCGAGCGCGACCTCCGCCACCACGCCCGGGCGGTTGGGCACCGCCACTCGCAGCTCGCACACCTCGCCGCCGGCGAGATCGGCTTCGAGCAGGCGGCGGCGATCGATGCGCGCGCTGTCGTTCCACAGCCCGACGGCGTCGCCGTCGCCGGCCGCGAGCGCCGCGCGCACGCTGCCCAGGCGGGCGGTCGCGTCGTCGATCGCGTCGATCAGCGCGTCGGCGTTGCTGAGGTAGATGTCGCGCCAGATCGCCGTGTTGGAGCCCGCGACGCGCGTGATGTCGCGGAAGCTGGGGCCGGTCGCGGGCAGCTTCTCGTCCGAGAGTGCGCGCACGGCCTGCGCGACGAGCACGTTCGCGAGCACGTGCGGCAGGTGCGAGACGGTCGCCAGCAGCCGGTCGTGCGTCTCGGCATCGAGCGCGGCGGGACGGGCGCCCAGCGCGGACAGCGTCCGGTGCAGCCGCTCGTAGAGCGTCCCGCGCGTGGCCGGCGTCGGCGTCAGGTACCAGGTTGCGCCGTCGAACAGCTCCGCCCGCGCGTGGCGCACGCCGGCGGCCGCGGCACCGGCGAGTGGGTGCCCGCCGATGAAGCGCTCGTCGCCGACGGCCGCCACGATCGCGCGCTTGGTCGAGCCGACGTCGGTCACCACGCAGTCCTCGGGGGCGACCGCGAGCACCGCGGCGATCGCCGCCGGCAGCGCGCCGACGGGGGCGGCGACGAACGCCACCTCGGCGCCGTCGAGCGCGTCCGCGAGGTCCGTCGCCGCGCGGTCGATCGCGCCCACGTCGAGCGCGGCATCGACGCCCTGCGGGTCGAATCCGGCCACCTCGGCGCCCAGCCGCGCGCGCGTGGCCAGCCCAATCGAGCCGCCGATCAGGCCGACGCCGACGAGCGCGATCTTCACCGGGTCATGATCCCGGCTCGGCCGACGAGCGCGATCTCACCGGGACATGATCGCGGATCGAGCGCCGGCCGGCTTCACGCGGGCGAGTTGGAGAGCACCTTGCCGGCTACCGCCGCGGCGCGCTCGACCTTCTCCGCGTAAGCCGCGAAGTCCGCCGCGTGCAGCTGCTGGGGGCCGTCGCAGATCGCCTCGTCGGGGTTCGGGTGGACCTCGACGATGACGCCGTCGGCGCCGGCCGCAGCGGCGGCGAGCGAGAGCGGCTCGACCAGCGCGCGGCGCCCGGCCGCGTGGCTCGGGTCGACGATCACGGGCAGGTGCGAGAGCTCCTTGAGCACGGGGATCGCGGTCAGGTCGAGCGTGAAGCGGTAGGCGGTCTCGAACGTGCGAATCCCGCGCTCGCACAGCAGCACGTCGGGGTTGCCCTCCTTGAGCACGTATTCCGCCGCCATCAGCAGCTCCTCGAGCGTCGCCGACAGGCCGCGCTTGAGCAGCACCGGCTTGTTCGAGCGCCCGATCTCGGCGAGCAGCGCGTAGTTCTGCATGTTGCGCGCGCCGACCTGGATCACGTCCGCCACCTCGAGCACCGGCTCGATGTCGCGCGCGTCCATCAGCTCGGTCACGATCGGCAACCCGGTCTGGGCCTTGGCCTCCGCCAGCAGCCGCAGCCCCTCCTGACCCAGGCCCTGGAACGAGTAGGGCGAGGAGCGCGGCTTGTAGGCGCCGCCGCGGAACAGGCTCGCGCCGCCCGCCGCCACCATGTGCGCCGCGGTCAGCGTCTGGTCGCGCGACTCGACGGTGCAGGGACCGGCGATCAGGGAGAAGTGCTCGCCGCCGATCAGCCGCCCGTCGACCTCCACCACGGTGCGCTCGCCGGGCTTGAGCTGGGCCGAGGAGAGCTTGAACGGCTTGAGGATCGGCACGACCTGCTCGACGCCCGCGTGGCCCTCGAGGCCGAGCCGGGCGACGTGCTCGCGATCGCCGATCGCGCCGATCACGGTCACCTCCTCGCCGCGCGAGGGGTGTGCTCGAGCCCCGCAGGACTCGATCCTGTCGATGACGGCCTGCACCTGGTCCTCGGTGGCCGTCGGCTTCATCACGATCATCATGGTTCTCTGCCAGTTTCTCCTAGAAGGGGGATCCGCGTGCTGCCGTTGGGCTTGGCGCTCGGCCCGAAGGGCCCGGTGGTCGCGGACGGCGAATGGCTCACGCCACGCCGGCCGAGCGCCTAGCTAAATCGCCAGGTGCGGTAGGAGAGCTCGTACGCGTAAGGACGGCCGGAGGTCGCGGAGAGGGTGCTGCGCGGGTGCGGTGCTCGAGCGGCCATGGTGCGTACTGCAGCCAGTTGTACCAGCTTTCAGCCCGCGAGCAAGGGGGCGAGCACGCCGAGCAGCTTCGCGTTCTCGATCTCCGTGCCGACGGTGACGCGCAGCGCTCCGGCGCGGCCGAGTGCGCCGCCGGCGCGCACGAGCACGCCGCCGGCCGCCAGCGCGGCACGATCTCCGCCTCCTCGGCGCCGTCCGGCAGGTCGAACCAGACGAAGTTCGCCTGCGACTCGGCCGGCGCGATCCCGAGCCGGCGCAGCCCGTCCTCGAGCTCGAGCCGCTCGGCGAGGTTGCGCTCGACGCGGCGCGCGACCTCGTCCTGGTGGCGCAGCGCCTCGATCGCCGGCGACCTGGGCGGCGGCGTTGCAGTAGAACGGCTGGCGCACCTGGTCGACCGCGATGCGGAACTCCTCCGACCCGCACAGCCCGAAGCCGACGCGCAGCCCGCAGAGGCCGTAGACCTTGGAGAACGTGCGCAGCAGGACGAGGTTGGGGTGGCGTGCGAGCAGCGCGATCGACTCGTCGGGATCCTGCAGCAGGTTGAACTCGCAGTACGCCTCGTCCAGGACGACGGCGACGTGGCGCGGGACCGCGCGCACGAACGCGGCGATCGCCTCCAGCGGCAGCGCGGTCGACGTCGGGTTGTTCGGGTTGCAGACGATCACGAGCCGCGTGGCGGCGGTGATCTCCTTGAGCATCGCGTCGAGGTCGTGGCGGTGCTCTGCGTCGACCGGCACCTCGATCGCGCGCGCTCCGGCGGCGGCGGCCAGGTGCGGGTAGACGCTGAAGCTGGGCCACGCGTAGACGACCTCGGCCTCCGGCTCGAGCAGCGCCTCTCCCGCCGCGAGCAGGATGTCGCACGAGCCGTTGCCGATCGCGATCCGGTGCACCGGCACGCCGTAGCGGTCGCTCAAGGCCGCACGCAGCGCCGAGCAGGTCGGGTCCGGGTAGCGGTTCAGCCCACCCAGCGCGCGCGTGACGGCCTCGAGCACCGCGGGGATCGGCGGGTAGGGCGACTCGTTCGACGCGAGCAGCGCCACGTCACCGGCGAGCGCGTAGCCGTCGGCAGCGGGATAGACGGGGATCCGGCGGATCCGCTCGGCGAACTCGATCGGCATGGCTTTCGCAGCCTACTGCGCGCCGTGAAGGTCCTGGCGCAGCGATGCCGTCTCGCCCAGGTAGACGTGCACCGGGTCGTGGCGGTCGTCGGCGTAGGCGTGGATCAGCACGCGGATCACGCTCGGCATCGCCCCCGGGACGCTGATCTCCTGCGCGCACATCAGCGGCACGTGGCTGAGGCCCATGCGGCGCGCCGCGACGGCGGGGAACTCCGCGTCGAGGTCTTGCGTGAGCGTGAAGATGCAGCTGACGAGGTCGCCGGTCTCCAGCCCGTTGCGCCCGATCAGCTCGTGCATCAGCGCCTCGGTCGCGTCGAGGATCGCCGCGGCCTCGTTGGCCACGACGGTGTTCGCTCCACGGAAGGCGATCAGGCGCACCTGGTGGAAACTACTTACCGGCGCGCCGAAGCTGCTCCACCTCCGCCGCGTTCAGCCGGCGGTGGCCGCCGAGCGGGAGGTCGCCGAGCCGCAGCGGGCCGAAGGCGACCCGCTCCAGCGTCACGACGCGGTGCCCGACCGCCTCGCACATGCGCCGCACCTGGCGCTTGCGCCCTTCGTGCAGCACGATCTCGAGCCGGTCGGGCGCGAGCCGGCGCACGCGCGCCGGCGCCGTCCTGCCGTCGTCGAGCAGCACGCCCTCGCGCAGCCGGCGCAGCGCCGGCTCGCGCACCGGCGGGCTGCGCACCTGCGCGCGGTAGACGCGCGGCACCTCGAACGAGGGGTGCGTCAGACGGTGGGCGAGCGCGCCGTCGTTGGTCAGCAGGATCAGGCCCGTGCGTGTCGGCGTCGAGCCGGCCGACGGGGTACAGCCGCTCGCGACTGCGGACGAGCGACAGCACCGTCGGGCGCCCCTGCGGGTCCTTCACCGTGCTGACGTAGCCGGCCGGCTTGTGCAGCGCGTAGACGACATGCCGGCGCTCGAGCGCTGCCGGCTTGCCGTCGACCGCGACCGCGTCGCCCTCCTCCACGTCGCGCGCGGGATCGCGCACGATCTCGCCGCCGACGGTGACGCGGCCGGCGAACACGAGCTGCTCGGCGGCGCGGCGCGAGGCGACGCCGGCGTGGGCGAGGTACTTGGCGAGGCGCACGGCGCTGCCACCATAGGCGCGTGGACCTTGCGCTGCTCGACGCGACGCTGGCCGAGCTCGGCCAGCCCGGCTTCCGCGCACGGCAGGTGTGGCGCTGGACCGCGAGCGGCGCGCACGGCTACGAGGCGATGACCGACGTCCCGGCAGCGCTGCGCGCCGAGCTGGCCGCGCGCGTGCCGTTCTCGACGCTCGCGCTCGCCGACGAAGCGCACGCCGCCGACGGCACCGTCAAGGCGCTCTTCCACACCGCCGACGGCCGCCCCGTCGAGGCGGTGCTGATGCGCTATCGCGACGGGCGCCGCTCGGTCTGCGTCTCCTCGCAGTCGGGCTGCCCGCTCACCTGCACGTTCTGCGCGACCGGGACGATGGCCTTCGGCCGCAACCTCAGCGCCTCGGAGATCCTCGACCAGGTGCTGCACTTCCGTCGCATCGAGCCGGTCGACCACCTCGTGTTCATGGGCATGGGCGAGCCGCTGATGAACGTCGAGCATGTGCTCGAGAGCGCGCGCCGGCTGCCCGACGTCGGCATCACGCATCGCCGCACCGGCGTCTCGACGGTCGGCTGGCTGCCGGGCATCAAGCGCTTGACCGAGTGCGACATGCCGCTGCGGCTGGCGCTCTCGCTGCACGCGCCCGACGACGCGCTGCGCTCGCAGATCATGCCGGTCAACGACCGCCACCCGATCGCCGACGTGCTCGCCGCCTGCGACGCCTACTACGAGCGCCGCCGGCGCCAGGTCTTCATCGAGTACGTGATGCTCGCCGGCGTCAACGACCACTACGGCCACGCCGTCGCGCTCGCGCGGCTGCTCGATCCGAAGCGCTACAAGGTCAACCTGATCCCGTACAACCCGACCGGCGCGTACGACGGCTCCTCGCGTGGCGCGATCGCGGCATTCCGCGCCGCGCTCGAGGAGCACGGGCTGCGCGCGACGGTGCGGCTGACGCGCGGGCGCGACATCGACGCCGCCTGCGGCCAGCTGGCAGCGGCCAGGTCCGTTGCGCCAACTTAAGGTAGTTTCGCCGCATCGTCATCGATGTGGGAGGAGCGCCATGTACCGCAGAGTCCTGTTGAGCCTCGTCGCGTTGACCGCCGCTGTGCTGGTGGTCGTCGTGCCATCCGGCAGTGCGCAGGCCCCGGGTCCGACGACGCTCACGTTCTTCGAGCCCGAGGATGAGGGGACTTTCAACATCCTGGACCTCAAGCCGAAGTCCCCGGTGAAGAATCCCGAGTCACGCAGGTACCGCTTCTCCGTGGGCGACGTGGTGAGCTTCACCAGCCCGTTGTATGACAGGCCGGGCGGGGCATCCCTGGGAACGCTCTACGTCAAGGCCACCGTGGTCAAGGGCAAGTCGTTCGCCAACGCCAAGCTGATGGCCGAAGGTGTCTACGAGCTCAAGGACGGCAGTCAGATCACGCTCGCCGGCCTGTTCTCGTTCGCGAACGCCGCCAACGTCCGCGTGGCCGTCACCGGCGGCACGGGGACCTACGACGGGGTCACGGGCAGCCTCGTGAGCACCGAAGTCTCGGGTGGCACCCAGGACGTCCTGACGCTCAGGTAGTCCGAACCGGGTGGGCGCGGGTCAGCTCTCGACCCGCGCCTCGCCCGCCCGCAGCAGCCGGTCGCGCAGCGCGGACTGCGTCCTCCGGGCTCGGGTCCCACTGGGCCGGATCGGGCAGCTCGTCGACCGACCGCAGCCCGAACAGCTTGAGGAACAGCGGCGTCGTGCGGTAGAGCACGGCGCCGAACTGCGAGCGCCCGGCCTCCTCGATCAGCCCGCGCTCGGCCAGCGCCGCGGCGGCCGACTCCGAGGCGACGCCGCGGATGCGCGCCACCTCGGGACGCGAGACCGGCTGCAGGTAGGCGACGATCGACAGCGTCTCGGCCTGCGCCGGGGTGAGGCCCGGCGTGCGCGGCCGGGCCAGCAGCCGGCGCGCGGCCTCCTCGGCGTCGGGGTGCGATGCGAGCGTCCAGCCGCCGGCGAGCTCGCGCAGCACGATCCCGCGCCCGTCGAGCGCCAGCGCCAGCGCGCTCAGCCCCGCGACGACCTCGTCCGGCTCGACGCGCAGCGCGTCGGCGAGCTCTTCCACCGGGACGGGATCGGGCGCGAGGAACAGCAGCGCCTCCAGCTCGCGCTCGATCACGCGCTGCGCTCCCCCGCGTGGCGGGCGTCGGGCGGCGCCGGCGCGCACCGTCACGGGACCGAACGACTCGTCCTGCTCCCAGGCGGCCTCGCCGCGCTTGTAGAGCTCGAGCAGCGCGAACAGCGTGACCGCCTCCGTCATCCGGTCGGCGCCCCGGACCGCGTCGTCGAACGAGAACGTCCCGCGGCGCAGCAGCCGCCGCAGCAGCGCGAGCCGCTCCGGCAGCGACACGCGCGGCGCGGCGATGTGGCGCAGGTCGAGCGGCGGCGGCGTGCGCAGCAGCTCGCCCAGCGACCGGCCCAGCACGGCCGGGTCGTAGGCCTGCTCGGCCTGCTCGAGCGGCGCGCGGCGCAGCGCCGGCGGCAGCGGCGCGCGGCGATAGAGCATCGCCCTGCTCGGCCTCGCGGCGCGCGGCCAGGTAGCCGCCGGCGCCGCGGAAGCGCGCATAGGCGAGCAGGCGCTCGAGCAGCTCCTCGGCCGCCTCGGCGGGCGCGGGCTCGTCGAGCTCCTCGAGCTCCTCGCCCGGCAGCATCAGCCGCGACTTGAGCTCGAGCAGCGCGGCGATCAGGACGAGGAACTCGGTCGCCGCCTCGAGGTCGAGCTCGTCGCGCGCGCCCAGGTGGTCGAGGTAGGCGAGCACGACCTCGGCCAGCTCGACCTCGAGCAGGTCGAGCTCCTCGCGCAGGATCAGCGACAGCAGCAGGTCGAACGGGCCCGCGAAGACGTCGAGGTCCAGCTCCAAGTTCAAGCCGCCGATGGCCACGAGCGTTCAGGCTAGGCCCCGAGGCGGCGGATCACGCCGAGCGCGGGCCCGAGTCGGGGCCGACGGGTCACGCCGGGAACCGCGGGCGGGCCGGCGTGGATCACGCCGCGCGCGGCGCGGGACCCACGCCCATCGCGTCGCGCACGTCCGCGAGCGTGCCCGACGCGATCGCGCGCGCCCGCTCCGCCCCGGCCGCCAGGATCGCCTCGAGCTTCGCGTCGTCGCCGCGCAGCTCGCCGTAGCGCTCGCGCACCGGCGCCAGCCACTCGGCCACCTCGTCGCCGACGGCGGTCTTGAAGTCGCCGTAGCGGAGCCCGTCGAAGTCGCGCTCGACCGCCTCGGGCGTGACGCCGCGCACGACGGCGAGGATCTCGATCAGGTTCGAGATGCCGGGCTTGTCGGGACCGCGCACGACCTCCGCGCCCGAGTCGGTCACGGCGCGCTTGAACTTCCTGCGGATCGCGTCCGGCTCGTCGAGCACGTAGACCGTGCCCTGCTCCGAGCCGCCCGTCGTCGACATCTTGCGCTCGCCGGCTCCTGCAGGTCGCGCACGCGCGCGCCGACCGTCGGGATCCGGTGCTCGGGCACCACGAGCGTCTCGCCGAAGCGCTCGTTGAAGCGGCGCGCGATGTCGCGCATCAGCTCGAGGTGCTCGCGCTGGTCCTCCCCCACCGGCACCTCGTGCGCGCGGTAGGCGAGCACGTCGGCGGCCTGCAGCACCGGGTAGAGCAGCAGGCCGGCGGAGACCAGGTGGCGCTGGGCGACCGACTTGTCGCGGAACTGGTGCATGCGGTTGAGCTCGCCGATCGCGGTCACCGAGGTCAGCAGCCAGCACAGCTCGGCGTGCTCCTGCACGTCGCCCTGGCGGAAGAGGATGCAGCGCTCGGGGTCGAGCCCGGCGGCGATCAGGATCGCGACCGTGTCGTAGACGCGCTCGCGCAGGTCGGCCGGGTCGTACTCGACGGTGATCGCGTGCAGGTCGACGATGCAGTAGATCGACGGGTCGCGCGCGGTCCTGGCCCTCGACGTACTGGAGCGATCGCCCCGATGTGGTTGCCGAGGTGCTTGCGCCCGGTCGGCTGGATGCCGGAGAAGATGATCAGCGCGGCTCAGAGCGCCTGGCGGATGACCGGCCGCTTGGCCGCGCCGGCCTCGTCGAGGCGCCGCACCGGCGTCGTGTAGGGCGCGTTGCGCGCGGCCTCCGGATCGTCGGCGGCCTCGGCGAGGATCTCCCCGACGACGTCGGCGAACGCGTCGAGCGTCTCGCGCGTCTCGGTCTCGGTCGGCTCGATCAGCAGCGCCTCGTCCACCAGCAGCGGGAAGTAGACGGTCGGCGGGTGGAAGCCGTAGTCGAGCAGCCGCTTGGCCAGGTCGAGCGTGCGGATCCCGAGCGCGCGCTTCATCGGCCCGCCGGTCAGCACGAACTCGTGCATGCAGGTGCGGTCGTAGGCCGGCGGGAGGTGCTCGCCGGCGGTCTCCTTCAGCCGCGCCATCAGGTAGTTGGCGTTCAGCACGGCGGTCTCGGACGCCTCCTGCAGCCCGTCGCAGCCGAGCGACAGGATGTAGGCGTAGGAGCGCACGAAGACGCCGTAGTTGCCCTGGAAGCCGCGCAGCCGGCCGATCGACTTGGGCCGGTCGTAGTCGAGCTCGAACGTCGGCCCGGCGCCGTTGCCGGGCTCGCGGCGCACGACCTGCGGGCGCGGGATGAACGGCTCGATCCGGTCGGACACGGCGATCGGGCCGGCGCCCGGGCCGCCGCCGCCGTGCGGCTGGGTGAACGTCTTGTGCAGGTTGAAGTGCACGATGTCGAAGCCCATGTCGCCGGGTCGCGTGCGGCCCATCACGGCGTTCAGGTTGGCGCCGTCGTAGTAGAGCGTCGCGCCCGCGTCGTGCACGACGTGCGCGATCTCCTCGATCGCGGGGTCGAACAGCCCGAGCGTGTTCGGGTTGGTCAGCATCAGGCACGCGACGTCGTCGCTCGCCTTCGCCTTGAGGTCCTCGACGTCGACGCCGCCGCGGTCGTTCGTGCCGACCTTGACGACCTCGAAGCCGGCCATCGTCACCGTCGCCGGGTTGGTGCCGTGGGCGGTGTCGGGCGTGAGCACCTTCGTGCGCCGCTCGCCGCGCTCCTCGTGGTAGGCGCGCGTGAGCAGCACCCCCGCGAGCTCGCCGTGCGAGCCGGCCGACGGCTGCAGCGAGACGTGCGGCAGCCCTGCGACCTCGCCGAGCGCGTGCTGCAGCTCCCACATCAGCCGCAGCGCGCCCTGCGCGCGGCGCGGGTGCTGGAGCGGGTGCAGGCGCGCGTTGCCGGGCAGCGCGGCGACGCGCTCGTGCAGCTTCGGGTTGTGCTTCATCGTGCACGAGCCGAGCGGGTAGAAGCCCGTGTCGAGGTCGAAGTTGCGCTTCGAGAGCCGGTTGTAGTGGCGCACGATCTCCGGCTCGGCGATCTCGGGCAGCCGCGCCGGCTCGCTGCGGCGCAGGTGCTCGGGCAGCAGCCCGTCCTGCTCGGGCACGTCGAGCGCGGGCGCCACGAACGCGCGCCGGCCGGGCTGGGACTTCTCGTAGATCGTGCGCGCGCCGGTCGCGCTGCTGCGCGGTCTCGGTCAGGTGCACCGGGCGCTCGCCGTCGGGCTCCTCGCGCTCGACGCCCGGATCGGCGTGCAGCCGGTTCTCGTCGTCACGCGGGCACCTGCTCGCGCTCGGCGGCGACGGCGGCGCCCAGCGTGCGCGCCAGCCGGTCGATGTCGGCCTTCGAGCGCTGCTCGGTGATCGCGACGAGCAGCCCGTGCTCGAACTCCGGCAGGTCGCGGCCGAGCGCGTAGCCGGGGTTGACCCCCTCGATCGCGCAGCGCTCGATCACGGCGTCGACGTCGGCGTCGAGCGTGACGGCGAACTCGCGCACGACCGGCTGCGAGTGCAGCGGCTCGATCGCCGTCGACCGCCGCCAGCGCCGTCGCGCGCGTAGGCCGTGCGCTGGAGCAGCAGCTCGCCCAGCTCGACCAGCCCCGCGCGGCCGAGCCAGCTCAGGTAGATCACGCCCGCGAGCGCGTTGAGCGCCTGCGCGGTGCAGATGTTGTGCGTCGCCTTCTCGCGCCGGATGTGCTGCTCGCGCGTCTGCAGCGTGAGCACGAAGCCGCGGCGGCCGTCGACGTCGGTCGTCTCGCCCGCGATCCGGCCCGGCATCCGCCGCAGGTAGGCCTGCTGCGCGGCGAAGAAGCCGAAGCTCGGGCCGCCGAAGTCGAGCCGGTTGCCGAGCGTCTGGCCCTCCCCCACCGCGACGTCGACGCCGAAGTCGCCCGGCGGGCGCAGGATGCCGAGCGCCAGCGGGTCGCACTGCACGATCACGAGCGCGCCGGCCGCCTTGGCCGCGGGCACGAGCGCGTCGAGGTCCTCGACCGTGCCGAGGAAGTTCGGGTACTGCAGGAAGACGGCCGAGACGTCGTCGCCGAGCGCCTGCTCGAGCGCGGCCGCGTCCGTCGCGCCGTCGGCGAGCGCGATCTCCTCGATCGCGGTGCCCCAGCCGACGCTCGTGCTCGCCAGCGTCTCGCGGCTGTGCGGGTGCAGCCCGCGGCTGACGAGGAAGCGCGTGCGCGCGGGCTGGTGCAGCTTGGCCAGGTAGCCGGCGGCCGCGACGGCGCTCGGGCCCTCGTAGACGCTGGCGTTCGAGACCGGCAGCCCGGTCAGCTCCGAGATCGCGGTCTGGTACTCGAACATCACCTGCAGCCCGCCCTGGGAGATCTCCGGCTGGTAGGGCGTGTACGGCGTGAGGAACTCCGAGCGCGACAGGATCGAGTCGATCAGCGCCGGCACGTAGTGGTCGTACATGCCGGCCCCGAGGAAGGAGAGCTCGTCCTCGGCCGAGACGTTGAGCGCCGCCAGGTCGCGCAGGTGGGCGTAGACCTCCTGCTCGGGCTTGCCCGCCGGCAGGTCGAGCGGGCGCCCCAGCCGCACGCCCTCGGGCACGTCGGCGAACAGCTCGTCGATCGACTCGGCGCCGATCGCCGCGAGCATCGCGCGGCGATCGTCGTCGGTGGCTGAGGTGTAGCGGCTCAGGTCAGCGACTCCTCGTATGCGGCGGCGTCCATCAGGCTGTCGACCTCGGCGGGGTCGCTCAGCCGTGACCTTCACCATCCAGCCTTCCCCGTACGGGTCGTCGTTGATCGCCTCCGGGCCGTTCGCGAGCGCCTCGTTGACCTCGACGATCTCGCCCGACAGCGGCGCGATCACGTCCGAGACCGCCTTGACCGACTCGACCTCGGCGTACGGGTCGCCCCGGCGGACCTGCTTGCCGACCGCCGGCGGGTCGAAGAAGACGACCTCGCCGAGCTGGTCCTGCGCGTACCAGGTGACGCCGAACGTCGCGACGTCGCCGTCGATGCGCGCCCAGTCGTGCTCCTCGTGGTAGGAGAGTTCCGGCGGGTAGCTGGCCTCGGCCAATTCAGCGCTCCTCGGGTATCAGTGGCTTTGTGCGGACTTCGGCGCTGCGGAGTCTTGCCGCGCACGTCGATCTCGAACTCCGTGCCCGGCTCGGTGCGCTCGACCGGCAGGTAGGCCATGCCGATCCCGTGGCCGAGCACCGGCGAGAGCGTGCCGGAGGTGACGACCCCGCCGCCGACGCACCGGGTTGCCCTGGCGCGCGATGCCGGGGCCGGTGATCGCGAACGGGACCAGCTTCTCCGCCGTGCCGTTCGCGCGCGCCGCGCGCACCGCCTCGGAGCCGATGAAGCCGGTGTCCTCCTTGCAGCACCAGCCGAGCCCGGCCTCGATCGGCCCGCGGTCGGCGGAGAGGTCGTTGCCGTAGAGGTGGAAGCAGGCCTCCAGGCGCAGCGTGTCGCGCGCGCCGAGGCCGACCGGGTCGGCGCCGGCGGCGACGACGGCGTCCCAGACCGCGCCCGCGTGATCGGGCGCGACCAGCAGCTCGACGCCGTCCTCGCCCGTGTAGCCGGTGCCGCAGACGAGCACGCCGGGCGCCCCGGCGACCGTCAGCTCGCGCGTGCGGAAGCGGGCGGGCAGCTCGCCGTCGGCGAGGCCCGCCACGAGCGCGCGCGCCTGCGGTCCCTGGACCGCGAGCATCGCGAAGTCGGCCAGCCGGTCGGTCACGGTCGCGTCGTGCTCGCCGGCATGGCGCTCGAACCAGGCGAAGTCACTCCCGTGGTTGCTCGCGTTCGTGACGGTCAGGAAGCGCTCGGGACCGAGCCGGTAGGTGAACAGGTCGTCGAGCACCCCGCCCTGCTCGTTGCACAGCACGGAGTACTGCGCGCCGCCTTCGGCGAGCTTCGACACGTCGTTGGAGAGCAGCCGCTGCAGCAGCGCCTCGGCGCCCGCGCCGGAGGTCTCGACCTCGCCCATGTGGCTGACGTCGAAGATGCCGCAGCGCTCGCGCACCGCCATGTGCTCGGCGCGGATCCCGGCGTACTGCACCGGCATCTCCCAGCCGGCGAACGGCACCAGCTTGGCGCCGGCGGCGACGTGGCGATCATGCAGCGGAGTTCGCTTGAGTGTCTCCGTCCCTGCGGCCATTGGGCGAGCCGGACCCTAGCACCGCGACCGCCCCCGAAACTCGCCTCGAGAAACGCGGGAATAGATCGGTCCCAGAGCGGTCCTTGGTGTGACCCAGGATGACCGCGGAGGCCCGCAGAGGCTTCCCGAAGAGGGAGGAAACCGGCATGTTCAATGCACCGAGCGCGCTGCTCGTCGCGCGCAAGCTGACCGACCCCACCGCGCCGCGGATGCGTCGCCCTCCGCACGCAGGCGTCGTGGCGTCCCGCGATTCTCGATCTGCGCCGGCTCCGGTCCGCCGTGCCGGACGCTCAGCGAGCCTGATCGGCCGTGGCGAGGTCCAGCGCAGGCAGCCCGTCGATGCTCCTGGAGTTCTTCTCGAGCTGGTAGTCCAGCAGGGCGTCGGGGCCGCCGACGCGCAGCCGCTTCGCCGCCCAGGCGTCCTGGTGCGGACGGACGCCCTCGTAGGACATCAGCGGCACGCCGTAGCCGCAGGAGTCGGCGATGCGCTCGACATGCACGAGAACCACCGCGCGCCGCGCCTCGGCCGCGGCCGGCTGCTCGAAGCGGGCGCGCTCGAGCAGCTCGCCGAAGTCCGGGTCGTCCGGGACCACGACCTCACCGCGGCCGTGCAGCCGCAGGATCCGCGGCGGGCCCTCGAACGCGCACAGCATCACGACGATGCGGCCGTTCTCGCGCAGGTGCGCGATCGTCTCGGCGCCGCTGCCGATCACGTCGAGGTAGGCGACCGTGCTGTCGTCGAGCACGCGCAGCGTCCCGATCGGCCCCTTCGGCGAGACGTTCACGTGGCCGTCGTCGGCGCGCGGCGCGGTGCCGACGAAGAACAGCGGCTGGCGGTCGATCCATTCGCGCAGGTGCTCGTCGATCCGGTCGTAGCGACGCCCCATCGCGGCGACGCTAGCAAAGCTCCCAGCGTCAGGCGGCAGCGGCGAGCGAGCGGTCGCGGCAGGCCACCGCGAAGGCGTCCACGACCGCCGGATCGAACTGCGTGCCCTTGCCGCGCTCGAGCTCCGCCAGTGCGTCCTCGAACGAGCGCATGGTCGAGTAAGGCCGCGGGCTGATCATCGCGTTGAAGGCGTCCGCGACCGCCACGACGCGCGCTCCGAGCGGGATCTCGGTTCCGGCCAGCGCGTCGGGATAGCCCTTGCCGTCCCAGCGCTCGTGGCTGTGTCGCACGAGCGCGGCGGCGCGGAGCAGCGCCGGCGCCGCGCCGATGATGCGCTCGCCGATCAGCGTGTGGCGGCGGATGAAATCCCATTCGTCCTGCGTCGAGCGCGCCCGGCTTGCTGAGGATCGCGTCCGGCACGGCGACCTTGCCGACGTCGTGCAGCTCGGCGGCGTGGCGGATCTGCTCGACCTCGTCGTGGCCGAGCTGCAGGCGCAGCGCGGTCGCCTCCGCGAGGTCGGCGATGCCGCCGGCGTGGCTGTGCAGCTGCGGGTCGCGCTCGGCCAGCGCGCGCAGCAGGACGTCCTTGCTCTGGCGGCTGGCCGACATCCGGCCGGCGTTCTTCTGGGCGTACATGCGCTGGTCGGCGATCCTCAGCGCCTCGGCCACGTCCGATGCCTCCAGCGGCAGCTCGATCGCACCGTACGAACAGCCGATCTCGAATCCCTCGCCGTGCTCGGACAGCGCCGCCGCGGCGCCGATGATCAGCGGTTCGGACACCTGCGTCCCCGGCTTGAGCAGGGCGCAGAACTCGTCGCCGCCCATGCGGAAGGCCGACCCGCGCCCGCGCAGGAAGCTCTCGAGGCTGCCGCCGAGCCGCACGAGCAGGGAGTCGCCGGCTGGATGGCCGAACGTGTCGTTGTACAGCTTGAAGCCGTCGAGGTCGAACAGCACCAGCATGAGCGGCTCGCTGACTGATGCGCGCGGCAGCTCGCACTCGAGCACGCTCGCCAGCGCGCGGCGGTTGCCGAGACCGGTCAGCGCGTCGGTCTGCGCCTCCTTGCGCGAGAAGCGCAGCATCGCGACGTTGTCGCGGAAGGTCAGCATCGTGCGCACCATCACGGCGACCAGCGAAGCGGCGGCGAGCGCGACCGCGACCACGTTGAGCTCCGCCACGCAGCCGTAGACGAGCAGCCCGAGGCCGGCCGAGCCGAAGCGTCAGCGGCAGCACGATCCGCCGCAGCCGCTCGTCCGCGCCGGCCGCCAGCGCGGGCCGCGCCGGCTGCCAGGCGGCGGCGCCGATCAGCAGCAGCCCGAGCCACCAGCCGATCTCGAACCAGGCCGGCGGCGTGTAGGTGCCGTTGGCGTTGCCGACGAGGTAGAGCGAGTCGGCGAGCCAGAACGTGCCGACGCCGGCGAACAGCAGCAGCCAGGTGCGGTCGAGCTGCCAGCCGGTGCCGGCGAGCGCGCCGACGATCACGCCCAGCAGGATCAGGTCGGTGATCGGGTAGGCGAGGCCGACCGCCACCTCGAGCGCCTGCCCGCGAGGCGCCGTCGAGCACGGTGTCGAAGACGAGCGCGGCGCACGACCGCGGAGACGGCGAGCGCCGCCGTGATGCCGTCGGCCCAGAGCGTGCCGGGTACGTCGCGCGTGCGACTGCGCAGCAGCGCCAGGACGCCGAGCAGCATGAAGGGCGGGAACAGCAGGTAACCGACGTCGGCCGGCGAGGGGATCGGGATCTCGTCCGCGGTCCACAGCACCGCGGTGTAGTAGATCTCGCCGAAGGTCCAGGCCGCGACGCCGAAGCCGATCAGCAGCCACGCGCGGCGCTCGCGCCGGTTGGGCGAGGCGACCGCCGGCCCAGAGGCAGAGCGCGGTCGCGATCACGCAGCACGACGTCGTGCGCGAAGCGGCTGAAGAGCGGCCCGATCTCGAGCTCGGGCGCGAAGATGACGCGCGCCTGCCAGAGCACCAGCCAGACGACGGCGCCGAGTCCGACCCAGCGCCGTACGGCGCGTCCTCGCAGCGAGAGCTCTCACGCTCCCTTCATCGGCGCGTCAGGCGTCCCGCTTGAGAGTCGCGGGACGGCGTCTCAGCGCAGGGACGGCGGGATGCCGATCGTGTGGCAGCGCGTGAACGGCGGGATGTCGATCCGTGGTAGCCGCGGCGGCGACGCTCAGCGCAGGAACGGCGGGATGTCGATCTCGTCGTCGCGGATCTCGAGCGAGGAGCGCTGGCGGTCGTCGATCCGCGGCCCGCGGTCGACCGGGCCGCGCTGGCGCTCGCCACCGCGGCTGAAGCTGCTGTAGCCGCCGTCGGAGCGCTTGTCGAAGCCCGTCGCGATCAGCGTCACGCGGATCTCGTCGCCCATGCCCTCGTCGATCACCGCGCCGAAGATGATGTTGGCGTTGGAGTCGGCCGCCGAGTGGATGATCTCGGCCGCCTCGTTGACCTCGAACAGCCCCAGGTCCTTGCCGCCCGTGATGTTGAGCAGGATGCCGGTGGCGCCCTCGACGGACTCCTCCAGCAGCGGCGAGGAGATCGCCGCCTTGGCGGCCTCGGCCGCGCGCGACTCGCCCGCGGACGTGCCGATGCCCATCAGCGCCGAGCCGGCGTCGTGCATGATCGTGCGCACGTCGGCGAAGTCGAGGTTGATCAGGCCGGGGATCGTGATCAGGTCGGTGATGCCCTGGACGCCCTGACGCAGGACGTTGTCGGCCTCGCGGAACGCGTCGAGGATCGTCGTGCGCCGCTCGACGATCGAGAGCAGGCGCTCGTTCGGGATCACGATCAGCGTGTCGACCATCTCGCGCAGGCGGTCGATGCCCTCCTGCGACTGGCGCGCGCGCTGCGCGCCCTCGAAGCCGAACGGGCGCGTCACGACGCCGACGGTGAGCGCGCCGATCTCGTTCTTGGCGATCTCGGCGATCACCGGCGCCGCGCCGGTGCCGGTGCCGCCGCCCTCGCCGGCGGTCACGAAGACCATGTCGGCGCCCTTGAGCGCCTCCTTGATGTCGTCGCGCGACTCGGCCGCCGCCCCCTGACCGACCTGCGGGTTGGCGCCCGCGCCCAACCCCTTGGTGAGGTTGTGGCCGATGTTCAGCTTGATGTCGGCATCGGTCATCTGGAGCGCCTGGGCGTCCGTGTTGCAGGCGATGAACTCGACGCCCGACAGGCCTGCGTCGATCATGCGGTTGACCGCGTTGGTACCGCCGCCGCCGACGCCGACGACCTTGATCACTGCGAGATAGCTGCCTGCTTCCATAAGGATTCTGTCCGGACCTCGAGTTAGCGTTGAGCGTTTCAAGGCGCTCGCCTTGGGCGCGGAAACCAGCACGTTACGGGCATTTCCTTCCCGATGTCAAAGCGGAAGCGCACACGGCAAGATCGCTTGCAGATCGACAAAGTCTCGACCAGAGGTCGAGAATAGGTGCATTCTCAGCCTACGGTTGAGGGTTCAGACGGTAGCACCGTGGGAGTCGCCGTCGGCTCCGGCTCGACCGGCCCGACACCGCCCGCGGCGACCAGCTTCGGCACGCGCAGGTCGAGGTACGTGGCGCCCGACGACGAGCTCTCGGCGAGCACGCGCGCGGCGGCGATCCACTTGCTGCGCGCGTCGCCGGCGGAGCCGAAGATCAGGTCGGGCCCGCCGCGCAGGTCGAGCGTCACGCCGCCCGGGCCGTAGTACAGGCGCTGCGCGCGGGCGCGCAGCTCGGGCGGTGCCGCGGCCGCGACCTGGAGCGCCGCGAGCGTCCGCGTGTCGCTCACGTGACGGCCGGCGAGCGGCGCCGTGGTCGTGACCGTCGGCAGGTCGTGCCGCCTGCACGCCCGCGAGCAGCAGCCCGCCGCCGGTCGCCGGAACGCTGCTGCCGCCGGCCCGCACGGCGGCGACCGGCTCGTGCTCGATCACCTCGATGCGCAGGTCGTGCGGGAAATCCGGCCGCACGCGCAGGCCGGCCACGGAGGCGAACGGCTCGACCGCCTGCTGCGAGCGCCTGCTCGTCGACGCGCAGCGTGCTCATCCCGGTCGCGGTCGACTCGAGTGCGGCGTGGACGCGGTCGCGCTCGGAGGAGCCGCTGCCGGTGATCGTGATCCGCTCGACGGCGGCGAAGGACGAGTCGCGAAACCACAGCCAGCCGAGCGCGAGCCCGATCACCGCCAGCAGGACGCCCGCGAGCACGCGCCAGGGCAACCTGATCGAGCGGGCCATGCAGTTCAGTTCGGCGCCGGGCGCGAGCGTCCTGCCGGCGCCGGCGCGATCGGCCCGGGCCACGAACGTCCGTGAGTCCGGGTCAAAGCCGGTACTGACGGACGTTCGATGCGGCTCGCTACCCGGCGACGAGCGCGCGACCCGAGCGCGTCGACGTCGCCGGCGCCCAGCGTCAGCACGAGATCGCCCTCGCGCAGCGTGCTCCGCGAGCAGCTCCTGCGCCTGGGCGAGCGTCGGCAGCCAGGCGACCGGGCGGCCGCCGGCGGCGTCGGCGGCGGCCTGCGCCACGAGCAGCCCGCTGACGCCGGGATAGTCCTGCGCCCGCTCGCGCGCCGGATAGACGTCGAGCACGACGACCTCGTCGGCGGCCGCCAGCGCGGCGCCGAACTCGGCCGCCTGGCGCGCGGTGCGCGAGTAGAGGTGCGGCTGGAAGACGGCGATCAGCCGGCGCGGCGCGAGCGTGCGCGCGGCCGCGAGGGTCGCCGCAACCTCGGTCGGGTGGTGCGCGTAGTCGTCGACCACGGTCGCCCCCTGCGGCGTCGTGCCCAGCCGCTCGAAGCGCCTGCCCGCGCCCTCGAAGTCGCGCAGCGCCGCCGCGGCGGCCGCCGGATCGGCGCCGGCGAGCCGCGCCGCGGTCAGCGCCGCGGCGGCGTTGCACGCGTTGTGGACGCCCGGAACCGTCAGCTCGACCTCGACGCCGTCGAGACTGAAGCGCGAGCCGCCCGCGGTCAGCTCCGGCACGGCGTCGAACGACGCAAGCGGGACCCCCGCGGGTGCGAGCGCCAGCAGCCGCGGCCGGTCCCAGATCACGACGGCGCGCGTCGGCGAGCGCGAGGTACGCACGGAACGTCTCGTCGACGTCGCGCTGGGACGAGTAGGTCGTGTGATGGTCGAGCTCGGCATTGGTCAGCACGGCGATCGCCGGCGCGAGCGCGAGCAGCGAGCGGTCGGACTCGTCGGCCTCGACGACGAGCCATTCGCCGGCGCCCCAGCCGGCGTTGGCGCCGGTCGAGGCGACGGCGCCTGCCGACGAGATACGCCGGATCCATGCCGCAGCCGCGCAGCACGTGCACCAGCATGCTCGACGTCGTCGTCTTGCCGTGCGTGCCGCTCACGGCGATCGTCGGCCGCAGGCGCGTCAGCTCGCCCAGCAACTCGGCGCGGTGCAGCTCACGCAGCCCGCGCTCGCGCGCCCGCGGCACGCTCCGGGTTCTCCGGCGGGATCGCGGAGGAGACGACGAGCTCCGCGCCCGGCGGGCACGTTGGCGGCGTCATGACCCACCGCGAGCTCGATCCCGAGCGCGCGCAGCGGCGCAACGTAGGGGGAGCCGGCGGCGCGATCGGAGCCGCTGACGGCGGCGCCGAGCGCGTGCGCGACGAGCGCGAGGCCGCTCATCCCCGCCCCGCCGATGCCGACGAAGTGCAGCGCGCGACCGCTCCAGGGTTGCTCGGTGCTCACGGCCGCGGAGCCTACGTCGCGACGCGCCCGGCCGCCGAGGAGCTCGCCGCCGGGCTGTGCGGCACGGCCTTCACGGCGGTGTGGCGCGACGTTGCGGCGTGGCGCGACGTCGCCCGCGCGTGGCGCGACGTCGCCAGCGTGCGTTGGCACAGGGTCGCCGGCGTTGCGCGCGACGTGCCGGCGTCGCGCGACGTTTCGCGGTCAACGACCGCGGCGCGCCGCGGCCAGCACGACGCGCGCGACGTCGCGCGCCGCATCGGGGCGCGCAAGGCCGAGCCGACGCGGCGGCCATCGCGGCGAGCCGGTCCGGTTCGAGCAGGATCGCGTCGACCGCGGCGCGCAACCGCCCGGCGGTCAGCTCGGCATCGGCGATCGCGACCGCAGCGCCGCCGTCCTGCATCCAGCGCGCGTTCGCGGTCTGGTGATCGGCCGTGGCATGCGGATACGGCACGAGCACCGCCGGCAGCCCGTGCTGCGCGAGCTCGAAGATCGAGCCGCCGGCGCGCGCGACCGCCAGGTCCGCGGCCGCGAGTGCCTCGCCGAACGGGATCACGTAGTCGCGCAGGTCGTAATGCGGGCCCGGTGAGCGCAGCTCGCCGAAGTCGCGCCGTCCCGCGATGTGCAGCACGCGGTAAGGCGCGTCGGCAAACGCCGCCACCGCCGCGAGGTTGATCGAGCGCGCGCCGAGCGAGCCGCCGAAGACCAGCACGCACAGCTCGTCCTCGCCGATGCCGAGCGCGGCGCGCGCCGGTCCGCGCTCGGCGGCCCGCGGCGGCACCGGGCGCCCCGTCACCAGGTAACGCTCGCCCTCGCGGCCCGCGATCGGGAACGCCAGGCACACGCGGCGCGCACGCGGCGCCAGCAGTCGGTTGCTCAGCCCGATGTGCGAGTCGGCCTCGGTCAACACGAGCGGGACGCGCCGCAGCACCGCCGCGAGCCCGACCGGACCGGCCACGTAGCCGCCGCCCCCGAGCACCGCGTCGGCGTCGCGCGCGCGCAGAATGCGGCCGGCGGCACGCAGCGCCGGCGCTGCCTTCGCCAGGGCGCGCAGCGCCTTCAGCGGATTGCTGCGCGAGATGCCCTCGACGCGGATCGGGTCGAGCGGATAGCCGGCCGCGGGGACCAGCTCGACCTCGGCGCGCTGGCCGCCGACGAACGAGACCTGCGCGCCTTCAGCCCGCAGCGCGTCGGCCACCGCGATGGCCGGCACGACGTGCCCGGCCGTCCCGCCGGCCGCGATCACTATCCGCGGTCCGCTCACCGTCCTCCTTCTTGGGCTTCACGCTGCCGCGCACCGCGCGCACGTGTGCCGATCCGCCGGCGGCGACGTTGAGCAGCAATCCCATCGCGCTCAGCAGCACGATCAGCGAGGTCGAGCCCGAGGAGATGAACGGCAGCGGGACGCCGGTCAGCGGCGCGAGGCCGAGCACGGCGTAGATGTTGAGCAATGCCTGGCAGAGGATCAGCGCGGTCAGACCAGCGGCCAGCAGCTTCGCGTAGGCGCCCCGGGCGGCCTTCGCGGTGCGCAGGCCGGCGTACGCGATCATGCCGTAGAGCGCGAGCAGGCAGCAGATTCCGGCTACTCCGAGCTCTTCGCCGATCACGGCGAGGATGAAGTCGGTGTGTGCCTCGGGCAGGTAGAAGACCTTCTGCACCGACTGCCCCGGCCCGACGCCGAACAGCCCGCCGGAGCCGATCGCGATCTGACCCTGGACGGACTGGAAGCCGGTGTCGGCGGCGTCCGCCCAAGGGTTCAGGAACGCCGTCAAGCGGGCGCGCCGGTACGGCTCCCACAACGCGAACAGCACGATCAGCACGGAGACGCCGCCGCCCACCAGCAGCAGCTGGCGCAGCGGCAGCCCGGCGGCGACGAGCATCGCGGCGAGCGTGAACCCGATCACCAGCGCGGTGCCGAGGTCCGGCTGGGCGGCGATCAGCAGCACGGCGCAGCCGCCGGGCAGGAAGACCGGCCCGGCCACTCCGCGCAGGCTGCGGGCGAGCTTGCGGCCGCGCCGAGAGCATGGCGGCCGCGTGCAGGACCAGCGCCAGCTTCATCACCTCCGCCGGCTGGAACTGCAGCGGCCCGGCACCGAGCCAGCGCCGCGCCCCGTTGACGGTGACGCCGAAGCCCGGCAGCAGCACGAGCACCAGCAGCACGAACGAGCCGAACAGCAGCGCCGGCGTGAAGCGGCGCACGTGCTCGAGCCCGTGGCGCGAGAGCAGGTGCATCACGACCAGCCCGCAGGCGCCGTACATCAGGTACTTGACGAGGTACGCGGTCCCGTCGCCGTGGCCCTCGAGCAACGTGCGCGCCGACGACGCCGAGTAGACCATCACCGCGCCGCCGGCGAGCAGGCAGAAGGTGGCCGTGAGGAGCAGTCGGTGCTCGAGCGGCTGCTGCTGCCTCGGTCGGGCCATTCACTCCGCATTCGACAGCACGGCCCGGACGCCTCCCGGTCGGCGCCCGCCGCGAGCTCCTGCGCGGTCGCAGACCGCGGGCATCGGACCATCCGCTGCGACGGCCTAGGTCGAGCGGACTACGGACCGTCGCGCCCGTCACGCGCGAGCGGGCGAGCCGCGCACGAGCGCCTTGAAGTGCTCGCCGCGCTGCTCGAACGAGCCGTACTGGTCGTAGGAGGCGCAGGCGGGTGAGAGCAGCACGACGTCGCCCGGCACGGCAGCCGCCCGCGCGCGTGCCAGCGCCGCTTCGAGGTCACCGCAGTCGTGCAGCGGGACGCCGGCGGCCGCGAGCGCGTCTCGCAGCCGCGTCGCCTCCTCCCCGATCAGGTACGCCGCCGCGCAGCGCTCGGAGACCGCCGCGGCCAGCGGCCCGTAGTCCTCCCGCTTGCCGCGGCCGCCGAGGATCGCGTGGACACCGTGCGGGAACGAGCGGATCCCGACCACCGCCGAGGCCACGTTGGTCGCCTTGGAGTCGTCGACGTAGAGCACGCCACCGAGCCACGCGACCTCCTCGAGCCGATGCGCGACCCCGGCGAAGCTCGCCAGCGCGGCGCGCACAGCTGCGGGGTCGACGCCGCGCGCGAGCGTGACGGCGGCGGCCGCCATCGCGTTCTCGAGATTGTGCGCGCCGCGCAGCCTGATGTCGGCGACCGCGATCACCGGCTCGCCGCGCCACGCCAGGCTGCCGTCGTGGATCGCGAGCTCCGGCGTGCCCGCCTGCGCCGCCGCCCCGCGCCCGGCCGCCCCCGGCAGCGCCCGGATCGTCGACGGCTGCATCGGCGACCTGAACTCGACCCGGCGCGCGCTCCCGGCGTAGGCCATGCCCGCCGGCACGACGGCGATCGCATCCGGCCCCTGGTTGGCGAAGATCCGCAGCTTGGCGTCGCGGTAGGCGTCGAAGCTGCCGTGGCGGTCGAGGTGATCCGGCGTCAGGTTGAGCAGGACCGCCGCGTCCGGGGCAAAGGCGATCGTGTCCTCGAGTTGGAACGACGATGCCTCGCAGACCACGACGGCTGCGGGATCGAGCGCGCCGGCGAGTGAGCTGAGCGCTGTGCCGACATTGCCCGCGACCGCCACGGGCAGCTTCGCTTCGCGATGGATCTGGCCGACAAGCTCGGTCGTCGTCGTCTTGCCGTTGGAGCCCGTGATGGCGATCACGTCGTTGGGCAGGAGCCGCCAGCCGATCTCGAGCTCGCCCAGGACGAGCAAGCCGCGCTCGCGCGCCGCGCGCACGACCGGGGCATCCTGGGGCACGCCGGGGCTCTTGACGACCGTCACGACGCCGTCGAGCAGCTCGAGGCCATCGCTGGGAGCGCGCACCACCACGCCGGCCGATTCCAGCTCGGCGAGCACGGCGCCGTCGACCGCGCCGCTGTCGCAAACGGCCACCTGCTCCCCAAGGGCGCGCAGCACAGCTGCGACTGCCCGCCCCGAGCGGGCGAGACCGACGACCAGGAACGGGCCGGGCGGCAGCGGCGGGCGGGCCATGGCGGGACATTCAAGCGGCCGGAGGCGCCGGCGCGCCGCCGGCGGCGCCCTCAGGGCGCACCCGTGCCGCCGGGTCGGCCTTGCCGCCCAGGAACTCCAGGCCCTCGGCCTCGAGCCTGCGCCGGACTTCCGCCGGGTCGCCGAGCGCAGTCGCGCCGACCGTCCCGTCGGACTTGAGCACGCGATGGGCGCCCGGCGGCTCCTCGCGCACGAAACGCTGGTTGAGGGTGCGGGCATGGCGGTCCTCGCCGCCGCAGGCGTGGGCGACGTCGCCGTAGCTCATCCACGCGCCCGGCGGGATGCCGGCGAGGACGTCGAGCAGGCGATCGGATTCGATGATGGACATGCTCGCGACACTAAGCCCGCGAACCGGAATATCGCCCAGATGCAGCACAATTGGCACGGCATCGGCGCAGATCCGCGACGTTTCCTGCGTGCTACGTCACGGACTGCTGGTACAGCGTGAAGCCGATCGCGCTGCAGACGGCCGCGACGATCCAGAAGCGCAGGATGATCTTCGTCTCCGACCAGGCCTGCAGCTCGAAGTGATGGTGGATCGGCGCCATCAGGAACACGCGCTTGCGGAACGCCTGGAAGGAGAAGACCTGGATCAGCACGCTGAGCGCCTCGATCACGAAGATGCCGCCCATCACGATCAGCAGCACCTCGGTCTTGGTCATCACCGCGAGCGCGGCGATCGCTCCGCCCAGCCCGAGCGACCCGGTGTCGCCCATGAAGATCGATGCCGGGAAAGAGTTGAACCAGAGGAAGCCGACGCAGGCTCCGACGAGGCATGCCGCCACCAGCGCGAGGTCCGTCTGGCGCGTCGTGAACGTGATCCCGATGTAGGCGAGCAGCACGATCGCCGAGCAGCCTGCCGCCAGGCCGTCCAGGCCATCGGTCAGGTTGACGGCCGACGTCGTGCCCGCCACGACGAGGTAGATCAGCGCCGGATAGAAGTAGCCGAGGTCGATCACGGCGTCGTAGACGCGCAGGTTGAGGGTGTCGGGCAGGTCCGCCCAGCGCGTCGCGACGAGCCAGAGCCCGACCGAGATGCCCATCGTGATGATCAGCTTCCAGCGTCCGCGCATGCCCGAGCGAGCGCCGCTTGACGAGCTTCATGTAGTCGTCCGCGAAGCCCAGCGCGGCGCAGGCGAGCGCCGCGCCCATCACGCCGATCGAGCGGGCGTCGAACTCGGTCAGCAGCAGGAACGGGACCGCGATCGCCGTGAAGATGATGATCCCGCCCATCGTCGGAGTGCCGGCCTTGGCGTGATGCTCCTGCGGCCCGTCCTCGCGGATCTGCTGCCCGAACTCGCGCCGGCGCAGGAACTCGATGAACTTCGGCGACAGGAAGATGCAGATCAGCAGCGACGCCGTCCCACCGATCAGGACCTCGCCCATCAGCGCGCCTCCTCGGCCGCGAGCGCCTCGGCCACGACCTCGAGCCCGACCCCGCGCGACGCCTTGACCAGCACGATGTCGCCGGGCTTGACGAGCGCACGCGCCAGCGTCGCCGCCTCGAGCGCATCGGCCGCGACATGGGCCTCGCCGTCGAAGCGGTCGAGCATCGCGGCGGAGCGCGGTCCGACCGCGATCAGCAGGTCGACGCCGGAGGAGGCGGCATAGGAGCCGATCTCCGCATGGTGCTCGCGCTCGGCCGGCCCGAGCTCGAGCATGTCGCCGAGCACCGCGACGCGCCGTCCGGTGGGTGACTGCAGCGCCAGGTCGTCGAGAGCCGCTCGCATCGACAGCGGGTTGGCGTTGTAGCAGTCGTTGACGACGGTCACCCCGCCGGCCAGCGCGACGCGCTCGCCGCGCAGCGCGCCGAAGCGCACCTCGACGCGGCCCGACGGGCGCACGCCGACCGCCCGCGCCGCGGCGACCGCGGCGAGCGTGTTGAGCAGGTTGTGGCGCGCGCCGAACGGCAGCTCGAGCTCGATGCGGTCCGCCCCGGCGATCACCACGTGGCGACCGGGAGACGCTCCGCCGTCCTCGAACCGCACGTCGCCGCCGGGACCGAAGGTGACCACGTCAAGCGCCTCGCGCAGGTACGGCTCGAGCAGCAGCTCGCCGGACGGGACGACCGCGACGGCACCCTCGCGCATGCCTGCGAGCAGCTCGGACTTGGCGCGTGCGACGCCCTCCAGCGACTGCATCTGCTCGAGGTGAACCGGACCGACATTGGTGATCACACCGACGTCCGGCTCGCAGATCGCCGTCAGCTCGGCGATCTGGCCGAAGCCTCGCATCGCGAGCTCGAGCACGACCACCTCGGTGCCGGTGGGCGCGGCCAGCAGCTCGAGCGGCAGGCCGATCTCGGTGTTGAAGTTTGCGCGGCTCGCGGCCACGCTGCGGTGCGGCGCGATCAGCGCCGCGGTCAGATCCTTGGTCGAGGTCTTACCGACCGAGCCCGTCACCGCGATCACCTGAGCGGACAGGTCGCGGCGCCAGGCGCGCGCCAGCGCACCGAGTGAGGCAGCCGGGTGCGCGGCGGCGAGCACCACGCCAGGCTCGCTCGCGGAGTCGTCGGCGCCGGACTCGCGGCGGGAGCCGAGCGAGACTGCCGCGGTGGCCTCGCGCGCCCAGACGGGCGTGGCGAGCACTCCCCATGCACCGGCCCGCAGCGCGGCGGCTGCGAACTCACCGCCGTCGACCCGCTCGCCGCGGATCGCGACGAAGAGGTCGCCGGGCTCGATCGAGCGTGAGTCGACGACGACGCGCGCCGGCCCTTCGACTGAGCGCTCGGTGCCGCGCAGCAGCTCGGCGCCGGCCGCACCCGCGATCCGCTCGGCGGTCCAGTGCTTCACGCCGCGCCTCTGTGCGCCGGCCGACCGGCAGCACCGGTTCCGCCCGCGGTGCGCGCCGGCCGGCCGGGGCGACCGGCGCCACCCGCCGGCGGTCGCCCCCCAGGGCGATCGGCAGACGCGACCGCGCGCAACGCGGCGCGCGCGACCTCGACGTCGTCGAACGGCTCGACCCGCCCGCCCGCGTGCTCCTGCCCCTGCTCGTGGCCCTTGCCCGCGATCACAATCACGTCACCGGGCTCCGCCAGCGCCACCGCGCGGGCGATCGCGGCGCGGCGGTCGGGGTCATGTTCCACGTGAAACGCTCCCGCGGGAACGCCGGCGAGGATCTCCCCGATGATCGATTCCGGCGGCTCCGAGCGCGGATTGTCCGAGGTCACGATCACGCGATCGGCCAGCCTTGCGGCGATCGCGCCCATCAGCGGGCGCTTCGCCCGATCGCGGTCGCCACCGGCCCCGAACACGACGAGCACGCTGCCGGACGCCAGCTCGCGCGCCGCCAGCAGCACCTTCTCGAGCGCGCCCGGCTTATGCGCGTAGTCGACCAGCAGCGCGAAGCCCTGCCCCTCCTCGACGGCCTGCACTCGCCCCGGGACAGGGACGACGGTGCGCAGCGCCGCGGCCATCTGCTCGAGCCCGAGCCCGAGCGCGTCTCCCGCAGCCAGCGCCACGAGCGCGTTGGCGGCGTTGAAGCGGCCGCGCAGCGGCAGCTCGACCGCCGCCTCGCCGACCGGCGAGCGGACCGTGAACGCGTTGCCGCCAAGGCCGGAGCAGTGCTGGAGCGCCTGCCAGTCGGCCGGCCGCTCGAGCGAGACGGTGACGGCTCCCTCGACCTCGCCGGCGAGTCGCCGGCCCCACTCGTCGTCGATCGCGACGATCGCGCGACCGACGTCGAACTCGCGGAACAGCCTCAGCTTGGCGGCGAAGTAGCTCTCCATGTCGGGATGGAAGTCGAGGTGGTCCTGGCTCAGGTTCGTGAAGGCCGCGACGGCGAAGTGGATCCCGTCCACGCGCCGCAGCTCGAGCGCGTGCGAGGAGACCTCCATCGCGCAGGCACGGTCGCCGGCCGCGAGCATCGCCTCGAACGTGCCCTGCAAGTCGATCGCCTCGGGCGTCGTCCGGACCACGTCCCGGCGCTCGCCGCCGATCACCGCGGTGACGCCGCCGAGCAGACCGCACTGCCGTCCGGCGGCCTCCAGCAGATGGCGGACGATGTGCGTCGTCGTCGTCTTGCCGCTCGTACCGGTGATCCCGACGACGGCAAGCTCGGCCGTCGGGTCGCCGTGCATGCGCGTCGCGGCGCGCGCCATCGCGACGCGCACGTCGTCGACCAGCAGCTCCGGCACGCCCAGCTCCAGCGGTCGCGCGACTACCAGCGCCGCTGCGCCTCGCGCGACCGCGTCGGGCGCGAAATCGTGGCCGTCGCGCGTGTGCCCGGGCACGCAGAAGAACAGCGTTCCGGGGACGACCGCCCGGTTGTCGTAGGCAAGCGCCACGACATCGACCTCGGGCCCGTCGCCGAGCAGCTCGCGCACCGTCATCCGCGCGAAACCCTAGCGACGGCCGCGGCAGCCCCGACCCTGCGAGGCAGCGGGATCCGCCGCGCTGAACCCTGGTCTGGACACCGAGCCGCCGCCTCCTACTCGGGCGCGATCCGCAGGTTCGTGAGCGCAAACGAGGTGATCTGCTTGAACGCCGGGCCGGCGACGGTGCCGCCATAGATGTCCCCCTGCGGCTCGTCGACCATCACGGCGACGAGCAGGCGCGGGTGCGCGGCCGGCGCGAAGCCGACGAACGAGGCGACGAACTTGGTCTTCGAGTAGCCGCCGGTCTCGTCCGGCTTCTCGGCCGTGCCGGTCTTGCCGCCCAGCTCGTAGCCCTCGATCGCCGCGCCCGTCGCCGTGCCGCCCGGCCCCAGCACGCCCTCGAGCATCTTGCGCACGGAGGCCGCGGTCTGCTCGGAGATGATCCGCTCGCCCGCCGGGTGCGGCTGCTCGTGACCGCCGACGGCGGCGACGATGTGCGGCTCGCGCAAGATGCCGCCGTTGGCGATCGCGGAGTAGGCGGCGCCCATCTGGATCGGCGTCACGGCGAGGCCCTGGCCCATCGCCATGTTGCCGGCGGTGGAGCCCGAGTACTCGTCATAGTCGAGCAGGATCCCCTGCTCCTCCCCCGGCAGGTCGACGCCGGTCCGCTTGCCGAAGCCGAAGCGGCGCACCCACTCGTCCAGGCGCCTGGCGCCCAGCTTGCGGCCGATCAGCGCCGCGCCGACATTCGAGGACTGCGCGAGGATGCTCGCGACGTCGCGCGTCTCCCAGCCGCGCGGGTGCGCGTCGCGGATCTCGCGGTCGGCGACCTGCAGGACCGGCGGCAGCGTGAACGGGGTCGACGGCGTCACCTCGCCGTCCTCGAGCGCGGCGGCGACGGTGAACGCCTTGAACGTGGAGCCCGGCTCGTAGGTGGCGCCGGTGGCGCGATTGGTCATGGCGTATTCCGGCGCCTCGTAGAGCTTGTTGGCGTTGACACGCGGCCAGTTGGCGAGCGCGAGGATCGCTCCGTCGCGCGGGTCCATCACGAGCGCCGTGGCACCCTTCGGCTGCCACTCCTCGCCGACCTCCGCGAGCACTTCCTCGGCGCGGTCCTGGATGTGCGCATCGAGCGTCAGCCGCACGTCCTGACCCGGCACCGAGCGCTCGTCCTCGCGCAGCTCGATCGTGTCGCCGAGCGCGTCGCGCACGAGCCTGCGCTTGCCGTCGCGGCCGCCGAGGTGCTCGTCGAGGCCGTACTCCAGTCCTGAGAGCCCGTTGCCCTCCGTGCCGACGTTGCCGAGCAGCTGCGACGCCAACCAGTCGCGCGGGTAGTCGCGGCTGTACTCGGGGATGAACTCGAGCCCCTCGACGTCCAGCCGCTGTGCACGCTGCGCCCGCTCTGTCGGGACGCGCCGGGCGAGATAGACGAACCCCGTGTCGCGCCGGAGGAGCTTGCGCAGCAGCTCGTCCTCGGGCTCGCGCAGGATACGTGCGAGCTTCGCCGCCACCTCAGCGGGCTCGTCGATCAGATACGGCGTTGCCGCGACCGTCTGCGCGGGATTCGAGATCGCGAGCTCGATCCCGTTCGCATCGCTGATCATGCCGCGCCGCGCGGGCACCTCGAGCTCGGACTTCTGCTGCGTCGCGGCGGCGGACTGCAGCGCGTCCGCGCGCACGATCCCGAGCCAGCCGGCGCGCGCGCCGGCGAGCACGAGCATGCCGAGGAAGACGGCGAACAGGAGGCCGATGCGACGCTCGATCAGCACCGCAGTGCCTAGCCCTGACCGGCGACCGGCACGGTCGGAGCCGTGGAGGTCGTCGTGGGCGTCTCCAGCGGGGTTACGGGCTCGCTCCCTGGAGTCGTCTCAGCCGCTGTGAGTGGAGCGCTTCCGGTCGTGGCAACGTCCGCGAGCGACCCGGGGACGATGCCGCCGTTCGCCAGCAGCGCCGCGGCGGCGTCGCTCGGAGGCTGCATCCGGCGGACGGCCTTCACGGCGTCCTGCGACCCGGGCGTCAGGTAGCGCACGTCGCCGGCGGCCGGCATCAGCATCCCCAGCGTGTTCGCGCCCGACTCGATCCGGTCGGGCGATGAGAGGCGGGCGATCGCGGTCTCGAGGCCGGCGTTCTGGCGCTCGAGCGTCGTCGTCGTCTCGACCGCACGTGAGATGCCGGAGTTCAGCTTGAGCAGCGAGACCTGCATCGCCACGATTCCACCCAGCAGCAGTCCGAGCGCCCAGATCCACAGGCGGCTGCGCAGCAGGCGGTCGAGCACGCGGTGCTCGGGCAGCGCGCGCAGCGGGCCGAGGCGCAGGCGATGCGGCGCAGCGGGCGGGGCGACAGAGCGCGGGAGCACGGCCGCCCCTCCCGCGAGCGGGCCGGAGACGCGCCGCGGCACGCGCGGTGAGACAGAACGCAGCGAGCCGGCCTGGCGCGCCGCCAGTGCGGCTGCGATCGGGCCGGGCACGCGCGGGGACGGGTGTCATCCGCGCACTTGCTCGCCGGAGAGCTTGCGCGCCGCGCGCAGCCGGGCCGACCGCGAGCGTGCGTTGTCGGCGATCTCGCCCGCGCTCGGCGCGACCGAGCGGCGGAAGACGAGCTCGGCCTGAGGCGTCCTGCCACAACCGCAGACCGGCAGGTCGGGCGGGCAGATGCAGCCGCGCGTGCGGTCCGCGATGAAGCGCTTGACGCGCCGGTCCTCGAGCGAGTGGAACGAGATCGCGGCAAGGCGACCGCCGACTCGCAGGAGGTCCCACGCGCGCGGGAGCGCCTGATCGAGCTGACTGAGCTCGTCGTTGACAGCGATCCGGATCGCCTGGAAGGTGCGCTTTGCCGGATGACCGCCGGCGAAGCGCGCGGGCACCGGGATCGCGCCCGTGATCACGTCGACCAGCTCGAACGTGGTGGTCAGGTCGCCGCGGCGGCGCCGCCGCACGATCGCCTTCGCGATCCGATCCGAGTAGCGCTCCTCGCCGTAGTCACGCAGCAGCCGGCCGAGCCGGCGCGGCTCCCACGTGTTGACGATCTCGGCCGCCGTGACCGGCTGCGTCGGATCCATGCGCATGTCGAGCGGCGCGTCGTAGGCGTAGGAGAAACCGCGCTCGCGCGTATCGACCTGCATCGAGGACATGCCGAGGTCGAGGTAGATCATGTCGGCGTGAAGACCCTCCTCCAGCAGCTTGTCGAGCCCGGCGGCGAAGTCCGCGCGCACGAAGCGCGTGCGACAGGGCGCCTCCGCGGCCAGCTCCGCGAACGCCTCCTCGGCGAGCGGGTCGCGGTCGATCCCGATCAGCAGCCCGGAGTGGCCGAGCCGGCCGGCGAGCAGTCGCGCGTGACCGCCTGCCCCGAGCGTGCAGTCGACCGCGATCTGGCCGGGCTGCGGATCGAGCCCTGCGATCAACTCACCCGCGAGCACCGGGACATGGGTCTTGGGCATGTCAAGCAGGATTGCCAAGTGATGCGGTGAGGTCAGGCGCGCGCTGCGCGAGGTCGGCGTCGTAGGACTCCCAGGTGGCGCGGTCCCACAGCTCCAGGCAGTCGCCCGCGCCCGCGACGACCACGTCGCGCGAGCCGATCCCCGCGTGCTCCGTGAAGCGCGACGGCAGCATGATCCGTCCCGCCCCGTCGAGCTCCACGCTCATCGCGTTCGCGAAGAAGAGCCGCGAGAGCTCGCGCTTCTGTGCCGAGAGCGGGGTCATGCGGGCGAGCGCCGCCTGCGCGATGGCTTCGTAGGTCGCGGCCGGATAGACGCTCAGGCAGGGTTCCGCGCCCTTCACGAGAAACACCGTCCCAGCGAGCGTCGAACGAAACTTCGCCGGCACCGTGAGCCGGTTCTTCGCGTCGAGGGTGTGGTCGAACGTTCCGTGGAAGGTGGTCAAGGCCCATTGCCAATCCATGTAAGGGCTGCGTTTGAGTCGAACCGAGGTGGCGGAGTGGGAGGAGCCCCGCCACCCCGGTCCGGCCATGCACGATGGGTTCTACTCCACTTCATCCCACTTTGCAACACAATTATCGTCACCCATCCCACCAGACTTGAGTGCGAACCGATTTACTGACCGAAATCGTGCACTTTGCAGGGACGTCCGGGTGGGACTGGACCGGCTCGCGGCTTGCACGATCCAGTGCAGCAGAGGCGGATGCACGCCGGGTTGCGTCAGTTCCAGGGTCCGCCTACTCTTGACGGGCGGTTCCGCCGATGGATGTGCAGGCGGCTACGACTACAGCTCGAAGGGACTCGACCTATGCTCCGCGCCTCCGCGCTCATGCTCAGCTGCGCCGCCCTGGCGCTCACCGCCTGCGGCGAGTCCGGGTCAGCGGGCGCCGGCGACCCGGCCTCGCTGGTTCCCGCGAGCGCTTCACTCTACGTCGAGGCAGCGGTACAGCCCTCGGGTGAGCTGGGCGAGGATGCGCTCGCGGCGGCGGGCAAGATCATGCGCACCGAGGACCCGGCCGCTGAGCTGCGCGGGCTGATCGACGAGGAGCTGGCCGAGGCGGGCGACGGGCTCAGCTGGGAACGCGACTTCGCGTCCTGGCTCGGCGAGGACGCCGGCGTCTGGGCGTCCGATCTGGAGGCCGACGAGCCCAACTTCGCGGTCATCGTCGCGAGCAAGGACGGCGAGGCGGCCACCGACGCTCTTACACGATTCGAGCAGACGTCCGACAGCAAATCGACGGCGCGCTCATACGACGGGCTCGACTACAAGGTCGACGACGAAGGCATGGCCTACGGACTGATCGGCGACTTCGTCGTGCTGGGGACCGAGAGCGCGTTCAAGCGCACCGCCGACGCGCGCGACGGCGCCAAGCTCAGCGATGCCGAGCGCTACGAGCAGGCGATCGGCGAGCTCGAAGAGGACCGGCTCGGCCACTATTACTTCGACGCCAAGCCGTTGCTCGACGCCGCGCTGAAGCAGGATCCGGAGGCGGCGCGGAGCTTCGAGCAGTTCAAGTCGCTGCTGCCGCTCGACAAGCTCGGGCCGATCACGGGCGCGTTCAGCGCGGACGCTGCGGGGATGGCGCTCGACACAGTGGTGACCGGGGTGCCGGAGGGACCGTTGCGCGACCTCTGGTCGGGTGGTGCGAGTGAGCTGCTCGGCGACCTGCCCGGCGATTCGTGGGCTGCGTTTGCCATGCCGAAGCTCGGCGAGTCGGCGGAGTCGCTCGTCGGCACGTTCGCGGGCGCGATCGGCAGCGCCGCCGTCGCGGCGCAGATCGAGCAGGCGACCGGCCTTGACCTCCAGCAGGATGTCTTCTCGTGGATCGGCGACGTCGGCGTGTTCGTGCGCGGCACCGACATGGCGAGCCTGGACGGAGCGCTCGTGATCGGCTCGACCGACGACGCCCGCGCCGAGGCGTCATTCGCGAAGATCGTCGGGCTGATCGGCAAGCAGACCGGCGCCGCGCCGCGACCGACCGAGGTCGAGGGGGCGGCTGCCGCCTTCGCGATCACGATGCCCGGAGCGCGGCAGCCGATCGTGCTCGCTCGCGGCGAGGGCCGCGTCGTCGCGGCCTACGGCGAGGCGGCCGCGAGCGCGGCGCTCGCGCCGGACGCGAAGCTCAGTGACGGCGACGCCTTCGGGGCGGCCCAGGAGATTCTCGGCGACGGCATCGAGCCGTCGTTGCTGCTGTCGGTGGCCGACGTGATCGGGCTCACCGAGGTGGTCGGCGAGACCGACGCCGAGTTCGAGAAGGCACGGCCTTACCTCGAGACGCTCGGCGTGATCACGTCAGGCGGCAAGACCGAGGGCGACCGCGTGCAGTCGCGCGTGGCGGTCACGCTGAAGTAGCGCGGGACGTGCCGCGGTGGCGCGCAGCGCCGTCGCGTGCGGGCGCCGGGCACGTGCGGTAGGTGTCGGGCACCGTCACGGGGCGGCGCCGTGCCGCACCGTCGGAGCCGGATACGGTCACGGCGCGGCGCCGGTGAGAGCGGGGACCAGCGCCGCTGCGACCAGCAGCATCGCGGACGGCACGAGCAGCAGTGCGACCACGAGCTGGATCTTCGGCGCGGCCCGCGCAGCGTGCTCGGCGGCCCGACGGGCCTGGCGCGCGCGGGCCTCCTCGGACTGCGCTGCGAGCGCCCGGCCCGGCGGCGCTCCGAGCCGAACGGCGCGCCGCAGTGCCGCGGTCAGCGCGCGGGTGCCGGCAGCCGGGCAACGGCGCTCGAGCAACTTGAGCGTGGCGTCGGGCGAAACGCCGAGCGCGACGCGCCGCGCGGCCGCGCCGAGCTCGGAGGCGAGCTCACCGGGATGACGCCGGCCGATCTCCGCGAGCGCGCGCCAGGTGCCGAGCCCAGACCCGATCGCCACGCGCAAGAGGTCGAGCACGTCGGCCTGCTCCGCCTCGATCGATCGCGCCCGCTCGCGCGCGCGGGCGCGCAGCCAGAGATCGGGGGCGAAGAAGCCGGCCAACGGCGCGCCGGCGAGCAGCGCGTAGCCCAGCCGGCCGGGCGCCAGCGGCAGCAGCGCCAGCGCGACGAGCACGGTGACCGGCGCCGCAGCGAGCTTCACGACCATCACCTCCGCGGCGCCGGCCTTCACTCCGGCAGCGTCGATGCGCGCGGCGAGCCCGCCCGGCACGGCACGCCTGCCTGCGCCGAGCCGGCCCGCGAGCGACCGCGCCGCGCGCCCGAGCCGCCCCGGCGGCCGCGCCGGCCGTCGCACGGCGGCGAGCTCGACGATCCCAGCCGCGACGAGCGCGCCGGCAAGCGCCGCGAGGACCTCGTTGCGCATCACCGCGGCCCGCGCGCGAGCCGCGCGATGCAGATCAGCGCAGTGAGCTGGAGCAGCCCGGCGAGGATCGCGAACCACGCCGAGAGCGGCGTGGCGACCAGGGACGCCGCGAAGCCGGGAGCGGCGAGCTCGGCCAGCAGCGCGCCGCCGAGCGGCAGGGCGAGCACGACCCAGGCCGTGAAGCGTGCCTGCGCGGTCGCAGCGTGTGCGTCGCGCGCGGCGCGGTCGGTCGCCTCTCCCGTGGCGGCGAGCTCGCGCAACAGCGCCGCGAGGTCGCCGCCGGCGTCGCGCTGCAGCAGCACAGCGGCGGTCAGCGTGTCCCAGGCGTGCGAGCCCGCGCGCAGGCGCAGCCGCACGAGGACGGCCTCGGTCGGCTCACCGAGGCTGAGCGCTTGCGCTGCGGCGCGCAGCTCGTGCGCCGCGGCTCCCTCCGCAGTGGTCGCCGCGTCCGCGATCGCCGCGCGGATCGAGCGCCCGGCGCCGAGCGCGTCGGCGATCGCCCGCGCGCACGCCGGCGCCGACCGGCGCAGCTCCTCGCGCCAGCGCCGCCGCCGCACGCGGGTGACGGCAATCACGGTGGCCGGTCCGGTCAGCGCTGCGACCAACCCGAGTGCGATGCCGCCGACCAGCCAGCCCGCACCGAGCAGTGCCGCGGCGGCGACGGTCCACAGCCGCCTCCGCTCCGGCAGCGTCGGCTGTCTCCCCTCCCTCCCGGCGCGCGCGAGCGGCTCGAGCACGCGGCCGAACGCCGCGGCGACACGCGTTCGCTCGACGGCGGCGAGCGCCTCCCACGCCCCGGCCACGCCGATGCCCGCGGCGCCGGCGGCCAGCAACACCGCCCGGCTCATCGCGCCGCGTCGGGCGGGAGGAACTGATGCGCCCGGCCGGCGGCCGCGAGTGGGTCACCTTCGCGGGTCCGGCGGCAGCTGTCTCGTCACCGGCGACCGCCCGGCCGGCGCCCGCCGCCACCCGCGAATCCAGGTCCTGCCCGCCGGCGGCGGCCGCGGCGAGCCGGCCCGCCAGCGTGTCCTCCAGCGGCGCTCGCCAGGCCGGCCGGCCCGCGCGGACCGTGAACAGCTCGCGCACCGCGGGGCCGCCCGCGACGCGCACGACCTCCGCGACCTCGACGATCCGGCGCGTCCCGTCAGCGGCGCGTTCCTGGCGCACGACGAGGTCGATGGCGTCGGCGATCTGGTCGCGGATCGCCGCGAGCGGAAGGCCCACGTCCGCCATCAAGGCGAGCGTCTCGAGCCGCCGCAACGCCTCGGCGGCGCTGCCCGCGTGAATCGTGCAGAGCGAGCCCGCGTGCCCGGTGCTCAGTGCGATGAGCAGGTCGAGCGCCTCCGCACCACGGACCTCGCCCACGATCAGCCGGTCGGGCCGCATCCGCAGGGCGTTGCGCACCAGCCGGCGGATCGTGACCTCGCCGCGGCCCTCGAGGTTGGGCGGCCGCGCCTCGAGCCGCACGACGTGCGGCAGGCTGAGGCGCAGCTCGGCCGCGTCCTCGATCGTCACGACGCGCTCCGCCGGATCGACGAACGCGGCGAGCGCACCGAGCGTCGTCGTCTTCCCCGACCCGGTGCCGCCGCAGATCAACAGGGTGCAGCGCGCCGCAACGGCACGACCGAGGAAGTCGAGCAGCGGCGGCGCCAGCGTCCCGTGCGCGAGCAGGTCAGCGGGGGCGAAGCCGCGCGGGCGAAAGCGGCGGATCGTCAGCAGCGGCCCGTCGAGCGCGAGCGGTGGCAGCACGACATTCACGCGCGAGCCATCCGGTAGGCGGGCGTCGCACAGCGGCTCGCTCTCGTCGGCACGCCGCCCGAGCGGCGCCAGGATGCGCTCGATCACGTGCCGCAGCTCGGCCTCGCTGTTGAAGCGCACGTCGGTCTGGGTGAGCCGGCCGCCGCGCTCGATCCAGACCGGGCGCGGTGCCGCAAACCATCAGCTCGTCGATGCTCCGATCGCCCAGCAGCGGCTCCAGCGGTCCCAGCCCGACGGCGCGCTCGCCCACGCGCGCGGTCAGCTGCGCCCGCGTCGCGGCATCGAGCACGCCCGCCTCGCGCTCCACCAGCGCGTCGATCCGCACCGCCGGGTCATCGCCGACGCCGGTCTCGCCCGCGCCGTCGACCAGGCGGTCGCGCAGCGTCCCGGCCAGCGCGTCGAGGGCGTCCGATGACGGTTCCATCTCGGACCATAGGCCGGTGCCGGCGAGAACTCCGCCCCCCGGCACTGCCGAGGTGGTGTAATTGGGGCATGGAATCGTCTGGGCCTTCGCTACTCCAACGTGTCGTGGCGATCGCCGTGCTCGTGGTTGTCGTGATCGTGGCGATCAGGCTGGCGTTCGGGTTCATCGCCGGCATCATCTCGGCGATCCTCTGGATCGTGGTCCTCGTGGCCTTGATCGTCGCGGCACTCTGGGCGCGCTCGACGTTGAAGTCCGCGGGCCGCAAGCGCAAGGTGAAGCGTTCGTCCTCGCGCGAGGTGACCGCCGCGCCCGGCGAGGATCCGGTGGCAGTCGAGATGCGCCGCATCACCGAGCAGCTACGCGAGCAGGGCCGCCGCTGACGACGCTGGTTTCAGCCTGCCCCACCGGGTAACTAGCTGACTCGAGAGGAGGCCTCGCCGCCTCTTCAGGTTCTAGTCAGGGGGAATCAGGTGACAGCTCCAGGCGAGGGTGCGCAGCCAGCCGACTGGGAGGCCATCGAGCGATCGCCCGATTTCCAGGAGCTCGTGTCCAGCCGGCGGCGCTTCGCGTGGACCGGCGGGACGATCGGGATCGGCCTGGGAGCGCTGTACGTGGTGCTTGCGGGTGTCGCACCCGACCTGATGGGCACGCAGCTGATCGGCTCGATGTCGCTCGGGTTCGCCGGCGGCGTCGGCCTGATCTTCCTCACGTGGGCGATCACGCTCGCCTACATGCTCCGCTCCGACCGCGTCTGGGGGCCGCTCGAGGAGCGGATCCGTGAGCAGCACTCCCGCGGCCCGGTCGCTCGGCGAGCCGCGACGAGCAGGTTCTCGCCGGCGCGGAGGAGTCGCGATGACCGTCCTCGCCATCGCCGAGGGCGTCAACGAGCTGGCCCTCGTCGTCTTCGCGATCGTGCTCTCGATCACGCTGCTGATCACGTACTGGGCGTCCAAGCGGACCCACACGGCGACCGAGTTCTGGGCCGCGAGCCGCGGCATCTCCGGCCTGCAGAACGGCTTCGCGATCGCGGGCGACTACCTGTCGGCGTCGACCTTCCTCGGCTTCGCCGGGCTGATCTTCCTGTTCGGCGTCGACGGCTGGGTCGGGCTCGCCGCCGCGGGCGCCTCGTTCCTCCCCGTCGTGCTGCTGCTCGCCGAGCGCATGCGCAACTCCGGCAAGTTCACGATGGCCGACGTGCTCTCCTTCCGCCTGCGCGAGCGCCCGGCGCGGATCGTCGCGGCGCTCGGGCACGCTCGTCGTCTCGTTCGTCTACCTGATCGCGCAGATGGTCGGCGCCGGCGTGCTGCTCCAGGCGCTCGCCGGGATCGACTTCACGCTGTCGGTGGCGATCACGGGCACGTTCATGCTCATCTACGTGATCTTCGGCGGCATGCTCGCGACCACGTGGGTGCAGATCATCAAGGCGGGCCTGCTGATGACCGCGGGCACCGTGCTCACCGTGCTCGTCCTGTCGAAGTCCGGCTTCAACCCGTTCGAGCTGTTCGAGCGCGCCGCCGCCACCCACCCCGAGAAGGACGGCTACCTGTCCTCCGGCCTGCAGCACCCGAACGCGATCAACTGCGATCTCCTTCGGGCTCGCGCTGCTGCTCGGCACCGCCGGGCTGCCGCACCTGCTGATGCGCTTCTTCACCGTGCCCGACGCCAAGGCCGCGCGCGGCTCGGTCGCCTGGGGCGTGCTGCTGATCGGCGCCTTCTTCATCATGACCATGCTCGTCGGGGTCGGCGCGCGCGCGGTCCTCGGCGACCTCTCCGCGGACGACACGGCCGGCGGGAACCTGATCACGCCGCTGCTGGCCGAGGAGCTCGGCGGCGGCGAGGGCACGCTCGGCGGCGACCTCTTCCTGGCGATCATCAGCGCGGTCGCCTTCGCGACCATCCTCGCGGTCGTCGCCGGCCTGGTGATCGCCGCTTCCGGCGCGGTCGCGCACGACGTGTGGACGGGCGTGATCCGTCGCAACCGCGTCGACGAGCACGACGAGGTGCGCGTCGCGCGCATCGCGTCGGTCTCGCCTCGGCGTGCTGGCGATCGTCGCCTCGATCCTGGCGGGCGAGACGTTCAACGTCTCGATCCTCGTCGGGCTCGCCTTCGCCGTGGCGGCGAGCGCGAACCTGCCGGCGCTGCTGATGGCGCTGTTCTGGCCGCGCTTCAACACGGTCGGCGCGATCACCGGCGTGCTCGGCGGGCTGCTGGTGTCGCTGCTCGTGATCGCGCTCAGCCCGCCGGTGTGGCCGGGCCCCGACGGCGAGGGCTCGCCGATCCCGCTCGCCAACCCGGCGATCATCTCGATCCCCGCCGGCTTCCTGGCCTGCTGGCTCGGGACGATGCTCAGCCACGAGCGCGGCACTGAGCACACCTATCGCGAGCTTCACGTGCGAGCGGAGACGGGCATCGGGGCCGCGTGAGCCTGCACCGCGCCAGGCTTCGAGGCTCTCTCTAGTACAGAGAACCAGCGTGGCTGGGCGCTGCGCACGGCGGCGATGGCAGCACGCACGCGGTCGTCGGCCGGCGCCCGGGTGGCGAGCACGGTGGCGTCGTCATGCCAAGGGTCGACGATTCCGCCGCTCTCGCCGGCGAGCCCCTCGAGCACGCCGAGCAGGCAGAACGGGTTGTAGATCGGGCTGTAGCCGCCCTCCGTGCTGACCACGAGCCGGCCGTCGGTCAGCTCGTCGGCGAGTGCCGCCACGCGCTCGGCGAGGCCGCGGAAGCCGGCCGCTGAGACCAGCATCCGGCCCGTGGGGTCGAAGACCGAGGCGTCCTGGCCGGCCGCGACCAGAATCAGCTCGGGCCGGAAGCCGCGAACGATCGGCACGACGATCTCATCGAAAGCCAGCAGGTAGCCCGCGTCCGTGGACGCCGGCGGCAGCGGCACGTTGACCGTGCATCCCTCCGCGCCGGGTCCGCCGGTCGCGCGCAACGCGCCCGCGTGCGCCGGGTACCAGTCCTGCTGATGCAAGGAGATCGCGAGCACATCGTCGCGGTCCCAGAAGATGCGCTCGGCCCCGTTGCCGACGTGCACGTCCCAGTCCACGATCGCCACGCGCTCGACCCCACGTGCACGAGCGTGCTCAACCCCGCAGGCCACGTTGTTGAGATAGGTCGAGGCGATCGCCCGGTCGGGCTCGGCATGATGGCCGGCCGGCCGAGCATGGACTAGGGCGCTGCGCAGGCGGCCGTCGACGACTGCGTCCACAGCGGCCAGCACCCCGCCGACGGTCAGCCGCGCCGCCTCCCAGGTGCCGGGCGTGACGGGAGCGTGCTCACCGTCCCACGGCCCGCCCGCACAAGCGTCGCGAAAGCGGTTGAGGTATGACTCCGTGTGCACCGCGAGCAGCGCCTCCAAGGGCGCCGGGGCGAGCGCGATGCGCGCCAGCGAACGATTCAGCGCACTGCGCTCGACGAGCTCGTGCGCCTGAGCGGTGAGCACGGCCTGGGCGACGTTCGCGCTACCCAGCGGGAACGCCCTGCCCGTTATCTGCAAGCTCGAGGCTGGCGGGTCATGAGCGAGGGTCTGCGGGGAATACGCGTAGCCCAGCACGGCGGTACATCTTGCCGCCCGCTCGCGCCGGGACGTCGGCGGGTCCGGGATCAGCGCCAGGGTAGGCAGGTCTGCCGAGGTCGCTTGAGCCGCTCGCGCGCGCGGCACGGCCTGATCACCGCCCGGCGCGCTCAGCGCAGCCCCGGGCCGACGGCGATCGGGCCGCTGCGCTGGTCGTCGCCGGTCGCGCGCGGGAGCAGGCGCAGCTCGCGCGCGAACGACTGCGCCGCGGTGAGGTAGACCGCGTCGCGCACGCGACACGCGCAGCGTCGCCGCCACCCGCTCGCCCGTCTCCGCGCGCGCCGCCGGAGGAGCGCCGCGCGCAGCCAGCACCTCGACGTCCTCGAGCGCCAGCTCGGTGCCGGCCATGGCGCCGCCCTCGCCGTCGCGGGTCACCAGGACGTCGACGCGCGCACCCGGCACGACCAGTGCCCGTGCGCCCAGCGCGATCACCTCCGCCGCGCGCTCGCCCGCGCGCACCGGCGGGCCGGCGAGCGCGGGATCGATCGCGATCAGCGCCGCGCCGACGTACCCGCCGCGCACGACCGGGGCCGCGAGCCGCTGCCCGATCAAGGTCTCCGGAACCGTGGCGGCGCCGACCGGCGCGTAGCGCTGCGGGCACCCGTCGCACGGCGAGGTCGCGCGCGCGGACCCGGCGTCCGGGGGCCAGGTCCGCGCGCGCGACGACGACCTCCACGGCCGGCCCGAGCTGCGCCCGTACGGCGGACTCGCGGCGCGCGACGTCGGAGGCGGCGAGCCCACCGAGCACGAGCGCGAGCCCGAGCAGCATCGCCGCGCGACGCCGCGGCTCATCGGGCTCGCCGAGCGGAGCCGGCGCGCGCGAAGTCGGTGACCGTCGGGCCTCGCCGAGCGGAGCCGACGCCCGCGCAGCGCGCTGCGGCTCATCGGCTCGCCGAGCGGACCGGCGCGCGCGCGGTCGCGCTGCGAACCAGCCGCGCGGCTGCGGATCCGCCCGGTCAACGCGTCGCCCGTCCGCGGCGCAGCGGCTGCACCGCTCGCCGCACACGGCTCGCCCGTGCGGCCGGATCGCGCGGGTCGACGTCCGCGCGCGGGAGCTCGAGCACCACGCATGCGCCGGCGCTGACCGGCGCCGTCAGCAGGCGCCCGCCGTGGCGCCGGACGACGCGCGCCGCGATCGCGAGGCCGTGCCCGCGGCGGCTCGCGTGCATGCCGCCGGCCGCGAGCGCGGCGACGGGCGCGGGCAGTCCGGGCCCGTGATCGCGCACTTCGATGCGCACGTGCGTGCGAGTCGCGTGCGCGCGGATACGCACCGGGCCGGCGCCGTGCTCGAGCGCGTTGAGCACGAGGTTCCCGACGGCCTGGGAGAGCCGCAGCCGATCAGCGTGCACCAGCAGACGCGGGCCGGCCGGGTCGAACAGCAGCTCGCCGCCGAGCGCGCTCGCCAGCGGGCGCCAGCCCTCGATCGCCTCGGCGAGCAGCGCGTTCAGCTCCAGCGGCTCCGTCAAGTCCGGCGCGCGGCGGCCGGACGGCGCCGCATCGAGGTCGGCGAGCGCCAATCCCGCGCGCCGCAGCTCCAGCTCGACGGCGGCCATGCGCCGCGCGCCGTGCGCGTCGGCGACTACGCCGTGGAGCCCGAGCAGCGCCGCACTGAGCGGCGCCCGCAGCTCGTGCGCAGCCTCGGCGACGAGCGCCAGCCGGCGATCGTTCGATGCGCGCAGCGACACGACCATGGCGAGCGCGCAGAGCGCGGCGGTCCAGCCGAGCGCCGCGAGCAGCGCACTCATGACCGCTCGCCCATCGCCGCGCCGGTCGCGGCCGCCGCCGTCTCGCCGACCGGCCCGTCGATCAGCCGGTAGCCGACGCCCCAGACGTTGACGACGAATCGGTCGCCGCGCGCGGACAGCTTCTGGCGCAGCCGGCACGCGTGGCTGTCGAGCGTGCGCGTCGCTCCGTGCGCCCTGAAACCCCAGACGTCCCGAAGCAGTTCCGACTTCGTGAATACCCGAGTCGGCTCGGCCGCGAGCTGACGCAGGAGCGCGAACTCCTTCTGCGAGAGCAGCACTGCGGCGCCGTGCAGCCGCACGTCGCGCGCGACCGGATCGAGCTCCAGGCCGCCGACGCGCAGCCGCCCCTCCGACGGCCGCTCCTGCGCCCGCCGCAGCAGCGCCGCGATGCGCAGTCGCAGCTCGTTGTAAGAAAATGGCTTCGGCAGGAAATCATCCGCGCCTCGCTCCAAGCCGCGCACGCGGTCGGTCTCACCGGCATGTCCGGACAGCACGATCAGCGGCAGGCGCGGATCGAGCCGCGTGCCCGCCCCGCCGGACTCGCGCACCTTGCGCAGGAGCTCGAGGCCCGATCCGTCGGGCAGCCCGAGGTCGATCACCGCGAGACCGACGCGGTGGTACTCCAGCGTGCGCAGCGCTTCGCGCAACGTGCCGGCGACAAGCAGGTCGTAACCGTCGGCGGTCAGGTTGTCGGCCAGGAACGTCCGCGTCGGCACGTCGTCCTCGACGATCAGGATGGCGGTGGGCTCGCTCATGTCTTCCGTATGCGAGCACGCGCCGGATCTCGCCCCCGTAGGCGTATATTTTCGCCATGGCGCGGGCCATCCGCCGCACACAGGTCAACGAATGCCGGCAATGCTCGACGTTCTGCGACCGCGTGATCCGGCCCTCATCCTGCGTCGCCGCCGCGTGCCCGAGCCTCTACCAGTACGACGACCCGTTCAGCGGCCGCCGCTTCATGGGCTGCCTGCACAAGGTCTTCGCGACGGAGATCGACGTCGCGATGTTCGAAGCGGCGGAGCGCACCCGGGCCGGCTTCGGCGCCGTCAAGCTCGCCGGCCCGCCGCGCGCCGGCTGCGACTTCGGGGTCGAGCAGGCGTTCGACCGGCGCGAGCGGGCGAGGCCTGCGTGAACCGCCGCTTCTTCGACTGGCCCGACAGCGGCGCCGACGCCGTGCGGGCATTCGACCTGCGCGAGCGGCTCGCCGACTGAAAGATCCAGTTCATCGCGAGCGGCAGGAAGGATCCGCGCTTAAGATGCAGACGCCGCGGGCAGCCCGGCGGCGGACGCCCCCTGACGATGGACCATCCGACCCGCCGAGGAAACTACGACTCCGGCCAGGACTACGTTCTGGAGTACGGCGACCTGCGCTTCACCTTCAACGAGCGCGACTTCTCCGAGCGCGTCGAGCAGGCGGCGCTCAAGCTCGGCTTCGTCGGTGGCCGGCTCGAGAGCACCGAGCTCGAGGACCTCGTCAACCTGACCGTCAACGGTGAGGTGCAGGACCCGGCCTCAGGACTCGGCGAGCACGTCAACGACTGCTGGCCGGAGCTCGTCGGGCCGTCCGAGCGCTCGCTCGTGCACTGGCTGCGCCGGCTCGTCTTCCGCTCGGCCTGGCTCGACCAGCGCGTGAAGGAGGGCGAGCTCGACATCGTCTTCGACGAGCTCAACCACTCCTTCGGCTACGTCCAGCCCGAGCACGACCGCGAGCCGATCGAGCTCTCACCCGAGCCCAACTGGGGCCGGGTCGCCTACACCCGGCACTAGGAAGCGGCAGCCTCCACGCGCGCCTTGGCGATCGCCTCGGCGCCCGCCTCGCCGACCAGCGCGTCCGCGCGCAGCGTGCCGCTGCCCGCCAGGTCGAGCGCGGGGAAGTGGCGCAGCGCGGTCAGCGTCGTGTCGAGCGCGACGACCGTGCTCTCGCCGCCGAACGGCACCGGCGCCGTCGCGATGATCGTCAGCGAGCCGCCGTCGACGATGTTGCGCGCCGCGCCGAGCGCGCGCCGCGCGAGCTGCGGCGGCACGTACTCGAGCGTGTCGACCACGACGACGGCGTCGCCGCCGCGGGCCGCGACGCGGCGGCCCTGCTCGACCGCCTGCTCGACGGCCTGGGCCTGCGCGTCGGGCGAGCCGGCGAACGAGACGGTCGCGACCGGAGCGGGCTCGGCCCAGTCGCCGGCCTCCTCGGGACGCACGCCGGCCAGCACGACGAGCAGCTCGAGGCCCTCGCGGCCCGCGAGCGCCTCGGCGATCGCGCGCGCCAGCTCGCTCTTGCCCGCGCGCGGGCCGCCGCAGATCACCACGCGGGAGCCCTTGCCGAACGGCGTCAGCCACTCGACCGCCTTGAGCGTCACGTCCTCGGAGCCGAGCGCCAGGCGCTCGGTCGGCCAGGTCGCCGGCAGGTCCTCGAACTTGGTGCCCTCGGCGACCTCGTCGGCGGGGCTGCCGTTGATCGTGTCCACGCGCACGAGCGACGGGAATCGCTCCGAGCGGCGCGGCGCGCGCACGGGACCGGCGATCCGGTCGCCCGTGACGAGCTCGCAGCGCTTGACCTGTGCGGCGGAGACGTACACGTCGCCGTCGGTCGTCTCGCCCTCCGCGCCGAGGCGGATGAAGGCGGAGCCGTTGCCGAGCAGCTCGACGGCGCCCTCGACGACGCGGTCTTCGGCGCCGCGGTCGCGCTCGCCGCGGTCGCGCTCACCGCGGTCCCGGTCGCGACCGGCGTCGTCGCCGTCCTCGCGCCGCCCGCGGCCGCGGCCGCCACGACGGCCGCGGCGCCCGCGCGCGGGCGCGTCCTCGTCGGTCGCGCCCTCCTCCTCGGCCTCGCTGTCGGCCTCCGCCTCGGTCTCGACGTCGGGGTCGGCGACCGGCTCGGTCTTGGCGCGACTGCGGCGGCGCGGCTTGGGCGCCTCCTCGTGCGGGCGCTTCCTCGCCCGATTGACGCGCGATGATCGCGTCGACGAGCTCCGCTTTGCGCAAGCGGCGGAAGCCGTCGACGCCGAGCTCGTTGGCGATCAGGTGAAGGTCGGCGAGCGGGCTCTTGTCGAGCGCGTCGCGGTCCAATACGGAAGTCATTTGCTGCTCCTCGCTAGCTGATGGTCGGTTGGCGCTCCGGCCGCGTTGTGCGCAGCGACCGGCAACCCATGCACCTCGAAGTCTAGCCGTCCGGGTAGCGATCAGCCGTGAGTCCCTCGGCCGGCGCCGAGCACGCGATCGCCGCGCAGCACTGCCCGGACCGCGAGGAAGTCGGCCGCGGCGCGCACGTCGTGGACGCGCAGCGCGTGCGCCCCGGCGTCCGCCGCGAAGCCGGCCGCGGCCAGCGTCGCGGCCCCGCGCTCGCGCGGCGGGCGGCCGGTGATCGCGCCGAGGAAGTCCTTGCGCGAGACCGCCAGCAGCAGCGGGCGGCCGAGCTCGTGCAGTGACTCGAGCCGCCGCAGCACCGCCACCGTCTGGGCGGGCGTCTTGGCGAAGTCCGGCCCGGGATCGAGCAGCAGCTGCTCGCGCTGCATCCCGGCCCCCTCCGCGATCGCGATCCGCTCGGCGAGGAAGTCGTGCACGTCGGCGACGACGTCGTCGTAGAAGCCGGGCTCGAGCAGCGTGCCCTTCGGCTCCACGCGCGTGTGCATCAGCACCAGGCCCGCGCCGGTCGCGGCGCAGAGCTCCGCGAGTGCCGGATCGCCCAGGCCGGAGACGTCGTTGACGAGCTGCGCGCCGGCCGCGATCGCCGCCTCCGCGACCGCCGGCTTGTACGTGTCGACCGAGACCAGCACATCGAGCTCGGCCACGATCCGCTCGATCACCGGGACGACCTGCTCGGCCTCCTCGTCGGCGGGCATCGGCGGGCGCCCGCCGAACGCCGACTCGGCGCCGACGTCGACGATCCGCGCGCCCGCGGCCGCCAGCTCGTGCGCGCGCGCGACGCGCGCGGGGACATCGGGCAACTCGCCGCGCGTCGGAGAACGAGTCGAGCGTCGCGTTGACGATGCCCATCAGCAGCGGCGCGCCCGCGAGCGTGAGGCGCTGCCCGCCCGCCCGCAGCACGCGCGCGGGAGCGTTCACGCGGATCCCGCCATCAGGGAAGGTGCGTGACGACGGTCTCGAGCGGCGCCCGCTCGGGCGCCGGCCTGGCGCCGCGCGCCTCGCCCAGGTGCAGCAGGCCGAGCACCGCCTCGTCCGCGGGGATCGCGCAGGCGACGAGTCCCTGCCGGCGTGCGCAGCACGCCGGGCGTGCGCCAGTACCCGCCGAGGCCGCGCGCGTGCGCGGCGAGCAGCACGATGTAGCAGGCGCAGGCGGCGGCGTCGCGGTCCTCCGCGTCGGCGAGCGGGTCACCGCTCTGCGCGACCGACGCGGCCACGAGCGTCGGCGCGCGCTCGAGCTTGCCCGCCGCCTCCGGGCCGGCCGCCTGCTTGAGCTGCGCGAGCGCGGCGGGGCCGAGCACGCGGAAGCGCCACGGGTTCGTGAGGTTGTGGTTCGGCGCCCAGCGGGCCAGCTCGAACAGCTCGTCCAGCGTCGCCCGGTCGACCGGCCCGGGCGCATAGGCCTTGTGGGTGCGGCGGGAGCGGATCAGCTCGGGAAGGTCCACGGCGGACAAGGCTAACCAGGCCCTACAGATGCGCGGCGGTCGCGCCGATAAGACCGGATCTGTCGCGACGGGAGGATCTAGCTGTGCTGCGCATCGACGAGAAGTCCAAGACCCTGGTTGCCCCGCAGGCAGGCGGGCTCGTGACGGAGGGAACTCCTGACCGGGCCGAGCTGCTGTCGCTGCTGGCGTCGTCGTGGGAGGCGTTCGCCGTAGAGCTCGGGCATCCGAGCCTGCGCTTCGTCGCCGCCGCGCCGTATCCGGACCTCGACATCCTCGGCTTCGACGAGCAGGCCGGGCGTGCCGTCGTCGTCCAGGTGACCGCGGGCGTGGAGTTCGCCGAGGTCGGCCGTGCGCTCGCCGCCGCCGCCCAGCTCGCGAGCTGGGACGCCGCAGCCCTCTCCGCCGTGGACGAGTCGCTGTCCGCCACCGTCCCCGGTGAATCGCCGCAGGTGCTGCTGCTCGCCGGCGGCTTCGACCCCGCGACGATCACGACCGTCGACTGGCTGGCGCGCCGGCACGGCGTCGAGCTGTCCTGCTTCGTCGTCTCGTTCCTGCGCTTCGGCGCCGAGCGACTGCTGACCGTGCAGCGGGAGTTCCCGCCGCGCGACGCCGATTCGCCCAGCCCGACCGGCGAGCTCGAGCAGCTCCTGGGCGAGCCGGAAGTCGGCACGATGACCATGAACGGCTCCAGCACGCCGCCGCCGCCGCCGGCCTAGCGCCGCGGCGCCGGGCGCAACGGCAACGCCTTGCCCGCGAGCGCCGTCAGCGCCTGGGCGGTCACCCAGACCGGCGTCTGGGCACTGGTGCGCGAGTAGCGGATCGCCCCGCTCGCGGTGACCAGCGAGCGCAGGTAGCCGAGCGGCGAGCGCGAGCCGCCGCGGCGCACTCGCCCGGGCTTGCGTCCGGCCGCGATCAGCCCCTGGATCGCCCAGGCGGTCGACTGCGCGTTGCTCGACCCGGCCTGGAGCGCGAAGCCGCCGTCGCTGTTCTGGTGCGCCTCGAGCCAGCCGGCGGCGCGCCGCACGACCCGCGAGCGCCGCCGGCCCGCTGCGGCGAGTGCCTGGAGCGCGGCACCGGTGTCGTCGGCGCCGGACGCGCCGCCCCTGCCGGCGAAGTTGAAGCCGCCGTCGGCGTTGGCCTGGCCGGCGATGAACGCAGCGCCGTCGCGGACCGCGGCGCTGCTCGCCGGCCGGCCCGCCGCGCGCAGCGCGAGCAGCGCGAAAGCCGTCGTGTTGACACGACCGGCGAACGAGCCGTTGCGCTCCTGCGCACGCAGCAACTCCGCCACCAGGTCGCGGCCGCCGACCCGCCGCGCCGAGGCCCCCGCGGCACGCAGCGCGAGGATCGTGCGCGTGCGCTCGCCCAGGTCGCCCTTGAGCGCCGCGGCATTGGCGCGGATGTAGTCGACCATGCTGCGGCCGCTGCGCGTGACATCGCGCGGGTTGCGGCCGGCGGCAGCGAGCCCGAGCGCGGCCCAGCCCGTGTGCAGCTGGGTCGAGCGCTCGCCGGGCGCCGGCCCGAGCCCGCCGTCGCTGTTCTGCGCGCGCTCGAGGTAGGCGACCGATCTGGCCGGTGCCGCCGCGTGCGCAGTGGACGGCGGCGCGTGCAGCGCGACGATGAGCGCGAGTAGCGCCGCGGCGACCCCGGCCGCGGCCGGCGCCGGCCGCCAGGTGACCTCGAAGCGGGTGCGGAAGCGCTGCAGCGCGCGCACGAGCGCCGGCCCGAAGGCGAGGCAGAACGCGGCGTTGCCGACGCGCGTGCGCGACGTCGAACGGCAGTGAGCCGGCGAACACGACGCCCAGCTTGGCGAGCGTGTGATCGCCCGAGTAGTTGACCCAGAGCGAGAAGTTCATCACCGCCCCGAACGCCAGCCCTGCTGCGGCGCAGGCGGTCGCGAGCGCGAGCCGGCCGAGCTCGCGCCCGCCGAACTGGGCGAGCGCCGCGCCGAACAGCCCGGCTCCGCCCCAGGCGACCATCTGCCACGGGGTCCAGGGACCCTGCCCGAAGAACAGGTTCGAAGCCAGCGCGGCGACCGCGCCGACGGCGAAGCCGGGCGCCCCGCCGAGCACGTAGCCGGTCAACAGCACGATGTCGGTCGTCGGCTTCACGCTCGGCAGCGGCGCGAACGCGATCCGCCCGAGCGCCGCCAGCGCCGCCAGCGTCGCGACCAGCGCCAGCACGCGCGCGCTCGGATGGCTGCGCTCGTACCAGCCGAAGCCGGCGGTGAGGGCGAGACCGAGCACCAGCAGCGAGGCGAGCACCCAGCTCATGCGCCCGCCCCCACTGCAGGCGTCTCGTCGCGGCGACTCGCGCCGCAGCAGCGCGGCTCCGTCCTCGGGCAGGAGCGCAGCGCCGCCGAGGATGCGCGCCGTCTGCGTGGCGAAGTACCAGCCGCCGGCGAGCACCTCGGCGGTCGGGCGCGTCGGCGACCGGGCGGCCGTCGCCCAGCAGCACCGTGCGCGCGGCGAAGGCTGCGGCGAACTCCGTGTCGTGGGTCGCGACGATCACGGCGGTGCCGGCGACGGCGAGGCCGTCGAGCAGCGCGGTCAGCGCCTCCTTGTGACGCCGGTCCATCCCGCGCGTCGGCTCGTCGAGGCACACGACCGCGGGCCGCTCCCCGTGCAGCACGATCGCGAGCGCGAGCCGCTGGCGCTCGCCGCCGGAGAGGTCGCGCGGGTGGCGGTTCGAGAGCTCCGCGAGACCGGCAGCGGCCAGCGCCGCGTGCGGCAGCTCGTCGCCGACGCGCTCGCGCAGCGCGTAGTCGCCGGGGCTCTGGAGCAGCAGCGCGACCCGTCCGCCGCGGCTGACCTTGCCGCGCGTCGGATCGTTCAATCCGGCCGCGACACGCAACAGCGTCGACTTGCCCGCGCCGTTGCGTCCCAGCAGCGCGACCCGCTCGCCGGGCGCGATCGCGAGGTCGACGCCGCGCAGCACGGTCGCGCCGCCCTTGTGCTCGAGCCAGACGGAGGAGAACGCGAGCGCCGCTGCGATCCGGTCGGCGCGACGGCGCCGTCGCGGAGGGTCGGGTTGATCGTCGAGGCCGCGGGCGGCGCGGGTTGGGCGGCGCCACTCCCGACGTGGTCACCGGCCCCGACGCGGTCGCCGATCCCGACGTGGTTTCCGGCCCCAACGTGGTCGTCGCCGTCGTCGGCACGTGGGGCGCCTTGACGTCGCATACCGACGTCAAGGCGCCCCGCGGCAGCTCCGGCCAACGTCCGGCGCGCGTCCTTGACGGAGACAGGCAACGGGCGGCGACCGGCCAGCGCGAACAGGCGCGCGCCCGGGGTCTGGAGCTCGGGCGCGTGCTCGCAGGCCCAGTCGAGGAAGCTGCGCGGGTCGGCGTCGCACGCGACCGCCCCGTCGCGCAGCGCGACGACGCGGTCGGCCGCGCCGAGGCAGCGCTCGAGCCGGTGCTCGGCGAGGATCACCGCGGTGCCCCACTCCTCGTTGAGCCGCCGCAGCACGCCGAGCAGCTCGTCGCCGGCGACCGGGTCGAGCTGCGACGTCGGCTCGTCCAGCAGCGCCAGCGCGGGCCGGCCCGCGAGCGCGGCGCCGAGCGCGACCCGCTGCAGCTCGCCGCCCGAGAGCGTGTGCGTCGTTCGGTCGAGCAGCGGGGCGATCCCGAGCGCCAGCGCCGCCTCCTCCACCCCACGCGCGACCGCGGCCGCGCCGAGGCCGAGGTTCTCCAGCGGGAAGGCGAGCTCGGCGCGAACCGTTCCCATGACGACCTGCGTCTCGGGGTCCTGGAACAGCGTGCCCGCGACGGCGGCGATCTGGGCCGGCTCGTGCGTGCGCGTGTCCAGTCCACCGGACTCCAGCCGGCCGCTGAACTCGCCGCCATGGAAATGCGGCACCAGGCCCGACGCCGCCCGCAGCAGCGTCGACTTGCCCGATCCGGACTCACCGGCGAGCACGACGAACTCGCCCGGGGCGACGCACAGGTCGATCGCGCGGAGCGCGGGCGTGGCTGCACCCGGGTAGCTATATGAGACGCGCTCGAGCAGCAGCGCCGCGCTCATCGCCCGATCCCCCAGCGATCGGCGAACGGGAGCAGCGCGCAGAGCGGGAGCAGCGCGGCCAGCGCCAGCACGCCGGCATCGACGCGGCGCGCTGAAGGAGGGGTACGCCGCGAACGCCTGCCAATCGCGCAGGTACGCCGCCAGACCGATCGTCGCGAGCACGCCGGCGCTTGCAGCGAACGCGAGGTCGTGACGCGACCATGGCCGGCCGCCGCCGCGCGGGGCACGCCGGGCGGCGCCGTAGCCGCGCACCTCGAGCGTCGCGGCGACGTCGACGGCGCGGTCCAGCGCGCCCGCCGCGACCGCCCGGACGACCGCGTGTCGCGGCGCGGGCTCGCCTGCGAGGCAGCGCTGCGCGTCGTTCATCCGGCGCGCGTCGCGCGCCAGCACCGGCAGCATCCGGGTCGCCAGCGCCGCGGTCAGCGCCGAGCGGAACGAGACGCGCCGGAAGGCGCGCAGGAGGTCGTCGGGATCGACGGCGGCGGAGTGCAGCGCGAAGCACCCGACCACGACCAGCGCGCGCAGGCCGAGCACGCCACCGTATGCGGTCGCCTCGGCCGTGACGTCGAGCTGTCCGAGCACGGGCACGGTGCCGAGCCGCGCGATCACCGTCAGCCCCTCGCGCGTGACGAGCGGGTTGACGAGCGCGATCACGATGGCGAAGGGAAGCGCGATCGCCAGCGCGAGCACGACGCGGCGGGCGACGCGCGCGCCGGCGGCGGCGGCGACCACCGTGACCAGGAGCGCCCAGAGCACCAGCGGGTGCTCGAACGACAGCGCGACGCCCGCCAGCAGCACGCACCACGCCGACGCGACGGCCGCGCGCGTCGCGTGCAGCGGGCTCGCCCGCCACAGGTAGATCATGGCGCCGTCACCGCCACCCCGCTCGCCACGCCCGCCGTCACGGCGTCTCCGGTGGCGGCAGGATCGGCAACGGCACCGGCCGGCCGTCCTCCACCGCGATCGCGAAGCGGTCGCCCAGCGCGTCCGCGTCCAGCTGCGCCGCGGCGGCTGCGAGGCCGACGTCGTCGGTGCCGGTCACGACCCAGGTGGGCGCCTCGCCGCCGAGCTTCGTCGCGGCGACCAGGCCGCTGCCGGCGCCGAGCGTCCGCACCGTCTTGCCCTCGGGGTCGAGCAGGGCGAGCGTGTCGCCCGCCGCGCTCAGCCGGGCGTAGACGCCGGATGCCTTCGGCCCCTCCTCGAGCCGGCGCACGGTCGCGTCCCTGCGCACGTCGGGCCAGACTCCGACCTTGATCCGCAGCAGACCCTCGCCTCCGAATCCGCCGGCGGCCGAGCGGCCCGCCTTCACCCCGGCCTCGCCGAGTCGAGCAGCGACCTCGTCGCAGGCGTCCTCCGCGGCGCGAGCGCAATCGAGCCGCACGGGCAGGCGCTTGCCGGCCACGCCGGACACGAACGGCTCCGGGAACGCCCCCACGACCGCACGCACGTCCGCCGACGCGCTCCAGTCGTGATGGTCCCACCAGACGTCGTCGCCGACCGCCAGCGGGTGCGCCGCGGCACCGTCCTCAGCCAGGATGCCGTTGACGTAGTAGAACCAGTCGACCGGCCGGCCGTCCTCGCGCCCGCCCGCGATCCCGTTGATCTGCTGCACGAAGCCGCCGCCGTAGCGGGTTTCGACGTCGAAGTCGCGCTGCAGCATCCGCATCACCGTCTCCCCGCCCGGGATCGGCTTCGCCGTGTCCGTCCCGACCTTGCGCGTGCCGAAGTCGCGCGTCACCGTGAGCGTCGCGCCACCTTCCTGGCTCTCCCCCGCGCCCAGCCCGCAGCCGCCCGCGCACAGCGCGACGAGCAGCAGCGCGAGCAGGACGAGCCGCCTCATACGACGTAGATCACCGTCTTCGTGACGGAGGAGTTGCCTGCCTTGTCGACCGCGACCGCGCGGATCGCGTAGCGGCCCTTGCGCAGCCGCCGCGGGAGCAGGTACGACCACTCCGAGCGATCGCCGATCTTGAACGAGCGCCACGCGCCGCAGCGGCGCCGCTCGAAGCGCTCGCTAGCAGCGCCGTCGAACGTCCAGCAGCGGCCGCCGACCCTGCGCATGATGCTCAGCCGCACCTCGGCGAGGCCGGACGGGTCGGGCGCGACGGCGCCCGCGATCTTGCGCGGCGCGCGCTTGCGCTTGAAGACCCTGAGGTAGGTCAGGCGGGAGAAGGACGCTAGAGGCGCGAATCTGTCCTCCACGGCGCCGAGCACGCCGCCGGCCGGCGGTGGCGACCCGCAGTTACCGTCGGCGCCGCTCGTGACGCACGTCGACTCCGTCGCCGAGCGCACATGCCCGGTCTTCGTCGCCTGTACGGTGCTGTTGCCGGCGCCGGTGAAGGTCAGGTCGGCGGTGCCGTCGGCGCGCGTCGTCGTCGTCGCCACCGCCGAAGCTGACCGTCGGCGCCCGCGGCCGGTGCCGGTGCGGGCGACCCGGCGACGTGTACGCCTCGACCTTGACCGTCACCGTAGAGCCCGCCGCGCTCACCGCCGGAACACCGGTCAGCCGCAACGGCGACGCGGGCACGCACCCGGTCGCGTAGCACTCGGGCACGAAGAGCAGATCGTCGCCGTCCGTCACCTGCCGGTCGCAGACCCCGAGAGTCGAGTACTCGTAATTGACCCAGAACGCCCAGTAGGACGAGCTCGACAAGTCGTGGGTCTCTCCCTTCAGCGTCTCGATCGCGTACCCCAGACCCGCGAAGTGGGGGCCGCTCCAGTCGCCGCCGGTGACGTGATCGAGCGCCCCGAGAGCGCTGTCCGGTTCACATGTCGGCTGACCAGGCTTCCCCACGGCCGCTGCGGGAGTCGCCACCGCGGTGCGCGGCAGCAGCGTCTGCGCCTCACCTTCGACCCGGACGCGTCACGTTTGCCGCCGAGGCCGGCGCCGCGAGCAGCGCCGTGATCAACAACGCAGCGAGTGCGCCGGGAGCGATCTTCTTCATGGCCAACCCCTTTCCGCGAGGGTCTCGAAATGGCGATGGTCGGAGGCTGGTCTCCTGGCTCCCGGGCTCTACCGGCCGCGCCTTCCCGTCCCGCGCTGCGGAACAGTGGCCCTGATGCGATCGGCGTCCCCGGTCACAGTGGCGGGTCCGCGCCGGATTTGCACCGGCTTCCCTTGGCCACCGACCCTGAACGAGCGGGATGTTACCGTGGCGCAGGCGCCATGACGGTCAATCTCACGCGTATCTACACGCGCCTCGGCGACGACGGTGAGACGCACCTCGGAGACATGAGCCGGGTGCCGAAGACGCACCCGCGGATCGAGGCCTACGGCACCGTCGACGAGCTCAACGCGCAGCTCGGCGTCGCCATGCCCGCTCTTGACGAGCGCTCCGCGGGCTTCCTCCAGCGCGTCCAGAACGACCTGTTCGACGTCGGCGCCGACATCTCGGTGCCGCACGGGGGCGACCGCTCGCGCCTGCGCCTCGCGCCGGAGCAGACGGCGTGGCTCGAGCAGGCATGCGACGAGGTCAACGCCGGGCTCGCCCCGCTCAAGTCGTTCGTGCTCCCGGGCGGGAGCCCGGCGGCGGCGCAGCTGCACGTCTGCCGCACCGTCTGCCGGCGCGCGGAGCGGCGCACGATCGCCTGCGGCGAGGGGGTCAACCGCGAGTGCGTGCGTTACCTCAATCGCCTCTCGGACCTGCTCTTCATTCTCGCGCGCGCAGCGAACGAAGGCGACGAGCCGCTGTGGGAGCCCGGACGCTACCGCTGAGATGACCGGTCACGGGCTCTATCGCGCCGAGCATCGCGCACTGCGCGAGCTCTATGCCGTGGCACGCCAGCTGAGCAGCCACTGGGAGCGGCTGGCAGACCGGATCGGCGGGCCGCCGGCCACGGTCCTGCGCCATGGCGCCGGCACCGCGCGCGAGCTGTTGCAGGAGCTCGCGGGGCGCACGGCGGAGCATGGGCTGCACGGCTTCCCCGCGGCGCAGGGAGCAGGCGGTCGCCTGGCCGGGGTGCGCAACAACGCCGGCGACCTGCTGCTCGAGCGCAACCAGGCGATGCGCGTCGCGGTGCTCGACGTCCAGCACCTCACGATCCTGCTGGGATACCTCGGCCGGCTCGCGGCGACGCGCGGCGACGAGCAGCTTGCCGCCTTCCACCGCAGCTGGGAGGAGCGGCTGCGCGAGGTCGAGAGCGATGCGCGCGATGCTGCGATCGCGCTCGGCTGCGATCCCGCAGCGGCGGTCGTCCCGGCCGAGCAGGGTCCGTTGGGTCGTGCCGGCCACCGCGTCGCCACGGCGGTGGGGGGCGCGGGCGAAGCGCTCGACGCCTCCGCCGTGGGCCGCACCGCGCGGCGTTTCACCGGCGGCGGTTGAGCCGCAGCCGGACCTCCTCGATCGGCGGCGGCGCCGTCATCAGCTGCCATCCGCGCGGGCACAGGGCGTGCGGACCGTCGTGCTCGCGCAACACGACGCGCGTGCGCCCGTTCTGCGTCGCCGTGCCGAGCGGCGCCGCGCTCAGCGGCCAGGCGCCGTACTCCTCGCGCAGCCGCTCGATCGCTCGCCGCACATCGGCGTGCGGGACACCGCGATCCAGCAGCTCGGCGACGATCACGGCCTCGGCAACGTCCTCGACGCTGTAGACGTGCGGCTCGGCGCCCGAGACCGAAGCGCGGACGTAGCCCCAGCGGGCCCATTGACCGATCGTCGTGCCGGATACGCCGGCGAGCTCTCCGACGTCGGCGGCGAGGAAGTGCCCGTGGATGACGGCCATCGCACAAGGTATGCCGTATCGCGCCCACGTCGCGCAAGGCATCCGCCCTGCGGCCACGCGCGTAGTCTCGTGTAGATGATGCTCGGCATGCGCACGACGGTCCTACTCGCGAGCGCTGCCGGCGCGCTCGCCCTCGGCGCCTGCGGCGGCGGCGACGCCCCCAAGCCGGCGGCCGAGTCCAAGCAGCGCGCGGAGCCGACGCCCTCGCCGGAGCCGGCCGAGAAGCAGCTCGACCAAGCGGACGTGCGGATCGTGCGCGCGTGGGCCGACACGTTGCGGCGCGGCGACGTGCGCGCGGCGGCGGGCTACTTCGCGGTCCCGAGCACGGTCGCCAACGGGACCGTGCCGCTCGAGCTCAAGACCCGCGCCCAAGCACGCTTCTTCAACCGCGCGCTCCCGTGCGGCGCGAAGCTGATTCGCACCGAGCCCGCGTCCGGCGGCTTCTTCATCGCCACTTTCCGGCTGACCGAGCGACCGGGCAAGGGCGAGTGCGGGAGCGGCACCGGCGCGACCGCTCGCACCGCGTTCCGCGTCCGCGGCGACAAGATCACGGACTGGCTGCGCGTCCAGGACATTGCCTCCGCTCCCAGCACGCTTTCCTAGTCTTTACGCCAGTGCCCGCCTCCAGGCTTGTTCGATAGCCTCTTGAGGCTCCGGAAAACGGCTGTTTGGGGAAGATAATGCAAGGACGTGGGCTGGCCGTCGCGCTGGTCGTCGGCATGGTGAGCTTGATCGGTGCGGCACCGAGCTGGGCCCACGGCGACGGCTCGCAGCATAGGGGGCTCTCGGAGCGCGAGTTGCGAGCGGCAGAGGAGAGCGTGCTCGGCGCCGACCACGCGGCCGAACATGCGCGCGTGCGCAAGTTCGAGCGCCGGGCAGAGGGCGCGCTGGCGCCAGCTATCCCCCGCACAGCGCCGCCGTGTGCTCGAGCGACGCAAGCGTGCCCGCACGCGAGTCGCCGCGCGCGTGTCGCAGGCCGGCCCTGCCTCGGACGGGCAGTGGAACGGCCAGGTCGCGCTTCCCGTGGTCGGCGTCCACGCCGCGCTCCTGCCGACCGGCAAGGTCATGTACTTCAACCGGATCAATGCCGGCACGTCGGAGAACGAAGCGGCGCCTATCTGTGGGACCCGAGCACGAACGCGATGAACGCGGTTCACCCACCGATCGACCCCCGTACCGGAAGGCCGGTGAACCTCTTCTGCGCAGGCCAGTCGCTGCTCGCCGACGGGCAGCTGCTGGTGACCGGCGGCAACCTCGCGTACGACCCGGACTTGACGCCGGACGACACGTACAAGGGTTTGAACAAGATCTACACGTTCGATCCCTGGACGCGAGACCTGGACCGAGCAGCCGCGCATGGCGAAGGGTCGCTGGTACCCGACGCAGACGCTGCTCGCCGACGGGCGCACGCTGATCACCTCCGGTCGTGACGAGTCCGGCGTCGAGACAGGCCGCAACCTCGACATCGAGCTCTTCAACCCGCCCGCGACGCGCGGCGGCCAGGGCACGCTGACCAAGATCGGCGCGTACGGCTCGCTCACCGGGTCGCCACCCAGTCCGGCGCTGTACCCGCACTGGTTCCAGATGCCGAACGGCAACGTCCTCAACGCCGGCCCGACCGCGGCGGAGTCCTGGGTGCTCAACGTCGCGGGCGGCGCGGTGACCTCGGCCGTCCGGCCGCGCTGGAGGCCCGGCGGAAGAGATCGCCAGCACATCTACGGCACCGGCGTGTTGCTGCCCGGCAGCCCTGCAGGCTCCACGCGCGTGGCTCAGATCGGTGGCTACGGCGTCCCCACGGGCCAGGAGGCCACCGCGGAAGCACCGAGGTGTTCGACGAGTCGCGGCCGACGACCGCAGCCGTGGCCGGCCCGAGCCTCAACCAGGCGCGCGCGCATCACAACACGGTGCTGCTGCCCGACGGCTCGATGGTCAGCGTGGGCGGCGGGTACGGAAACAGGTCCGGGGACCTGCGCCTGGCCGGCCCGGAGCACCTGACGAGCGAGATCTGGTCTCCGGCGACCAACACGTGGCGGCGCGGACCGGCTCAGGTCTACAAGCGCGCGTACCACTCGACCGCCTTGCTGCTGCCCGACGGTCGCGTCGTCTCGGCCGGCGATGACCGCGACACGACAAAGCCGGGCAAGGCCGACCGCCGCCTCGACGTCGCCGAGATCTACGAGCCGGCGTACCTGTTCGCGGCCGGCCCGCGGCCCGCGATCACGGACGCGCCCGCGGGGATCAAGTGGGACGGCGCTTTCGCCGTCAAGACCAGCAGCCCGATCACGCGCGCGGTGCTGATGGCGCCGGGCGCGACCACGCACGCCAACGACATGCAGCAACGCCACGTCGAGCTGCGGATCACGCCGAACGGCACTGGGGCCACGCTCGTGGCGCCGCCGAACGCGAACGTCGCGCCACCCGGCTACTACATGCTGTTCGGCGCTCAGCGCCACCGGCAAGCCGTCGGTCGCGAGGTGGGTCTACCTGAGCTCCACGGCGTCGCCGGCGCAGGGCGTCCGGGCGCCGACACGACCGCGCCCGTGTTCTCGCTCGCCATCCGCTCGAAGAAGATCGGGCGCGTGACGAAGAAGGGGCTGAAGCTGCGGCTGACGTCGAACGAGGGCGGGCGGGCGAAGGTCAAGGTCACCGTCTCGCGCGCGACCGCCCGCAAGCTGAAGCTCAAGCGCCCAGTGATCGGCCGGGTCAAGGTCGGCAAGCTGGAGCGGAGCGTCGCGAGCGGCCGGTCGAAGCCCAAGGTCAAGTTGAAGTCCGCGGCGCGCAAGGCGATCAAGCAGGCCAGCAAGGTGAACGTGCGCGCCAAGGTCACGATCACCGACGCGGCCGGCAACAGCACGCAGCGCGCGAAGGCGCGCAAGCTCAAGCGCTGATCCAGCGCGGGCGACCTGCTCCCCGCCGCATGTGCGGCGGGGAGCCACTAACTGCTGGTCGCTCAGTCGGCGTCCGGCCGGTAAGTGTTCAGGCGTGCGCCCGGGGTGCGCTTGCTGACCTCGTCGAAGTCGTAGAAGCGTCCCGGCTTCGATCCCTTCACGCCGAAGCCGAAGCCGAATCCCTGCAGCTGGGTCGCGGCGACGGTGATGTCGTCGAAGCCCTTCTGGCGGAAGTTGGGCGCGTCGAAGGCGAACTCCCTCTGATCGAACTTCATGAACACGCGGTCGTTGCCGAGCTTGCCGAGCGACTGGCGGGCCAGCGCGCGGTGCACGGCCTCGACGCCCATGAACTCCGCGGCGATCGTCGCGAGCTCCCCGTTGCCGAGGTTGCCCCACGTCTTCGTCGCGATCAGGTACGCGTTGACGAAGATCTGATCGCCGACCTCGAGCGTGCTCAGCAGCGACGTCAGGTTGGTGAACACCTCGTCCGGCACCCAGATCTTCTTCGTCAGCGGAACGGCCCCGTAGCCGACCAGGACCTTGTAGTGGACCAGCTCCTCGCGCGCCGCGGCACGGATGTTGGCGTACGTGACCATGTCGCCCTTGAACTTGACGTCGTGATAGCCGACGGTGTTCACGATCGTCGCGAGCACCTCCGCCGTCGCGGCGACGTTGAGGATCGTCTGCGGGTCGTTCACGCCGGCGCTCTTCGACGCCGCCCGCGCGGACCCGACGCCCAGCAGACCCATGCCTCCCAGCGTCGCGGCAGCCCCGGCCACCATGCGCCGACGCGTCAGCGCCGGCTCGTGGCGGTGCTGCTTGTCGATGGTCTCGTAGACCACGTTCAACTCGTCTGACATACGTTGCCCTCCGTCGCTTGACAGCCCTGTCGCGCGGGTTTCGGCGAGTTGTCACCGGTCGGATCACAAGCTGGCGCACCACCGCTTTACAAAAGGGAAATTCGTTCTACCGGAGGGCAGAGTCGTTTCAGGCGGGGCCGTCCGGACGGTCGAACCAGTGCCAGTCGCAGATCCTGTTCGCGCGGACGTTCTTCTTGTTCGACTCAGCGGGCGGGAAGGGCACGATCGAGGCGACGGCGCGCGGGTTGCTGCAAGACGACGACGCCAGCAAGGCGACGAGCGGCACCGAAGCGCCGGGTCGCGCCGCCGGCTAGGGCCGGACGTGGGACAACCGGCGGCGAGCTTCCTCAAGCTCGACCGGCCGGCCCGCGACTAGCGAGAAGTGTTGGCGAGCGGCGTGTTCGGCTGATGCGACGCTGGCGCGATATGTGCGTCCGCCACCCTCGAGGGCCGGAGCGCTGCAGGCGAACCTCCAGCCCCAGCCGGGTTCCGACGAGGGGCGATGAATCACTTCGAGCACGTGGGACTCCGGGATCGATGCTGGCCGGGGGGCTGGCCCGTTACCCGTTGTCCCCCCTGCCCCTCGCGGTTCAGACGGAGAACCGGGCCTGAGGCCAAGTCCATCTATGCATCCGCGAAACCCGAAGTGAACCGCGCGGCGTGCCATCCAACATAGCTCGCCCACGCCCGGATGGAGGGCGGCGGTCCGAATGATGTGACGACACCCACTCATCCAAGTGCCGGACGTGCTCGGACGCGAGCCCCACCGCGGCCCGAATGGCGCGCGCTCACCCATCAGGTCGTGAGCGCGCCGCCGATCCATCCGCTGTGGCTCACGCGACGCTGCGGCATGACCATCAACCAATACGGCCACCTGATGCCGGGCGGCCTCGAGGAGCGGCAGCGAACGCCTATCTCGGCGCCGGTGTCGAGTTGACCGGCCGCGACTGGCGCACACAGTGGCGCGCAGGGGCCTCTGAAACGCGAAAGCCCTGCGATTTGCAGGGCCTCCAGAGGTACCGCTACGGGGATTCGAACCCCGGTTTCCGCCGTGAGAGGGCGGCGTCCTAGTCCCCTAGACGATAGCGGCAGGAACCGCCGTGCAGGCTACCAACGGACGCCCGCAGGACGATGCGGCTGAGAGGACTCGAACCTCCACGGGGTTGCCCCCACGGCGACCTGAACGCCGCGTGTATACCAATTTCACCACAGCCGCAGTGAGCGCCGAAGTCTAGCGGCGTCCATCCCGGTTGATAGGTTGCCCGCCCCCGCTCCCCGCTCCCCAGAGGTCAGTGTGTCCAGCATCGCTTCCGAGCGTTCCGACGACTATGTAGAGCCACCGTCGGCGGGCGCCACGAACCGCTGGCTGGTGCTCGTGATCGTCTGCCTCGCGCAGTTCATGGTGATCCTCGACGCGACGGTGGTGAACGTCGCGCTGCCCTCGATCCAGGCCGACCTGGGGTTCACCCCCGCGAGCTTGCAGTGGGTGATCAACGGCTACACGCTGATCTTCGGCGGCTTCCTGCTGCTCGGTGGGCGCGCGGGCGACCTGTTCGGGCGCCGCAGGCTGTTCCTGATGGGGGTCGCGATCTTCTCGTTCGCGTCGCTGCTCAACGGCCTCGCCACGTCGGACACCTGGCTCGTCGCGTCGCGCGGGCTGCAGGGACTGGGCGGCGCACTCGTCTCACCCGCCGCCCTGTCGATCATCACGACGACCTTCGCCGAGGGTGAGGACCGGACGAAGGCGCTCGGCGTGTGGAGCGCGATCGCCGCGGGCGGCGGCGCATTCGGCCTGCTGCTCGGCGGCGTGCTGACCGACCTGCTGAGCTGGGAGTGGATCTTCTTCGTCAACGTGCCGATCGGCCTCGCCACCGCGCTGCTGGCGATCCGCTACGTGCCCGAGTCCAGGGCGCCGAACCGCGCGGGTGGCATCGACCTGCCGGGCGCAATCACGGTGACGGCCGGCCTGGTCGTGCTGGTGTACGCGATCGTCAAGGCGGAAGACTTCGGCTGGGGCTCCGGCAGGACGCTCGGACTAGCCGCGGTCGCGATCGCCCTGCTCGGCGCGTTCGTCGTGATCGAGCAGCGCAGCAAGGCACCGCTGATCCGGCTGGGGATCTTCCGCGTGCGCTCGCTGACGGGCGCGAACCTGGTGCTGCTGCTCGTGGTCGGCGGCCTGTTCGCGTTCTTCTTCTTCTCCTCGCTCTACGTGCAGCAGATCCTCGGATACTCGCCACTCGAGGCGGGCCTCGCGTTCCTGCCGGTCACCGTCGGCATCGGGATCGGAGCCGCGATCGCGCAGCAGCTCGTCAAGCGCATCGGCGTGCGCACCACCGCCTCACTGGGAATGCTGATCGCGGCTTTCGGCCTATACCTGTTCTCGGGCGTCTCGGTCGACGGCACCTACCTCTCAGACGTGCTGCCCGCCGTGATCCCGCAGTCGGTCGGGATGGGGCTGTTCTTCGTCCCGATCACGCTGATCGCGACCACCAACGTCGGCGACGAGGACGCCGGCCTCGCCTCGGGCCTGTTCAACACGGCCCAGCAGGTCGGCGGCGCACTCGGGCTGGCCGTGCTCTCGACGCTGGCCGCGGAGAAGTCCTCGAGCGTGCTCGCGGACCTCGGTCGGCGCCCGAGCGAGCTGGAGCGCGTCAGCGCGCTGCTCGACGGCTTCCAGGTCGCTTTCATCGCCGCCGCCGTCCTCGTCGCGTTCGGCGCGGTGCTGCTGATGCTCGTCGTGCGCAAGAGCGACGTCGCGGGTGTCGACCCCGACGCGGCGCCGCTGCCGGCCGCCTGAGCACGCCACCGACTGCAAGAAATCCTGCACGGAGCAGGGGTTTGCGCTGGTACAACGACGCCCGCCGAGTCGGGCGGCCTCCGGGCCGGCCGAGCGGGGGAACCAATGCGGCCGTCGATGGTCGCTGGGGCGAATCGCCGCATCCGCGGCGTAGCGCGACGCGCGAGCCCGTCAGCTCACCTCGTAGGCGACGCAGACGATGAAACGGCTCTCGGCACTCATCCTCACTTCCGCGTTCCTCTTCGGCGCGCTGCTCGGCACCCCCGCGGCGGCTGACATCAAGAAGGGCTCGCGCGGCGGCGCCGTCGTCAAGCTCCAGCGTTGGCTCAACCAGCCCGCGGACGGGATCTTCGGGCGCGCGACGCGCGCGGCGGTCAAGCGCTTCCAGCGACGTCAGGGACTGACGGCCGACGGCGTCGTCGGCCCCGCCACCTGGGCGGCGCTGCGACGCGGGCACCGGGCCGCCTCGCGCCGCACGTCCTCCGCGCCGCGCGTGCGCTCGCGCGGCTCCGCGGTGCAACGACTCCAGGGCGCGCTGGGTATCGCCGCCGACGGCGTCTTCGGGCCAGCGACGCAGGCGGCCGTCAAGCGCTTCCAGCGCTCACGCGGGCTGACCGCGGACGGCATCGTCGGCCCCGCGACCTGGGCGGCGCTCGGTCACGCGGGCGTCGGGACGGTGCTCAAGCGCCGGGGCACAGGAGGATCCGCGGGCGGGGCACCCGAGACGGTGCGCCGGATCATCGCCGCGGGCGATCGCATCGCCGGCATGCCGTACAAGTACGGCGGCGGGCACGGCCAGTGGAACGACAGCGGCTACGACTGCTCGGGCTCGGTCTCCTACGCGCTTCACGGGGCAGGGCTGCTGAGCAGCGCGCTGACCTCCGGCGGCTTCATGTCGTGGGGCGCGCCGGGCAAGGGGCGCTGGGTCACGATCTACGCCAACCCCGGGCATGTCTACATGGTCGTGAACGGACGCCGCTTCGACACCACCGGCCGCGACGAGAGCGGTTCGCGCTGGCAGTCGCGCTCGCGCTCCTCGGCGGGCTACACGGTCCGCCACCCGCCTGGCCTCTGACGACCCGCTGGGTCTGACGCGCCCTCCCGCGCGCCAATGCGCGCGTCTAAACCTGGCGCCAGGTCGCCGTGCGGACGCGCCCCAGTGTCAGATCCGTTACCCGGGTCAGCATCAGACGAACGAGGCGGTGGGAACCCCCCGGAGCTGATCTTCACCCCTTTGTAACGGGAGGCAACTTGCAGACATACAGCAACCCAACGAGTGACGGGCCGTCGGTAACCGACAGCGGCTCGACGACGGACCAGGCCAAGGAGAAGGCGAAGGAGGGCGCGCAGCAGGCCGCGGGCCAGGCCAAGAGCGCCGTCCGCACGCAGGTCGACCAGCGCTCGACCGAGGCCGGCGAGCGGGTCGGCGGGCTCGCCTCAGACGTGCGAAGCGTGAGCGACCAGCTGCGTGAGCAGGGCAAGGATCAGCCGGCGAAGCTTGCCGAGCAGGCGGCCGATCGTGCCGAGCGGCTCGGCGACTACCTCAAGAACAACGATGCCGACCGCATCCTCGGGGACGTCGAGGACTTCGGCCGCCGGCAGCCGTGGGTCGTCATCGCCGGTGGCGTGACACTCGGACTCGTCGCCTCGCGGTTCCTCAAGGCATCCGCCAGCAGCCGCTACGAGCAGCGTTCGCAGAGCTACGCGCAGCTGCCCTCCCGCACATACGACAGGTCCCCGGCCACGTCGCGCGGCTACACCGAGCCGGTCGGTGGGTCGACCGTGCCGAGCACGCCGGCGTACGACACGGGCCCGGGCTTCGAGCGGGGCCGCTGAGCATGTCCGATTACGCCACGAGCGGCGAGTTGGGCGCCCGCGTAGCAGGGGAGCCCGCCGCCGATGACGGGCGCGACGCCCGGGAGCGTCCGATCGGCGAACTGGTCAAGGACCTCTCTCAGCAGACCTCGACCCTGGTACGTAAGGAGATCGAGCTCGCGCGAGCTGAACTGCAGGAGAAGGGCAAGGTGGCGGGCAAGGGCGCCGGCATGCTCGGTGGGGCCGCAGTCGCGGGCCTGCTGGCACTCGGCGCACTCACCGCCGCCCTGATCGCCCTGCTCGACACGGCGATGGCGACCTGGATCGCCGCGCTGATCGTCATGGCGCTGTGGGCGGTCGTCGCCCTGGTGCTCGCGAAGTCCGGCCAGAAGGCGCTCAAGAGCGCCGCACCGCCGGTTCCCCAGACTGTTGAAACCGTGAAGGAGGACATCGAATGGGCCAAGAACCCGACCGAATCCGTGAAGAGATAGAGCAGACACGCGCGGAGATGTCAGAGACCGTCGACGCGCTCGGGTACAAGGCTGACGTCAAGTCCCGCGCGAAGGAAAATCTGCAGGACAAGCGGGATTCCGCAAAGGAGAGCATCTTGGGCGTCAAGGACAGGATCGTCGGAGCGGGTGACTCCGTCACCTCCAGCGTGAGCGACCGGACACCGGATTCCGAGCAGGTCAAGCACAAGGCCCGCCGGGCGAAGAGCGTCGCTCAGGAGAACCCGCTCGGGCTCGCCATCGGCGCGGTCGCGATCGGCTTCCTGGGCGGAATGCTGATCCCGTCGACACGCGTCGAGGACGAGAAGCTCGGCCCGATCGCCGACGACGTCAAGGACAAGGTCCGCGAGACCGGCCAGGAGGCGCTGGAGCACGGGAAGCAGGTCGCTCAGGACGCCGCGCAGAGCGCGCAGGAGACCGTCAAGGAGAGCGGCCAACAGCACGCGCAGGAAGTCAAGGACAGCGCGCAGCAGTCCGCTCAGGACGTCAAGCAGGGCGCAACGTCCTCGTCGGATCCGGCGACGTCGACCTACCAGACGCACTGATGCCGGCCAGCACGAAGGTCGCCCGCACGTCGACTCCGCGCCGCACGTCCAGCGCAGGGCAGGGCCGTTTCGCGCGATCCGGCTCAGCGTCGCGCCGGAGCATCCCCGGCCAGGGGCTGCGCCGTCGCCAGCCGGAGCCGACCGGGTTCAAGAAGGTCTTGAGCGCCGTCGCACCCGCCGCCGCGGCCAAGAAGGCCGCGCCGAGCTCGAAGAAGGGCATCGCCGGCGGGGTCGCGCTGGCCGCGGCAGCGGCCGGCATGGCCTTCAAGAACCGCAGCAAGCTCTCCGGGCTGCGTCGCAAGGACACCGACACCTCCTCGGTCGACTCGGCCAACTCGGCGAGTCCGCCGGCCACGCCGATCGCCTGACGCAGCGTGGCGCGGGCCGCTCCCGGCCCGCGCCACCTGCGAACCTTGCGGGCGTGACCGACGACGGCCACGCGATCGGCTACAAGGTGATCGCCCGCGGCACGCCCGTGCGCAGCTCCGACGGCGAGCAGGTCGGGACGGTGCGGCGCGTGCAGGACAACGTGCGCGAGCACATCTTCGACGGCCTCGTGATCGACACGCCGGCCGGGCGTCGCTTCGTGGACGCGCCGGAGGTCGCGCGCATCTTCGAGCGCGCGGTCGTGCTGACCATCGACGCCGCGCAGGCGCGTGAGCTGCCGGAGCCGGAGTCGGGAATGACCGCGCGCGTCGGCGGCTCGCCGACCGTCCGCCGCGCCAAGCGCTTCGGCCGCTCGGTGCGGGACCGCTGGGACCGGCGCTGATCCGCCGCGTCGATGGCTTGGGTCGAGCCAGTCCGCCTCGCCGGCGCGCACGTCGTGCTCGAGCCGGCGGCGGAGCGCCATCACGCCGACCTGCTCGCAGCGGCACAGGACGACCTCGTCTGGGCCTGGCTGCCGTGGGCGCGCCCGCGCAGCGAGGCCGACGTCGCCGCGATGCTGGCGGGTGAGCGCGCGATCGCGCTGCCGTTCGCGCAGGTCGACGCGGGCAGCGGCCGCGCGGTCGGCGTCACCACCTACCGCGATGTCGACGAGCGCCACCGCACGCTCGAGATCGGCGGCACCTGGCTCGGACGGCCATGGTGGCGCGGTGCGATCAACACGGAGGCCAAGCTGCTCTTCCTCGGCCACGCGTTCGAGGTGCTGGGCGCGAACCGCGTGGCGATCAAGACGGACATCCGCAACGAGCGCTCGCAGGCGGCGATCGCCCGCCTCGGCGCCGTGCGCGAGGGCGTGCTGCGCCATCAGTACGTGCGCCGCGACGGCAGCCTGCGCGACACGGTGCTGTACTCGATCGTGCCGGCGGAATGGCCCGCCGTGAAGGAACATCTTCAGGCCCGGCTCGCAGCGCACGCATGAACGCCACCGTCACACAGCTCTCGATCGCGCCCGTGAAGGGGATGCGGCTCGCCGCGGTCGATGCGGTCGAGCTCGACGCCAACGGCGCCCGCGGCGACCGCACGTTCTGCGTCGTCGACCCCCACAACGCGCAGCAGCTGACGACGCGCACCGCGCGCCTGCAGCAGGTCGTGCCGAGCTGGGACGGGAGCACGCTGAGGCTGCGCTTTCCCGATGGCAGCGAGGTCGCGGAGGCGCCGGCGCTCGGCGCGCGCGCGACGACGGCGAACTACGAGGGCCGCGAGATCCACGGCCGGCTGGTCGACGGAGCGCTGGCGCAGTCGGTCTCCGACTTCCTCGGCCGGCCGCTGCGCCTGTTCGCGCGCGACGACGGGGCAGCGACTGGCCGACGACGCGCCGGTCACGCTGATGTCGGGCGCCTCGCTCGCGGCGCTGGCTCCGCAGCTCGACGGCACGGTGCCCGACGCGCGCCGCTTTCGCATGACGATCGCGATCGACGGCGTCGGCGCGTGGGAGGAGCACGGCTGGTCGGGACGCGAGCTCGCGGTCGGGGGAGCACTGCTGCGGGGCATCGATCCGGTGCCGCGTTGCGTCGTCACGACGCGCGATCCCGACAGCGGGCGCACCGACCTTCCGGTGCTCGCCGCGCTCGCCAGGCTGCGCGGCAAGCGCGACGTCACGTTCGGGCTGTGGTGCGCGGTGGTCACTCCCGGACGCGTGCAGCTCGGCGACGCGGTCCGGCTGCGGCCCTGATCCCGAATGTCCGCCGCTCCCAGCGGGGTAGCGGTCACGGGTTCCCGAAGCCTGTGAGGCCCCGATGATCCAGCGTATAGACCGGCTCGCCGCCGAGCTCCCCCCGCCGTCCGACCCCGACCCCGACGGCGCTGCCGCCGTCCAGGAGCTGATGGGCGGGCGCTTCGGCGAGATGTCGACGTTCCTGAACTACACGTTCCAGTCGTTCAACTTCCGCGGGCGGCAGAAGGCGCGACCGTTCTACGACCTGATCGCCAACATCGCGGCGGAGGAGTTCGGCCACATCGAGCTCGTCGCCGCGACGATCAACACGATGCTCACCGGCGCGTCGCCGATCGATGACGGCAAGGCGCCGAAGGCATCGCTGGCGGGCGTCAAGGGAGCGCGCATGAGCCAGCACTATCTGCTCGGCGGGCAGGGCGCGCTGCCGTTCGACTCGCAGGGCAAGCCGTGGACAGGCGACAACATCTTCTCGTCCGGCGACCTGATCGAGGACCTGACGCACAACTACTTCCTCGAGACGGGCGCGCGCAGCGGCAAGCTGCGCGTCTACGAGATGGTCGAGCACCCCGCGGCACGCGCGCTGACCGGTTACCTGCTCGTGCGCGGCGGCGTCCACCAGGTCGCCTATGCACGAGCGCTGGAGAACCTCACCGGCGCCGATCTGACGAAGCTGTTCCCGTCGCCGCGGATCCCGACCGAGAAGATCCCCGAGTGCAAGCCGCACATCAAGCGCGGGCTGCACACGAAGCTGTTCCGCTTCTCCCCGCCGACTATCTGGAGCTGGCCGCGGTGTTCAACGGTCCGCACCCGGAGACCGGCGAGGAGCTGACGGTCGAGGACGAGATGCCCGAGGGCTTCGCGCCGATGGACCTGCCGCCGCAGCCGGCCGTGTTCGCGCCGGACTACGCGCCCGAGGAGATCGCCGCGATCGCGAGCGCGCCTGCGCGAGGCCGCGGGACTCGGCAAGGAGCCGACCGGCGTCGTCGCCAATCCCAAGCCCAAGCGCGCGAGCAAGAGCAAGGCGAAGGCGAAGAAGCGCGCCTGATTCGCGGCGCCCTCTAGGGTGCGCCCATGAGCACGAACGAGAAGCCCCAGGTCGACGTCCCCAGCGGCGAGGCGCCGTCGTACCAGCTCGAGCTCGACGACATCACCGTCGGCGACGGCGACGAGGCCGGCTCCGGCAAGGTCGTCGAGGTCCACTACGTCGGCGTGTCGTGGAAGACCGGCAAGCAGTTCGACGCCTCCTGGGACCGCGGCGACACGTTCAAGTTCACGCTCGGCAAGGGCCACGTGATCGCCGGCTGGGACCAGGGCGTCGCGGGGATGAAGGTCGGCGGGCGGCGGCGCATCACGATCCCGCCGAACCTGGCCTACGGCAAGCGCGGCGCCGGTGCCGCGATCGGACCGGACGAGACCCTGGTGTTCGTCGTCGACCTGGTCGGGGTGCGCTGACTTCAGGCGCGCGGATGCAGGCCGCCGAGCAGCTCGAGCGGGGTCGCGAGTGCTACGCGCGAGGCGCGTGGCAGGAAGCCTACGCGGCCCTCTCGAGCGCCGACCGCTCGGCAGCGCTGGGAGGCGCCGACCTCGAGCTCCTGGCGACCGCGGCCTACATGCTCGGGCGCGAGCAGGAGCACGTGGACGTGCTCGAGCGTGCCCATCACGTCCAGCTCGACGGCGGCGACACGTTGCGCGCCGCGCGCACCGCGGGCTGGATCGGCATGCAGCTGATGGTCCTCGGCGAGGCCGGCCGCGGGACCGGCTGGATCGCACGCGCGACGCGGCTCGTCGAGCGACATCCGGATGACTGCGTCGAACGGGGCTACCTGCTGATCCCGCTGGCGTACCAGCACGAGGCGACCGGCGATCCCGCCGCCGCAGCCGCGGTCGCGGGTGACGCGGTGGCGATCGCCGAGCGGTTCGGCGACCAGGACCTCTTCGCGCTCTCACTGCACATGCAAGGTCACTTCCTCGTGCGGTCGGGCCGCGTCACGGAGGGTCTCGGGCTGCTCGACGAGGCGATGGTCGCGGTGACGACAGGCGAGCTCGCTCCGATCGTCAGCGGGCTGGTCTACTGCGGCGTGATCATGGGCTGCCAGGCCGCCTACGAGCCGCGCCGCGCGCATGAGTGGACGGCGGCGCTGGCGCGCTGGTGCGAGCGCCAGCCGGACATGGTCGCGTTCAGCGGCCGCTGTCACGTACACCGGGCCGAGATCATGCAGCTCGACGGCGCCTGGGCTGATGCGCTCGAGGAGGCGCGCTGTGCCGCGCGCCGCGCCGGGCAGGGCAATCACCGCACCGCGCTCGCGGAGGCGGCCTACGTGCAAGGCGAGGTCCACCGCCTGCGGGGCGAGTTCGGGCAGGCCGAGGAGAGCTACCGCGAGGCGAGCCGGCACGGGCGCGAGCCGCATCCGGGCCTGGCGCTGATGCGTCTGGCTCAGGGCGACGTGGAAGCCGCCGTCGCCGCGATACGTCGCGTGCTCGGCGAGACGGCCGCGCCGGCCGACCGGCTCCGGCTGCTCCCCGCCTGCGCCGAGATCATGCTCGCCGCCGGCGACATCGCGGCCGCTCGCAAGGCATGCGACGAGCTGGCCACCCTCGCGACCGGCCACGATGTCGGAGTGCTCGGGGCGATCGTCGCCCAGGCCCGCGGCACGGTCGATCTGGCGGCGGGCGACGCCGGCGCGGCACTGCTCGCGCTGCGCCGGGCGTGGCGGGTCTGGGAGGAGATCGGCGCGCCGTACGAAGCGGCGCGCGTGCGCGCGCAGATCGGCGCGGCGTGCCTGGTGCTGGGTGACGCCGAGGCGGCCGCGCTCGAGCTCGAGGCGGCGCGTGACGCGCTCGTCGAGCTGGGCGCGACACCGGACGTCGCGCGGCTTGCCGGCGGGACGCGCGAGCTTCACGGGTTGACCGCGCGCGAGCTTCAGGTGCTGCGGCTCGTGGCGGACGGGCGGACGAACAAGGCGATCGCCGCCGAGCTCGTGCTCAGCGAGCGCACGGTCGACCGGCACGTCAGCAACATCTTCGCCAAGCTGGCCGTATCCTCGCGCGCCGCGGCGACGGCTCGCGCATACGAGCAACGGCTCGTCTGAGCTGGGCGCAATCACCCACCGCGCCGTACGCGCGAGTTGGGTGGTTCATCCGATGCGCGGGCGCCAGCGAGGGCCTTGACTGAACAGCGTGAACTCAAGTCAAGGGAGCAGGTCATGCACGATCACTTCGAGACGCTGATCATCGGCGGCGGCCAGGCCGGCCTGGCGGTCGGGTATCACCTCGCGCAGCAGAATCGGTCTTTCGTGATCCTGGAAGCCGGCGAGCGGATCGGCGACAACTGGCGCAACCGCTTCGACTCGCTGCGCCTCTACACCCCGGCCCGCTACAACGGGCTGCCCGGCTGGGATGTGCCGCTGGACCCGTGGGCGTTCCCGACCAAGGACGAGATCGCCGACTACCTCGAGGACTACGCGCGGCGCTTCGAGCTGCCGGTGATCACGGGCGTCACCGTCGAGAGCCTCTCCAAGGACGGCGATCACTACGTGGTGCGGGCGGGCGCGCACCGCTTCACGGCCGACAACGTCGTCGTCGCGTCGGGCACCTTCCAGGAGCCGAAGCATGCCCGAGTTCGCCTCGGAGCTCGACCCGGCGATCACGCAGATGCACTCCAGCGCGTACCGCAACCCGTCGCAGCTGCAGGACGGCCCCGTGCTCGTCGTCGGTTGCAGCCACTCCGGCGCCGACATCGCGCTCGAGGTCGCGCGCAGCCACCCGACCGTGCTGTCCGGCAAGTCGCACGGCGAGCTGCCGTTCGACATCGAGGGGCGGCCGGCGCGGCTGGGGCTACCCGTGTGGTGGATCCTCGTCAACCACGTGCTGACGATGAACACGCCGATCGGCCGCAGGCTGCGCCCGGAGATCCGGTCGGGCGGCGCACCGCTGCTGCGGGTCAAGCAGGCCCACCTGCGCGCGGCCGGCGTCGAGCGCACGGATGCGCGCGTGGCGGGCGTGCGCGACGGCAGGCCGGTGCTCGACGACGGGCGCGTGCTCGACGTCGCGAACGTGATCTGGTGCACCGGCTTCGGCAAGGACGTCAGCTGGATCGACATCCCCGTCACCGGCGCGGACGGCTGGCCCGAGCAGACGCGCGGCGTGGTCGAGTCCTCGCCCGGGCTGTACTTCGTCGGCCTGCCGTTCCTGCACGCGTTCGCCTCGATGCTGGTCGGCGGCGTCGGCCGCGACGCACAGGGCGTCGCCGAGCACATCGCGGCGCGCTCGCGGGCCGGCGCGATCGCGCCGCGCGCGGATCGGGCGCTGCTCGTCTGACCAGGCTCAGGCCTCGTGGCCGGCTTCGATGCGCTTGGCGCGGTGGAAGCTGAACTCGCTCTCGGCCGGCGCGGCCTGCGCCGCGACCGGCTCGAGCAGGAACAGGTCGTGGTCGCCGGCGTCGGCGTGCCACACGACGCGGCCGGCGAACCAGTTCTCGCAGGCGTCGAGGATCGGCACGCCGTCCGGCCCGTCGTGCCAGGCGCAGCGCTCGAACTTGTCGACCTCGTCCCCGGTCTCGCCGCCGAACAGCTCCGCCAGCTCTTCGGCGTCGGCCGGGACGCAGTGCACGCCGAGCAGACCCGCCTCGCGGCCGCGCCGGAACGTGCGGTTGTTGTGTGACAGGCAGACGGCGAACCGCGGCGGCTCGATGCTCGTCTGGGTCGCGAAGCCGACCAGGCAACCGAGCCGCTCCTCCCCCACGCGCGCGGTCACGATGAACATCGGGTACTCGAGCCCGCCGACCAGGGAATCGAACGTTGTCGCGGCGTCCACCGCTGGGACAGTACGGCGGATGCGACCGGTGCGGCGGCTAGGTTGCCCGGGTGTTCTGGATCGCCCGCCGCGACCCGTCCGCGATCCTGCTCTCCGCGCAGCTCGCGGGCGTGCTGCTGTACCCGTTGATGGAGACCAGCGGCGTCGGTCGCGCGCTGTTCAGCGTCTTCGGCATCCTGATCCTCGGGCTCGTGGTGCTGGCCGTCCGCAGCACGCCGGGGCTCAACTGGGTCGGCGCTGCTGCTCGGGCTGCCCGCGACCGTCCTGCTGCTGATCCAGGCCGTCACCGGTCGCGACGACCTGCTGCCCTACTCCTCGGCGCTGGAGGCGGTGCTCTACCTCTACGCGGCCGGCGCCCTGATCGCGTACATGCTGGCCGACCACGACATCACGCGCGACGAGCTGTTCGCGGTCGGGGCCACGTTCACGCTCGTGGCGTGGGCGTTCGCCTATCTCTACACGGTCTGCCAGGCGATCGAGCCCGGCAGCTTCACCGCGGCGATCGATCCGGAGGGGCAGCGCAGCTGGATGGAGCTGCTGTTCCTGAGCTTCACGACGCTCTCCAGCACCGGCCTGGGCGACGTCGTTCCGGTCAAGCCGTTCGCCCGCGGGCTCGTGATGATCGAGCAGCTCGCCGGGATCGCTTACGTCGCGATGGTGGTGTCGCGGCTCGTCGGTCTGCTCGTGGTGCACGGCGCGCGCCGGGAATAACCTGCATCGCGGGTCGTTTCCCATGTATGAGCTCGCCCGCCTTCGCAGCCTTCACCCGCGACGCCGAGCGTCTCGTCGACGACCCGCACGCGATCGCCGAGCGGCTCAGGCCGCTGCTGGCGACCGACGGCTGGCTCGCGCCGGAGCACCAGCTCCCCGGCCGCGACAGCTACCGCCAGCATCTCCTGCACGTCTCGCAGGACCGCCGGCTCTCGGTCGTCGCGCTGGTCTGGCTGCCCGGTCAGCGAACGCCGATCCACGACCACGTGTCCTGGTGCGTCGTCGGCGTCTACCGCGGCGTCGAGCGCGAGACCCACTACCGCCTGGTCGGGCGCCGGCTGGAGCCCGTCGGCACGTTCGAGGCGACTGCCGGTCATGTCGAGGCGCTCGTGCCACCCGGCGAGAACATCCACTCCGTCGCGGCGGCCGGCACCTCCAAGACGATCTCGATCCACGTCTACGGCGCCGACATCGAGCGTCTGGGCACGAGCATCCTGCGGCGCTTCGACGACTTCGAGCAGCTCCCGGCGGCAGCATAGGCCGCCCGCTCCCGCGCGGAGCGACTCGTCCGTTTGAGCCGGCCGCCCAGCGGTTAAGTGTTGAGCGGGCGATCGAGGGAGCGAGGGCATGGCGAAGACGACAGACGCAGAACGGCTCGGGCAAGGTCAAGAAGGCCTTCTACGAGGAGGAGATGGAGCGCCTCCACGTCGAACTGGTCAAGCTGCAGCAGTACGTCAAGCAGCAGGGCCTCAAGGTCGTGGTGATCTTCGAGGGGCGCGACGCGGCCGGCAAGGGCGGGACGATCAAGGCGATCACCGCCGACATGAACCCGCGCGTCTGCCGGATCGCGGCACTGCCCGCTCCGACCGACCGCGAGCGTACCCAGTGGTACTTCCAGCGCTACGTGGACGCAGCTGCCCGCCGCGGGCGAGATGGTCCTGTTCGACCGCTCCTGGTACAACCGCGCCGGCGTGGAGCACGTGATGGGCTTCTGCACGGACGAGGAGTACGAGGAGTTCATGCGCTCGTGCCCGTTGTTCGAGGAGATGCTGATCCGCTCCGGCATCAAGCTGATCAAGTACTGGTTCTCGGTCTCCGACGAAGAGCAGGAGAAGCGCTTCCAAGCGCGCCTCGCCGACCCGGCGAAGCACTGGAAGCTGAGCCCGATGGACCTCGAGTCGCGCTCGCGCTGGGTCGACTACTCGCGCGCCAAGGACGAGATGTTCGCGCGCACCGACACCAAGCTGTCGCCATGGTGGGTGGTCGAGGCCGACATCAAGCGCCGCGCGCGGCTCAACACGGTCGCGCATCTCCTGTCGAGCATCCCCTACGAGTACGTCGCGCCCGTGCCGCTGGCGCTCCCGCCGCGCCAGAGCGACGACGGCTACAGGCGCCCGCCACGCAAGAGCCAGCGCTACGTGCCGTCCGTCTACTGAAGCTCGACGATCGCGCTGATCGAGCAGGCGCCGCGCGCGCGGGCGACCGAGACGCGGTGGTGACCGTCGCGGATGGCGTACTCGTCGCCGACCTGGACGACCGAGATCGGAGGCAGCGTCGCGCCGCGCTGCTCGGCCAGCCAGATCCGCTCCCAGCGCTCGCGCGCCCGTGCGCCGGGCCGGAAGTCGGGATCGAACTGCGCCGCGCGGTTCGGCTCGAGCGTGCCGCGGATCGCGTCGAGCGGGATGTCGCGGATGCCGCGTCCGGTATGAGCTCCCGCGCGTCGCAGCTCGGCGCCGTCGAAGACGCGCAGATCGCTGCAGGCGCAGCCGCGATGACGCAGCCGGCAGAGCAGCGCGGTGCGGCGGCGCGCCCTGGTGGCGGCGCCGAAAGCCCGCTCCGCCTCCAACCTGCTCCACGCTGACATCGACATGCCACAACGGTCGCAGCGCGGCGCGGAACCCTCGATACGGCCCGCCTGCGTCCGCGCCGGGGAGGACCGCGGCAGGCACGTGCGGCTGGCCGCACGTCAGATCGCGTAGACCACGACCGCGGGTCGCGCCATCACGCGCGCGGCGAGTGCGAGCTTGAGCGCGTCGAGCCGTTGCTCCTGCACGGCGCTGCGCTGCTCCGTGCGCGCCAGGTCGATGAACTCCTCCGTGACGAAACCGGGGCGCAGGAGGAGCGTCACCTGGCGCTGGCGCAATCCGATCCTGAACACGAAGCGCTCCAGCGCGCGGCCACGTTCGGGACGAGCGAGCGCCGGGTCGACGCGGTAGCGGTCGTCGCTGACTGCCCGCGTGACGAGCTCGAACGCGTCGCGCGCACCGGGCCCGCCGAACGCGGTCTCGACCACGAGCTCGCGACGCTCGCAGAGACCGTCCGGCTCGAGCAGCGGCAGCGCGCGCTCGAGCGCCTTGAACGCGAGTGCCGCTCCGCCGGGCGAGCGCGGTCCGTGGTAGTCGAGGATGTCCTCGAACGAGAACGCGATCCGCCGCCCGTGGTCGACGACCTCGATCATGCCGCTCATGGCGTGCAGCCTCGCAGCGGACGGCGCACTAGCCCAGGCTGAGCAGGACCATGCCCGCGATCACCCCGGCGACGCCGACGACCTGATGCGGCACGAGCCGCTCGTGCAGTGCGAGCACCCCGTAGAGCGCCGGCACGATCGGATACGCGGACGCCGCCGCGGCGGTCGTGGCTGCCTCCCCCAGATCCGCGCCGCGGTTGAACATCAGGTAACCGGCCACCTCCAGGGTTCCCGCTGCGGTCACGAACGCGAGCGCCTTTGCGTCGAGGCGCAGCGAGCCGCCGCGCCGCGCGGCTAGCGCGGCCAGCACGAAGACGCCGCCGGTGCGCGTCAGCAGGATCGGGAACAGCCAGCCGAGATCCTCGACGAGGATCACCAAGCCGAACAGATACCCGCCGAACGCGATCGAGGCGATCGCCGCAAGGCGCGGGCCGCCCGGACCGGTGGCGCCACGACCGCGCTCGCCTCCCTCCGTTCCCGCCAGCACGGCGCAGCTCAGGACGACCGCCGCGCCGAGCTGCCTGCACGCCGCTCATCGGATCGCCGAGCACGAGCACCGCCAGCCCGACGACGAGCACGCCGTTGGCCGATGCGATCGGGCTGACGATCGCGACCGGGCCCAATCCGAGCGCCTTGTAGAACGTCAGGTAGGCGAGCCCCGAGACCGGGCTCAAGAGCACGATCAGGGCCCACTGCGCAGCCGTCACCTGCGCGCTGTCGCCCAGTGCGAGCGCCAGCACCGCGAGCATCACGACGCCGGAGACCTGGACCGCGAGCGTGATCGCCAACAGTCGCGCCCGGCGCGCCAGGATCGCCACCGTGACGTCGACCAGTCCCCAGGTGAGCGCGGCGCAGAAGCCGAGCGCCGCGCCGGATTCGAGCATCTACCCGGTCGTCGTGAGCTCGCGCACGAGCGCGAGGCTGCGGCGCAGGCGCTCGACCTGGTCGCGCCGGTCGGCCCGGTTGTCGAGACCCTCGACCGAGATGTGCAGGTCGCGCTCGCCCAGCGCAGCCAGCAGCGAGCGCAGGTCCGCGACCCCCTCCCCCGGGTAGCGCCAGAGCACGTTGAAGCCGCGCCGGTGGTACTGGCCCTCGGTCCAGATCGAGTCCAGCGCGTAGTCCTTGACGTGGCCGGCGACGGCAAGCGGGGCGAGCGCGCGCACGATCGGCTCGGGATCCTCGAGCGCGGAGACCGGGTTGATCAGGTCGAGGAAGACCTTGACGTCGCCGGTCGCCTCCAGGATCGAGCGGTACTCGGCGACCGTGAAGTCGGAGTGGTTCTCGATCGCCAGCACGATCCCGGCGGCGCGCGCCGCGGGCAGCGCTGCGCCGAGCGCCTCGATCGTCCACTCGCGCTCGGCCTCGATCGCGCCCGGGCGGGCGGCGAGGTCGGCGCGGTAGAAGCCCGAGGCGACGCGCAGGATCGGGCTGCCGAGCGCGGCCGCCCGCTCGAGCCACTGCTCCACGCGCGCGGCTGCGGCCGCCGGCGGCTCGCCGCGGTGCGCGCCGCCCAGCGGGTCGCCGGAGGCCAGCAGCTCCAGGCCGAGATCGCCGGCGCGCCGCGCGAGGCCCGGCAATCGCTCCGTCGCGTGCTCGCGCGCGTGGTGCAGCGAGAGCTGCACGAAGCTCGCGCCCGCAGCGGCGGCCTCGGCGAAGCACTCCTCCAGCGTCAGGTCCCGGTGCTCGAGCCGCAGGTGCCAGCACAGCGTGTCGGCCCCGAGCACGAGCGTCACGGGCGGATCACCGTGCCGCCGTCGGCGATCAGCGAGGTGCCGGTGACGAAGCTCGCCTCGTCGGAGGCGAGGAAGAGGATGCAGTTGGCGATCTCCTCCGGCGTGCCCATCCGCTGCATCGGCGCGACCGCGGCGTACTCCGCGGCGAGCGCGTCCGGGTCCTCCGCGCGGTCGAGGAACTCCCGCGTGAGCGGCGTGTCGATCACACCGGGGCAGACGCTGTTGACGCGGATGCCGCGGCCGACCACGTCGAGCGCGAGCGCGCGGGTGAACTGGAGCACGGCGCCCTTGGAGGCCGTGTATGCGCCGTCGTTCTCCCAGGCGACGAACGAGTTGATCGAGCCGACCGTGACGATCGCCCCACCGTCGGGCATGTGGCGCAGCGCGGCGCGGCAGGTGGAGAACATGCCGGTCACGTTGACGCGGAAGATCCGCTCCCATTCCGCGTCGGTCGTGTCCATCAGGCTGGGCGCGTGCGCGAGCGTGAAGCCGGCGTTGGAGACGACGATGTCGATCCGGCCGTGGCGTGCGGCGACGTCGTCGGCGACGCGGTCGACCGCCGCGCGGTCGGTGACGTCGAGCGCGACGGCGTGCGCAACGCCGCCGGTGGCGCGCTCCACCTCTCTCGCGGTCTCCTCGGCGTGCGCGAGCGTGCGCGAGCTCGCCACCACCGTCGCGCCGTCCTGCGCCAGGCGCACGCAGGCCGCGCGCCCGATGCCCGTGCCCGCGCCGGTCACGAGCGCGATGCGCCCGGCGACCCGGCCGCCCACCGTCACAGGGTCTCCTTGCCGAGCGTCGAGTACATCCCCGCGTCGAGCAGTCGCACCGGCCCGTCACCCGCCTCGTGGTCGCGCGCGATGCGCTCCAGCGCCCCCCAGTCGGGCAGGCTCCAGAGCGCAACGCCGCGCGGATCGGGGCCGAGCCGCCCGATCCGGTCCGCCGCCAGGTTGAGCGCCAGGTCGCCGTGCGCCTCGCGGCGCGCCTCGAAGCTCGCGCGCACGTCGTCGGCGGTCGCGCCGTCGTTCCAGTCGAAGTACTCCATGTAATAACGCTCCGACTTCCCCGGCACCGGCTCGAGCAACGGCGTGTAACTGCCCCCACGGTCGATCCGTGCGCCGATCGAGAACGGCTCCTCGAACGCGTCGGCCGCGCCGGAGCGGAAGATCCGCTCCCAGTCGTCGAAGCGGTCCAGGCCTTGACGTGGCGTGTACCAGATGCCCATGTACTCCGGCTCCGGACCCGTGCGCCAGCTGCGCCCGATCATCGCGATCAGGACATCGTCGGGGTTGTCGCCGGCCCAGCCGGTCTGGCCCTGGCCGGCGACCGCGTGAAACTGCTCGAGCGAGACGTGCGGACGGCGGCTGATGTACTCGATGTAGACGAGCATTGGTCTCCAGGCGGTCGGGGTTCAGTCGGTCGTGGTGTCGACGGAGGAGCCGAAGCCGGAGTTGGCACCGTGGGTGCTGTAGCCGCCGTCCACTACCAGCATGTGGCCGGTGATCCACCCGGCGCGCTCCTCGTCGCACAGGAAGCGGACCGCCTGGGCGATGTCGGTGACCTCGCCGACGCGACCGAGCGGGCAGGCGGCCGCCTCGGCCGCCTCGACGCCGGGCTCCGCGAGCTCGCCGGCCGTGGCGGGCGTGCGGATCGTGCCCGGCGCGACGGCGTTGGCGCGCACGCCGCGCGGCCCGAGCTCGTAGGCGATCCCGCGCACGAGCCCGTTGATCGCGGCCTTGGACGCGAGGTAGTGGGTGCTGTCGTCCCACGCGAGCCAGGCGGCGGTCGACGCGATCGCCACGACGCTGCCGCCGCCGTTGGCGGCGATCCGCTCGCACGCGACGCGCAGGACGTTGAACGTCCCGTCGACGTTGACCTCGAGCAGCTGGCGCCAATCGTCGCGCCGCATCTCCAGGAACGGGACCATCCGGTACACGCCCGCCACCTGGACCGCGGCGCGCAGCGGCCCGAGCTCGTGCTCGGCGGCGTCGGTGACCGCGACGACCGCGTCCCAGTCGCGCACGTCGCAGTCATACGCGGCGGCGCTGTGACCCGCGGCGCGCAGCTCGGCCGCGACCGGCTCGCAGCCGCGCACGTCGGCGACCGCGACCGCGAACCCGTCGCGCGCGAGCAGGCGCGCGACCTCCGCCCCCATGCCGCGCGCCGCGCCGGTGACCAGTGCGGTGCCGCTCACGCGCGCGCCTGCGCCGGGTCGGACTGGGGCTCGGACGGCGGCGGCGCCGGCGGCGTGTCGTCGCCGCGCTCGCGCGGCAGCAGCCAGCACGACTCGGCGGCCCACTCGATCGCGACCGCGTCGTCGACCGCGAACGGCGGCGTCGCGCCGCGCCCCTCGGCCTTGACCTGCGCACCGAGCGCGGGCAGCTCGATGCGGCAGCTGAAGCCGGTCCCGCGAAAGGCGACGTCGCGCACGACGCCGGACAAGCTCCCCGACCGATCGCCGGTCGCCGCGCTCATCTCGATCGCCTCGGGTCGCAGCACGAGCCACGCCGGGCCCGGCTGCGGCCGCGGGCAGCGCACCTGATGCCGGCAGTCGCCGAGCTGGACGGTCGACTCCTCCTCGCCGGCGTCGACGACCTCTACCGGGAGCACGTTCGCGTCGCCGACGAACTGGGCCGCGAAGACGGACGCGGGGCGGCGGTAGACGTCGGTCGGCGCGCCGACCTGCTCGACGCGGCCCGCGTTCATCACCGCGATCCGGTCCGACAGCGCCATCGCCTCGCGCTGGTCGTGCGTGACGTAGACGAAGGTGGCGCCGGTCTCGCGGTGCACGCGGCGCAGCTCGACCTCCATGTCGAGCCGGATCTTGAGGTCCAGCGCGGACAGCGGCTCGTCGAGCAGCAGCACCTTGGGCTGGTTGACGAGCGCGCGGGCGAGCGCGATGCGCTGCATCTGGCCGCCCGACAGCTCGTGGCTGCGGCGCCGCTCGTAGCCCTCCAGACGGACCAGCTCCAGCGCCTCGCTGCACGCGCGCTCGCTGATCGGCCCTGCCGACGCCCGCGACCTGCAGCCCGAAGGCGACGTTGGCGAACACGTCGAGATGCGGGAACAGCGTCGGGCGCTGGAAGACCATGTTCGTCGCCCGCCGGTGCGCGGGTCGGCCCGTGACGTCCTCGCCGGCCAGCAGCACGCGACCGCCGCTCGGGCGTTCGAAGCCCGCGACGATCCGCAGCAGCGTCGTCTTGCCGCAGCCGGACGGGCCGAGCAGCGTCACGAACTCGCCGTCGGCGATGTCGAGCGAGACGTCGTCGAGCGCCGTCACCGCTCCGTAGCGATGGCTCACGCCCTCGATCCGCACGCGCGGGTCGCCGCTCATCCGGGCTCTTGCACGCCGGTCAGGGCGAGCGGGTCGACGGTCCCGCGGCGCCGCCGCTCGCCCCAGCTCGCGAGCGCGAACGTGATCACGAACAGCAGCACGGTGAAGGCCAGCAGCAGCGTCGAGATCGCGTTGATCGACGGGTCGATCGTGCGGCGCAGGCTCGACCAGATGAACAGCGGCAGCGTGGGATCGGGCCCGACGACGAAGAACGTGATGATGAACTCGTCGAAGGACAGCGCGAAGGCGAGGCAGGCCGCGCCGACGAGCACCGGCCAGACCTGCGGCAGGGTGACCCGCCGGAAGATCGTCCAGCCGGTCGCGCCGAGGTCGGCGGCCGCCTCCTCGAGCGCCGGATCGAGCCGCTCGAGCGCCGCGCGCGCGAGCAGGAAGAAGAACGGGAACACGTAGACGAGGTGCGCGATCGTCACCGTCACGAGCGACAGCGAGTACTCGAGCCGCGAGAAGGCGATCAGCAGCGCCACGCCGATGAACAGCCCCGGCAGCGTGATCGGCAGGAAGAACAGCAGCGCCAGCGGCGCCCGCCAGCGCGAGCGCGAGCGGCTCATCCCGTAGGCCGCGAGCGTGGCGAGCACGAACGTGACCAGCGCGGTGCTGGTGGCGACGACGAGCGAGTTGCGCGCCGCCGCCCGCACCTCCGGGCTCTCGAAGATGCGCTCGTACCAGCGCAGCGAGAAGCCGTCGAACGGGAACGAGAGCGACGCGGTCTTGTGCAGGCTGAACAGCACGACCACCAGCAGCGGCAGCCAGAGGAAGAGCATGCCCGCGACGGTGACGAGCCCGGTGAAGCGCCCGGGCCTCACGAGGCGAACCGCAGCCGGTCGAGCTTTGCGAGCCGCAGCCCGAGCGCGACGACGCCGTAGCAGATCAGGAAGCCGGCGAGCAGCGCGAACGAGATCGCGGCGCCGCCGGCGTAGTCGCCCGTGCCCTGGAACGCGACCTGGACCTGGACGCCGATCATCACGTTCGACGTGCCGCCGAGGAACTGCGGCGTCACGTAGTCCGCGGCCGAGAGCACGAACACGAACAGCAGCGCGCTCGCCGCGGGCGCCGCCACCGCAGGCAGCACGACGCGCCGCCAGCGCTGCACCCAGCCGGCGCCGAGATCCTGCGCCGCCTCGAGGTAGGCCGGCTGCAGCGGTCCCAGCCCGGCGTAGATCACGAGGATCACGTAGGGCAGGTAGATGTGCACGAGCGCCAGCGTGACCGCGAAGCGGTTGAAGACGAGGAACGTCAGCGGCTCGTCGACGATCCCGAGCGCGCCGAGGCCGCTGTTGATCACGCCCTCGGCGCCGAGGATCGTGCGCCAGGCGTAGATCCGCACGAGGTAGCTGGCCAGGAAGGACGCGACGATCAGGAACAGCACCAGCGACTTGGTCGCGGCTCTTCGTGTAGCGCAGCCAGTAGGCGATCGGCAGCGCGACGACGACCGAGCTGACCGCGGCCAGCAGGCCGACGATCACCGAGTTGCGCGCGAGCGTGCGGTTGAGCTCCGACTGCGCGATCTCGCGGTAGTTCTCGAGCGTCAGCGGTCCCGACACCTCGTACAGCGAGCCGGTCAGGAACGAGTAGACCGCGAACGCGGCGAGCGGGGCGATCAGGAACGCCAGCAGCGTCAGCGCGGCCGGCAGCGTCAGCAGCACCGGGCCGAGCCGCAGGCCGCGCTCCCGCTGGGCGGGAGCGCGGGCGGCTGACGCGGCGGGAGGCTGCGCGACCGCGCTCATGCGCTGAGGCTACGCCTCCGCCCCGGCCTTCAGCTCCTGCCAGTTCTTCAGCACTTCCTCGAACGTCACGAACTCGTCGGACTCGACCGGCGGGTTGTTGTAGAGCGGCGCCTGCTCGAGCACCTCGGCCGCCTGGTCGCTCGGGTAGAGCTTCTGCACGGGCTTGGTCATGAACGGGAACGCGTCGCCCACCGTGACTCCGCCGATCACGTAGCTCGCCGCGGCGGCGTGCACCTCCGGCTTGAGCGTCTCGTTCATCCAGGAGTAGACCGCGTCGTCGTTGTCGGCAGTCGACGCGATCGCCCAGCAGTCGCAGGCGGTGAAGCCGCCCTCCTTCGGCAGCGTCCACTTGATCGTCTTGGTGCCGGCGTCGGCGGCGAACTGGTTGACCGCCGTCCAGCCCTGGAAGGCGACGACCGCGTCGCCCGAGGTGAGCTTGGTCGTGACGTCGCCGAACGACGGCGAGACGCCGGAGGACTGGGCGATCATCTGCGAGAGGAAGTCGTTGACCTTCGCGAGGTCCGCCTTCTTGACCTCGTCGGGCTTCATGCCGAGGATGTGCGTGCCCATCGCCCAGGCGCCGGTGGGGTCGTCGACGACCGCGACCTTGCCCTTGAACTTCGGGTCGAGCAGGTCGTAGTTGGAGGCCGGCGCCTCGATCTTCGACTCGTCGTAGCTGATCCCGAGCGGCGTCCAGGTCCAGGGCACGCCCGTGCGCGTGCCGTCCGCGTCGACCCAGAAGTTGCCCAGGTCGCCGGCCCAGAACTCGTCCAGGTTGGCGAGCTCCGGCAGCTTGGACTCGTCGATCGGCTTGAGGATCTCGAGCTGCGCGTAGAGCGGCTTGTAGCCCTGGTAGTAGGTGATGATGTCGAACCCGCCGGCGCTGCCGCCGGCCTTGATCTTCGCCTGGATGTCGTCGTGGTTGGCGATGTAGTTCGTCTTGATCTCGATGTTGTTGGCCTTCCGCCAGGCCTTCATCGCATCCGGGATGTCGTAGCCCTCCCAGGAGAGGTAGTCGAGCCGCCCGCTGGCCGCCGGGACCTCTGCGGGGCCGGCCGTCTTCTCGGCCGTGGCCGTCGAGCCGCCCTCTCGTCGTCGTCGCCGCATGCGGCGAGCAGGCCCGGCAGCGCCAGCGCGCCGACGCCGAGCGCCCCGGCGCGCTGCAGGAAGCGCCGGCGGGTGGCCCGTCGGACCATCGCCTGCAGGATCTCGTCGTTGGTCACTGTCTCTCCTCCTCCGCTGGTCAACGCCCCATCAACCCATCCGCACGAGCTCCGTCGCCGCCCGCACGATCGCCTCCGCCGACGGCAGCAGCGCCGCCTGCAGGCCCGGCGCCGGCGGGATCCGCGTGTCGGGCGCGCCGAGCCGCCGGACCGGTGCGTCGAGCGAGTCGAACAGCGTCTCGCCGATCCGCGCCGCGATCTCCGCGCCGAAGCCTCCGGTGACGTTCGCCTCGTGCGCGACGAGCACGCGCCCGGTGCGCTCGACCGCCGCGACGATCGCGGCGTCGTCGAGCGGCGCGAGCCAGCGCAGGTCGAGCACCGTCGCCTCGATGCCGTCGGCCGCGAGCTGTTCGGCCGCCTGCTCGGCCAGCAGCGCGGTGCGCCCCCAGCTCAGGATCGCGACGTCGCCGCCGTTGCGGCGCACGCGCGCGCCGCCGACGCCCTCGCGCTCGCCGCCCAGCGCGACCGTCGCCCTTGTGCTGGTAGAGCGCGCGCGACTCGAACAGGATCACCGGGTCGTCGTCGGCGACGGCGGCGCGCAGCATCGCGTGCGCGTCCTGCGGCGTCGCGGCGAGCCCGACGCGCAGCCCCGGGATGTGCGCGAGCAGCGCCTCGAGGCTCTGGGAGTGCTGCGCGCAGGAGCCTGGCGTCGCACCCTGCTGCGTGCGCACGACGAGCGGCGCGCAGTGCCTGCCCGCGGCTCACGTAGCGCACGTTCGCGGCCTGGTTGATCGAGCTGGTCGAGCGCGACCAGCAGGAAGTCGCCCCACATGATCTCGACCACGGGCGCAGCCCTCGAGCGCCGCCCCGAGCGCCGAGCCGAGGATCGCGGACTCGGCGATCGGGCTGTCGAAGACGCGCTCGGCGCCGAACTCCTCCTGCAGCCCGCGCGTCGCGCCGAAGATGCCGCCCGAGGCGCCGACGTCCTCGCCGTAGACGACGACCTCCGGGCGCGCGCGCCAGCTCGCGCCGCAGCGCCTCGGTGACCGCCTTGACGTACGTCAGCTCCTGCTCGCCGCCGGGCTCGCCCGCGGCGGCGGCCGCGGCCGGCGGCCCGTGCACGTGCTCGCGCGCGCGCCGGCCGGGTCGGGAGGCGGCGCGGCGACGCGCGGCGTCGCAGGCCGCGTCGAGCTCCGCCGCGACCGCGCGCTCGATCGCCGACGAGCGTCGTCCTCGGCGGTGCCGCTCGCGAGCAGCCGGCGCGCGCAGCGCGGCGACCGGGTCGGCGGCGAGCGCGGCGTCGCGGTCGGACTGCGGCCGGTAGTGCTCGACGATCGCCGTTGTAGTGCGCGCCGAGCCGGTGACAGCGCGCCTCGATGAAGCTCGGACCGCCGCCGCCGCGGGCGCGCGCGGCGGCCGTCGGCGACCGCTTCGCTGCACCGACGACCGGATCGTCGCCGTCGATCGTCACGCCCTGGATCCCGTAGCCGGCGGCGCGCTCGGCAAGCCGCTCGACCGGCACGATCGCGTCGATCGGCGTCATCTCCGACCAGCCGTTGTTCTCGCACATGACGATCAGCGGCAGCTGCTTGAAGGCGGCGAAGACGAGCGCCTCGTGCAGCGCGCCCTGGCTCGTCGCGCCGTCGCCGACGCTGACGATCACGACGCGGCCGCTGCCCGTCGACCTGCGCCGCCAGCGCCGCGCCGGCGGCGATCGGCACGCCGGCGGCGACGATCGAGTTCTCGCCCAGCAGGCCGTGCGCCGGCGCCATCAGGTGCGCGGACCCGCCGCGCCCGCCGTTGACTCCGGTCGCGCGCTGGCAGACCTCCGCCATGAGCGCGTCGAGCGGCACGCCGCAGGCGATCGCCCAGCCGTGGCCGCGGTAGGTGGCGACGACGCGATCGGTCGGATTCGAGCGCCGCGAGCGCGCCGACCGGGATCGCCTCCTGGCCCGTGCAGAGATGGATCGAGCCCGCGATCTCGTCCGCGCGGCGCAACGCGAGCGCCCGCTCCTCGAAGCCACGGATCGTGATCATCGACCGGTAGGCCGGCAGCACGGACATCGTCGTGAGCTCGGAGACGGTCATGACGTCGCCCGGGGCCGACGCTACTTCGCTCCGCGACGCGAATGTCAAATAAAGACGGTCAGGAGCAAATAGTGAGACTTAGCTGGCGTCGCCCGCGAGCGCGAGCAGCGCCGCGAGGTACTCCTCGCGCAGGGCTTCGCAGCGCTCCTTCGGAGCCGACATGGCGAGCGCGTAGGACGTCCCGCCGCGCCCGAGCGGCGCCGCCAGGCAGCAGACGCCCTCGTGGAACTCCTCGCTGTCGGAGGCGTGGCCGGCCGCACGGATCAGGTCGAACTCGCGCAGCAGCGCGTCGCGCGAGGTGATCGTCGCCCGGGTGATGCGCGTCAGCGGGTGCGCGGCGAGGTAGCGCTCGCGCGCGTCCTCGGGCGCCAGGGCGAGCAGCAGCTTGCCGCTGGCGCGCGCATGCCCGTGGTCGATCGGGCCCAGCGGGCTGTTCGCCACGGCGACGTGATGATGACCGGGAACGCTGCACAGCAGCACCAGCTCCGAGCCCTGGCGCGCCGCCACGTAGGCCGTCTCCCCCGTGCGCGCCGATAGCGCGCGCGCCAGCGGCAGCAGGTCGTCGGGCAGGACGTGGCGCTCGAACGCCTGCACGAGCGGGCTGATCCCGATCGCGAGCCGGTAGCGGTGCTCGGGCCCGCGGGCGACGTAGCCCGCGGCGGCGAGCGTGTGCAGCAGGTGATACGTGGTCGCGCGGCTCAGCCCGACGGCCTCGGTCAGCTCCTGCGCGGTGCGGCCCGGCGGGCTGTGGGCGATCTCGTCGAGCAGCGCGATGGCGCGCGCGACGGACTGGATGCGCGGCTTCACCGCGGGCGAGGCTGGCGTGACGGCCACGCGCGCAACGTAGCACCATCTGAACTGAATGATTTTCTATTTGAACGCGCTGTACGATCGCGCCGATGCCGCTCGCCGCGGCCCATGCGCTCGGGATCGACGTCGGGATCAGTGGCGTGCGGGCCGCCGTGATCGGGCCGACGGAACGCTCGCGGGCACCGCGCGGCGCGTCGCATCAGCCGCGCCGTCCGCGCGCCGGGGATCGCCGAGCACGACCCGCAGGACTGGCTCGACGGGCTGCGCGAGACGGCGCGCGGCGCGATCGCCGAGCGCCGGCTCGCCGCGGATCGGAGCCGTCGGGATCGCGGCGCTGGGACCGGCGCCGCTGCTCGTCGACGCGGCCGGCGCAGCGCTCACGCGTGCGCCGCTGTTCTCGCTCGACGCGCGCGCGCAGGTCCAGCGCGACCGTCTGGATCCCGACGGTGGCGCGCGCGTCGCCGACCATGCCCTGCCGCAGCTCCAGCGCGTCGTCGAGGAGCGGCCCGAGCTGCGGACGCGCGCGGCCTGGGCGCTCGATGCCACGGGCTTCCTCGTCAGCCGCTGCATCGGCGTGCCGGTGATGGACACCGTCACGCGCGCCGATCACGTCTGGCCGGGCGTCGAGCCGGTGGCGCCGCTGCCGCCGGCGCTCGACCCGGGCGCCGATCGCCGGGCGCCTCGACGCGCGCGGCGCCGAGCTGCTCGGGCTCGCAGCCGGGCGTGCCGGTGCTCGCCGGCACGTACGACAGCTTCGTCGACCTCGCCGGCGCCGGCGTCGCGGCGCCCGGCGACGCCGGGCTCGTGCTCGGCAGCACGATGATCGTGGGTGTCGCGCAGGCGGCCTGCCGAGCCGGTCGCCGGGCTCGCGTGTCGCCCTATCCGGGCGCGGGCGTGCTGCTCGGCGGCTGGACGCTGAGCGGCGGCATGGTGCTCGACTGGGGCGAGCGCACGCTGGCGGGCGATCGCGCCGGCGCTGCGCCGCGCGGCGGCGGCGCTCGCGCCCGGCGCCGGCGGCATCCTCGTGCTGCCCTACTTCGCCGGCGAGCGAACGCCCGTCTGGGACCTCGGCGCGCGCGGCGCCGTGCTCGGGCTCAGCCTCGACGTCTCCCCCGCGGAGCTCTACCGCGGCCTGGTGGACGCGCTCGCGCTGGCGGTCCGCGATCACGTCGCGCGGCTTGCCCGGCGCCGCGCCGGCGCGCTGGCGCGTCACCGGCGGCGGCGTCCGCAACGGCGCGTGGCTGCAGGCGACCGCGGACGCCGTCGGCGCGCCGCTCGAGGTCGTGGCCGACGCCGGCGAGGCGGTCGGCCCGGCGCTGCTGGCGCTGGCCGCGATCGGCCGGCCGGTGGCGCGGGCGGTCGAGCGCACCGTGCATGCCCGACGCGGACAGCGCCCGCCGCTTCGACGCGCTCTACGAGTCCTACCGCGGGCTGCACCCGCTGCTGGCAGGAGCGACGACGCCGGTCCGGCGTCCGCCGACCAGCGGCCCGCCGCGGTGGCGCAGTGAGCGCCGCGACGATGCAGGTCGCGCGCCTGCACGGGATCGGCGACGTGCGCGTCGAGCAGCGTGCCGATCCCCGAGCCGGCGCCGCGGGCGAGCTGCTCGTGCGGATCGAGGCCTGCGGCGTCTGCCCGACCGACGCGCGCAAGTTCGCGATCGGGGTCAACGACGGCGCGTACCCGTTCAACCCGGGCCACGAGTGGGTCGGGCGCGTGGCGGCGGTCGGCGACGGCGTCGCGGGCTGGGAGGTCGGCGCGCGCGCCTACGGCGACACCTACGCCGGCTACGCCGAGTACGCGACGATCGCGACCGAGCGCGGCGGCTGGTCGCGCGGGGCGCTGCCGGTCGGCGAGCTGCCCGTCGAGCGCGCCGTCTTCGTGGAGCCGCTGGCCGACTGCCTGCACTGCGTGCTCGACCAGGGCGCCGTCGGGCCGGGACAGCCGCGTCGCGGTGATCGGGCTCGGCGCGATGGGCGTGCAGCTCGTGGCGGTCGCCGCGCGCGCCGGCGCCGACGTGCTGGCGGTCGAGCCGCGCGCGGAGCGCCGCGAGCTGGCCGCGCGCTTCGGCGCGGCGGTTGCCGTCGCGCCCGCCGGCTGGCGCGACGCCGCCGCCGAGCGCTGGGACGGAGCGGGGCCCGACGTCGTGATCGTCGCGGTCGCGCGCGCCGCGCTGGCGGCCGAGGCGATCGCGGCCTGCGCGCCGGGCGGGCGGGTCGTGCTGTTCGCCGGCTTCGGCGACGACGGCGTCGCGGCGGTCGACCTCAACCGCATCCACTACCAGGAGATCACGCTGGTCGGCAGCGAGTGGATCGGGACGCCGCCGCACCAGCGCTACGAGCACTACGAGGCGGCGCGCGACCTGCTCGCCTCCGGCGAGCTGCCGCTCGAGCAGCTCGTGAGCGACCGCACCGGGCTCGACGGGCGTCGCGGCGGCGCTGCACGCGGTGCGCGAGCAGCGCAGCCTCAAGACGGTGCTGCTGCCGTGAGCCTCGCCGACCGCCTGCTCGCGCCCGACGGCCGGCTGCTCGTGGTCGCGGTCGACCACCCGCTCTACTCCTGGCCCTGCCGCCGGGCTGGAGGATCGCGGCGCGCTGCTGCGTCGCGGTGAGCGCCGCGGGCGCCGACGCGATCATCTGCTCCTACGGCACGCTGCGCGACTTTCGCGACGCGTTCGGCGCGGCGAAGCCGATCCTCAAGCTCGACCTGACGACCGTCACGATCGGCGGCTCCTATCCGTCGACCGAGTACGTCGCCGCCTACACGCGTCGACGACGCGGAGCGGCTCGGCGCGGCGGCGGTGCTCACCTACGTGCAGCTCGGCGCGCCGTTCGAGCTGGCCGCGCTGCGGACCGCGGCGCAGGTCGCGGCGGCGGCCGATCGCGCGGGCCTCCCCTACGTCTGCGAGATCATGCCGGTCGGCGGTCCGCAGTACCCGGTGCTCGACGCGCCGCTCGCGATCGCCGCCGCGGCGCGCACCGGCGCCGAGCTCGGCGCGCACGTCGTCAAGACGACGATGCCGGACCCGCCGGAGCGCGATGGCGGAGGTGAGCCGCTGCGACGTCCCGGTGATCCTGGCGGGCGGCGACCTCACCGGCGAGCGCGACGCGCTGCTCGCGACCGTGCGCGCGGCGCTCGAGGCCGGCGCGGCGGGCGTGGCGCACGGCCGCAACGTCTGGGGCAGCGACGACCCGGCCGCCGCGGTCGCCGCGCTGCGCGTGTGGTCCACGCGGGAGCGGCGGCGCGTGGCTGAGCGGGTCGCGCTCGTGACCGGCGCGAGCCGCGGCATGGGGCGCGCGATCGCGCTCGCCCTCGCACGCGGCGGCGCGCGGGTGATGGCGGTCGCGCGCGACGCCGGCGCGCTCGCCGCGCTGCACGCCGAGCAGCCGCGGATCCAGGCGCTCGCCGCGGACCTCGACACCCCCGACGGCTGCGCGCAGGCGATCGAGGCGACCCGCTCGCGGCTCGGGCCGATCGCGATCCTGGTCAACAACGCCGGCCGCGGCGGCTGGCACGACCGGCCGATCTGGGAGCAGGATCGCGCGGGCTGGGCGGCCTCGCTGGCGATCAACCTCGACGCGCCGTTCGAGCTCACGCGCCTCGCGGTGCCCGACATGCTGGCCGCGCGCTGGGGCCGGATCGTGATGATCTCGTCGACCGCCGGCCAGGTCGGCGCGACGTCGCTCGGTCCGTACTGCGCGTCCAAGCACGGCGTGATCGGGCTGATGCGATCCGTCGCGCACGACGTCGCGCCGTTCGGCGTCACCTGCAACGCCGTGCTGCCGGGCTGGGTGCGCACGGAGATGGCGGAGCGCGACGCCGAGCGCAAGGCGCGCGAGCTGGGGGTCGACGTCGAGGACGGTCTGGGCCGAGCGGGCGGCGGAGTACCCGTCGGGCCGGATCGTCGAGGAGGACGAGATCGCCGAGCGTCGTCGGCTTCCTGGCCGGCGACGCGGCGAGCGCGGTCAACGGCGAGGCGATCACCGTCGCGCTCGGGAGTCACTGGTGACGCGCGCGGACCCAGACGCCGCCCGCAGCGTGGCGGCGCGAGCGCTGCGGCTGACTCCCGCCAGCGTGGCGTACCCGTGCAGCTGCTCCGGCAGGACGTCGAGCGAGACCTCGTTACCTGCCTGTTCGAGCCGCCGCGCGTAGGCCACTCCCTCGTCGCGCAGCGGATCGACGCCGGCGATGCCGACGTATGCCGGCGGGGCACCCGAGACGTCGTCGGCGAGCAGCGGCGAGACGCGCGGGTCCTCCGCCGCCGTCGCGTCGCCGAGGTAGTGCGCGCGGAACCAGCGCATCTGCGCGGCGGTCAGCCACGGCCCGTGCTCGAAGACGGCGTAGCTCGGGTGCTCGCGGGAGACGTCGGCTGACGGGTAGAGCAGCACCTGGAACGCGACGGCATCGCGCAGCGCGAGCGCCGTGACCGCGGCGAGGTTGCCGCCCGCGCTGTCGCCGCCGATGCCGACGCGTCCCGGGATCCGCACCCAGCTCGGCAGCATGGTCATGCGCCCAGCGGACCGCCGCGACCGCGTCGTCGGCGGCGGCCGGGAAGCGAGCGGCGGGCGCGCAGCGATAGTCCACGGCGAGCACGCTCGCTCCCGAGGTCCGGGCGAACCGGCGGCAGAGCGCGTCGTGGCTGTCGAGGTCGTCCAGCACCCAGCCGCCTCCGTGCAGCCACACGATCAGGCTGTCGCCGCCGGCCTCGTAGAGCCTCGCCGCGAGCGGGCCCGCCGGGCCGGGAAGCTCGAGCGCGCGCACTCGCGACCCGCAGCTTGCGCCCCGCGAGCACGGCGCCCTCGCGACGCGCCTCCGCCTGCGCCGCGGCGGCGGACATGCGCTCGAGCTCGGGCCAGCGGAACCGCTCGACGAGCCGGAGCAGCAGGGCAAGGTCCGGCTCGATCGGCCCGCCGCCCGTTGTCGCCGCCGCTCCGGCGAGTCGCCGCGCGACGAACGCCGGCAGGACCCCGGCGGCGCGGACTGCGAGGGCTTGGCGGCGGTGCGGCATCGAGGGCGTATAGCACGGGTCGGTCGGGCATCGCGACGCCGGCAGTGCGCGACATGACAGGGAGCTCGGCGCGCGGCGATCGGACGCCGGCAGGGCGCGCATGACGCAGCGAGCTCGGCGCGCTGGCGATGGCGACGTCAGCGCCCTACGCGACGTGACCGGTGACCGCATGACCCCGTCGCGCGGGCCCGTCAGGGTCGGCTTCATCGGCGCCGGCAACGTGCTGCCGGCGTACCTGCAGGCGCTCGACCGGCTGACGCCGCGCGGGCTCGCCGTCGCGGGTCCGATCCACGCCCGGCGCGCGGAGGTGCGCGATGCGCTGCTCGCGCGGCGGCCGGGCGCGCGTGTCGTCGAGCGTCTCGATCAGGTGCTGCACGCCGAGGGGGTCGAGCTGGTCGTGATCATCACGCCGCCGGCGACCCACGCCGAGCTGGTGCGTGCCGCGCTGGACGCCGGCCGCCACGTGCTGTGCGAGAAGCCGCTCGCCCCGACCGCCGCCGAGGCGCAGGCGCTGTTCGACCGCGCGCGTGCACGAGACCGGATGCTGCTGGCGGCGCCGTTCGTGCATCTCAGCCCGACCTTCCGGCGGCTCTGGACGCTGCTGGCGGACGGCGCGATCGGGCATGTGCACGCCGCGCGGGCGCACTACGGCAACCCCGGCTCGAGCGGGGCGGCGTGGTACCACGAGGACGAGCTGGCCACGCTCGGCGACGTCGGCATCTACAACCTCAAGTCGCTCGCGGCGCTGCTCGGGCCGGTCTCCGAGGTCCGCGCCGCCGCGGCGCACGGCCGGCGCGAGCGCGAGATCGGCGGGCGCACCGTCGTCGCGCGGGATCCCGACACCTGGCAGGTGCTGCTGCGGCATACCGGCGGTGCGCTCTCCTCGATGCTGGCCTCTCACGCCACGGTGCGCTACCGGCGGCCTGCGATCGAGCTCTACGGCACCGAGGGGACCGCGAACCTGCTCGGCGACGACTGGGATCCGCAGGGCATCGAGCTGTGGCGCGAGGACGCGCAGACCTGGACCGTGCGCGAGCCCGACGACACGACCTGGCTCTGGACCGACGGGCTGCGCGAGGCCGTCGCCGCGTTGCACAGCGGCCGCCCGCCGCTCGCCGACGCCGGCGATCGACGTGCACGTGCTCGAGGTGATCACCGCGGCCGGCCGCGCGGCGCGCGATGGAACTGCGGTCGAGGTGGCCTCGCGCTTCGAGCCGTTCACCGCGCTACGACTGCACGACCGGCCCGGCGGCCACGTGCACGACCGCACGCGGGCGGCTGACGAGCAGTAGCCGTTGGTTGCGGCTCGAACGTCAACTGCCGCATTAAAGGGGGTCAGGGAGTGGACGGCGGCTTGCGGGGCGAGTACGGCGGCGGACGCGCGCGCGGCCGCGGCAGACGTCTGACGAGTTGACGTCGCTATGCGACGTCAACTCGTCGCAGGCCGCCCGCGGGGCGGCCCAGTTGCGAGTTCGCGTCGCTAGGCGACGCAAAGTCGCAACGCGCCCGACATCCCGGACTGACCGCCACGGCACTTCAAACCCTCCCTTTAATGCCGCAGTTGACGTTCGCCCAGGCCCACGGCGCGCCCGAGCCGCTCGATCGCCTCCACCACCATGTCCCAGAAGCGCTCGACGTCGAGCTCGACGGCCACGCGCGCGTTCGGCTTGCGCCGCAGCCGGCCGCCCAGGTCGACGACGGTCGCGCCGCGCGTCCAGCGGCCCTCGGTCTCGATCGCCATGAAGACGTCGACGCAGCGCACGACGCCCGGCGCCGCGAGCAGCGCGACCGCGCACGGGTCGTGAACGGGCGGCGCGTCGGCCCCGAACAGGCTGCGATAGGTCGAGCCGAAGAAGTCGAGCCAGCCCGCGACGGTGTCGCCCAGCGGCGTGCCGAGCGCCCCGATGCGGGCGATCACCTCCGCGGTCGCAAGCGCCTGGTGGGTCAGGTTGAGCCCGACCATCGTGAACGGGATGCCGCTCGCGAGCACGGCCGCGGCGGCGACGGGATCGACCCAGGCGTTGAACTCGGCGTACGGGGTGCGGTTGCCGCGCTCGGTCGACCCGCCCATCCAGACGATCTCGCCGATCTGCTCGTGGTCGACCCGCTCGAGCGCCGCGGCGATGTTCGTCAGCGGCCCTGTCGCGATCAGCGTCACGGGCGCGGAGGCCGCTGCGAGCTCGTCCGCGATCAGCTCGTCCGCGCGGCGCGCGTCGAGCGCCACGTCCGCTGCCGGCAGCTCGGGGCCGTCGAGCCCGCTCTCCCCGTGCACGTCGGCGGCCGGCTCCAGCGTCCCGCCCGCCGGCCCTTCCGCGCCGGCCGCGATCGGCACGTCGCGGATCCCGGCCAGCGTGCAGACGCGGCGCGCGTTGAGCGTGACCTTGTCGAGCGGGGCGTTGCCGCCGACGGTCGTGATCGCGCGCAGCGCGAGCGCCGGGTGCGCGGCTGCGAGCAGCATGGCGATCGCGTCGTCGTGACCCGGGTCGCAGTCGAGGATGCACGGGATCGCCATCAGGCCACCACCAGCGGAACGACGCGGGAGTTGGCCACGTCGACGAGCCCGTGGTCGGTCAGCTTGAGGTCGGGGATCACCGAGAGGGCGAGGAAGCTGAGCGTCATGAACGGCGCCTCGATCGCAACTCCCTGGTGCGAGCAGCAGCTCGCCCAGCTCGTCGATGCGCGCAACTACGGCTGCGGCCGGCCACTCGGACAGTAGGCCCGCCACCGGCAGCGCGAGCTCGCCGCGCACCACTCCTCGATCGGCCACCGCGATCCCGCCGCCGAGCTCGATCAAGCGCTGCACGCAGGCGGTCATGCTCGCATCGTCGACGCCGGCGACGACGATGTTGTGCGCGTCGTGCGCGACGGTCGAGGCGAACGCGCCGCTGCGTAGCCCGAAGCCGCGCACCAGCCCACCGCCGATCCGCCCGGTGGCGTGGTGGCGCTCGATCACCGCGAGCTTGGCGAGGTCGCGCCCGGCGTCGGCGACGACGCGCCCGTCGCGCAGCGCCGGCCGCTCGTGCGCGGCGACGGTGATCAGCTGGCCCGGCACGATCTCGATCACACGCACCCACTCGCCTCCTGGCCCGAGGTCGAACGCGTCGGCGGCGAGCGCCGCCGCGTGCACGCTGCCGCGCACCCAGCCGGGCACGGGCGGCGCCTCGAAATCGAGCGTCTCCCCGTCGCGCGCGGCCACCGCGCCGCCGGCGATCACGACCGCGGCGCGGAACGACTCGATGTCGTCGAGCAGCGCCATGTCCGCGTGGAACCCGGGCGCGATCGCGCCGAGCTCGGCGAGCCCGTGGCAGCGTGCCGCGTGCAGTGTCGCCATCACGAGCGCGTCCTCGGCCGCGATCCCCTCCGCCACGGCGCGCGAGCACATGCCGTCGATGTGGCCTTCGCGCAGCAGCGTGTCCGGCTCGCGGTCGTCGGTGCAGAACGCGCAGTGCTCGGGCCCGTAGCGCCGGACGAGCTCGAGCAGCGCGCTCAGGTTGCGCGCGTTAGAGGCCTCGCGCAACAGCACCCAGAGTCCGCGCCGGCGCTTCTCGAGCGCCTCCTCCCAGGTCGTCGACTCGTGGTCCGAGCGGATCCCCGCGGCCGCATAAGCGTCAAGCGCCGCCCCCGTCACCCCCGGCGCGTGGCCGTCGACGTGAGCGTGCAGCGCGACCTTCGCGAGCACGTCGGCAGAGCCCGCGATCAGCGCCGGGAAGTCCATCACCTCGGCAACGCCGATCGCCCGCTCGTGGCCCAGGATGTCAGCCATCTCCTGCGGGCCGAGCGGACCGCGCGGCGACTCGAGCGCGCTCGCGGGAACGCACGAGGGCGCCATCGCGAAGACGCGCAGCGGCAGTCCGCCGGCCGCGTCGAGCAGCCAGTGCACCCCTTCGGCGCCGAGCACGTTGGCGATCTCGTGCGGGTCGCAGACGACGGCGGTCGTGCCGCGCGCGACGACGACGCGCGCGAACTCGGCCGGCAGCAGCTTGGAGGACTCGATGTGCAGGTGCGCGTCGATCAGCCCCGGCACGAGGAAGCGCCCCGCGCCGTCGATCCGCTCGCCACCGTCGTAGCGGCCGATACCGGCGATGCGGCCGTCTGCGACCGCGACGTCGCCGTCGAGCCACTCGCGCGTGAACGCGCTGAACACGCGTGCGCCGGTGACGACCAGGTCGGGCTCGGCGTCGCCGCGGGCGACGGCGAGCAGGCGTGAGCGCGTGCCTGTGCTCATGCAGCAAGCCTATGGGGAATAACGCGCCGCCGGGCGCCGTTTCAAGAGAGCAAACCCAAAACGGAAGAGACCAATCAGATGCCCTCAGGCCACATCTACTACGAGATCATTCGCGCGCGCCAGACGGAGATCGCCGCCGCGGCTGCACAGCGGCAGCACAGCGTCGAGCAGTCGCGGCGGACGCGTGCGGTGCGCACACTCCGCGGAATCCGCCTCGTGCGCGGGCCGGCCGGCGCCACGGCCTAGCCGTGACGCGAAAGGTGCTCACCGATCAGGCGGGTCACGTCGTCCGCGCGCTCGACGGCGGCGATGTGCGCCGACGGTGAGAGCACCTCCAGCCGCGCTCCCGGAATCGCCGCGGCGATCCGCTCGGCGTGCTCGGGCGGCGTCGCGAGGTCCTGCGCCGCGCCGACCACCAGCGTCGGCGCCCGGATGCGCGCCAGGTCGGCGCGCAGGTCCATCCGCTCGATCGCACGGCAGCACGCGACATAGCCCGCGGGCGGGGACGCGACCAGCATCGCCCGCAACGCCGCCAGCGCGTCGGGGTGTGCGCGCGCGTACTCCGGCGTGAGCCAGCGGGCCACGACCGTATCGGCCACCACCTCGGTGCCGCCGGCCTGCTCGACCACCGCGGCGCGCTCGACCCACGGCTCCGAAGGCAGCTGCGCGGCCGTGCAGAGCAGCACGAGGCGATCGATCCGCTCGGGCGCGTGCGCGGCAAGCCACATGCCCACCATGCCGCCGATCGAGATCCCGCAGTACGACGCCCGCTCGACGCCTAGCGTGTCGAGCAGGGCAAGCACGTCGCCGCCGAGATCGGCGATCGCATACGGACCCGGCGGGACGGGCGAGCGGCCGTGACCGCGGTGGTCGAAGCGCACGACGCGGAAGCGTTCCGACAGCGGACCGGCCTGCGCGTCCCACATCTCCAGCGTCGTGCCGAGCGAGCTGCCCAGCAGCACGACGTGCGCTTCGTCGGGGCCGGCCGCCTCGTGGTGCAGCGCTTCGCTCATCGTGCGAACAATCTCACGAAGGCGCCCGATGAGTTCGCGCGCCCGGTCCGGTCCATAGTCTGCACACACCCGATCGCAAGGAGCGACAGATGTTCGCCGACACCAAGGCATTCAGCGGCTTCGCCGTGGACGACATCGACAAGGCGCGCCAGTTCTACGGCGAGACGCTCGGGATCAAGACGTCCGAGGAGTACGGCCTGCTGACGCTGCACATCGCCGGCGACCGCGAGACGCTGGTCTACCCCAAGGACGACCACACGCCCGCGGACTACACGATCCTGAACTTCCCGGTCGACGACATCGACGCGGCCGTCGACGCGCTCGCGCAGCGTGGCGTGCAGTTCGAGCGCTACGACGAGTTCGAGCAGGACGAGAAGGGGATCTTCCGCGACGAGGGCCCGAATATCGCCTGGTTCAAGGACCCGGCCGGCAACACGCTCTCTGTGCTCGAGCTGGGCTAGGCGGCAGCGGCGGCGCGGGCGGCGGGCACGAGCCGCAGCCGCTCCGGGATGAACGGGATCACGGCTCGCTTGACGTATTCGGCGCCGCCGCTGACGAGCGCCTTGCGCACGATCACCGGCGGCAGCGAGCGAGAAGCGGTACTGCTCGCGGATGCGATCCGGCAGCAGCGCGACCGTGATGAAGTTGACGGTCTCGAGCAGCGGTCGCGCCATCCACGGGACGGGCGGCTCGAGCACGATCTGGCGCGCGCGCTCGCGCGCCCAGTCGCTGACGTAGCAGGCGCTCGCCGTCGAGCATCTCGCGCCGGTAGCGACTCGAGCGCTTCGAGCGTCGCGGGCATGTCGCGCGTCGCGCAGGCCGAACAGCCGCCCGACGACGCGATAGTCCTCCCACAGCGCCTCCTCCTGCGTGCGGCTCATGCTGCCGACGTACTTGCGGTAGACGACGACGGCTGAGTCGACGAGCGTGAACAGCACCCACAGCAGCAGCTCGGGATCGTCGGCGCGATAGCGCGCGCCGGCCGGATACGGCCCGACCGGCTGCGGCGATCGCGCCGCGCACGCGGCGGTGCATCGCGCGCACGTGCGCCGTCACGCGGTCGGCATCGCGCGCGCGAGCCGAAGCCGATCGTGCTCAGCACCTGCGCCGTGCGCGCGAGCCGCTCGTACGGCTCGTCCAGCGCCGTCGAGTGCGCCAGCAGGCCGGAGACGGCGAGCGGGTGCGCGGCCTGCATCAGCAGCGCGCGCGGGCCCGCCAGCGCGAGCGCGCGCTCGCTGTTGACGCGCCGCAGCATCGAGTCGTCGGTGAAGTAGCCGTCGGTCATCGCTCAGGCCAGCGCGCGCAACGTGCGCGTGGTGATCGCGCTCGCAAGGCGCAGCTGCTGGTCGGAGACCGGGCCTGACGGCAGTCGCGTCTTGCCGTCGCCGAAGCGGTCGAACGAGCTCCGGCGCCGCCTGCCGCGCCAGGCCCAGGCAGATCTGCGCCGCCGCGTGCACGGCCGCGGGCTCGACGCTCCAGAGCACCTCGAACTCGCGCGCCGCATCGCTCGCGCGGCTCCAGCGCGGGCAGCTCCAGGCCGGCGAGGCAGACGGCGTGCCCGGGCGCCTCGCAGACCACCGCCCATTCGCGCGTCAGCGGTCCGGAGCGGTCGATCGGCAGCTCCACCGGGCCGTTCGTCGGGCACGTGCGCTCGATCGAAGTCGGCGAACACGACGGCCAGGTCGGCGGTGCGGGCGAAGTCATGCCAGCGCCGCTCCGATTGACGGTAGAAGCGCTCGCGCTGGAACGAGCCGAACAGCAGCGGTCGCTCCGCCTGCGCGCAGCTCTCGTCCTCGATCGCGCGGCTGAGCGCGAGCAGCACGCCCTTGCGCAGCGCCAGCGGCTGCAGCTCCGGCAGGCTGCGCCGCAGCCCGGCGAAGATCGACTCCGCGACGCTCGGCGGCGCTTCGGTGACGCGGGCGATCGCGGCGGCGAGCGACATGCCCGCGGCGCGCTCGCGCAGCACGCTCTGCGACGTCCTCGGCGTCCGACTCGCTGTAGCGCCGGTGGCCGCTCGGCAGCCGCTGCGGCACCGGGAAGCCGTGCCGGCGCTCCCACATCCGCAGCGTCCCCTCGCTGACGCCGGTTCGCTCTACGAGCTCCCCGATCGCGAAGCCGCGATCGCCGGGCGCCTGCTTCATGCCGCCTCGCTCAGCAGCTCGCGCGCACGGGAAAGGCCAAGGCGGATGCGGCTCTTCGCCGTGCCGAGCGGCAGCTCGGCGCCGTCGGCGATCTCACGCGCCGTCAGGCCGCCGCAATACGCGAGCACGACGGCGTCGCGTTGCTCGGACGGCAGCCGCACGACCGCCGACATCAGCTCCCTGCGCCGCTCGGCGTCGAGCGCACGCTGATCGGCGCCGGCGACGCTGTCGCGCGCCTCGGTGCGGGCTTCGGTGCCGAGCCGCTCGAGCGCGGCCCGCTCCGCCGCGCGCGAGCGCCAGCGATCGATCGAGCGGCTGCGGGCGACCATCGACACGTAGCTTCGCATCGGCCCGCGCGCCGGGTTGTAGGAGCTCGGGTTGCGCCAGAGCTGAAGGAAGATCTCCTGTACGACGTCCTCGGCCGCTGCCGGGTCGTCGAGCACCTTCTGGGCGACCTGCCGGCCGAGCGGCGCATAGTCGCGGTACAGGGCTTCGAAGTCAGCGGGATCACGGTGGTTCCTCATGGCGTGAACGCAGTGTACAAGAAATCTATACACAGCGTTCAGATTGTCCGCAAAGCGATCAGGTGCCCTTGACGAGCAGCCACGCGGCGATCGTGAGGCCGATGAGCCCGACCCCGATGCGCAGCGGCCGGGCCGGGATGCGGCGAACGATTCGCACACCGCCCGCGCCGCCGGCCATGCTCCCGAGCGCAAGCGCGCAGGCGGCGGGCCAGTGCACCGGGGCGACGAGCGCGAAGATGCCGGCGGCGAAGGCGTTGCAGACGCCGAAGAGGACGTTCTTGAGCGCGTTGAGGCGGTGCATCGACACGGTCGTGAACAACCCCACGAGCGCCATGAAGAGGACCGCCGCGGCCGCGCCGAAGTAGCCCGCGTAGACGGCGACGCAGCCCGCTGCGATCCAAGACCCGCGCCGGCTGCCGTCCCGCAGGCGGCGCCCTGCGCGGGCGATGATCCAGGGTTGCGCGAGCAGCAACAGCGCCGAGCCGCCGATCAGGAACGGCACGATCGCCTCGAATACACCGGGCGGAGCCAGTAGCAGGATCGCTGCCCCGGCCAGCGAGCCGGCGATCATCGGGGGGCTCAGGAAGATCATCAGGTCGCGCTGGCCTTCAAGCTCCTCGCGCGAGGCGAGCGCTGCGCCGACCGCGACCGGGACGAGGCCGGTCGTGTTGGTGACGTTCGCGGCCAGCGGCGGCAGCCCGAGCGCCAGGAGCACGGGGAATGTCAGCAGCGACGCTCCACCCGCCATCGCGCTGGCCGCGCCGGCGACCACGCCCGCGGCTGCCAGCAGCAGCAGCTCCGGCCCCGTCATCCGCGCAGCCGGTCGAGCCCTTCGAGGATCAGGTCGAGCCCGAACACGAACTCGCTCTCGTAGTCGTAGCCCGCCTTGGCGACGTGCCCACCGACGACCTCGACGAGATGTGGATACTCGGCCAGCACCGCCTGGTATTCGCGCATCTGCCGCTGCGCCTCCAGCGCGAAATCGCTCGGGCTGTCGGACGACATGTCGCCCTCTTGGAGAGCGAACCCGTAGATGTAGGCGTCTTGGACGGAGTACGCGTGGACGGTCATCTCGAGCGAGAACCCGGCCGCGCGCAGACAGCCGAGCACAGCGTCGTGGAGGGTGAGGTTCGCCGGCCCGTGGCTCGTACGTCCCTCCATCAGGCCGATCGCCCAGCGGTGCCGCCCCAGGGCCGCGCGGGTCGAGAGCGCGCGCTCGCGCATGGCGGTCTTCCAGTCGCCGCCCGTCGACGGCGGCTCGATCTCGCTGAAGACGATGTCGACCATGCCGTCGAGCAGGTCGTCCTTGTTCGCCACGTGGTTGTAGAGCGACATCGCCTCGACGCCGAGCGCGCCTGCGAGCTTGCGCATCGTCAGCAGCTCGAACCCGCCCTGGTCGGCGAGTTCGATCGCGGCGCGAAGCACCCGCTCGCGGGTGAGCGGTGTGCGCCGTTTTGTGCTCCCTGGGGCCCTGACAGCCATTAGGTCCACCTCCCCCGCTCGCTCGATGCAGCGTACGTCCACGAGCGGTCGTGCTTGACAGACTTACAGTGTACGTGTAACACTTACACCGTAAGCTTACAACGTACGTCCAGGAGGGAATGGGCCCGATGTCCGAACGCAAGGCGATGACGACTCTCACGCGTTGGGTGCTCTCCCACAAGCGACTCGTCGTGGGGCTGTGGCTGGTCCTGACCCTCGCCGGGGTGGCGGCGATGCGGCCGGCCGGCGATGCGCTCTCGGACCAGTTCGACGTTCCGGGCGGCGAGGCGTCCATCACGAACAGCCGCGTCGTGGCGATCTATGGCAACGGCGGTGATTCCGCACCGCTCGTGCCGGTGGTGACGCTCCCGGTGGGAAAGACGGTCGACTCCCCTGGTGTCACCGACCAGCTGGAGACCGCCCTTGCGAAGGTCAAGGCCGCACTCCCGGATGCGCGACTGGCCTCGTACGCCTCCACTCACGACCGCGCCTTCGTCTCCGACGACGGCCGCACCACATTCGCGCTCGTCTCGATCCCGGCCGTCGGCGGGGTCGACCCGGGTCAGGCCGAGGCGCGTGCCGCACAGGCGGCGCTCGCCGGCGTCACCGTGGGCGGGTCCCCCGTCGAGGTCACCGGCCTGAACGCTCTCCGCGCCGCCGCTGCCGACGGTGGCGAGAGCGCGGGAACGAGCGTGCTGGTCGGGGCTCTGCTGGCGGCTGCGGGCGCACTGATCGTGCTCGCGTTCGTCTTCGCGTCGTTCATGGCAATCGTGCCGCTGCTGATGGCGGTCGTCGCGATCCCGGCGACGTTCCTGCTGGTCTGGCCGCTGGCGACCGTCACCGACGTCTCGGTCATCGTCAAGTTCCTGATCGCGCTGATCGGCTTGGCAATCGCGATCGACTACGCGCTCCTGGTCGTGGTGCGCTGGCGCGAGGAGCGCCGGCGAACCGGTGTGTCCAACGAGCAGGCCGTCGTCGAGGCGATGCAACATGCCGGCCGCGCGGTCGTGTTCAGCGGCACAACCGTCGGCATCTCGCTGCTGGCGCTCGTGGTCCTGCCCGTGCCGTTCCTGCGCAGCATCGGCATTGCCGGCATGCTGATCCCGCTCGTCAGCGTGGTGGTCGCGATCACGCTGCTGCCGGTCGTCCTCGCCACGATCGGGCCGAAGCTCGATTGGCCTCGCATCCGCCGCGAGGATCGGGCCGGCCAATGGTGGTCGGGCTGGGCCCGGCTCGTCGTGCGCAACCGCTGGACAGCGGCCGTCCTGTCGATGGCCGTGCTGGGTGCACTGGCCTTCGCCGCCTCGACGATCCAGCTCGGGAACCCGCGTGCCGACTCGCTGGCGCAGTCGGGTGCGGCGCGGGCAGGTCTCGAGCGGCTCACCGACTCGGGCATCGGCACCGGCCCGCTCTCGCCGTTCGACGCGCTCGTCCGCTCCGGGGATCCCGAGGCCGTCGCTGACGCCCTCGCCGGCGTCGACGGCGTGCGTGCCGCGGTGGCGCCGCGCGAGTGGCGTCGCGACGGCACGGCGCTGGTCGCGGTCATCCCGGCCGCGGACGGCAACTCACCCGCGGGCCGGGCGACACTCGACCGCGTCCGCGCTGCGCAGCGGGCGCTGCCCGCCGACGTGGTCACCGGCGGCGAGGCCGCGCAGAGCGCCGACTTCCTCGACGCCGTCTACGGCAACTTCCCGCTCGTGATCGCGTTGATCTCCGGGCTGACGTTTGTCCTGCTCGCGCGCGCGTTCCGTTCGCTGATCCTGCCGCTCAAGGCCGTCGTGCTGAACCTGCTCTCGGTCGCCGCCGCGTGGGGACTGATGGTCCTCGTCTGGCAGCACGGCTGGGGATCCGACGCGATCTGGGGCATCGAGGCGACCCGCTCGATCAACGTGGAGATGCCGATCGTCGTGTTCGCGTTCCTGTTCGGCATCTCGATGGACTACCAGGTCTTCATCATCAGCCGGATGCGCGAGGCGTACGACCGCACCGGCTCCACCGACGCGGCGGTGATCGAAGGGATCGGCCGCACGGGGCGGCTGGTGACCAGCGCCGCGCTGATCCTCGGCCTCGCGTTTGCCGCCATGGCTGCGGGTCCGGGCACCGAGGCCAAGATGTTCGCCACTGCGCTCGGTGGCGGCATCCTGCTCGACGCGACGCTGATCCGCGGCGTCCTGGCGCCGGCCGCGGTGGCGATCCTCGGACGCTGGAACTGGTGGCTCCCGCGCCGGCCCGCGCGCCTGCTCCGCGTCGAGCCGTCCGCTGCGCCGGCCGAGGTCGCTCTTGGATCGGCATAGGCGATCGCGAACCAGGCGGGCCGGCGAGCGATGGAGCTCGCCGCCCGCCGGGTAGCGTGCTTGCGATGCGAGCGCCGATACAGCTGGACCTTCACGTTCCGAGCTTCAACTTCCCCGGGGTATCGAGGGCGTGACCTTCACGCTGGCCGGCAGGACGCTGGCCCCGATGTTCGTCGTCGGGTAGCGGTGGTCGCTCCACCGCCCGCGTCATGACCCCCGACGAGGCGCGGTCCAGGCTGGCCGGTGCTCGCGTCGCACGCCTGGCGACGGCCGCCGCCGATGGCCGCCCGCACGTGGTGCCGTGCACGTTCGCGCTGCTCGACGACGCGACGATCGTCAGCGCGATCGATCACAAGCCCAAGCGCACGACAGCCCTGCGCCGGCTCGCCAACATCGCGGCCAACCCGCACGTCGCGCTGCTTGCCGACCATTACGCAGACGACTGGGACATGCTGTGGTGGGCGCGGGCCGACGGCACGGCGCGTGTGCTGCCCCCGGACGCCGAGCCGGCACTGCGCGCCGCTGCCGTGCGCGAGCTGTCCGCGCGCTATGCGCCGTATCTCACACGACCGCCGCAGGGGCCGCTTATCGTGATCGCCGTTCGCCGCTGGTCGGGCTGGAGCGCCGCTTAGTCGCCGGCGTCAGCGCGCGCGTTCGAGCCGCCGGTCCCGGCAATGCCTGCGCGCGTTGATCGGGTTGCAGCGCGCGACCGCGCCGCGCGGCAGCCGGGCAACGAAGTCCGAGTCATACCGAGCGGCCATCCCGGGGACCGGGAAGTCGGTCGAGACGAGCTGCGCGCCACTCGCCAATGCCGCCGCCAGTTGCGTCGTGTCACCGGAGAGCACGGTGGTCAGCGGCACGTCGGAGCGTGTGCGCACCAGGTAGCCCGCTCGCACCAGCTCCCGTATCTGCTCAGTGTTGAAGTCTCCCGGCTCGTTGCGCTTGATGAAGGCGGCGTCCTGGAACCCGGCGCGCGAGTTGGTGAACAACACGCGACGCTCGAGGTTGGGCCGGCCCGCGATGTAGGCGTCACGGATCGGGCCCGGGTCGTTGTCAAGCAGGAACGTGACCTTGCCGCGGCTCTTCTTCAGTGCCGGCCAGCCGTGACGCAGCACCGACTGCTCGAGCGTGAGCCGGGGGCGACGGACGTCGTCGGGCGTGATCATCTGCCGTTCGCGGAAGACCGACCGGATCTCGGCGTCGAGCGCGTCAAGCGCGGTGGCGTCCCAAGGCGGGGCGACGACGCCACCCGCTTGGACGGCCCGCTCGTCGCTCTGCTTGAGCTCGAGCAGGATCAGCAGCGGCACGTGGCCGGGATTTGCGGCGGACCACGCGCGAACCTGCGCCAGGCAGCTGACGAAGCGCACGCACGTCGTCCTGTAGTCGAGGTCGGCGATATGAAAGACCTTGATGCCCGGCGACTGCCACGCGGGGTCGGTCAGCGGACCGGCGCCCACTGCCTGGCGCACCAGCGGCTCGTCGTATAGGCCGCCCTGGGGGTCGGGAAACAGGTCGAGCTCCAGTCCGCGCACCCGCTGGCCGTCGAATTGCTGCGCGATCGGTGCGTGGCTGTAGCCGAGGAACTGGTCGTAGTCGCCTGGCTTGTCGATCGCGGCCTCATAGACGGCCTGCTCGGGCTCGGAGATCTCGCGCTTGTAGGAATTGTGCGTGCCGATGACCTGCAGCTCGTTCATGCGCACGGGCCCCTTGCCGGCAGGCGCCGCCGCGGTAGCCGGGGCGGCGCCGACAAGAGCAGTCATCACGGCGGCGGGGACGGCGAAACGGAACTTCACGGCGACGAACCTCCCAAGTCAATTGAGCCGGCGGCCAAGTGAACGCGCCCGAGCGACACAGTGTGTCGCCACCAGGCATCAAACAGCGTTCTGGCGTGAGGTTGCATCAGCGGTCGGCGTCGCACGGGAATGGAGGCGTAGGTGCGCGCGTCCGTCCCCCAACAGCGATCAAGGAAGGAGACCAGCCGCCGGCCGATCGACGGCGGGCGGCTATCGACAAAGCCATGAGGAACGCAAGCAGTGACAACGCCCAGCGGCGCCCGGCACGCCGGCTGCTCGCCGGCGCCGTGCTGTCCGCCGGCGTGTTCGCGCTCACGAGCACACCGGCGAACGCCGCTACCACCGCGACCTTCAGCGCCGGCGAGCTGAGCGTGACCGGCGATTCGTTGGACAACTCGATCGTCGTCAGCCGCGACGCGGCAGGGAAGCTCCTGGTCAATGGCGGCGCCGTCACCGTCATCGGTGGCGCGCCGACGGTCGCCAACACAACGCTGATCCGGGTCTTCGGCCAGGGCGGCAGCGATGTGATCACCCTCAACGAGGCCAACGGCGCGCTGCCGGCGGCCAACCTGTTCGGTGGCGGCGGCAACGACACCATCAGCGGCGGCGCCGGTCGCGACCAGCTCTCCGGTCAGACCGGCAACGACACGTTGCTCGGACGCGGTGGCGCCGACGTGCTCACCGGCGGCGGCGACAACGACGTGGTGACGGGCGGCGACGCCGACGACCAGGGCTTCGGCCAGAGTGGCAACGACCGGATGGTCTGGAACCCCGGCGACGACACCGACCTCAACGAGGGCGGCGCCGGCGACGACACGGTCGAGGTCAACGGCGCAGGAAGCGCGGAGCAGTTCACCACCACGGCGAACGGCACCCGCGTCCGCTTCGACCGCCTGAACCCGGCGCCGTTCGCGATCGACATCGGCACCTCGGAGCAGCTGGTCGTGAACGCCAACGGCGGCGATGACAGCTTCAGCGCGACCGGGAACCTGGCAGCGCTGATCGACATCACAGTCGACGGCGGCGCGGCGAACGACAGGCTCCTCGGCAGCAACGGGGTCGATCTGTTGCTAGGGGGCGACGGCAACGACTTCGCCGACGGCCAGCAGGGCGACGACGTCGCGTTCCTCGGCGCGGGAACTGACACGTTCCAATGGGACCCGGGCGACGGCAGTGACATCGTCGAAGGCCAGGCCGGCACCGACGCGATGGTCTTCAACGGCTCCAACGCCAACGAGATCATGCAGGCCTCCGCCGTCGGCGAACGGGTGCGGTTCACCCGCAACGTCGCCAACATCACGATGGACCTCAACGACGTCGAGTCGGTCGTCGCGAAGACGTTCGGCGGCACCGACAACCTCTTCGTCGGCGACCTGTCCGGGACCGACCTCGCCGACGTGGAGGCCGATCTCGCCGCCGCCGGCGGTGGCGACGACCTCCAGCCCGACAACGTCATCGCGGACGCCACGAACGGCGAGGACACGGCGAGCGTCAGCGGCGCCGGTGGGAACGTGCAGGTCGGCGGACTCCCCGCGGTGATCTCGGTGTCCGGAGCCGTCGCCGGCAGCGACCGCGTAGCGGTCAATGCCCTGAACGGCGACGACGTCGTCGATGCCACCGCACTGGCCGCCGGCACGGCGCTGCTCACTGTGGACGGCGGCGACGGCGACGACGTGCTGCTCGGCGGCGCCGGGAACGACACGCTGCTCGGCGGCGCGGGCGACGACGTCCTGATCGGCGGCCCGGGCACCGACACGATCGACGGCGGACCCGGCGACAACGTCGTCCTCGACAGCCTCGCCGCCAACGCGGTGTCCTCGGCGAGCAAGGTCGGGCAGAACTGGCTGAACAAGCACGCTCGGACCGTCAAGGGCAAGACAGTGCTCAAGGTCGACGGCGAGAAGCGCAAGCTTCCGCGCGCCAAGCTGGGCAAGCTAACGCGCGCCGTGTCGGCCTGACCGGCCCGGCGCCAGGACCGCCCGTCCGGGGTTCTGGCGCCGGCCGCTACGGCTCTTCGCGGACGACCTCGCGTGCGGGCCTGTCGAGGCGCACGCCGAGGAACGACGGATGGCGCAGACGGCCGTCGGAGGTCCATTCCATGAACGCGATCTGCGCCACGAGCTCTGGCTCGACCCAGGTCGCGGCCCGTGGAATGCCCTTCTCCGGCTCGAACGGGGATGTGTCGCGCACGAGCGCGGCGAGCCGCTCGGACAGCTCTCGCAGCGTCGCCCGGGTGAAGCCGGTGCCGACCTTGCCGGCATAGCGCAGGCGATCGCGCTCGAAGTGACCGACGAGCAGGGCGCCGAGGTCGGTGCGCGAGCCGCGCGGCGCGGTGAAGCCCCCGATCACGAGCTCCTGCGCGCGCGTGCACTTGAGCTTCAGCCAGTCGCGCGAGCGCGTCGACACGTACGGCGTGCCGCGCCGCTTGGCGATCAGCCCCTCCCACCCGTCGTCGCAAGCGCCGGCGAGCAGCGCTGTACCCTCGCCGCTGAGCTGCTCGGTCATGCGTAGCGGGTCGCGCCAGCGCAGCACGCCTTCGAGCACGGCGCGTCGCTCTTCGAGCTCGAGCGACCGCACGTCGCGGCCGCCCGCGAACAGCACGTCGAAGACGTAGTAGAAGAGCTCGCCCCCCTCCGCTCCACCGAAGCGGTCGCGACCGCCGACGAACGCAACCGCCTCACCGTCGATCACGAAGCCGTCGGCGGGGTCCGCGTCCAGTGCGGCGGCGAGCGGCGAGTAGCGGTCGTTCAACGACAGCTCGTTGCGCGAGAACAGCCGCGTGCGTCCGCGATCCTTGACGGCCAGGCAGCGGATCCCGTCGAGCTTGCGCTCGAACACCCACTCCGGGCCGGCCGGGCGCTCCGCGGTCAGCACAGCCTTCATCGGCGTCACGAAAGCGGGTCGCACTATTCGCAGCGGTCGGACATGGGAAGCTGACCGGATCGATGCATTACGGCGCACATCTTCCCCTGATTCGGTTCGCCGGCACGGGCCAGACGCTCGCCGATCTTCGCGCTTATGCGCGGCACGCCGCCGGCCTGCAGTACCGCTACCTGTGTGCCAACGACCACCTGCTCTTCGGCCGGCCGTGGCTCGATGGGCCGACGGCGCTGGCGGCGACGATCGACGTGGCGGCCGACATGACGCTGGCGACGACTGTCTGTCTGCCGGTCATCCGCGGCCCGGTGCAGAGCGCCAAGACGCTAGCCGCGCTCGACTTGCTCTCGGGCGGCCGCCTCGTCGCGGGCGTCGGACCGGGCTCCTCGGTACGCGACTACGCCGCGATCGGCGTGCCGTTCGAGCAGCGCTGGCAGCGCTTCGACGAGGCGATCCGCGCGCTGCGCGCGCTGCTCAGCAACGATGCCGCGAGCTTCTCGGGCAGCTTCTACTCGACGGAGGGCATCGTGCTCGAGCCGGCGCCGAGCAGTGCGTCGGGGCCGCCGATCTGGGTCGCGAGCTGGGGCTCACCTGCCGGTCTGCGCCGTGTCGCTCGGCTCGGTGACGGCTGGCTCGCGTCCGGCTACAACACGACTCCGTCCCGTTTCGCGGCGAGCCTGGCACGCTTGCATCAAGGCCTCGAGGCCGCGGGGAGGGATCCGCTCGCGTTCCCGAATGCGATCGCCACGATGTGGCTGTACGTGAGCGAGGCGCGTCAGGACGCCGAGCGGGTCCTGAGCGACGTGCTCGCGCCGATGCTCAACCGTCCGGTCGAGCTGTTGCGCGAGCTCGCACTGCCGATCGGATCGGCCGCCCAGTGCGCTGAACGCATCCGCGCATACCAGGACGCCGGCGCGGAGCGGATCTTCGTCTGGCCGCTGGCCGACGAGCTCCGCCAGCTCGAGCGCTTCCGCACAGAGGTCGTGCCGCTGGTCGACGCGGCCTGAGCAGGGAGCTCGCCGCAGCGGACGCCGCTGGTCGCGCGCGCGCACCCTGGGCCGCAGCGCCGGCATCCCGTCGACGATGTCGATCGGCCTCGGACCTGACGGCCGCGGCCTCGTCGTCACCGACCAGGGACTCGTCTCCCGCCCTCTGCTGGTCGGCCGCGTCGACGTGCGCGGGCTCAGCCGGCGCTAGACCGGCCCCGACCGCGACAGGTAGCGTCCGCGCCATGGAGAGCTCCACGAAGAACAGCGAGTCGCCGACTCAGCTGATTGACGCGAGGATCAAGGAACTGGGCGACTGGCGGGGCGAGACGCTCGCCAGGCTGCGCGCCCAGATCAAGCAGGCCGCCCCGGACGCGGTCGAGGAGTGGAAGTGGCGCAAGCCGACGCATCCAGGCGTTCCGGTGTGGTCTCAAGCGGGTCCGATCTGCACCGGCGAGACGTACAAGAGCATCGTCAAGCTGACGTTCTTCAAGGGCGCCTCGCTGGATGACCCGTCGGGTCTGTTCAACTCGAGTCTCGGAGGCAACACCCGGCGCGCGATCGACGTCCACGAGGACGACGAGATCGACGAGCAGGCGTTCGTGAGCCTTATTCGTGCTGCCGTCAGCCTGAACGAGTCGCGCTAGCGGAGAGGAGACCGATGCCGCTCTATCTATCGAAGTTCAGCTACACGCCGGAGACGTGGGCCAAGCTGATCGCCAACCCGGAGGACCGCCGCACAGCCGCGCAGTCCTACATCGAGTCCGTCGGGGGAAAGCTGCACGGGTTCTGGTACGCCTTCGGCACACACGACGGCTACAACCTGTGGGAGGCGCCCGACAACGTGTCGATGGCCGCGGTGGCGCTGGCTATCAGCGGTGGCGGCGCGCTCAGCTCGCTCGAGACGACGGTCCTCATGACCGTCGACGACACGATCGCGGCCCTAGAGAAGGCTGAGCAAGTCCAGTACCGAGCGCCGGGCACTTGATCAGTTCCGGCTAGCGGCTACGCTGTCAGGGTCAGACAGCGAGGGCAACCAGAGGGCGAGACCTTCACCAGAACGTCCCCTTCCCGCGTAAGCCGCCTGATCTTCTGATGGCCGAGAGTCCACCTGCGGGTGGGCTTTCCGCGTTAAGGCGCCGGATCAGGGCAGGATGTCGTTGAGCGTCGCGGTGAAGCGCTCGCCCGACTCCTCGAGCTCGCCCTCGATGCGCAGGCGCGCCGGGCCGGTCTCGGTCCACAGTTCCAGGAAGTACGCCCAACCCGGCACGTCCGGTTCGTCGGACTTGGTGATCGCCTCGACCCGGAAGATCTCGCGCGGTGGCAGCACCAGCGACTCGGGGCAGTCGTCCTCGACGCGTCGGCGCATGTCCTCGACTGCGAGCCGGTCGCGCGACACGACGCGGAGCTCCTCGTAGTCGCCGTCCACGACGAGCTCGACGATGTCCTCCAGCGCGCGGTACATGGCGTCGGGCAGCAGCTCGAGCCCCTCCCCGATCGCTTCGGGTCCACCCAGCTCGTCGCTCGGCGTCAAGCCGAGCCGGTTGTAGAAGTAGTCCTCGCACGCCGCGCGCGCCTGGCGGCGGATGCCCTTGGACAACCCCGCGGCACCGAGCGCGAAGGACCCCGCCGCGATCGCTTCGTCGAGCGTTCCGTGGCGGCGCGTCAGCTGTGCGGTGACCGCGCGACCGTGCTCCGTATCGCGATCGATCGACGTGCCCTCCAGCAGGATCGAGGGCGCGTCGTGGCGGCTGTAGCCCGCGCAGGCCCGCACCGCGGAGTGAAGGACGATGAGATGGTCACCCATTGCGATCGCGCCGCGATCCTTCCCGGTAGACGCTCGCAGCAAGCCGTAGACTCGCGCACGGAGCTCTGAACCAACCTTGGAACCGATCGCACTCGAGCCGGTCGACGCGGTGACGATCACCACGCTGGTCGACAACCTGAGCGACGCTCTGCTCGCCGACTCGGGCCCGGCCAAGCGGGCCCCGCTCGCGCTCGCCACCGCCGGGAAGGTGCTGCGCGCGGAGCACGGCTTCTCCTGCCTGGTCACGATCTCGCAGGCCGCGCGGACGACGCGCGTGCTGTTCGACACCGGGATCACGCCGGACGGGCTGATCGAGAACATGCGACGGCTCGAGCTCTCGCCGCATGACATCGACATCATCGTGCTCAGCCACGGCCATTGGGATCACACGACGGGGATGCACGGGCTCGCCGCGGCGCTGGGGCGCGCGCAGCTGCCGGTGCTGATCCACCCGGAGTTCTGGAGCCGCCGCAGGGTGGCCGTGCCCGGCCGCGAACCGCTCGAGCTGCCGTCCACCAGCAAGAGCGCGCTCGAGGGAGCCGGCTTCGACATCGTCGAGGAGCAACAGCCGTCGTTCCTGCTCGACGGGGCGTTGCTGGTCACGGGTGAGGTCGACCGCACGACCGGGTTCGAGCAGGGGTTCGCCGCCCACCAGGCGCACCGGCACGGTCGCTGGCAGCCCGACCCGCTGATCCTCGACGACCAGGCGCTGGTGGCAAACGTGCGCGGCCGCGGCCTGGTCGTGTTGACCGGCTGCGGGCACTCCGGGATCGTGAACATCCTCCGGCACGTGCGCCGCTTGACCGGCCACGACCACCTCCACGCGGTGATCGGAGGGTTTCATCTCAGCGGACCGCATTTCGAGCCGATCATCGCGCCGACCTGCGACGCCCTCGCGGACTTCGCACCCGACTACCTCGTCCCCACCCACTGCACCGGCTGGCGCGCGATCCACTCCATGGCCGCCCGCTTCCCAGACGCCTTCATCCAGAACAGCGTCGGCACGCGCTTCGAGTTCAACGGCGCGTAGGTGCTCAGCGAGATTGGGCCGGGCAGGGTGGCGGCTGCGAGGCTCGATTGATAGCCCATCGGCGCGGCCACTTTCGCACACCGGCCGCGCCGCGCATGAGAGAGTCCGTGTCATGCCGAGAGAATTCGACGCCCAGCTTCACAAGGGCGATAACCCGGGCGCTTGGACGTGCGTCGTGATGGATGACGTGGCGGAGCTCTTCGAGACGCGCGGGCTCGTGAAGATCCGCGGCGAGATCGACGGCGAGCCGTTCGACGGCGCGCTCATGGCGCAGGGGGACGGCACGCACAGGCTGCCCGTCAGGGCGAAGCTGCGCAAGGCAATCGGCAAGGAGGCGGGCGATTCCGTCCACGTCCGCATCGACGAGCGGATCGGGTAGCGGCGCGACCGCGGCGGTCCTCGTGCGCGGCGGCTCGCCGATCTCGAGGCGCACCTGCGCGCCGTCGCGGCGCAGCTGGACCGCTCGCGTTGAGCGTCACTTGAACAACGCCGCGTAGGCGCTGAGCGCCGGCTGCCCACCGAGGTGCGCGTAGAGCACGGTGGACTGCGCATTGATCTCGCCGGAGGCGACGAGGTCGATCATCGCGGCCATAGACTTCCCCTCGTAGACCGGATCGGTGAGCATGCCCTCGAGGCGGCCCGCCAACCGGATCGCCTCGATGGTCTTGGCATCCGGGATGCCGTAGGTGCCCGCGTGCCAGCGGTCGTCGAGCACGATCTCGTCGTCGCGCAGCGCGCGCACGCCGAGCAGCTCCGCCGTGCGGCGGGCGATGCGCGCGACCTGCGCGTGGGTCTCCTGCGGCGTGGCCGAGCCGTCGATGCCGATGACCCGCCGCTCGCGTTCCTGGGCTGCGAAGCCGGCGATCATCCCGGCCTGGGTCGAGCCCGTGACCGAGCAGACGACGATCGTGTCGAAGAACACGCCGAGCTCGCGCTCCTGCTGCTCGACCTCCGCCGCCCAGCCGGCGAAGCCCATGCCGCCGAGCTTGTGGTCCGAGCCGCCCGCCGGGATCGCGTACGGCTTGCCGCCGGCTCGCTCGACGCTGTCGATCGCCTCCTCCCAGCTGCGCTTGAAGCCGATCCCGAACTCCTCGCCGACCAGCCGGACGTCCGCGCCCATGATCCGGCTGAGCTGGATGTTGCCGACCCGGTCATAGACCACGTCGGGCCAGTCGACCCAGCTCTCCTGCACCAGCAGCGCTTTCATTCCCGTCCGTGCGGCGACGGCGGCGACCTGCCGGGTGTGGTTGGACTGGACGCCGCCGATCGACACGAGCGTGTCGCACCCCTGCGCCAGCGCGTCGGCGACGAGGTACTCGAGCTTGCGCGTCTTGTTGCCGCCGTAGGCCAGGCCGCTGTTGCAGTCCTCGCGCTTGGCCCACAGCGCCGCGCCGCCGAGATGCGCGGTCAGCCGTTCGAGCCGATGGACCGGGGACGGGCCGAAGAGCAGCGGGTGGCGCGGATACTGATCAGGCCAGCTCAGATGTCACCCCAGTAGCAGCAAGCACGCAACCGTCGCGAGCGAGACCGCCAGCCAGACCCGGAGCGTTACGCGCATCAAGGACTTCCCGCTTCGAAGGGACCAAGAACGCGCCGACCGTACCAGGATCAGCGCGGGGTGAGAATGCCCCTCGCGTCCGCGTCAGGCGGCCGCGGCGATGACCGGCGCGAGGCGCTCGAGCGCCACCGCGTACGCGACGCGTGACCCGGTGCCGATCGCGTTGGCGACCGACCGCGAATGCGCCGTCGCCGCGTCGCCGGCGGCGTACACGCCGGCGACGTTCGTGCGCCCGTCGGCGTCGGTGACGATCGTCCCGGCCGCGGTCAAGTCGCAACCGAGCGCGGCGGCGAGCCCGTTCGGCTGGTTGCGCCGCGAGTTCACGAACAGCGCCTCGCGCCGCTCGGCCGGGCCGTGCGAGAACTCGATCTGCTCGAGGCGGCCATCGTGCCCGGCAAGCCGGGCGATCGGCTCTGTGCGGACGCGCACGCCCGCTGCTGCCAGCAGCGGGTCACCGGGGTCCGGCGCGCCGTCCGTGCACAACACGACATCGTTGCTCCAGCCTGCGAGCACGAGCGCCGAGCGCACGGCGCCCCGGCCGCTGCCGTGGAACGCCAAGGGCCGGTCGCGCACCTCCCAGCCGTCGCAGAACGCGCAGTGGAACACGGACCGCCCCCACAGCGCCTCGATCCCATCCAGCGGCGGCGGGTCGTAGCGCAGCCCGTGGGCCAGCACGATCGCATGAGTGCGGACGGGCGACCCGTCCGCCGGCCTGACTACGAACACGTCCCCGATCCGCTCGGCGTCCTCGACGGCGCCGTGACGGAGATCGACGTTCGCGTGCTCCCCGAGCTGGCGCCTACCGCTGTCCCGCAAGTCCGCGGGCTTCACGCGGTCATGCCCGAGCAGCCCGCCGACACCCTGGGACACGGCGTTCGCCGGCCGGTCGTTGTCGACCAGGAGCACCCGCTTGCGCGCCCGGCCCAGCACGAGCGCCGCGCTCAGGCCCGCGGGCCCGCCACCGACGATCACGGCGTCGTATGGCGTGCTGCGCCAGGCGTCGAGGTGGTGGAGCCGGTCCGTCATAGGGAGTTAGACGTCTCCACCCCGGTGATTCATCCCGGACCGGGGAGATTCGGGGGTTACCCGCACCCGTGCGCGTCGTCGCTCAAGGCCAGCCGACTCCCCGCGCGGGTGCGGGAGCGGTGAGCACCCGACCAGTGCGCGGTCCAGTGGTGAGCCGATCGATGTTCTCGGCGAAGCCTTCGTTCATCCGCCAGTCCGCCGTCAGCATGTAGAGCGTCTGGCGGTCGTCGCCGCCGAGCATGCAAGCGAAGCAAGGCATGTCGAGCGTGACTCGCTCGAGCACCTCGCCACCGTCGCGGACGCGGCCGACGACGTTCTCGTCGAAGGCACCGACGCCGGTCCAGACCGCGCCGCCGGCGTCGACGCAGATGCCGTCGGGGCCGACGTCGTCGGCCCACACGCGACGGTTCGCGAGGCTTCCGTCGGTGGCGATGTCGAACGCGGTCAGTCGCCCGGCGAAGGACTCCGCGATGATCAGCGTCGAGTTGTCGGGCGTCACGGCCATGCCGTTGGGGAACGCGATCCCGTCGGCTACCCGGCGGACGGAACCATCGGGCGTGACCAGAGCGATGATCCCCGGTGCGTTCCCTTCGCCGGGGTCGAAGTCGCAGCCGCCGTTGACGTAGACGTTGCCGCGACCGTCGACGACGATCTCGTTGAAACCGTCCACGCCCAGGCCGCTCAGGTCGGCGTGGGCGACCATCGAACCGTCGGGCTCCAGGCGCATGAGCCCCGCGCCCGTCACGAGCAGGCGGCCGTCGGGCAGCCAGTCGATCGACCACCCGAGGCCGGGCGAGCCCTGTGCGACGATCTCGCTGCGCCCTTCCGGATCGACGGCGACGATCTCGCCCGTCCCCCAATGCGCGAACCACAGACGCCCCTCGTGCCAGCGAGGCGACTCGCCGATCACGAGCCCGCTCAGCAGCGGTCTCGCTGCGACCACGGCTCAGATCTCCTTCCCGAAGTCGATGAAACTCGATCGAACGCTAACGCCTGGCGGGCGCAGCGCGTCGCTCGTCTGGCACAGTGGCGGAATGGTCAGCGAGGCACGCGTCTGCCCGTTCTGCGGGCAGACGCCCGGCGTCGGTGTTTTCTGCGAGGCGTGCGGGCGCAACCTCGCGGCGGTGGAGCGGCTGCCGACCCGGACGGAGTGGGAGAGCACGCAGACGGTCGGCGCTCGGTCGTCCCGGCCCATGGACGAACGCTGCGCCGCGGCCACCGAGGCGTTCCTCACTGCGATGCATGCGTCCGGCGACCCCGGGACGAGCGACGTGTTCCCCAGGGGCTCGGGCTTGCGTCGCACCCGCCGCCCACCGGCGTGGGTGCTGCGGCGGGTCCACAGGGAGCCCGACGGTGAGCTGAAGCAGTACGAGCCAGGTCTGGTGCTCACGGTCGAGGGGCGCTTCCACCGGCTCGAGAGCGAGGTCAGGGGCTGGGGCCAGCGCGACTTTCCCCGGTTCGTCGACACCGCCGCTCCCGACGCGATCGAGATGCCGGTCGACGCGCGCGTCATCGCGGAGCTCGACGCGCTGTTGCACGAGAACGGCGTCATCGCCGAACCGCCACTCACCTCCCTGTGATGACACTGCGCCCTCGAGAGCTGGATCGGGTTAGAGGAAGCGGTGCTTGTGCTGGGCGGCGACCGCTGCGGCTATGCCGGGTTGCGTGCGTGGATGATCGCCGAGCCGGCGTGGTGGTGCACGCGGTGTGTCTCACGGATTTCGACGTCGACGAAGCCTGCGTCGGCTAGGGCGTGTTCGAACTGGCCGCGCGTGAGCGCGCCGGCGATGCAGCCGGTCCATTGCTGCATGTCGGTTCGTGTCGCGGAGTCCATGTCGTCGTCGGCGATGATGTCGCTGACCGCGAGAGCGCCCGCCAGGGCGCAGAACGCGCGCGGCCTCGCGGATCACTTGTCCTTTGTCGGCGGACAGATTGATCACGCAGTTCGAGATCACGACGTCGACGCTGTCGTCGGCGAGTGGCATGTCTTCGATGTAGCCCTTGACGAATTCTGCGTTCTCGACTCCGGCGGCGGCCGCGTTGGCGCGCGCGAGCGCCAGCATCTCGTCGGTCATGTCGAGGCCGATGACGCGACCGGTCGCGCCGACGCGCCGGGCGGAGATCAGGACATCTGCGCCGGCGCCGGAGCCGAGGTCGAGCACGGTCTCGCCCTCGTGCAGGTCGGCGACCGCCGTCGGTACGCCGCAGCCGAGCGACGCATCGACGGCCGCGTTCAGGGCGGGCTCGCCGGCGTCGTCGTAGAGGATTGCGCCGAAGACCTCGTTGCCGTGCTTGTCGGTCGACGCGATGTCGGGCCCGCAGCCGGCGATCGCGGCGGATGCTCCACAGCAGCCGGACGAGCTGTTCTCGGCCACGGCGGTCGCCGCGGCGGCGTACCGCGCTCGGACGTGCTCGCGGATGTCGGTGTCGGTCAGCTCAGCCATGCGGCAAGTTCCTCCAAACCGTCGGGGATGACGTAGTAGTAGGCCCACAGACCGCGTCGCTCGGAGTCGACGAGCCCGGCGTCGCGCAGCTTCTTGAGGTGATGCGAGAGCGTGGGCTGGCCGATGTCGAACAGTGGCACCAGCTCGCATACACAGACCTTGCCGGCGTGCTTGCGCAGGACGTCGACGAGCTGGAGCCGGATCGGATCGCCCAGCGCCTTGGCGATCGTCGCCATCCGCTCGGCCTGCTCGCGCGCGACGTTGGGGTACACGACGGGCTCGCAACAGGGCTGGCCGGCGGGACGCTTGTGCTTCGGAGCGAACTCCAGATCGATCGCCATCAATCTACTTCTATCGATTGAAGTGACAGTTGTCAATGGATAGGCTACGGCGGTCGGACAGCCGCAAGCGAGGCAGGAGGAAGCTCGAGCGATGGCCACGATCGCCAGGAACGTGCCCGCGGTGCTGTTCGTGTGCGTCCACAACGCCGGCCGCAGCCAGATGGCCGCCGCGCTGCTCGACCACTACGCGCAGGGCCGCGTGCACGTGCGCTCGGCCGGCAGCGACCCGGCCGACCAGATCAACCCCGCTGTCGTGGCCGCGATGTCCGAGCTGGGGATCGACGTCAGCAAGGAGTTCCCCAAGCCTATGACCGACGAGGTCGTTCGCGCCGCCGACGCGGTGATCACGATGGGCTGCGGCGACGCCTGCCCGGTCTATCCCGGCAAGCGCTACGAGGACTGGGAGCTCGACGACCCCGCCGACGCCGACCTCGATGGCGTGCGCCGAATCCGCGACGACGTCGCAGCGCGCGTCCGCCGACTCCTCGACGAGCTGGGCCCGGCCGACTAGCCCGACGACGGCGGCTGCTCCTCCGAGGAGTCAACCGCAGCGGATGGCAGACCTCGACGCGAACGTCGCGGCACCGGCACGGCTGAGGCTGCTGACCATGCTTACGGCGGTCTCCGAGGCCGAGTTCTGGACCATTCGCGACAACCTTGGAGTCAGCGACTCCGTGCTCTCCAAGCACATCGGCGCACTCGAGCATGTCGACTACGTCAAGCGCCGCAAGGGCGTCCATCGCGGGCGACGCACCACCTGGCTCTCGCTCACGCCGCGCGGGCGCAAGGCGCTCAGCGTCGCATGTCGCCGCACTGCGCGCGCTGATCAACGGCATCGACTGCGCGCACGTCACGCACGGGTTCGGTGCTCGCTGTCGCGCTAAAACGTCGCGATGGAGATCGCCGGCCGGACTGCGCTGGTGACCGGGGCGGCGATCGGAACCGGCCGCGCCATCACACTGGCGCTGGCTGCTGAAGGTGCCGAGGTGGTGGCGTCCGACGTCGACGAGACCGGCGGGAACGAGATCGTCGCGATGTGTGAGGGCAGCGCGCGCTTCGTCAAGGCCGACGTCACCCTCGCTGCCGACCTCAAGCGTCTGATCGACTCCGCCGCGCCGACAATCCTGGTCAACAATGCCGGCGGTGGCGGCCACATCCCGCCGCACTTTCCCGACGCAACTCCCGACCAGTGGGGGGCCGACGCTCGATCTCACCTTCGCGCGCCGATGCTCGCCACGCAGCTCGCTCTCTCAGGGATGCGGCGGGACGGCGGCGGCGCGATCGTCAACCTCGCATCGACAGCCGCCCTGGGCTCCAAGCCGTATCAGTCGCCCGAGTACGGGGCGGCGAATGCTGGGCTGATCCGGTTCACCTCGGCGGTGGGCGCGATCGACGGCACGCGCGTGAACTGTGTCGTGCCGGACTGGGGTGCGACCGAGCGGGTCACCGCGCAGGAGCGAGTGACCACGCCTCCGCCGATTCCGCTGGCGACGGTGGTCGCTTCCGTGCTCCGGTTGATCCGCGACGACTCGCTCGCAGGCCGCGCGCTGGTGCTCTGGCGTGACGCTGAGCCGCGCCTGAAGTGAGCCAAGCAGTCTGCCAGGATCTCTCCCGGCATGGCCGCACTTGAGTCGAGGATTGCCGTCAGCAACTGCTCGTGAACGAGCTCTTCGCATTCCCCAACCTGGTCAACGAGAAGGCCGCGCGCACGGTCGCTGCGGTGGTCGCGCTGATGTCTGTGCTCGCGCTGGCGAGCGGCTGGCTGTGGCTGCTGTATCCACTCGCGCTCGGGTTCGTCGCGCGCGTCGCGACGGGACCGACGCTGAGCCCGCTCGGGCGCTTCGCGATCTGGTTCGCGCGGCGCCGGCTCGGTCGGCCCAGGTACGTCAGCGGCCCGCCCAAGCGCTTCGCGCAGGGCATCGGCGCCGCCTGCACGCTGACGGGCGCCGTCGCGCTTGCCGCCGGCTCGCAGGCCGTCCCGGTCGCCGTGCTCGTACTGATGATCGCTTTCGCGACGCTTGAGTCGGTGTTCGGCTTCTGTGCCGGCTGCGCCGCGTTCGCCGGGCTGATGCGGTTGGGCGTGGTACCGCAGCGGGTCTGCGTCGAGTGCGCGCGCGGGGTGCGGCCGTGACCGTCCACGCCGGTCGTGCAGTCGGGGTGACGATGTCGAGGTGCAACCGCTGCAAGTAAGCTCGAGCCCGTGGAGCGGGTCACAGGCATCGGCGGCTTCTTCTTTCGCTCACGGGATCCCGAGGCGCTGGCGATCTGGTACGAGGAGCGGCTTGGGGTGAAGCCCGTGCCGAGCTCGTATGGGGAGGAGCCGTGGCGCCAGCAGGAGGGCGTGACGGTGTTCGCGCCGTTCCCGCAGGACTCGGACATGATCGGCCCGCCCGAGCACACGTGGATGATCAACTTTCGCGTCGATGATCTCGACGCGCTCGTCGAGCAGCTGCGGAGCGCGGGGGAAACGGTCGAAGTGGACCCGGAGCGCTACCCGAATGGGCGCTTCGCCGAGCTTCGCGATCCGGAGGGAAACGGCCTCCAGCTCTGGCAGCCGATGGAACCTGCATAGGGCAGGTCAGTCGCGCTCCGGCTCTCGCCCGCGCTGCATCAGCTCCTTGAACGCGGGCTCAGCGCGGATCGCATCGAAGTCCGAGTCATCCTCTGCCCACGAGCGACACTGCGCCGAGCGGTCGATCGCGAGTCCGAGGTGATCGACTGCGTCACCCGTCCGGCCCGCGAGGCTCTCGCAGCAGGCGAGGTTGTAGAGCAGCCCGGCGTATTGCGGATGAGCGTCGACCAGTTCGCGTCCGCGGTCGGCCGCCTCCGCGTACTCGCCCGCCTCATAGAGCGGGTTCAGCGGGGCCCAGATCTCCCAGCCGTCGGGCTCGTACGCCTTTCCCGGTGTGCCGCCGAGCGCGATGACCGTCGTCTCGGGCTCTTCGGCGAACGCCGTCCGCTTCACGCCGGGCGGCGCAAAGACGAGAGTGCCCGTGGGCGCGGCCACCCGGTCGCCGTCGAGCTCGAACAGTGCTCGCCCTCGCACGACGAGGTAGAGCTCCTCGTCGGAGTTGGGCTCTGACTCGTCGTGCTCGTTGATGATCCGGTCTCCCGCTTCAGAGGCGGTCCAAGCGGTGACACCGAAGGACGTGATGCCGAAGTGGTGCCTGACTGGTCGAAACGGCTCGCGCCCGTCATTCACCGCTTCGATCTCTTCCAGTCGTGCGACTGCGTATCTCGTCATCCGATCCTCCCCCGTCGTGTGAATTGGCTCGCGAGTGCAGCGACAGCCAGCTGGTTGATTCCACCATCTAGGCTGCGGCGATGAGCGACTCCGGCTCGACCGGCGTTTCCGGCAGCGCCGGCGTGATCGGCAGCGCGGCGGTCGCGGGCAGCGCGGCCGTGGTCGGCAGCGCCGCCGTCGTGGGCGTGCGCGGGCGTGGTCGGCAGCGCCGCCGTCTCGGGCAGCACCGTCGTCGTCGGCAGCGCGGGGGTGTCCATCAGCGCCGGCGTGGTGGCGAGCCTGGGAGTCGTGGCCGGCGTCGGCAACGTCGCTTGTCTCGGCTGCGTCGCGTGCGTGGGATGCGTCGATTGTGTCGGCTGCGTGGGGTGCGTCGGCTGCGTCGGCCTCCGCGGCGCGGTCGGCCGCGTCGGCGAGCGCGGCTAGCTGGTCCGTCTCGGTGATCTCGAGCGGGTGACCTGACCTCAGCGGCCGGGGGTCACCACATTCGTCCACGTGGGTCTTGTCGTCGAGGACCTCGACGAGACAATCCGATTTCTTGCGCTGCTCGGCTTCGAATGCCGGCTGAACCGCCCGGGCATGTTCCGCGGTCACGGAGATGCGAGCATCGCGCCAATGGATGCCGCGCCCATCGTCATCCCACCCGGCCAGGGTCACCGCGTCGGGAACGTGGAATTCCTCGCCCGTACGGCGGACACCCCGCGCTTCACCCTCGGCGTGATCGAGATCGCCCCCGGCCGCGAGCTCGAATCTCACGTCCACGCCGACGAGGACGATGCGTTCTACATCCTCGAGGGCGAGATGACGTTCATGCTGGGCGATCGGTGCGTAGCGGCGCCTCCGGGGACGTTCGTGCTCGTGCCACCCGGGATCGCGCATGGTTTTCGCAACGAACAGACGCGGCCGGTGCGGATGCTCAACGTCCACGCTCCAGCAGGATTTGACCGACGCATCGGTCTGACCGACTGAACGCGTCGCAGGCGACGGCAGCATCCTTCGAAGCGATGCGGCGCGAGAGGTCTCTGTCCGCCGGGTCATCCGGCTGCCGCGAATCGCTGCTCAGCGTCCGTCGCGGCGGCGCGCAGCGCTTCGCCGACGTCGCGGCCGTGATAGGCCTCGCGCAACGCCTCGGTCCAGCGCAGCGCGATCTCGCGGTAGTGCGGCGTGGGGGTCACAAGGACGGTCGCGTAGTCGTCCAGCAGCCGGCGCGACACGGCCGCGAAGTCGCCCCACGACGCGGTCAGGGCTTGAAACGCCGGATCGTCCCAGGTGCTCGCACGCGTCGGGTTCAAGTTGCCTTCCCCGGCGGCGCGCAGCAGGAACGGCTTCGACGCGGCCCAGGCGATGAAGTCGCGCGCCGCCGGCTTGTCACGCGACGCCGCGGTCATCGCCAGCGACCAAGTCCACAGATTCGGACGGCGCTCTCCGGTGGGACCTGCGGGCGGCAGCGCGTAGCCGATCCGACCGCAGAGCTCGGAGTGGCGCTGGTCCTCGAACAAGGCGACATAGTGATCGGAGTCCACGATCAGGGCGTAGCGGCCGCGGCCGAAGTCCAGCGCGAGCTCGTACCAGCGCTGGTTCGTCCACTCGACCGGGCCCGCCTCACGCAGCGCTTCGATGAAGGCGGCGGTCCAGCCCACAGCGTCGGCGTCCGCGAACGCGGCGCGTCCGTCGGGGTCGAAGTCGCGCCCGCCGCAGCTCCACAACTGCGTCGCGAATCCGGTGTACATCGTGTGCCACTCGCCGCGACCGCGCTGCCCGAACCCGCGCATCTCGCCGCCGCTGCGGACGACGACGTCGCGAGCCACCGCGAAGTAGTTCTCCCACGTCTGCGGAACCTCGAGCTGGTGCGCGTTCAGGACGTGCGGCAGGTAGGCAAGGTTGTAGGACTCGCAGTTGACGGGGAGCTCCAGCAGCGGTCCAGCGCCGAGCGGGTCGCCCGCCCGGCCGGTCCAGCGGTTGACCGCCAGTAGGCGCGGCAGGAAGTCGGCGAGGTCCAGCTCGCCTTCCACCTCGGCGAGATGCTCGTCGAGCGGCTCGACGAGGCCGGCGCCGACGTGCTCCCACAGCAGCACCGGCCCGGACATGAAGACATCGGCCGCATCGTCTCCCGATAGCTGTGATGCAATCCGGTTGGAGAAGTACTCGTCGCTGCCGAGGATGCGGACGTCCAGCCGGTGCCCCGACTGCGACTCGAACTCGCGTGCGTGTCGCTGCACCGACGCGACGTAGGCGTCTGTGTCCGGCGCGAGGTAGCGGACGACACCCATCGGCCGGTCAGACCAGGGGCCGTTGACCCGAGCACACGACGCGCATCCAGCCGACCAGGCCGTCACGCTCGGTCAGGTACGCCTGCTGCTCGACGACCATCGGCCCGTCACGGTTGCTTCCGCGGAAGCGGTAGCGGACCTGCTCGCGATCGGCGAAGGCTTCGGATTGCATGAGCACGAGCTCCTCGAGCTTGGCGTCTGCCCCGAACCAGTCGCCCAACAAGATCTCGAGGACGGCGTCTCGATCATGGGCCTCCCAGAAGCGATTCGGAGTCATCCCCCGGAAGTCGACCTCGGGGTGCAGAATCGCCTTGAGGGTTTCGGCGTCCTTGAGCGCGAGCGCTTCGGCGAAGCGCCGGCTGAGCTCAGAGGCGGTGGTGGCTCTGTCCGACATCGCCGTGCCGACTCTCGCGATCGCCCTGAGAAAAGGCAAGCCGTCACGCGATCCCGGGCAGCGCGGCCGTGGTGCTGATGAGCACCAGCGAGGCGACACGATCGGGGTTGCCGAGCGCGATCAACTGCGCGAACGCGCCGCCCGCCGAGACCCCGACGAGATGGGCGAGCGGGATCCCATAGGCGTCCAGCACGCCGCAGGTGTCGGCAACCAGGTCGGCGCCGGTGTATCCGGGACGGCCCGGTTCGTAGGTGACGGAGCGCCCGGTGTCGCGGTGGTCGTAGCGAATCACGAACCTCCCGCCGCCGGCCAGCAGTTGACAGAAGCCTTCCTCCCACCAGAGCATCGACGCGCCGATGCCCATGATGAGCAGGAGCGGCGGGTGGGCCGGGTCGCCGAAGCTCGTGCACCTCGACGCCGTTCGCGTCGACCCCGCATCCGCTTCCGTTATCGCAGACTAGAGGTCCCTTTGCCGCTCGATCGCCGCCAGGGCGCGGCGTAGATCCGAGCCGTAGACGAGCCCGCTCGCGTACCGGTTGACCATCCAGCCGAAGCGCCCCTTCGGCGAGCGCTTGAACTCGCGGCGGAAGACGCACTCGACATGGCAGCCCTCGCCGTCCGGCACGGCGGTGATCTCCCAGGTGCTTCCGGGCCGCAGGACGTTCGAGTCGAGCACCGTCTGATGGACGCTGCCCCGCTGCGGCCACTCGTAGCGGGTGCGCTCCCAGAAGAGGCCCTGGAGCGCAGCCTCGGTCGCCTCCGCGAATGTCTCGCCGCCCGCGTGGACCTCGAAGCGCCTGGCGCTGACGTTGGGCCAGATCGCGATGCGGCGGCGCGAGAAGTCGCGCGCCGCCGCGAGCACGTCCTCAGCGGGTGCCGAGGAGCTGAGAGCGAGCGTGAACTCGACCACCCTCAGCCCCGCTTCGCGTAGTCGGCGTCCTCCTCGCCGATGTCGAGCATCACGCACGGCTCGCCGCCGACGACCTCGGCGTCGTGGCCGGCCGGGATCGAGAACACGTCGCCGCTGCCGATCTCCCGCTCGCTGCCGTCGTCCATGTGGACGCGCATGCGCCCGGAGAGCACGCAGCCGAGGTGGCTGAACTCGCACGACTCGGTCTCCGCGATCGGCTTCACGTTCTCCGACCAGCGCCAGCCGGGCTCGAAGATCGCCTTCCCGATCTCGCGGCCGCCCAGGTTGATGATCTCGACGCGCCCCTTGCCCTCGAAGGGGCGGGTTTCGTCCGGCTTTTCGAAGCGCTTGATCTCGATGCCGGCCATCTGCACCCTCCTTGAGTGGACAGGCACGAAGCTAGACCGGCGCGGGCGCCGCGTCATCGGGCGTTTGCCCGATATCTCTAGTCGGCCGCGGCCTCGTAACTCCCGACGAGGCCGTGCTGGGTGGCGAAATGCGTCGCGCGCGCGCGCGAGGAGACGTCGATCTTCGTGTAGATGTGCTCGACGTGGCTGGAAACCGTCTTGGGGGTGATGAAGAGCCGTCTCGCGATCTCCTTGTTCGAGTGCCCGCGAGCCAGCAGCGAGAGCACCTCGACCTCGCGGGCCGTGAGCCCGCCCGGCCAGTCGCGCCGCGCCGGAGCGCGGTGACCGGCGGCGACGAGCACGGCGTTCACGGCGTCGCCGTCGAGGCGCCCGGCGCGCGCCTCGGCCCGGAGCTCGGCTGCCGCGGTCTCCGGCGGCAGCTCGCTCCTGTACGGACGTGGCTCGCTCATCGCGTGATAAGCGTCGGCCGCCGCGAGGATCCGGTCGGAGTGGGAGAGCTCGGCGCCCGAGAGCCCACCGGGATAACCGGATCCGTCGAGTCGCTCGTGATGGCGCGCCGCGAGCGCGCGCACCGGTCCGAGCGCCGGGATCCCGGCGAGCATGCGGTCGGTCAGGTACGGGTGCAGGCGCACTCGCTCGAGCTGGGGGGCGCTCAGCGGCCCGGGCTTGTCCCAGATCGCGTTCGAGACGCCGAGCCTGCCGAGGTCGTGCACGAAGCCGGCGCGCCGCAGCGCCGCTTGCTCGGTCCCTGGCATCCCGGATACGCGCGCCGCCTCCGCGGCGAGGCCGGCCACCCCGCGCGAATGCCCGGCCATGTGGGGCGACTTGAGGTCCACCAGGTCAGCCATCGCCTCGAGCACGAGATCGAGCTCGTCGTCGCTGACCACCCTGTCGAGCCCGGGCTCGGCTTCGATCACCTCGGACCAGCTCGTCTCCTCGTCGAGACCCTCGAGGAGCTCGGCCGCGCGATCGCGGAGCACATCCGTCAGGTGCGGGTCGAACTCACCGCCGCTCCGCTCGCTCGCGACTTCGCGCCCCGCCTCGATCCCGCCGCTGTGGTGGTAGACCTCGACGACGTCAGCGAGGCAGACGATCCGCGCCGCCAGCGGGATCCGCTCGCCCTGGGTTCCGTTCGGGACGCCCTTGCCGTCCCAGCGCTCGTACGATTGCAACAGCGCATCGCTGACCGTGCTCGGAAGTCCGATGCGGGTCGCGAACTGAGCCTGAAGGGCGCAGTGCGTCTTGAGCCATTGGTTCACCTCCGCCCAGCCACGCAGCGGGAACTCCGCGATCCGCCGCGCGCGACCCAACCCGGACTCGCCGGCACCGAGCCTGCGCAGCATGATCAGGTTCCCGCGCAGCGACTCCTTGTCCGCCGCATAGGTGCCGGCCTTGACGGCGATGTCGTCGCCGAACCAGATCGCCTGCTCGTTCGCATCCGCGTGGCAGTAGACGCCATCCAGGAGACCGGTGTAGTAGGTCGCGATGCGGTCGTCGTCGTCAGCGCCGAGTAGATCGGCCAGCCGAAGCCCGAGCCTGGCGCGGCGGATCGAGTGCTCCATCGGCTGCCCGCGGCCGAGATCGGTGGCGAACGAGAGGCTGGCCACAAGCTCGGCCAGCCGAGTTCCGGTCCCGCCCTCCGGTGCCCCGTGTGTCACACGGGGCAGCCTATTCACGCCCCCGTCGGCGAAACGGTCCTGGAGAGCGGCCTACGGACTGCGAATCTCCGCGCTGTAGGCTCGAGCGATGGGCCTCCAGCTGGTTTCGCTCGATGAGCCGATCGAGACGCGGGAGTTCGTGAAGGGCCGTTTCGAGCTTTACCGGGTCGGCCCGATGACGCTCGGCCGCGCGAGCTACGAGCCCGGCTGGAAATGGAGCGAGCATGTCGGCGCGCGCGGCCGGTGAACGCTGGTGCGAGGTCGAACACGTGGGCCTGGTGCTGAGCGGCCGCGCGATGGCCGCGATGCGCGATGGCAGCGAGCGCGTCATGGAGCCGGGGCAACTCTTCTACGTCCCCCCGGGCCATGACAGCTGGGTCGTCGGCGACGAGCCCTACGTGTCGCTCCACATCATGGGCTCGGAGAGCTACGCCGTGGGCGAGCCCGCGACCTGAACAGCTCGGCCGCCTAGACCTCAGCGCACGCGATACACCCGGAACATGCCGAGCCGGTTGTGCTCGCTGAAGAAGCACACCATCGCGTAGCGCCCAGGACGGTCGAAGCTCACCTCGTTGTCGTTGGTCGAGCCCTGGCTTATCAGCCCCTGGACGTCGACGGGCTCGCCCGCCACCACACGCCCGAGGGCGCGCTGGTTCGTGCCGCGGAAGGCTCGGTTGATCTGGCGGCGGTTCACGTCCTGACGCAGCGGGAACGCGATCGCGAAGTGGAGCGTCGTCCCGGCGTTCTGGACCCGGATGAGACCGCTTCGCGGCAGCGTCTTTGGACCGCGGAACCCGTAGTCGACCATTCGGATACGCGAATCGGGCCGCGGCGCGCTCGCTCCATTGGGGGCGCCTGTGGTGAATGTCGTGAACGCCTGTCTACGGTTTGCGATCACGGCCGCCACGTACGTTGTGTTGGGCCGCAGGTCGACGGTGATCGCCTTCCCCGGTGCCGCCGATGCTTCGAGGAAGACGTCGCCGAGCGCCTTGACGGAGCGCGGGTCGGATAGGGACTCGCGCAGCTGATCGAGGCTGACCCCCGCCCGCAAGGTCGCGAGGTTGAACTCGCCCCGCCCCTCGAACGTGAAGCGGGTGGGACCCGCCCCGATCGGTCCGGCGGGGTCCAGGACGACGTTCGAGCCTGACACGCTCACGCCCACGGTGGGAACGGACGACTGGGCGGCCGCGAGTGTCACTGGGATACCCAGAAGCAAAACCGCTCCGATGAACAGCTTGACTCTCCGCACCTGAGGCCTCCCTCGATCGCTCGCCGGGTTCTGAAGCGAGACCCTACCCAAGTCGCCCGAACCTTTCAGTGCATGTTGCACTGCGCATAGCATGGGTCGATCAGCGACGACGCTCTCGAGATCAACCGCGCGCACTGGGACGCCCTGGCCGCCGTCCACGGGCAGGACGCTGTCTATGACTCGGAGGGCCTGGTCGCCGGTCGGCTCGACCTGCGCTCGGCCGAGGCGGCCGCCATCGCCGACGTCGCCCCCGACCTGCGCGGACGCGACGTCGTGCACATCCAGTGCCACATCGGGTTCGACACGATCGCGCTCGCGCGCCGCGGCGCGCGCGTGACGGGCGTGGACTTCTCGCGCGCGTCGCTGGCCAAGGCCGCGGCGCTCGCCGAGCGCTGCGAGGTCGAGATCAAGTGGGTGCAGGCAGACGCCACCGCGCTGCCCGACAGCCTGCGGGGCGGCTTTGACGTGGCGTACGCCACGATCGGGGCGATCTGCTGGATCGAGGACATCGGCGCGTGGATGCGCAGCGCCGCCGCGACGCTACGGCCCGGCGGCCGGCTCGTGCTGGTCGAGATCCACCCGCTCTACACGATGGTGGCGGCCGCGGGCGAGCCGCTGCGGCTCGACTTCCCTTACGCGTTCGACGGGCCGCGTCGCTTCGACGAGCCCGGCTCCTACGCCGACCCCGACGCGCCCGTGCAGGCCACCGCCGAGATCGTCTACGCGCACTCGCTCGGCGAGGTCGTCAACGCCGCGATCGCCGCGGGGCTGCGGATCGACGCGCTGCACGAGCACCTGGACACCGACCTCGATCCGCGCGGGAACCTGCTGACCCACGGAGAAGACGGCCGCTACCGGCTCGAAGTGTCCGGCGAGCGCCTGCCGATCCTCTTCACCCTGATCGCGACACGCCCAGCCTGACCGCGCGCGGCGCGGCCGTCCGGCACTTGACTGCGCAGGTGAGGTCTGAGATGCCTGCCGGCGGTGCTTCGCCGCGCGCTCCGTGGATCCTTGGCTCCAGCGAGCCGATGTGCAGCGCGCTCAGCCCCCAGCATGTGGAGTACGCGCTCCCGACTTAGTCGAAGAGCGGGCGCGACGCCGGCGCTGGCGCACAGTCCGCTCTCGTCCCGAGCGGAGTCCGGTGCGTATGGGCAGTACGCCTGCTCCGTCGACGAGCGCGACCGGTTCTATCTGGCGATGCTGCGCCAGCTCGGAATCGAGAAGGGCGCACCGTTCAATCCCGACGAGCGAGTGAGTGAGATCTTGGAGGACGCGTCGGCCGCCGGGGAGCTGATGGCGCAGGCGAACACGTTCGTCAAACGCTTCGACGGCTCGCGCTACTGGACTGATCGCCAATGGGACCTGGCGATCGTGCTCGACAACTCCGCCCAGCGCGGCGCGTACTACGACGAACTGCTGGAGCGCGCCTCCTGGTTCTACGAGGCCGTGAGCTTCTCGAAGGCAATGAAGAGCCAGACACCGGGAGTCGGGCAGGCCTACCTCGGCGCCTACGCCGACGCACGAGGCGACTGGCTCGAGGCGACGCGACTACACCCTCCACGTCCCGCCCGAGCCTCCCGCCAAGCTGTTCTGGTCGGCGACGGTCTACGACGTCCAGACACGTTGCCTGATCGACAATGAGCATCAGCGCGGCGACCGCGGATCGCGCGACCCCGAACTCCAGGCCAACGACGACGGCTCAGTCGACGTCTACTTCGGGCCGAGCGCCCCCAACGGCGAGGAGTCCAACTGGGTGCAGACCATCCCCGGACGCCACTGGTTCTCCTACTTCCGCTTGTACGGCCCGCTCGACCGGTACTTCGACCGCTCGTGGAAGCTCGGCGACATCACCCCGACTTGACCGGATCACGCTGCGGGCCGCCATCGCTTCCCTGCGGAGCAGCACCGCGTGCTGCTGTTTCAGACGCTCGGCCGCGAGGGGTTCGTCGGCATGGCCACCTGGGTGTCGTACCCGAGCCGGCGAGCCTGCTCGAGGTCGACGATGTCGCGACCGAGGGGAGTGAGAGATACGGGAATGAGCTTGAAGTTGGCGAGGCCCAGTGGGATCCCGATGATGGTGATGCACATGAACACGCCGGTGATGAGGTGCCCGATGGCGAGCCACCAGCCGGCGAGGATGAACCAGATCACGTTCCCGATGAGCGAGGCGGCGCCGGCGTCCGGGCGCCGGACCACGGTGCGGCCGAATGGCCAAAGGCAGAACAGGGCGATGCGTGCGGACGCGATCCCGAACGGGATCGTGATGATCAAGACGAACATGACCAACGCGACGACGGCATAGCCGAACGCCATCACCAGCCCGCCGAAGATCAGCCAGATCAGATTGAGCACAAGCCGCACGAGATCGACTCTAGTCAGCACCCGTCGTCACACGCGGCACCAAGCGGGAATGGCGCTGCTCGCGCATAGCGATAGCGAGCTCGGGTCCGGCGTCGGCTACTCCTGGAGGCCGACGCGATCGCCAGCCGGCGAGGCACGACCGCCTCGCGCGACGTTCCACAATGGTGCGCATGACGGCGAGCGAAACGGAGCATGCCATCTCGATTGTGCCCGCCAACCAGGCGAGCTGGGAAGACCTGCAGACCGTCTTTGGCTCGCGTGGCGCAGCGTCCTGGTGCCAGTGCCAGCGGTACAAGCTGCGGCCGCGGGAGGCGTTCGCGAAGTTCCCTGTCGAGGAACGCGCCGGCCGACTTAGGCAGCAGACCGAGTGCGGCCATCCCGAGTCGGACAGCACCAGCGGCCTTGTCGCGTACCTTGACGGCGAGCCCGTCGGCTGGTGCGCGGTCGAGCCTCGTTCCGCCTACGAAGGCCTCGTCCGCAACGCCCGCGTCCCGTGGCAAGGCCGGGCGGAGGACAGGTCCAACGACGGCATCTGGGCGGTGACTTGCCTGTTCACCCGCGCGGGCTTTCGCAAGCGTGGCGTCAGTCGTGCGCTTGCGCGCGCCGCGGTGGACTTCGCTTGCGAGCGCGGCGCCCGGGCCATCGAGGGCTATCCAATGACGGCGAAGAGCGTAATCGCCGAGGAGCTCCACGTCGGCACCGAAGGCGTCTTCGCCGAGGCCGGCTTCGCAGAGGTCAGCCGTCCCACACCGCGTCGGGTCGTCATGCGCATCGACTTCTGACCCCAACTGCGGCAGCGCACCGGGTGCGTCGACCGGGAATTGCGGCGCTGTCGCCTCGAGGCACAACTAGCAGCGCAAGAGAGATCTGGGGCGGCACTGCTGAAACTCGCGCATAGCGATAGCGACTTGAATGAGGTTGGACCGAAACGAACTCTGCCAAATGAACCGCGACCTGACCCAGTGAGGCCCTGTCTAGCGTCGCGTCGCGAGTGGCGTGAGCGCGGGGTTGTCAAAGGAGTTGTCGAAGGGATTCACAGTGGTCCCCGGCGCGACGATCTCGTCGATGCGGTCGAGGATCGGCGCGTCGAGGGTGACGTCGGCGGCGGTGAGCTGACTTTCGAGCTGCTCCATGGTTCGCGGGCCGATGATGGCGGCGGTGATCGCGGGGTGGTTGAGCACGAACGCGATGGCGAGCTCGATCAGCGTGATGCCCGCGTCCTCGGCAAGCTGGGCGAGCTGTTCGACGGCCTCGAGCTTGCGCTGGTTCGCGGGCTGGGTGAGATCGAAGCGGTCGGGGAGGCGGCTCGCGCGCGAGGAGGACTGCTGCCCGGCGTCCTTGCGCCAGCGTCCGGACAGCCAGCCGCCGGTGAGCGGGCTGTAGGAGAGCACGCCCATGCCGTGGCGCCGGCAGGTGGGCAGGATGTCCTCCTCGATGCGGCGCACGAGGAGCGAGTACGCGGGCTGCTCGGTGACGAAGCGCTGGAGGTTGCGCTCGCGCGCGACCCATTGCGCCTCGACGATCTGGCTGGCGGGGAAGGTGGATGCCCCGAGGTAGCGCACCTTGCCTTGATGGACCAGGTCGGTAAGCGCCGACAAGGTCTCCTCGACGTCGGTGTCGGTGCGCGGCCGGTGGACCTGGTAGAGGTCGATCCAGTCCGAGTCCAGTCGGCGCAGGGAGCCCTCGACCGCGCGCACGATCCAGCGGCGCGAGCTGCCCTGTCGGTTGGGGTCTTCGCCCATAGCGCCGTGGAACTTGGTGGCGAGGATGACGTCGTCGCGGCGGCCCTTGAGCGCCTTGCCGACGATCTCCTCGGACTCGCCCCGAGCGTAGACGTCGGCGGTGTCGATGAATGTGATGCCGGCGTCGAGCGCGGCGTGGATGATGCGGATCGAGTCGTCGTGGTCGGGGTTGCCCCAGGCGCCGAACATCATCGTCCCGAGGCACATCTCGCTCACCGAGACGCCGGTGCGACCGAGCAGGCGCTGTTCCATGTCCGAGCCCGGCTTAGAACCCGGCGCGTTCCGGGTTGACCGGAGGATGCGGATCCTCGCGAGCTGCCTCGGGGCGTCCGCGCTCCTCGGTCAGATCCGGCGGCGGTGCAAGGTCAGGGACCTTCAGTTTGAACTTCCGCCCGTCGCTCGTCGTGAGCTCCGGGGCCTTGGGCTCGAGCGGCTTGCCGGGAATCGGGCTCATAATGGCCAGCGTACTCGCATCCTCCGCCGGGACCACGGAATAGCTTCTCGTGCAAAGCATCACTCACCCGCCGCGATGCCGCAGTGCCGATTTGCAGGCGCGAGCGGTAGCTAGTGGTCCGTTCGGCCAACCGAGCGTAGGTTGGATACATGCGACTCCCGACGGTGCCCCACGCGAATCGTCATGGCAACACGGACCGCTAGCAAAGCGGTTGGCCGCAGTTCCTCAGTGACCATGGCGGCGGCCTGATGTCAGCCGCCGCGCGGTGGCGCCCGCACGTCGTCCGCACGACCGGCAGCGTTACTGAGGCCATCTATGGTCTGATCCTGGCGACTTCCGTGATCGCCGTCTCGCGGGAGTACGACCCCTCGAATGCCGGACGTATCGGCGTCACTGTGTTGGTCACCGCGGTCGTCTTCTGGTTGGCGCACATCTACGCCCGGGGACTGGCTTACTCGCTCAGACATCACCGGATGCTCAACCGATCTGAGGTGCGCGAGGTGCTTCGCCACGACTGGCCGCTGGTGGAAGCCACCGTTCCGCCGGTGCTCATCCTAGGGCTGGGCGCGCTCGACATCGTGCCCGACCAGACAGCGATTCTCGCGGCGATGCTTGCCGCACTGGTGGAACTGGCCGCTGTCGGTGCATACGTGGCGCGCACCTCAGGAGCGGGCCTGCCCGGGACGGTCGTGTCAGCCTTCATTGCCGTGACCCTCGGAAGCGCGGTCGTCCTGCTCAAGGCCCTGGTGCACTGACCGCAGTGGCCCTCACGCCGAGCGTGTGCGCAATTCGGCGCAGTGCACCTCAATTGGACCGTCGTCGAACACTGCTGGTTCGAGGCAGAAACGATAGCCCGACGTCTCCTCTGGCTGTCGCCCCTCGCTCAAACGAGCAGAGGAATTCCCGTCGCGGAGGCCGCCTGTTCATTGTTGGACGTCCACCAGCCGCCAGCTTCATATCCGCGACCTGGATCGAGGTCCTGAAGTTCCTCGCCATCCTCATCGAGGTAGTGCCAGCGCGGATCGAGCCGATCCCGTCGGGTCAGCGTCGGAGCCTGATCGCATTGAGGTCGCGCTCGCGGACCTCGTCGATGCGCTCCAGCAACTCGTCGACGTCGTCGTGCTCTGCGTGCAGGTAGCGGCCGGCGAGCGTGTCATAGCCGCCGGTCGAGAGCTTGCGGACTAGCTCGGGAGCGAGCTCGGGCGGCGTCCATGGCGCATCGTCGGGAACTCCGCCGGCGGTCAGCTCCGTCCGCACCAAGCCGGGGCTGAAGAAGAAGACCGGAATGCGCCCCGCAAGCTCGTTGGCCAGCATCTCGCCGTAACGACACGCGGCAGCCTTGCTCGGCGCATACGCGGTGCTCTGGCCGCCGGGCAGATAGGCCGCTCCGCTGCCGGTGATCACAATCCGCCCGCGTCCACGCTCGAGCATGCCCGGAATCACCGCCCTGCAGCACAGGTGAACGCCGAGCACGTTGACCTCATAGACCTGCCACCACTCGTCCAGGTCGATCGCCCACGACGGCCGCGGCGCATGACCCTCGCTGACACCCGCGTTGGCGACCAGGAGGTCGACCTCGCCGGCACCGGCGACCATTCGCTCGACCGAGGCGCGATCGGAGACGTCGACCTGCATCCACTCGCCACCGATCTCCGTCGCCACCGCCTCCACCTGCGCGCCGCTGCGTGCGCACACGACGACCTCCCAGCCGTCGCGCGCCAGCACCCGCGCGATACCGGCTCCGATCCCGCGGCCGCCGCCGGTGACAAGCGCTCGCATCGCACGCCACCCTACCGCCCGCCCTGCGCCCGCTCCCAGATTTGCATCCCCGGTGCGTTCGTGCTGCAGGACCACGGGCCGTGGCTCTTGCTGTTGCTCATCATCTCCGGCCGCGCTCCCCGGATCCGCCGGGCACGCCGCGAAGCCCGGGCGTGACGGCCAGAAGCCTCCGGTCGTCCCGTCGCTGCTGGTTTCCAGGCATGCGATGGCGCGGCACGGCGCCTCGGCACTACCGCTGGCAGGCGGAAGCAGCCCTTGCGACCGGTGCCCTACCGGTCCGTCCTCAGGGCGCGTCCAGTCGGAGGAGGATCTCCCTTATCGGCCCGCCGCTCGGCTGGTAGGTGCCCACGATGTCGAAGCCGCACTTGACGAGCACGCGGATGCTGGCTCGGTTGTGCTCGGCCACGCAGGCATGCAGCGGGCGCTCGGTGATCTCGGCGACGAAGTCGGCGAGGGCGCGCGTGGCAATGCCGCGACCCCAGTGGTCACGACCGATCCAGTATCCAACCAGCCGCTGACCGTCGGCGGCCCAGCTGCCGATGTACCCGACGACCTGCCCTTGCTCGACGATCGTGCGTGCGACGTTGGAGTCGTGCGCGAGGACCTTCTGCCAGTGCGCCGCGTGTGCAGTCCGGTCCCGAGCTGGGAACGCTGCCATCGCGTTCGCGACCGGATCGGCCTCCTGGGTGTAGAAGATCTCGATGTCGTCGGGTTCGACGTTGCGAAGCACGGTAAGTCATCCCCCTCGCGGCGTCCCGAAACCGAGCACCTCAGACTGCCTCAGTGTGCCAGGGCACGCGAGGACCATGCAGCACCGCCCGCAACGGTCGCAATGCGGGCCGGTCCGCAGAGCATGCTGGGCTCTACCGGGGAGAGGCGCCGTCGTTTCGCTGGCCATCGCCGGCTCTGACAAGCCCCGATGGACAGGAGAGCGATATTCGCGCGTGATCACGGCCCAGGCAGGCGCCGGCACACCGTCACGTGGAGCCCGTTCCGAGAGCACTGACCGAGGGCGGTGTGCCGTAACACTGGTTCGGTGACGTGTGCCGGTTCCGTACGGAGCATCTGCTTGGCGTCGTGGTCAACTGGCCCTCGGTGGGCCTGACCGATGATTCATGCGCGCCGTGCTGGTCTGTACGCCGAAATCCCGCCGACTCATGGGAGGCTGACGCCATGCGGAAACTGACCTTTGCCATGAACGTGAGCCTGGACGGCTACATCGCCGCGCCCGGCGACGACCTCGGTTGGAGCGTGCCGAGCGACGAGCTGTTTCAGTGGTGGTCTGACCGGGTGGGGGCGACAGGCCTGGCGCTGTACGGGCGCAAGCTGTGGGAGACGATGAGCTCCCACTGGCCGACCGCCGACCAGCAGCTGGGCGCGACACCCGCGGCGATCGAGTTCGCCGGCCGCTGGCGGGACATGCCGAAGGTGGTGTTCTCCTCGACGACCGGCGCGGTCGACTGGAACACCCGGCTTGTCACTGGCGACGCGGTCACCGAGATCACCAGGCTCAAGGCCGACGACGGCGGCCCCATGGACATCGCCGGTGCCACACTCGCCGCGGCGGCTATGCGGGCCGGGCTGATCGACGAATACGTGATCGTCACCCATCCGGTCCTGCTGGGCGGCGGCACGCCGTTCTTCACCGCCCTGGACAGCTGGGTGCACCTGAACCTGGTGGAGACCCGGACGTTTCCCGACGGCGTGCTGCTGACCGGGTACGAGACCAGGCGCTGATTGCCCGACGTCGGATCAGCGCGGCTTCGGGCCACCCAAGGATCTCGTGGCGCTGTGCTCCGAGGCGATCGTGACGTCCCTGCCCGATCCTGCGCTTCACCGCAGACGATCCGTCCGGATAGGGATCCGCTTACGGCCGGGTTAGATTCTGCCTGTGCGTGTCTTGTTTTCTTCGACGCGTGGGGCCGGCCATTTCAATCCGCTGGTCCCGTTCATCGAGGCGTGCGTTCGAACAGGCCACGAGGTGCTGGTCGCCGGCCCTCCGCCGCTCGCTGAGACGGTCGAGCGGGCGGGGTATCGCTATTGGCGGGGCGAGGTGCCTCCTGAGGACGAGCTCGGGGCGGTCTGGGGGCGGGTTCCGACTGTCGGGTACGAAGAGGCGGAGCGACTGGTTGTCGGCGACATCTTTGCGAGGCTCAATGTCGCGGCGATGCTCCCTTCCTTGCGCGCCGCCGGCGAGGAATGGAAGCCTGATCTGATTCTGCGCGAGACGGCGGAGTATGCGTCCGCGATCGTTGGCGAAGAGCAGCACATCCCGCACGCGCGCGTGGCTGTCTCGTTGGCGGCGGGGGAGGAGCAGTCGCTCGCGATCGCTGGGCCGGTGCTCGACGAACGCCGGCCTGGTATCGCCGAGAGCATCCGGGCGTCGCCGTATCTGAGCCTGTTCCCCGCGTCGCTGGAGGACCCCGAGGCAGGCCAGCCGGCGATCATCTACCGCTTCCGCGATCGCGCCGAGCGGCCATCGGCGGCGCCTCTGCCCGGCTGGTGGGCCGAACAGACCGGCCCGCTGGTTTACGTCTCTTTCGGGAGCCAGGTCGGCGCGATGCCGATCGCGGGACCGATCTTCGCGGCCGTGTTCGAGGCGGTCGCCGGGCTCCCGGCACGGCGTGCTGCTGACCGTCGGCCGCGAAACGAGCGGGGACGCCTTCGATCGGCCTCCCGTCAACGTCCATGTCGAGCGGTGGGTTCCGCAGGCCGACGTCTTCGGCCAGGCCAGCGTGGTGGTGTGTCATGGCGGATCGGGAACCACGCTCGGCGCACTCGCGGCGGGTCTGCCACTCGTCGTCGTGCCGCTGTTCGCCGACCAGCCCGACAACGCGCGCCGGGTGGCCGCGATCGGCGCCGGAGTCGCGGTCGAGCCCGGCGACGAAGCGCCGCGCGAGCCAGTGCGCAGCACGATCGACACCAGCGCCCTGCGAGCGGCCATCGAAGCCGTGCTCGCGGATCCCAGATACCGGCGCTCCGCCGAACGCGTTGCAGACGAGATGCGCGCGCTTGCGCCCACCGACGCCGCGCTAGCGACCCTCAGCAAGACGGACACCGCCAGCGGCCCCTTCCTGCAAGCGACACGAGACTAGTGCGCGCCTGGGCTTGCGGCGACTCGCGCACAGCGCCAGTCAGTCGGTGCGCTGCTACTGCCTGTCCCCCATTGCGATAGCGACAACCAGCTCGCCTCAAGCAACAGCGGACTCGGGAGCAAGATGCGCCGAGCGCCGCACGAGGTACGGAGCCGGATGGGTTCTCGATTACGCTGCGGGGCCATCTACCACAGGAGGCAGCCGATGACGCGAAGGGCAGTGTCGAGCGATGAGGCGCCCGAAGCACTCGGGCCCTACAGCCAGGCGATCGTCGCCGGCGGCTTTGTCTTCTGCTCAGGCATGGCCGGGATCGATCCCGTGACGGGGACGATCCCCGACGGCATCGAGTCCCAGACCGAGCAGGCGCTGGTCAATCTCGCCGCCGTGCTCGACGCTGCCGGCGCGTCCATGGCCGACGTGGTCAAGACCACGATCTTCTACGCCGACGTCGAGGACTTCGCCCGGCTCAACGACGTCTACGCCCGTCACATGCCCGATCCGCCGCCGGCCCGTTCCGCCCCAGCCCACGTCCGTCTGCCCCGCGGCCTACTCGTCTCGATCGAGGCGATTGCCGCACTGCCGAGCGGCTAGATCCACGCCAACGCCACGACCGCGTCGCGGGCTTGTCGTGTACACGAAGGAGCGTCGCAGTAGGGCTTCGCTCGGCGGAGGACTTCCGTCACCGGAGGCATGAGTTGGCCATTTCATTGACCCTGTGGCAGGGTGTCACTCGTGAGGCTCGACCTTGGCAGCACGATTCGTTGCACGGACGACGCGTTCGGCGAGCTGGCGGACGTGGTGATCGACCCGACGAGCCGGTGCGTCACACATCTCGTGGTGCAGCCCCGCCGGCTGAGCGAGCCGGCGCGGCTCGTCCCCATCGAGATGGCAAGCGAAGCGGCAGACGAAACGATCGTGCTCGACGGCAGCATCGAGGAGATCAGCCAGCTGGAAGAGGTGCGCGAGACCGCCTACCTGCGACTGGGCGAATTTCCCGTCGAGGACCCAGACTGGCAGGTGGGCGTCGAGGAGATACTCGCGCAGCCGTATTACCAGAGCTTTGACGCCGCCGGTGTAGCGCCGATCGCTTTCGACGACCACGTGACGTGGACATATGACCGCATCCCGAAGGGTGAAGTCGAGATCCGCCGCGCGAGCCCGGTCACGTCGTCGGACGGGCATCACCTCGGACACGTGGATGGCTTTGTGGTCGATGGCCGCGAACACATCGGACACCTCGTCCTCGAGCACGGGCACCTGTGGGGCAAGCGCGAGGTCGTGGTCCCGATCGGCGCGGTCGCGCGCGTGGAGACAGACGCGGTCGTCCTGACCCTCTCCAAAGACGAGGTCGGAGCGCTCGAGTCGCATCGCGTCCATCGCTGGCGAAAATAGGCAGCCGTCACGACGATCGTGTGCACCGGCGACGGCGACTCGCGCCGGGTGTCTCCTCGGCGATCACTCGCTGTCCTCCATCGTGCGGGTCTCCCCGGTCTGCATGTTCGTCGCCCGGGTGACTTGGCGTCGGCGAGCAGGAGGGGCGCCGGCGCGCCCGAATGACCACGGGTGCCCGATGAGCGCGCAGAGCGCGGCAGCCGACTGGGTCGTGGGCGCGACAGCCGTGAGACCCGGCTCGAGCTGGCTCAGCGGATTGCCAACGCCTACGGCGTTGTCCTGATCCTGATCCTGATCACGTTTGTCGTGATGATGACGCTGCCCCCCGAGGGCTGGGCCGGCCGTGTCACGGCGGTCGCGGTCGCGGGGCTGACCGCGATCGTCGCGTTCACGAGCTCCGACGTGCGCCCAGGGCGCGTGCGCCTGGCAGCCCTGGTCGCAGTCGCCGCCGTCGTGGCGGCGATCATCGCCGAGCCAATCCCGTCCGAGCGCCTGCTCGGCGTCGCGTTCACCGCCGTCGCGATCCTGCTGGCGATCGCGGCCGTCACGATCCTGCGGCGCGTCATCGTCGGCGCCACCCACGTCGACTTTCGCACGATCCTCGGGGCGATCAGCGTCTACGCGCTGCTCGGCCTCCTGTTTGCGTTCTTCTTCTTTGCCGTCGGTCGATGGAACGACAGCGAGTTCTTCACCGGCGTGGCCGAGCCGCGCTCGAGCGACTATCTCTTCTTCAGTTACACGACCCTCACGACGACCGGCTACGGCAACCTGATCCCGGCCGGGACGGTCGGCCAGTCCTTCGCGGTGTTCGAGATGCTCAGCGGCCAGATCTTTCTCGTCACCCTGGTCGCTGGGCTCGTGAGCCTGTGGCGTCCCGGCACCCGAGACGCCCCGGTCGACGGGACGAAGGCCTGATGAGCCAGCTGATCGCAGCAACGAGGGCAGCGACGCTAGCGCTGCTCCCTTCCATGCGGAGCAGCACGGCCGAGCGGAGGAGGCTGCCCTGCATGTCTGGTCTCATTCTTCTCGACGCCGCCGGACGTCGTCGTTCTCCGGCCACACTGGCCGGCTGCAATCGCCTGCCTGCGATAGCCGGCGCATCCTCTGACGCCGCTATCGCTTTGCGCGACGGATGAAAGTCAAGTCGGCTTGTGGGGCGGGACCTCCTGCGCGATCATCGTGGGTGGGTGCGAGTGACTGACGTAGCGAAGTGCAGATCGTCAGGGGCTTGTGGTCTGCCGCGCGGCTTGGCCCTTGAGGGCCCTTGTGATGCGCGCCCCGGTGTCGCGCTCGCGCCCACCTTTGCTGCGGCTTGCCAGTCGGCGACGGTGCGTTCGTAGGCGCGCTGGGCTTGCAGCGCGAGTTCGCGTTCGGCGCTGCGCATCGCGGTGTTGGTCGACCAGACGTCGCGGCCGCCCTGGCGGCGCGGGGCGCCGGCGGCGAGCTCGAGGCGGCGCATCTTCTTGGTCGTCAGCGAGGGCTGGGCGAACGCGTAGTCCTCGCCGCGGGTGAGCAGGCACCAGAACAGGCAGGCGAGCTTGCGCGCCGAGGCGACGATCGCGATCGAGTGCCCGCGCTTGGCTTTGACGCGCGCGTAGAACGCGGCGATCGGGCCGGGCTGGCGGACGGTCGACCAGCACGCCTCGACGAGCGCGTGCCGGGCGCTGTTGGAGCCTTGCTTTGAGATGTGGCCGTGGTTGGCCGGCCCGGCGCCGGACTGACGGACCTGCGGGTCCAGGCCGAGGTAGGCGGTCAGCTTGCGCCGATCGCCGAAGCGGCGGATGTCGCCGACGGCGGCCATGAAGGTCGCCGCGACGATGACGTTGACGCCGGGGACGGTCATCAGCCGCTTGACCTCGGGCCAGCCCAGCGCGTCGGCGGCGATCAGCTGGTCGACCTGCGGCGATCTCGGTGTCGAGGAAGTCGACCTGGCGCAGGCCGGCGTCGACGGTCTCGCGCTCGCAGACCGCCAGCTGCTGCTCGGCCAGCCAGCGCCCGGCCCTTGACGCCGAACAGATCCGCGGCCGGCGGGCGGTCCTTCAGGCAGCGCATCAACACCGCGTGGATCTCGTTCTTGACTCGCGAGCGCGCCCGGACCAGCTGCGCGCGGCGCGCCAGCCGGCGGCGCATCACCCGGACGCGCTCATCCGGCGTCCAGACCCCATCGAGCTCGCCCGCCCACAGCAGCTTGGCCAAGGTGCGGGCGTCGAGCCGGTCGGTCTTGGCTCGGGCCTGGCGGATCCCGGTGTCGTTCGGCGAGACGACGATCACCCGCGCGACGTGCGCCTCGAGGATCCGCGCGATCGCCCACGCGTTGCCGGTCACCTCCAACGCCACCCAGTCGCTCGCGTCCAGGCTCTGGGCGAACAGCTCCAGCGTCTCGGGCCGCGTCTCGATCCGGCCCGCCGACCGCAGCCGGCCCTCCGCGACGATCGCCACCTCGCAGAAGTCGCGATGGACATCCAGCGCTACCGCTCTCACTCGACTCCTCCTCGCCGTCGATTGACTCGGGGAGAACCGGTGGGCAAACGACATCGACGGATCCGCGCTCGCAGCGCAACCAGGCAAGTCGCAGGGGCGGCCACTGAAAAGCCCGGGCTCAAAGCCCATCGCGCAAAGCGGCCTGCCCAGCCTGCGTTCTCCCGAAGGCCCCTGTCCCAGTCGACCGAACCTAAGCCGCCGACCGGATGACACCGGCGCCTTCACCGAGCAGTTTCATGCCGCGAGAAGCGAGAGCCGGCCGCTCGATAGGTCGGCTGCTTCGCGAGCGCGATCGTCCTCTAGGAGACGGCCTTCTTCACGAGGGCTGTGATCTTTCTCTCCTCGGCGGAGCCGATCTTGAGGATCGCGAACGAGGTCGGCCACATGTCGCCGTCGTCCAGGTTCGAGATCGGATCGAAGCCGATGGTGCAGTAGCGCACCTTGAACTTGCTCGCCGGCTGCATGAAGACGCAGACCTTGCCGTCGCGCGCCCAGCCCGGCATGCCGTAGTACGTCTTCGAGGCGAGCATCGGCGCGTGCTCGCGCACGATCGCGTCGATCTTCTCGGCCATCTTCCGCTCGTCGTCGGGGAGCTTGGCGATTGCCTCCGCGAGGGCCTTGTCGAGGTCCTGCTGCTTCTGCGACGCCTTCCGCTCGGCGGCGGCCGCCTTCATCGCGGCGCGCTCCTCAGCGCTGAACCCGCTCTTCGTGCTCTTCTTGGTCTCAGCCATGCGACCATGCTAAGCGTCGCTTTCTCTTTGACCGTCGGCTGCGTGTCAAGTTCTCCGATCCTCGTTGTCGTCGGGTCTGCTCCCCCGTGGTGAGGTGATGCTCATTTCTCTTTCGGCGCTTGGGGCCGCGCAGAGTGTTCTGGGAGCTGTCTCGGCTTCTTAATTCCATGCGGGGCCGTCAAGCGGCCAGAAAGCAGCGGGAGCTTGCCGAAACAGGATTGGGCTGGCGCGGCGCGGCGGGCTTGAAGGCCTCGTTGCGCGACAGGACGTGCCAGGCGGCGATCAGGATCTTGCGCGCGACGGCGGACTTGGCAGGGTTTCGGCCGGTGCGCGCGGCCAGGTCGGTGTAGAGCTGATGCCAGGGGTTCGTGGGTCGCCAGGCGTGCTGGGCGGCTTCGACGGCTGCCCATCGCAACGTTCGCGAGCCAGCCTTCGACAGTGCGCCGGTCCGGGAGCGGTCGCCGGACTGATGGATCGACGGAGCCAGGCCGGCGTAGCCGATCAGCTTGCGCGGCGACCCGAACCGGGCGACGTCGCCGATCTCGGACGCCAGCGTGAGCCCGAGAAGATCTCCGACGCCCGGGATCGTGTCCAGCAGCCGGACGCGCACATCAGCGCGGGCAAGGGGTCCGAGCTGCGCGTCGATCGGGCGGATGCGCGCGTCGAGCAGGTCGATCACCGTAAGAGCCTCAGCGATCGAGTCGCGCCAGACCTGCGGCAGGCCGCGCTGCTCAAGCAGCGCCATCGCGTCGGGCTTGCGCAGGCGGGTTAGTGACAGCCGCAGGCCCCACTGAGTGAGCGGCCCGAAGATTCGGTTCATCGCCGACGCTCGCATCCGGACTAGGTGCGTCCGTCGGCGCAGGCGCTCGCGCAGTTCGCGATCCGTCAGCGACGGCACCCACAGCTCCGGAACGAGGTAGCGGCGGCACAGCTCGGCCAGCACGCGCGCGTCGACCTTGTCGGTCTTGCAAGCCAGCGGCGCGACATCGCGCACCTTGCGGGCGTGCGCGATCTGGACCTCCCAGCCGGCGGCGACGAGCGTGTCGCGGACCCAGATCGCGCCGCTCATCATCTCCACAACCGCCTTGACGTCGATGCCCGCCCTGAGCACCAGCCGCGCCAGCCCGTCCTCGTCGGCCGAGACTGTCCCCTCGGCCACGACGCCCCCTCCCTCAGTGACCGCGCACCACGCCGCCCGTCGATACGACCAGTCGATCCCGAGATACTGCATCTCAGGGGCCTCCTCTCGCGGATTGAGTTGCAGACACCTCTCAGTCTGCTCCGGGGAGGCCCCGCGCCGTTACCGCCTCAAGCGCCGGCACCTACCAGTCATGACATTCCATGCAAAGCGATGCGGAGCGCAACCCGCGTCCAATGCTCCTGATCGCGCAAGGGAGCACTGATGTGAGCGGGACTCGGCATTTCGCGAGAGGAGTTCGGCGCAGTGTCCGACCGGACCGGCACAGACCTGTTCGCGGCGCTGATTGGGGTCGCGTTTGCAGAACTGGGGCAAGCGCATCGGCGAGCACGCGATCACTCTGCGCTCGATCGTTCGCTGTGTCAGCTGCAGGCGTGCCCGTCTGAGTTGACTGACTAGGGTTCGGGGCGTGGTCGTAGCGGTGTTCGGCGACGCGCACGGGCATGCGGAAGCGCTTGATGCGGTGATCTGCGCTGCCGAGGCGTGCGATGCGCAGGAGCTGTGGTCGCTGGGAGACATGATCGGGCGCGGTCCGGACCCCGAGCATGTCGTGACTCGCACGCGCGAGCGCTGCGCGGTGGCGCTGATGGGCAACCACGACTACGGCGCGACGGGATCGGCCGAGCCGACTCGGTTCGGCGAGCCGGGCTCGCCGGCAGAGCGGTCGATCGAGCTGGCCCGCGACCGGCTCAGCGGCCCCCAGGTCGAGTGGATGCGCTCGCGCAAGCCCGCGGCGCGACGCGGCGAGGTGCAGCTCTGGCACGGCGGTCCGCGCAACGCCGTGCACGAGTACGTCGGCGCATCCAACGCGGCAGCCTGCTCGCCGTCCAGCGCGCCGAGCTCGGGCTGGTCGGGCACACCCACATCGCGGCTGCGTGGCGGCAGACGCCACGCGGCGCCCAAGCGGTCAAGATCCGGGTCGGCGTAGCGCTGGATCTCGCCGGCGGCAAGTGGCTGTTGAATCCAGGCGCGGTCGGCGCGCCCGCATCTTCGCGGCGTGGCTGGTGGAACGCGCTTGACCTCCAGGCGGCCGATGGCGCTTACTGGCTGCTGCTCGATCTCCAGCGGCGCACCGCGACCTGGCGACGCGCACCGTATGACCCGGCTCCGGCGCGCCTGCGAGCCCGTCTGCTCGGCCTCGACGACATCACGCCAAAGGTTCCAGCCAACGAGATCGGTTGATCCACCGCTCTTCGCGCACAGCGGCACTGCACTCGCCGCGTCCTCCGTTCGCTGCGCGCTCGCCGAGGTCGAGGAGGCCGAGCAGCCTGCTTGGTGCTCTTGAGACGCGAGCGGGCCCCCGTGGACTCACTCATCTAGCGGGCGCAAGCTTCTCGGCAGTGCGCTCGTTTCATGGGCATGCGATACGCGAAGAGGGCTCTGCTCTGCGCGGCGGCTGGCGCGGTGCTCGCGTCGGCGGGCCCGGCACAGGGCGCGGCCACGTCGGGCGGCACGCTTGACCTCGGCGAGGCCGCGGCGGCTCCCTTGACCACGATCGGGTACGCGTGGGACGGTGCGCCGCTGCTGACCGGGCCCGCCGCGTCAAGCTGGCTCGGGCTCCCGGCCCCGGGAGTCCGCATGAGCGACAGCCGCTACGTGCCCGTGACACTGCGCTCGCTCGCGCGCCCTCCAGGCCTGTTCGGATCGCCGGGCTGCAACGAGTCGTTCCGGCTCCCCGGGGGCCAGACCGCGGAGATCATCGACCGGAGGGCGCTCCTCAGCGTCGACGGCATCAGGCTGAACGTGCTGCGGGGCCGCGGGAGCGTCGACGTCAGGCTCGCGCTTGTGGGTGCCGACGAGCTCGCGTTCGGCGAGTACGTCGCGACGGGCGTCATCCGCGTCACAACCGACGGCTGCACCGATCGCGCGACAGGCGACCCGGTGCCCGGCGAGGACGCCGGGCCGTTTCGGGAGGTGCGCGACCTCCGGATGTTCCGCGTCTCGGGAGGCGAGCGGGTGCTGAGCCGCTTCGCCCCGGAGATGCTCGACCGCCAGCCGGTGAAGCTACGGTTGTCTGGCGGCGTCTGGAGCGGCACGCTCGCGCTCGACGATCCGGGCACCACCAGCTACCCGACATATCCCGCCACGTCGGCGCGGCTGCAGGTCGCGTTCTCGGGCACACCAGTGGAGCTGAATGCCAACTGCTCGGTGCCGGGGGCGATGAGCTGGCCCGGCACGTCGGTGCGCAGCCGGCGCGCCGCACGGGCGCTTCTCCGCCACGCCGGGTTTGCGCGACCGGTCTACGCCGGCATGCGGCGGGGCCTGCGGCGCAGTATGCGAGGGGACTACGTCGTGGTCGACTACGGTACGTCGTCGCTGCCGTGCGACCTGCCGCTCAAGTTCCGGCTCGGGCAACGCTAACGGCGCGGCGTCTCAAGAGGTTCGAGCGCGACCTCCTCCGCGGCAGCGGCGCCCACCGTGGACGAGATCGTCGCCGTCATGCGCTGCGCCGGCGACACGCAACACGGTCTGAGAACAAGGCCGCTGATCGTGCTGCTCTGGCGCGCCGGCCTGCGAATCAGCGAAGCGCTCTCGCTCGCCGAGAGTGACCTTGACGCCGTGCGCGGCAGCGTGCTGGTCCGTCAAGGCAAGGGCGGCAAGCGCAGTGAAGTGGGGATGGACCGCTGGGCCTGGCAGCACCTGACCCCGTGGCTTGAGCTCCCCCTGCCCGTCGGCGCGCTCATCTGCGTTCTCAGCGGTTCGACGCGGTCGGCCCTGGTCTGCCGCAGCCGCACGCGCAGCTTGCGGCGCCTGGCCGTGCGCGCCGGCGTGCGACGTCGCTTTGCGCCGCATCAACTCCGCCACGCGCACGCCGTCGAGATGGCCCGCGAGGGCGTTCCACTCAACGTGATCCAGCGCCTACTCGGCCACGCCAATCTCGGTATCACGTCCGTCTACCTTAAAGGCATCAACAACAGCGAAATCATCGAGACCGTCCACGCACGACCGGCGCCAATGCTTCCCGCCAGCGCCGGACTCCGCTACCCGCAGTCGCGCGAAGCACTAGCGGGTCAGCTCTGCGGCTGGCCGATGTTGACCATCCAGGCGATGCCGAATTGGTCCAAACACATACCGAACTCGTCGCCCCACATCTGCTTTTCCAGCGGCACGGACACGGTGCCGTCGGTGGATAGCTTTTCCCAGTAGCCGCGCAGCTCGTTGGCGTCGTCTCCACTCAGGCTTACAGCAACATTGTTGCCAGGGGTATGTTCCATGCCGGGAGGGGTGTCGGCGCCCATGAGCGTAAAACCACTGTCGGTTTCGAGCATGCCGTGCATGATCTTGTCGTCGTGCGGTGACTCTTGGTCCGCGAAGTCACCGTACGTATTCAGCGTCAATGAGCCGCCGAAGACACGCTCGTAAAACTCCATTGCTTCGCGTGCGTTGCCAGCGAAGCTGATATACGGGTTGAGACGAGAGGTCAATAAGACTCCTTCATTGATCTTACGGGCATCGTTGCGGTGCAGCAGACCGGCGCGCATGAGGGGCCCGCTATGCGGTCGGCTTTGCGGAAGATGCAATCGCCAGGCCGTCGGCCTGCGGGGGACGCTTGTCGCGCAGAGCAGCAGCGCTTCGCGGAAGGATTCCAGCTCCAGACGGGTTCGCGTAGACGCCGCGCGCGGGGTCGGTTAGCGTCGCCCGATGTCCTGGTCGCACCGTGCCGTCGCGGTCCCGGTCGTGCTGGCGGGCCTCTGCGCCCCCCCGACGGCCGCCGCCGTGCTCGACGGCTACCAGGAGCTCGCGTCGCGCTACCTGACGCCGGCGCCGATCGTGCCGACCACGGTGCCGCCGTCGCTCGCGCTGATCGACGAGACGCTGGGACTGGGTCGACGCGCGGCGGCCGCGGCTACGCGCTGCGGCTCGTCCACTACAGGCCCGCCGCGCCGGACGCCGTCATGGTCGTGAGCGGCGGCGAGTATCGGAGCCTGCGAGCGCTGTTGCGCGACCACCGGCGGCTGGGCTTCGGGGCGCCGGGGCGCACGCGCGTCCGCGGCCGCCCCGGCCGCCTCCTGACGCGCCGGCTCGGGCCGACCTCGCGCACGCTGGCGTGGGTCGAGGGCGGGGTCGTCTACTCGGTCGGCTCGGGCACGCCGCGCAAGGCGTCGCTCGCGCAGCTGCGCGCGACCGCGCACCGGCTCGACCGGCTCGAGCGCGACTGGATCGGCGGCGCCGGCGATCCGGAGAACAGCTCGGAGGCGTTCGCCGTCACGACCGCGCGGACGGTCTCCGTCGACGTGAGCTTGAGGCCACCTGCGCGCCGCGCAGATCGTCCGCGTCGATCGTGCGCGTCGGCCAGGTGTCCGTGACGCTGCTCCCGCGCGCCGGGACCGGCTTCGCGTTCGACATCGCGGATCACGTCCGCGACGCCGAGCCGAGGACCGGCACGATCGGGTCGGGCGCGACCACGCTGGAGATCCGGGCGACCGGGACGATCGGCGGCGACGCCTGCGACACCGGCGCGCTCACGCTCACGCTCGACCGCCGGGCGGGATGAGGCCGCGGGTGCGCGAGCGGCGGCCGGCGCGCGACGACGAGCGCGCGCGCGCCGAGGCGCCGGCGCGCGCGCCGGAGCCCGCCGTCCTCGCGCTCCAGCGGTCGGCCGGCAATGCCGCGGTGGCCGCGTGGCTTCAGCGCGACCGCAAGCTGCCGGAGGACGTGGACTCGCTCGCGGACCTCGGCGACACCGCCAAGGAGTTGATCGTCGACGACGCCGCGGTGAGCATGTCCGGCCTCCCGTACCACTTCCGCAAGCCCCGCGTGCCGGCCAAGCAGGGCACCAAGGTGACGACCGAGTTCGGGGGCCGGATGGCCGCCAAGGAGGACGCGGAGAAGGAGAAGGCGCTGCGCGAGGGGCTGGGGACGATCGGCATGATGATCTTCGGGCTCGACGGCGAGCGGCCGAAGGAGAAGGGTGAGGAGGACGTGCCCGGCACGGCGAAGGGCAAGCGCCGCGCCCCGACCGCCGACCGCGTGCACTTCAAGGACCTCGACCTGACCAAGTTCGGCGGCCAGGACGGCCGCTACCGCTTCACGGCGGTCGCGGCCAAGGGGTCCGGCTCTGCCCCGAAGGAGGTGCTGCTGATCGTCGAGCTGCTCGGTGCGCGCCGCCCGGCGCTGAAGAAGTGGGACGAGCTCGACGAGGCCACACGCAAGAAGCTCCTCGAGCGCTTCAAGGGCTTCGGCTTCGTCAAGCACGTGCCAGGCCCGGACGAGGCGGCGCTGGAATGGAAGAACGACGACTTCGGGAAGGTGCTCCAGGCGCTGGAGCTGATCCCCGACGGGATGCTCAAGAGCGTGCAGGGGATCCGGTGGGTGCGCGGACACCAGCCGAGCGCCCCGGCGGGCGAGGCCGGCCACTACGAGACGAAGACGGGGCTGGTGAAGGACGACAAGCCGGAGCGGAAGCTCACCGTGCGCGGCGACGCGTTCGCCAGCGACGAGGAGCTGATCGGGCTCGTGGCGCACGAGATCGGCCACGCGGTGAGCAGCAAGCCGGCCGAGCCGAAGGGCGGCAAGGCGCTCGCCGCGCAGACCGGGAAGGGCAGCTTCCAGGAGGCGGCGAAGGCGGACTCCAAGCTGGCGATCACGGAGTACGGGAAGACCGACGCGGCAGAGAGCTACGCCGAGGCCTACTCGCTGTTCATCACGGAACCGGACACGCTGAAGCTGATGCGGCCGAAGACGTACGAGTGGTTCCTCAAGCAGCAGGCGGCGAACCAGCTGCCGCCGCCCGCGAAGGCTCCGGCGCAGGCGCCGCCGGCGGCCAAGCCGTCGGCCAAGGTGCCGGTGCCAGCGGGCAAGAAGGGCTGATCACGCGATCACGAGGGCGGCCTCGGCGACGCCGCGCAGCTCCGCGACGTGGCGGGCCTCCGTCCTGGAGCTCGTCGCCGAGGTGGCATCGTTGGCCGCCGCCGGATTTGACGCCGCCGGCACGCGACTCCGCGTCCCTCGGGTAGCGCCCGGATCGCGATCCTCCTTTCTGATCGCGATCCGGGTGCGCCGCTCCACAGAGCCAGTTGTCGCAAGCCTCACACAGAGCCGATCCGGCACGCCGCCGCAACGTGCGGGCGCCCGGCGCCCGGGAACGATCCAGCGCGGCCGGTGCCGGTCCCCGACCGGAGGCATCCCACCCTGCCGTTCGCCGCCGGGCGGGGACCGGTCACCGGCCGCGCCCCCCGACCCGCCCCGCTACGCGCGCGTCAAAGCCGCCACGTCTCCCGCGCCCACCTCGCGGTAGTCGGGCAACGTCGTCAAGCACCTTCTCGGCGCCCGCCGGCGCGTAGATCGCAAGCAGGACCATCGGCTCCCAGCCCGTGTTGACCGTCGAGTGATACGCGCCCATCGGCACCCAGATCGCCTGCCCCGGACGGACCGCGAACGGCTCGAAGTCGTCGACCATCTGATCGCCGGTGCCGGCGAGCACGTAGAGGATCTCGTCGGCGTCGGGATGGTTGTGGCGGTCGTGGCCCTTGCCCGGCAGCAGCACGACGTGCAGCAGCGTGACACCGGGGTCCGAGACGTTGTGATCTGAGACCAGCGGCTTGATCAGACCCCAGTCGAACGTCATCGTCGGCAGCTCGGCCGGGTCGATCAGCTTGGACGGCATGCGTCGGCTCCTCTCAGGTGAGCGCCTTGAAGCGGCGCATGTTCTCGGTCATCGCGATCTCGGTCGGCAGCCGCTCCATGCTCGACGCGCCGAAGAAGCCGACGATCCCCTCGGTGCGGTCGAGCACGTACTGGGCGTCCTCGGGCTCGGCCAGCGGGCCGCCGTGGCAGAGCACGATCACGTCGGGGTTGACCTGCACCGCGGCGTCGCGCATCGCCTGGATCTCGACCACGCAGTCGTCGAGCGTCTTCGCGGTCTGCGCGCCGATCGTGCCCTTCGTCGTCAGGCCCATGTGCGGCACGAGCACGTCGGCGCCGGCGGACGCCATCGCGCTCGCGCTGTCCGGATCGAACACGTACGGAGCGGTCAGCAGGCCGAGCGAGGCCGCCTCAGCGGATCATCTCGACCTCGAGCGCGTAGCTCATCCCGGTCTCCTCGAGGTTGGCCCGGAACGTGCCGTCGATCAGCCCGACGGTGGGGAAGTTCTGCACGCCCGCGAAGCCGGCGTCGCGCACCGCGCGCAGGAACTGCGGCATCAGCCGGAACGGGTCGGTGCCGCAGACACCGGCCAGCACCGGCGTGTCGCGCACGATCGGCAGCACCTCGTGGCCCATCTCCATCACGATCGCGTTGGCGTCGCCGTAGGGCATCAGCCCGGCGAGCGAGCCGCGGCCCGCCATCCGGTAGCGGCCCGAGTTGTAGATGATGATCAGGTCGGTGCCGCCCGCCTCGGCGCACTTGGCCGAGAGCCCGGTGCCGGCGCCGGCGCCGATGATCACGCCGCCGCCGTCGAGCGTCGCGCGCAGCTTGGCGCGCGCCTCGTCGCCGGTCACGCCGCCGCCTTCAGATACGCGTCGAGCTTCTCGGCCATCGCGTCCGCGAACGCGTCGTCGTTGACGTTGTTCGATCGAGCTCGATCAGCTCGACGTTCTCCCCCACTCCCTCGCGCAGCGCGGCGAACAGCGCCGCGTCCGCCTCGGGATCGTGGAACGGCTGGCCCTCGGCGTCGATCATCGAGACCCCGCCGAGCGGCACGAACAGCGCGACCGGGCCGGTCGCCGCCGAGAGCTTGCGCGCGATCCGGCGTCCCAGCTCCGCGCACTCCTCGGGCGTCGTGCGCATCAGCGTGATCGAGGGGTTGTGCACGTACAGGTTGCGGTCCTCGAACTTCGGCGGCACCGTGGCGCGCGCGCCGAAGTTGACCATGTCGAGCGCCCCGAGCGAGACGACCTGCGGCAGCCCGGCGCGGCCGGCGGCCTCGAGCCGGTCGGGCCCTGCCGAGAGCACGCCGCCGACGAGGTCGTCGCACAGCTCGGTCGTCGTGGCGTCGAGCACGCCGGCGAGGAAGCCGCCCGCCACCAGCGCCTCCATCGCCCGGCCGCCCGTGCCGGTGGCGTGGAACACGAGCACCTCGTAGCCGCGCGCCTCCAGTGCCTCGCGCGCGCGAGTGACGCATGGGGTCGTGACGCCGAACATCGTCGCGCCGACCAGCGGCCGCGACTCCTGCGCCTCGACCGGCGGCGCCTGCACCATGCCCGGCCATCGCCGCGGCGGCGTTCGCGAGGATCTGGCGCGAGATCGAGTTCAGGCCGGCGACGTCCGTCACCGACGCCATCAGCGTCACGTCGGAGCCGCCGACGTAGTCGCGCGTGTCGCCCGCGGCGACGGTCGAGACCATCAGCTTCGGCACGCCGACCGGCAGCGCCTGCATCGCGCGCGTGGCGATCGCCGTGTTGCCCGAGCCGCCGGCGGCGAGCACGCCGTCGATCCGGCCCTCGCTCGTGCAGCCGCAGCGCCAGCGCGGCCGCCGCATCGCTCATCGCGCCGACCGCCTCGCCCCGGTCGGTCAGCGCGCCCAGGTCGAGCCCGGCCGCGCTCAGCGACCTCCTCGCGCGTGATGTCCGGCTCGCAGCCGACAGGCGGCCCGCCCGTGCCGACGTCGGCGACCAGCACGTCGGCGCCGCCCAGCTCGAGCCGCGAGCGCAGGTAGGCGTACTCCTCCCCCTTCGTGTCCAGCGTGCCGATCAGCAGCACCGTCGCCATCAGCGGTAGCTCACGGTCTCGCGCCCGCCGCCCTGGGCCGAGCGCAGCATCGCGTCGCAGACCTCGGCCGCGCGGTAGCCGTCCTCGAGCGTGGCGCCGTGCGGGGCGACGTCGGAGTCGTCGCGGATCGCCGTGAGCAGGTGGTGCAGCTCGTGCACGAACGAGTGCTCCCAGCCGATCATGTGGCCCTGCGGCCACCAGTGCTCCCAGAACGGGTGGTCGGCCTCCGACACGAGCACAGTGCGGAAGCCCGCGTTGCCGTCGGAGTGCTGCAGCTCGTTGAGCCGCTCGAGGTCGAACGCGAGCGAGCCCTTCGAGCCGTTGATCTCCCAGGCGAAGTGGTTCTTGCGCCCCTGGCAGAAGCGCGAGGCCTCGATCGTCCCGACCGCGCCGCCCTCGAACGCGACGACGGACTCGACCGCGTCGTCGACCTCGCGACCCGGCTGGAACGTGGCGGTCATGCGCCGACACCGCGGAGATCTCGCCGACGAGGTAGCGGGCGAGGTCGACCACGTGCGCAGCCGAGGTCGCCGAGCGCGCCGGAGCCGGCGAGCGACTTGTCGAAGCGCCAGATCTCGCCCTCGGTCGTGCCCCACTCCTGCAGGTAGCGGCCGCGGAAGTGCTGGATCTCGCCCAGCTCACCGGACTCGATCAACTCGCGCGCGAGCCGCATCGCCGGCACGAAGCGGTAGTTGAACGCGCACATGTGCTTGACGCCGGTCGCGGCGACGCGCTGCCACGTCTCGTACGACTCCGCGGCGTCGCGCCCGAGCGGCTTCTCGCAGATCACGTGCTTGCCCGCCTCGGCCGCCGCGATCGTCGGCTCGGCGTGCAGGTTGTTGGGCCCGGAGTTGTCGAACAGCTGCACGCGCTCGTCGGCGACGAGCGCCTTCCAGTCGGTCACGTAGCCCTCGAAGCCGTAGCGCCGCGCCGCCTCCGCGACGGCTTCCTCGTTGCGGCCGGCGATCGCCACCAGCTGCGGCATCAGCGGCGGCGGCCAGGTCATGTAGGCGAGCTTCTTGTAGGCGTTGGAGTGGGCCTTGCCCATGAACGCGTAGCCGAGCAGCCCGACGCCGATCGGCTCAACGTCGCCGTCGCTGCGGGCATCGCCCATCGTGACGAAGCCGACGTCCTTCGAGGACATCACGCCTCCCTTCGCGAACGCCGCGTCGAATGCCACCGCGGAGGGCGCGAAGTCGGTCCGGCGGACCATCGCCAGCGCGTCGGGCGCGCCCCAGTCGCGATCCATGCCCGAGTCCTCCCACTCGATCGACAGCGGGCCGTCGTAGCCGATCCGGTTGAGCGCACGGATCATCGACTCGAAGTCGACGTCGCCGTGGCCGGGCGAGACGAAGTTCCAGCCGCGCCCCGGCTGCCCGAAGTCGAGATGCCCGCCGAGGATCGACGTGCGGCCGTCGAGCAGCCGCTTGGAGTCCTTGATGTGCGCGTGGAAGATCTTCGTCCCGAACTCGGCGATGTACGCGGCCGAGTCGAGGAACTGGTGCTCGAAGTGGCTCGGGTCGAAGTTGATGCCGAAGCCCGGGCGGTCGCCGAGCGCGTCGAGCGCCTTGCGCGTCGTGCCGAAGTCGTAGGCGATCTCGGTCGGATGGACCTCGAGCGCGAAGCGCACGCCCTCGGACTCGAACACGTCCACGATCGGCCCCCAGCGCTCGGCGAACTCCTGGTAGCCGGCCTCGACGACGCTCCAGTCGTTGGGCGGGAACGAGTAGAGCAGGTGCCAGATCGGCGAGCCGGTGAAGCCCGTGACCACGTCGACGCCGAGCGCCGCCGCCGCGCGCGCGGTGTCCTTCATGTAGTCGGCGGCACGCCCGCGCACGCCCTCGGGGTCGCCGTCGCCCCAGACGTCGGGCGGCAGCACGGCCCGGTGACGATCGTCGATCGGGTCGCAGACGGCCTGGCCGACGAGGTGGCAGCCGATCGCCCAGACGCCCAGCCCGTGCTGCTCGAGCAGCTTGCGCTGCCCGGCCGCGTAGCCGGAGTCGGCGACGGCCGCCGCAGGGTCGAAGTGGTCGCCCCAGCATGCGAGCTCGAGCCCGTCGAAGCCCCAGTCCGCGCACTTGGCGGCGAGCTCGGACAGCGGCAGGTCGGCCCACTGGCCGGTGAACAGGGTGACGGGTCGGCTCATGGGCTCTCCTGGTGGTTGGCGATCTCGAGCCGCACACCCGGCGGCCCGGTACTGCTGCGCGGCCGCGGACGGTAGCCCGTCATCGGTGACGATCGCGTCGAGCTCCTGCGCGCGCGCGATCGACAGCAGCGACGCAGCGTCCGAACTTCGATGCGTCGATCAGCCCGACGCTGCGCTCGGCGTTCGCGCGCGCGGCGTTGACGACGTCGGCGAGCGGGCGGCGCGCGGTCGTCAGGCCCTGGTCGAGCGTGACGCCGGCGGCCGAGACGAAGGCGACCGCGAAGTTCAGCCCGGCGAGGAACTCGACCGTCCAGCGGCCGGCCAGCATGCGCATGTGCTGGTCGAGCTCGCCGGGGCAGACGATCACGTGCAGCGCCTCGGCCTGCACCTCGTAGGCGATCGCGGGCGAGTTCGTCACCAGCGTGATCTCGTTCGGCGGGTCCTCGACGAGCCGGCGCGCGACGGCGAGCGCCGTCGAGGAGGCGTCGAGGAAGATCGTCGCGCCGGCGTCGACGTAGCGCACGGCGTGCGCGGCGATCGCCGCCTTCGCCTCGCGCGACTGGTCGGCGCGCTGCACCCATGCGGTCGGGATCGCCGGCACGCCGGCGGTCGACCCCGAGCGAGCGCGCCCCGCCGTGCACGCGCTCGACCAGCCCCTGCTGCGCCAGCTCCTCGAGATCGCGGTGCACCGTGACCGGCGAGACCGCGTGGTCGCGCGCCAGGTCGGCGACGGAGACGCCGCCGTCGCGCTGGATGCGCTGGAGGATCTGGGCACGGCGCAGCGCGGGGGGCACGGTGCTGGTGCTCACTTCAGACGCGCTCCTCGAACTCCCTGCGCCGGATCGAGACCTCGAGCGGGCGGAACTCGTCGATCGCGCGCACGAGGTGGTCGGCGTAGCGCTCGAGCGCCTGCTCGCCCTTCTCCGGCGTCGCGCGCAGCGGGTTGCCGATCACGCCGCTGCGCGAGAACTCGGCGTGGTCCATCGGGAAGACGAAGTACTGGTAGCCGTCGAACTCGACGTCCGGCGCGCCGTCGGTCTTGATGAACGAGTCCGGCAGCCATGCCGGCACCTGCGCGCGGTCCTCGGCGGCGTGCTCCATCTTCACCAGCGTGCGGTCGTGCGCCATCACCTGCGAGGTCTCCAGCTCGGAGGCGTGCCAACCGGGCGTCTCCTCGGGCGGGTTCTCGAGCAGCCCGTCGAGGATCCCGATGTAGCGCTCGGCGTACGGCTTGTAGAGCGCGACGAAGGCGCCCGGTGTCGTACTTGATGCGGCGCAGCAGCGGGTCGAGCACCTTGGTGTTCGAGCCGTGGCCGTTGACGAACACGAGCTTGTTCCAGCCGTGGTGGATGAGCGAGCGCGCGATGTCGTAGAGCGCCTCGTTGAGCGTGCTCGCGCGCAGCGTGATCGTGCCGACGCCCGACTCGGGCTCGCGCATGTGCTGGGGCGAGTAGCCGGCCCAGAACGGCGGCGCGTAGGGCACGTCGGCCTTCTCGGCGGCGCGGCGCGAGACCTCCAGCGCGGTGATCGTGTCGGTGCCCAGCGGCAGGTGCGCGCCGTGCTGCTCGCACGAGCCGATCGGGATCAGGATCAGGTCGGAGCGCTCCTGGAACCAGGCGATGTCCGGCGGCGCGAGGTCGAGCAGGTTGTGCGACGTCGGACGGTCATCCGGCATGGGCGGGCTCCTTGACGAGGGTGAGGTAGCGGTCGGCGACGAGGTCGGCGAAGGCCGGGTCGTCGACGTGGCGCGTCGACCTCCTCGAAGGCGATGTCGGGGCGCAGCGCGTCGCGCAGCGAGTCGATGAAGGCGCGGTCGGCGGCCGGGTCGTACAAGGCGCCGCCCTCGGCGTCGACGAGCGAGAAGCCGCGCGCCGGCACGACGACGTGCAGCGGCCCGGTCGACTCCGCCAGCCGCTCGGCGATCAGCCGCCCCAGCTCGACGCCCTCGTCCTCCGAGATCCGCACGAGCGTGGCGACGGGGTTGTGGAAGTAGCTCTTGCGCTCGCGGATAGCGCGCCGGCACGGTGTCGCGCGCGCCCTGGTTGAAGAAGTCGCAGCAGCCGGGCACGACGACCTGCGGCAGGCCGTGGCGGCCGGCGACGCGCAGCCGCTCCGGGCCGGTCGCGTGGACGCCGTCGAGCAGCGAGTTGGCGAGCTCGGAGAGCGTGTAGTCGACGACGCCGGCGAGCGCGCCGGTCGCGGCGAGCTTCTCCATCGCCGGGCCGCCGACGCCGTTGGCGTGGAACACGACCGGCGCGTGCCCGGCCTCGAGCAGCCGCTCGCGCAGCCGCATCACGCCCGGCGTCGTCTGGCCGAGCATCGTCACGCCGACGGTGCGCTCGCCCAGCGCGCCGACCGCTCCGCCGCCCTCGCGCGCCATCGCGACGACCGCGGCGGCGGCGTTGTCGAAGATCGCGCGCGAGATCGCGTGCAGGCCGAGGATGTCGACGACGGAGTGCATCACCGTCGTGTCGGTCTCCCCCATGAACGGCGCGAACGCGCGCCGGCCCGAGGCGCTCGGCGAGACGATCAGCTTCGGCACGCCGACGGGCAGCGCGTGCATCGCGCCCGGCGCCCATGATCGCGCCCTCGGCGCCGCCCAGGCACAGCGCGCCGTCCAGCTCGCCCGCGGCATACAGGCGCAGGCAGACCGCGCGCACGCCCGCGAGCATGCGCTCGACCGCCGCGCCGCGCGAGCCCGCCGCGCGCACCGCCTCGAGGTCGTCGCCGTCCGCGGCGGCGACCTCGGCGCGCGTGACGTCGGCGGTGCAGCCCGCCGGCTCGCCGAGGATGCCCGTGTCGATCACCACCGGCCGCGCGCCGAGCGCGCGCAGCCGGTCGCGCACGTACGCGATCTCCTCACCCTTCGTGTCGAGGGTGCCGATCAGGGCGATCGCAGGGCTCGCCGTCATGCGTGGAGCGTCAGGAAGAGGCGCCGATCGCGGTGTGCAGGCGGTCGATCGACTCCTGCACGTACTGGTCGTAGTAGCTCTCGGGCACCGCGCCGGTGCCGTGGTCGCGCAGGAACTGCTCCATCCCCTGGCTCGCGCCGGCCTCGGACGCGTCGGCGATCTCGCCACGCTGCGACAGCGGGCTGCGGTCGACCGTGGCGACGAACTCGACGGTCAGGTACTCGTCGTAGCCGATCGCGGCGAGCTCGGCGACGATCCCCTCCCAGTCGATCGCGCCCTGGCCCGGCGGCATGCGGTTGTTGTCGGCGACGTGGAAGTCGACCAGGTGCGAGCCGGTGTCGCGGATCGCCTGGCGCCAGTCGGCCTCCTCGATGTTCATGTGGAAGATGTCGAGCGCGACGCCGCAGTTGCCGCCGACGGCCTCGGCCATCGCGACGGCCTGGTCGGCGCGGTTGATGAAGTAGGTCTCGAAGCGGTTGAGCGGCTCGACGCCGATCCGCACGCCGACCTCCTCCGCGTGCGCCTGGCACTCCTTGAGCCCCTCGACGCACCAGCGCCACTCGTCCTCGGGCGAGCCCATCGGCACGACCTTGCCGACCCGTCGAGGGCACGACCGTGAGGATCTTGCCGTTCATCGAGGCGACGAGCGAGAGGCAGTCCTTGACGTACTGGACGCTCGCGAGCCGCACGTAGTGGTCCTCGTGCACCATGTCGCGGCCACCGAGCATCAGCGTCACCGCGCCCCAGCACTCGAGCCCGTGCTCGTCGAGCTGCGCCTTGACCTGCTCCGCGTCGTAGACCGCCGGCTCGCCCGAGATCTCGATCCCGTCGTAGCCGCTGCGACCGAGCCGCGCGATCGTCGTCTCGATCGGCTCGGCCCGCATCCAGTTGTGCATCGCCACCTTCAGCGCCATCCGTTCTCCCTCCCTCTGGGGCTCAAAGGCCCATCTTGCCGGGGTTCATCACGTCGTTGGGGTCCAGCGCCGCCTTGATCGCGCGCATCGTGTCCAGCGCGGCGCCGTGCTGGCGGCGCATGTACGGGCCGAGCTTGATGCCGACGCCGTGGTGGTCGTTCATGACGCCGCCCGCGTCCAGCGCGGCGGTCATCCCGTCCTCCCAGATGCGGTCGTGCAGCGCGAGCGCGTCCGGGCCGCCGTCGGGGACGACGAAGCGGCCGTAGATCATCGTCCCCCACAGGTACCAGTGGGAGAAGTGCATCCGCAGCTCGAGGCCGGTGTCGGCGTAGGGCTCGCGCACCGCGCGTGCGCAGCGCCTCGTAGACCGCGTCGATGCGCGAGTAGGTCGCGACGACGTCGAGCGTGCCCCAGATCGCGGGCAGCTCGGGCTGGTGCGGCGGTCCGTAGAAGTCGTAGCGGCGGTCCCACCAGCGCTGCCCGAGCGCCGGGTCGAGCACCTCCGCCCCGGCCGCGCTGCGCCAGCTCGAGCGTGCGCCGCTCCTCCAGCTGCGCGGCCTCCGGCTCGCCCTCGAACGCGAGCACGGTGTAGACGCCGCTGAGCTGCTCGCCGACCACCGGCGAGAACGCGAGCCGCGTCGCGTCCTCGTCGTACATGCGCACGACCGACGGCCGGTGGCCGGCCTGCAGCGCGCCCCGGATCGCCTCGATGCCCGGCGCCGACCGAGGGGAACGCGACGGCGGCGAAGCGGCGCTCGGCCGGGCAGCGGCACGAGCTGCAGCGTGGCGCGCGTGATCACGCCCAGCGTGCCCTCCGAGCCGACGAACAGCTGGGTCAGCTCGGGCCCGACGGCGTGGCGCGGGACGCCGACGGTGTCCATCAGCCCGCCGGCGGGAGTCGCCACGCGCAGCGACAGCAGCAGGTCCTCGATCTTGCCGTAGCGGGTCGAGAGCACGCCCGAGCCGCGCGCGGCGATGTAGCCGCCGACCGTCGCCCACTCGACCGAGGCCGGGTAGTGCGGCAGCATCAGCCCGCGCGCGTTCAGCTCGGCCTCCAGGCGGCGCCCGTTGACGCCGGCCTGGGCCGTGACCGTCAGCGAGCGCTCGTCGATCTCGACGATCTCGGTCGAGCGCCGTCATGTCGATCACGATGCCGCCGCGGATCGGCAGGCAGCCGCCCTGGGTGCCCGAGCCGCCGCCCCAGGGAACGACCGGCGTGCCGGTGCGCGTCGGCGATCGCGAGCACCTCGGCGACCGCCTCCTCGGTCTCGCGGCCGCACGACGATCTCCGGGCGCGCGATCGGCGCGCCGGCCGCCGCCGCGTGCAGCGCCGGCCAGTAGGTGTCGGCGACGAAGGCGTCGAGGCGCTCGGGCGCGCGTGGACACGGCGTCGCCGAGCGCCTGCTCGAGCGCCGCCAGTGCCGCAGAGACGGTCTTCGTCATCGCGGCGCTCTGCCTCGCCAATCTGCTCATAACTTGACATTCACCCTTGCATGAAGTTTTCAATAGCTGTCAAGGAATGTCACAGACGCGGTGGACTCAGCCGGCCCCGCCGGCACGATCCCCGAGACCGAGCTGCCGGCCGGCGCGGCGCGCTGGTCGGCGCAGCGGGTGGTCCTGGCGGCGATCGCGGCGCTCGTCGTGATCTGGCTGATCGTCAAGGGCGCCGACGACCCGCGCAAGTTCGCCGTCGTGACGCTCAACGGGCTCACGCTCGCGGCGCTGTTCTTCGTCGTCGCGAGCGGCTTCACGCTGATCTTCGGCCTGATGCGCGTCGTCAACATGGCGCACGGCTCGCTCTACCTGCTCGGCGGCTACCTCGCGCTCGAGATGCAGGACCGCTGGTTCAAGGAGGAGAGTGCCAGCGGGCTCGGGCTGTCGCTGAGCGGCAACGACGAGACGACCTACAGCCTGCTCGCCTGGGTCGTGCCGATGCTGCTCGCGACGGCGATCGTCGGCGTGCTCGGCGTGCTCATGCAGCAGGTGTTCCTGCGCTGGAACCAGGGCCAGGACCTGCGCCAGGCGCTGATCACGATCGCGCTGTCGGTGATCTTCGCCGATCAGATGCTGGCCGCGTTCGGCGGCATCTCGAAGGACATCAAGACGCCGACGGACTGGCCGACGAGCGTCAACCTGCCCGGCGACGTCCGCTTCGGCTTCTTCCGCGGCGTGGTCGTGCTCGGCTCCGCGCTGCTGATCGGGGCCGGCCTGTACCTGCTGATCAAGAAGACCCGCTTCGGCAAGATCGTCCGCGCCGGCGTCGACGACCGCGACATGGTCTCCGCGCTCGGGATCAACGTGCAGCTCGTGTTCGCCGGGCTCGTTCCTGATCGGCGCGCTGCTGGCCGGCTTCGGCGGCGTGCTCGGCGGCACGATGATCGCGCTGGCGCCGGGCGAGGACACGTCGTTCCTGCTCAGCTCGCTGATCGTCGTGATCATCGGCGGCATGGGCTCGCTCGGCGGCGCCGCAATCGGCGCACTGGCGCTCGGGCTCGTCGATGCTTACGCGGACGTGTACCTCGTCTTCGGCGACACGGACCTGACGAACTACTCGATCCTGCTCACGTTCGCGCTGCTCGTCGGCGTGCTCGCGGTGCGGCCGCTGGGCCTGTTCGGGAGGCCGGCTTGATCGCCCGGGCGACGCAACGCGTGGCTCACGCTCGCGGCCGTGGTGCTCGTCGCGGCGCTGGCGCCGTTCGTGTTCAGCGAGTTCTTCGTCTCGGTGATCCTGACCAAGGCGCTCTGGCTCGGTGTCGCGGCCGCGAGCCTGATCTTCCTGTCCGCCTACGGCGGCATGGTCTCGCTGGCGCAGGTCGGGATCTACGGCATCTCCGGCATGGTGTTCGCCAACCTCGTGCTCGCCGACGGCGGCAACGCCGCGGCGTGGGCGCCGTGGCTCGCCGCGCTGGCGGCGCTCGTGATCGCGACCGCCGTCGGGCTCGGCTTCGGCGCGATCGCGTCGCGCAGCGAGGGCATCTACTTCCTGATGATCACGCTGGCGTTCTCGGTGCTGGTCTTCTACTTCTTCTCCCAGGTGACGTCGCTGTCGGGCTTCGGCGGCGTCAACAACCTCGACCTGCCGCGCATCGTCGGCGAGCCGGTGCAGGACCCGAGGCCGCTCTACTACACGACGCTGGTCGTCTCGGTGCTCGTCTTCGTCGCGCTGCGCTACGCGTCGCGCACGCCGTTCGGGCTGGCCCTGCAGGGACTGCGCGACGAGCCGGCGCGGATGCGCGCGCTCGGCTTCGACGTCACGCGCCACCGGATGCTCGCGTTCGGGCTCGCGGCGTTCGTCGCGGCGATCGCCGGCCTGCTGTCGGTCTGGTACAACCGCCGCATCTCGCCGGGCTCGATCAACCTGGCGCAGACACGATCGACCTGCTGATCATCGCCGTCGTCGGCGGTCTGTACCGGCTCGAGGGCGCCTGGGTCGGCGCGCTGGTGTACGCGCTGCTCGACAACTACTCGCGCGAGTACACGCCGGAGATCGGCGACGTGCTCGGGCCGGGGCGGTTCAACACGGTGATCGGGATCGTCTTCCTCGTGATCGTGCTGCTCTCGCCCGGCGGGCTGGTCGGGCTGTGGGAGAGCGGGCGCGAGCGATTGAGAAGCGCGGAAGGGCGGGGCCGGGGACGACCCCGCGAGAGGCGGTGGCAGGTGAATAGGCAACAAACAGAGGAGAGGGTGTTTTGAGGGCACGCAAGCTGTTGGCGCTTGGTGGCGCCGTAGTGGCACTCGGCCTGGTCGGGGCCTGTGGCGATGACGACGAGCCGAGCGACGAGCCGGCCGCGGACGCGACCGCCGAGGCGGGCGGCACGATCAAGGTCGCCTTCCTGTCGGACTGCGAGGGCACCTTCGGGTCGTTCTTCGAGCCGACGATCGCCGGCTTCAACCTCGGGCTGATCAAGAACGCCGGCGGCACGGCCGGCGGCGAGAAGCCGTCCGACGGCGTCACCGGCGCCAAGGTCGCGGGCAAGGACATCGAGATCGTCGGCTACGGCTGCGGCGACGAGACGGCCGACAAGGCGATCGAGGAGACGCGGCGGCTGATGGAGCAGGAGGACGCCGACGTGCTGGTCGGTCCGCTGTCAGGCGACGAGGGGATCGCCGTCGCCAACTACGCCAAGGAGCATCCCGACAAGACGTTCATCAACGGCATCGCGGGCGCGCAGGACTCGACGCTCAAGGTGCAGGCGCCGAACTTCTACCGCTTCCACCCCGACGGCGCGCAGTGGTCCGCGGGCCTCGGCGACTACGCGTACAACGAGCTCGGCTGGAAGAACGCCGCGATCATCGGCGACGACTACTCGTTCCCGTACACGTCGCTGGCCGGCTTCGTGGCCGAGTACTGCGCGATCGGCGGCCAGATCCCGAAGCGCGTCTGGGCGCCGCTGGGCGAGAAGGACTACTCGTCCTACATCTCCCAGATCCCCAAGGACGTCGACGGGCTCTACGTCGGCATCGGCGGCTCCGGCCTGATCACGTTCCTCAAGCAGTACAAGGAGCAGCGCGGCGAGATCGACACGCAGAAGATGATGGGCAACATCTTCTGGGACGACCCGCTGGTGCTCAAGGAGGTCGGCAAGGACCTCGTGGACGGCATCACGTCGGGCATGACGGCGGCAGACGCCGACAATCCCGAGGTCGCGACCTACATCGAGGGCCTGAAGTCGGCCTACGGCGAGGAGATCTCCGGGACCGGCCCGTCGGTGTTCACCTACGGCTACTACACGGCGGCCAACGGCCTGATCCGCGGGCTCGAGGCGGCCGAAGGCGACCTGGCGAAGCTGCAGGAGTCGCTCGCCGGCGTCGAGCTGACCGGTGACGACGCGCCCTGGGGCGACGTCACGCTGGACGAGAACCGCCAGGCGATCTCCAGCGTGTACGTGAAGAAGATCGTCGCCGACAAGACCGGTGACGGCGTGCCGGACGTCGAGACGTTCCGCAAGATCAACGACGTCGACCAGACGTTCGGCGGCTTCTTCTCGCCCGACTCGCCGGAGCTGAGCCGCAGCAACCCGAAGTGCGAGAAGGCCGACGCCCCGCCGTGGGTCGGCAACGCCGAAGAGGTCTCGTTCGGCCAGTAGGGATGGCAGTAGCCGCCACATCCGCTGACGCTGCCGCGCCGATCCTCCGCTTGCGGGGGGTCGGCCGGCGCTTCGGCGGCGTGATCGCCGTGTCGGGCGTCGACCTCGACGTCCGGCCCGGCGAGCGGCGGGCGATACTCGGCCCCAACGGGGCCGGCAAGACGACGCTGTTCAACCTGATCTCGGGCGAGTTCCCGCCGACGGCCGGCACGGTCGAGCTGTTCGGCGACGACGTGACGGCGCTGCCCGCGCGCAAGCGCGCGCGACGCGGGCTCTCGCGCACGTTCCAGACGTCGCGCCTGTTCGGCGGGCTGAGCGTCGACGACAACCTCTACCTGGCCGTGCTCGGCGTCCACGACGGGCACTTCCGGCTGCTGAAGCGACCGGTCGACGCCGAGCTGCGCGAGCGCGGCCGCGCGATGGCCGCGACCGTCGGGCTCGGCGACAAGCTCGAGACGCTGGTCGCGGAGCTCTCGCACGGCGAGCAGCGCCAGCTCGAGGTCGGCATGGCGCGCGCGGCCGACCCGCAGCTGATGATGCTCGACGAGCCCGCCGCCGGCCTCTCGCGCGCCGAGCGCGTGAAGCTGACCGAGCTGCTGCTGGCGCTCGATCCCGCGATCACGCTGATCCTGATCGAGCACGACATGGACGTCGCGCTGCGCGTGGCCGAGTGGGTCACGATGATGCACGACGGCCGCGTGATCGTCGAGGGCACGCCGGCGGAGATACGCGCCAACGAGCAGGTCCACGACCTCTATCTCGGGCGCGGGTACCAGTGAGCGAGCCGCTGCTGGTCGTCGAGGACGTGCACGGCTACTACGGCACGGCGCACGTGCTCGACGGCGTGTCGTTGCGCATGGACGCCGAGCCCGTCGCGCTGATCGGCCGCAACGGCATGGGCAAGTCGACGCTCTGCGCGGCGATCGTCGGGCTGCTGGGCTCGGCGCGCGGATCGGTGCGGCTCGCCGGGCAGGAGCTGCTGGGCAAGCCGGCCTACAAGGTCGCCGGCGCCGGCATCGGCTACGTCCCCCAGGGCCGGCGGCTGTTCCAGTCGCTGACCGTCGACGAGCACTTCCAGATCGTCGGCGCGAAGTCGAACGCGGCCTGGACGCCGCAGCGCGTCTACGAGCTCTTCCCGCGCCTGGCCGAGCGCAAGGCCGTCAGCGGCACGTCGCTGTCGGGCGGCGAGCAGCAGATGCTCGCGATCGGGCGCGCGCTGCTGACCAACCCGAAGCTGCTGATCATGGACGAGCCCTCCGAGGGCCTCGCCCCCACGATCGTGGAGGGCCTCGTGCAGACGATCAAGGACCTCGCCGCCGAGGGCATGGGGCTGCTCGTCGTCGAGCAGAACCTCGGCGTCGCCACGTCGCTGGCGACGCGCCAGCTCGTGATGGTGAGCGGCGCGATCGCGACCGAGACGACGGCCGAGGCGCTGATCGACGATCCCGCCGCGCAGCGCCGCTACCTCGGCGTCGAGCCGCTCGCTGACGTAGCCTGAGCGGCGATGGCCGACGTGGTGATCACGGAGTACACGGATCCCGCGTGCCCGTGGGCCTACTCGGCGGAGCCGTTCCGCCGCCGGCTGACGTGGCTGTACGGGGAGAGCATCGAGTGGCAGGTGCGGATGGTCGTGCTGGCCGAGTCGCCCGACCACTACCTCGAACGCGGCGTCACGCCCGAGCGCCAGTCCGCCGCTTTCGCGAAGATCGCACGCGATCACGGGATGCCGATCGACACGCGCGAGCGCCCGCGCATGGCCGCGACCGCGCCGGCCTGCCGCGCCGTCGTCGCCGCGCGGCTGCATGCACCTGAACGGATGCGCAGGCTGCTGCGGCGGCTGCGCATCAGGCACTTCGCCGGCGAGTTGCTCGACGAGCCCGAGACGATCGCCCGGGCGGCGCAAGACGCTGAGCTCGACCCGGCGCAGCTCGAGCGCTGGTGCGCCGGCGCCGACGTCGGCGCGGCGCTGGCCGAGGACATGGAGCTCGCACGCGTGCCGATGCCCGCCGCGCGGGCGCTGGACCACAAGCTCGCCAACTGGTCGGGCGGGCGCCGCTACACCTGCCCGAGCTACGAGGTCGTCCGGGTCGCCGACGGCGTGCGGATCGCCGTTCCGGGGTTTCAGCCGTTCCCGGTCTATGACGTGCTGCTCGCGAACCTCGTGCCCAGCGTGGACCGCCGCGACGCGCCCGACTCGGTCGAGCACGTGCTGCGCTGGACCGGCACGCCGCTGGCCTCCAAGGAGGTCGCGGTCGTCTGCGACATCGACGTGCCGCGGGCGCGCGAGGAGCTCGGGCGCGTGGCCGTCGAGGAGCACGTCGGCTTCGACGGGCTCTGGACGCTTCCCTAGGCTGGATGGCGATAACCGTCACCCAGCTGACGGCGTTCCTCGCCGTCGTCCGCGGCGGCTCGGTCACGGCGGCGGCCGAGGAGCTCGTCGTCACGCAGCCGTCGGTCTCGGCCGCCGTCGCGTCGCTCGGGCGCGAGCTCGGCTGCGAGCTGTTCGAGCGCGCCGGTCGCGGCGTCCGCCTGACGGAGGCGGGCGCCGCGTTCGCGCCCTACGCGGAGGACCTGATCGGGCTGCTCGAGCAGGGTCGGCAGGCGGCGCGGGAGGTTGCCGGGATCGCCGCGCGCCGGCTCCGGATCGCCGCCGTGACGACCGCGGCGGAGTCGTTCGTGCCGACGCTGATGCGCGAGTTCTCCGCGCGGCGCCCGGAGCTCGAGCTGACGCTCGACGTCGGCAATCGCCAGGGCGTGCTCGAGCGCGTGCTCCAGCATTCCGCCGACGTCGCCATCTCCGGCCGGCCACCGGCGGACGAGCGGCTGGTGGCCGAGCCGCTGGCCGACAACGAGATCGTCTGCATCACCGCGGCGGGCGATCCGCTGGCACACGCCGGGCCGGTGACGGCGGCCGCCCTCGCGGAGCGCGCCTGGCTGCTGCGCGAGCCGGGCTCCGGGACGCGCGCGCTCAACCTGAGCTTCCTCGCCGACCGCGGCGTCCAGCCGCGCACGCTGACGCTCGGTTCCAACGGCGCGATCAAGCAGGCCGCGCGCGCCGGCCTCGGCGTCTCGCTGATCTCGCGCGCGGCCGCCGAGGTCGAGCTCGCAGCCGGCCTGATCGGCGAGCTGGAGCTCGTGCAAGCGCCGCCGACCAGGCCCTGGTTCGTGCTGCGATCGAACATCGGCCCGGTGCGCGCGGTGGTCGCGGAGTTCGTCGCGTTCGCGCTGGAGCATAAGTAACTCTCTATGTGATATGCGAAACACTGCGCTTGTGTCCTAGCTGTCTGCCGCTTAGGCTCGCTCCATGACTCCCCATCTGAGCAGCGAGAACGGCACGCGAGACCGCTGGACCTCCGGCGTGACGCCGTACGCCGAGATGGGTTACTGGCAGCCCGACTACGAGCCCAAGGACACCGACATCCTGTGCGCGTTCCGGATCACGCCGCAGGAGGGCGTCGACGCGATCGAGGCGGCCGCCGCGGTCGCCGGAGAGTCCTCCACCGCGACCTGGACCGTGGTCTGGACCGACCGCCTGACCGCATACGAGCACTACCAGGCGAAGGCCTACCGCGTCGACGCGGTGCCCGGCATCCCGGGCCAGTACATCGCGCTGATCGCCTACGACATCGACCTCTTCGAGGAGGGCTCGATCGCGAACCTGACGTCGTCGATCATCGGCAACGTCTTCGGCTTCAAGGCGCTCAAGGCGCTGCGGCTCGAGGACATGCGGATCCCGCCGCACTACGTCAAGACCTTCCAGGGCCCGCCGCACGGGATCGTGATGGAGCGCGAGTACCTCGACAAGTTCGGCCGCCCGCTGCTCGGCGCGACGACGAAGCCGAAGCTCGGCCTGTCGGCGAAGAACTACTCGCGCGTCGTCTACGAGGCGCTGCGCGGCGGGCTCGACTTCACCAAGGACGACGAGAACATCAACTCGCAGCCGTTCATGCGCTGGCGCGACCGCTTCCTCTACTCGCAGGAGGCCGTCAGCCGCGCGTCGGCGATGACCGGCGAGGTCAAGGGCCACTACATGAACGTCACGGCCGGCTCGATGGAGGAGATGTACGAGCGCGCCGAGTTCGCCAAGGCGATCGGCTCGCCGATCATCATGATGGACCTCACGATCGGCTTCACCGCGATGACGTCGATGTCGAAGTGGTGCCCGCGCCAACGGCGTGCTGCTGCACCTGCACCGCGCCGGCCACGGCACCTACACGCGCCAGAAGAGCCACGGCGTCTCGTTCCGCGTGATCGCCAAGTGGTGCCGGCTGCTCGGCGTCGACCACATCCACGCCGGCACGGTCGTCGGCAAGCTCGAGGGCGACCCGAACATGGTCCGCGGCTACTACGACGTCTGCCGCCAGCGCTACAACCACGCGAACCCGGAGACGGGGCTCTACTTCGACCAGGACTGGGCCTCGCTGCCCGCCGTGATGCCGGTCGCCTCGGGCGGCATCCACGCCGGCCAGATGTACCAGCTGCTGCACTACCTCGGCGAGGACGTGATCCTGCAGTTCGGCGGCGGCACGATCGGCCACCCGATGGGGATCGCCGCCGGCGCGACCGCCAACCGCGTCGCCGTCGAGGCGATGATCCAGGCCCGCAACGAGGGCCGCGACTACTTCAACGAGGGGCCCGACATCCTCGTCGACGCGGCCAAGGGCTGCCCCGAGCTCGACGCCGCGCTCGAGGTCTGGAAGGACATCACGTTCGACTACACCTCCACCGACACGGCCGACGTGCTCGTCACGCCGACGCCGAGCTAGGAGCACGGCGATGCGCATCACACAGGGAGCCTTCTCCTTCCTGCCCGACCTCACCGACGAGCAGATCGAGGCCCAGCTGCGCTACGCGCTGGGCAACGGCTGGGCGATCATGGTCGAGCACACCGACGACCCGCACCCGCGCAACTCGCTCTGGGAGATGTGGGGCCAGCCGATGTTCGACCTCGGCGAGGACGACGTCGAGGTCCCGCTGCGCGAGGTGCGCGCGGCGCGCGAGGCCTGCCCGCACGAGTACGTGAAGCTGGTCTGCTACGACGCGCTCGCTCGGGCGCCAGACGACCGCGCTGTCGTTCATCGTCGGCCGGCCGCGAGCTCGAGCCCGGCTTCCGGCTCGAGCGCCAGGAGAAGGCCGACCGCCAGATCCGCTACACGATCCACTCCTACGCGACCGACGAGCCGATCGGCATGCGCTACGCGATGAGCGCCGACGCTCGTAGCGCGACGCGGCGCCGCGTCCGGCGACGACATCGAGGCCGTGCTCGCGCAGCTCGACTCCGACCTCGTCGCGCTGGCGCCGGTCAAGCGGCGGATCCGCGAGATCGCGGCGCTGCTCGTGATCGACCGGCTGCGGCGCGCCGAGGGGCTGGACTCCTCGCGCCCCTCGCTGCACATGAGCTTCACCGGCAACCCGGGCACCGGCAAGACCACGGTCGCGCTGCGGATGGCCGAGATCCTGCACCGGCTCGGCTACATCGAGAGCGCCAAGGTCGTCTCGGTCACGCGCGACGACCTCGTCGGCCAGTACGTCGGCCACACCGCGCCGAAGACGCGCGAGGTGCTCAAGCGCGCGCGCGGCGGCGTGCTCTTCATCGACGAGGCCTACTACCTCTACCGGCCCGAGAACGAGCGCGACTACGGGCAGGAGGCGATCGAGATCCTGCTGCAGGTGATGGAGTCCGAGCGCGAGAGCCTCGTCGTCGTGCTGGCCGGCTATCGCGATCGGATGGAGACGTTCTTCCGCTCGAACCCGGGCATGGGATCGCGCGTGGCGCACCACATCCACTTCCCCGACTTCGACGTCGACGAGCTGATGGCGATCGCGCGGCTCATGCTGGGCCAGCAGTCCTACGCGCTGTCGCCGGACGCCGAGATCGCCTTCCGGCGCTACGTCGAGCGCCGCGCGGTGCGGCCCCGGTTCGCGCACGGGCGCAGCATCCGCAACGCGATCGACCGCGCGCGCATGCGCCAGGCCAGCCGGCTGTACGATCGCCGCGCGACGCTCGAGCGGACCGACCTGGTGACGATCGAGGCCGAGGACATCCTGGCCAGCTCCGTCTTCGAGGACGAGGACGGCGAGCTGGGCAACCGCAGCGCAGCGCCCGGAAACGTCAGCTAGGAGAACGCCCGTGCCACGACCGATCATCCTCGGCGTCGTCGGAGACTCCGCCGCCGGCAAGACCACGATCACCCGCGGGCTCGTGCGGATCCTCGGCGAGGACCAGGTCACCCACGTGGCGCTCGACGACTATCACCGCTACGACCGCAACCAGCGCGCCGCGAACGGGATCACGCCGCTGCGGCCCGACGCGAACTACATCGACATCATGACCCAGCACCTGCGCCACCTGCGCGCGGGCGAGCCGATCCTCAAGCCGGTCTACCGGCACACCGACGGCACGTTCGGCCCGGCGACCTACGTCGAGCCGCACGGGTTCACGGTGCTGGAGGGCCTGCTCGGCTACCACACCGAAGCGCTCTGCGACCTCTACGACGTGCGCGTCTACCTGGCGCCGCCCGAGGCGCTGCGGCGCAAGTGGAAGGTCGACCGCGACTGCTCGCGCCGCGGCTACACGACCGACGAGGTGCTGGCCGAGCTCGACCGGCGCGAACCCGACTCGGCCGCCTTCATCCGTCCCCAGCAGCGCCGCGCCGACATGGTCGTGTCGTTCCAGCCGGCCGCCGACGGCAGCGGCGCGCTCGACGCCGACCTGCTGCTGCGCCCCGACCTGCCGCATCCCGACCTCTCCCCGTTCGTCGACGCCGCGCGCGGCATCACGGTCGAGGAGATCGGCGCCGAGCGCCGTGTCTGCATCCGCGCGGACGTCGACCCCGTGGACGCGGCGGGAATCGAGGAGGCGGTCTGGGAGAAGATGCACTTCGCGCGCCACCTGCGCACGGAGCACCTCGGCGAGTACACGGTCGGCACCGAGCTGCTCCGGTCAGAGACGCTCGCGATCGTGCAGGTGCTCGTGCTCTACCACCTCGTCACCGCGAAGGCGACGGTGGCGCTCGGCGGCGACGGCGCCCGCAACGCGCCCGTCGCCGTCGACGCGATCGCGTTGTGAGCTGATCAGCCCGCGACCGGCACGGCAGCCGGCCGTGCCGCGGCGGCGAGCTCGTCGTCGATCACGGCGCAGAGCGCCTCGACCACGGCCGCGTCGAACTGGGTTCCTGCGCAACGTCTCAGCTCGGCCAGCGCGGAGCTCGTGCTGCGCCCCGCCTTGTACGGGCGCTCGGACTGCATCGCGTCGAACGCGTCACAGACCGCGACGATGCGGGAGCCGAGCGGGATCTCAGCGCCGGACAACTGGTCGGGATAGCCGCCGCCGTCCCAGCGCTCGTGGCTCGCCCGCACCAGCCGCGCGGCCTGCGCGAGCGCGGGCGCGCCGGCGACGATGCGCTCGCCGATGATCGTGTGCCGGCGCATGAACGCCCATTCGCCGGCGTCGAGCGCGCCCGGCTTGGACAGGATCGCATCCGGGATGCCGACCTTGCCGATGTCGTGCAGCTCGGCCGCCTGGCGGATCGGGTCGATCTGCTCGTCGGCGAGCCCGAGCCGCTGCGCGACGAGCTCGGCCAGGCGCGAGACGTCGGCACTGTGCGCGGTCAGGTCGGGACGGCGCTCCGACAGCGCGCGCACGAGCACCGTCTTGCTCTGGTCGCCGGCCGACCGGCGGCCGGAACCCTTGCGCTCGTACATGCGCTGGTCGGCGATGCGCAGCGCGTCCTCGGGCTTGTGCGCCACCTCGTCGAAGCCCACGGTGCCGTGCGAGTTGGCGATCGCGAACGCTCCGCCGCGCTCGTCAGCGCCTCGGCGCCGGCAGCGATCGTCGCCGCACTCGCCGCGCCGGAGGCGAGCACGCAGAACTCGTCGCCGCCGAGCCTGTAGGCGACGCCGCGGCCGGCGACGGCCGCGCTCAGCTGGTGGCCGAGGCGCGTCAGCAGCGCGTCACCCGCGAGGTGGCCGAAGGTGTCGTTGTAGGCCTTGAAGCCGTCGAGGTCGAACAGCGCCAGCCGCGCCCGCTTGATCGAGCACGGCGCTGTCGAGATCGCTCATCAGCCGGCGGCGATTGGGCAGGCCGGTGAGGCTGTCGGTCGTCGCGGCATGGTGCAGCTCCGCCTGCGTGTCGCGCATCCGGCGGCGCACGTCCTCGTTCAGCCGCCACGCGACGACCCCCGCTGCACCGGCGGCTGCCACGAAGACCGCGTGGATCGCCGCCCACTGCCACGGCTTGTCGAGGTGCGCGGAGAAGACGTCGCCGGGGGCGATCATGCCGAGCACGCCGTGATGCAGCAGCGTGTACGCGACAGCCAGCACGAACACCGTCCAGTCCTCGTAGAGCGTCAGGAGGACGACGACGACGAAGAACGAGAAGTGGGCCTCGGTGGCTCCACCCGCCACGTGCACCCCCAACGCTGCCGCGGTCAGCAGCCCGAACGAGCAGGCGAGCGAGCGCGTGCGCTGTTCGAGCGGACGCGCTGCCACCAGCCCGGCGACGACGATCGCCGCTCGCGTCGAGCGCCGTGTGCCAGGCCGCGTAGCCCTTGAGCACCGAGTAGGCCGCGGTCGCCGCGGCGGCTGCCCAGAGCAGCCACAACAAGGCCTGATGGCGCCGCTCCCACTCCTGCGTGGGCAGCTCACCGCCTTTCGGCAGCCTGCTCATGAGCACGCGGGAGAGACGCTGAGGGCGCGGCCGGCGCATCTTCATCCCATCGACCGCCGCGCGTCGTCGCTTGAGCGCGCGGGCCTTGACCGGAGCCTCTGTTTGAGTGTCCGGCGCCGTGATCTTCCCGTCGGTCGAGTTCGCGCTGTTCTTTCCGCTGGTGCTGGGCCTGTCGTGGCTGCTGATGCCGCGTCCGCGCTTGTGGAAGCCGTTCGTGCTGGTCGCGAGCTACGCGTTCTACATGGCGGCGAGCTGGAAGTTCGGCGTGCTGCTGGGGGTCGTGACGCTCGGCAATCAGCTGGCGGCGGTCTGGCTCGCGCACGTGTCCGGGGCGCGGGCGCGCAAGTCGGTCGTGACGCTCGCGATCGTGCTGGACCTCGGCGTGCTGGCGGCGTTCAAGTACTACGGCTTCTTCGCGCAGGAGATCAACGGCGTGCTGGGCGACTTCGGGCTGGCGCTGTCGATGCCGCTGGTCGCGATCGCGATCCCGCTCGGCGTCAGCTTCTACGTCTTCCAGGCGATCAGCTACGTGGTCGACGTGTACCGCGGCGTGATCGAGCGCGGCTCGACGATCGACGTCGCGATCTACCTCAGCTTCTTCCCGCACGTCGTCGCGGGCCCGATCGTGCGCGCGCGCGAGTTCCTGCCGCAGCTCGAGCGCCCGCGCGACCCGCGCGACGTCGCCGTCGGCGCCGCGGTCGTGCTGATCGCCGTCGGGCCTGGTCAAGAAGGTGGCGATCGCCGACACGCTCGCGCGCGAGGTCGTCGACCCGGTGTTCGCGGTCCCCGAGGCCTATGCCGCGCCGGACGTCTGGCTGGCGGCGTACGCCTACGCGGTCCAGATCTACTGCGACTTCTCCGGCTACACCGACATCGCGATCGGCGTCGCGCTGCTGATGGGCTTCGTGTTCCCGCAGAACTTCCGCGCGCCCGTATCGCGCGACCTCGATCCGCGAGTTCTGGCGCCGCTGGCACATCACGCTGTCGCGCTTCCTGCGCGACTTCCTCTACATCCCGCTCGGCGGCAACCGCGGCGGGCGCCTGGCGACGGCGCGCAACCTGATGGCGACGATGGTGCTCGGCGGGCTCTGGCACGGCGCCGCCTGGACGTTCGTGCTGTGGGGCGCGATCCACGGCAGCGTGCTCGTCGCCGAGCACCAGCTCGGCGACCGCCGGCGGCCGCCGGCCTGGCTCGGCTGGCTGCTGACGTTCCACATCGTCGTGCTCGCGTGGGTCTTCTTCCGCGCCGGCGACCTGGCGACCGCGACGACGTTCCTCGAGCGGCTGACCGTCGCCGGCGACGCGACGCTCGTGACGGCTCCGATCGTCGCGATCATCGCCGCCGTCGTCGCGGTCCAGCTGCTGCCGCCCGCGCCGCTGGCACGGATCCGGTTGCGCGTCGAGAGCCTGCGCCCGGCGCCGCTCGGCATCGGGCTGGCCGCCGTCGTGCTGCTGGTCGCAGCGACCGTGCCCGCCCAGGGCGTCCCACCGTTCATCTACTTTCAATTCTGAGCATGCACCGCAACGACCCCGCCGCGCCGTTCGACCCCGCCACGCGCCGGCGCCGCGCCGTCGACGCCGTCGCCGTCGTGCTGATCGCGGCGCTGCTGCTCGCCGCCGCCGCGGGCGACTCCGTGCGCCGCGCCGGCGAGCAGATGGATCCGGGCCCGATCAAGGACGTGGTCAGCGCCGTCGGGCACCCGTTGGGGTGGATCGCCGACCGGCTGCCGCTGGCCGGCGCCGCCGACAGCGCGACCGCCTTCCTCGCGCCCGACGAGGACCTCGCCGGCGGCGACGGGTTCGCGCTCGCCGCGCAACCCGCCGCCGCCGACGACGCCGTGCCGCCGGTCACCGCCGACGCCTTCGAGCCGCGCGAGCTCGGCGCCGCCGCGCCGCAGCGCCGGCCGCTGCGGCGCCTGCTGGTGACCGGCGACTCGCTCGCGATGCCGCTCGACGCCGAGCTGGCGCGCCGCTTCGACAAGGACGCCGGCGTCAGCACCGAGCGCGACCCGCACATCGGCACCGGCATCTCAAAGACCGGGCTGCTCGACTGGGGCAAGCTGTCGGTCCGCCAGACCGCGACCGACCCGCCCGACGCCGTCGTGATCTTCCTCGGCGCCAACGAGGGCTTCCCGATGCGCTCGCGCGGCGGCGCGGAAGTCGAGTGTTGCGACGCCCCGTGGGCCGCCGAATACGCCTGGCGCGCGCGGCTGATGATGAACACCTACCGCCGCGCCGGCGCCGCCCGCGTCTACTGGCTCACGCTGCCCGCCCCGCGCGACCCCGACCGCGCCGAGATCGCGCGCGCCGTCAACGCCGCGATCCGCGTCGCCGCCGCGCCCTACCGCGCGCACGTTCGCGTGCTCGGCATGGACAGGATCTTCACGCCCGACGGGCGCTTCCAGGACACGCTCGAGATCGACGGCGAAGCGACGCTGGTGCGCGACGCCGACGGGATCCACCTCAACGGCGAGGGAGCCACGATCGCCGCCGACGCCGTCTCCGAAGCGCTGCTCGCCGACTTCACGACCGGCGGGTAAGAAGCGGCCGTCCGCCGGCGCCAACGGTCAGCATGCCTGCAGCTGCGCCGGCTCAAAGCTACGATCGCCCGATGGTCCGCGACGACTCGCATGCGTGGGTCGCGGCGCTGCGCGGCCCCGACCCCGTCCGCTCGCGCGCGCAGGCGGACTTGCACATGCTGCTGCTGCGGGCCGCGCGCTTCGAGCTCGGGCGGCGCCGCGCAACGCTCACGCACGTGCCCTACGGCGAGCTCGACGACCTCGCCACGCAGGCGGCAGCCGACGCGATGGTCGCGATCCTCGCCAAGCTCGACAGCTTCCGCGGCGAGAGCCGCTTCACGACTTGGGCGTACAAGTTCGCCCTGCTGGAGGCTGGTGTGAAGGCGCGGCGCAAGGCCTGGCAGGGCCGCGAGATCCCGCTCGAGGACGACGCCTGGGCGGTGCTCGCCGACGCGGGCCCGTCCGCCCACCAGGTGCTCCTGGACTCAGAGACCCTGCGCGCGCTCAAGCGGGCGGTGCAGACCGAGCTGACGCAGCACCAGCGTGCAGTGTTCGTCGCACTCGCGCTCAACGAGGTCCCGATCGACGTCCTCGCCGAGCGGCTGGAGACGACGCGCGGCGCGCTCTACAAGACCCTGCACGACGCCCGCCGCAAGCTGCGGGCCGCGCTGACCGATGCCGTGCCGATGACGCTGGCCGGAGGTGAGACGTGAACCGCGACGATCCGCTGCTCGGCCCTGCCGGCCCCGAGGTCAGCTGTGAGCGCTGCTTCGAGCTGCTCGACGAGCTCGTCGAGCTCGAGCTGGCGGGCGCGGATGCCGGGACCCTGCTGCCCGGCATGCACGAGCACCTGCAGGGCTGCCCGGCCTGCCGCGAGGACTTCGAGAGCCTGCGCGACTATGTCGCGCAGGCCGGCGAAGCCTGAAGCCGTCCTACTCCGGGCGGCGCCCGTTGTTGCGCAGGCCCGTGCCGTTCGCGACCGGGTTGCCGGGGAAGTCGTGGAACGCGCCCGGCGCCGCGCCCTGCTTGCCGAATCCGATCCCGGCGCCCTCGAGCGCGCGGATCATCGCGGCGACGGTGCGCACGCTCCACGGGGCGAAGCTGCGGTCGATCGAGATCTGCTGGCGCCCACCGAGCGCCGTCTGGGCGAAGCGCGCGATCGCACGGTGCTCGGACTCGACCGCGCAGCCCTCGGCGAGGAACCGCGCGGCGCGCTCCTGGCCGTGCTTGGCGAATGCCGTCACGCCGGTCAGATAGCCCATCAGCTCGAGCGTGTCGGCCGTCTCGATCGACTCGAACAAGCCGACGCCGCCACCGCCGAATGCCGCCTCGGGAATCCAGAACCTCAGCGTCGTCTGGCGGCCGCCGAGCTTGCGCAGCGCGACCACGTGGTCGTACTCCGCCGTGTTGGCGGCGCGCAGCGTGTCGACCAGCCCCGCCGACGGGGTGCCGGGGGCGCGGCGCACGGCCTCGGTGAGGAAGGTGACGCCGAAGCTCTCGGCGGTCGCGAGCGTCGACAGGATCTCGTTGCGCGACTCACCGCCACTCGCGCCGGCGATGCCGGTCGCTCCGCTCAGAGCGCCGACCGTCGCGGCGCCGGCGGCGGCGGTCCGCAGCAGGCGCCGCCGCGTCAGCTCCGTCGCGGAGGTGTCGGCGAGGACGTTGTCGAGCAGCTGCAGGTCGTCGGCGATGTGCGGCTCGGGCATGGCGGCGCTCCTCGGGATCGGATGGCTTGCATGCCGTTGGCGACGCGCCGCGCGCCGGTCTTACGTCGCTCAGGCGCTCGTCAACGTGCCGACCTGCCGGCGCACTTCCGGCTGGTCAGCGGCTGAGCTGGCCGACGCTCGGCGAGACTCCGGGCGGCTTCCGGCTCCTTGGAGCGCAACAGCCGCTCCGCGTTGGCCGCGGCGGTCATGCCCGAGCGCGCGGTAGGCCTCGAACTTCTGGTCGGTGTAGAGCTGGTCGGCGGTCGGGTTGTGCGGGAACTTGCCGTCTGCCTCGTGGTAGGCGTGCACGTCCCAAGGCGCCGCCGCGGTCATCACCGTGCGGCTGTAGATCAGCGTTCCGCAGGTGCCGTCCGGATACGTGATCGTGCCCGCGACGCTGTCGGTGTCGGCCAGCTTGCGCTCGCCCTTCGGCAGCAGCGGCGACGGGTCGATCTCGATCTCCACCTGCAGCTCGCTGCGCGCGAGCGCGACCGCGTCGCCGAGGTTGGCGAACGACTCGCCACCGCTGGCGTCGAAGCAGAACACGTTCGTGCAGCCACGGCGCAGCACCTCGACCAGCCCGAGGTTCTCGTAGTGGCCGCCGTCGGTGACGTAGATGTACTTGCGCCGCAGGTGGTTGAGCCCGAGCAGCTCGCGCGCCAGGTAGCGCGCCCCGGGCCTGGGGTAGGTCGTCGATCCGCGCAGCCCGCGCGCGATCTCGTCTGCCCGCGGCGCATGTTGGAGCTCGCGACGTTGCGCGGGTTGGGCACCCAGACGCCGAGCCTGACGTTCGCCAAGCCCATGACGAAGCGCAGCGGCCAGCGCGTCAGCTTGCCCATCGAGGGCGACAGCGCTGCGCCCGACATGGCGACGGCCGCGGGCAGCGTGAAGTCGTGGCGGCGCGGCTGCGTGCGGCGCTCGTACTCCTCCATGCCCATCGCGCCGACGAGCGGGCCGCCGATCGTGTGGGCGCTGAGAACGTGAAGCTCGTGACGCCGCGGCCGGGCGGCGTCGCTCCCGGGTCGGAGACGTTCGCGGCGGCGCAGATCAGCAGCGTCGGCCAGCCCTCGGGCTGAGCCTCGGATATCGGCGGATGGCTGTCGAAGTCGCGCTCCACGGCACGTCCGGCCGCGGTGCGACCGTCCGGCACCCGCTTGAGCGCGAACGCCGTGCACAGCCGGCGGCGGTAGAACGGATGCAGCGACCACGAGGTCAGGTCGCCCCAGATGCTGATGACGGCGCACACGACCGCGCACGCGGCGACGAGCGCCCAGTGCGCGGGCCCGTTGCTCGACAGGCTCGCCGCCACGAACGCGACGAGGAACACGACCAGCGCGAGCGGCCCGGCGACGGCGGCGACGGCATAGGCGAGCAGCACCCGCATGCCGGCGCTGAGGCCGCGCCAGAAGCGGCGCACGCGGCCGAGCTCCTGCAGCACGCGCGCCGGCTCGTCGACCCGCGCGCGCAGCTGCAGCAGCGCGGTGAGGAGCACGCCCGCCGTGCCGAGCGAGCCCGACGGTGCCGACGACATCGACCGGCGGCTTGCCCTCCGTGGTCGTCTCCGCCGCCCTACCGTCGAGGTCGCGCGCGACCTCGACCAGCAGCGGCAGCGCGATCAGCACCGCGGCAAGGATCGCCGCCGCGGCGAGCAGGCGCACGCCCCATGTCTCCCACTGCTCGCGCAGCCGCTCGCGCAGCCGGACCACGATCGAGACGCCGGCGCAGAACAGGCCGGCGCCGACCAGCGCGAGCGTGGGCAGGTAGAGCGCGGGCGAGAGCACCGCCTCGAACTCGCAGTCGCGGCCGGCGACCGGCATCTGGCAGGGCGGCAGGTCGCTGCGGCCCGGCACCCTGCCGCTGACGAGCCCGGGGAAGAGCTGCTCATACAGCAGGCCGAGCAGCGCGCCGACGACCGCGAGGAACGTCAGGATCAGCAGCAGGTTGACGAGCAGCCCGACGACCACGCGCAGAGCGAGCCGCACCTTGCCGGCCGGCCCGGGCGCCATGTAGCTGCTGCGGTTGCGCAGGTACTGCTCCTCCGGCGAGCCGGGCGCGAAGGGCAACTGCTTGCGCAGCAGGCGCTCGGTCGGAGCCGCCGGATCCCGACGCGGACACCATCGCGATCGCCGCGGCGATGTACGAGCCGCCCGAGACGGCGGCGACGTAGCGCGCCTGCCGCAGGTACGGCGTGCTCGACAGCACCTGCAGCGCGCCCAGGTTGAACGCCGCCGAGCGCACGCCGCCGCCCGAGCAGCAGACCGCGTAGCTGTTCTCGTACGGGCCTTCGACGACGCCCGAGGTACGACGGCATCGGCTCGTGGCGCTGCACCTTGCGCCAGCTGCGGAAGCGCTCGGCGAGCGAGGAGTGATCCTCGTCGTAGCGAGCCGCGGCCGGCACGTGCCGGCGGAGCCCGGCGTCGTCACCAGGCTCAAGGCCGCGCGTCACTCCAACCTCCCATCCGGTCGCTGCTCGCCGAGCGACGGTATTGCCTGGAAAGGACCGCTGTCAAGACGCGGGACGGCGCTGCCACTGTCCAACGTGTACAGCGCACGCGCCGCGATCCTGGACCGCGGTCCCTCGTGTGCGCGGACGCGGCGCTTCAGCCTGGTATCGACCCGACCTGAGGAGCACGACCGTGACGCTGATGAGGTTCGATTGTCCCGAGACGGCTCAGCCGCTGGCGTCGACGCTGGACTTCGGGCAGTGGCCGGGTCGCGACGACGAGCTGGTCTCGTTGCACTGCCCCAAGTGCAGCCGGCTGCACAGCTTCCGGCAGGCTGAGGCGATCCTCGCGATCGAGTCGGAAGGGCGCGTCTTCGAGATCAGCGCGACCGTCTGAGGCCAGTCCGGATCAGCGGCTCGATGGCCGCGGCCGGGGCGGGGCGCGCGAAGAAGTAGCCCTGGCCGCGGTTGCAGCCCAGCGCCTGCGCCTCGGCGGCCTGCGCCGCGGTCTCCACGCCCTCGGCGACGACGTCGAGTCCGAGCGCGCCGGCCATCGCCACGATCGCGCGTACGATCGCGCACTCGTCCGCCCCCTCCCCCAGGTGCATGACGAACGAGCGGTCGATCTTGAGCGCGTCGATCGGGAACCGCTGCAGGTGGCTGAGCGACGAGTAGCCCGTGCCGAAGTCGTCGAGCAGGATCCTGCACGCCGAGCGCCCGGAGCTCGCGCAGCGAGTCGGCGGGCACGCTGGAGTCCTCGATCAGCGCCGTCTCGGTGACCTCGATCGCGAGGTCGCGCGGGGTCGAGGCCGGTCTCGGCGAGCACCGTGCCTGACGATCGCCGGCAGCTCCGCCTGCGCGAGCTGACGCGCGCTCACGTTGACGCTGATCGGCAGCGGCGCCCGTTCGCCGAAGCTCGCACGCCAGCGGCACGCCTGCCGCACGCCTCGCGCAGGATCCATGCGCCGAGCTGCGAGGATCAGGGCGCTCTCCTCCGCGATCGGGATGAAGTCCCGCGGGAGCAGCAGCCCGCGCTCGGGGTGCTGCCAGCGCACGAGCGCCTCGACGGAATGCAGCGCGGCGCCGTCGAGCGTCACGATCGGCTGGTAGTGCAGGCGCAGCTCGCCGGCGTGCGAGCGCCCAGCGCAGCGCGCGCTCGATCGCGACGCGTTCGAGCGCGCGATTGCGCATCCTCTCGTCGAAGACCTCCCAGCGTCCCGGACCGTGCTCCTTGGCGCGGTACATCGCGATGTCCGCGTCGCGCAGCAGGCCGTCCGCCTCGCGGTGCTCCGCGCTCGCGACCACGATGCCGATGCTCGCGGTCACGACGTGCTCCTCGCCCTCGAGCATGAACGGATGCCGCAGCGCCCGCTGGACCGCGCTCGGCGACGCGCACGGCGTCTCCCTCGTCGAGCGAGCTCGTCGCAGAGCACGACGAACTCGTCGCCGCCGAAGCGCGCCAGCGTGAACTCCGTCGCATCGCCGAAGCGCGCGACCATGTCGCTCGCTCGCAGCGCCGCCCTCAGCCGGTCGGCGACGTCGCGCAGGAGCTGGTCGCCGGCGTTGTGGCCGAGCGTGTCGTTGACGTCCTTGAAGCGGTCGAGGTCCAGGAACAGCAGCGCCGCGACCGAGCCGCGGCGCTCGGCCCGCGCCAGCACATGCTCGAGGCGATCGCTGAAGAGCAGCGCGGTTCGCCAGGCCGGTCAGGGCGTCGTGCGTCGCCTGGTGCGCGATCTGCTCCTGCGCGCGGATGCGCTCGACGACGCGCCCGAGCTGCCGGCCGATCTGAGCCATCACCTCGAGCAGCGACGGCATCGGGCGCGAGCGCCGCGGCTGTGAAGAACTCCAGCACCGCGACCAGCTCGCCGCCCGCGTGGATCGGGAACGCGAACGCCGCGCGGACACCGAGGCCCTTCCTGGCGAAGCCCGGATCGAGCTCCACGTCGGGGATCCAGACCGCTCCGGCCCGCGCGAGCACACGGCCCGGGAAGCCCCACGCCGGGCGCGAACGTCAGCTGCTCGGTCACGCGGCGAAACGGCTCGAACAGGCCCGGCTGCTCGATGTGCCAGATCCCGCTCGACACGAGGCCGCCCGCCGGCCGGCTCGAGCACCAACGCGTGCCCGACGGGCCAGCTCGTGAGCGCGCAGACGGCCTCGACGGTGCCGCGCAGCGCCTCCTCCACGGTGGAGCTCTCGTTCGAGGCGCAGCACCACCGCCTCGAGCAGCACCAGCTCCTGCTGCTTGTCGTAGAGCGCGCGCGTCGTGCGCTCGGCGATCTCCTCGACCTCGCGGCGTGCGAGCCGCTCGCGTCGCAGCCGTCGCTCGAGCGTCGAGCGCGCTCGGGCTCAAGCCGGGAACGCGAGCTCGAGCACGCACTGCTCGTCTCCGCGCTTCATGCACGAGGGCTGCTCGATCGTCAGCCGCTCGCCGAAGTGGTCGGCGGCCCCGAGCAGGAGCCCTTCGGCGAAGGAGCACAGCTTGCGCGTGGACCGGTACCCCATCACGAGCAGTCCCCGCGCGGACGTCGAAGTCGAACTCCGGGACGTCGGCGCCCGGGTAGAGCTTGCGCACCTCGGGATGGATGATGTCGTTGAGCGTGAGCACGAACGACGCGCGTCGAGTCGTGCGGCTCGAAGAGCTGCGGATAGCGCTCCGCGAACAACGGCAGCGCCTTGCGGCCGAACCACTGGACGACGTCATCGGCCGGCATGGCGAGCGCCTCCGAGGCCGCTGCGCACGAGCGCGTCAGATCCTCGTCGGGATAGCTGCCGAGCGACGTGTAGACCCCGTCCAGGCCGCTCGCATCGAGCAGCGTCGTCCCAGGTGTCCTCGCCGAAGTCGCGCGCGACGAGTCGCTCGAGCAGGTTGAAGACGATGCCCTTCATGCAAGGGGTATCGGCAGATCGCCAGATCCTCGCCCCGCGCGTCAGCTTGCGCAGCGAACCGCCGTCTCACTCGTCGAGCACCCGCTGGGCGATCGCGAACGCCGTGTTCGCCGCCGGCACGCCGGCGTAGACGGCGGTGTGCAGCAGGACCTCGCGGATCTCGTCCGCGCTCAGGCCGTTGCGCAGCGCCGCGCGCACGTGCATCGCGATCTCGTCCTCGGCCCGCAGCGTCGTCAGGATCGCCAGCGTGATGACGCTGCGGGTGCGCCGGTCAAGCCCGTCGCGCGTCCACACGCCGCCCCACGCGTAGCGCGTGATGAAGTCCTGGAACGGCTCGGTGAAGTCGGTCGTGCGCTCGATCGCGCGGTCGACGTGCGCGTCGCCGAGCACCGCGCGGCGGACCTCCATGCCGGCCTCGTGGTCAGGGTCGCTCACTGGTCGTCCTCCTGCCGATCGGCTTGAGTCGCGGCGCGTGCGCCGCGAGCGCGCGGTCGATCAGCGCGCCGGCCGCGCCGAGGTCGTCGCGGGCCGATCATCCGCTCCGCGTTCAGCCGCATCCGCTGCGGGTCGACCTCGAGCCCCTCGAGCAGGTCGCGCGACCAGGCGGCCGCCGAGCCGGTCAGCCGCAGCAGGTCGCTCAGCGTGCCCCACTCGGCCTGCCAGGCGCCGGCGGCGCGCTCGTGCTCCTGCGCCATCGCGCCGAGCATCGTCGCCACCAGCCCGGGGACGCGCTGCGCGCAGGCGAGCACGGACACGGCGGCGACCGGGTTGCGCTTGTGCGGCATCGCGGACGAGCCGCCGCGCCCGGGCGCGCCGCCCTCGCGCACCTCGCCCACCTCGTCCTGGGCCAGCAGCGTCACGTCGCGCGCGACCTTGGCGAGCACGCCGGCGAGCGTGCCGAGCGCGGCGGCCAGGGCGGCGGGCCGGGTGCGCTGCGTGTGCCACGGCAGCACCGGATCGGCGAGGCCGAGCTGCGGCGGCCACGCGGGCCGCGACCGCCGGGTCGCGGTCGCCGACCGGCCCGCCCATCTGGACCGCGAGCCCGGTCGTCGCGGACGCCGGCCAGCGCCGCGAGCGCCGCGTCGATCCCGTCGAGCCAGCCCGCCGCCTTGAGGCCGAACGACATCGGCAGCGCCTGCTGCAGCAGCGTCCGGCCCGGCGCCACGGTGTCGCGGTGCGCGTCCGCCAGGCCGGCGGCGGCGTCGGCCGCCGCGCGCGCGTCCTCGACCAGCGGCTCGAGCGCCCGGCGCGCGACCAGCATCGCCGCCGTGTCGACGATGTCCTGGCTGGTCGCGCCGTGGTGCACGTGCTCGGCGACCGCCGGCGGCAGCGCCTCGCGCAGCGCGCGCACCAGCGCGATCACCGGCGTCGCGGCGTCGGCGGCCGCGGCCGCGATCCGACCGAGGTCGAAGCGCTCGGCGCGGCAGGCGGCGGCGATCGCGTCGGCGGCGTCCGCCGGGATCAGGCCCTCGGCCGCGCAGGCGCGCGCCAGCGCCGCCTCGACGTCGAGCAGCGCCTGCAGCCAGGCCGGGCCGTCGACCGCCGCGGCGACCGCGCCGCGCGCGTACAGGCCGCCGAACAGGTCAGACGTCGAAGAAGACGGTCTCGCCGGGTCCCTGGAGGCGGATGTCGAATCGGTAGCCATCGTCCGTGCGCTGCGCGAGCAGCGTGTCACGCCGGGCGGAGGGTACGGACGGCGAGCACCGGGTCGGCGGCGTTGTCCGCTTCGCGTCGGCGAAGTAGATCCGCGTGACGACGCGGTGCAGCAGCCCGCGCGCGAAGACCGAGACGGCCAGGTGCGGCGCCTGTCGCGTGCCGCCCGGCCCGGGCACGGCGCCGGGCCGCAGCGTGACGACGTGCCACTCCCCCGCGTCGTCGGTCGGGCAGCGCGCGAAGCCGCGGAAGCCCGCGGCGGCCGGCGGATCGGACTGCCACGTCTCGACCAGCGCGTCGGGAACGGGATCGCCCGCGCCGTCGAGCACGCGGCCGGCGATGCGGATCGCCCCGACCGCTGCGCGCTGCGACGGCTCCGGCCCGTCGTCCCACGGCAGGCCGAGCGCCAGGTACGGGCCGACGGTCTGCGACGGGGTCGCCGGCAGGCTCACGCCTCGTTCTCCATCGGCGTCTCGTCGCGCCCGCGCAGGACGATGTCGAACTCGTACGCGAGCGCCCAGCTCGGCTGCGTCTGCTCGAGCGAGAAGCGCGCGATCAGCCGCTCGCGCGCCCGCGGGTCGCGCACCGAGTTGAAGATCGGGTCCTGGAAGAAGAGCGGATCGCCGGGGAAGTACATCTGCGTGACCAGGCGCTGCGCGAACGCCTCGCCCGAGCAGCGAGAAGTGGATGTGCGCCGGACGCCACGCGTTGTCGTGGTTGCCCCACGGGTAGGGGCCGGGCTTGATCGTCACGAACGAGTAGCGGCCCGCGCCGTCGGTGACGCAGCGCCCGCCGCCGGAGAAGTTCGGGTCCAGCGGCGCCGGCCAGCGGTCGTTGCGGTGGCGGTAGCGCCCGGCGGCGTTGGGCTGCCAGATCTCGACCAGCGCGCCCGGCAGCGGGCGGCCGTCGCCGTCGAGCAGCCGCCCGGAGACCGTGATCCGCTCGCCGAGCGGCTCGCCGGCGTGCTGGCGGGTCAGGTCGTGGTCGAGCTCGCCGACGCGCTCGCGACCGAGCACCGGGCCGGTGACCTCGGTGACCGTGTGCGGCAGCAGGACCAGCGGCTGCTTCGGGTGCCGCAGGCCGGTCGACACGTAGTCGGGGAAGTCGAGCGGCGGATGCGCCTCGCGATCGTCGCGCCGGTAGCCGCGTCGCCTCAGGCATGCAGCACCACCGCCAGTCCCTGCCCGACGCCGATGCACATCGCCGCGACCCCGTAGCCGCCGCCGCGGCGGCGCAGCTCGCGCGCGAGCCCGCCGAGGATGCGCGCGCCCGAGGCGCCCAGCGGGTGCCCGATCGCGATCGCGCCGCCGTTCGGGTTGACGCGCTCGAGGTCGAGCCCGTCCCAGTCGCCGAGGCACGCGAGCGACTGCGCGGCGAACGCCTCGTTGAGCTCGACCAGCTCGACGTCGTCCCAGCCGATCCCGGCGCGGCGCCAGCGCGCGCTCGGCCGCCTCGACCGGGCCGATGCCGAAGATGTCCGGATCGACCGCGGCCACGCCGCGGCCCACGATCCGCGCGAGCGGCTCCTGGCCGAGCGCCGCTCCCGCCGCCTCGTCGCCGATCCAGAGCGCCGCCGCGCCGTCGTTGAGCGGCGAGGCGTTGCCGGCGGTGACGGTGCCGTCCGTCGGCGAACGCCGGCTTCAGCTTCGCCAGCTCCTCGAGGCTCGATGTCCGGGCGCAGGTTCTCGTCGCGCTCGAGCTCCGTGCCCGGCACGGGGACGACCCAGTCGTCGTAGAAGCCGGCGTCCCAGGCGGCGGCGGTCAGCCGGTGGCTGCGCAGCGCGAACTCGTCCTGCGCCTCGCGGCCGATGCCGTGGATGCCGGCCAGCTTCTCCGTGCTCTCGCCGAGCGAGATCGTCCACTCGCCCGGCATCTCCGGGTTGACCATGCGCCAGCCCAGCGTCGTCGAGTGCAGCGTCTGCTCGCCGGGCGGGAAGCCGCGCTCGGGCTTGAGCAGCACCCACGGCGCGCGCGACATCGACTCGACGCCGCCGACCAGCGTCAGCGACGCGTCGCCGGTCTCGACCATCCGGCTCGCCTGCATCGCCGCGTCCAGCGACGAGCCGCAGAGCCGGTTGACCGTCGTCGCCGGCACGCTCGTCGGCAGCCCGGCGAGCAGCACCGCCATGCGGCCGACGTCGCGGTTGTCCTCGCCGGCGCCGTTGGCGTTGCCGAAGAAGACGTCGTCGATCGCCTCGGGGTCGAGCGCCGGCGCGCGCGCCACCAGCGTGCGCACGACGTGCGCGGCGAGGTCGTCGGGCCGCACGCCCGCGAGCGCGCCGCCGTAGCGGCCGAACGGCGTGCGCACCGCGTCGTAGACGTACGCGCGCTCACCGGCGCGACCAGCTCTCGCAGCGCGCTCAGCTCCTCGTCGGTCGGCGGCTCGGTCACGCGCAGCTCCGGCGCGACCGCCAGCGGCCAGCCGGTCTCGCTCGCGCACCTCGTCGGCCTCGACGCCCGGGATGCAGCTGGGTCAGCGTCAGCTCGAGCGTCTCGGGATCGGGCTCGAGCACGCCGAGGTCGGTGATCACCGCGGTCGGGCCGCGGCCGCGGAAGCCGAGCCGCTCGCGCGCGCCGGGCCCGTCGCCGTGGCCGACCGTCGTGACGAAGTCGAGCCGCTCGACGAACGTGCGCGGCGAGTGCGGCGCGACGACCACGACCTCGTCGCAGCCGGCCGCGATCTCGGGCGCTCCGCCGGCGCCGGGCAGGCGCGTCTTCGGCTGGTCGTAGTCGCCGATCACGGTCGAGTTGAGGTTGCAGAAGCGGTCGACCTGCGCGGCGCCGAGGAAGGCGACCTCGATCCGCCCGGGCCCGATCCAGTAGTTGAACATCTCCGGCACCGAGACGACCGCGTCGGCGGTCTCGGCCAGCTCGCCGTCGCCGATCGAGAGCGGGATCCGGAACGGCTTGGCGCCGATCGTGCCGGACTCGTAGACGAGCACGAGGTCGGGGTTGTGGACCATCCGCGCGAGGATCGCCGCCGTGCTCGGCCGGCCGACGCCGATGAACACGCGTGCGCGCCGTGCGCAGCCGCCGCGCGGCGACGATCGTCTGGACCTCGCCGGCGTCGGCCGCGCTCATCGCGCCGCCCCGGCGAGCACGTGCTCCTCCATCCAGGCGCGTGAAGCCGTCGCGGTCGCGGCTGATCTCGTCCCACTCGCGGTAGAAGTCGTTGTCGCGCTCGGTGATGCCGAGGCGTAGGACGGCAGCGAGCCGCCCGGCGCCTCGGCGACCGCGTCGATCACCCAGCCCGGGCAGGATCACGCCGCCCGGGCCGCGGCTCGAGCGCGTCGACGATCCGCTCGACCGTGACGAGCGAGCGCGTCGGCCGCCAGCACCGCCTCCTTCTGCACGCCCGGGATGCCCCAGAGCTGCACGTTGCCGTCGCGGTCGGCCTCCTGCGCGTGCACGATCGCGACGTCCGGGCCGCAGCGCCGGCACCGCGACCAGCTGCTCGCCCGTGAACGGGCAGGTGACGGGCTCGACGCGCGTGCGCGCCATCAGGTCGGTGCCGGCGTAGCCGCGCATCAGCGCGCACGGCAGTCCGGCCGCCCCGGCGGCGTAGCGGTTCGCCATGCCGGCGTGCGAGTGCTCCTCGAGCTCGAGCGGGCGCGGCCAGCCGTGCTCGATCGCGTCGCGGAAGCGGTGCAGCGAGCCGACGCCCGGGTTGCCGCCGTAGGAGAAGACCAGCTTGCGCGCCGCGCCCATGCCGATCATCTGGTCGTAGAGCACGTCCGGCGTCATCCGGATCAGCTCCAGCTCGCGCCGGCCCTGGCGCAGCACCTCGTGGCCCGCGGCGAACGGGATCAGGTGGGTGAAGCCCTCCATCGCGACGGCGTCGCCGTCGCGCACCAGCTCGGCGACCGCCGCTTCGAGTGACTCGAGCTCAGCCATCGGTGGTCATCGCTCTCCTCCTGATCGCCGGGGTGCTCGCTGCGGGCAACCTACCGCTTGACTCCGCGAGATCTTCGATCAGCCGGGCTGACCGAGACCCCAGCCCGCGGCCGCGCGCGCTCGCAGCTGCGCCGCGCCGGCGACGTTCTCCTTCGCCTCGTAGAGCGCCAGCGCGGTGGCTGTCGCGGCGCGCGCCTCCGCGCCCCGGTCGCAGCGCGTGGCGACCTCGGCGAGGTCGCGGTGGGCGTCGGCGCGGAACGTGAACATCTCGGTCGGGTCGGCGAGCGCGGCGGCCGTGCGCGCCTCGTGCAGCGCGCGGTCGGCGTCGCCCTCGCGCGCCGCCAGCTTCGCGCGCGCGGCGTGGCGCTTGACCCGCCACTCCATGTCGCCGGCCGCCGGGATGTCGTCGATCCGCGCGACGGCCTCGGCGGCCGCGGCGGGGCGGTCCTGCGCGAGGATCGCGTGCGCGCGGTCGACCAGGATCGTCGACACGAACCAGCGATCGCCGATCTCGACCGCGATCCGCTCCGCGTCGTCGAGCGCCCGCTCGGCGGCGGCGCCGTCGCCCGCCAGCATCTCCGCCTGCGCGTCGAACACCGCCATCCAGACCGAGGCCTGCTTGAGCGTCAGCTCGGCCAGGCCGCCGCGCGCCCGCGCCAGCTCGCCGCGCGCGAGCTCGAAGCGCCCGGCCATCGCGTCGAGCACGGCGCGGAACCCGCGCACGCTCATGGCGGCGAAGCGCCCGGCGACCTCGCGCTCGAGCGCGCTGCAGCGGCGGCGTCGCCTCGGAGACCGGGACCGCGTTGACGACGAGCGCCCACGCCATGTAGGCTGACGCCGGTGTCGACCTCGAAGCCGCTGCGTGCGCGCCGCGCGTGGTGCACCGCGCGCTCCGCGTGGCGGTAGCCGGTCTCCGGGCTTCCCTTGAGCCAGAGCACCTCGCACCCGAGGATGTGGGCGCGGGCGAGCCCGAGATCGTCGCCGAGGTCGCGCAGCGCGGCCACGGCGCGGTCGGACGACGGCCAGCGACGCGTCCGCGTCGACCGTGTCGGGCCGCCGGAAGGCGCTGCAGGCGCTCGCGCTCGACGGCGGCGCGCCAGCGGACGCGCGCGAGGCCGAGCCGCTCGCCGAGCGCGAGCGCGGCCTCGCGCGACCTCCGCCGCCCGGTCCAGCGTGCCGGCCTCGATGAGCGCGGCGGCGAGCGCGGGCAGCAGCTCGGCGCGCGCCCGGTCGTCGCCGGCGAGCAGCTCCGCCGGCGCGCGAGAGGAACGCGATCTCGCTCGGGAGGTCGCCGCGGCGATGCGCGCGGCTCCCGGCCGCGGCGAGGCGCTGCGCGGCAGCGGGCGGCGAGCGGCTCGCAGCTCGGGCGCTGGGCGCCCGAGCTCGACGGCGGTGCCGTGGGCTCGCTCGAGGTGCGTGCCGATCCGCGCGTCGGCCTCGGGGACGCGCGCCTCGATCCGCGCGAGCCAGCCGGCGAGGCGCTCGTGCCCTCGCGCTCGCACGGCCTTGGGCATCGACGCGTAGGCGGCGTCGCGCACGAGCGCGTGGCGGAAGCGCCACGCCTGCTCGCCGGCGATCTCGCCCGTGCGCCGGCAGCAGCAGCTCGCGGTCGACGAGCGTGTCCAGGCTGCGCCGCGCGTCCGCCTCCTCGACGTCCTCGACGAGTGCCAGCACGCCGCCGAGGTGGAAGCGCTCGCCCTCGATCGCGGCGGCGTCGAGCAGCGCTCGCTCGGGCGGGGCGAGCAGGTCGAGCCGGGCGGCCAGCAGCGCGTGCAGGGCGGGCGGCAGCTGCGGCGCGCCCGTCGCGCTCGGCCACGTGCACGGCCAGCTGCTCGAGGAAGAGCGGGTTGCCGCCGGCGCGCGCCGCGACCGCCGTCCGCTGCGACTCCGAGAGGCCGCGGCGGCCGGCCAGCAGACGGCGGCTCTCGTCGCGCGCTGAGCGGTCCGAGCCGGATCGCGCCGTGGCGCCCACGCCGGCCGCGCGGCGAGCAGCTCGGGACGGGCCAGGCAGAGCAGCAGCACCGGCGCGTCGGTCAGCCGTGCGGCGAGGTCGTCGACGAGGTCGAGCAGCGGCGGCTCCGCCCAGTGGACGTCCTCGAACTGGAGCACCAGCGGGCCGTCACGCGCGACGGCGGCGAACAGCCGCCGGAAGCCCCAGGGCGTCGCCTCGCCGGGCGCGCCCTCGCCCAGGCCGAGCGTGCCGGCGACCGAGGCCGCGGCGGCCGCCGTCCGTCGGGCAGGCCGGCGGTGAGCGCCTCGAGCGGCCGTCCGCGCTGCCGCCTGGAGGACCATCTCGCGGACCGGCCAGTAGGTGATGCCCGATGCCGTAGGGCAGGCAGCGTCCCTCGAGCACCGTCGCGCGGCCGCCGAGCGCGCGCGCTGAGCTCGCGCGCGAGCCGCGACTTGCCGATCCCCGGCTCGCCGATCACGGTCACGAGCTGCGGCTCGCGCTCGCGCGCCGCGCGCTCGAAGCGCCTCGTCGAGCAAGCCGCAGCTCGCGCTCGCGACCGACGAGCGGAGCGTCGGTGGCGCCGCTGCGCTGCGCGCGCAGCCCGCGCAGCACGAAGCGTCCGGCGGCCGCGCGGTCCGTGCGCGCCGCGTCGCCGAGCAGCTCGCGCGTGCGCGCGTCGATGACGATCTCGCCCGGCGCGCGCGTCGCGCGCCATGCGGACGGCGGCCTCGACGACGTCGCCGAGCGGGAGCCGCCGGCCGCGAGTCCGCGATCAGCGCCGTGCCGGCGGTGACGCCGGCGCGCGCCTCGAGCTCGATGCCGCGATCGCGCGCGAGCGCCGCGGCGATCGTCGGCCAGCCGCTCCCGCAGCGCCAGGGCGGCGTGCGCCGCGCGGAGCGCGTCGTCCTCGTGCGCGACCGGCGCGCCGAACGCCGCGATCATGCCGTACCCGCGCAGCTCGCGGACCGGACCGCCGTGCTGGCGCGCGACCGCCTCCATCGCGGCGTGACAGCGCTCCATCACCTCGCGCAGCACCTCGGGATCGAGCGGCGCTCCCGCGCGCGGTCGCGCGCACCTCGGCGGCGACGCAGACGACCTCGCGCCGCCCCGGTCGCGCCGGCGCGGTGCCGGCGGGCCGACCCGGTGGCGGAGGATGTCGCGCTCCAGCGTCCGCAGCTCGGGCGACGGGTCCAGGCCCAGCTCGTCCGCCAGCATCTGCCGCGCGTCGCCGTACGCGGCGAGCGCGTCGGCCTGGCGGCCGCAGCGGTAGAGCGCCAGCATCAGCTGCGCGCGCAGCGACTCGCGCAGCGGATGCTCCGCCACGAGCGCCTGCAGCTCGCCGACCAGGTCGGCGTGGCGGCCGAGCGCGAGGTCGGCATCGATGCGCGCGCCCAGGCACGCCGAGGCGCAGCTCCTCGAGGCGCTCGGCCTCGCCGGTCGCGAACGGCTCGTAGCGGACGTCCTGCAGCGCCGGGCCGCGCCACAGCGCGAGCGCGTCGGCGAGGAGCCGGCTCGCGCCGCGGCGTGCTCGCCGCGGGCGAGCGCGTCGCGCCCCTCGGCGGTCAGCCGCTCGAACCGCTGCGCATCGACCGCGTCGGGCCCGTCGAGCCGCAGCTCGTAGCCGTCCGCCCGCCAGACGATCGCCTCCTCGCCCAGCACCCGGCGCAGGCGCGAGACGACGAGCTGGAGCGCGTTCGCGGGATGGGCCGGCAGCGCGTCGCCCCACAGCGCGTCGATCGCGACGTCCGCCGGCACGACCCGGGCGCCGTCGACCAGCAGCAGCGCGAGCAGCCGCAGCGGCCGTCCCGGGCACGGCAGCGCGCCGCCGTCGCTGGCCGATCGCTTCGACGGGTCCGAGGATCCGGAACTGCACCTGCCTCCTTGGGTGCGGCATGACAGCGCCGTGACAGCGCGGGAGCCCATTGTCTCCGCTGTGAGCCGACCGCGTAACCATTCTGTGCACGCGCTGACGCGGGGACGCGCGGTGACCCTTCCCCGCCCGCGCGCGTCCTCGGCCTGGTTGATCACGGTCGCGGCCACCGCCGCGTCGACGTACGCGCTCGACGCGGTCGCGACGGCGGCCGGCGTGCTGCTCGTCGCTTCCGGAGCTGCTGAGCGGGCTCGACCACCCGCTCGTGCTCGCCTTCCTTGCCGCCACGTACGTGCTCTGGGGCGCCGGCCTGCGCGCGAACCTGCGCGCGAACTGGCTGCTGCTGCGCCGGACCGGGACCAGCACCAACGTGCTGTCGAAGGCCGCCTTCGAGCTCACGCGGCGGCGCGGAGAGCGCACGCAGCGGTTCGCGGCGGGCGCGGGCTACGTCGCGACCGAGCTGGCCAAGGAGGCGCCCTACTACGCGGGCGCGTTCGGCGCCGCGGTACTGACCGACACCGTCTCGTCCGACGACGCGCTGCTCTTCCTCGCGGGCGCCAACCTCGGCGCCGCCGGCTACGAGTACGGCCTCGCTCGCCTGACGCGCAGGCTGCTGCGCCGGCCGCGCTGCGCGTCGTTCGACACCGACTGGGTGCCGCGGGACTACCTGGCCGACTACTACAGCGTCGTCGAGCCCGACGAGCGCGAGACGATCGCCTTCTTCGCCGACGCGATCAAGCAGGCGCCGGCCGGCGAGCCGGTGCTGGTCCTCGGCACCGGGCCGACGCTGCACCACGTCTTCCTCGCCGCGCCCAAGGCCGTCGGAGATCCACCTCGCCGACTACCTGCCGGCGAACCTCGAGGAGATCGAGCGCTGGCGCGACCGCGACCCCGCCGCGCACGACTGGCGCGCCTTCGTCCGCTACACGCTCCAATGCGAGGGTCTCGCCGCGCCGACCGACGAGGAGGTCACGCGGCGCGAGGAGCTCACCCGCTCAAGGATCACGCGGCTGCTGCAGGTCGACGCGCGCCGGCCGATTCCGCTCGACCGCTACGCGACGGTGATCAGCGCCTACTGCGCGGACTCAGCGACCGACGATCGCGCCATCTGGGAGACCCTGATGGCGAACATCACGGCGCTGGTCGCGCCGGGCGGGCTGTTCCTCACCGCCGCCCTGCGCAGCTGCCGCTCCTACCAGGTCGGCGACAAGCGATTCCCGAGCGCGAACGTCGACGAGCACGACCTGCGCCGGGTGCTCGCGCCCGGCTTCAGCCCGCGGGTGGAGGTCCGCCAGCTGCAGGGCCACGAGGCCCAGGGCTACACGGGCGTCGTGCTCGCATCAGCCCGGCGCCACACGGCGAGCCCACGCCCCGCGCGCGGCCTGCGCTCCGGGATCCTGCTGAGCCGGGCCGCTGACGGCGGCCCGGCTGCGGAAGTGCGGTCTACGCCTTGAGCAGGTCGCGCGACACCGTGATGTAGGTGTCGGCGAGGCTGCGCGAGAGCTTGGCCTGGGACTCGGCCAGCTCGGTCACGACGGGGAGCTTGGTCGCCGCGGCGGCCTTGACGCCGAAGTCGGCGAGCTGGTCGACGGTCTTGCCGTACGCGTCGAGGTAGTCGATGCCCGCCTTGCGGGTCGCCTCGCTCCAGCGCTCGACGGCACCTTCGACGTCGAAGCGGTCCTGCTGAGTCTTGGTCTGGGTCTGCGTGGCCATGTCTGTCTCCTTGGTCTCGGTCAACGAAAGTCTGCTAGCAGGTTAGCACGCCTTCGCGCTAACGCAAGCGGGACCGGATCAAGGAGCAGGGATCGGATCGCGATCGACAGGCGCCGCCGCGGAGGCACGCCGCCGGGCCGCTGCGGCGCCCTGCGCGGGCTGCGAGCGCTCGAAGATGTCGGCGACGATCGGCGGCCAGTGGTCGCGCAGCGCCTCGCGACCCATGAAGAGCCCGAGGTGCCCGCCGCTCGTGACGCGCTGCGAGATGTGCTTGCGCGGCGTCGAGACGGCGCCGGCGAGCGCGAACACCTGCGCCGGCGGCGTGATGTGGTCGCTCGCCCCCGCGAGCAGGTTCAGCGGGCAGCGGATCGCGGCGCAGGTCGACGCGCTCGCCGGCGACCGTCAAGCTCGCCGCGGATCAGCGCGTTGTCGCGGAACAGGTGCTCGACGATCCAGAGGTAGAACGCGCCGGGGATGTCCTGGGTGTGCTTGAACCAGTCCTCGAACGCCCGGTGGCGCAGGACGTGGTCGGCGTCGTGGATGTTCGCCAGCAGCTGGAAGTGCTTGGCGATCTCGCTCTCGGGCTTGATCGCGATGAAGCCGTTGAGCATGAACTCGCCCTTCATGACCCCGTCGCCGAGCCGCACCACGTCGGCGTAGAACCCGAGATCGCGCGGCGAGAGCGCCTGCACGTAGTCGTGGATCACGCGCGTCGCCGGCGTGGAAGTCGACCGGCGCGCCGGCGATCGTGAGCGTGTGGACCGACTCCGGGCGCAGCGCGGCGTAGATCGACCGCGAGCCAGCCGCCCTGGCAGTCGCCGATCAGGTTCACCGGCCCGCCGATGCGCTCGACCGCACGATCCAGGAACGTCACGTAGTCCACGATCCCGGCGTCCTTCGTCTGCTGCGTGGCGCCGATCCAGTCGATCGAGTAGAGCCGCGTGAGCCCGGCGGCGCGCGCGGTCTTGACCTGCGACTGCTGCGGCGCTGTAGTCGACGATGCAGGAGGAGTGACCCGCCTGCGGCGGCACCAGCAGGGTCGGCACGACGGCAGTCGTCGCTGCCCGCGCTGAAGTCGCGCAGCCGGGCGATCGGCGACTCGAGCACGACCTCGTTCGGCGTCGTCCACGCCGGCTCGTGACGCGTGCTGGTCTCACTCCACCACTGCGCCAGGTCCGCGGCCACGGCGAGCGGGTCGTCGCCGCGCTTCCAGACGCCCTCCCAGTACTGCTGGGTTCCCTCGAGCGTCGCCAGCCAGCTGTCGAGACCGGTGGCAAGGGCGCGCGCCGCCAGCGCCGTGGAAGGTGTTGCAGGGATTTGAGTCATCGTGTGAGGAGTCAACGTTCTACCCGCCGTCGATCTTCCGGGAAACGGGCAGTTGGCGCAGGAACGCCGCGATCGCGCGATCCGCGGCGGGCTCATCGGTGAAGTAGAGGTGCCCGGTCCGCTCCAGCAGCTCGAGCCGCGCGCCGGCGATCCGCTGCGCCAGCAGGCGCGCGTTGCCGGGGTCCACCATGCGGTCCTCGGCCCCGTGGACTACGAGCGTCGGCGCGCCGATCGCGCCGAGCCGCTCGTAGGCGTCGTGACCGAGCGCAGCCTCGAGCTGCGCCAGGTAGGGCGCCTGCTCGATCGGGTAGCGCAGCCGCTCGGCGATGTCCTCGGCTATCCGGTCGCCGCCGTGCGCGCGCGTGCGCGCCGCGTAGTTGTACGGCACCGATGCCCAGACGGCCTCCTCGGCCGGCATCTGGCCCCGGCGCCGGAAGAACTCCAGTGTCGCGTCGTCGGGCGCGACGGCATGCGAGCCGCCCGGCGTGGTCGCGGCGAGCACGAGCCCGCGCACGCGCTGCGGCCAGCGCAGCACCAGCTCCTGGGCGATCATGCCGCCCAGCGAGACGCCGTAGACATGGGCGGTCTCGCAGCCTGCGGCGTCGAGCACGGCGAGCGCGTCGCCGGCCATCTGCGCCACGGTGTACGGCCCGGCCGGACGGCCGCTGCGCCCGACGCCGCGGTTGTCGAACGACAGCACGGCGAACTGCTCGGCGAGCACCGGCACTGTGCGCCACCAGCCGGTGGCGGTCATCCCGAGGCCCATGATCAGCAGCACCGGCGCTCCGCTTCCGGCAACCTCGTAGTAGAGCTCGACGTCGTCGTTGCGGGCGAGACTCACCGCGCCGTCCAGCCGAGGTCCATCGTGACGGGCGCGCCGCTGAAGGCGCTGCCGGCAGGACCCAGCAGGAACGCGACGACATCCGCCACCTCCGCCGGCTCGATCAGCCGCTTGACGGCGTGCGGGGCGAGGATGACCTCTTCCAGCACGCGCTCCTCGGGCAGGTCGTGCGCCTTGGCCTGGCCGGCGATCTGCGCCTCGACCAGCGGCGTCCTGACGAACGCGGGGCAGACGGCGGTCGCGGTCACGCCGCTCGCCGCGCCTTCGAGCGCGAGCGTCTTGACGAGCCCGATCACGCCGTGCTTGGCGGACACGTAGCCGGCCTTGAACGGCGACGCGACGAGCCCGTGCACCGACGCGATCACGACGAAGCGGCCGTGGCCGGAAGCCACGAGCGCCTCCCAGCCGTGCTTCGCGAGCAGGAACGGGCTGGTCAGCATCAGCGCGAGCAGAGCGTCCCAGCGTTCCTCGGGGAACTCGGGCACCGGCGCGACGTGCTGGAAGCCGGCGTTGGGAACGATCGCGTCGAGCCGCCCGAAGCGGTCGAGCGCGGCCGCGATCGCCCGCTCGTTGCCCTCGCGGGTCGTCAGGTCGGCGGCGAACGGCTCACCGGGGCCGTCCGGCGGCCGGCTGCAGGTCGACGGCCAGCACGCTCATGCCCTCGCGCTCGAGCCGCGCGGCGATCGCGCTGCCGATCCCGCCGGCCGCGCCCGTGACCAGCGCCACCCTTCCCTCGAGCTCGCGCGCCATCCGCGTCACATGTCCATGCCGCCGTTGACGCCCCACACCTGGCCGGTGATGTAGCCGGAGTTGTCGGAGCTGAGGAAGCGCACGACGCGCCCGATCTCCTCCGGCTGCCCGAGGCGGCCGAGCGGGATCTGGGCCTTGATGCCCTCGAGCACCTTCTCCGGCACCGAGTCGAGCATCTCGGTCGCGATGAAGCCGGGCGTGACGGTGTTCACGGTCAGGCCGACCTGGTTGGACTCGAGCTTGCCGGCGCGCTTGAGCATGAACGCCGCCTCCTTGGCAAGCGTCATCGTGAGCCCGAAGAGCCCGGACTTGGAGGCGGCGTAGTTGGCCTGGCCGATGTTGCCCGTTGAGCCGATGATCGACGAGATGTTCACGATCCGGCCGGTCCCGCGCTCGCCCATGTGCCGCAGCGCGGCCTGTGACATGTAGAACGCGCCGGAGAGGTTGACGGCGAGGACCTTGTCCCAGTCCTCGACGGTCAGCTTCAGCGCGGTCTTGTCGATCGTGATCCCGGCGTTGTTGACCAGGATGTCCAGCCGCCCGTGGCGCTCGATCACCGCCTCGACCACACGCCGGCAGTCCTCGGCGGAGCCGATGTTGCCCTGGTGGACGCTCGCCTCGGCGCCGTGCTCCTCGAGCTCGTGCCGGAACTGCTCGGCCGCCTCCTGGTTGCGCGAGTAGCCGGTGGCGACGGTCGCGCCCTGCATCGCGAAGCCGAGGCTGATGGCCCTGCCGATGCCCCGACTGCCTCCGGTGACGAGCGCGACGCGATCGTCGAAGCGCGGTATCTCGAGCAGCTTGGTCGAGGCTGCGGGCGCGGTGGAGCTCTCCATCGGATCTTTCCCCCTTGGTTGGCCGGCCGACAATAAGCGACGCTGGCGCAGCGCGTATCCTCGCGGCGTGGCCGTGCCGCCGACGACGCTCGGAGAGATCATCCGCCGACAGCGCGAGCTCAGCGAGCTCTCGATGCGCCAGTTCGCCGACATGGTCGGCATCTCCAACCCGTACATGTCGCAGATCGAGCGGGGACTGCGCGAGCCGTCGGAGAAGGTGCTCGGGGCGATCGCGCGCAACCTCGACCTGTCGGCCGAGGCCCTCTACGAGCAGGCCGGGATGACGGACGCGGCCGAGGACGATCCACAGGCCACGGTGCGCGTCGCGATCCGCGAGGATCCGCGGCTCAACGCGCGCCAGCGCCAGGCGCTGCTGGAGATCTACGACGCGTTCGTCGGCGCGGACGCCCCGCGCCGGCGGCGCCGGCGCGCGAAGCCCGCCGCGCGAGGAGTGAGGCGGGCTCAGCCGCTCGCGCGCAGCCGCGCGCGCGTCACGCGGTCGAAGAAGCGCCAGATCGCCGCCGTCGCGTCCGGCCCGCGCGGATCGCTGTACGACGCTCCGGGCGCGCCGCCGGACCAGGCGTGCGCCAGCCCCTCGACGGTCAGCGCCTCGTGCACGAGCTCGCCGCGCGCATCGAGCCAGCGCGACTCGGTGAAGGCGTGCGCCCCCGCGGGCGCGTGGCGCGTGCTGCTCGTCGGGCGCGCGGGATCGAAGCCGCCGGCCATCGCCTGTCGCAGCACCTGCTCGCCGTTGACCGGCGCGACCGTCCGGTCGGCGCTGCCGTGGATCACGAGGCTGGGCACCGGCTGCTCCCGCTGTGCCGCGCCGCCGTCGCCGGCGCCACGCGACATCGCCTCGAACGCGCTGCGCACGTCGTGCGCGGCGCCGTGGGCCAGCCCCGAGTGCACCGCGACGGCGGCGAACACGTCGGGATAGGTGCGCGCGAGGATCGCCGCCATCGCGCCGCCCGCCGACAGGCCGGCGACGAAGATGCGCCGCTCGTCGATCGTCGTGACCGGACTCGTCCGCCGCGAGCTCGCTCACGATCGTCGCGATCGCCGCCGGCTCGCCGCGGCCGCGCGCCTGATGCGAGGGGTCGAACCAGTTCCAGCACGCCTGCTGGTTGGCGCGCCGCTCCTGCTGCGGATACACGACGACGAAGCCCTCGCGGTCGGCGAGCGCGTTCATCCGCGTCGCCGCCGCGAAGCTCGCCGCGTCCTGCGTGCAGCCGTGCAGCATGCAGACGAGCGGGACCGCGACACCCGCCGCCAGGCCGGGCGGCGTGTGGACCGCCACGTGTCGTCGCGCGGGCGCGGCGGCCCGCGCCGTCGGGGTGGGGGGATGCGCGACACCGGGATCGGGCAGGCCGGCATCCCTGATCGCGCTCCGGTTCGCCGCGTACAGCGTCTGCCAGTCCTGTTTCATGTTGCGTAGCTTACTGGACGATGATTGGCAAATCTAACGGCTGGCCCGGAAACTGCGATAAACGCTCAGCAGCGCGATTCGCTGCGGCTCGCTCAGCGCGGGGTCATGCTGGATCGCCGCTTCCGTCGAGGGCTCCCACGAGGCCTCGGGCGGCTCGAGCAGGCCCGCGTGCGTCAGGAGCGACCCGAGCGGCACCCCGAGCGCGCTCGTGATCGCGCGCAGCACGCTCAGCGACGGCTCGTGCAAGCCGCGCTCGAGCTGGCTCAGGTAGGCGTTCGAGACGTCGGTCAGCTCGGACAGCTGGCGCAGTGAGAGGTCGGCCGCGGTGCGCTGTGCCCGCAGCAGTGAGCCGAGCATCTCCAGCTGCGCCTTCCAGGGATCGCCGGGCACGCCCGGCGCTCAGGCGTCCGAGCGCACGCGCAGCCAGTCGGCCAGGTCGGGCCAGATCTCCTTGCGCGCCCGCGAACCGGCCATCAGGCCGATATGGCCGCCCGGGCGGTCGAGGTGCGTCACGTCCTCCGAGCCCACCAGGTCGAGCAGCGGGAGCGTGTTCGAGCGCGGCGCGATGTGGTCCGCCGCAGCGGTCACGACGAGCAGGTTCTGCTCTATCCGGCCGAGCTCGACGCGCTCACCGCGCAGCCGCATGCGGCCGGCGACAAGCTCGTTCTGCTTGTACATCGAGGTGATCCACTCGCGATAGGCGCGCGCGGGGAAAGGCGGGTTGTCCGCCACCCACTTGGCCATCGCCTGGTGCGCCTCGCGGTTGGCGGTGCCGTCGTAGACGCCCTCGGCGAGCCGGCGGTTGGTGGTCCAGAAGTTGGTCACCGGCTTCATCAGCTTGTTGGCGAAGTCGACCGCCTGACCGGGCACCGTGGGCCAGTTGTCGGCGACGAAGTCGACGTCGAAGGACTCGCGACCGACCCATGACGTGTAGAGCGAGTCGCTGGTGTCGACCGGCGTCGTCAGCAGCACGAGGTTGCGCGCCGGGCTGCGCGCGCCCTCGATCCCGGCGTGCATCGCGCACAGCGTGCCGCCGATGCACCAGCCGAGCAGCGACACGTCGTCGGCGCCCGAGCAGCGCATCGCCTCGCGCATCCCCCACGGCAAGGCATCGCAGACGTAGTAGTCCAGGCCGGTCTCGGAGTCCTCGTCGTCGGGCACGCCCCAGTCGAGCAGGAAGACGTCGAAGCCCTCGTCGAGCAGGAACTCGACGAACGAATGGCCGCGGCGCAGGTCGAAGATGTCGGGCCGGTTGATCAGCGCGAAGACGAGCAGCACCGGCACCGCCTGGCGGCGCTCGGACGACCGGTAGCGGTAGAGCGTCGTCTTGCGATGCGTCCAGACGACGTCCTTGGGCGTCGTCGCGATCGGCGCGTCGCGCGTCGTCAGCATGATGTTCGCCGTCTCGATCGCGGCCGCGGGAAGGCTCGCGATCCGGCTCACCGAGCTCACGGCTTGGGCGCGCGCGTGCGTGTCTTGGCCGGCGTTCCGTTGCCCGCGGCCGCCTCGGCGCGCTCGTCGTGTCGCTCGAGCTGGTCGGACAGCTCCTCCAGGCGCTGCAGCAGCAGCTCGAGCTTGTCCTCGGTGCGGTTGAGCTGACGCGCCAGGCGCGTGATGTCGCCGCGACCGGCGATCCGGAGGTTGCGCAGCACGAGGTCGCCGAGATCCGATCCGACCTTGCTGAGCGCGACCAGGTTCTCGGTGGCGCGCGCGAGCAGCTCGCCGAAGCCTTGGGAGCCCACGAGCTGCTCCATCGCCTTGGCGGTGCGCGTCTCGCTCTCCTCGTACAGGCGCCGCACCTGCTCCTCCGGAGTGGGTGACGATGTGCCGGAGCTCCGTTCAGCCATCCGGTCAGCCTACCGACGGCGCGTACCCTTGGTGGTCGAGTTGCCACGGAAAGCGCGCACAGCCGCGGCGCCGGTCCCCGGAACTCATGGCGCTTCAGCGGGTTCGGGGTCTGTGATGCCAACCCGCCTCTCGCTCGCGGGCGCAGCCGTCGTCGTCGCGATCGCGCTCGCCCCGTCCACGGCGCTCGCCGTCGTGCCCGCCAACGACACGCCGTTCGCGCCCGCCGCGTTCGCGCCGTACCTCACGGCCAACGGCACGCCGCGCGAGCAGGAGGCGGTCGCCGAGCTGGTCGAGGCGCGCCCGGACCGGGACGTGCCGCGCTGCTTCGGGCGTGCGTCGTTCGCGCGCACGGTCTGGTACCGCGTGCCCGAGGTGCCCGTGGCGCAGGAGATCACCGTCGAGGCGACCGGTCGTACCCTGGATCCGATCGACCTGGCAGCCTTCGTCCAGCCGGGGCTCCTGCCTCCCCCGGCGCCGCCTGCTCCGCCGCCCCCGACAGCCCGTTCCGCGCAGGCCGCGGGGTTCTCCGAGCCCAACGTCTGCGCGGGCATCGAGGACGGGGGCGCCTCGTCGGCGGAGGAGCCGGCCTCCGCCGTCGCGCTGCGGGTCCCCGCCAACTATCCGCTGCTGATCCAGGTCGGCCGCCGCGGGCGCGTGTCCTCCCCTGCCAACGAGCGCGTCCTGCTCTCGCTCGACGCCGCGCCGATCGAGGGGCTGGTGCAGCCCTTTGGTGACCGCGCCGACAGCACCACCCCGACCGCATCGGGCAAGCGCCCGACGTCGGTCGACCTCGCTCAGGCGACCACGACCGGAGAGGATCCGGCCCAGCCGCTCTGCCCCAGCCTCGGCACCGTCTGGCGCCGACTGACCCCGGGCTTCAGCGGACGGCGCCTGATCAGCGTGTCCGGTGCGGCGGCGACGACGCTCGCCGTCTTCGAAGGGAGCAAGCCGACGCGCGCGAACGCGCTCGACTGCGTCAACCGCGAGCGGCGCGGGCCGCTGCAGATGATCGTGCGCACGCGCAAGCAGCGACCGCTGTGGATTCGCGTGGGCAGCGACCGGCTCGCGGCCGCCCCCGCGCTGCTCGCAGTCGAGCCGGGAGCGCGAGCGACGGTGATCGACGGCGGTCCGGGCGGCTTCGACCCGAGCGCCGGCGGTCCCGGACGCGGCTTTCCGAGCGCCTGCCTGAGCGCGCGGATCGAGCGCGCCCGGATCTCGGGCCCGCGACTCACGGGCGCCGCCCGGCAGCGCAACGGCTTCATCCGCGTCCCGGTCCGGATCGCCGTGCGCGGCGCCCCCGTCTGCGACGCGCAGCTGCGGCTGTACGGGCCGCGCGGCCGGATCTACGCCCAGGGCCGCGCGGTGCGGCTGCGCGGGCGGCAGGTCGTGCGGCTGCCGCGGCTGCGCACGTTCCGGCCGGGCAAGTACCGGCTCAGCGTCACGGGCGTGTCGGACCTGGGCCGCCGCGTGTCGGTGCGCACGCGCGTCGCGGGGCGCTTGGGATGAGGCCTACGACCAGGCGCGAGCTGGTCGCCGCCACGACGGCGACGGCGCTGACGGCGGCGATCTCGCCCGCCTGGGGCGCCCAGCTGCGCAATCGCGCGCGACTCGGGCCGGGCAGCTTCCGCGACGGCGTCGCCTCGGGCGAGCCGGGCCCGACGTCGGTGACCTTCTGGTCGCGCATCAACACCGAGCGGCCGCGCTCGGGCGCGCGCCTGATCGTCGCGCGGGACGCGGGCATGCGGCGGGTGGTCGCGACCGCCGTCGTGCCGACCGGCCGCGGCATCGGCTACGCGCTGAAGGCGCGCGTCGGCGGCCTCAAGCCTGCGACCGAGTACTTCTACGCCTGGCAGTCGGCGAACAACTTCTCACCGATCGGCCGGACGCGGACGCGGCCGCCGCTGAACTCGGCGGCCCCCTTGCGGATCGCCTTCTCGTCCTGCCAGCAGTACCAGTCGGGCTACTTCAGCCCGCACGCCCATGCCGCCACCGAGGACCTCGACGCCTACCTGTTCCTCGGCGACTACGTGTACGAGCGCGGCAGGCCGTCGCCGGGCGATCTGCGCACCGATCGCTTCGACGCGATGGACCTGCGCTCGTTCCGCTACAAGTACCGCACCTACCGCCGGGACGCGGGCCTGCGCGAGCTGCACCGGCTGCATCCCGCGTTCCACATCTGGGACGACCACGAGGTCGAGAACAACTACAGCGACAACCTGCCGGCGCCCTCGGCGCTGCAGCGGATCGCCGGCTATCGCGCCGCCAGCGAGTGGATCCCGCGCGCCGTCGATCCGCGCGACCGCCACCGCATCTGGCGGCGGATCGCGCTCGGCGCGACCGCCGACCTGTTCCTGCTCGACGGGCGCCAGTACCGGACCGGCGACCAGGACGGGCAGCCGCGGCGGATCCTCGGCGACAGGCAGATGCGCTGGCTGCTCTACGGGCTGCGGCAACTCGCGCGCCACGTGGAAGCTGATCGCGCAGCAGGTCAGCGATCGCCGCCAACCCGTTCGGCACCGGCGAGACGCGCGACTCCTGGGACGGCTACCCGGAGGACCGCGCGCTGCTGCTCTCGGAGATCGAGCGGCTCGGGATCGCGAACGTCGTGTTCCTCACCGGCGACGCGCACGTGTTCTCGTGCAACCTGCTGGCGAGCAACTTCACCGCGCTCGGCGACGGGACCGCGGCACCGTCGGCGGTCGAGTACGTCGGCGGCTCGGTCACCTCGCCGGGCTATGCCGCTTCCGAGGCGGAGGTCCAGGCACAATCTCCGTGGAACCGCCAGTACAACGGGCGCGACCACGGCTACGCGCTGGTGGCGCTCGACGGCACGCAGCTGGTGACCGAGTACCGCCGCAGCGACATCAGCACGCCGGCCGGCGTGACCGAGCCGTTCGAGCGCTTCACGCAGCCGGCGGGCGTCAGCAACATCACGCGCGAGGTCTTGGCTTTCGCGGTCTGAGTTCGCGGGTACGCAGGCGTGATGCGCCGTCACCTGATCGCAGTCATCGTCGTCGTATCGACATTCGCGGGCGCCGCCCCGGCGCGCGCGCAGGACAGCGAGGTGGTGGGCCTGCTCAAGGAGCTCGTGCAGGTCAATACGACCAACCCGCCGGGCAACGAGGCGCTCGTCGCCGAGCTGCTGCGCCCGCGGCTCGAGTCGCTCGGGTTCCAGGTCGAGATCGTGCCGACACCGACGGCCGGCAAGGCGCACCTGATCGCGCGGCTGCCCGCCACCGCGCCGAGCGGCGAGAAGCCGCTGCTGCTGGCGGGGCACGAGGACGTGGTCGGGGTCGAGCGGCCGCTGTGGAGCGTCGATCCGTTCGCCGGCGTGGTCCAGGGCGACCGTCTCTACGGCCGCGGCGCGCTGGACTTCAAGGGCGGGCTGGCGGCGTTCACGGTCGCCGCGATGCGGCTGGCGCGCGAGGCCGCGCCGCGTACGCGCGACCTGATCCTGCTCGCCGAGGCCGACGAGGAGGGCGGCAGCTACGGGACCACGTGGCTGGCCGAGAACCACTGGGCCAAGATCGACGCGAGCGAGTCGATCAACGAGGGCGGCTGGATCTTCGCGAACCGCAGCGGCGGCGCGCGGCTGATGGGCATCACGACGATCGACAAGAACTCGCTGTCGGTGACCTTCAGCACGCGCGGGACCTCGACGCACTCCTCGCGCCCGCTGCGCGACAGCGCGCTGCGCCGGCTCGTGCGCGCGCTCGACCGCGTCGAGCGCTACGACACGGCGCCGCGCATCACCCCGACCGCGCGCACCTACCTGCGCGCCTGGGCGCGCGACGCGAGCGCGAAGACGGCGCGGCGGCTGCGCGCGCTCACCACCACGCGCCGCCCCGCGGTCCGCCGCCGGCTTGCGGACCGGCTGCGCGACGGCCGCTGGGGCGAGCTGTTCGACGGGCTGGTGCGCAACATCTTCGTGCCGACGATCGTCGCGGGCGGCTTCCGCGCCAACGTGCTGCCCGGAACCGCGAGGCCACCGTGAACATGCGCATGCTGCCCGGCCAGAAGCCGCGCCCGCTGCTGCGCGAGCTGCGCCGCGTGGTCGCCGACCCGCAGGTGCAGATCACCCCGATCGTGTCGGGCGACGCCACCGTCGAGGAGACGCTCGACACGTTCGACGAGCGCGCCGCGCAGGCTCCCTCCACCACGGACACCGACCTCTACCGCACGCTCGTGCGCGAGGGAAGGCGCCAGTGGCCGGGCGTCGAGGTCACGCCGGCGCTGTTCGAGGCCGGCACCGACGCGACGCCCTGGCGCCAGCGCGGCATCCCGGTCTACGGCGTCTACCCGTACCCGATCACCAACGCCGACCTGAAGGCGATGCACGGCAACGACGAGCGCGTGCCGATCGCGGCGCTCGAGCAGGGCACGGACATGCTCACGCGGGTGCTGCAGGACGCGCTGCGCCGGCCATGACCGCTGGCTACACGCACAAGAACCTGTTGCAGGCGGAGGACTCGGCACCGAAGCTCGGGCTCGCCGAGTGGCAGGAGTCGCGCTTCGTCACGGACGATCTCGACGCCGCCGAGACCGGCGTCACCCACCATCGCTTCAAGGCGGGCAAGCGGCAGGGCTTCGCACACCGGCACGAGCGCGCGGAGGAGCTCTACGTGGTGCTCTCCGGGTCGGGGCGGATCAAGCTCGACGACGACGTGCTCGAGCTGCGCCCGCTGGATGCGCTGCGGATCGCGCCCGGCGTGCTGCGCAGCTGGGAGGCCGGCCCCGACGGCCTGGAAGTGCTCGCTTTCGGATCGCGCGAGGAGGACAACGCCGAATTCGTGCCGGACTGGTGGAAGGACTAGTTGTAGAACCCGAGGAGGTTGTTCTGCTCGCGGAGGCGGGCGGCCGGGGTCTTGTGGCTGAGGGCGCTGTGTCGTCGGGCATGGTTGTAGTGCCAGAGCCAGCCGTCAAGGGCGGCTGTGCGTTCTCGGCTTGAGCGGTAGATCGCGCCGTAGGCCCATTCGCCGAGCATCGTGCGGATGAAGCGCTCGGCTTTGCCGTTGGTTTGTGGGCGGTAGGGCCGGGTGCGCAGGTGGCGCAGGCCCAGAGTGCGGCAGGCGAGCGCGTGGATCGTCGAGCGGTAGGGCGGGCCGTTGTCGGTGAGCAGCGCTTGGGCGGTAATGCCGTGGCGACGGGTAAACGCCAGGGCGCGGCGCAGGAACGCGATCGCGGTCGTGGCCTTCTCATCCGGGAGCACCTCCGCGTAGGCCAGGCGCGTGGCATCGTCGATCGCGACGTGCACGCATTCCCAGCCGACGGTGTTGCGGCGGTTCCCGGCACGGTCGGTAAAGGTTGGGTTGTAGTGCGAGTGCGTGCCGCCGCGGACGCGCTTGCCGGCGCCGCCTTGGATGCGTCCGAGCTTTTGACGTCGATGTGGATGAGCTCGCCTGGACGCTCGCGCTCGTAGCGCTGGGCGGGTTCCAAACCGAGCCGGCCGAGCCGGCCCATCCCAATCGCGGTCAGGATCCCCGAGACCGTCGAGAGCGGCATCGAGAGCAGCTCGGCGATATGCGCGCCGGTGAAGCGCAGCCGCCGCAACGCCGCGATCGCCTGGATGCGACGCTCGTTGGTGCGGTTGGCGACCACTCGCGGCGCAGAAGACCGATCCAGCAGACCGTCCTCACCGTCAGACCGGTAGCGCTTGACCCACTTCGAGCACGTGCGCTCGCTCACTCCGGCGGCCATCGCCGCCTCCGTTCGCGACCACCCCTGCTCGAGCACCCGGGACACCATCGTCAGTCGACCCTTCGGGCCGAGCGGCGCGTTAGCGTGAACCTTCATCCGGTGTCCTCCTTGGGACTGGTGGCTTCAGCACCAACCAGCCTCCAAGGAGGCCCGGATGAACAACGTGGTCAGGAACTACAACTAGCTGCCCACTTGGACAATCCTTGACGCAGATCTGCGGCGCGCCCTTCTGGGCGCTGTCCGGCTCGCGTAAGGTGCTGTCGTGGCAACGCTGAACCGCCTGACGCGGCATCCCGACGAGGAGCGCGAGGCCTCCGAGACGACCGCCGCGGCGGCACCGGCGCCGCAGCTCGCCCGCATCCTCGCGTTGCAGCGCAGCGCGGGAAATGCCGCGGTTGCCGGGCTGCTGGCGCGCGAGCCGGTGGCTGCGCCGGAGGCCGCCGGCGCATCACCGATCGCCGACCTGGCGCGCCGGGCGGGCAGCCCGCGCGCGTTGCGCGCGATGCTGGTCGCGAACCCCGCACTCGCCGACGCAGATCGCCGCCTACTTCGCGACCGGCGTGGACGACCCCGCGCTCAACGAGCTGATGACGCAGGCGTTCTCACCGGTCGCGGCGGGACCGGAGCAGGCGCCTGCCGAGCAGAAGACCGAGAAGGACCCGACCGATACCACGCTGCCGCTGCCCGCGGCGATCTCCGACGACAAGAAGCTCGACAAGGGCCACATGAAGTGGACGCTCAAGCCGGAGAACCACAGCTCCGCGCGCGCCGACATCGACTTCAAGCCCGACGAGACGAAGGTCGAGGCGAAGACCGTCAGCTTCGGTCAGACCGTGGTCAGCCACGTCGGCTCGAGCTTCGCCTACGCGGGCGGCACCGCCAACGACCCCGGGAAGAACAAGGCGAAGTTCGAGCCGTTCGAGGAGGCGGCGACGAAGAAGCGGATGGACCACGCCGTCGACACCGAGAACGACCCCTTCTACGGCGCCGAGTGGGACCAGGCGCGCCAAGAAGTGGAAGCAGGAGCGATCCGACTGGACGATCGGGTCCTCCAAGAAGGGCACGAGCTCCACGTCCGCGACGATGTTCGACACTCCCAGCGCACCGGAGGCGCGCGAGGGCCTCGGCGACGTGTCGCACCGAGTTCGAGACCGTGCCGATGGTGCTCGAGACCCGCCAGCCGCTGGGCGCGCTGACGTGGGGATTCAAGATCAAGGACGAGGAGAACGCGCCGATCGAGCTGACCGGCGGCACGCAGGCCGACTGCGTCGACACGCCGTCGGCCAGCTGGAGCGCCGCCATGGACCAGTTCTACGTCGGCAAGTACGAGGAGATCCTCGACGACTTCGACGTCGCGAAGGCCGACCTCAAGCCCGATCACGAGACCAAGCTCGACGGCATCGTGACCAAGATGAAGGCCAACGTCGCGCTCAAGGCGCAGCTCGGTGGGGCGGCCGACCTGACGGGCGATGCCAAGTTCAACCAGGCGCTGAGCCTGAAGCGCGCCCGCGCGGCACGCAACTATCTCGTCGCCAAGGGCATCGACGCCGGCCGGCTCGAGGTCCAGAGCTACGGCGCCGACTGGGCGCGGGTGGAGGCCGAGGCGGGCAAGAGCGAGGGCAAGAACCGGCGCGTCCAGATATGGCTGCACTGAGCCCGGCGCCGCTGCCGCCGCCGCTCGAGGCCGAGCTCGCCGCGATCCGCGCCGATCCCGGGGAGTCGGTCGGGTTCGGCGACAAGTCCTACGTCCCCTACGAGCCCAACGTCGCCCACTTCCTGATCTCGTTCGACGATCCCGCGGTCACGCGCCGGCTGCTGGCCGAGATCGACGGCGCCGACCGCGTGCTCCGGCTGGCGTTGCTGCACGTGCTCGGCAAGCGCTCCGACGGCACCGTCGACCGCGCGCTGCTGGCGACGCTCGACGATCCCGAGTTGCGCGCCACGAGCGCGTACCTGCTCGGCCGGCCGGGCTTCAAGGGATATCCCGCGCGCGAGCGTGACGTGGACGCGATCCGCGCCGCGCTGGGGCGCCATCTGTCCGACGAGAGCACGTTCGAGGACCCGTTCTACCGGCGCACGTTCCGCACGCGCGACTTCGTGCTCGCGGCGTTCGTCCGGCTCACCGGTCCCGAGCGCTTCCGCTTCGCCGATCCCGGCCTCGCCGACACGATCGGCTACGACCTGCCCGCGTTCGACGCCGCGACGAGCGCCGACCTGCTGGGGCAGGCTGAAGTGGTCGCCCCCTGAGCAGGGCGCCCTCCCCCGGGCCGTCGCTAAGGTGCGCGCGATGTCCCTCGGCTTCGCCGTCCAGCTCTACACGCTGCGCCACAGGCTCGACGAGGACCTCGAGGCGACGCTTGCCGCGCTCGCAGCCGCGGGCGTACGCGAGGTGGAGCTCGCCGGGCTGTACGGGCGCAGCGCCGCGGCGATGCGCGCCGCGCTCGACGCCGCCGGCCTGACGGCATGCGCGGCGCATGTGCCGCTGGAGCGCTTCGAGCAGGAGCCCGGCCCGGTCGCCGAGGAGGCGGGGGTGCTGGGGACGGCGACGGTCGTGCTGCCGTGGGTGCCGCCGCCGGACAGCGCGGCGGCGGCCGACGCGATCGTGGGCCGGATCGCGGTGGCGGCTGCCGTCGCCGCCGACGCGGGGCTGGGCTTCGCGTACCACAACCACGACTTCGAGTTCCGCGCGCTCGACGATGGCTCGGACCTGTGGCGCCGCATCACCGCGCTCGGCATCGACCACGAGCCCGACGTGGGCTGGCTCCAGGTCGCCGGCCGCGATCCCGTCGCCGTCCTGGGCGAGCTGGCCGACCGCTGCCCGCTGGTGCATGCCAAGGACGTCCGCCGCGGTGCCGGCGGCGAGTGGGAGGACGTCGTCGCGGGCGACGGGGAACTGGACTGGCCGGCGATCGCCGACGCCGCGGCGGCGGCGGGCACGCGCCGGCTCGTCGTCGAGCTCGACAACCCGTCGGCCGACCCGGTCGCCGACGTCGCCCGCTCGCTCGAGACCCTCACGCGCGCGGCGTGAGCGAGCTCGGCGTCGGCCTGATCGGCTGCGGAACGATCAGCGCGGTCTACCTCCGCAACGGGCCGCGCCTGGACGGGCTGCGCTTCGTCGCGTGCGCCGACGTCGACGCGGCGGCCGCCGAGCGTGCCGCGCACACGTACGGGTTGCAGGCGGTCAGCCCCGAGGCGCTGCCGGCGCATCCTGACGTCGACGTCGTGCTCTGCCTCACGCCGCCCGACTGGCATGCCGAGGTCGCGCTGCAGGCGATCGCGGCGGGCAAGCACTTCTACACCGAGAAGCCGCTCGCCACGAGCCTGGACGACGCGCGCCAGGTGCTCAGCGCGGCCGCCGCCGCGGGAGTGCTGGTCGGTTCCGCTCCCGACACCTTCCTCGGGGCCGGGGTGCAGACGCTGCGCGCGGCGATCGAGTCCGGCGCGATCGGCACTCCGGCGGTCGGGCAGGTGCGCCTGCTGGCCGGCCCGCCCGAGCGCTGGCACCCGTCGCCGGCGTTCCTCTACGCCGACCTGGCCGGCCCGCTGCTCGACATCGGGCCGTACGGCGTGGTGGCCGCGGTCGAGCTCGTCGGCCCGGTTCGGCGGGTCACCGCACTGGCCGCGCGGCCGCGCGACGAGAGCGAGATCGCGACCGGCCGCCTGGCCGGAACCCGCTTCCCGATCGTCGAGCCGACCCGCGTGAGCGCCGTGCTGGAGCACGAGACGGGCGTGCTGACCACGCTGACGGCGAGCTTCGACGCCGACGGGCCGGCGCGCCACGGCATCGAGTTCCATGGCAGCGAGGGAACGCTGCTGGGCGGCGACCCGAACGGCTTCGACGGACCGGTGGTCCTGCGCCGCCACGAGCAGCCCGACGAGTCGCTCGCGCTCGTCTCGCGCTGGCGCGACAACGCGCGCGGGCTCGGGCTCGCGGACCTCTGCCGCGCCGTCCGCGAGGGCACCCCGCAGCGGGCCGGCGGAGCGCTCGGGCTGCACGTGCTCGAGGTGCTGCTCGCGATCCGCAGCTCGGCACGCGACGGCAGCGCCGTGGCGATCGCCTCGTAACGCTACGGCGGTAGCCGCCGGCCCGCGCGCCGCACGCGCAGCCAGCGGAAGCCGTGCGGCTCGAGCTCGAGCTCCACGCGCCCGCCGTCGAGCGCGTGGACGTCGGCCGAGAACAGGTCGACGAGCGCGTCGGCGTCGTCCGGGCCGTCGAGCGCGAGCGTCACCGTGACCGCCTTGCCGCCCAGCTCGTGCACGGCCACGATCGTCGAGCCGTCCCAGTCGCAGCGGTGCGCGAGCACCGACGGCGCGCCGGCATCGAGCAGCTCGAGCGTGCCGAAGCCGATCTCCGGGCACTCGCGCCGGCGCCGGATCAGCCGCTCGAACCAGTTCAGCAGCGAGTCGTCGTCGCGGCGCTGGCGGGCGACGTTGACCGCTGCGGGCGCGAAGCGCTCGTCGTCGACGACCGGCCGGCACGAGCGCCCGCGCGTCGGCCACGGTCGAGAACCCGCCGTGCGGCTCGTCGGACCACTGCATCGGCGAGCGCACGCTGAGGCGCCCCTCGATCGCGAGGTTCTCCCCCATCCCGATCTCCTCGCCGTAGAACAGCACCGGCGTGCCGGGCAGCGAGAACGCGAGGCTGTAGACCATCCGGATCGCCTGCTGGTCGCCGTCGAGCATCGGCGGCAGCCGCCGGCGCAGCCCGCGGCCGAACAGCTGCAGCGACTCGTCGGGCCCGAAGGCGGCGAAGACCTCCTCGCGCTCGGCCTCCGAGAGCTTGTCGAGCGTCAGCTCGTCGTGGTTGCGCACGAAGCGCCCCCACTGGCAGTCGGAGGGGATCTCCGGCGCCTCGCGCAGCGCCTTGCGCAGCGGCGCCGCGTCGCCGCGCGCGAGCGAGAGGTACATCGCCTGCATGCCGACGAAGTCGAACAGCATGTGCAGCTCGTCGCCGTCCTCGTCGCCGAAGAACTTGCGCGCCTCGGGCGGCTCGAGGTTGACCTCGCCGAGCAGCATCGTCTCGCCGTTGCGCCGCGTGATGAAGGCGCGCAGGTCGCGCAGCAGCTCGTGCGGGTCGACCAGCGCCCCCTCCGGCATGCCCATCGGCTCGAGCAGGAACGGGACGGCGTCGATGCGGAAGCCCGACAGGCCCTGCTCGATCCAGAAGCCCATGACCTGCGCGATCTCGTCGCGCACCGCCGGGTTGGCGACGTTGAGGTCGGGCTGGTGCGAGTAGAAGCGGTGCAGGTAGTACTGGCCGGCCTGCTCGTCCCACGCCCAGTTGGAGTCCTCCTTGTCGGGGAAGACGACGTCGCCGGGCTTCTCCTCGGGCTTCTCGTCGCTCCACACGTAGAAGTCGCGGTAGGGCGAGTCGCGGTCGGCGCGCGCGGCCTGGAACCACGGGTGCTGGTCGGAGGTGTGGTTGACGACGAGGTCGGCGATCACCCGGATCCCGCGGTCGCTGCGCCGTGCGCACGAACTCGACGAAGTCGCCGTGCGTCCCGAGCCGCGGGTCGACGGCGTAGAAGTCCGAGATGTCGTAGCCGTCGTCCTTGCGCGGCGACGCGTAGAACGGCATCAGCCAGACGCACGACACGCCGATGCCGCCGAGGTAGTCGAGCCGCTCGGTCAGCCCGCGCAGGTCGCCGCAGCCGTCGCCGTCGGCGTCGTAGAACGTCTCGACGTCGAGGCAGTAGACGACCGCGTTCTTCCACCAGAGGTCGCTGGTGGCCTTGAGGCTCATGCCGCGAGCTCGGGCAGGACGTGCTCGCCGAAGCGCGTCGATGAAGGCGCTGAGGTCCTGGCCGACGTGGTGCAGGTGGATCTCGTCGAAGCCCAGTGCCGGCGAGCTCCTGCAGCCACGCGGCGTGCCGGGCGAGGTCGGAGGAGATCGAGGACGACCTCGCGCGACCTGCTCGGGCGTGACGTCGCGAGCAAGGCGGTCGAAGTCCTCCGCCAGCTCGAGGTCCCAGCAGGTCGGCGGCGGGAAGACGTTCGTGCGCCACTGCTCGTGGGCGACGCGCAGCGCCTCCTGCTCGCTCGGCGCCCACGAGAGGTGGACCTGCAGCACCAGCCGCTTGCCCTCGCCGCCGTTGGAGCGGAACGCGGCGATCATCTGCTCGAGCTTGGCGCGCGGCTGGTTGACCGTGACCAGGCCGTCGGCCCACTCCCCCACCCAGCGCGCGGTCTCGACGCTGATCGCCGGCCCGACGAGCGGCGGCGGCTGCCGCGGCAGCGTGTGCAGCTTCGCCCGGTCGACGCGCACGAGCCCGTCGTGCGAGACGGTCTCGCCGGCGAACAGCGCGCGCATCACGTCGACGCACTCGCGCAGGCGCGCGGTGCGCGTCGCCTTGTCGGGCCACGGGTCGCCGGTGATGTGCTCGTTGGACGCCTCGCCGGTCCCGAGCGCGACCCACAGCCGTCCGGGGAACATCTCGCACAGGGTCGCGGCGGCCTGGGCGACGATCGCCGGGTGATAGCGCTGACCGGGCGCGTTGACGACGCCGAACGGCAGCGCGGTGGCGCCCATCGCGGCGCCGAGCCAGGACCAGGCGAAGCCCGACTCGCCCTGGCGCTCGCTCCAGGGCGAGAAGTGGTCCGACGACATGATCGCCCCGAAGCCCGCCGCCTCGGCGTGCTTCGCATGCTCGAGCAGGCGGCTGGGTGGGATCTGCTCGTGCGAGCAGTGCAGGCCGACGACTGGCACGCTGGCGCGGGAGAGTACCCGTTCCGGCCCGCGCTGCGAGAATCGCCCGATCGCCGATCGCTACCAACGCCCGGGCTGGTTCACCACGAACGTCTTCAACCGGATCGTGGCCGCGCTGACGCGTGCGGGAGTCAGCGTCGCGGGATCGCGCGTGCTCGAAGTCCGCGGACGCAAGACGGGCGAGCCACGGCGCACTCCGGTCAACCTGCTGACTCTCGCGGGCACGCGCTACCTCGTGGCGCCGCGCGGTCACACGCAGTGGGTCCGGAACCTCCGTGCTCGAGGCGAGGGCCGCCTCCTCGTCGGCCGGCGCGCGGAGCGGTTCACGGCGGTCGAGCTGCCCGACGACGACAAGGTCCCGATCCTGCGCGCCTACCTCGAGCGCTGGAAGTGGGAGGTCGGCGCGTTCTTCGACGCCGGACCCGACGCCGCGGACGCCGAGCTGCAGCGCATCGCACCCGACCATCCGATCTTCCGGATCGAGCGATCGCCAGGCTGATCGCCGGCTCGTAGCGCAGTCAGAGCGTCTCGAAGAACTCTCGCTCGCGCGCCTCGAGCAGCTCCGGGATCGCCTCTCCCTTGACGAGCCGCGTGAAGTGCTCGGAGTCCATGTGGGCGTGATAGCCCGCCTCGTCGGAGTACTGCTCGTAGAGGAAGAACAGCTGCGGGTCCTCGGGCGTGCGGTGCGCCTGGTAGAAGAGGTTCGCGGGCTCGGCGCGCGAGGGCCCGGTCATCTCCTCGCATAGCTGCGCGAGCCGCTCCTCCTTGCCCGGCTTCGCCCGCCATTTCGCCGCCACTACATAAGCCACCGCAGCTCCTTTCCCGGATCTTCACCGCGATCGTCACCTAAGCGCGCGGCGTTGTGTAGTTTGGCCGTCGATGACCGAGCCCGAGGTGTCGGCTGATCGCCTGCGGCGAACGGCGCCGTGGTCGAGGCGCACGAGCTCACGCGCGTCTACGGCGAGGGCGAGACGGCCGTGCACGCCCTGCGCGGCGTGACGCTCGAGGTCGAGCCCGGCAAGCTGACCGCGGTCATGGGTCGCTCGGGCTCCGGCAAGTCGACGCTCATGCATCTGCTCGCGGCGCTCGACGAGCCGACCGAGGGCCACGTGACGATCGCGGGGATACGGCTCGACGGGCTCAGCGACACCGCGGTCACGAAGCTGCGCCGGGAGCACATCGGCTTCATCTTCCAGTTCTTCAACCTGCTGCCGATGCTGACCGCGGAGGAGAACATCATCCTGCCGCTGACGCTCTCGGGCGCGAAGCCGGAAGCCGGCTTCTTCGACGACCTGCTCGACAAGGTCGGCCTGCAGGACCGCCGCAAGCACCGGCCGTCCGAGCTCTCCGGCGGCCAGCAGCAGCGGGTCGCGATCGCCCGGGCGCTCGTCAGCCGGCCCAGCGTGATGTTCGCCGACGAGCCGACCGGCAACCTCGACTCGACGACGGGCGGCGAGATCCTCGACCTGCTGCGCGGCTCGGTGCGCGACTACGGGCAGACGCTCGTGATGGTCACGCACGACGCGCGCGCGGCAGCGAGCGCCGACCGGATCCTGTTCCTCGCGGACGGCCTGATCGTCAAGGAGCTGCCCGGCGCCGACGAGCATCAGGTGCTGGCCGCGCTGGAGGAGATCGCGCTGCAATGATCCGGGTCGCGTTACGCGGCCTGTCCGGGCGCAAGTTCCGCACGGTGCTGACGGCGATCGCGATCGTCCTCGGCGTCGCGATGATGAGCGGCGCCTACGTGCTCACCGACACGATCGACAAGGCGTTCGACGCGATCTTCGTCGAGTCCTACGCCGACACCGACGCGGTCATCACCGGCAAGGAGGCGGGGATCAGCTTCGAGGGCGAGCAGTCGCCGCCCGTGCCGATCCCCGAGGACGTGCTCGAGCAGGTCCGCGGCGTCGACGGCGTCGAGGTCGCGACCGGCTCGGTGAACGACTTCCAGACCAAGCTGATCAAGCCCGACGGCGAGGCGATCGACACCGGCGGCGCGCCCTCGTTCGCGTTCGGCATCGACACCGCGCCGGAGTACGACCGCTTCAACCCGCTCAACCTCGTCGAGGGCGACTGGCCGTCGGGCTCGGGGCAGGTCGCGATCGACGAGCGGGTCGCCGACGAAGAGGACCTCGGGGTCGGCGACCAGATCGGCGTCGCGGCGCTCGGCCCCGCCGAGCAGTTCGAGATCGTCGGAGTCGCGCGCTACGGCGACCTGAGCTCGCTCGGCGGCGCCACGTTCGCGATCTTCGACATCCCGACCGCCCAGAAGCTGCTCGACAAGGAGGGCCGGCTCGACTCCGTGCAGGCCGCCGCCGAGGACGGCGTCGCGCCCGAGCAGCTCGTCAGCCGGATCCGGGAGGACGTGGGGACGGCGTCCGTGACGGTGCGATCCGGGACCGAGCAGGCGAGCGAGGAATCCGGCGAGATCGCGACGTTCACGTCGATCATCCGCTACTTCCTGCTGACGTTCGCGGGCATCGCCCTGTTCGTCGGCGCTTTCGTGATCTTCAACACGCTCTCGATCACGGTCGCCCAGCGGACGCGCGAGTTCGCCACGCTGCGGACGATCGGCGCGTCGCGCCGGCAGGTGCTGGGCTCCGTCATCGTCGAGGCACTGGTGATCGGCCTGCTCGCGTCGGTGATCGGGCTGTTCGCCGGGCTCGGGCTCGCGGTCGGCCTGAACAAGCTCTTCACCGCGCTCAACCTCGACCTGCCGCAGACGCAGACCGTCTTCGCCACCCGGACGATCGTCGTCTCGCTGCTGGTCGGGACGCTCGTCACGCTGTTCGCCGGGCTCTCGCCCGCCTTGCGTGCGACGCGCGTGCCGCCGATCGCGGCGGTCCGCGAGGGGGCGACGCTGCCGCGCTCCGCGCTGTCGCGCTTCTCGCCCTATATCGCGGTCGCGACCATCGTGCTGGCCGTGCTCGCGCTCTCCTACGCGCTGCTCGCGGGCGACGTGGCGACCGGCGACCGCTTCATCCTGCTCGGCATCGGCGTCCTGGCGCTGTTCGTCGGCGTCGCCCTGATCTCCTCGCGCCTCGTCGTCCCGCTCGCGCGCCTCGTCGGATTGCCGGCGCGCCGGATGGGCGGCTCGGCCGGGAGGCTCGCCGAGCGCAACGCGATGCGCGACCCCGGCCGCACGGCCTCGACCGCGGCGGCGCTGATGATCGGCATCGCGCTGGTGACGTTCGTCGGCGTGCTCGCGCAGGGCCTGCGCGTCTCCAACAGCACGGCGATCGAGGAGCAGATCCAGGCCGACCTGGTCGTGACCTCGCAGGACGGCTACTCGGAGTTCCCGGCCGCGGTCGGCGACGCCGCCGCCGAGATCGAGGGAACCGACGTCGTCAGCAACGTGCGCCAGGACGTCGCGGAGATCAACGGGTCGGGCGCCAACCTGACCGGGCTCGATGCGGGCACGATCAACGAGGTCTACGACTTCCGCTGGACGGAGGGCTCGGACGCCGTGCTGGCGAGCCTGGGCGCCGACGGAGCCGCCCTGCCCGACGACGTCGCCGACGACAAGGACCTCGCCGTCGGCGACTCGTTCAACGTGCTCTCGACGGACAACGAGCGCCAGGAGTTCGTCGTCCGCGGCATCTACGACGGCAGCCCCTTCTATCCGCTCCTGGGCACCGCGAGCATCTCGCAGGCCGCCTTCGACGAGCTCTATGACCGGCCGCGCAACCGCTTCACGCTGATCAACCTCCCCGGCGCGCCGAGCGGCGCGCAGAAGGCGACCGTCGAGAGCGCGCTCGCGGACTTTCCCGACACGCGGGTCCAGACGCGGCAGGAGTGGATCGACAAGGAAGACGAGGAGATCAGCCAGTTCCTGCTGCTGTTGTACGTGCTGCTCGCGCTGTCGGTGGTGGTCAGCCTGTTCGGCATGGTCAACACGCTCGCCCTGTCGGTGTTCGAGCGCACGCGCGAGCTCGGGATGCTGCGAGCGGTCGGGATGACCAGGCGTCAGGTGCGCCGCATGGTCCGGCACGAGAGCGTGATCACCGCCCTGATCGGCGCCGCGCTCGGCTTGCCGCTCGGGATCTTCCTCGCCCTGCTCGTGACGCAGGCGCTGTCGCAGTACGACCTCCAGTTCGCGATCCCCGGCGGCGCGCTGATCAGCTTCGTGATCGTCTCCGTGATCGCCGGCATCGTCGCCGCGATCCTGCCCGCTCGCCGCGCCGCCCGCCTGCGCGTGCTCGAGGCGCTTCAGTACGAGTAGCTGAGGTGGACCACGCCGTTGGCGAAACGGCGTTCGCTCAGCAGTTGCAGGTCGACGCGGACATGCTCGGGGAGCGATCGCTTGCCCCCTCCCACCACCACCGGCGAGATCAGCAGGTGAAACTCGTCGACCAGGCCGGCTCTGATCGCCTGGGCGGCGAGGTCCGGGCCGCCGACGCTGATGTCGCGCGGCGCCGACGCCTTCATCTGCCGCGATCGCGACGGGGTCGAAGCGCCGCTCGATCCGCGTCCTGGCGCTGGACACCGTGTCCAGCGTCGTGGAGTACACGACCTTGTCGGCCGCCTGCCAGATCTGCGCGAAGTCCTGCATCTCGCGCGGCTCGTCGGCGAGCCCGGGCATCGACTCCCAGGCGGCCATCACCTCGTACATGCGGCGCCCGTAGAGGTACGTCCCGACGGGCCGCTCGAGGTCGTTGACGAAGGCATGCACCTCCGCGTCCGGCGCGGCCCAGTCGAACTTGCCGTGCTCGTCGGCGACGTAGCCGTCGAGCGACGTGATCGCGGAGTAGATCAGCTTGGCCATCCCCACAGATTGACTCGCGATCTTGCGTGACGGTAGGGTCGGCCGAATTCCGTTCCGGGCGGCACCGCCAACGTCCAAGAGGTCAGCTTCGCCCGCCGGTGAAGTAGCGCTACCGCACAGACGGAGGAACGCGCCGCCGTGATCCTGCGATCCGACGCGCTGCTGCTGCGGATCGACCCCGATCACGGCGCCGAGGTGATCGACCTCGTCGATCTGCGCAGCGGCCGCCAGTTGCTCGGGCGGCCGCCGTTCGCCGCCCTGCCCGCGCGCGCGGGAGAGCTCGACGAGGACACGTGGACCGCGTCCTACCGCGGCGGCTGGCAGCTGCTCACGCCGAACGCCGGGTCCGCGTGCGCGGTCGCGGGCACGCGCCACGGCTTTCACGGCCGCGCCTCGAACGATCCCTGGCAGGTGCTCGAGCACGACACCGACTGCGCGACGCTGCGCTGGGCGGGTCACGGGCTCACCGTCGAGCGCCGTGTCTCAGTGGCGGACGCCACCGTGCACGCCGATGTGCGCTGGGAGTCCGCCGAACGCCTGCCGCTGCTGGCGGTCGAGCACCTCGCGCTCGGCATCGAGCTGCTCGATCCCGAGGTGGTGATCGAGCTGCCGGCCGGCCGCGCGGTCGAGATGGCCGAGCGTGCGGGACCGTCACGGGCGCCGGGCGATGCGCCGCTCTGGCCTCAGATCGGCCTGGCGGACGGGTCGCGTGAGCGCGGCGACCGCTGGCCGCTCACGCGTCCGCGCTCTCGCCTGGCGTGCGTGCATGAGGTGCCCGAGGGGAATGCGCGCGTGGTCAACGCGCGAACGGGCGCCGGCGTGGCGCTGAGCTGGGACCGCGGCGCGGCTGCCACATGTCTGGATCTGGCACGAGGTGCGCACGACGGGCGGTCCCTGGCGCGGCATGACGGAGATGCTGGTGATCGAGCCGGCGAGCGTGCCGCACCATCTCGGGCTCGAGACGGCGATCGCGGAAGGTCAGGCCGCGTGGACCGACTCCGGGCAGCCGTTCGGCTACCGCTTGTCGGTCACGGTGCTGCCCGGCGACGGGTAGGGGTGACAGCGCGCCGTCGCGCCGCCGTCGACCGGGATCACCGCACCGGTGAGGTAGCTCGCGCGCTCGGACAGCAGGAACGCGATCAGCGACGCGACCTCCTCGGGCCGGCCGACGCGGCCGAGCGGGGCGAGCGCGCCCTCGTCCTCCAGCGTGGCGCCCGGCGCGAGCGTCGCCGCCGTCATCGGCGTGTCGAGCGTGCCCGGCAGCACGGCGTTGCAGCGGATGCCGCGGTCGCCGTAGTCGACCGCGACGCCGCGCGAGATCATCGCCACCGCGGCCTTGGCCGCCTGGTAGACGAAGTAGCCGGGAAACGCCGCGACGCCCTGGATCGAGCCGACGTTGACGATGCTGCCGCCGCGACCGCCGGCGAGCAGCCGGCGCACCGCCACCGCGGTGCCGTACATCGGTCCGAGCTGCAGCACGCGCAGCCCTTCGGCGATGCTCTCGGCGGTCACCTCGTGCGCCGCGCCCTGCACGTCGACCGCCGCGTTGTTGACCCACCCGGCGAGCCCGCCGGCGGCGTGCGCCGCATCGGCGGCGCGCTCGTGCGCGTCCCAGTCGGCGATGTCGCCCGCGATCGGGGTGAACCGCGCTCCCAGGTCGCGCGCGGCAGCGGCCAGCGCCGGCTCGTCGATGTCCAGGCCGACGACGTGCGTGCCCGCGTCGGCCAGCTGCCCGGCCACGGCGCGCCCGAGGCCGAGCGCGGCGCCGGTCACCACCACCGCGCTCACGGGCGCGCCACCACCGGCGGCCCGTGCAGCGCCCGCCCTGTCGCGGGATCGAAGAGGTACATGCGCTCGGGTGCGATCGTCAGCTCGAGCGCGTCGTCGACGGCAACCGGCGCGCGGCCGCCGAGCACGGCGGTGAAGCGGCTGCGGCCCTCGTCCGCCAGCAGCACGGCGCCGCCGTCGGGCGGCTCTTCCGAGGCCGCGGTCACTGCGTCGGTCGCGACGAGCGGCGCGTCGACGCCGAAGACGACGCGCCGTTCGGACCCAAGGCGCTCGACGACGTCCGCGACGACGCGCAGGCGCGCGGCGCCGGGATCGTCGTCCGGTCCCGCGAGCTCGAAGTCGGACGGGCGCATCCCGACGATCACCCGCGCAGCGCCCCCGGCCGGCCCCGGCGCGCCCGCGGGCAACGGCAGCCGGTGATCCGCCGAAATGCAGGCCCTCGGCGGTCACGGCGGCCTCGACGAGGTTCATCGCCGGAGAGCCCATGAAGGCCGCGACGAACAGGTTCGCGGGGCGGTCGTAGAGCTCCTCGGGTGGCGCGCACTGCTGCAGCACGCCGTCGCGCATCACGGCCACCCGCTGTCCGAGCGTCATCGCCTCGACCTGGTCGTGCGTCACGTACACGGTCGTGACGCCCAGCCGCTCGTGCAACCGCGCCAGCTCCGCGCGCATCGCCACGCGCAGCTTGGCGTCCAGGTTGGAGAGCGGCTCGTCCATCAGGAACGCGGCCGGCTCGCGCACCATCGCCCGGCCCATCGCCACCCGCTGGCGCTGGCCGCCGGAGAGCGCGGCCGGCTTGCGGTCGAGCAGCCCGTCGAGGCCGAGCATCGTCGCGGCCTCTTCCACCTTGCGCACCCGCTCGGGCTTGGGCATCTTGCGCAGGCGCAGCCCGAACGCGAGGTTGTCGCGCACGCTCATGTGCGGGTAGAGCGCATAGTTCTGGAAGACCATCGCCATGTCGCGATCGCGCTCGAGCGCACGGGTGACGTCGCGCTCGCCCAGCAGGACCCGGCCGCTCGTGACCTCCTCGAGCCCTGCGACGAGCCGCAGCAGCGTCGACTTGCCGCACCCTGACGGCCCGACCAGGACCATGAACTCGCCGTCGGAGATCTCGAGATCGACGCCGTCGACCGCGCGGGTGCCGTCCTCGAACACCTTCAACACGGCGTCGAGCCGGATGCCCGCCATCAGCCGCCCACCGCGCGCGCCTCGAGCAGGATCTTCGTCGCCCGCGGTGGCGACTCCGACAGGCGCGCGAAGGCGTCGGCGCCCGCTCCCAGCGGCATCACCTCGACCCAGTCGGCGGGCGGCGGGTGCTCAGCCAGCATCCGCAGGGCGCGGGCGAAATCCGCGCGGGTGTAGGCGAAGTGCCCGCGCACGACGATCGCGCGGCGCACCAGGTCGGCGATCGGCATCGGGCCGGTCGCCTGGCCCAGCCCCAGCAGCACGAGCTCGCCCCCGGGCCGCAGGCCGCCGATCGCCCCGTCCCACGTGGCCTGGATGCCGACGGCGTCGACGGCGACGTCCGCCGCCCCCGGCTCGATCGCAGCGACGGTCTCGAGCACGACATCCGCTCCCAGCGCGCTCGCCGCCGCGCGCCGCTCCGCAACCGGCTCGACAGCCACCACAGAGGCGCCCTGCGCGAGCGCGACGTGGATCGTCAGCAGGCCGATCGGGCCGCAGCCGACCACGAGCAGGCGGCTGCCGGGCCCGAGCGCGTGCGGACGCAGCGCGCTGACGCAGACGGCGAGCGGCTCGACCAGGGCGGCGTCGGCGTCGCCGAGCCCCTCGGGCACCGGCAGCAGCGAGTCGCGCGGCACCGCCGTGCACTCCGCGAACACGCCGGCGCGATGCATGCCGAGCAGCTGCCGGCGCTCGCACAGGTTCTCCTCGCCGCGCGCACAGGCGGCGCAGGCGCCGCAGACCACGAGCGGGAACACGACGTAGCGACCCGGCAGCCCCGCGACGGTGCCGACCGCCTCGTGACCGAGCACGAGCGGCGGCTGCCGCGGCCCGGGATGCCCGCGATAGGCGTGCAGGTCCGAGCCGCAGATGCCCGCCATGCCGATATCGAACACGACCTCCCCGGCGCCCGCCACCGGATCGGGCAGCTCCTCCAGCGCGAGCTCCGCGCCGCCGCGCCAGACGAGCGCCCTCATGCGGTGCCCGCGTCCCAGCGGTAGCGATCGGCGACCTCGTCGACGAGCTCGACGCCCAGTCCGGGCAGGTCCGGCAGTGGCAGCATCCCGTCCGCGAGCGCCGGCTCCGGCCGCACCAGATCGCGCCGCAGCGGCGAGTCGAACAGCGTCGGCGGCAGGGCCTCGATCATCGGGACGGCGAGGGCCGCCGCGTGCAGGTGGCGCGCGGCGGCCGCGTTGATGCCCGTCTTCCAGTTGTGCGGGACCACCGCGGCGCCGTGCAGCGCGGCCAGGTCGGCGACGCGGCGCATCTCGGTCAAGCCGCCGCAGCGCGCGACGTCGGGCTGGAGCACGTCGACGCGCCCGTGCTCCAGCCAGGCACGGCACTCCGCCAGCGTGGAGGCGAGCTCGGCGCCGCCGATGCGAACCTCGGCCCGGGCAGCGAGCTTGGCATGGCTGCCGAGGTCCTCGTCAGGCAAGGTCGCCTCGGCCAGCCACAGCCGCGCGGGTTCGAGCCGATTGAGCGTCCACAAGGCGTCGCGCCAGTGGCGCCAGCGGTAGCCGAAGTCGACCAGCAGCTCGACCTCCTCACCGGCCGCCGCGCGCGCCCGCAGGATCAGCTCGACGAGCTCGGAGTCCGACACCGCGCCCGGGAAGACCGCCTCGTACTTGATCGCCCGATAGCCGTCCTGGACGGCCTGGCCGATCAGCGCCTCGAGCTCCTCGTGCAGCGCGCTGGCGCTCTCGTGCCCGGCTGTGGCTCGATAGAGCGTCGCGTAGACGGACAGCCGCTCGCGCCGCGCCCCGCCCAGCAACGCGTGCGCCGGCCGCCCGAGCTGCTTGCCGGCGAGGTCGTGCAGCGCTATGTCGACGGCCGCGAGGGCATGCCGGGCGATGCCGGCGTTGCCGTCGTAGAACGTCGCCGCCGCCAGCTCGTCCCAGAGCGCTCCGACCTCCACCGGATCGCGTCCGAGCAGCAACCCGCCCATGCCGCGACTCCAGCCGTGGGCATCGTCGCGCAGCACGAGCGCGGCGACCGCCTGCGCGGGCGAGTCCGCCTCGCCGATGCCGACCCGCCCGGCTGCATCCGTGATGCGGACGACAACCGTGTCGTTCGACCCGTCGAGCTCCTCGCCTCGCAAGGCCACGCGAAGCGGTAGCGCTTCAACACTCGCGATAGGAGACGCGATTCCGCTATTCAGAACGCTGAGGTATTCGGCGACATTGCCGGGCCATCATGCTGCCGGCTTGACGTGAGGTCAAGCCTGGTGTTGGATGCGGGAGTCCGGAGAACGGACTCACGTTCCGTATACGGGAATCCTGAGGAGGGAGTCATGCGGAGGACGCTCGCACTGGTGTTGAGCCTGGCGCTGCTCGCAGGTTGTGGCGGCGACGACGACCAGGACAACGAGCCGGCGGCGGCCGCCCCGGCGGTGGCGACGCCTACGCCCGGCACGCTCGACCTGTGGGTCGGCGGAAACTTCGCCGGCGCGACACCGGGCACGCCCTACCGCGAGTGGCTCGACGCGCAGATCGAGCGCTTCAAGCAGTCCAACTCCGGGTCCGACGTCAAGCTGACGCTGCTCTCGACGGACAACGAGCAGGTCGCGGCGAAGCTGCAGGCGGCCTTCCAGGCACGCAAGCCGCCCGACATGATGCTGTTCTACTCCGGCGGCTACACGACGCCGTACGAGGCGCAGCTGCTCCAGCTGAACGAGTACTTCGACGCGACGCCGGGCTTGTTCGACTCGCTCAGCGGCATGGACCTGTCCTGCAAGGACCTCGACTGCAAGGGCGGCGAGAACCCGATCATCGCCGTGCCGCAGGACTTCGGCACCTACGGCCTCTTCTACAACAAGGCGATGTTCAAGAAGGCCGGCGTCGAGGCGCCGCTGGAGAGCTGGGACGACCTGCTCGCCGCCTGCGATGCGCTCAAGGGCACGGGCGTCACGCCGATCACGTTCGGCGACCGCGACGGCTACTCGACCGACAACTGGATCACGTTGATGTTCGGCTCGACCTTCGACGACGGCGACGCCGCGCGGATCAACGCCGGCGAGCTGCCCTACGCGGACCCGAAGGTGGTCGGAGCCGCTGCAGCAGCTCGTCGACCTGCGCGAGGCCGGCTGCGTCAACGAGGACGCCTCCACGCGCGAGAACTTCGACGCCAACAGCGACTTCACGTCGAAGAAGAGCGCGATGGTCCTGATGTACCCGGCGGTGATCCCGGACTTCAAGGACAAGCTCGGCAAGGACCTCGGCATCATGCCGCTGCCGCCTTCGGGCGACGGCCCGCTCGCCGGCCGCTCGGTCGGCAACGCCTTCTACAACTGGGTCATCACGAAGGACTCGGACAACCCCGGACTGGCGTGGGAGTTCATCAAGCTCGCGAGCGACAAGGAGGCCGGCGGCCAGCTGCTCTCGATCCTCGGCACCCCGCCCGCGGTCAAGGGCGTCGACTCGTCGCTGATCGAGGACGAGTTCGTGCAGTTCTTCGTCGACGCCGCGGCAGGACCCCGCGATGCCGGTGCTCGACAGCGTCATCCCGGTGCCGGTCGCGCTGACGTTCTACAAGCAGCTGCAGCAGGCCTTCGCGGGCAAGGCATCGCCGCAGGCGGCGATGGAGGAGCTCGACAAGCAGCTGCCCAGCCTGCAGGCGGGCGGATAGGCAGGCGGACCGGGCGGGGACGTGGCCAACCGGGACCGGCTGTGGGGCGTCATCTACGCGCTGCCCGCGCTGGCGCTCGTCCTCGCCTTCATCGCCTATCCGCTCTCGAGCGTCGTCTACCACGCCTTCACGGCCTGGGACGGGATCAACCCGCCCGAGTGGGTCGGCCTGGAGAACTTCTCCGCGCTGCTCGAGGATCCGCTCTTCCGCACCTCGCTGCGCAACAACGTGCTGTTCGCGCTGTCCGTGCCGATCCAGGTCACGGTGCCGATGCTGCTGGCCTGGCTGATCCACGAGCGCGTGCCCGGCTGGCGCTTCTTCCGCTCGACGTTCTTCCTGCCGGCGGTCATCTCCACGGTCGTGGTGGGCATCGTGGCGCAGGTCGTCTTCCGGCTCGACGGACCGCTGAACGCCCTGCTCGGCGGCGTCGGCCTGGGCTCGCTGCGGACGGACTGGCTCGGCAGCGCGAACACATCGATCCCCGCCGTGCTGCTCGTCGTGGTGTGGGCCAACTTCGGCTACAACACGCTGATCTACCTGGCGGGCATGAGCGCGCTCGATCCCGCGCTGCGCGAGGCCGCCCGGATGGACGGCGCGCGCCCGCTGCGGGTGCTGTTCTCCGTCATCGCCCCCAACCTCAAGCGCGTGATGGAGCTCGTGCTCGTGACGAGCACGGTGACCGCCTTCGCGTTCATGTTCGCCTACATCTACGTGATCACGAACGGCGGCCCGGGCTTCGACACGTACGTGACCGAGTTCATGATCTACAAGCAGGCGTTCGCGCTCGGGCGCACGGGCTACGCGTGCGCGATCGGCGTCGTGCTCGTCGTCATCACCGCCGCGATCGGCCTGCTGCAGATCCGCATCCTGACGCGCAGCCCGGGGGCCTGAGCCTTGGGATCGCAGCTTGTCGTGCGCCGGCGCGAGCGCTGGAAGTGGCCCATGGTGGCCGGGCATGGCGCTGGTGTCGGCCTCGGCGCTCTTCCCGCTGTACTTCCTGGTCTCCAACACCCTGCGCACCAACGCGGACTACGCCGATTCGAAGGTCGGGCTGCCGACGACGCTCTCCACCGACGCGCTGCAGCGGGCCTGGGAGGGAGCGAGCGTGCCGACGTACCTGCGCAACTCGCTGGTCATCGTCGCCGGCACCGTCGCGCTGTCCGTGCTCGTCGCGACGCTGGCGGCATACTCGTTCTCCAAGCTGCGCTGGACCGCACGCGGAAAGGCCTACCTGCTCGTGCTGGTGTGGATCGCCGTCCCGCCGCTGATCCTGCTGGTCCCGCTCTACGTCCAGATGGTCAACCTCGGGCTGTTCGACACCCCCTGGTCGGTGATCCTGATCTACACAGCGGTGAACCTGCCCTTCAACACCTACCTGATGACCGCCTACTTCCGGTCGCTGCCCGACGAGCTGGCCGAGGCGGCGCGGATGGAGGGCGCATCGGTGCACCAGATCCTCTGGCGCGTGCTGCTGCCGCTCGCACGCCCGGCGCTCGCGACGCTCGTGATCTTCAACTTCCTCTGGGTCTGGAACGAGTTCATCTTCGCGCTGCTGCTGCTCCCCAGCGACGAGACGAAGACGCTGACGGTCGGCGTGCTGCAGCTCCAGGGCCGCTTCAACCTCGACCCGACCGCGTTGATGGCCGGCCTGCTGATCGCGACGCTGCCGGTCGTCGGCGTGTACCTGATCTTCCAGCGACACCTCGTGCGGGCAGTGGCCGCCGGGATCGGGCGCTGACCGTGGCGACCGGCTCGGATCGCATGCTGCTCGCGCTCAAGGCGCTCGCGCACCACTCCGAGGGCGCCTCGCTCGACGCGCTCGCACGCGAGCTGGAGGCCCCGAAGTCAAGCGTCCACCGCGCCCTCGCCACCCTGCGCCGGGCCGGCTTCGCCGAGCAGGACGAGCGCAGCCACTACCGCCTCGGCACGGAGTTCGTGCGGATCGCGTTCGAGTACCACGAGCGCCGCGACGAGGTCGACCTCGTCCGGCCGGTGCTGCTCTCACTCGCCGGCTGGTTCTCGGAGACCGCGCATTACGCGAAGCTCGACGGCAGCGAGGTGGTCTACCTCGCCAAGATCGAGCCCGCCGGACAGGCGATCAAGCTGACCTCCAGGATCGGCGGCCGCAACCCGGCGCACTCGACCGGCATCGGCAAGGCGCTGCTCGCGCACGCGCTCGCCGACGACGAGGCGGTGCGCGACTACGTCGCCCGCCACGGGCCGCTCGCACGCCGCACCGAGCACACGCTGACCGCACCGCACGAGCTGGCCGAAGAGCTCGCGCGCACGCGCGCACGCGGCTATGCGCTGGATCGCGAGGAGAGCGAGGCGGGCGTCAACTGCATCGCGTTCCCGCTCTTCCTCGACTCGCCGACGCGACCGACGGGCGCGGTGAGCGTCTCGGCCGTGGCGATGCGCACCGGCGTCGAGCGCCTCGAGGGCGCCGCGACCGGGATCCGGACGATCATCGAGGAGCGCTTCGGCCCCGTCACCCGTCCGCGGGCGGGCAGGTGCCTGAGCGCGGCCGGCTCGCGGGCCGGAGAGCGCTGATCACCGGCGCCTCGCGCGGCCTCGGGCGGCAGATCGCCGCCGCGGCGCACGCCGAGGGAGCGGCCTGCGCGCTGCTCTCGCGCGGCTCCGCCGATCCGTTGCCCGGAGCGATCGCGGTGCGCGCCGACGTCGCGGACGCCGGCGCCGTCGGCGCCGCCGTCGAACAGGCGGCCGAGCGGCTCGGCGGCCTCGACGCGGTCGTCTGCGCCGCCGGGATCGATTGCAAGTGGGCGCCCACGGGAGCGATGGAGCTCGCCGAATGGGACCGCACGATCGCCGTCAACCTCTCCGGCACGTTCTATGTCTGTCGCGCCGCTCTCCCCCACCTCGTCACGGCGGGCGGCGGCGCGATCGTCAACGTGACCTCGGTCGCGGGCCTGCGCGCCTGGCCCGAGGACGTCGCGTACAACGCGTCCAAGGCGGGCGTCGAGCTGCTGACCCGCACGATCGCCGTCGAATACGGCGCGCGTGGCGTGCGGGCCAACTGCCTGGCGCCCGGGGTGATCGACGCCGGCATGACCGACGCGATCACGGACCCGGCCGAGCGCGAGCGCTTGCTGGGACAGCATCCGCTCGGGCGACTCGGTCGCGCCGAGGAGGTGGCCGAGGCCGCTGTCTGGCTGCTGTCGGACGCGGCCGGTTTCACGACCGGCACGACGCTCGTGGTCGACGGCGGGTTCCTGGCGTGATGCGGACCAACCTGAACCGGCGGTGACGAGGATGCGTGTGCGGGCAATCGAGATCGGACCGGCGGGCGAGCTCGTCGCGGCGGGCAGCAGCGACGGCGGACCGCCGGTACGGCCGGGGAAGATCGTCGCGATCGGCCTCAACTACCGCGATCACGCGCGCGAGGCGGGTATCGAGCTGCCGCAGCGACCGCTGGTGTTCGCGAAGTTCCCGTCGAGCGTGATCGGGCCGGGCGCGGACATCGTGATCGACCGCTCGCTGACCGCGCGCGTCGACTGGGAGGTGGAGCTCGCCGCGGTGATCGGCCGGCGGTTGCGCGATGCGACGCCCGCAGCGGCGCTCGCGGGCGTCTACGGCTACACGGTCGCCAACGACGTGTCGGCGCGCGACGTCCAGTTCGGAGACGGGCAGTGGGTGCGGGGCAAGAGCTTCGACAGCTTCTGCCCGCTGGGCCCGGAGATCGTCACCCCGGACGAGCTCGGCGACGTGCAGGCACTGGGCCTGCGCACGCGCGTGAACGGCGAGACGGTCCAGGACTCGTCGACCGCGGAGATGGTCTTCGGGGTCGCCGAGCTGCTCGCGTTCTGCTCGCGGTCGTTCACGCTCGAGCCGGGGGATGTGCTCCTCACGGGGACGCCCTGGGGGTGTGGCGAGTTCATGGATCCCCCGCGGTCGCTGGCCGGCGGGGACGTCGTCGAGGTCGAGGTCGACGGCATCGGCGTCCTGTCGAACCGCGTCGTCGAGATCGCGTGAACTCCGACGTACGATCAACCCGCGCCCGGTCATCGGTCGCGTCCTGCTCCGTCGCCTGCGTGTCCGGTCATGCCTGGGCGTATTCGGGCTTGCCCTGCGGAGCGGCCTCGGTCTCCTCCGCTGCACGCGGCCGCAGCAGCGTGAGCGCCGTCACGAGCGCGCCCGCGACGAGCGCCGCACCGACCAGGTAGGCGACGTGGTAGCCGCCGTTGAGCGCGGCCGCTGCCGTCTCGCCGGCCGCGCCGAGATCCTCGGTGCGGCTGGCCGAGAGCGTCGCCAGCACGGCGAGTCCGATAGCGCCGCCGACCTGCACGGTCGAGTTGACCAGGCCCGACGCCATGCCCATGTCCTGCATCTCGACACCGGTCATGGAGAGCTGCATCAGCGACGGGAACGCGATGCCGGCGCCGAGGCCGATGAACATCGTCGGTGGGAACACGTCGACCCAGTAGGTCCCGTCGACCGGCGTGCGTGCGAACAGCAGCAGGCCGATGCCGATCGAGACGATGCCCGGAAGCAGCACGTTGTGCGCGCCGAAGCGCATGATCAGCCGCTCGGTGTAGCGCAGCGAGATGATGCCCATCAGCACCGAGGACGGCAGGAACGCCAGCCCGACCTCGAGCGGGTTGTAGCCCAGCACGCGCTGCAGGTAGAGCGCGCCGAGGAAGAACATCGCGAACATCCCCGCGACCATCAGCGCCATCGTCAGGTTGGCCCCGGTCACGGTGCGCACGCGGAACAGCCGCAGCGGCATGAGCGGGTTGGCGATGCGCGCCTGGCGGATGACGAACGCGGTGACGAGGGCGAGCGAGATCGCGCCGAGACCGAGCGTGTTCGCGCGAGCCCCAGCCGTGCTCGCTGACGCCGATGATCGAGTACACGCCGAGCATCAGTCCGACCGTGCACAGCACGGCGCCCGGGATGTCGGCGCCGGCGGCCAGGCCGAGGCCCGGCTTCGCGGCCACGAGGCGCAGGGCGAGCATCGCGGTGGCGATCCCGATCGGGACGTTGATGAAGAAGATCCAGTGCCAGGAGATGGCCTCGGTCAGCGCGCCGCCGGCCAGCAGGCCGATCGACCCGCCCGCGGAGGCGACGAAGCCGTAGACGCCGATCGCCTTGGCCTGCTCGCGCGGCTCGGGGAACATCGTCACGATCATCCCGAGCACGACGGCCGATGCGGCCGCGCCGCCGGCGCCCTGCACGAAGCGGGCGACGATCAGCATCTCCTGCGTCTGCGCGACGGCGCACAGCAGCGATGCACCCGTGAAGACGGCGAGACCGCCGAGGAACACCTTGCGCTGCCCGATCAGATCGCCGAAGCGGCCCGCCAGCAGCAGCAGCCCGCCGAAGGGGATCAGGTAGGCGTTGACGACCCATGCGAGGCTGCTCTGGGAGAAACCGAGTTCGTCCTGGATCGACGGCAGTGCGACGTTCACGATCGTCGCGTCGAGCACGATCATGAGCACGCCGGCACACAGCGTGTAGAGCGCCAGCCAGCGCGTCCTGTCGGTTGCCTGTTCGGTCACGGTCATCGGTTCTCCCTCGGTCGTGGCCATCGGTTCGGATATCGTATCACATGATTGGTTTTCCCAACCACATGATTGGTAAACACGATATACTGAGACCATGCCGAGGGAAAAGCGGACTTACGGGGACGTGTGCGGCGTTGCCCGCGCCCTGGACCTGGTGGGCGAGCGGTGGTCGCTGATGATCGTCCGCGAGCTGCTGCTCGGGCCCAAGCGCTTCACCGATCTGCGCGCGGGCCTGCCGGGCGTCGGACCCGACGTGCTGTCCCAGCGACTGCGCGAGCTTGCGGCCGAAGGCCTCGTGCAGAAGCGAAAACTGCCCCCGCCGATCGGCGCCCAGGTTTACGAGCTGACCGGGCTCGGCAGGCGACTCGAGCCCGTCGTGATGGCCCTCGGCGAGTTCGGCTCGCACCTGCCCGTACCGGCCGGCCCCGGACTGCGCATGAGCTTCGACGCGCACATCCTCTCGCTGCGAACGCTGTTCGCCGCGGACCGCGCGGACGGGTTGACCGCCAGTGTCGAGCTGCGCCTGGACGGCGGCCCGGTCTACCGCGCGCTCGTCGACGACGGCGAGCTGGTCCTCGAGCAGGGTGGCGCCGACCTACCGGACGTCGTCATCACCGGCGACCCGGGCGAGCTGCTCGGCGTCGCCCATGGCCGCTTGGCGCTCGCCGACGCCGCGCTCCAGATCGATGGCGACCGCGCGCTGGGCGAACGCTTCCTCACCCTGTTCCCGTTGCCCGAGCCGGCCCTCGCCTGAGCCTGCCCGCCGCGGCGGCGAAGTCGCCGTTCGACACGTTGCTCAGTACCGGTGGGAAGAGCCAGGCGGCGGCGCTGGGGAGAGGTGTACTTTCCGCCTGACGGCGCATGGCCTCAGGCGTAGGATGCTCCCGTGTCGGCCGACATCGGGGCCTCCGCGTTCGACCGGCGGACGTGGGCCGATGCGTTCGCCCAGTTGTCCGCCGCGGACCGGACCACGTCGCTCGAGCCCGATCAGCTCGAGCGGCTCGCCGCGGCGGCGTATCTCGTCGGCAAGGACGACGAGAGTGTCGCGATCTGGGAGCGGGCGCACCAGGAGCTGCTCAGCCGCGGCGAGCGGCGACGGGCGGTCGCGTGCGCCGGCTGGATCGTCTTCGTGCTCATCAACGGGGGTCAGGCGGCACCCGCCGCCGGCTGGATCGCCCGCGGCCTGCGGCTGCTCGAGGACACGGACGGCGAATGCCCCGAGCGGGGCTTCCTGCTCGTCCCCTCCGCGCTCTTGCGCGCGCTGGACGGCGACTGGGCGGGTGCCGAGGCGATCGCGGGCGAGGCCGCGGCGCTGGGCTCGCGGTTCGGGGACAGCGATCTCACAACGCTCGCGCACAACGTCCAGGGGCGAGCGCTGATCGCCCAGGGCAGGCCGGTCGACGGGATGCGGCTGCTCGACGAAGCCATGGCCGCGGTAGTTGCCGACGAGGTCTGCGAGATGGTCGCCGGAGCGGTCTACTGCAGCGTGATCGAAGCGTGCCAGCTCGTCTTCGACCTCCGCCGGGCGCGGGAGTGGACCGCCGCTTTGAGCCGCTGGTGCGAGTCCCAGCCCGATCTTGTCCCGTTCAGCGGCGACTGCCTGGTGCATCGCGCCGAGATCCTGGAGCTGCACGGCGCCTGGCTGGACGCCCTCGATGCGGCTCGGCACGCCGCGGAGCGACTGCGTCACCGGCCGCGGCCGGCGGTCGGAGCGGCGCTCTACCGGCAGGGCGAGTTGTACCGGCTCGCAGGCCGGTTCTCAGAGGCGGAGGAGGCGTTCCGGCAATCCAGCCGCTGGGGGCGCGACGCGCAGCCGGGCCTGGCGCTGCTGCGGTTCGGCTGTGGCGAGATCGACGCCGCCGCGGCGGCGATCCGCACCGCGCTGGATGGGGCCGCTGCCGGGCCGGCGCGGTCGCGCCTACTCTCCGCCGCCGTCGAGATCCTGTGCGCCGCAGGCGATGTCGCCGCGGCCCGTACCGCCGCGGGCGAGCTCGCTGCCGCGGCCGCGGACCTTGACTCGCCGCTGTTGCGGGCGCAAGCCGGTCAGGCCGAGGGCGAGGTCCTCCTGGTCGCGGGCGACGCGCGCGCCGCGCTCGGCCGCTTGCGCTCCGCGTGGGCGGCCTGGCAGGCGCTCGAGGTCCCCTACGAGGCGGCGCGGGTGCGGGTGCTGATCGGGCTCGCCTGCCGGCGGCTTGGGGACGAAGACACCGCGGAAATGGAGCTCGACGCCGCACGCTGGATCTTCGAGGATCTCGGCGCGTCACATGATGTCGCTCGCGCGCAGGCGTTGTCGGCGACCACGGCTGCCAAGCCACCAGGTCCGCTGACTGCGCGCGAGCTCGAGGTCCTGCGGCTCGTGGCGACGGGCAAGACGAACCGCGCCATCGCGGCCGATCTGTTCCTGAGCGAGAAGACAGTGGCGCGCCACGTCAGCAACATCTTCGGCAAGCTCGGCCTGGCGAGCCGAGCGGCGGCCACCGCGTACGCGTACGAGCACGACTTGGTGTTGGGGCCTGCATAGGAATACCCACCTCGCCCGGGCGTGAAGATGGGTCATTCGCCCGTCGCGCGGGAGCCGGCGGCTCCATAGGTTGGGCGCCATGATCGCGACGGAGGTACTGCGCACAGCTTCGGCCGAGGTGGTCGCGGCGCACGAGCGGATGCTCGGCGTCAGCCGGGCGCGGAGCCGGCACCTCGCTCTGCGGTCCGGGCAGCGCGTGCACATCCTTGAAGCAGGCGAGGGGCCACCGGTGCTGTTGCTGCACGGCAGCAACACGTCATCGCTCTCGCTCCTGCCGCTGGTCGAACAGCTCGAGTGCGTGCGGGCGATCGCGGTGGACCGGCCGGGATTCGGGCTGAGTGAGCGGGCTCGGGCTGCGGGCAATCGCTACCGGGACGGGGCCGTCGAGTTCATCGACGAGGTCGCTCGCGCGCTGGAGCTGGAGCGCTTCGCGCTCGCGGGCAACTCCATGGGTGGCACCTGGGGGCTGTGGTACGCGCTGGCGCGTACCGAACGCGTGGATCGGATCGCGCTGCTCGGGTCCGCCCCGCTCCTGCCCGGCACACGCGTTCCGCTGTCGCTGCGCGTCGCGGCGTCGCCTCTGATCGGAGACGTGCTTGCCCGCGTTGCGAAGCCGACCCCGCGAATGGTCGTCCGCCTGCTCGCGTCGATGGGCGAGGGCGACACGATCGTCCGCTACCCCGACCTGATCGAGTCGGTCGCGGCCGCCGGTCGCGACTCGTTCACCGCGGCGACGAATCTCGCCGAGTTGCGCACGTGCATCACCCCGTTCGGGTTCCGGCGGTCGGCGCGGCTGCATCCGGACGAGCTGCGGCGGCTGAGCGTGCCGACGCTGCTGATCTGGGGTGACCACGATCCGGTGGGAGACGTCGAGGTGGCGCGCGCGATCGCCGGGCTCCTGCCGGAGGCGCAGCTCGAGCTCCTCCCCGGAGGGCACGTGCCCTACTTCGGCGACCCGCAGCGAGCAGCCGCCCTGCTGGCAGCGTTCGTGCGGGCGTGAGCCGCGGGGAGACCACGCTCGATGTAGCCGGGAACAGCTGCCGGAACTCTGGTTGACTCATCGCGTGCAGAGCGGCCTTCTGGAGCGCGAGGACCAGCTCGTGGCCCTGCGGTCGGCGTTCGCCGCGAGCGCTGAAGGCGCCGGGTCTGCGGTCATCGTGGACGGGCCCGCGGGCGCGGGCAAGACGTCGCTGCTGCACGCCGCGCGCCATGACGCCGTCGCCGCGGGCCTGCTCTGCCTGACGGCGCGCGGCGCCGAGCTCGAGCAGGCGTTCGCCTACGGCGTCCTGCGCCAGCTGCTCGACGGGGTGTTGCGCGACCCCGCTGATCTGTTCGCCGGGCCGGCGCGATTCGCGGCGCCGCTGCTCGGCTTCGAGCTGGCCGGTGTGACCGCGCCCGGCGACGACTTCGCCGCTCGTCACGCGTTGTACTGGCTGATGGCCAACCTCGCCGCCACGAGGCCGCTCGCGCTTATCGTCGACGACGCGCACTGGGCCGACGCCGCCTCGCTGGGTGCGCTCGCGCACCTGGCCAACCGGCTCGACGGGCTGCCGATCTCGCTGGTCGCCGCGGCGCGCCCCGAGGAGCCGACACCCGGGCTCGGAGCGCTGCGGGTGGTGGCGCGCACGACCATAGCTGTGCCGGCGCTCGGCACCGCCGCCGCGGCCGCGCTGATCCGGACGCTGGACGCCGAGGCCGACGACGAGCACTGCACGGCGCTCACCCTTGCCACCGGCGGCAACCCTTTCCTGCTGACGGAGCTGACCCGCAGCGGCGCGGTCGACGCAAGCCCGGACCGCGTCACCGACGAGATCGGGCGGCGGCTCGCCCGGCCCGCGGACGCACAGGCGCTCGCGCGAGCGGCCGCGATCCTCGGCGACGTTCCCTTGCGCCTGGCCGCCCTGCTGGGCGGCGTGGACGATCCCGCCGAACACGCCGACGCGCTGGTCGCCGCCGGCATCCTGCGCGGCGTGAGCCCGGTGCGCTTCCTGCACCCGCTGATCCGCGCCGCGGTGTACGGGCGTATCGGGCCGGCGAGTCAGGGCGACGAGCACCGCCGCGCCGCCCGTCTGCTGGCGGACGACCACGCGCCCGCAGAGCATGTCGCCGCCCAGCTGCTTCGTAGCCCTCCGGCCGGTGATCCGTGGGTCCACGAGCTGCTGGTCGCGGCCGCGCGCACGGCCGGTGCGTTCGACGCGCAGGCGACCTACCTGCGCCGTGCGCTCGGGGAGCAACCGCCGCCCGAGGAGCGGACGCCCACCCTGCTGGCGCTCGCCGAGGCCGAGGCGGGCAGCTCGGATTTCGCGGGCGCGATCGCCGATCTGCGCGAGGCGCTGCAGTCCGGCATGGGCGCGCTCGAGCAGCACGCGCCGAGCATGGCCCTGGCGGGCCTGCTTGCTCACGTCGGCCAGGAGGACGCCGCCATCGACGTGCTGGAGGCCGACATCGCACGACTCACGGACTACCCGGCGCTGCGCGCGACCGCAGAGACGGCGCTCCTAGACATCGCGCTGCTCACCGCGGGCACGCGGCGGCGGGTTCTACCTCGGCTCACGGAGTTGCACCGGCAGGCGGACGCAAGGGCTACGAGTGGCCGGTGTTGGTGACCTGCGCGCTGGGAACGCTCGGGCCGGTGCTGCTGGAGCGCGGCGAGCTGGAGGAGGCGGACGCCGTCCTGTACTCGCGCGAGTACGCGAGCGGCACCCCGGAATAGATCTTGTCGCCGGCGACGTAGCTGTGGCGCCACGTGTAGGGCTTGTCGAGGTCCTCGACCGCGTCATTCGACTTCTGCGTGATGCCACGCAGCTCATCGTCGGTGAGACGGCTGGCGCCGGGGATCTGGCGCTCGATGATGAAAGTGGGCATGTAGGGGCTCTCCTGTGGGAGGGGTTGATTGGACGTTGAGAGCATCCGGTAAGAACGGCGCGTCAGCAACGCGAGGATTTTCCCTGGGCGACCCCAGCAATTGCGCGCGCGCCGGCCGTCGGGCCTCCTGCCGGGGGAGGGCGGCCCGATGCTGCTCCCCACATATCGGGTAACCCCGACGGGCGTGCTCCCGGCTCGTCAGCCGCCCTGCTCGGCGTGGTCGCGTCCCCAGCCGCCGGTCAGCGCGTCGGTCCCGGGCCCGCCCGCCAGCACGTCATCGCCCCAGCCGCCGCCGAGCCGGTCGTCGCCGTCGCCGCCGTAGAGGGTGTCGTCGCCGCCGCCGCCCGCGACCCGGTCGTCGCCCGCGTCGCCGAACACGGCGTCGTCCCCCCCACGCCCGCGGATCACGTCGTCGCCGCCGAGGCCGCAGATCACGTCGTCGCGCCAGGTGCCGCGCAGGCGGTCGCGCCCCTCGGTGCCGGTGATCGTGCAGCCGCGCGGCTGCACGTTGAACTCCTCCACCGCGACGGCGGGACGCGTCGCCCGCTCGACGTCGCGCGTGGCGAACGCGCGGCGCAGCACGTCATGGCCGAGCGCGTTGCCCAGCGCGGCCATGATCATCCCCTGGTCGAGCGACAGGAACGAGTCGGAGCTCTTGCCCGAGTCCACGTTCACCGCGTCGTAGAAGCCCCACGGCGTGAACGCGCCGAACTCGCGCTCCAGCCGCCCGAGCGAGGCGAGCGCCTCGCGCGGCCGCCAGCGCAGTCCGAGGAATGTGGCGTGCGGCGTGACGACCCCGTCGGTGTAGGCGCTCGCCGGCGGGTCGGGGAGCGCGGGCCGGTCCGGGCAGCCCGGGAAGCCGCGGTCGACCAGGGTGCGTGGCTCGAGGTTCGAGGCGTTCCCGTTCGGGTCCATGCCCACGGCATCGACGCCGAAGATGCCGTACCCGTCCTCGGTGTCGGCCGAAGGCGAGAAGCCCCACACGCCGTATCCGGCGACGTTGAGCCCGTGGTCGATCTGCGCGTCGACCGTGTTCGGGTGGTTCACCCGCCAGCTGCCCGGGCCCCACTCGTCCTCGGGCACGAACAGCGGCGGCATGAGCGCCTCGAACATGCTCCCGCCCCAGCTCGGCACGAGCCGGCCGGTCGCCGTCGGGTAGCTGCCCTCGTACACGACCTGCCCCTCGTACGTGCGGGTGAAGCCCTCGGGGCGCGTCTCCTGGAAGGCGTAGTCGCACGTGTCCGGGAACGTGCGCCACTGGCCGTAGAACACCTTCGAGGGCAGGTCGCCCTTGGCGACGCCCACGTAGTACGCGATCCGGCTCTCGGACACGATCGTGTCGTAACAGCAGGGCGCCTCGCCGGTGTCGGGGGCGTAGTGGAAGAGGATCCGGTTGACCTCCGGCCGGTAGTAGAAGCCGAAGTCCATCGCGTCGTAGACCGCGCGCGTGCGCTTCCGCAGCTGCGGCACTCGCTCGCCGACGATCTTCAGCCCGACCGCGAGCCAGGCGTTGTCGACGGACGACAGGATCGGGACGCGCGGTTCGCCGGCGTTGTCCGTCGTCATCTTCTCCCCGGTGCGGTGGTCGTACCAGTTGTAGAACTGGCCCGTGTCCGCGTAGGTCTCCATCGCCTCGACGGTTGAGACTGTGCGGTCCATACGCGCGAGCAGCTCGCGCCGGCCGATCAGCCCGATCCGCTGAGCCGCCACGGCGCTCCACATGTACGCCCCGATGTTGGTCGTCGAGGTCTGGATGTCACGCGTGCCGTCGCCGTGCAGGAGATCGGTCGGCAGCCCGGTCGCCGGGTCCGTCATGGCCTCGAACGAGGCCCACGTCCCCGCCGCGTACCGGTGCAGCGTCCGCTCGTCACCCGCGGCGGCGGCCGCCGGCGCGGTCGCCGCCCCCACGACGCACGTCAGCGCCAACGCACAGAACTTCCACATGCCGGGCCTCCTCTCCGGTTCACGCCCTCTCGCGTGAACCGTTACCCCCCGCCCGGCGCAGCCCAACCTCTGTCACCCGCGCCCGCTCGCGAGCGTCTCACCCGAACGCGGGCATCACCCGGTCCGCGACGAGCTCCAGCTGGCCGTTGACGTCCGGCACGTTCGCGATCTCCTCGCCGGCGAACATCTTCACCAGCGCCGCGTCCGAGACCGCGAGGATCATGTGGTTGACCCCCGCCGGCTGCATGTCGGTCTTGATCTTCTCGACGATCTCCTCCGGCGTGCCGGCCAGCGACAGCTTTGCGGCGTGCTCCGGCTTGAAGCGCTCGACGGCGCCCGCGACGTCGCCGGCGCCGAGCGCCTCGACGACCGGCTTCAGCTCGTCCGGGTCGATGCCGTGGCGCTCGACCTGCTCCGGCGGCATCGCCGACACGTAGAACGCGACGAGGATGCGCGCCGCCCGCTTGGCGGCCTCCGAGTCCTCCGACACGACGGTCACGCACCAGGCGCCCATGTCGAGGTCGTCGATGCTGCGGCCGGCCTTCTGGGCGCCCTCCCCCGTGCGCTCGGCCATGTAGTCGTAGGCCTCGCGCGAGTAGGACAGCGCATGGTGCACGCCGTCGGCGAGCTCGCCGGCGACGCGGAACGAGCGCGGTCCCTTCATCGCGCCCATCTTGATCGGGATCTGCTCCTGCACGGGGCGCGCGAACGTGTACAGGCCGTCGTACTTGAAGAAGTCGCCCTCGAAGGTGATCGCGCCCTCGGCCAGGAACGTGCGCATCACTCCGATCGCCTCGATCAGGCGCGACATCGGCTTGCGGTTGGCCCAGTCGACGCAGTGCTGGTGCATCAGCCCGAAGTTGCCGGTCGAGACGACGATCTCCATGCGCCCGCCGGTGAGCTCGTCGAGCGTCGCGATCTGCTGGCAGATCAGCGTCGGCTCGCGCAGGAACACGTGCGTGACGTTCGGGCCGAAGCGGATCTGCTCCGTCTTGTCCGCCGCGGCCGCGAACACGACGTAGGGATCCTTCCACCAGGTCTCGTCGACCGAGTAGGCCGCGTAGAAGCCCAGCCGATCGGCGGTCTTGATCGTCTCGATCGTCTCCTCCAGCGGATAGGCCGGCAGCATGCAGTAGCTGAAGCGCATCCCGTTGTCCATGGCCTCGTCCTCCCTCTCGACTTGGTCTCAGTCCCCGACCGGACGCGGCTGGGGCTGCTTCTCGCTCTCCGGCGGCGGGTCCGGCTCCGGCATCGTCTCCGACTCCTCGCCCGCCAGCAGGACGTCGTCGGCGAAGTGCAGGTGCATCCAGTCCAGGTGGTCCCAGCGCGAGTCCACGATCCGCTTGGTGTCCCAGGCGGGGAACGGCTGCTGCGGCGTGACCTCCATCAGGTCGGGGTCGACCTCGTAGACATGCTCGAAGCGCATCACCACCGTGTCGTTGATGCGCTGCGCGGGCGGGGGCGCCTGGTCGCCCAGCCGGAAGATCACAGCTCCTCCTCCTCGTAGGCCTCGTCGAGCGACTGCTTGCCGGGGTTCATGACGTTGTTCGGGTCCAGCGCCCGCTTGATCCGCTTGACGACCGGCCACGCGCTGCCCATCTCGGTCGGCACGAGCTCGGCGTCGCCGGCGCGCGTGGCGCCGTGGCAGGCGGTGATCGAGCCGCCGTACTTGAGCGAGACCTCCGCGATCTCGCGCTTGCAGTTCACCCAGGCGTCCCACGTCTCGTCGTCGAGGCGCTGCTCCCAGATGCCGACGTCGATCTCGACGAGGTAGTCCGCCCACGGCTTGTGGGCGCCGCTGGTGTAGGCGAACATCCCCCAGTCGTCGAAGATGTCGTAGCGCTCGCGGTAGCGCGCGACGATCGCGTGCCACTCCTCGCGCACCTGCGGCAGCACGGAGTAGTTGAGCGCCGCGTCCTCGCAGTGCCACGACATCAGCACGGCCTGGCCGTCCTTGCGGCGGCCGTGCAGCGGGATCGCGTAGCGATCGTGGCGGGAGGCCCAGTCGCCGGCCGAGATCTCGTCGCCGAGATAGCGGCCGCCGAGTGAGCGGCCCAGCTGCATGACCACCTTGGACGCGGGCTCGACCTCGCAGCGGCGGCCGTACATCGCGACCGCGACGACCGCCTTGACCGACTCCGGCTGCGGGATGTAGGCCTCGTCGTCGCGGCGCAGGTAGTCGATCTTCCACTCGTCGAAGAGCACGACGCCGGCCAGCGTCGCCAGCCCCGACTTGGTCAGCACGCCCATCGTCTCCCAGGCGGTCATGTAGTCCTCGAAGGCGAAGAAGGCCGCGAACTCGACCTCCGGCCGCGGGACGAGCTCGAGCGTCGCCTGCGTGGTGATGCCGAGCGTCCCCTGGTGGCCCGTGAACAGCTGCTTGAGCGTCAGCCCGGTGGACGACTTGCGCAGCTTGCGGCCGCCGCCCTCGCCGATCTCGACGATCTCGCCCGTCGGCAGCACGACCTCCATCGAGATCACGAGATCGCGCGTGTGACCGAAGCGCGCGCCCAGCAGCGACCAGCCGCCGGTGCCGATGCGCCCGCCGACCAGCGAGCACGGGTACGAGGCCGGGTCGTCGGGATAGAAGACGCCGTGCGGGCGCAGCTCCTCGTTGAGCTTGAGCATGTTGATGCCCGGGCCCGACGGTGACCGTGCGGTCCACGAGGTCGATCTCGTGGATCTGGTTCATCAGCTTGCAGTCGACGAGGATGCCGCCGCGCAGCGGGACGGCGCCGTCGGACAGGCCGGTCCCGCCCGCGCGCGGGACGATCGGGATGCCGCGACGGTTGGCCAGCTTGACGACCTCGGAGACCTCCTGCGCGGTGCGCGGCAGCAGCGCGAGGTCGGGCATGTGGTCGGCCCAGCGGTGCACGGGGAACGGCGCCGGCACGCGCGTGCGGTTCACGCGCGAGGAGAGGTTGGTGCAGGACGCGGTCGTCGTCGTGGCCGAAGATCGCCCGCAGCTCCTCGATCACCGCGTCGTCGATCGCGCTCTTGATCGCGACGCTCATGCCTGCACCTCCGGGCGCGCGTGCGTGTGGCCGCCGACCTCGATCCCGGCCGACTGCGCGACGAGCTCGAACAGGTCGAGCACCTCGAGCGGCTCAGCCGCCGCGGCGCCCGCATCCGTCAGCGGCCGCTCCGACCACGGGCAGGCGCTGATCAGCGTGTCGACCTCGAGCGCCTGCGCGCGCGCGACGCGCCGGCGGCTGATCTCCTCCGTGATCTCCGGCTTCTCGATCGGCAGGCCGCCGCCGCCGCCCGAGCAGTACGACCATTGCGTGACGTGGTCGACGTCCTTGAACGTGATGCCGGGCACCGCCCGCAGCAGCTCGCGCGGCGCTTCGTGGACGCCCTTGCGCTTGTTGAGCCGGCACGGGTCGTGGTAGGTGACCACGCGCTCAACAGGTTGCGTCAGCGCGATCCGGCCCTCCTTGACCAGCTCGTTGACCAGTTCGACACCGAGGACGATCTCGAAGTCGTAGTCCTCGCCGAAGTACTTCGGATAGTCCTCGGTGAACGCGATGTAGTCGTGCGGGTCCGGGGCGATGATGCGCTTCGCGCCGACCGCGCGCCAGTCGGCGACGTTGTGCTCGGCGTGCTTGCGCGCGAGATCGACGTAGCCCATCTCGGCCGCCGGGCCGCCGCAACACCACTGCTCGCGCATCAGCCCGAACGCGTAGCCGGCCTTCTGCAGCAGCTGGGCAAAGGCGCGCGTGTAGGAGGTGCGGGCGAAGGCCGCCTCGCAGTCGACGAACAGGATCGTCTCGCCGCCGACCGGGATGTCAAGGCCGTCGGCCCAGTCGGCGACGTGCTCCTGCGACACCGGGATCTCGCCCAGGACCGGCTCGTTGTGGCGCTCGGCCAGGCGCTCGTTCCAGAGCTTCCACTGCTCGCGCTCGTTGCCGGTGGCGACCATCAGCGCGCGCATCGCCTTGACGACGTCGACAGTGCGCGTGCGCACGCGGTAGAAGTCGCCGGCCATCAGCGTGTTCGGGCAGCGCAGCTCGCAGGCGCCGCACTGCGTGCAGTGGACGTAGTCGTCGGCGACGTCCTCGACGCCGAGGAGTCCCTTCTCCATCGCGACGATGTTCGCGTGGAACGCGGTCGGCGTGTGGTTCTCGTTGCGCGTGACCTGGGTGACCGGACAGACCTCGCGGCAGAACTTGTGCCCGGAGGAGAAGCAGTTGTACGCCGGGTCGCGCCACTGCTCGACGAAGTCGCCGACGAGGTCCCCGTCGCCGTTCGGGTCGTATCCGTTGCCGTCGGCCACGTGTCGTTCTCCCTCGTTCGTCGGTGCAACGCCGCGGCGCAGATCGGCGCTGTCGTGGCCGGAACGTATGAGCCCGAAAACGGGACGTCAAGTTATTCGTCGCAATATGGCGTTCCGCTCCGTGGTGCGGGACTCGAACGGTCTCCGCACCACGGGAGCGGCACCGCTACGGCGTGGCCGGGACGAGAACCCGGTCGATCGTGTGGATCACGCCATTCGTCGCGCGGATGTTGATCGCCCAGACCACCAGGCGGGGATCACGCAGCGCCGGGGTCTCATCGATGAGCCGGATGAAGCGCGGCTTGACCGTGCCGCCGTTCGCCATCGTCAGCGAGCCCGCGAAGATCACCTCGAGCGGGTCGAGGCTCTCGCCGGCGACGACGTGGTACAGCAGGATGTTCTTGATCTGGTCTGTACTGAACGTGGCGAGCACGGCGGCCAGTGCATCGGCCTCGGACGGCAGACGATCGGCGCCCGTAAGGTCACGCACCAACCGCCGGAACGCGCGATCGTTGGGAGCGAAGACCGTGAACGTCTGGCTCTCGTCATCGAGGACAGGGGCAAGGCCGGTCGCGGTCACCGCGGCGATGAGCAGGTCGTAGTCGTACGGGTTCGTGTCCGGACCGTTCGTGCTCGACGCCTTGACCGCGACGTCGACGATCGAGCCGGCCGGCTTGTGATCCCACCCCTTCGGTTTCGCCGAGGCGGTGGCTGAGCTGAGTCCGAACACCACCGCCGTCGCGGCGACGGTGACGAGCAGGCGACGCATTGATGCTCCCTTCACTGATGGGACGAGGACGGCACCAGTACGGACGACGCGGTCTGCGCGGTTGAGACCTGGCGCAGAGCCACTCAAGGGTCCTCGAGCCTCAGGCGACTCGAGCGAGTGCCCCGCCGAGGCGGGCGATCGCCTCGCTCTCCGCCGTGAAGAGGGCGTCCACGCGGCGCGCCAGGTCCGCGAGCAGCGAGTCCACCGCACCGGGTTCGAGCGGGAGCGCCGCATCGAGCTCGGCCTGCAGCTCCCACAGGCGCTCGGCGGCCCGGCTCGACTCCTCCCAGCCCGCGTCGCCCTCGCTCACCACGGGCTCGTAGACGCCGGCCAGCGCGTCCCGGAGGGCGGCGAAGGCGGGCACGTCGAGCGGCAGCGCGGCCTCCGCCGCGCCGTGCCATTGCGCGGCGATCGCCCGCCAGTCCTCCGCCCGCTCGCGGAGCGCCGGGGCCTCGAGCACGACGGCGGCCTCGGCCAGGAAGTCGGCGTAGAGGCCGCGCAGGTGGCCGCCGTAGGTCCCGAGCGGCTCGATTCCCTCGAAGACGGACAGCAGCGCGCTCACGAGGCCCGGCCGCTGGGCGAACACGCGCGACCAGGCCTTCTCGTTGCGCGTGTCCGTGAGCATCCGCGCCCACTTGCGCCAGGCGGGGAGCGAGAAGGAGTCCGAGCGCTGCGAGAGATGCTCGACCTGGTCGTGCAGGCCGGCGAGGACGGCGCGGCTCACGGTGCGCTCGTCGAGCGCGCCCGTCGGCTCCGGGACGATCAGCCGGTGCTTGTAGGAGGGCACGCGGGCGCGGGCCGCGGCGAGCCGGTCGCGGGGGATCGACAGCGGCGCGAGGGTGCGGTCGTCGACGAACACCTGGTCGCCCGCCTGCGCGTAGGTGACCACGGGGTAGCCGCCATGGCACTCGAGGTACGCGGGAAGGTGCCACCACCCCGCGACCTGACGGTCGATCCAGGTCAGTGCGGGAGTGCCGGCGGCGAGCGCGACCTCGAGCTGGGCGGCCGCCGCGCGCGCCCCGGACGTCTCGTGCAGCCGGGCCGGGACGCCGAGGCGCTCGAGCACCCGCATCGCCCACCGGCCCGGGTACTGCCACTCGCGGCGGAAGCCCAGCACGAGGTCCGCGGCGTCGTGCTTCTCGAACTCCCACAGGATGTAGCCCGCACCGAGCCCGCCGCCGATCCCGAGGACCATCGCCTCCGAGAGCTCCGCGCCGCCATGGGCGAGCACGTGGGCGAGCGCGGCGGTGTCCGGGTGCACGCCGCCGCGCAGGACGTAGCCGCGGTCGTGCGCGGGCGTGGGCGCATCCGTTCCCACCAGGTGGCGGCGCGCCGTGGTGTAGCGCTCTCCGGTGCGAGCCATGCGCTCCCGAACGCGGGCCTTGCGGTGCTTTTGGCTGGTCATCGAGTCGATCTCCTCGGGCGCCCGGCGGCGGGACCCACGCTCCGCGCACCGTTGGCGCGAGAGACCGGCACGGACCACTGCCCTCCCGAGGACGCTGATCCCCTTTGCCCCCGCGCGCCGGGCCGCGTGGGGACCCGGTCAGGAGGTGCGGCGTGGGAGGCGCCGTGGCGCGACGCTACCTGGCGCCGCGGATTCGCGCAACCGGCGCGCCTCCGGCGGGCCGAGGGAGCGGCGCCCACTTCCCTGCTGTCTACGGGCCGCGGCGTTGGGTTGCGCTCCGCCTAGGAAGTCATCCAACCCGCCCAACAGCGGAGCAGTCTCAGGCGTGGGATGCTCCCGTGTCGGCCGACATCGGGGCCTCCGCGTTCGGCGGCGGGCGTGGGCCGATGCGTTCGCCCGGCTGTCCGCCGTGACACCAAAGGAAACGCCGCCGTGATCGGGAGACAGGATTTGAACCTGCGACCGCCCGGCCCCCAGCCGGAGCGATCCGGTCTGTGGGGCGCCGTTCGGCGTTGCAGAGCCACGTTGGTGTTGCCGAGTTGCTCTCAGTGATGCTCACTTTGCACCCCGGATTGCACCCCGCGCCCAGCACAGAGCGCTCATCTGGCTGTCTCGGGTCGCGAGATCGAGTCGACCGGCGCGAAGCCTGCTCCGGGGTCGTACTCCTCCCCAACGCACAAGATGCGAGCAGCCGTGCCCGGCCGACTTTCAGTCGTGTGCCAGGCCGTTCTTTCCTGTGTCCATCCTTTGTGGCCTGTGTTTGGAGAAGGCGCGATCCGATGAGTCGCACGACGATCAGATCACGGTTGGTGAAGACCAACAATCAGCGCCAGATCGACATGCGTCTCGCGCGTGTCCTGCTCGTCGTCACGGACCCAATGCTGGTGGTGGAGCTGTTATCACGCGTCCTCGAGCATTGCTGCGATCTCGTCGAGATCGTCTTGGTTGAGCTCGACGGTCGCCGCACCGAGAAGTGAGTCCACCTGCGCGGGTCGACGCAGCCCCACGATGGCGCCGTCCACCGCCGGATGCGCAAGCGCCCACGCGATGGCGAGCTCACCCATCGAGCAACCTTTGCGCTCAGCTACTGGCGTGAGGCGACCCACGAGTGTGAGGGATCGACTCACCAGTGGCTCGGTGAAATCGGCCTCGTCGCTGCGCCAGTCGTCCTCCGGCATCGCCGCGAGGCGCTCGTGCGTGAAGCTGCCGCTAAGCAGGCCCGACGCCATCGGTGAATACACAATCACGCCGATGTCGTGCTCTTCGCAGTAAGGCAGGATCTCGGCCTCCACGGCCGCCGCCGGCGCGTTGTCGACGAACGGGACGGTCCAGAGGTCGGTCCGGATCAGCATCGAGTAGGGCGGCTGCAGCGTCTCCACCGGGGCGATCGCCTCGGCGCGCTGCAGCTGCGCGACGTCGAAGTTCGACACGCCGATGTGGCGCACGAGGCCTTCGGACTTGAGCTGCGCGAGCGTCGCCCACGCCTCCTCGATGTCCTCGTCCGGCTCGCGCCAGTGGATCTGGTACAGGTCCAGCGCCTCGGCCCCGAGGCGCTCCAAGCTGCCCTCGACCTCACGGCGAATCGAGTCCGCCTTCAGACACGCGACTATGGTGCGGCCGTCCTCGGCGGTGACGAAGCCAGCCTTGGTGAATAGCAACGGCGGGTTCGTCATCCCTCGCAGCGCCTCGCCGATGACTCGTTCGGAGTGGTTCGGCCCGTATCCCGGTGCCGTATCGATCCAGTTGATCCCGCGGTCGATCGCGCGACGGATCGTTGCGACCGACTCGTCGTCGTGATTTGGGCCCCAGCCGCCGCCGAGCGCCCAGGCCCCGACGCCGATCGGCGTGATCTCAAGACCGGTGCGTCCGAGCGAGCGCAGTGGCAGCGCCGGAGCGCTCACGGAAGGACCTCGTCAAGCCGGCGCTGGGGGCGGGCCGGCGCGTGCTGCTGGCGGAGCTGCCACTCGTCAAGGTCGTGGTAGAGCGCCGCGGCACATCCGGGCGAGCAGAACACCGACACCTAGATCTCGACGGGCCGGCCCTCGGCGATCGAGCGGTCGATCGCGAGCGCCGCGGCTACTGCGGCGCGCGCATCGGCCAGTTCGAGCGGCCACGGGCGGTCATCGCTGACGCCGGCGAGGAAGTGTGCATCCTCGGCGGCCAAGAGCGCCTCCGATCGCGCCGTGGATCCGCGGCCACGCCATCGTGTCGGGATAGATCACCGACGGCGAGGCGGAGTGCACGCTGACCATGCGGGACCGACCGTCGATGTCGACGAGGCCGTTGACGCCCGCGACCTGGAAGTGGAACTCCCAGTCGAGCCCGTTGCCATCGGGCATCGCCCAGCTGTGATGCAGCGCACCGACGGCCCCCGATGCGAAGCGCACCGACAGCGCAGAGCGCGTCGCCCCCGGGCGTGCCGTGGGCGTCCACCGCCTCGGCGTGGACGCGTACGACGTCCCCTGCGAGCCAGCGCATGACGTCGAGGTCGTGGATCGCGGACTCCAGCGCGAGCGTCACATGTCCACCGAGCCGGACCGCGTCCTCGCGCGGGCACGACGAGCCGCCGACGAGCTGCAGCGGCCTCCCGACGCGCCCGTCCGTCACCGCCTCGGCGACCGCCAGGAAGCGGGCGTCGAACCTGCGCAGTGTGACCGACCACGAGCCGGCCCTCGTACTCGGCGTCCGCCGCGATCATCGCATCCACATCGGCGAGTGACCCCGCGAGCGGCTTCTCGCAGAGCACGTGCAGCCCTCGTCGCAGCGCTGCCACGGCGACCTCACGGTGCGCGTCGGGTGGTGTGCAGACGACGACCGCCTCGAGACCGGGCGTGGCGAGCGCCGCCTCGAGGTCGTCGGTGACGGGAGCGCGCGTCAGCGAGCGCACCGTGTCCGCCGCGGTGTCGCAGCAGATGACGAGGTCGGCGAGCGGCGACTGGTCGAGGTAGGCGGCATGCAGGCGCCCTATCCAGCCGAGTCCGACGACCGCGCAGCTGACCGGTCCGCTCATGGCCGCGTCTCTGCGCGGACGGGCTTGACGCCCTCGCGATGCAGCGAGGCCGACCAGCGCGTGAACGCCTGCAGCTCCTCGGCCCGCCCGTCGTGGATCGCGAAGACCGAGGCCAGCGACGGTGTGAACAGACCCGGGACGGTCGGCCGTGCGGGCGCGTCGTAGCTCCAGTACACCTCGCTGGTGTGGCGCGGGTAACCCCGACGCCAGTTGGGCGGGTAGTGCGTGTAGACGAGCTCGCCGACGGTCAGGCTGGTCGTGGCGTTCTCGGGCGCGAGCGCGAGCTCCTCGTCGAAGAAGAACACGCACACCGGCCCGGAGTACATCCCGTGCGAGGCCTCGCCCTCGAACGGCAGCGCACCGACCACGCCGGCACACGTCCGAGGCGCCTGGTCCCACAGGAGCGTGAAGTTCACGTGGCGATCCCCGTCGAAGACGAGCGCGATGCTTCGGGTGGGGGGAACCACGTCGCGACCCTATCAAAATCTGATATCACAGACGCGTGGCGACGCCGTACGAGCTGCGCTGTACCGTCTGCGGTCAGGTCGTCGGAGCCGACTTGACGGAGGGGACATGCCGCTGCGGCGGCGTCCTGTCGGTGGACTGGGATGTCGAGCGGGCCGCGCGCATCCTCACCGCCGGCACGCTCGCCGCCCGGCCCGCGACGATGCTGAGATACCGCGAGCTGCTGCCGCTCGCCGGCGTCGATCCGGCCCTCGGAGCGATCGTGACGCCGCTGCTGGAAGCACCGGCGCTCGCGGCCGCGACCGGCGTCGGGTCGGTCGCGGTGAAGGTCGAGGGCATGCAGCCGAGCGGCTCGCTGAAGGACCGGGCATCGGCGATCGCCGCCGCTCGGGCGCAGGCCCTCGGGCACCGCGAGCTCGCGTGCGCCTCGAGCGGCAACGCGGCGACCGCGATGGCAGCGCAGTCCGCTGCGCAGGGGCTCAGGGCGACCGTCTTCGTGCCCCGCCGGCTACCGGCTCAGAAGCTGCTGCAGCTCCACGCCTACGGCGCTCGCATCCTGGTCGTCGACGGTCCATACGAAGCGGCTTACGCGCTGTGTCAGCAGGCGGCTCCGCGATTCGGCTGGTACAACCGCAACTGCGCCCAGAACCCGTACCTCGTCGAGGGCAAGAAGACCTGCGGCCTGGAGATCGCCGAGCAGACCGTCGGCGATCCACCGGACTGGGTCGCGGTCCCCGTCGGCGACGGATGCACGATCGCCGCGATCTGGAAGGGCATGCGGGAGCTGAACGAGCTCGGACTGGCGCACGCGCTGCCGCGGATGCTCGGCGTTCAGGCGAGCGCTGCCGCCACCACCGCCGACGCCTGGCGCGAGAACGTCGCGGTCGAGGCGGTCGAGTCGCGCTACGCCGCTGCGGCCACGGTCGCCGACTCGATCGCCGTGACGCACCCGCACAACGGAGCGCGCGCAGTGGAAGCCATCCGCGACTCCGGCGGCGCGATGGTGACGGTCGGCGATGACGCGATCGCCGCCGCGACGCTCGAGCTCCCCAGCCTGACGGGTGTGTTCGCCGAGCCCGCGGCGGCAGCGACGCTTGCGGGTGTGCGCGCTGCGCGCGCGCAGGGCATGATCGGCGCCGCGGAGCGGGTGGTGCTCGTCACGACCGGGATCGGGTTCAAGAACCTCGACGTCATCGCGGCTCATGCGGGCGCTGTGCCCGAGCCGATCCCGCCGACGCTCCAGGGACTCGTCGACCGTATCGGCGAGCCGGTGTGATGCGACTGCCGCTCAGCCGCGGGAGCGGAGACCTTGCCCCGGCAGGTCACCGGTGGCGCCGGCGTCCGCCCAGACGGGCCGGCCGGCGACCAGCACGAGGTCGAACCCGCGCGCGAGGCGGGTGGGCTGCTGGTACGTGGCCTCGTCGCGCACCTCTGCGGGGTCGAACAGCACCAGATCGGCGATCGCGCCGGGCGCGATGATGCCGCGGTCGTGGAGGCCCAGCCGCGCCGCGGGCCGCCCGCTCATCATGGCGACAGCAGCCTCGATCGTCAGCGCCTCGCGCTCGACGACGTAGCTCCGGATCACCTTCGCGAACGTGCCCCAACCACGCGGATGCGGGCGCTCGCCCTGCAGGATCGCATCGCTGCCGATCGTCGCCAGCCGATGCCCGACCGTACCGTCGACGTCGGCTCCGTCGACCATGACCGCGTTCAGGGTGGCGGTGAAGTCCGAGCGCTCGACGAGCGCGAGCAAGACCTCCGCGGGTCTGCGGCCCTCATCTGCGGCGATCTCGGCGAGCGTTCGTCCCGCGGCGGCGATGCGGTCCGCGCCGGCGCCCGCGTAGCAATCCTCCCAGCCGATGTCGACAGGCATCCCGTCGCGCTCGAGCGCGTCGAGCAGCGCCGCGCGCCGGTCCTCGTCGGCGAGTGCCCGGCGCAGCGCCGGCACGGTTCGCAGCTGCGGGTCACGCGTCAGGAACCAGTGCGCGTACGTCGTGCCGGCGGTGTACGGGTAGATGTCGAACGAGACGTCCAGCCCGGCTTCGCGGAGGTCCTCGGCGAACGCGCGAATCTCGCCGCCGCGTCCGTAGTTGCCGCGGCCGTAGCAGTGGTAGTGCGAGTAGTGCAGGGGCGCCCGCGCGCGCTTGCAGATCGTGGCGGCCTCGTCCAGCGCCGCCATGAACCGCTTGTCGTAGTCGCGGACGTGCGTGACGTAGAAGCCGCCGCGGCCGGCCGCGGCTGCCGTCAATCGGATCAGCTCGCCGGTGTCCGCCGCCGTCGTGGGCTCGTACTCGAGCCCGGTCGAGAAGCCGAACGCGCCATCGCTCATCGCGGCGTCGACCGCGGCTTCCATCGTGTCGAGCTCGGCCGCGGTCGCGGGCCGGTCCTCGCCGCCGAGCACGTCGCAGCGGATCGTCGCGTGCGGCGCCAGCAGTCGCGACGTTGACGGCCGTGGCTCCGTCCAGCTGAGCGAGATAGTCCCCGACCGAGCTCCACGGCCAGTCGCCGATCGTCCCTACCAGTCCGGCGACGAGCGCGGCGACCCGAGGCTTGGCGGAATCGGACACCGGGGCGCAGCCGAGCCCGTCCTGCGCGACGAGCTCGGTGGTCACGCCCTGCGCGACCTTCATCTCACGCGCTGGGGCGCTGATGACACTCAGGTCGCTGTGGGCATGCATGTCGATGAAGCCCGGGGCGAGCACCCGGTCCTCCGCGTCGATCGTTCGCCGTGCGCCCTGCAGCCGGGCGCCCACGGCAACGACCCGGTCACCCGCGATGCCCACGTCCGCCCTTCGCCAGGGGCGGCCGGTGCCATCGACGACCCGAGCTCCCGTGATGACGAGATCATGCATCCCCGGCTGCTGTAATATCAGATCTGTGAGTTGGCCGAGTCGCGATGGAGCGGGGCAAGCCATCGCCGCCCCGCTCGCGCCGCTCGTCCCGTTCGACCCACTTGCGCTGGTTCGTCAGGTGGTGCCGCCCACGCCGCTCGACGCGGCACCTGAGCTGCTCACGGGGCACACGCTGATCCTCAAGCGAGAGGACACCGGTCCGAACGGATCGTTCAAGTGGCGTGGAGCCCTGTGCGCGTGTGCGGCGTTCCAGGCCGCGGGGGCCGCCGCCGTGGTGACGTCGTCGACGGGAAACCATGGTGCCGCGACCGCGTGGGCGGCGGCGCGACTCGCGCTCGACGCGCACGTCGTCGTACCCGAGGGCGCAAGCCAGACAAAGTGCGCGCTGATCACGCGCCACGGCGCGCATCTGCACCATCACGGCAGGACCCTGGACGAGGCCGCGCAGCATGCTGCTGAGCTGGCGGAACAGCTCGGCGCGCCGTTCTTCGAGGATGGCGCGTGCGAGGCGCAGCTGCTGGGAACCGCGACCATCGGCCACGAGCTGCTCGACGCCGGCGCCGATGCGGTCATCACGCCCCTGGCCTGCGGCGCGCTGGCGGGTGGCCTTTCCCGCGCCCTGGCCACCGCCAGTCCGCGTCCGCGCGTCATCGGCGTGCAGTCGGCCTCGTTCGGGCGGCTCGGGGCGCTGTGGCGCGGCGAGCCGGACCCGAGGCAGCCGACGGGGACCACGTTCGCCGACGGGCTCGCGGACAACCGGATCGTGCAGCCCGCGTTCGAGGCGTGCTGCCGTCACCTCGACGACGTCGTCGCCGTCGACGACGCGTCCCTGCGCGCAGCGGTGCGCGAGCTTCATGCGTCGACGGGAATCCTCGTCGAAGGCGCCGGCGCCGCGCCGCTGGCCGCGCTGCGAATCTGGCCGGACCGAATACCGCCGGGCCGCGTCGTGCTCATCATCAGCGGCCGCAACCTCGATCGGGAGGTGGCCGACGAGATCCTGGCGGAGAGCCACGTCGTCCGATGATCCGGGGCGCCGGGACCGCAGTCGGTCAGCGGTCGCGCTAACGCTGTCCCGCGGCGTCCCGCTCGTCGGCAGCTTCGACCAGGACCTCGCGCAGCCGCTGGAGTCCGTGCTGCCAGTTCGCCGCGATCGCCGCTCCGGCCGCCGCGTTTTCGCCTCGCACCAGCGCGGCGACGACCTCCTCGTGCTGCCCGACGGACACTGACGCGTCGTCGACGCGGAAGAAGGAGCCTTCCAGCAGCCTGATCATCACCTTCAGGTCGGCGATCGCCCGGCGGAGCGTCGCGTTGGGATTGAGATCGACCAGCAGAGCATGGAACTCGGCGTCGGCGGCGACGCAGGCGAGCACGTCATGAGCGGCCGCCGCTTGTGCCAGTGCCGTGTTGGCTCGGCGTGCTTCGGCAATCGCGGCCACCGGGACCGCGGGACCCGTCGCCAGCGCGAACTCCTCGAGCACGGCCAGTACCGGATAGATCTCATCGGCCAGATCAGGATCGGGCGAGGCCACTCGGGTCCAGCGCCGCGGAGCTGTTTCGACGAGGCGGTCTTCCTCGAGCAGCCGGATCGCTTCGCGCACGGGCATCGTGCTGACCCCGAATGCGGCGGCGATCGCAGGCGGCGAGAGCCGCGAGCCCGCCGGCAACTCGCCTGTGACGATCGCATCGCGCAACTGCCCGTAGACCTGCTTGCGCAGCGCCGGCGCCTCGATCAGCGTGGCGCTCGCGAGGCCTGCTGCAGCCTTGCGCCGGCCTGGCTCCAGCTCGTGGCTACTGGACGCGCTCGGCATCTGTGATGAATGATTACAGCATGGCGGCCGCTGCGGACCTCTGGGGGATCGACGCCGGTGGCGCAGCTCCGTTCGTCCCCACGGTGAGGGGGCCGATCGCCCCGACGGCCCTCGGCCAGACGCTGACCCATGAACACCTGAGCGTCGACTGGCCCTATGCGACGGGACGTGATCCCGCCCCGCGCGAGACGCTCGGTGTGGTACGCCGGATCGTTGCCTGCATGGCGGCCGCGGCGGCGGTCGGCGTCGAAGCGATCGTCGACGTCGGCTGCAACCTGGGCCCGAGCCCGCTGCTGCTTCTGTGCGTGGCCGCGGAAGCGCCGCTGCACGTGATCTCGTCGATCGGCGCGTTTCACACGGACATGGCTCCGTTGCCTCCGTGGGTCTACCCGCCGGCGACCGCGGAGGACATCGGCGCGCGACTGGTGGAGGAGGCACTGAACGGACCTCAGGCAAGCGGCGTGCGACCCGGCGTGATCAAGATCGCCACCGCCGAGCGCGCGATCTCGGCGGTCGAGGAAGCGGTGTTCTTCGGGGCCGCGGCGGCGCAGCGGGAGACCGGGCTGGCCTTGACGACCCACACGACCCGCACCGCCCTCGCGCTGGAGCAGGCCGAGATGCTGATCGAAGCGGGCGCCGACCCCGGCCGGGTCGTGATCGGACACATCGGCTGGGGCAGCGGGCCGGAGGACCTGGAGCTTCACCTCGCGCTCGCGGAGCGCGGCTTCTTCCTCGGCCTCGACATGGTCGGCCTACCCGCGCGCTCGACCGCGGACTATGCGCGCATGGCGCTGGACCTGATCGCCGCCGGACACGCCGATCGGATCCTGCTGTCGCACGACAACTGTGCCCACGCGCGCGGCCTGCTCGACGTCTACGGGCCGGACTGGCTGACGGGCGACTTCACGGCCGTTCACGCCCAACTGCTGCCGCGCCTGCGCGCCGAGGGCGTGCCGGCCGAGACGCTGCGGACGATCCTGATCGAGAACCCGCGGCGGCTCTTGACGGTCGATCCCGACCGGCACCCCCGCGCAGCCGAGATGCTCATCGCGCCATCCGAGCCGACGTGACGCGAGATCACGGTGCCACGAGGTCGGGCGACGCGCGCGGCCGCGGCACCGCTGCGAGCAGTTGCCGGGTGTAGGGCTCGCGCGGCGAGTCGAAGAGCGTGGTCGTGGCGGCCGTCTCGCAGATCCGCCCCTCGAGCATCACGCAGACGCGCTCGGCGATCTGACGGACCACGGCGAGGTCGTGGGTCACGAACAGCAGCGCCGTGCCGCGCTTGGCGCTCAGCGTCGCGAGCAACTCGAGGATCGACGCCTGGACGGACACGTCCAGCGCGGACACCACCTCGTCGCACAGCAGAAGCTCGGGGTCGGAGGCGAACGCGCGCGCCAATGCGACGCGCTGCTTCTGGCCTCCGGAGAGCTCGTGTGGCAGTCGATCGACGACGCCGGGATCCAGCCGCACATCCGCGAGCAGCTCCATCACACGGACACCGCGCTCGCGCCGTCCGAGGTCGGGCCGGAGCAGCCGCACAGGTCGCTCGATGCTCGCCCTGACGGTGTGACGGGGGTTCAGCGATGCATGCGGGTCCTGGAAGACCAGCTGGATCATCCGCCGCAGCTTGCGCGAACGCCGGACGGACCGCGGTGGCAGCGCCGTCCCGTCGAATGTGATCGAGCCCGAGTGGGGCGCATGGAGGCCGGCGACGGCTCGCAGCAGCGTCGACTTGCCGGACCCGGACTCGCCGACCACGGCGAGCGTCTCGCCGCGGTACAGCTCGAGTGAGACGCCGTCGACGGCATGCAGGTCCGCGCGCCGCCGCCCGCCCGCGTACGTGCAATGAAGGTCGAGCACGCTCAGCAACGGCGAGTCATCCGCGTGCCGCCGGCCGATCGCGATCTCGGCCCGTCGCCGGCGAACCCGCGTCAGCGGGCCGAGCTCCGCTGTCCGCAGGCAGCGCGCCTCGTGCGCGCTGACACCTTGGACCTCCGCCGGACGCGCCGGGCTGCTCACGGGTACGAGCGCAGGCGCCTCCGCTCGGCAGCGATCCTGCACGAAGCGGCAGCGTTCGGCGAATGAGCAGCTCCCCTCGATGACGCTCGGGGGCGGAAGCCCTGGAAGCCCCACGACGGCCGCCGGCTCGTCGACGCGTGGGACGGCGTCGATGAGTGCCGCCGAGTAGGGATGGCGAGGACGTGCGTAGATCTCGTCGGCCGGGGCGCGCTCGACGATCTCGCCGGCGTACATGATCAGGATCTCGTCGCACGTGCTCGCGAGCAGGGACAGGTCATGGGAGATGTGCAGCGCCGCCGTGCCGCTGCCGCGCACCAGCGACGCGATCAGCGCGCTGATCTGCGCCTGGGTCGTGACGTCGAGTCCGGTCGTGGGCTCGTCGAGTACCAGGATCTCGGGCGAGCATGCCATCGCCACGGCGAGCGCCAGCCGCTGTTGCTGTCCGCCCGAGAACTGGTGTGGGTAGCGCGCGAACGGCGAGCGGTGGATCGGCGATGCCGACGGCGGTCAGCAGCTCGAGCACCCGTGCATCATTCGCCGCGCCGCGCAAGCCCAGGTGCAGCTCGAGCGGCTCGGCGACCTGGTCGCCGACGCGCTGCAGCGGGTTGAGCGCGCCGGCCGCGTCCTGGGCGACGTACGCGATCTTGCTGCCCCACAGCGCCCGCAGCTCGTGCACGGCCGAGGCGCAGCAGGTCGACGCCGCCGAGCATGCTGCGTCCCGAGACGACCCGCGCTCCCGGGCTGCGGAAGCCGATCACGGCCAGGGCCGCGGTCGACTTGCCGCAGCCGGACTCCCCGGCCATCCCGAGGATCTGCCCGGGTTGCAGCGAGAAGCTCACGTCGCGTACCACCACCGCGCGGCGGCCGGGACCGGCGCTCGTAGGACACGCTCAGGTCCACGACCGCGAGCGCACTGCGGCCCATGTCGACCGCCGGAGCCACGCTCATCGCGTGTACTCCTCCGCACCGGGCACGCGGGTGCGCTGCGTGACGGCGTCGGCGATCAGGCTGATCGCAACCGCCAGCAGTGCGATCGCGAGCGCCGGCGCGAGCGTCCCGATCGGTGAAGTGACGATCGTGGCGCGTGACTCCGAGACCATCAATCCCCAGTTCGACGAGGGCGGCTGCGCGCCCAGGCCGAGGAAGTTCAACGTCGCGATGAAGATGATCACGTACGTCAGGCGGACGGCGAACTCCACGAAGGCGGTCGGCGCGATGTTCGGCAGGATCTCGCGCAGGACGATCGCGAGCGTTCCCTCTCCTCGAGCCTGCGCTGCCTGCACGTACTCGCTCGTCGCCACGGCCTGGGTGGCCCCGCGCAGGATGCGCGCGACGCGCGGCGCGTAGACGAGCCCGACCGACAGGATCACGACGACCGGAGATCCGCCTGCGGCGGTGATGATGACCAGCACGACGAGCAACGGCGGCAGCGACAGCAACACGTCGATCGCGCTCGAGAAGGCGCGATCGATCGAGCCACCGCGATAGCCGGCGGTGATGCCGCCCAGGCCGCCCAGCCCGAAGGCGAGGCAGGTTGCAACCAACGGAATCGCGATCACCGAGCGCGCGCCGTGGAGCAGGCGGCTGAAGACGTCCCGGCCGAGACCGTCGGTGCCGAGCAGATGCGCGCTCGAAGGCGCTTCGTCGGGTAGGCCGACGCCGGTCTCGGTCGGACTGTACGGCGCCAGCGCCGGACCGAAGATCAGCACGAAGACGAACACGGCCAGGATCGCCGCGCCGATCTTCCCCTCTATCGGCCCGAGCGCGAGCCCTGTCGCCCGCCGCGCCCGGGCGATCAGGCTGCGCTCGACGGGGCCCGCGGGCGCTACCCGTTCCGGCACGACGGCCGACGACATCAGGACGCGCGCGCGCGCAGGCGCGGGTTGAGGGCGAGGATCACAGAGTCGGCGGTTGCGTTGATGACCACGAAGCCGACGGCGGAGATGAGTGCGATCGCCTGCACCGTCGGAACGTCCTTGCCATTGACGCTGTCCACCAGCAGCTGTCCCACCCCCGGGAACGCAAAGACGACCTCGACGACGACGATCCCGCCCAGCAATTCCGCCATGTTGAGAGCGACGACGTTGACCACGGGAATGCTCGCGTTGGGAACCACATGGCGCCACATGAGCCTCCGCACCGGCACTCCGCGCAGAAGCGCCGACCGCACGTACCCCTGACCGAGGGCCTCGCGCACCTGCACGCGCATCATGCGCGCCATGTACGGAGTTACTACTGCGACCAGCGTCAGGATCGGCAGGACGTAGGCCTCGATCTTCGTCGAGCCCGTACCGAACAGCGCTCCGCTGGACTCGACTGGAAGGACGCCGAGCCACACCGCCAGCAGGCTCAGGAGCGTCAGGCCGATCACGAACTCCGGCAGCGAGTTGAGCAGCAGCAGCCCGAGCGAAGCTCCTACATCGGTCGCGGTGCCGGTGCGGCGCCCGAGCCAGGTCCCGAGCCAGAACGCCAGCGGGACGGCGATCAGCATCGCGATGACCGCGATCGTGATCGAGCGCGCTACGCGCGGCAGGACCTCCGAGCGGACCGGGCGCTGGTTGAGCGTCGACTCGCCCCAGTCGCCCGTGACGAAGTCGCCGATCCACTCGACGTAGCGCGCTAGCACCGGCTCGTCGAGTCCCTGCTGCGTCCGGTAAGCGGCAAGCTGCTCAGGAGTTGCGGTACGCCCCAGCGCAATCCGTGCGGGATCGTTCGGCACCACGTTGGTGGCGAAGAACGTGAGCAGCGAGATCAGCAGCAGCGTCGCCGCTGCCGCGATAAGCCGCCGTGAGGCGTAGCGCATGCCGTCCTGCCTCTGCCTGGCTTGCTACGAAACGAACGCGTTGCGCAGGTCGAGCACCTCGACGGGGGTGATCTCCGCCGCCTTCAGGCGCTTCTTGACACCCCAGACCTCCTTCATGTGGAATGGCCAGATCGTCGCGGCCTGCTCCTGGTAGCGGCTCAGCGCATCGGCCAGCACCTGATCGCCACCCTGGTCGAGCGGCGTCCGCTGCAGCTTGTTGATGAGCCCATCGAGCTCCGGATCCGCGATCCTGGCCTCGTTGTACGGACTCCCGGTCGTGTACATGAACGGCATGATCGTGGAGAAGTGCTGGCGCAACCAGTAGTTCGCGACGATCTTCTCGCTGAGGAAGCGCTTTCCGAACAGATCGTCGAAGGAGACGCTCTTGACGTCCGCCTGGATCCCGGCGGCCGCCCATTGCTCCTTCAGCAGGGTCGCCCCGTCGCCGAGCGCCCGCAGGCCCCCGGTGGTCCAGATCGTCATGCTCGGCGATCCGCCCGCCTTGGTGACGAGCGACTTGGCCTGCTCGGGATCGTAGGGGTACGGCTCGAAGCTCTCCGGGAAGTACACCTCGTTCGGATTGACGACCGTGTCGGGGCTGACCGTGGCGAAGCCGCGGGCCACGATGTCGACCATCTTCTGGCGGTCGACGGCCAACTTGGCGCCCTTGCGGAAATCGGCGTCGTCGAACGGTGCGGTCGACGTGTCGATGCCGAACACGAACGCGGGCCCGAACGGGCTCTCCAGAAGCGTCGCGGTGCTCGAGGACTCGAACTGCGGCAGCGTCGAGAACGCGGGCGGGTCGGTGACGTCGCTGTCGCCCGTGAGCACCGCCTGAGCTCGCGTCGCCGCCTCCGTGATCACCACGCCCGAGACCGCATCGAGGTACGGCTTCCCGCTCTGCCAGTAGTTCGCATGGCGCTCGGTCTCAAAGCCCTGACCGCCCTTGAACGAGACCACCTTGAACGGGCCGGTGCCGAACGAGCCCTTCTCGGGCGCGAAGTCGGAGGTCCCGTCAGGGACGACCTTGCCGTAGAAGTGGCCGGCCTTGATCAGGAAGTACGCATCCGGCGCCTTGAGCTCGAAGCGGATGGTCCGGGCATCCGGGGTACTGATCCCCTTCGGGGCGAGCACCGGATCGAAGACGCTCAGTCCCGCTGAGGCGACGTCCTTGTCGAAGATGCGCCGGAAGCTGAAGGCGACGTCCTTGCTGTCCATCGTCTTGCCGGAGTGGAACTCGACGCCGTCGCGGAGCTTGAACGTGTACTCGCGGAAGTCCGGTGAGACGGTCCACTCCTCTGCGAGCATCGGCGAGACGTTCCACTCGTCGTCCAGATGCACGAGCGCATCGAAGCAGAGCCCGCTGTAGACGATCGCGAGGTATGTGAAGGCCGTCGTGGGGTCGGTGTTGTCCGTCGAGAGCGCGTCGCCGAACGCGACCTTGACGCGTCCACCTCGCGTGGCCTTCGTCGCCGGCGTCCCGGCGGAGTCGTCGGCGGCGTTGTCGCTCCCGCCGCAGCCCGCGAGCCAGCCGGTGGCGCTCATCGCGCCGATGCCGCCGACGCCGGCGAGGATCAGCCGCCGTCTCGTCATCGGGTCGAGAATCGGATCCGCGGGGTCGGATGAACCGGTCATGAGTGCCTCCTCGGGTGTGGGCCCGGCGTCGCTGGGGTCGCGCCGATGTGGATGTGGACGTGGAAGTGGACGTGGATGCGGACCAATAGCCCTTGCGATCCAGGTAGTCGATGAGCAGCTCGCCCGACCTCAGGACGTGATCGCGCATCGCGCGCCGCGCGGTCGCCGGACGCCGTGACGCGAGCGCGGCCATGATCTCCCGGTGCTGGTCGCAGTTCAGGCCGACGACGTCCTCGTCGCGCGACAGCATGCGCCACACGTAGTCCTTGGGAAAGCGGTTCCAGACCTGCTTGATCAGCTCCGAGAGCAGTGGGCTGGCGCCCGCCTCGTGGATCGCTGTGTGGAAGCGATCGTTCGGAATCCGCAGCCGGTCGTGCAGATCGGCCGGCTCCACGCCGTTGGGCACGATCGTCAACCTTGCGCTGACACGCTCGAGCTCGGCCTGCGCGTCTTCGATCTCGTGCATGACGTCCGCGGTCAGCCGCGATGCCGCGCGCTCGCACGCGCGGCCTTCGAGGTCGGCCCGCACCTCGTACAGATCGGCAACATCCGCGTGGGCCAGGCGCCGTACGAGCGCCGTGCGGTTCGCCAGCAACTCGACCATCCCTTGAGCCTCGAGGCGGCGTAACGCCTCGCGGACCGGGGTGCGCGAGATACCGAAGCTCGCGCAGAGCTCCTCCTGACGCAGCTCGCGCCCCGGTTGGAGCTCTCCGGTGAGGATCGCGCGCTCGAGCGACTGCGCTACCTGCTCGACGAGCGTCTTGGTACGCAATCGGTCGCCGGTCGGCATCACCGTCTTGGCCGCGGTCGTCATGTGGTTCCCAGGTAGTCGCGCGCCAGGGCCTCGAACAGGTCGATCGCACGCGGCAGGTCGTCGAGCGGCAGCGACTCGTTCGGCCGGTGAGCGTCCGCGAGGCTGCCCGGCCCGAATGCCGGCAGGGCGGGGATCCCCAGTGCGTCGACGTGGGACGAGTCGGTACCGCAGGGCAGGACGGCCTCGCGCGGGACTGGGCCGATCGCTTGCGCCCACGCCCGCCGCGCGGCGCCCAGGAGTCTGCGGTCGCGCACGGTCTCGCCGGCCGGGATCCAGCCGCCGGCGGACGCGGGCCCCAGCGAGACCCGATCCGCATCGACGCCGGCCTCCCCGAGGACGCTGCGCAATCGCTGCAGGACGCCGTCCTCGGTCATGCCAGTGATCGTGCGCACCTCGATGATCGCTTCTAGGGCGGCCGGATGGGCGAAGGGAACCTCGCCGCCGCGGACCATCGTGGCCACGTTCACCAGTGGACGGGTTCCGTCCACCGGATGCGCCGGCTCCGGGAACGCGTCGGCCGCGACGAGCGCCGACAACGACGCCGCGAACGCGGCGCTCGCACGCTCCGACGCGGCGACGGGAGCGCCCGAATGTCCGGGCTCGCCGGTCGCACGCAGGCGGACGACGCACGAGCCGCGCTGCGCGACGAAGATCGCCTCCCACGACGCCGGGCCGACGCTCGCCGGCTCGCACATGACCGCCGCATCCGCGACGATCAGGCCTTGCCGGCAGAGCCATTCCATGCCGTCCGCCGACCCGTTCTCCTCGTCGCTGGTGAACACGAGCACCAGCGTGCCGCGCGCCGTCGGGCGTCGCACGACGCGAGCGGCGGCCGCGAGCATCGCTGCGATCGCCGCCTTCATGTCGGCCGCACCGAGCCCTATCAGCCGCCCGCCGCGCTCGCTCAGCGTGAAGGGATCGGTCTCCCAGGCGTCAGGGTCGCCGGGCGGCATCGTGTCCATGTGCGCGGCGAGCAGCAGCCGCGGTGAGCCGCTCCCGATCTCGAAGATCAGGTTGGGCCGCTCGGCGCGCCGCGCGTGCCGCACCGGGGATGGCAGCCCGAGGCGCGCGGCGGCGCGCTCGATCGTCGCCGCGACCGCGCGCTCGTCGCCCGGTGGGTTGGGCGAGCCCGCCGCGACGAGTTGGGCCAACAGCTCGCGTGCGGTTGCCGGCGCCGCAGCATGGCCGTGTTCGACGGAGACGCTCACGCGCGCAGGACCTGGATCGATTCGGGGATGCCGGGCGAGAGCACCTCGGCGCCCGACGAGGTGACCGCGATCATCTCCTCGGCGACGACGTGGCCGACGCCCTCGAACCACGCTGCGGGCTCGATGCACAGCGTCATGCCCGGCTCGAGGGCCGTGTGATCGTCGTGGTGTAGCGACGGCGGCTCGGTCAGATCGAGGCCGATGCCGTGCCCGAGGCGCCCGAAGCCGTGCTCGCCGTCGACAGGCAGCACGTCCGCGATCGCCGCCGCGACCGTTGACGCGACCGCTCCCGCGCGTGCCGTGGTGCGCCCGGCGTCGACGGCGGCGACGACCTGCGCGTAAGCCGCGCTCTGATCGGCGGTCACGTAGCCAGCCGCGAAGTGACGGCAGAAATCGGCCCAGTAGCCGTCGACGACGAGGCCGACGTCCACCATCAGCAGCTCCCCGTCGCGCCACATCCGCTCGCCGGGCGGCCCCAACAGGGGTCTCCACGCGCCCGCTACGACCACTGCATAACCGAGGCTGTGGGCTCCCGGCGCGCCCGGCCGCCTCCAGCAGCACCGAGTGCAGCTCGCGCTCGGTCATGCCAGGACGGGCGCGCTCGGCGAATGCCTCGAACGTGCGCCCGAGCGCAGCAGCCGCGCGCCGCGCGCAGCCGATCTCGCGCTCGCTCTTGCGACACCGCAGCGGCAGGAGCAGCGGGCCGATGTCGACGAGGCTGCACCCCAGTTGGTCGCGCACGCTGTTCAAGGCGTCGTACGGCAGCCCCGGTATCGCCGGCGCGCCGATCTCCGCGGCGAGCGACCGGATGTCGTGATCGCGCAATCCCGCGACCACCTTCGCCGCGACCGCATGGCTGAAGTCGAGCACGGTCGTCTCGCCGACCGTGTGCGACAACGGGTCGATGTACGGTTCGAGCTCGACGTCGATCGCGAGCTCCGCGACGCGCGCGCTCTCGGCGTCCGAGACGATGCACACCGCGCTGTCGCCGCGCAGCAACAGGGCCATCGGCCGAGCTCTGTTCGCCCACGACGGTGTGACGTAGCCCGTGAGATAGGTGAAACCCGGCTGCGATGTCACCAGAGCGGCGTCGACCCCCCGATCGGCGAGTGCCGCGCGCACCGCGGCGCGGCGCCCCTGCACGTCGGCGCCGAGGCTGTGGTCAGTCGGCGCCATAGGTCACGGTCATGCCGCCGTCGACCATCAGGTTCGCGCCGGTGATGAACTGGGCGCGATCGCTGCACAGGAACGCGACGGCCTCCGCGAGGTCCTCCGGCCTGCCGATACGGCCGAGTGGGCTCAGCGCGGCGGCACGCGCGATCCCCTCCTCGGGCGTGCGATCCCCCTCCGAGTAGAGCCCGCGCAACCCCGGCGTGTCCGTCACGCCCGGGGTGACGATGTTCGCGCGAATGCCCCGCGAGCCGAAGTCGACGGCGATCGATCGGATCAACCCGTTCAGCCCGGACTTGGCGGAGACGTACGCCGCCGCCTGCGCGCAGGTGCGGATCGCGCAGTCGGACGACGTCGCGACGATCGCGCCGCCGCCGTTGCGCACCATCTCCGGGATGCACCGCCGCGCGATCAGGTAGACGCCGCGGAGGTTCACGGCGAACGTCCGGTCCCATTGCTCTGGCGGGCAGTCGAGGATCGTGCCGAACCACTGGATCGCCGCGTTGGCATGCAGCGCGTCGACGCGGCCGTACTCGTCCAGCGCCGTGGTCACCAGCCCGTCGATGTCCGCCTCGTCGGCGATGTCGGCGGCGACCCCGCGCGCGTCGCCCCCCTGCTCACGTATGAGCTCGGCGGTCGCCTCGGCGCTGTCGGCACGCACGTCCGCCGCCACGACCGCGGCGGCGCGCGCGGCCAGCGCGAGCGCGGACGCGCGGCCGATGCCGCGCCCGGCCCCTGTGACGATCGCGACGCGGCCGGCCAGCTCAGGCGCGACGCCCATCTCGCTCACAGCTCCAGCGAGAACGCCGACAGGCGCTCCCCTCCGTCCGGCGTCACGCGGAATGCGTGCTCGATGCGCATGCCCCGCCCGTCGCCGTAGCGCCCGGGCTCGAGCACGATGACCGTCCCCCCGCTCAGCGGCTCGCGGTTGCCGGGAGCGATGACTGGGTCCTCGTAGTGATCGCGACCGATCGAGTGACCGCCGTGGCCCGGCAACTCGCCCGCGTGAAGTTCCATTGCCGCATACACGTCTCCCGCGGCGACGCCCGGTCGCAGCAGCTCGCGACCGGCCTCCATCGCGTCGCGAAGCTCGGTCCACGTGGCGCGCACGGCCGGGTCGGGCTCCCCGCACGCCACCGTCATGCACGAGTCGCCCCACCAGCCATTCGGATGACGTGGCGCCAGGTCGCACATCACGAGCTCACCTTCGGCCACCCGGGCGCGGGTGGGCGCGCCGGCCATCTGCTCGCCGCGCTCGCCGACCTGGATCTCTCCGAGCGAGATGACGAGCGAGTCGGCGCACCCGTTCATCGCTCGGACGGCCGAGGCATAGAGCTCGAGCTCGCTGCGGCCGGGCTCGGTCGCGGCCCGGACCGCGTCCTGGCCGGCGTCGCACAGCGCTATCGCCTCGCGCAGCCCTTCGAGCTCTTCATCCGACTTGGCCGCCTTCGCGGTCCGTAGCAAGCCGTCGAGCGCCACGAGCACTGCGCCTGGCACGGCGACGCTCAGCGCGGCGACCGCCGCCGCGGGTACGAGCGCCTGCTCCACCGCCACGCGTCCACCCGTGAATCCGAGCTCCTCGGCGGCGCCGGCGAGCGCCCCGAATGCCTCGGGCGCGTCGAGCAGTCCACGCGCGCCCGCTCCGTATGGGATCGCTGCGCCGACGTCGGGTGACGGGGCTGCTCCGACGGTCGCTGCGCCGTCGGCCGTCACAAGCGCAAGCGTCGGCTTCTCCAGCCGACCGTCGCGCGACGGATAGGCCAGGAAGGCCGGCACGACGTGACCCGTGAGGAACGCGACGAGGCCGGGCGACGCGACCAGGACCGCGTCGACCTCCGCTGACGCCATCGCCTCGCGCGCACGGTCCAGAGGCGGAGGAACATCATTCATGGTCGCTACGGACCTCCTCGATCACGCAGCAGGCGATCTGAGATCTTGGGATCCAGCCACCTTAGTTACACACGTCGCGACCTGTCAACCGACCATCGGGGCTGCCGGATGCGGCACGCCGGCGAGGACCGACGGAGCCGCGCCGGAATCGCGCCGAGCCGTCGCCTTTCATCGCAGATCTCACCGTTATAGTCCCGCCGGTGGCGCCGTCCGACGACCACTCGAGCGAGCTGGCCGCCTTCGCGGCCGCCCTGACCGGCGGCACCATCGATCTGGAGCGACTCGACGCGGACATCGCAGCGGGGGCGCCTTTCGCGGCGATGATGTCGACGCTGTGGGATCGGCCTGCCCCGGTCGCTGCGCCGCCACCGGTCTTCCGTGCCGCTGACCCGTGGCCGCGAACCTGAGCGCACCTGTGCCCGCGTCCGTCGCCGCCCGCGCGCGGGCGGCGGCCGGGGGAGCGTTGTCGGTGCACGAGGTCGCCGTGGCAGCCTTGGCGGCGATCGCGGCGCGCGACCCGGTTCTGCGCGCGTTCACAGCGGTCGACGAGCCCGCCGTCCTGCGGGATGCCGCTGCGCTCGACGCGGCACTCCGGCACGGTGAGCCACCCGGCCCGCTGCTCGGGACGACGGTGGCCGTTAAGGATCTCGTGGATGTGGCCGGACTACCGACGTCGTTGGGCACCCGTGCGGTCCCGGCTCGCGTGCCGGAGCGCGACGCTCCGGTCGTGGCGCGGCTGCGCGCGGCCGGCGCGCTGGTGCTCGGCAAGACCAGAACCGCCGAGCTCGCAGGAAGCACGACGACGCCACCGACCGTCAATCCGGCCGACCCCACGCTGATCGCGGGCGGCTCGAGCGGCGGCTCCGCGGCCGCCGTCGGCGGCGGCCTCGCGGTCGGCGCGGTGGGAACGGACACCGCCTGCTCGGTGCGGCTGCCCGCGGCGCTGTGCGGCATCGTCGGCATCAAGCCCACCTTCGGCGCGGTCGGCCGCTCGGGCGTGCTCGTGGCCAGCGACTCGCTCGACCACGTCGGACCGCTCGCCGCGACCGTCGCCGACGTCCGGGCGCTGCTCACCGCGATGGTCGGTCACGACCCCGGAGACTCGGCCTCGGCGCAGGAGCCGGCGCTCGAGCAGCTTCGCGCCCGCCTCGAGTCGCCTCGACCCAGGGATCTGACGGGCGCGCGGCTGGGTATCGTCGACGACGAGCTGTTCGAGGTCGTCGAGCCGCGCGCGCGGCACGGCTGGGACGCGGCGGTCGCTCAGCTCACGGCGGCCGGCGCCGACGTCGTCCCGGTCGCGCTGCCGCAGAGCCGTCACGTCGCGGGAGCGCTGCTTGCGATCGACCTGCCGGAGTGGGCGGCGGCGTACACCGGCTGGTTGCAAGCCGGGGCCCCGATCTCCCCCGACATCGCGTCGATGCTGCGCGTCGCCCACGCGGTGCCGGCGATCCTGACGATGCGCGCGCACGCGGCTCGGCATGAGATCGCCGCGGCCGTGGCGACCGCGTTCGGCGAGCTCGGGCTGGACGCGCTGCTGACCCCGGCGACGACCGCCGGCGCGATTCGCACCGACGACCTCGAGCGCGCATTCGAGCGCGAGGATCACCGCCGCGAGCCGGCGGTGTGGGGCTACCCGCGGCCATTCTGGCTGGCAAGCCTGACCGGTCAGCCGGCGATCGTGCTGCCGACGGTGCGCGAGCCGCCGCCGCTCTCGATCCAGCTCGTGGGCCGCCCGTTCGCCGATGCTGAGTTGCTCGATCTCGCGGCCGCCGCCGAGAGCGCGCTGACGCCGCTTGCGGATTCGGTCCCGTGAGCGCGCCGACGACGAGCGCCGGCGCCGGTGTCCGGTTCACCGGCGCTCACGCAGTCCTCGAGGCGCTGGTCCGCGGCGGCGTGCGGCACCTGCACGGCGTGCCGGGGCACGGCGCGTACCCGATCTACGACGCGCTCCACGACGTGGAGGGGATCGACCCGATCCTCGCCCGCCACGAGCAGGGCGCGGGCTTTGCCGCCGTCGGAGAGGCGTGGGCCGGTGGCGGAGTGGCGGCGGCGACGAGCGTCCCGCGCGCGGGTCTCGCCAACTCGGCGACGCCGCTCATGGAGGCGAGCGCCAGCCAGGACCCGGTGCTCTTCCTGGTGGAGGCCGAGGCCGGCCAGGAAGGCCTGGCGGGAGCGGTCGCGCATCGCCATGTCCGCCTCGCGCCGGATGCCGCGCTCGGCCAGGTGGTCGACGGGCTGCTCTCACAACTCGCGTTCGAGCGCCCGGGCGCTGTGGTGCTGGAGATCCCGTCCGCTGCGCTGACCGCACCCGTCCCCGCCGAGCCGGCGTGCCGCCGTGCGGCCGCACGTGCGCCGCGCGGTCGCGGACGACGCGCCGGCCCTCTCCTTGCTGGCCGCTGCCCGGCGAGCCGCTGATCCTCGCGAGCGCCACCGCCCTGGCGAGCGCCGGCCGTGCGGGCGAGGCCTCCAATCCCGCGATGCGCCTGGCCGAGGCGCTCGGCGCGCCGCTGATCGCCGACGGTTTCGCGCCGGGGCTGCTGCCCGGGGATCATCCGCTGGCGATCCCGAGCGGCTGGTCCCCGCACGGAGGCGCGGCGGAGCTCGTGACCGCCGCCGACGCGATCGTCGTGATCGGGACTCCGCTGGCCGGCGCTCAGAACACAGCCCGATGGGACCACGCGATCCTCGCCGGGACGGATCCCGGGCGGCGCGTGCTGATCGACTGGGACGACCGCGATCAGCAGCATGTCCAGGCGGCCGCGCGGCTTCGCGGTCACGTGCCCACCCTGGTCGACGGCCTGGCTTCGGCCCTGCCGTCGTGCGGTGGCTCGCCGGCCCCCGGCTGGAGCGCCGGACAACTCGATGAGGCGCGAGCCGTCGTCGAGACCTGGCTGGCAGCCCTTCCAGGACGCGTCGCAGAGCTGGCTCAGCGCCCTGTGCTCGGCGCTGCCGGAGGATGGAGTCGTCGTGGCGGACAGCCTCCTCGGCGTGTGGCTTCACCGGCTCCTGGCCCCGCCCGCGCCGCGCCGCTTGCGCCACCCCTGGGGGACCGGCACGCTCGGGGCGGCCCTGCCGGCAGCCATCGGCGCGAAGCTCGCGCGGCCGGACGCCGAGGTGACCGCGCTCGCCGGCGACGGAGCGTTCCTCTACTCGGCGACCGAGTTGGCGGCGCTGCGCGCCCTCGGGCTCCGCATCACGGTGGTGGTGGCCAACGACAACGCCTTCGGCGCGGTTCGCGACAACCTGCGCCACGCGTACGGCCGCTCCAGCGTGCACGAGCTGACGAATCCGAGCTTCCCCGATCTCGCACGAGCATTCGGCCTCGTCGGCGTTCGCTGCGACCGCCCGGAGGAGCTCGACGCCGTCCTCGCGGCCGCGCGCGCCCGTGCGGAGTCGACGCTCGTGGAGATCCCGCTGCTCCTGCATCCGCCGCGCGGAGCGTTCGCATGACGGCGGCCCCGGTGCGCACGCTGATCCGCGGCGGCACCGTCGTCGACGGCACGGGGACGCCCGGCCGGCTCGCCGACGTCCTGATCGAAGGCGGCCGGATCGCCTCGATCGGCCTGCCGGCCGGCGAGGCCGCGCCGGACGCAATCGAGATCGACGCGCGCGGGCGAGTCGTGACGCCCGGTTTCATCGACGTCCACGCACACGCCGACTTCACGGTGCTCGCGTTCCCCGGCGCCGAGAGCGCGGTGCGCCAGGGCGTCACGACGGTCGTCAACGGCAACTGTGGTGGCGGTGTCGCGCCGGCGGAGCCCGAGCACGACGTTCGCCGCGTCGCGTTCGCGTACGACTCGGGGTGGGGAGTCGAGATCGACTGGCGGACGTTCGGAGAGTACGTCGACCGCCTCAGCGAGCTGGCGGTCAATGCCGCGACGCTGGTCCCCCACGGCGCTCTCCGCAATGCCGTGATGGGCCTCGAGGACCGCCCCCCGACGCGAGCGGAGCTCGCACGCATGGAGGCGCTTGCTCGACGAGGCGCTCGCCGCGGGCGGGATCGGCCTGTCGAGCGGTCTCGAGTACCAGCCCGGCTGCTACGCGGACGTCGACGAGCTGGCAGCGCTGGCGACGGTGGTCGCCCGCCACGACGGGGTCTACGCCACGCACATCCGCAACCGCGGCGAGCGCTTCGCCGCTGCCACGCGCGAGGCGATCGAGGTTGCTCGTCGCGGCGACGTCCGCCTGCAGCTCTCGCACTTCGCGCCGCGCCCGTATGCACCGGCGCAGGAGACCGCCGCCGCGCGTGCCGCCGTGGACGAGCTGGCCGAGAGCGGTCAGCCGGTGTGGGTCGACACGTTTCCCGAGATCTGGGGGCCCGGCCTCTTGATGGACCTGTTCCCGCGCGAGGTCGCGGCCGGCACGCCGGAGCAGGTGCTCTCGCGCCTGCGCGACCGCGCCGTGCAGGACCGCGTCGAGGACTGGTTCGCGCGCGGCGAGAACTTCCTCGTGCGTGCCGCGGGCTACGAGCGCATCTACATCTCCTCGAGCCCGACTCATCCCGAGCACAACGGTCGAGCGCTGACGGAATTGGCGGCCGGCGCCGGCACGACCGTGGCCGGCTACGCATGCGCGGCGCTCTTGGAGGCGGGTGAGGCGTTTCCCGCGATCGGGATCCGCCACGTCTACGCAACCGAGGACGATCTCCGCGAGCTGCTGCGCCTGCCCTACTGCAGCCTCGGCAGCGACGGCGTGGTCACCTGCGGCGAGGGGCAGCGACTGCCCATATCAGTGGAGTGCCTCGTCGTACGGCTATGTCGCGCGGACTCTCGCGCACTACGTGCGCGAGCTCGGGCTGTACAGCCTCGAGGACGCCGTGCGTCGCCTGGCTGCGCTGCCGGCGCAGGCCATGGGGCTGCGCGACCGCGGCACGCTCGCCGCCGGGAGCGTCGCCGACGTCGTCGTGCTCGATCCTCGCCGCGTGGCCGATCGCACCACGCCCGGGGACATGGCCCGCCATCCGGCGGGAATCGATCACGTGCTCGTCGGCGGCATCCCCGTCGTCAGCGACGGGCGGACGACGGGAGCGCGTCCCGGCGGCGCGGTGCGCGCGGCATGAGCAGCGCCGTCGGCGCCGCCGCGCTCGAACACTGTCGCGCGCTCGTACGCATGGACACCAGCAACCCGGGCGCGACCGAGGAGCCCGCTGCCCGCTACGTGGTGGACACGCTGGCCTCCGCCGGGCTGAGCTGCGACGTCGTCGAACCGGAGCCGGGGCGCTGCTCCGTCGTGGCCCGGGTGCCGGGACGGGAGGCGAAGCTGCCGCCGTTGCTGGTCCATGGTCATCTGGACGTCGTACCGGCGCAGGACCACGGATGGACCCATGATCCGTTCGGGGCGGTCGAGGCGGACGGCTGTCTCTGGGGTCGCGGTGCGCTGGACATGAAGGCCGCCGTGGGCGCGATGCTGGCCGCGCAGACGGAGCTCGCGGCGCGCGGCGGGGCGCGGCGGACTTTGGTGTTCGCGTACTTCGCCGACGAGGAGATGGGCGGAGTCCTCGGGAGTCGCTGGATCGCCGATCAGCGGCCCGAGCTGCTCGACGGCGTCACCGAGGCGATCGGTGAGGTCGGCGGCTTCACGATCCATCTTCCGGGCGGCCGCCGCCTCTACCCGATCCAGTGCGGTGAGAAGGGCATGCTGTGGCTGCGCATCGTGGCGACCGGGCCGGCCGGTCACGCGGCGCTGACGCGGGTTCCCAATCCGGTCGTCCGGATCGCCGAGCTCGTCGGCCGCATCGCGCAGCTGCGCCTGGACGAGGAGCCTCCGCGCGCGCACTCGGCGCTGCTCGATGTCGCAGCGGAGATGCTCGGCACCTCCGGCGAGGATGCGCTCGACGCGCTTGGCGAGCTCGGTTCGCTCGCGCGGCTGGGTGCGGCCACCCGCTTCGTGCCCACCGTGCTCGCCGCTGGAGGCAAGGTGAACGTCGTGCCCGACCGCGCCGAGTTGATCGTCGACTGCCGCTTCGTTCCCGGCCAGGAGCGGCAGGCGGAGAGCGCGGTGGCGGCGCTGCTGGAGCCCGGAGAGACGATCGAGGTGCTGGTCCGGTCGCCGGGAGTCGAGGCGCCACCCGACGGCCCTCTTTACGACGCGTGCGCCGCGCGCCGTGAAGCGCATCGACCCCGACGGCCGCGCGCTGCCGTTCGTCCTGGCCGGCGGCAGCGACGCGCAGAACCTCGCCCGCCTCGGCATCCGCGGCTATGGGTTTCTGCCGCTGCCGCTACCGCGCGTGGTTCGACGGAGTTCCGCGGCTGTTTCACGCGCCGGACGAGCGCGTCCCCGTCGAGTCGGTCGCCCGGGGCGCGGCGGCGCTCACGGAGATGCTCGCCGACGTCTAGGGATCAGCCCACGTGAGCCGGTCGGAACCGCCGTGGACGTAGTGCACTCGCAGGCGGGTGAACGTCGCTGTGCACTCAACCCCCAGATCCTCGCCGAGGCCGGACTGCTTGGCACCTTCGTACGGCACATGCCATTGAAGATGATGGGTGCAATTCGTCCAGACAATTCCGGTATCCAGGCGGTCGGCCAAGCTCAGCGCCTCGTCCAAGCGGGCCGTCCAGACGGTTGTCGCGAGTCCGTAAGAGACGTCATTGGCCAGAGCCACCGCCTGGTCGACGTCGGAGAACCGCAGCACGCTCAACACCGGGCCGAAGATCTCCTCCTGAGCGATCCGCGTCTGCGGATCCACCTCCGTGAACACCGTCGGGGCGACGAAACCACCCGGATCTAGATGGGCCTCGATCTGCGGGGTCTCGTTGCCCACGAGGAGCGTCGCCCCGTCGTCGAGCCCCGACCGCACGTACTCGCGTACACGGTCGGCGTGCTCAGGCGTGATCAGCGGCCCGATCTGCGTGGCGGCATCGAGCGGATCACCGATACGAAGAGCGCCGGCGCGCACCCGGAGCCGATCCAGCAGCTCATCGGCGACCGATTCATGCACCAGCAGCCGCGAGCCCGAGGTGCAGATCTGACCCCCGTGGAAGAAGCTGGTGAACAGCGAACCCGCCAGCGCCTGATCGAGGTCGGCGCTCGGCAAGACGATGTTGGCGTTCTTGCCGCCGAGCTCGAGGTGGCAGCTCTGAATGCCGTCGCTTGCTGCACGGAGGATCGCGCGTCCCACCTCCGTCGAGCCCGTGAAGGTGATCTTCGGCACGCTGGGATGCGCGGCGAGCGCCGCTCCGGTCGTCGGGCCGTCGCCGTGCACGATGTTCAATACCCCAGGCGGGATACCGGCCTCGATCGCCAACTGCCCGTAGCGGACGGTGGATAGCGGCGTCTGCTCGGCCATCTTGAGCACGACGGAGTTACCGACCGCGAGCGCGGGCGCGGTCTTCCAGGCGGCGAGCATGAACGGGAAGTTCCACGGTGCGATCGCTCCCACGACGCCGTAGGGAACGCGTCGGGAATACGCCAGGTAATCGCGCTGCTCGGCGTAGACGGCTCCGCGTACGTGCTCGGGCAAGGTGGCGACGAAGTCCAGCAGCCCCGCAGTCGCGATGACATCCGAGCGCGCGGCCGTGAGTGGCTTGCCGCTGTCCGAGGATTCGGTCCGGGCGAGGGCATCGGCGTCGTCGCGCACCAGAAGAGCGAGCGCGCGCAGGCGACGCGCCCGCTCCGCGGGCGCGAGGTCGCGCCAGGATCTCGAGTCGAAGGCGCGCCAAGCCGCTTGCACGGCCGCGTCGACGTCCTCGGCGCCTCCGAACGCGACATCCGCAAGAACCGCGCCGGTCGCAGGGTTGCGAGTCTGGAAAGTCCGGCCGTCGAGCGAAGGCTGCGTGTAGCCATCGATCAGATGGCCGACCTGCTCGGTCACGCGGCGTCTGGGCCCGGATGCTTCGGGATCGCCGCAGTCAGGTTCTCCACCCGATCGTGCAGCACGAGCAGGTTGTCCTCGATCAGGGCGGCGCCGACGTCCTTCTCTCCCCACCACAACTCGATCGTGACGGCGAACGGCGCGACGAGCGGATCGTCGACGCCCGGGCGTGCGGTTGCCGAGCCACGGCCAGTCGAAGCCGGACGAGTAGCCATGTCCGAAGTGCCCGTACTGCGACCACGCGCTGTCGAGCTTGTCACTGCCGTGGTCCTGCACGAACTTGCGTGCCGACGGTGTGGATCTCGCGGCACGTCACGCCATCGTGGAGCGCCGCGGTGAGCGCCTGGATCATCTCCCAGCAGCCGTCGATCAGCCACGCCTGCCGCGGCGTCGGCCGCCCGCCGATGACGACGGTCCGCTGCACGTCGTACATGTAGCCGTCGACGTAGCCGTAGCAGTCGGGATGGATCATGTCGCCCGCTTCGTAGGGGGTGACGGCGTCCCATGACGGCAGCGAGCCGGACGCGTACTCGTTCGAGCGCACGCCGGAGGCGATGAAGTTCCAGTGCTGCGTGCGCGGAACGCGCGCCGCGACGTCCCAGCCGGCCGCGACGAGGTCCCCGTCGGTGGCGCCGACGGTCGGCCTTCGAGAGCGCCGCTCCGAGGATCTCGCAGCCCACGCGCGTCGACTGGCGCACCATCTCGCACTCGGCCTCGGAGAGCGTCAGGCGGAGGCGCGCGAGCAGCAGGTCGCAGGGCACGAGCTCCATGCCCGGCAGCTCGCGCGTCAGGCGCGCTCCGAGCGCATGGCCCATGACCTCGCTGCCGGCGAGCCCGACGCGGCGCGTTCTCGAGCCCGAACTCGCGCACCGCGTCGAGCAGCCCCTGCTCGACGTCGAAGCCGGTGCGGACGTCGTCGATCACCGGCGGATCGGTGACGCCGACGCAGACCAGCGCCGAGCGGCCGTCGGAGTCGATCAGAACGCAGTCGTGCCCGTACGCGGACCAGAATCCCGTCGGCGTCACGACCGGCGGCACGTAGTAGTGGCGCGTGAGCCAGTGGACGTTGCCGATGCTGTCGAGCGTCCCGCTCGAGCGCCCGACGACGAGCAGCGCGTCGTAACCCTCGGCCCGCGCCGCAGCGGCGGCGCGCTGACGGCGCTCGTGGAACTCGGCCGGCGGGAATCCGGGACCAGGTCCGCCGTGGACGGTGCCGTTTTCATGAGCCTAGGATCTGAGATCGGAGTCTCGCTTGTCAACCGTTCCTGCACGGGTCAGGCGGTCGAGCACCAGTCGGCGGCCAGCAGTGCGTAGGTGCGCGTGGCGGCGAGCAGCTCGTCGACCTGCACGTGCTCGTCGACCGCATGAGCCTGGGCGATGTCGCCCGGTCCGCAGGTCACGGCGGGCACTCCCGCCGCGATCAGATAGCTCGTGTCCGCCACGGCCGGGAAGCCGCGTACGGGCGCCGCCCGTCCGGTCGCGGTCTCACGCGCGGCGGCCGCCGCCGCGACCAGCGGATGAGCCAGATCGATGACCGCTGCGGGCCAGCGATGCTTCCACACCACTTCCGGCGGATGATCGCGCAGCCAGGGGTCATCGGCGGTCGCGGCCGTGATCGCCGCCTCGATCTCGCGCCGCACCGCGTCGGCATCCTGGAGCGGGTCGTGCCAGACGATGCATTCGAGCGTCGTGTACTCGGCCAGGCCGAATGGGACGAGGCTGCCCGCGGGACCACCGATGACGGCGCCGGCATGGATCGTGAAGCTGCCAGGCGGAAACGTCGGCGACTGCCTGGTGCAGGAGCCATTCCTGCTCGAGCTCGCTGAGCGCCCGGTGCACGAGGAACGCCTTGTCGATCGCGTTGACGCCCGCCGCTGCGCCACGACCACCGGGGCGGACGGTCTCCGAGCGCATGCCGGCGTGCGGTGCCTAGCCCTCTGACGGTGACCGCGCACCACAGCAATCCCGCGGTCACGGCGCTGACCGCGAGCGGCGCATCGCCGGCGGACGGCTCGGCGACGACGGCGCCGTCGGCGAGGGGGCCGCGGCGCAGGCAGGCCGTTGTCCCGATCTCGTGCTCCATCATCTCCTCGCCGACCACGGCCTGCAGGATCAGATCGCCACGCAGGCGGACCCCCGCGGCGACCAGCGCGCGCACGGCGAACGACCTCGGCCATCAGCCCGCCCTTCATGTCGCAGGCGCCGCGCCCGAAGATCCGCCCGTCGGTCACGCGCCCGCTGAACGGATCGGCCCCCGTCCAGACCTCCGCCGGTTGCGGAGGCACCACGTCGACGTGGCCGTTGAGGATCAGCGAGCGCCCACCGCCGCGCCCGCGCAGGACACCTACGCAATTCTCGCGCCCTGGCGCGACGGCGAAGCGATCGATCTCGGCGCCGACGTCCTCGAGCAGCTCCGCGACGAGCGCCGACACCTCGCTCTCGCGGCCGAGGTGATCGGCGGGCTCCACGCCCGGGAAGTTCGGCGTGATGCTCGGAATTTGCACCGCCCGCGCCGTGGCGTCGACCAGCTCGCCGGTGGCGGCGTCGACCGCACCGGCGATCCGATTTGCGAGCGCGGACGGGACGGTCACCTCGGTGCCGTCCCCGCGCCCGCTCGGTGCGACTCGTCGATCAGATCGACGGCGGCGCCGACGATCGTGTCGGCGTCGATGCCGAAGTGCCGGTAGAGGTCGTCGACGTCGCCGGACTGCCCGAAGTCGTCGACGCCGAGGCTGGCGATCGGGTCGCGCCGAATCGCCGGCGAGGAAGCTGAGCGTGTGCGGATGGCCGTCGAGCACGGTGACGATCGGCGCGGCCCGCTGCTCGGGGAACAGCTCGTCGAGGATCGCATCGTCTCCGTCGGCGAGTCCCTGGCGCGCCTGCAGCGCGCGGAAGACGAGATCGGCCGACGTCAGGCAGACGACGTCGCAGGCCACCGCCCGCGGACTCGAGCTCGTCGGCCGCCGCGACGACTTCGGCGATGACCGCTCCCATGCCGACCAGCGATCACCTCGGGCCCGCCGCCGGCCCGGCGCAGCGCGATAGCCGCCCGCGAGGACCTGCCGGCGTCGCCGCTCGCGCTGCGCCGGATCGTCGGGAAGCGCCGCCAGCGCCTGGTCGATCGGCCGCGTCGTCAGCCGGAAGTAGGCCGAGGTGCCGTCGGGGCGGCCGAGCAGCGAGAGCGCGTGCAGCAGCGTCCACTCGAGGTCCTGGCCGAAGGCGGGCTCCCAGGCGATGCAGCGCGGCTGCTCGAGCCCGACCGACGGCGTGATGATCGACTGGTGCGCGCCGCCCTCGGGCGCGAGCGTCACGCCCGACGGCGTGCCGACGAGGATCGACTGGCCGCCGGCGTACATCCCGAACGACCACGGCTCCAGCGCGCGGTTGACGAACGGGTCGTAGATGCGTGCCGATCGGCAGCAGCGGCTGCCCGTCGCGCGACCAGGTCGCGCCGAGCTCGCCGAGCAGCCCGACGAGGTTGCCCTCGGCGATCCCGAGCTCGATGTGCTGGCCGTGCTCGGTCTCCCGCCAGCGCACGAGCGTGTCGGTGTCGTCGGCGAACCAGTCGATGCGCTCGCCGAGGTGCCAGATCCCGACCCGGTTGATCCAGCCGCCGAGGTTGGTCGACGAGGCGACGTCGGGGCTGACGGTGACGACGCGCGCGGCGACGTCCGGCGCGTCGTGCGCGAGGTCGACGAAGAAGCGGCCGAACGCCTGCTGCGTCGACGCCTTGCCGACGTGCGTGCGCCCGACGTCGGCGGGCACCGTCGGCGGCGGCCTGAGCGGCAGCTCGTCGCGCTCCAGCCGTTCGGCCGCCGCGCGGCACAGCTCGGCCTCGGGCGAGCCTTCCGCGAACGCGCGCCCACGGATCGCCGCATCGGCGCCGAGCGATCGGGCAAGGCGCTCCCACTCGCCGACGGACAGCAGCGCCGAGTGGTTGGCCGGATGACCCTGCGTCGGCAGCCGCCACGCCTTGATCGTGTAGGCGAAGATCACCGACGGCCGGTCGGTGACGGCGTCGGCCGCGGCGAACGCGTCGAGCAGATCGCCGAGGTCGTGGCCGCCGAGATCGCGAATCGCGTGCAGCAGCTCCTCGTCGTCGAGCTCGGCGATCAGCTGCGCGAGCCCTGCGCGACTCGAGCCGTCGCCGGGCAGCCGCTCGCGCAGCTCCGTCGCCCCTGACGCGCAGCAGCCGCTGGTACTCCTCGTTGGGCATCTCGTCGATCCGGGCGCGCAGCTCCGGCCCAGGTCGCGCTCGAACAGCTCGCGCAGCCGGCGGCCGTACTTGACGGTGACCGTGTGCCAGCCGGCGGCCTCGAACATCGCCGCGATGCGACCGGCCGCGATGTCGGGCACGATCCGGTCCAGCGACTGGCGGTTGAGGTCGACGACCCACAGGACCTCGCCGAGGCGCGGGACGATCGGGTCGACGAGCGCCTCCCAGATCGCGCCCTCGTCGAGCTCGGCGTCACCGAGGAGCGCCACCTGCCTGCCGCCCTGCGGCACCTCGAAGTGACCGGCGACGTAGCGATGCGCGATCGCGCTCCAGATCGGCGCGGTCGCGCCGATTCCGACCGAGCCGGTCGAGAAGTCGGCCGGGACCGGATCCTTGGTGCGGCTCGGATAGCTCTGCAGGCCGCCGAACTGCCGCAGCGGCGTCAGATACCCCGGCTCGAGCGCTCCGAGCAGGTACTCGATCGCGTGCAGCACCGGCGAGGCGTGCGGCTTGACCGAGACGCGGTCCGGCGCGCGCAGGTGCTCGAAGTAGAGCGCCGTCATGATCGAGACCATCGACGCCGACGACGCCTGATGGCCGCCGACCTTCACGCCCGACGGCGTCGTGCGAACCTTGTTCGCGTGGTGGACGATGCTACGTCGCCAGCCACAGGACCCGGTTCTCGACCGCGCCGAGGGTCGTGAGACTCGTCGTGGGGTCGGCGACGGTCATGGTCGTAGTCTCACCGTGCGGCGTCGCCGATGTCGAGATGACCGAACGGGTTCTCACAACGAGCGCACATACTTTGCGTCCGGGCGTGCCTTGACGTTAGGTTTTCTCCATGCGACACAAAGCGCTCGACGCAATTGACGAGCGGATACTCGAGCTACTCGTCGAGGACGGGCGCCGTTCGGCGAGCGAGATCGGCCGCCGCGTGAACCTGTCGCCCGCCGCAGCAAAGCGACGCATCGACCGCTTGGAGGGGTTCGGCATCGTGCGCGGCTACACCGCCCTGCTCGATCACGGCATGCTCGGCGGCAATCTCGAGGCGTTCACCGAGCTGCGGTTCGCTTCCGGGACGCAGGTCGCCGAGATCGAGTCGGCGGTCGCCGATCTGCCCGAGCTCGTCGAGTCGTTCACCCTCGCGGGTGATCCCGACGCGCTGATCCGGCTGCGCGTCAACGACGTGGATCACCTCAAGCGCGTGATCGACCAGGTGCGCAGGAGCAGCAAGATCACCGGCACCAAGACGCTGATCGTGCTCGGCACGAGAAAGGGGCCGGCGGGCGGCAGCTCCGCCGAGGCGGCCGACACGTAGGACGCGTTCGAGCACGTGTTGACCGTCGCGCGACCAGTGGTTAGCCTGGCCGCGCTGTCACTCGTACGTTCGATCGATAGCCCGTAGGGCGGACCGGAGGAGACTGGGCCATGGCGAGCAACCGCGCCGACCTCACAGGGGGCGAGATCACGCGCCGCCGTTTGTTGCAACGAGGCGCAGGTCTGGGGTTCGGGGTGATCGCGATCGGCGGGCTCGACGCCTGCGGCGGCGACTCCAATTCGACCACGGAGGGCTCGCCCGCGCAGTCCGGCGGTCCGGCCCGCGGCGGCCTGCTCGAGGTGTCGGTGACCGACACGAACAACGCCGATCGCCTCAACCCGATCGTGCCCATCAACACGAACGACATCCTCTCCCAGGCGATGGTGTTCGACGGCCTGACCCGCATCGACAAGGACTTCAAGGTCACGCCGGGCCTGGCCGAGTCATGGGAGTCGAACGCGGACGGCACGAGCTGGGAGTTCCGCCTCCGGTCGGGCGTCGAGTTCCACGACGGCAAGCCGTTCACGGCCGACGACGCCGTGTGGACGCTGCAGCAGGACTTCGACCCCAAGGGCGAAGGCGCCGGGCGTCGCGATCTTCGAGCAGTACGTGAAGCCGGCGGGGGTCAAGGCGAAGAGCCCGACGCTCGTGCAGATCCGGCTCGAGCGACCGAACTTCTTCCTCCCGGCGCTGCTCGGCGGCTTCTACACCAACATCGCCCAAGCCGGGACCAAGGACTTCGCCAAGCCTGCGGGAACCGGTCCGTTCAAGGTCAAGTCGTTCCAGCCCGGCAGCCTGTTCGAGGGGGAGCGCAACCCGAGCTACTGGGAGCCGGACGTGCCCTACCTCGACGGGGTGCGGCTGGTGGCCGTGCCGGAGCAGGCTGCGAAGGTGCAGAGCGTCACCGACGGCTCCGCCCATCTCGGCGACTCGATGGAGTACAAGTTCCTCTCGCAGGTCGAGGGGTCGGATGCCGCGGAGGTGCTCAGCGAGCCGGGTGGCAGCTTCCCCGTGATCGTGTTCCAGGGCGACAAGGCGCCGTTCGACGATCCGCGCGTGGTCAAGGCGCTCAAGCTGTTGATCGACCGCCAGAAGATCGTCGACCAGATCTACTTCGGCCGCGCCGGCATCACGGCCGATGTCCTCATCCCGCCCTCCGACCCGTACTTCCCGCAGGACCTGGAGCCACCAGCCCGCGACGTGGAGCAGGCGAAGGCGCTGCTCAAGGAGGCGGGACAGGAGAACCTGTCGTTCACGCTGCACACCTCGGAGTTCTTCCCCGGCGTGACCGACATCCCGGTGCTCTACAAGGAGATGGCCGCCGAGGCCGGCGTGACCATCGACGTCAAGGTCAACCAGGTCCAGACGTATCAGACCAACGTGCTCTACCAGGAGCCCGTGTTCATGGACGCCTGGTTGCGCCAGCTGACGGTCGCGCTGCCGCCGTTGCTCTACACCCCCGGCGGGGCGTACAACGAGTCCAAGTTCACCGATCCAAAGCCGGCGCAGCTGTTCACGGAGGCCGTCGCGACGAACGACGAGGCCGAGCAGAAGGCGAAGATCGCCGAGGCTGCCACGATCATCGCCGAAGGCGCTTCGTCGATCATCCCCTGCTCGGGCGACTTCATCTGGCCCAAGAAGAAGAACGTCAAGGGCCTGGAAGTGAACTGGGGGACGCTGGTAACGCTGCGCACCGCGTACCTCACCTAGGTGCCGTCGGTGGCGACGCGACGGGTCGGGAGCGCGATCGCCCGCAAATTCGGGTTGACGGTCCTGACGCTCGTGTTCATATCCGTGATCGTATACGGAGCCACGCAAATCATCCCGGCAGACCCGGCCAAGGTCTTCCTGGGCAAGACCGCGAGCCCGGAGCAGGTGGCCCAGTTCGAGGAGGAGCAGGGCCTCGATCGCGGCCCGATCGCCGGCTACCTGCACTGGGCGGGCCGCTTCGTGCGCGGCGATCTCGGGAACTCGATCGTCACGAAGGAGCCCGTCGCCGAGCGCGTGCTGCCGCGGCTCGGCCGCACGATGCTGCTGGCGCTGTTCGCGTTCCTGATCGCAGCTCCGATCGCGGTCGCCCTCGGCCTGGCGACCGGCAAGCGACCCGATTCCACGCTCGATGCCGGCCTGTCGTTCGGCGTGCTCGGGCTCGCGGCGATCCCGGAGTTCACGATCGGCGTCGTCGTGCTGTTCGTGTTCGCGGTCTCGCTCGGGCTGTTCCCGATCTCGAGCGGCGTAGTGCTGTTCGGGTCGTCGTCGCAGCAGTTCCAGGCCTACGTGCTGCCCGCCGTGACGCTCGCGCTCGTCGTGATCCCGCACATGGCGAGGCAGGTCAGGATCGCGGTCCGCGAGGTCGTCGCCGCGCCATACGTCCGGTCGGCCGCGCTGCGTGGGCTCTCGCCGCAGCGGCTCACCTGGCGGCACGTCGTGCCGATGGCGCGCGGCCGCGTGGTGAACGTGATGGCGCTCAACCTCGCCGAGCTGCTGGCCGGCGTGGTCGTCGTCGAGACGGTCTTCGGCTTCCCGGGGGTCGGCCGCGAGCTCGTCGAGGCGATCAACTCAAACGACGTGACGATCGTGCAGGCCGTGACCATGGTCATCGGCGCGAGCTACATCATCATCAACTTCGCCGCCGACGCGCTGGTCATCGTGCTGAACCCGACCTTGCGGCGCGCGGGAGCACGATGAGCGTCGGAGTCGCGCTCGAAGGATCGCGCCCGGCTCGCACCGCGCGCCTCGGCTTCATCCGTGCGACCGTGCGGCCGATCGAAGGACGCATCGCGGTCATCCTGCTGGCGATCATGACCGTCGTGATCGTCGCCGGGCCGTGGATCGCGCCGTACTCACCGACCGAGACCGCGGTCGGGCTTCCGCTGCGCGGCCCATCGGCCGGCCATCCGCTCGGCACGGACGGGCTCGGGCGCGACGTACTCAGCCGCGTCCTCTGGGGCGGACGTGGGGTGATCTGGTTGCCCTTCCTCGGCATCGTGCTGGCGTTCGCATCCGGCGGGCTGCTCGGTGTGATCGCCGGATACCGCGGCGGCTGGCTCGATGCGCTGTTCACGCGGGTGACGGATCTCACCCTCGCGATGCCGCCGATCCTGCTCGTGCTCCTCTTCGTGGCCGGGCTCGGCCAGTCGTCGCTCGTGCTCGTGCTGGGTGTCGGGCTGGTGTTCGCGCCGCGAATCGCCAGGGTCTTGCGCGGCGCCGCCCAAGTGGCGTCCGCCAACGATTACGTGGAGATCGCGCGCACCCGCGGCGAGAGCGCGACCTCGGTCGCGCTCCGCGAGGTGCTGCCTAACATCAGCGGCACGCTGTCAGTCGAGTTCGCACTGCGACTCACGCACGCGGTCATCTTCGTCGCCACGCTGAACTTCCTCGGCGTGGGCGCACAGCCACCCTCGCCCAACTGGGGCCTGATGGTCTCCGAGGGCCGCTCGCTCCTCAGCCAGGTGCCGCTCGTCGCGCTGGCGCCGGCGGCGATGATCGCGCTGCTCGCGATCGCCTTCAACATGCTCGCCGACGCCGGTTCACGCGCGCTCGCGCGCGAGTCCGGCTCTGCGAAGGGCGTCTTCTGATGACCGCCGCCGCGTTCGAGATCCGCGCGCTGTCTGTCGGCTACGGCACGCCGGGCGCCGTCAAGCGGGTCGTGTCGGACGTGTCGCTGCGCGTGCAGCCGGGCCGGATCCTCGGTCTCGCGGGCGAGTCGGGCTGCGGCAAGTCGACGACCGTGCTGGCGGCGACCGGGTTCCCGTTGCCGGGGATGACCGAGCGCTCGGGCCAGGCTCTGCTCGCCGGCGTCGACCTGCTCGCCTGCTCGCGCAAGGAGCTGCGGCGCCACTGGGGACGCGCGATCGCGTACCTGCCCCAGGACGCGTCGACCTCGCTCACGCCGTACCGCACCGTCGGGGCGCAGCTCGGGGAGGTTCTCCGCGCTCATCTCGACGTCGATGAGCGGGACGCGCGCGAGCGCGCCGCCACGATGCTCGAGCAGGTCGAGCTGCCGGCGAGCTCGGTCGGTCGCTACCCGTTCGAGTTCAGCGGCGGCCAGCAGCAGCGCATCGCGCTCGCGATCGCGCTGGCGTGCGAACCGCTCGTGCTGATCCTGGACGAGCCAACAACCGGGCTCGACGTCACCACCCAGGCGGTCGTCTCGAGCCTGATCGAGCAGCTCGTCCGCCGGCTCGGTACGGCGACGATCTACGTCAGCCACGATCTGGCCCTCCTCAACGGTCTGTGCGATGAGATCGCGATCATGTACGCGGGCGAAGTCGTCGAGCAGGCGCCGGCACGCGCGCTCTTCGCCGCGCCGCGGCACCCCTACACCGCGGCGCTGCTCGATGCCGTCCCGGCAGTCGACCGCGACGAGACGCTCGTCGCGATCGCGGGCGTTCCGCCCGCACGCGTGGTCGCGGATCGCTGCGCGTTCGCGGCGCGCTGCCGCCACGTCCGCGAAGTCTGCCGCGCGGGTCCGATCGCGCTCCGGACCGAGGCGGGTCGCAGCGTTCGCTGCGTGCGCGCGGCGGAGCTCGGCGAGCTCGGCTCGGAGCGACGTCCGCTCGAACGCGCCCGCAGGCCCGACCCCGCTCCCATGATCCTGTCCGCGAACGAGCTCACATGCACCCATGGCCGCGGCAGCGACGCCCGGGTGGTGCTGGAGTCGTTCTCGGTGGAAGTCATCCGCTCCGAGGTCCTCGGCATCGTCGGGGAGAGCGGCTCGGGCAAGTCGACTCTCCTGCGTACGCTCGTCGGGCTGCACGGCGCCGCCACCGGGGAGGTGCGCTACAACGGCGTCGTGCTCCCGCTGCTGACCGGCGATCGTCAAGCCGTCGCGCGCCGCGAGATCCAGATCGTCTTCCAGAACCCGGCGTCGTCGCTGAACCCGCGCCACTCGGTGCGCCGCATCCTCCGGCGCCCGCTCGACGCATATTTCCCGGAGCGGGGAGCCAAGCAGAGCGCACGCCGTGTCGAGGAGCTGCTCGCCGACGTGCAACTCGATGCCGGCGTACTCGATCGCCATCCGAGCGAGCTGAGCGGGGGTCAGCAGCAGCGCGTCGCCCTCGCCCGCGCGCTGGCCGCCGAGCCGCGCGTGGTGTTGTGCGACGAGGTCGTCTCGGCACTCGACGTCTCCGTCCAGGCCGCGATCCTCGAGCTGGTGCGACGGCTGCGCCGGGACTCCGATCTGACCGTCCTCTTCGTCACCCACGACCTGTCGGTCGTGCGCGCGCTCGCGGATCGCGTGCTCGTGATGCGCGACGGCCGCATCGTCGAGCTCGGCGAGACGGGCCGCGTGTTCGCGCAGCCGGGGACGGCTTACACGCGCGAGCTGCTGGAAGCAGCCCCGCGCACACGCGTGGAGCCGATGACCGCGGGCCGCCGATGACGCCCCCGTCGATCGACGCGACCGTGGACGAGCTCGACACTCCGGCGCTGCTGATCGAGCGCGAGCGGCTCGAGGCGAACCTGGCGCGAATGGCGGCCGCCGCCGATGCCCACGGGTTGGCGCTGCGTCCGCACGCCAAGACCCACAAGTCGGTCTGGATCGCCCGCCGCCAGCGCGCGCACGGCGCCCGCGGATACACCGTGGCGAAGCTGAGCGAGGCCGAGGCGCTGATCGCCGGCGGCCTGGATGACATCTTCGTCTGCTATCCGATCGTCGGCGCCCGCAAGGTGAGCCGGCTGCTTGCCCTCGCGCGCGCGCACGCATCATCGCCGCCGTCGATCGCGAGGACGCCGTCGAGACGCTCGCCGTGGCCGCGGACGACGCCGGGATCACGTTGGACGTGATGATCGAGGTCGACACGGGTCTGGACCGAGCCGGCGTGGAGCTGGGCGCGCCACTCGAGCGGATCGCCGCCGCCGTGCGCCGCCGGCCGGCGTTGCGCCTGCGCGGCATCTGCACGCACGAGGGCTATGCCTATGCGATTCCGGACCCCGCGGAACGTGAGCGCGTCGTGCGTCGGCGTCTCGCAGAGCTCGTCGCAGCAGGCGAGGCGCTGGGAGTCGAGACGATCTCCAGCGGGGCGACGCCGTCGGTCCTGCAGACGATCGACGTGCCGGGGATCACCGAGGTGCGCCCCGGGAACTATGTCTTCTACGACGCGATGCAGGTCGGTCTCGGCGCCGCAGCGATCGAGGATTGCGCGCTGAGCGTCCTGACGGCGGTCGTCGAGGTCCGCGCGTCAGGGCGCGCGATCGTGGATGCCGGCTCGAAGGCGCTCAGCTCGGATGCCGGAGTCCACGGCGTCAAGGTCGTCGACGGCTACGGCGTCGTCGAGGGCCGCGACGACATCAAGGTCGTCGGGCTCTCCGAGGAGCACGGCTGGCTGACGCTCGATCGGCGCGACGGCGTCGCGATCGGCGAGCGCCTGCGGATCGTGCCCAATCACGCCTGCGCGTCGATGGCCAACTTCGACTACGCGTATGTGGTCGACGGCCAACACGTGGTCGAGCGGATCGAGGTGAGCGCCCGTGGCGCGTTCGGCTGACGTCCTGCTACGCGACGGGCTCATCTATCCCGGCGAGGTCATGCCGGTACGCGGCGACGTCGCAATCGCCGGCCAGAGCATCGTCGGCGTCGGGCCGGCACTGGACTTCGAAGCGGCGAGCGTGATCGAACTCGACGGGCTGGCGGTGGCGCCCGGCTTCGTCGACATGCACAGTCACTGCGCGCTGCGTCCGTTCGTCGACCCGGCGCTCGAGTGCAAGATCACGCAGGGCTTCACCACCGAGCTCGTCAACCAGGACGGCGTCGGGCCGGCACCCGTCACGGCGGACCGGCTTGCCGATCGCCGCGCCTACCTGCGGGTCTTCGAGGGCGAAGGACCCGAGGAGTGGCCCTGGAGGTCGATCGACGACTACCTGGCGGCGCTCGACGACACCCGGCCCGCCACGAGTCTGTGCCCACTCGTCCCGCACGGCGCGGTGCGCGACGCGGTCATGGGCGGAGACCGCCGGGCGCCGACGGCGACCGAGCTCGACGAGATGTGCGGCCACGTGCACGAAGGAATGCAGGCGGGCGCGTGGGGTCTCTCGTTCGGGCTCATCTACACGCCCGCGGCGTTCGCGGAGACGCAGGAGCTCGTGGCGTTGGCAGGCGTCGCCGCCGAGTACGGCGGCTTCCTGATTCCGCACATCCGCAGCGAGAGCAGCCGCCTGCTCGAGGCCGTCTCGGAGATGGTGGCGGTCTCGCGCTCGAGCGGCGCAGCCCTGAACCTCACCCACCTGAAGGTACTGGGCAAGCGCAACGCCGGGCTGCTGCCCCGGCTGCTGGAGCTGATCGACGAGGCGGTCGAAGAGGGCCTCGACGTGACGTTCGACCAGTATCCGTATACGGCGGGCGCCACGACGCTCACGGCGACCTTGCCGCTGTGGGCGCACGCGGGCGGACCGGCGCGCATGCTCGCGCGCCTCCGCGACAAGAGCGAGCACCCACACTTGGTCGCGGACATGTGGGACGAGGCGGCCGGCCAGGAGAACCACCTCGTGCAGTGCGGAGCGGAGGCGATCACGATCGTCGACTGCGGCGAGGATGGCCCTCCGGATGCGGTCGGGCGCACGCTGGCAGCGCTCGCCGAGGACCGCGGCGTTGATCCCGCGCAGGCGGCGATCGACCTGCTCGTCGAATGCCGGCTGCAGACCACGTTCCTGCTCGAGTATGCGGACGAGGCAACGGTGCGCACGATCGCCGCGCATCCGCGGATGTTGATCGGCAGCGACGGCATCTTCTCGCAGCGGCCGCATCCGCGCCTCTGGGGAACGGCGCCGCGACTGCTCGGGCACTACGCGCTTCGCGAAGGCGTCATCGAAGCGCGCGAGGCGATCGCCCGGCTGTCGTCGCGGGCCGCGGCGCGGATCGGCCTGAGCGATCGGGGGCGGATCGAGGCGGGCCTACGCGCCGACCTCGTCGTCTTCGACCCGGAGCGCCTGATCGACCGGGCGACGTATGCGGACCCCGCACAGCCGGCGACGGGCATCGCCTGGGTGTTCGTCGGCGGACGCGCCGCACTCGATCCCTCCGGTCCGACCGGAGTCCGCGCCGGTGGCGTCGTGCGCCGCCGAGTAGTCCCCTCGAAAGGAGCCAGAGCATGTCAGTCTTAACATCGGCGCGATCGCGCCGAGGATGGCCGCCGGAACTTCAGAGCGACGTGCACGGCCTCCGCTTCGACGGCTGCCAGGTGCGGGAGCTCGCAGAGCGATACGGCACGCCGTTGTGGATCTTCTCGCGGTCCACGTTGCTGGATAACTTCGCACGCTTCCGCGACGCCTTCCGCGCGCGCTATCCGAGCACCGACGTCGCCTTCTCGATGAAGGCACAGAACACGCTGGCGGTCGTGCGGGTCCTGCATCCGCGCGGCGCGAAGATCGACTGCACCGGCGAGAACGAGCTCCAGCTGGCGCTGCAGTGCGGCGTGCCGCCGGAGCGACATCATCCTCAACGGGAACGGCAAGAGCGACGGCGCGCTGCGGGCGGCGGCCGAGCTCGGGCATCCTGCAGGTGAACATCGACTCGCTGGAGGAGGTCGAGCGACTCGAGCGGATCGCGGCCGAGGTCGGACGCGCCGTCGACTGCACCGTGCGGGTCCAGCTCACCTACCGCGAGCTGCTCAGCAAGGACCCCAGCTTCGAGTCGACGCTGCGCATCGGCGAAGGCAAGTTCGGCAACAACGTCGCCAACGGTGACGCAGACCGCGCCGTCGAGCACGTGATCGCCAGCGATCGACCTCGACTTCGTCGGCCTGCACCACCACGTCGGCTTCTCGGGCTACATGGGCGACTACACGCCCGAGCGGGAGGTCATGCACCACGCCGCCTGCGCCGCGAGATCTGCGCCTTCGCCAAGCGGATCGAGGCCGAGCACGGCGCTCGCTGCGAGCGGCTCGATCTCGGCGGCGGCTTCCGCGGCGGCGAGTGGGTCTACCTGGCGACGCCCGGCGACACGTCTGACGGCGACTTCCATCCGCTGCCGCCGCTCGACGCCTACGTCGACGCGATCGTGGACGAGCTCGAGCAGGCGTTCCCCGCTGATGCCCGGCCGCTGATCCAGTTCGAGACCGGCGGCTACCAGGTCGCGAACGCCGCGATCTTCGTCGGCGAGGTGGTCGAGGTGAAGCCGGGGCACGGAGCCCCGGCGCGCGACTACGTCGTCTTCGACGGGTCGATGCAGATGTTCACGAGCAAGGGCGCGATGCGCGTGGCCGCACCGGTGGTGATCGCCGATCGCCCCGACGCCGAACCGGAACCGGGCGCGGATCGCCTGACCGAGATCGTCGGCCAGACCTGCGTCTACGACTCGGTCGCCGAGGACGTCCACATGCCGGAGGTCGGCCGGGCGATCTGCTGGTGCTGCTCAACCAGGGGGCTTACTGCGACACGAGCGGCACGCAGATGAACGCCTTCGGCCGCCCGGCCACAGTCGTCGCCGATCGCGGCCGCTCCGCCCTCGTCAAGCGCCACGAGACGCTGGCCGACGTGATCGGGCGCAACACGATCCCGCCGTTCCTGTGGGCGGGACGATGAGCGGGCGACTCGAAGGCAAGGTCGCGATCGTCACCGGCGCGGCGCGCGGGCTCGGCGCCGCCTACGCCACGACCCTCGCGCGGCACGGCGCCGCGGTGATGGTCACCGACGTGCTGGAGGAGCGCGGAGCCAAGCTGACGCGCGAACTGGTCGAGGCGGGGCTGACGGCGGCCTTCCGCAGGCTTGACGTGCGCGACGAGGAGCAGTGGAAGGACGTCGTCGCCGAGACGCGCGGCGAGCTCGGGGGCCTGCACGTGCTCGTGAACAACGCAGGCATCGCACGCATGGAGACGGTCGAGGAAGAGACGCTGGAGGGCTGGAACGCGCTGATGGCGATCAACGCGACCGGCGTCTTCCTCGGCATGAAGACATGCCTGCCGATCCTGCGCGCACAGCGCACCGGCTCGATCATCAACATCGCCTCCGTCTTCGGCCTGGTCGGTGGGCCGAACCTGGCCGCGTACCACGCCGCGAAGTCCGCGTTGATCGGACTCGGACGTAACGTCGCGATCATGGCCGCGCCCGACGGCGTCCGCGTCAACACCGTCTGCCCCGGGCCGGTGCTGACCGAGATGGCCTACGAGGAGGAGCGACTCGGTGCCGGGCACGCTCGGGAGCGTGCTCGCGATCACGCCGATGGCACGCGCGGCCGACCCGATGGAGCTTGCGCACGCGATCTTGTTCCTCGCCGGCGACGAGTCGTCCTACATCACGGGGATCGAGCTCCCCGTCGACGGCGGGCTGCGCGCCGGGTACCAGTTCCGGCCGCCCGAGCGCGGCGGGCTGACCCGGATGGGACGGCTCGACGGCAAAGCGGCGATCGTGACCGGTGCCGGCCGGGGCATCGGCCGCGGCAATCGCCCAGCGCTTCGTACAGGAGGGGGCGCGCGTGCTGCTCTGCGACGTCGTGTCCGAACGCGTGCAGGCGACCGCGGCGGCAACTTCGCGCCGAGGGTGAAGTCCACGCGATCGCGGGCGACGTGACCGAACCGGGCTTCTGCGATGAGCTCGCGCAGCGGCCGAGGAGCGCATCGGCGGGATCGACATCCTCGTCAACAACGCCGGGATCGCGCGCTGGGCGTCATTCGTCGAGCACTCGCTCGAGGACTGGGAGCAGACGCTCGCGGTCGACCTGACGGCGGTCTTCCTGATCAGCCAGCAGGCGGCTCGCGTGATGATCGAGCAGGGCCGCGGCGGGGTGATCCTCAGCACTGCGTCGAACAACGGGCACGTCGCCGAGCCCGGGAGTCGCCGCCTACAACGCCTCCAAGGCCGGCGTGATCCTGCTCACGAAGACGATGGCGATCGAGCTGGCCGCCGCACGGCATCCGCGCCAACTGCGTGTCCGCCGGGCCACGTGGACTCGCGCGGGCTGGCGCTCGACGGCGGCGCCGACGCCGCCTTCCTGGCCGACATCGCGGCGCCGATCCCGCTCGGACGGATCGGCACGGATCGAGGAGATCGCGAACCTGTTCGTCTTCCTCGCGACCGACGAGTCGCCCTACATCAACGGGGAATCGATCGTCATCGACGGCGGTCATCTTGCCCGCCAGGCTTGATGGCGCGCCCCCATCGTCTCGGTCGCGCCGCTCGAGCAACCGGGCGTTTGGCGAGCGGATGACCGATCACCGCTGACCACTATGGTGCCCGACGTGCCGTCGGCGATGGTCGAGACCAAGACTCCGCGCGTGCGGCTGGACCAAGCGGAGACGAAAGCGTCAGCTCACCGGAGCATGCGCCCACCTGATAGCGACGAAGGGTTACTCGCACACCAGCGTGCGCGACGTGGCCGGCCACGTCGGTATCAGCACCGGCACGCTGTTGCATCACTTCCCGACGAAGGAAGACCTCCTCGTCGGGACGCTGCAGCACGTCGGCGCCGAGTTCCTCGCCGACATGGAGCGCGCGATCGGGGGCGGGATGCGGCGCCCGCGAAGCTGCGCCGCTTCACGCGCGCAGTGCTCGACACGCCTCGTCACGACGTCGGCTGGCGGGTCTGGATCGCGTTCTGGCACGAGGCATCGATCAATTCGGAGATCGCGCCGGCCGCCTACGGCCAATCGGCCATGACCGAGGAGTTGCTCACGCGCGTGATCGAGGAAGGGCAGCGCGCAGGCCAGCTGCGCATCACGGACCCTGCCATGAGCGCGATCGAGATCCTGGTCCTCATCGAGGGATGTGCCGTGCGGCTGTTCGGAGAGCCAGGACGTCTGACGCACGGTCAGGCGATCGCCATGGTCGATCAGCTGGTGGGCGATTGGTCCCCCGAGGTCGCCGCGTCGCCTACGGCTCCAATCGCTTAACCGGCACCGTCACGGCCGCTACGTGACAAACAATCACCAGCGGCGGCGCTCGGATCGACACCTGACGCCGCGAGGACGCACGGCATCCTGAAGAACGGACACTCTCCGCTCACCCAGTGACCATAGTCGTCAAACGCGAGACGTCGGGCACGTCACTCGGGTTGGGCTCCAGGCCAACACTCAGGTGGCCGGAAGGCCCGCGCTCAGGTCCTGGCGTTGTGTTGCTCGAGTCGGCGGACCCACTCCTCGATCGACTCCTCGCGGAAGCGGCGGTTGCGCCCGAGTTGCACGTGCGGGAGTCGGACCCGCGCAGGTCTGCGCCCGCTTCAGGAGTGGTCCAGCGGCCGTGGTACGAGCCCCACTTGATCTAGAGGTTGCCGGCGCCCGAGGCCGCTTCACCGCGGCCTAATAGCCGCAACAGCCAGTTCGCCCCTCCCGCGCAGGGTTTGGACCCATTGTGCCCCGTTGCCATCCGCAGACCCGGCCGAACGGAGCGAAAAGGCCAATGCTTGCAGGGTTTCGTGTCGATCGGGGAGACAGGATTTGAACCTGCGACCGCCCGGCCCCCAGCCGGGTGCGCTACCAGACTGCGCCACTCCCCGTGGCTGTCTCGCAAGCGGGCGACGGGAATCGAACCCGCCCTAGAAGCTTGGAAGGCTTCTGTGCAACCACAACACTTCGCCCGCAGCGGACGGTCCGATCATAGCCACGCGCACCGTCAGCGACTACGTGCGCGGCCTAGGCTCAGCCCGCGACCACGTCGGGCGTCAGCTCGCCCAGCGAGTCGAGCACCGCGTCGGCGGCCGCCAGCGCCTCGGCGCCCGGCGGAAACTCGTGGTTGGGGATCGCGATCACGCGCAGGCCGGCCGCGCGCGCGGCGAGGATGCCGTTGCGGGAGTCTTCGACGCCTGCCGCGCTCGCCGGCTCGACGTCCAGCCTGCGGGCGGCTTCGAGGAACACGTCGGGCGCCGGCTTGCCGCGGCCGACCTCCTCGGACGAGACCCAGAATCGGAACACCTCTCCCCATCCCGAGGTCTCCATCACCTGGTCGATGACCGACTTGTTCGAGGACGATGCGAGCGCCAGCGGCCAGCGCGCGGCGATCCGCTCGACCGCTTCCTCGGCGCCGGGGATGAGTGGAAGGCGCTCCTCGTAGCTCTCGAGCACGTGCGCCACGACGAGGCGCGAGATCTCGGGCGGGTCGAGCGGCACCCCTAGCGTCTCGTGTACGTAGCCCGACCACTCTGGCGAGCTCATGCCGAGCATCGCCTCCGTCGCCCCGTCCGGCCACTCCAGGCCGTGCTCGGCGACGAGCGCCTTGCGCCCGCCGTCCCAGGCGGACTCGGAGTCGAGCAGGAGGCCGTCGAGGTCGAAGATGACGGCGCGGATCAAGCGGGGGACCAGGGAATCGAACCCCAATCTGCGGTTTTGGAGACCGCCATCGTAACCATTAGACCAGTCCCCCAAGAGCGGCCGGACGCGGGCGGATTCTATCCATTCCGTCCGGCGGCAGTACGAACATGTGTTCGTGACTGGATACCGCCGGACCCGTGGTCGTACTCCTACCTGCTGATCCCGAGCAGTTCCTCCGCGGCCTGATCCACTCCGACGGCTGCCGCGTCGTCAACCGCTTCCGGACGAAGCTGCCGAGCGGGCGGATCGCCGAGTACGCGTATCCGCGCTACTTCTTCTCCAACCTCTCGGTCGACATCCGCGCGCTGTTCTGTGAGTACTGCGAGCGGCTCGGTGTCCGGTGGACGCAGTCCAACCACCGAACATCTCCGTCTCCCACCGTCACAGCGTGGCGGTGCTCGACGCGTTCATCGGACCGAAGTGCTAGCTCCGGTCGGCCGAGGGCGCAACCGCGAGCGGCACCGGCTCGGGCAGCGCTGCCGGCATGCGCGTGATCAGCCACACGCTGAGCAGGATCACCGCTCCGCCGAGCACCGTGGAGAGGTGGATCGCCTCGTCGAGGAACAGCGCTCCCCAGAGCACCCCGAACACGGGCACGACGAAGATCACGGTCATGCCGCCGGTCGCGCCGAGCTCCGCGAGCAGCCGGAAATAGAGCAGGTAGGCGACGCCGGTCGACCCCAGCGCCAGCGCCACGAGGCACGCGATGTCGAGCGCGTCCGGGGCGGAGCGGAGCGGCATCACGGGGATCAGCGGCAGCAGCACGACCGCGGCGGCGAGCTGCTGACCGATCGCCATCGAGAGCGGCGGATCACCCTGCGAAGCGCACCCGCACCAGGTTCGCGCCGACGCCGTACGCGAATGCAGCTCCCAGGCAGGCGAGCACCGCGAGGATGAACGGCAGGTCGAGCGTGAACGGAGACAGCCCGACGACGAGCGCGACGCCGGCCACGCCGAGCACCAGACCGGCCTTCGCGGCATGGGTCACGCGCTGTCCCAGCCAGACTGCCGCCACGAGCGCTCCACAGAGCGGCGCCATCGCGTTCAGCACGGCCGCCAGCGAGGCCTCGATCTCGAGCTGGGCCGCCGCAAGCAGCGAGAACGGCAGCGCCGCGTTGACCGTGCCCAGCAGCAGGTAGTCGCGCCAGCGCGAGCGCAGCACCGGACGTGCACCGCGCGCGGCCGCGTAGAGCGAGCAGCGCGGCTCCCGCGATCGCAACGCGCGCGTCTGCGAGCACGATCGGCCCGAACGCGGGCACGGCCACGCGCATGAACACGAACGACGCGCCCCAGAGGGCGGCGAGACCGAGCAGCATGGCGAGCTGGCGGAGAGTCATGCCCCCACAACACTGGCGCACCGGGAAACCGTGAGCTGCGTCGCGGGACTAGAAAATAAGTTTAGGCGTGCCATAATCCGCGTAATGCCTCAGCTCAGCCGTCGCCGTCTCCTTGCCGCATCGGTGCCCGCGATCGGCGGTGCGGCGGCCGCGCTGCACTCCGCCGTGCCGCACAATCACCCCTGGGACGGCGAGGCTCAAGCCGCCGCGCCGGAGCACGCCGGGCACACCACCCACAGCGCCGGCGGGCACGCGAGCTTCCGCGACGGCCGCACGGTCGACAACAGCGCTAACGGGTTCGACCCGCACGCGATCCTGCGCGATTTCGACTGGGGCACCACCACGCGCCTGCCGAACGGCCGCGTGCTGCGCGAGTGGGAGCTGTCTCGCGGCCGACAAGGAGATCGAGGTCGCGCCCGGCGTGAAGTTCGCCGCCTGGACCTACAACGGGCGGATACCCGGGCCCACGCTGCGCTGCCGCGAGGGAGATCGGCTGCGGATCACGTTCGCGAACGGCTCCGCGCATCCGCACACGATCCACTTCCACGGCATCCACCCCGCCGAGATGGACGGCGTGCCCGGCCTCGGCGCCGGCGAGATCCCGCCCGGCGGCCGCACGGTCTACGAGTTCGACGCGTTGCCTGCCGGCCTGCACCTCTATCACTGCCACGTGCGCCCGCTGGCCGAGCACATCGCCAAGGGCCTCTACGGCGCGTTCATCGTCGACCCGAAGGACGCGCGCGAGGAAGCCGACGAGATGGTGATGGTCATGAACGGGTTCGACACGAACTTCGATCGCAGCAACGAGGTCTACGCCGCCAACACGATCGGCTTCGCCTACATGGACAAGCCGATCGTCAGCAAGCGCAACGAGCTCGTCCGCGTCTTCCTCGTCAACGTGCTCGAGTACGACCTGATCAACTCGTTCCACCTGCACGGGAACCTGTTCAACTACTTCCCGACGGGCACGAGCAAGACGCCCTCGGAGCTGACCGACACGGTGATGCTCTGCCAGGGCCAGCGCGGGATCCTCGAGTGGCGCTTCCCCAACGCGGGCAAGTTCATGTTCCACGCCCACCAGTCCGAGTTCACCGAGCTCGGCTGGCAGGGCTTCTTCGAGGTCGTCGATTGATGGAGGCCCGCGCCGGCACCGAGCGCGAGCTGCGCGGGGACCGCACCGGCGGATTGCCGGCGTGGCTGCTCGGCCTCGTTCCGCTGCTGCTGATCCTCGCGGCGATCGGCTCGTTCGTGGCGCTCGGCGGTCCCGGCCTGGGCGAGCGGCGCGGGCCGCCCGCAGAGGAGCTCGCGGTCGAGAAGACCGTGCTGCGGCCGGGCACGATCGAGCTGACGGTGCGCAACGACGGGCCCGATGCAGTCAGCGTCGCCCAGGCGCAGGTCAACGACGCGTTCGTCCAGTTCGCCGGCGCCGAGCAGCCGATCGGCCGGCTCGAGTCCACCACGGTGCGCCTGCAGCAGCCGTGGGTCGAGGGCGAGGCCTACGAGGTCGCGCTGATCACGTCGACCGGCGGGACGATCGCGCACGAGATCGCTGCCGCCGTCGAGACGCCCGCGACCGACCTGTCCTTCTTCGGCCTGATGGCCCTGCTCGGCATCTACGTCGGCGTGATCCCCGTCGCGCTGGGGATGCTCTGGCTGCCGTGGATCCGGCGCATCCCGCCGGGCTGGCTGCGCGGCATCATGGCGCTGACCGTCGGCCTGCTCGCGTTCCTCGCGATCGACGCCACGCTCGAGGGCTTCGAGCTGGCCGGAGAGGGCTCGCAGGCGTTCGGCGGCGCCGCGCTCGTGCTGATCGGCGCGGCGGTGGCGTTCCTCGCGCTGACCGGTGTCTCGGCCTGGCTCGACCAGCGCCGGCGCGCAGCGCGGGAAGCGGGAGCGTCCGGCGGTCATCTCGCGCTGCTCGTCGCGGTCGGGATCGGCCTGCACAACCTCGGCGAGGGCGTCGCGATCGGCTCCGCCTACTCCGCCGGGGCACTGGCGCTCGGCGCCTTCCTGGTCGTCGGCTTCGCGCTGCACAACACGACCGAGGGGCTCGCGATCGTCGCGCCGATCGCGCACCTGCGACCGACGCTCGCGCGGCTGGCCCTGCTCGGCCTGATCGCCGGCGCACCAGCCGTGCTCGGCGCGTGGATCGGCGCCGCGGCGTTCAACTCGAGCCTGGCCGCCTTCCTGTTCGGCTTCGGCGCGGGCGCGATCGTGCAGGTGATCGTCCAGCTCGCCCCGTCGCTGCGCGACGGCGAGGGACGCACGCTGCATCCGGTCGCCGTGACCGGGCTGCTGGCCGGGATGGCGCTGATGTTCGCCACCGGCCTGCTCGTCAGCGTCTGATCCAAGGATGCGGGCGGAGGGACTCGAACCCCCAAGACCTCTCGGCCACCAGGACCTAAACCTGGCGTGTCTGCCAGTTCCACCACGCCCGCTCGGCGACCGCTCGATCGCGCAAGCGAGCGGCCGGCGGATTGTATGGTCGCCCGACGATGGCTGACGCCGGCGTCGTGATCGAGCATCCGAACCGGAGCAAGGCCTCGTCGAGGGCAACCCGGCTGGTCGTCGTGCTGCTGCTGCTCGCCTCGGCGCTGCTGGTGAGCGTGATCTCGCTCGGCGCATGGGAGGCGCTCGCCGGCGCCAAGGCGTTGCAGATCGGCTACGTCCTGCTCTACCTGGTGCTCGCGTTCTTCGTCGCGCGCTGGAGTCGCGGGGTGCTGCCGCTGATCGCGGCACTTGCGATCGTGCTGCTGATCTTCGCGCTGGTGTCGGTGCCCGGCTGGCTCGAGCGCGACAACGACGGGTTCACCGATCCGGCCATCGCAGCCGACGTGATCGCGCTGCTGACCGCCCTGATCGTGCCGCTGCAGCTGCTGCTGATGGCGTTCGCGATGCGCGGCTTCCAGCAGGCCTGGCACGTCGAGCTCGAGCGGCCCGACGACGGTGGCCGGCGCGCCGATCGCCGCCGCGGTTCCGGCCTGACCGACGGCCGTATCATCTGAACCCCCGCCCGGGTGGTGGAATTGGTCAGACACGATGGCCTCAAAAGCCATTGGCCCTTCGTGGCCGTGCGGGTTCGAGTCCCGCCCCGGGTACTGGGTTTGCAGGGAGAACGTCGTGTCTCAGGTCCAGTGCGGTCCGCCCGGATGATTGCTCGCAGGCGGTGCTGCGGCCATCTAGCTCAACCGGCTCGTGGCTCTTGGGAGTGCCGCTGCAGCCTGGCGTGCTGCCCGACATAAGCCACGGCGGTGAGGGCCACGAGCGCGGCCATGATGACCAGCGGAAGCAGGAGAGAGACGCGGACGAGCAGCGCCCCGACGAATGCACCGAGGAGCATGGCGGCGATGGCAATGATGCGCCGCCGAGGCCGCTTGGTCTCCGTGCCGGCCAAGGGGGAGTCGGCGGCCAGGCCCGTGATCGTGAGGGTGAGCACCGTCGTCGTGAGATCAGGCACGGCCAGCCGGCGAACCGAGGCGTTGCGGACCCCCATCGCCACACCGAGCAAGCCGATGACCAGAAACCGCCGATCGGTCAGCTCGTCCGCGTCCAGCCCGATAGCTGCCAAAGCCGCGAGCCCTACGAGGGCCGCCTCGCTGAGCAGCGCGAGCCCGAGCCAGCGGTGCTGAGGATGGCCGAGATGGACCGAGAGCCGGCCACCGAGGACGGCACCCGCCAAGAAGCTCCCCAGCGATACGACGGGGGCGGCCACCGAGAAGCCGGGCGCTCCGGCGAAGGCAAACCCGAGCAGCACGACGTTGCCCGTCACGAACCCCGTGAATACCTGCCCGAGCCCGAGGTAGCTGACTGCGTCCACCAACCCGGTCGTGAAGGTCAGCACGAAAAGGACGAGCGGAAGCGGCGCCGTCAGCCGCAACCCCGCAGGCGAAGCCTCATCTACCTCACGCTCGTCGCTCGACGCCATGCTCGACAGCCTGACGGCCGCGGGTTCGTAGCGCTGTACGCGTTGCGTCCGGAGCCGCACCGACTCATCCCGGGGAACATGCGGCGACAGGATTCGGCTTGCAGGCGAGTGGAGGTGCGGCAGAGCGCGCGCACCCGGGACCTTCTCAGGCAGAGTCCCTTCGTACCCGCCGGCGTGGCCTCAGCGCCGATTGGCAGCTACGGCCGAGGCCGTCACGGCGGCTAAGCATCCACCGCCGAGGTCTAGGCTGCGGTCGCGTGGAATGACGATTAGCGGGCAGGCGGCCGCCTGTGTGAGCTGGCGGGTCGTGCCGCCCAGCAGTACGGCGCCGAGTGGGCCGTAGCCGCGCGAGCCTGCCATCAGCAGGTCCACTTCTTGGCTCTGCTCGAGGAGCACCTCCACGGCGTTTCCCTCGCGAAATACACCTTCGACGCCCGCGGCCCCCTGATCGACGGTCAGCGCGGCCTCGTGAACACGGCGGAGCTGCGCCTGCGAGGACGCGGTTCGCGGAGCCCGCCGATGTCGCCGTGGACGCTGGGACGCTTCCGAACGCCAGGCGCTCGAGAACCGTGATGATGCGCAGCCGGACGCCCATCCGCTGGGCGAGGCGTCGCGCTCCGGCGAGTGCCTGCTCGGACTCGTCCGAGCCGTCGTACGCGACGCCCACTGACGCGAGCTCGCGATCCTCCTGCTCGCCGTAACCGTGCGGAGCGACTGCGACCGGGCACGACGCTCCGCTCAACAGCTGTTGGGCGACGCTGCCCGGCAGCACGCGCCGAACGGCGCCGCGCGTCGTCGAGCCGACGACGATCAGCGCTCCAGGCGTGCTTTCGCCCAGTTCGTGTAAGGCGCGCGCGGGTGAGCTGCGGGCGACCACCAGTGCATCCTCGACGACGAGTCCGTCGAACGATCGTCCGAGCTCCAGCAGGTCCTCGCGGGCGTCGGCGCGCATCGTGCGCTGTTGCTCGTCTTCCGGCCCGGAGAGCAACCGATGGTGCGGAAAGACCGTCACCAGCACAGCCGGCAGCCCCGTCCGCCGGGCAAGCTTCGCGGCGAGGCGTAGAGGGTCGTTCGGGCTCTTCGTCGGATCGACACCGACGAGCAGCTTCGGCGTAGGAGACGTCACGGCCATCGCCACGACGATACAGCCTTGTTGCGGCGCCGGAAGCCTGTGCCGCCACACCGATCCTGTCACCGCTGGAGCAGCGAACGGCGATGCAGAAAGCCCTGGGGTACCGTTCGAGTCAGTTCCGTGGCGACCACAACATCCCCGTACCCCGTCTACACCTGAGAAGGCGCGTGACCTGACGGTTGACCGGCTGCCTCAAGCCGGCGCGTCAGCCGAGTCGTGCTGCTCGAGGATGCGAGTTTCGGGGCCGACTCGCGTCGCGGGCCGCGCCGGCCGCATCGCCACGACTACGACGAGCCATCTGGACCACATCCGGCCAAGGTCATCACCTCCCTCGACGGCGAGGTCTCCGTCGTCGAGCCGAACACCGTCACGCTGATCGGCCGTGGCCAGGTGCGTGTGTCCCAGCGCGCCCGCGGTCTGCACGGCGTGGTTGTGCGTTTCGGTGATGAACGCTGCATGGCGACGCGGCCGCGCGCGCGAACCCCGGCTGGCTACTGGGCAGCCGTGGCGCGAGAACGGTCGTGGTCGGCCGGCGACGTCCGACGGCTGCACTCCACGATCGAGGCCCTCGGCGCGGAGACGCGCCGCCCAGCCGACTCGTGCAGCATCGATCTGCAGCGCAATTTCCTGTCGGCGCTGCTTCTTTGGGTGGAGCGCGGGTATGACGCGGCGGTCGATGCAGCGTCGATGACTCCGCGCTCCAGGACTAGCTCGGCGCCGAAGCACTCCGCCTGGCGGCCGGCGAAGCCGCGCGAGTTCCGACGCCGATGCCGTCCACGAACCGCGCCGGCTTCGTACACGCGCCCGTGTGTGTCGGCTTGCCCGGCCGCGATGAAGCACCCGGCCGCGCTCGCGAGGCCGGGACACTTGCCGCGGATCATCTCGGGCATCGGGCTTGGCAGCGGAGCGGCGCCCGCCGGCTCGGCAACGAGTAGCGCCAGGAGCAGAGCGAAGCCGATCGGAAGCGCGCGCACATGACCGTATCGGCACGAGCCAAGCGAACCACCACCGACCGGTCATCGACCTCCTGCGGTTCGAGTCCCGCCTCTCGAAGCCGGCGCCGATGTCCTAGAACAGACGTCCACACTTCGACAGATCCGCTTGTTTCGGTTCTCGTGAGCGTCTCTGCTCTAGACATGAATCGGCAGCGACTTGCATTTGCGGTCCTGATCGTCGGCGGCACACTCAACGTCGCGGCCTGGATGGGCGCGGCGGTGATGGCGCTGCGAATGCTTTCTTAGAGCACTCACAAGCGTGGGGCCGATGCTCCTCGCATGTCCAGACGAACCAGAATCACCGCCATCGCCCTGACGGGCGCCGTCGCGCTTGCATCCGCGGCCTACGGGCTCGGCAGCCAGCGCGACGACGGAACCGCGTCCGCGCTGGCCACAAGCTCGAGAGCAGCCGACGACCGAGGGCCGGGACCGTTCGGCGGCCCTCGCGGCCTCGGGCTCGATCAGCTCGCCGAGCAGCTCGGCGTGTCCTCGGCCAAGCTCGAGGCGGCGCTCGAGGCGCTCCGCGACGAACGCGGGGCGCGCGACGATCACTTCGCCGAGCTCGCCGGCGACCTGGCCAAGGAGCTCGGCGTGTCCGCCGACAAGGTGAGCGCGGCGCTCGAGAAGCTGCACGGCGACCGCGGCGGCGAGCGCCGCCGCGACCTGACGCGCACGCTCGCGAAGCGGCTTGGCGTGACGCCCGCCAAGCTCCGCGCCGCCTTCGAGCAGCTGCGTTCCGACAACACGCGCCCGCGCGATCGCGATGCGGCCGCCGCAGAGCTCGCCGATGCGCTCGGGATCGAGGCCGCGAAGGTGCGCTCCGCGTTCGAGCAGCTGCGCGACGAGGCCGGGCCGCCACGCGGACGTGACCACCGCGGCGATCTCGCCGCCGACCTGGCGAAGGAGCTCGGTGTCGCGGAGTCCAAGGTGAGCGCAGCGCTGGAGAAGCTGGCCGAGCAGCACGAGGCGGACCGGGAAGCGGAGCGCGCTCGGTTCGCGGCCGCGCTCGCGCAGCGCCTGGGGCTCTCGACCGCGAAGGTGGAGGAAGTGCTCGCCGCGCTGCCCCATCATGGGAGGCATGGCCCGTAACCGGCGACCCGTGGCGGTGCGGCATCGCCGCCCCTGAGCCGCAGATCCTCGTCGTCGACGACGAGGCATCGGTCCGGCAGGCCCTCGAGCGCGCTCTGCGCCTCGAGGGCTTCGCCGTGTCCACGGCCGCCGGCGGGCACGAGGCGCTCGCAGCGGTCGAGCAGCACCCGCCGTCCGTCATCGTGCTCGACGTGACGATGCCCGACCTCGACGGGGTCAGCGTCGTTCGCCGGCTGCGCGCCGCCGGGCTCGACACGCCCGTCTGCATCCTGTCGGCGCGCGACGAGGTCGGCGATCGCGTCGCCGGCCTGCAGGCGGGCGCCGACGACTACCTCGTCAAGCCGTTCGCGATCGCGGAGCTGACGGCGCGCCTGCATGCGCTGCTGCGCCGGCGCGGCGAGGTCGCCCCCGGCCCGCTGCTGGTGGGCGATCTCGTGATGGACGGCCGCCGCCGGCTCGCCACCAGCTCAGGGCGCGACCTCGAGCTGACCCGCCGGGAGTTCGACCTGCTCGAGGTCTTCGCGCGGCACCCCGGCCAGGTGCTCGCGCGCGAGCAGCTGCTTGCGCTGGTCTGGGGCTATCCGGCGGACGTGGAGACCAACGTCGTCGACGTGTTCGTGGGCTATGTGCGACGCAAGCTCGAGGCAGCGGGCGCGCCGCGGACGTTGCACACCGTGCGCGGGGTGGGCTGGGTGCTTCGGCCATGAGCGCCCCGCGCAGCCTGCGCGCACGGATCACACTGGCCGCGCTCGTCGCACTCGCGCTCGGGGGCGCGCTCGGCGGCGTGCTGCTGCTGGCGGCGGTCGAGCGCGACGGCCGGCGGGCCGTCGACCGCGAGCTGCGCGAGCAGGCCCAGCAGGTCGTCCGCGGCGGTCCCGGCCGTGGCTTCGACGGTCCCGGGCGAGGGCGCCGGGCCCGGGAGCCGGCGAGGAGCTGCTCGCCGGGAGCGGCTCGTTCGTCCAGGTCGCGGTCGGCGGGGAGGTCGTGAGCCAGCGCGGCGACGTCCCGGACGACCCGCCCGCCGTGCCCGCTGACGACGGCTACCGGACCGTGGCGATCGACGGCAGGCCCTGGCGCTCGCTCGCCGTCTCGTTCCCCCGTCCCGAGAACCTGCGCCTGGAGGTGCTCAGCAGCCTCGACGGGGTCGAGGACCGCGTCGCCAGCATCCGCCGGCTGATCATCGTGCTGGGGCTCGCCTCGCTCGCTCTCACCGGTCTGGCCGCCTGGGCGTTCACCACGCTGGCGGTCCGGCCGCTGGGACGCCTGCAGGCCGGCGCGGCGCGCGTCAGCGGAGCGGAGGACCTGCACACGCCGCTGCCCGACGAGGGGCCGGACGAGGTGCGCTCGCTCGCTCGCGCGCTCAACGAGATGCTCGCGCGGCTGCGCGCCTCGAGCGCCGCGATGCAGCGCGCGCTCCAGGGCACGCGCCGCTTCGCCGCCGACGCGGGCCACGAGCTGCGGACGCCGCTGACCGGGCTACGCGCGAACCTCGACACGCTCGAGCGCAACCCCGACCTGCCCGCGGATCAGCGTCAGGGCCTCGTTCGCGACATGGCCGCCGAGCAGGAGCGCATGGTGCACCTGCTGGACGGCCTGCAGGCGCTCGCACGCGGCGAGGCGGCAGACAGCCTGCCGCGCGACGACGTCGAGCTCGGCGACCTCGTCGACACAGCCGTCTTCGCCGCACGCCGCCGCCACCCGGCGATCGACTTCGAGCTCGACGACCGCATCGACGACGCGACGCTGCACGGCTGGGAAGGCGGCCTGCGGCTGGTGGTCGAGAACCTGCTGGAGAATGCGGCGCTGCACGGACGTCCGGGCGGGCGCGTCCGCGTCGGACTGGAACGCGACAACGGCGCCGTCGTCGTACGCGTCGAGGACGACGGCCCGGGCATCCCCGCGGCGGACCGCGAGCGCCTGCTCGAGCCGTTCACGCGCGGCAGCGCGGTGTCGGCTCCCGGCACCGGGCTGGGACTTGCGATCGTGGCGCAGCAGGTGGCGCTCCACGACGGCGTGCTGCGGATGAGCGACTCCGCGCTCGGCGGGCTGGCGGTGGAGGGCCGCTTCCCCGCCCAGCCCTAGAAGGGCATCTTGTCGCGGCCCTTGCGGCCCGAGCTGCCACTCTTGTGAATCGCCTTCTGGCTGCTGCGGAACGGCTTGCTGAGCAACTTGCCGAGCTTGCCGGGCGCCTTGTCGGTGACCTTGGTGGGCGCGCCCACCACCTTCGAGCCGCCACGCTCCGGAGCCTGCGAGAGGCGCGGGATCAGGAAGGCGAGGATCAGCAGCAGCACGCAGAAGGCGGCGACGGCGAGCGATGGTCATGCCCCGGACCTACCCAGCGCCGCTCGCGATCATTCGCTCACGAGCGCGAGCAGCTCGTCGACGATCGCCGGCGAGGCGACGAGCGTTCCACGCTCGGCCGGCGGCGCGGGCGGCAGCTCGCGCACCGCCAGCCCGGCGCGCGAGCAGATCAGCGCTCCCGCGGCGACGTCCCAGTGCTTGACGCCGCGCTCGAAGTAGGCGTCGAAGCGCCCGGCGGCCGTCCAGGCGAGGTCGAGCGCCGCGGCGCCGAAGCCGGCGCACGTCGCGCACCCGCGGCAGCAGCCGCGCGACCACGCGGGCCTGGGACTCGCGCACCGCCGCGTCGTAGCCGAAGCCCGTCGCGACCATCGCGGTGCTCAGCTCGTCGCGCTCGCGCGAGCGGATCGGCACGCCGTCGAGCGTCGCCGGGCCGTCGCGCGTCGCCGCCCAGGTCTCGTCGCGCAGCGGGTCGAAGACCACGCCCGCCAGCGCGCCGGCGGAGTCCTCGCAGGCGATGCTGACGCACCACTGCGGGATGCCGAAGAGGAAGTTGATCGTCCCGTCGAGCGGGTCGACGACCCAGCGCAGCCCGCTCGTGCCGGAGTGGTCGTCGCCCTCCTCCCCGACGATCGCGTCGTCGGGCCGCGCCGCCTGCGAGGCGCGCGCGGATCAGCCGCTCGGTGCTCACGTCGGCCTCCGAGACGAGGTCGGTGTGCGTGCTCTTGGCGCTGATCGTGAGCGTGCGACCGAACGCGTCGCGCAGGCCGGCGCCCGCCTCGTGCGCGACGCCGATCGCCAGCGCGAGCAGCTCGTCGGCCGAGCGGTTTCGCCTGCCAGGCGAGCCCGGCTCATTCTTCGCGGCTCGCTGGCGACGTCAGCCAGCTCGACGAACTGGTCGAGCGCATCGGGGTTCGCGAGCGAGTCGCGGCTGGCCGCCCGCTCCGGCGGCTCGCCCATCAGGATCCGCTTGACCGGCACCTCGAGCAGCTTGCCCGAGAGCGTGCGCGGCACCTCCGCGATCGCCCGCACCTCGCTCGGCACGTGCCGCGGGGAGCAGTCCTCGCGCACGCGCCGGCGGATCTCCGCGACCAGCGCGTCGTCGAGCTCGGCGCCGTCGCGCAGCACGACGAACAGCGGCATCCAGTTCTCCTCGCCCGTCGCGCGGCACGTCGACGACGAGCGCGTCGACCACCTCCGGCACGGCGAGCACCGCGCTGTAGATCTCGCTCGTGCCCATGCGCACGCCGCCGCGGTTGATGGTCGAGTCCGAGCGGCCGTAGATCACCGCGGTGCCGCGCTCGGTGATGCGGATCCAGTCGCCGTGGCGCCAGACGCCCGGGTAGGTGTCGAAGTAGGCCTCGCGCAGCCGCGCGCCGTCCTCGTCGTCCCAGAAGCGCAGCGGCATCGACGGCATCGGCTGCGACGAGCACCAGCTCGCCGACCTCGTCGATGACCGCGTTGCCCGTCCTCGTCGAACGCGTGCAGGTCGGCGCCGAGCGCGCGCGCCTGCAGCTCGCCGAGGTGCACCGGCAGCACCGGGCAGCCGCCGACGAACGCCGTGCAGACGTCGGTCCCGCCGGAGGTGGAGAAGAGCCAGGTGTCGCGCCCGACGTGCTCGTAGACCCACTCGAAGCCCTCCGGCGCGAGCGGCGAGCCGGTCGAGCCGACCGCGCGCAGGCGCGGAGAGGTCGCGGCCCGCGGCCGGCTCGATCCCCGCCTTCATGCACGACGGCGATGTAGCTCGCGCTCGTGCCGAAGCACGTCATCTCCGACTCCTCCGCGAGGTCCCACAGCCGGTTGAGGTCGGGCGCGCCCGGGTTGCCGTCGTAGAGCACGATCGCGGCGTCGGTGAGCAGCACGGAGACGAGGAAGTTCCACATCATCCAGCCGGTCGTGGTGAACCAGAACACGCGGTCGCCCTCGTGCGCGTCGAGGTGCAGGTACATCATCTTGAGGTGCTCGAGCAGGATCCCGCCCTGCCCCTGCACGATCGCCTTCGGCAGCCCGGTGGTGCCGGAGGAGTAGAGCACCCACAGCGGGTGGTCGAACGGCACGGGCTCGAACTCCAGCGTCGGGCTCGCCCGAGGAAGCCGTCCTCCCAGCCGCTGCCGTCGAGGTGGCCGAGCCGCACGACCGGCGCGCCGATCTCGGCGGCGATCGCGTCGACGGCCGTCGCGGCGGTCGAAGTCCTTCCGCCGTAGCGGTAGCCGTCGATCGCGAGCAGCAGCTTCGGCTCGATCTGGCCGAAGCGGTCGATCACGCTGCGCGCGCCGAACTCCGGCGCGGCGGACGACCACACCGCGCCGAGCGAGGCGGTCGCGAGGAACGCGGCGATCGTGTCGGGCACGTTCGGCAGGTAGGCGGCGACGCGGTCGCCGCGGCCGACGCCGCGGGCGCTCAGCCCGGCGCGGATGCGCGCGGTCCGCTCGCGCAGCTCGCCCCAGGTCCACTGCTCGAGCGGCCGCAGCTCGGACGCGTGCAGGATCGCGACGCGGTCGTCCGGCTTGCCGCGGAAGAGCCGCTCGGCGTAGTTGAGCTCGGCGCCCGGGAACCACACCGCGCCCGGCATCGACGCGTCGGCGAGCACGCGCTCGAACGTGCCGCCGGCCTCGAAGCGCTCCCAGATCGCCGCCCAGAACTCCTCGAGGTCGCTCGACCGACCAGCGCCACAGCGCCTCGTAGTCGGCCGCGCCGCGCTCCGCCATGAAGCGCGCCATGTGCGAGCGCTCGCGCAGCTCGGCGGGCGGCTCCCACAGCAGCGTGCCCTCGCTTCACGCGGGCGATCCTATCCGGCGCCGTCCGGGTAGGGGCGCGGGCATGGCGAGACAAGAAAGCGGATCCGATGGACGTCGACAGCGTGCTCGACGGCGCTCAACGAGGCGCTCGTGCTGCAGCAGCGCTCGCGTGCTGCAGTTCACGATCGGGGCGGGCAGCATGTTCGGGCTGGAGAACCAGGCGGTCAGCGGCAAGCTGTGGGACGTTCGCCCGCTCCGAGCTCGACGACACGAAGCTGCTGGTCGAGAAGATCACCGCGCTCGGCGGCGAGCCCGCGGTCGAGGTCGAGCCGGCTGCAGTGGCACGCGAAGCCGCAGGCGGCGATCGACGCGCTGATCGAGGCCGAGGACGAGACGATCGCGGCGCTGCACGCGGTGATCCCGCACTCCGGCCAGGAGCCGCGCTCGGAGGCGCTCGAGCACCTGATGGAGCACGTGATCATGCGCAAGCAGAACCAGGTCGACTGGCTGCGCCGCGCGCGGCGCGAGCCCTAGGCGGGCGGGATCGCGTTGCGCTTGCCCGGCAGCGGCGCGCACGCGTCCCGCGTAGCGCGCGAAGCGCCGCACGAGCTCCTCGCGCAGGTCCTCGGGCTGCACGACGGCGTCGATCACCAGCTCGGAGGCGAGGTGCAGCAGGTCGACGCCCTCGGCGTACTCCGCCATCAGCTCCGCGCGCTTGGCCGCGCGCTCGGACTCGTCCTCGATCGCCGCGAGCTGGTTGAAGAAGACGGCGTTGACGGCGGCGCTCGGCCCCATCACGGCGATCTTGGCGCTCGGCAGCGCGATGCAGCAGTCGGGCTCGAACGCCGGGCCGGCCATCGCGTAGAGGCCGGCGCCGTAGGCCTTGCGGACGATCACCGAGAGCTTCGGCACGGTCGCCTCGGAGACCGCGGAGATCATCTTCGCGCCGTGGCGGATGATGCCCTGGCGCTCGACCGCGGTGCCGATCATGAAGCCCGGCACGTCGGCGAGGAAGAGCAGCGGGATGCCGAACGCGTTGCAGGTCCAGATGAAGCGGGCGGCCTTGTCGGCGGAGTCGACGAACAGCACGCCGCCCTTGTACTTCGGCTGGTTGGCGACGATCCCGACGACGCGCCCGTCGAGCCGCGCGTAGCCGACGATCAGCTCCCTCGCCCAGCGCTCGTGGACCTCGAGGAAGGAGCCCTCGTCGGCCAGCGCGGCGATCAGCTCGCGCATGTCCCACGGCTTGTTCTCGTCTTCCGGGATCAGCTCGCGGATCGCGCCGGCGTCCGCCGCCGGAGGCGTCGGCGGCCCGGCCGGCGGACCCTCCTCCCAGTGCGAGGGGAAGTAGCCCAGGTAGCGCTTGGCGAGGTCGATTCCCTGCTCGTCGGTCTGCACGAGGAAGTGCCCGCAGCCGGACACGCCGGTGTGCATCTTCGCCCCGCCCATCTCCTCGAGCGAGACCTCCTCGCCGATCACCATCGCGGCCATCCGCGGCGAGCCGAGGTACATCGACGCGTTGCCGTCGCGCATGATCACGACGTCGCAGAACGCGGGGATGTAGGCGCCGCCCGCGGCGCTCGGGCCGAACAGCACGCAGACCTGCGGGACCGCGCCCGAGAGCTTGACCTCGTTGAAGAAGATGCGGCCCGCGTGGCGGCGGCCGGGGAACATCTGCACCTGCTCGGTGATGCGCGCGCCGGCGGAGTCGACGAGGTAGACCATCGGCACGCGGTGCGCCAGCGCCGCCTCCTGGATGCGCAGGATCTTCTCGACCGTCTTGGGACCCCAGGAACCGGCCTTGACGGTCGGGTCGTTCGCCATCAGCGCGACGGTGCGCCCGGCGATCGTGCCGAGGCCGGTGACGACGCCGTCGGCGCCGAGCCCCTCGGCCTCCCAGTTGGCCAGCAGCGCGTCCTCGGAGAACGAGCCGGGGTCGAGCAGCCGCGCGACGCGCTCGCGCACCGGCAGCTTGCCCTGCTCGGCGGCCTTCAGGCGATGGCGCTCCGGCCCGCCGGCGTAGGCGCGCGCGAACGCGTCCTCGGGGTCGGCGGTCACGCGGGCGGCTCGTCGTTGCGCACGCGCAGGGTGATCTCCTCCTCACCGGCGTAGGCGGGCTGGGCAGCCCCGCCGGCGAAGGCCGGGCTGGAGCGGGCGCAGCCCGGCCGCCAGCACACCGGCGCCCAGCGCGAGCAGGACCAGCGGCCACCACAGCAGCGTGTCGTCGGCGCCCGAGCTGGCGGCGACGACGAACGCGAACAGGTGCGCGAAGCCAAGCCACGCCGCGCCCGGCACGCGGTCGAGCGCGCCATAGGCGATCAGGCCGCAGCCCGCGGCGAGCACGACGAGCTCCCAGAAGCCGGGCAGGAAACCCGCCTCCAAGCCCGTGGTGCCGAAGCCTGCGAACGCGATCACCAACGCGCCGACCGAGGCGACGAGCACGATCGCGAGCGTGGCCAGGCCGGCGGTGATCACCATCAGCTCGGCGTGGCGCGGCCTGGCGGCGCGGAGCACGACCGACGCGCCCGCGAAGGCGACCGCGAGCGCGAGCAGGAGCCAGCGATAGACCGCCTGGGAGTCGGCGCCGAGGATCCAGTTGGCGGCAGCGAGCAACGCGGCGCCGAGCGCGATCGCGGCGATCATCGCGCTGATCGCGGAGTTGCGCCGGACCGCCGGGTAGAGCGCCGCGGCACACAGCAGCAGCGAGGTCCAGACGAGCGCGCCGGCCGGCACGATGCCGTCGAAGTCGGCGCCGAGGAGATTTGCCAGCTGGAGCAGCGCCAGCTCGAGCAGCAGCAGGCCGCAGACGATCAGGACCGACTGGTACGCCGCCGGCTCTCCCGCTTCGGGCAGCTCGGCCTGCAGGCCCAGTGCCGAGGATCAGCCCGGCCGCGGCGGCGACGATCAGCACGTGCAGCCCGTTGGGCAGGACCTCGTCGAGGCGCTGCTCCTCGAGCGCCAGCGCGACCGTGAGCAGCACGGCCCCGGATGCGATCAGCGGCCCGCGCTGCGCGGGCGGGCGCAACAGCTCTGGCAGTTCGACGCGGCGGACCATGCGCCGCCGCAGGTTAACGGCCCGGGATCCCACCCGGCGGCGGGTCGGCCGCGGATCCGACCGTTCCCGCGGCCGACGGACGAGCGGTCGGACCGGCTAGCGCCGCCGGCGCCTTGAGCTCGATCGAGCCCGCCGCGCACGCGCACCTGCCAGGCCGGCTGCGGGTAGGCGGCGGGACCGCGCTCGACGCCGCCGTCGGCCAGGCGGAAGATCGAGCCGTGCCACGGACAGGTGACGCAGCCGTCGTCCAGCTCGCCCTCGTCGAGCGGCGCGCCGCGGTGCGAGCAGCGGTTGGAGATCGCGTGCACCTCGCCGGAGATGCGCGCCACCAGCACGCCGACGCCACCGACCTCCGCGTAGCGCGACTCGCCCTCGGGCAGTTCGGACTCGCGCAGCGCCGGCGTCCAGTCCTCCGGCGGCTCCTCGAACGCCGTCTGGTCGACGCCGATCCCCTTCGCGAACGCCAGGTGCCCGCCGAGGTGCCCGCCGGCGCCGAGCACGCCGGCGCCCGCCAGCGCGAGCAGCTTGCCGGCGCCGCGCGCGCCGCGCCGCCGGGCCACCAGCGAGGCGCCGAACAGCATCGCGGCAGTGCCGTTCGTCGCGGCGTGGATCACTCCGATCCGGCGTACGGACTCGCTGCCCATCTCGGAGTCGGCCCATTCCGTCCAGCCGGTCACGAAGGCCGGGGTCGCGGACGCCAGGCCGAGCGCAAGCAGGCGGTCCGCGGCCTGCTCGGAGCCGGCGCCGCCGAGCCAGTCGAGCAGCACGGCGCTGGTCCAGGTGCCGATCGGGAGGTCGCTCAGCAGCGGGTGCAGCGCATGCCCGAGCCAGACGCCGCTGAGGGCGTCCTTGACGGGCCCCGGGGGGATCGTGTCGCGTACCAGCTTCCCGATCGGCGTGGCGGGCTGGTCGAGCTGCTCGAAGTCGGCGATCCGCTCGACGAGCTCGTGGGCGGATGGTGCGTGGGCGGGCGTGGTCATGAGCGCCCAATACCCTTCGCCGCCCATGAGCGACCTCGTTCTGTCAGAAGATCACGGGCCGATCCGCCACGTCGTGCTGAACCGTCCCGAGAAGCGCAACGCCTTCCACGGGGAGCTGGTGCTGGCGACGGCGGAGGCACTGCGCGCGGCGGCCGACGACCCGGCGGTGCGCTGCGTCGTGCTGCGCGGCGCCGGCCCGATGTTCTCCTCCGGCATGGACCTGGCGGTGTTGAGCGAGCTGGCCGCGGCGCCAGAGCAGCTGCGAGCGTTCCGGCGGCACTGCCTCGAGGCGTGGAACCTCGCCGAGGAGATGCCCAAGCCGGTGATCTGCGCGATCCAGGGCGCGTGCATCGGCGGCGCGCTGGAGCTGGCGCTCGCGTGCGACTTCCGCGTGCTCGCGGCCGATGCGATCGTCGGGCTGCCGGAGACGCGGATCGGACTGATCCCTGACGTCGGCGGCTGCTCGCGGCTGCCGCAGCTCGTCGGCCTCGGCCGGGCCAAGGAGCTGATCATGACCGGCAAGCTGATCGGCGCCGAGGAGGCCGAGCGGATCGGGCTCGCCACGCGCATCGCCCCCGCCGGGGAGCTCGACGCCGCGGTCCAGCAGCTCGCCGACGAGCTGCTGGCGTGCGCGCCGCTGGCGGTGGCGCTCGCGAAGCGCGTGCTCGACGCCTCGGCGCGCCCGGCGCTCGCGGCCACGCTCGAGCTCGAGCTCGTCTCGCAGGAGCGCTGCGCGGCGACCGCGGACTTCGCCGAGGGCACGCTCGCCTTCCGCGAGCAGCGGCCGCCCGCGTTCAGCGGCCGCTGACCCAGTCGACCGGGCCGGCGGTCAGCAGGTGCGAGCCGAGCGGGCGGCCGAGCAGCGCCTGGGCCGCGCGCGCCGCCGCCAGCAGCGCCGGCAGGTCGATGCCGGTCTCCTCCCCCATCTCGTGCAGCATCGAGACGACGTCCTCGGTCGCGACGTTGCCGGTCGCCCCCTTGGGCACGGGGCAACCGCCGAGCTCGCCGAAGCTCGACTCGAACGAGCGCACGCCCGCCTCGTAGGCCGCGAACACGTTCGCCAGGCCCTGACCGCGCGTGTTGTGGAAGTGCGCGGTCAGCTCGACGTCGTCGCCCAGTGCCGCGCGCGCCGCCGGGAAGTACTCGCGCACCTGCGCCGGGTTCGCCATCCCGGTCGTGTCGCCGAAGCCGATCTCCTGCGCGCCGGCCGCGATCAGCCGGCGGGCGATCGCGAACACGCGCTCGGGCGCGACGCGGCCCTCGTAGGGGCAGCCGAAGGCGACCGAGATCACGCCCTCGCAGCGCAGGCCTTCGGCGCGCGCGCGGGCGAGCACCCGCTCTAGCCCGCTGATCGACTCCTCGATCGAGCGGTTGACGTTCTCGCGATTGTGGGTCTCGGAGGCGGAGAGGAAGACGTTGATCTCGTGGAAGCGCTCGCGCTGTTGCAGCGCGAGCTCGAGCCCGCGCTCGTTCGGGATCAGCACCGACAGCGCGACGCCTTCCGGCGCGTCGATCGCGGCGAGCACCTCGCCTGCGTCGGCGAGCTGCGGGATCACGTCGGCGCGCACGAAGCTGGTCACCTCCAGCCGGCGCAGCCCGGTGCGGGCGAGCTGGTCGATCAGGCGCACCTTGTCGGCGGTGGCGATCACCTCGGGCTCGTTCTGGAAGCCGTCGCGCGGGCCGACCTCGCGGATCCTCACCATCGGTGGCAATCTAGCTAGGGTCGGCGCGATGTCCGCTCCGGTCGTGGTGCTCGCAGGCGGGACCGGCGGGGCGAAGCTCGCCCGCGGGATGCTCGACCTCGTCGGCGCGGACCTCGTCGTGATCGCCAACACGGGCGACGACATCGAGATCCACGGCGGCCACGTCTCGCCCGATCCCGACCTCGTCACGTTCTGGCTCGCGGACCGGGTCGACGAGCGCGGCTGGGGATTGCGCGACGACAGCTTCGCGGTGATGGAGGCACTGCGGGCGCTCGGCGAGGACGTCTGGTTCAACCTCGGCGACCAGGACCTCGCGATCTGCCTCGCCCGGGCGCGGCAGCTGGCGGACGGCGCCACGCTGACCGCTGCCGCGGATGCGCTGCGGCGCGCGCTCGGCGTTCCGGCGCGCGTGCTGCCGATGAGCGACGCGCCGGTGCGGACGCGCGTGCGCGCCGGCGGCGGCGGCTGGAGCGGGCTGCAGGAGTGGCTGATCCGCGCGCGCGCCGCCGGACCCGTCGACGACGTCGAGTTCCGCGGCGCCGAAGCCGCCGCGCCGACGGCGCAGGTGCTCGCGGCGCTGGCCGGCGCCCGGGCGGTGATCCTCGGCCCGTCCAACCCGGTCATCTCGATCGGGCCGATACTGGCGCTGCCGGGCATGCGCGACGCGCTGCGCGACTGCCCGGCGGCCGTCGTGGCGGTCTCGCCGCTCGTCGCAGGGCAGTCGGTCAAGGGGCCGACGGAGGAGTTCCTCGCCTGGGCGGGCCAGCCGCTCACGCTCCGACGGGATCGCGGCGATGTACGACGGCCTGCTCGCGGGCCTGGTCGCCGACGAGCCGAGCCGCGCGCTGCCGACGCTCGAGATCGACGTGGCGATGCCCGATGCCGCCGGGCGCCGTCGCGTGGCGCAGGAGACGCTCGACTTCGCGCTCGCGCTGGGGTGACGCTGTGGTGCACAGCTCCAGCTGTCGCGGGTGACCTCGCCCGGCACGCGAACGCCGGATGCGGCTTGTGCGGCGGGCTCCGGTGGGTACTCTGGCGCGCATGCGCACGGCGGCGGTTCTGCCCGTCAAGTCCTTCGGCCAGGCCAAGCAGCGTCTCGACGCCGCGATCGGGCAGCCCGACCGCGCCGAGCTGGCGGCCGCGATGCTCGGCGACGTGCTCGCCGCGCTGCACAGCGTCCGCGAACGGGCCGACCTGATCGTCGTCACGGCCGAGCAGCGTGCGGCGGAGGCGGCGCGCTCGGCCGAGGCGCTCGTCGTCGACGATCCCGACGAGGCAGGTCAGTCCGCCGCCGCGGCGCGCGGCGTGCGGGCGGCGATCGCGCGCGGCGCCCACCGCGTGCTGCTCGTACCGGGTGACTGCCCGACGCTCGATCCCGGCGAGATCGGCGGGCTGCTGGACGGGTTCCCGGCTGCGGGCCTCGTGATCGTGCCCGACCGTCACGGATCCGGCACGAACGCGCTGCTGATCGCGCCGCCGAACGCGATCGAACCATCGTTCGGGCCGGGCTCGTTCGCGCGCCACGCCGCGCTCGGCGCGGCGGCCGGCATGGCGGTGCGAGTGGCGCACGCGCCGTCGCTGGAGCTCGACGTCGACACGCACGACGATCTCACGGCCCTGCGCGCGACGCTCGCCGCGAAGCCGGCCAGCGCGCCGCGTACGCGCGCGCTGCTCGAGCTGCTGGCGCCGTCGTCGGCCGTGGCGTGACGGCGGGTGGCGCGCCGCTGACCGCGGAGGCGCTGCCGGGGCTGCCGGAGATCCGGCCCGGCGACGATCTCGCCGCGCTGCTGGCGGCGGCAGCCGAGCGGGCGGCGGGCGGCGCGCTGCAGGCCGGCGACGTGCTCGCGGTCGCCCACAAGGCCGTCGCGAAGGCCGAGGGACGCGTCGTGGCGCTGGCCGACGTCGAGCCGGGCATGCGGGCGCGCGCGCTCGCGGCCGAGCACGGCAAGGACCCGCGCTTGGTCGAGCTGATCCTGAGCGAGAGCGCCGAGCTGCTGCGCGCCGACGCCGGCCGGCTGATCGCGCGCACGCGACACGGCTTCGTCTGCGCCAACGCCGGAGTGGACCAGTCCAACGCAGGCGGCGAGGAACAGGCGGTGCTGCTGCCGCTCGACCCGGACGCTTCCGCGCGGTCGCTGCGCGCCCGGCTGGGCTGCGCGGTCGTGATCGGCGACTCGTTCGGCCGCGCGTGGCGCCTCGGACAGGCGGACGTCGCGATCGGTTGCGCGGGGCTCGCCCCGATGGACGACTGGCGCGGGCGGCCGGACCGCACGGGGCGCTTGCTGCACGCGACGCAGATCGCGCTGGCCGACCAGGTCGCCGCCGCCGCCGACCTGGTACGCGGCAAGGACACGGGCGAGCCCGCAGTCCGGCTGCGCGGGCTCGAGCGCCACGTGCTCGCGGATGACGGGCCAGGCGCCGCGGCGCTGCTGCGCGCGCCGGAGCAGGACATGTTCGGGTAGCGCGCGCCGCCTACTCAGGCGAGCTCGCGCTCGAAGACGGTCTCGAGCGAGTTGCCGTGGTTCTCCTCCGGGACGGTCTTCTGCAGCCACAGCCGCGCGCGCCGTCCCTCGAACTCGACGAAGCAGACCTGGTTGTCGAAGAACGGCTCGTCGTGCGTGAAGCGCCAGCGCACGCATGGCTCGCCGACGCCCGCCGAACGCGCCAGCAGCCTGGCGACGAGCGTGCCGCCGCGGCCCCAGGCGATGCGGATCGCGTGCCGCTCGTGCCCGTCCAGCGGGTTGCGGAACGGCGAGCAGGTCGCCTGGTAGACCGCCGAGCGCATGCCGGTCCCGCGCGGGAAGCCGACCTCGGCCAGGTAGGCGTGGTGCACGTCGCCCGAGAGCGCGACGATCGAAGCGGGCGCTCGCTCGCCGGTTCCGACCGAGCGCACGATCTCCATGATCCGAGTCAGCGACGATCCGAAGGCCGACCAGTGCTCGAGGTCCAACCCCTGGCGTATCTGCTCCCCGGCCTTACGCCCGCCGCGCGGCCCCAGGCGCCGTTGCAGACCGCCTCGTTCCACGCCTCCAGGTAGTGCAGCCCCGGCGCGAGCAGGAACGGCAGCGACGTGCCGATCAGCAGATGGTCGAAGTCGCCCTCCGCGTGCTGCTCGAGCCACTCCCACTCGTGCGGGTCGAGCATCGAGCGGCTGCCGGGCGGCCCGAGCACGCGGCCGGCGCGCGAGTCGATCATGATCAGGCGCGTGCGGCCGAAGTCGCGGCAGTAGCTCCAGCGCGTGCCCTGCACCTCGCGGTCGGCGCGGAAGGCGAACTCGGCCAGCAGCGGCCAGCCGTCGTCGGACCCGCGCAGCTGACGGTAGAGCGCGTCGTCTGCCAGGTGGCTCGGGCGACAGGTTGCCCATGTGCTGGTAGAGCCAGTAGGTCGCGAAGCCGCCGACGATGCGCTCGTCCCACCAGCCCTCGCTGCGGATGTCGTCGACCCACTTCTGCGACGTGTTCCAGTCGTCGTGCACGTCGTGGTCGTCGAACACCATCGACGACCGGCACCGTCGAGAACAGCCAGCGGATGTGCGGCTCCGACCACGACTCGCGGTACAGCCGCGTGTACTCCTCGAAGTTCGCCACGGTCTCGCCGGGCGGCACCGCGGTGTCGCGCTGCTCGCTGGATGTACTCGCGCACCGCGGGCGAGACCTCGTCGGCGTAGACCTGATCGCCGAGCAGCACGAGCGCGTGCGGCCAGTCGCGACGAGTCGTCGCGGCACATGTGATCGGCCAGCACGCGCAGCGCGTCGACCTCGCGGCCCTCGGGATGCTCGTCCTTGCGCAAGGAGTGCGGCGGGCCATGCGGCGCGCAGACGCGGCAGGAGCCCCACGCGATCCGGAACGGTCCCGAGTCGCCGTGCGTGCGCACGACGCTCGGCGGATACGGCGTGTCCGGCTCGGGCCACACCAGCTCGCCGTCGAGCCGCACCTCGTACGGCGTGGTCGTGTCCGGCTCGAGCCCGGTGCAGTGGACGAGCGCGTAGTGGTGACCGTCGACGCCGAACGTCGGCTCGCGGCAGCCCAGCACCTCGACCTCGCAGGCGGCGTCGGTCTCGACCCAGATCGTCGCCTCGTCCTCCCCGGCGTAGCGCTGGAGCGGACCCAGGATCAGCTGCGCCATCAGTCGGCGAGAGCGCGCACCGCGCGGACGGCGAGCATCAGCGCGGGCAGGTCGCCTGTGCCTTCGACGGTGAGCGCGGCGGTCACCGCGCGCGAGCCGGCGGCTCAGCGCGGCGCGCCGCTCCAGGTAGGCCGTCGACGACCGCCTCGGCGTCCTGGCCGCCGCGTCCGCCTCCGACCAGCGCGCAGCGAGCGAGCTCGGCGAGCGCCTCGAGGCAGTCCTCGCGCACCGCCTGGACCGCCCAGCGCTGCGTGCGGGTCGCCTGCGGCAGGTCGTCGAGCGCGCCGAGCAGCCAGACGATGTCGAGCCGCGACGCGAGCGCGTGGTACGTGCGCGCGACGTCCTCGACCGAGCGTCCCGTCTGCCCGGCGACCGCGATGATGTCGGGCGCGGTCATCAGCTCCGGGATGAGCGCGTGGCTCCAGGCGACGTCCTCCGGGACGCCGTGCTCGACTAGGTCGTCGGCGCGCTTGCGGCGCAGCGTCCGCCACTCCTCCGCGCCGATCTCGGGCAGCACCGCGACCAGCCGTGCGAACGCGGCCTCGTCCGCCACGATCCGCTCCGTCAGGTCCGCGCCGCCCGCGTGGGCGAGGTACCAGCGGGTCGCCGCCTCCACCAGCCGGTCGACCCCCTGCATCAGCTCCGTCACGACGCCGCGGTCGGTGCCGTAGGGCAGGCGCTCGACGGCGTCCCAGCGCGCGCGCGCGCGGGTCACCGCGCGCGCGATCCGGTACGCGCGCACGACGGCGGCGGGCTCGGCGCCGCGCTCGGCCGCGAGCTGGGAGACGAAGGTCGGGCCGAGCGCGTTGGCGACCTGGTTGGCGTTGACCATCGCGATCAGCTCGCGCCGCAGCGGGTGCTCGGCGAGCAGGTGGCCGAAGCGCTCGACGACGCGGTCGGGGAAGTACTCGCGCAGGTCGCGCTCGAGCGACGGCTCGTCGCAGAAGTCCGAGGCGAGCAGGTCGCGCGCCAGCGCCTGCTTGGCGTAGGCGAGCAGCAACGCGAGCTCGGGCCGCTCGAGCCCGCGGCCGGCGCGCCGGCGCTCGGCGACCTCCTCGGTGCTCGGCAGCCGCTCGGCCTCGCGCGACGAGCAGGCCGTCGGCCTCCAGCGCGACCATCAGGTCCTCGTAGGCGTACAGCCGGTCCTTCGCGACCGCGACCTCCTGGGAGAGGATCTGCGCCTGCAGGAAGGAGTCGTAGAGCACGTGCTCGACCACGTCCTCGGTCACCTCGCGCAGCAGCGCGTCGCGCGCCGGCGCGGTCGAGCTCGCCGCGCCGCTCGGCGAGGCCGAGCAGGATCTTCAGGTTGACCTCGTGGTCGGAGCAGTCGACGCCGCCCGAGTTGTCGATGAAGTCGGCGTTGATCAGCCCGCCCTCGCGCGCGAACTCGACGCGCGCGCGGCGCGTCAGCCCGAGGTTGCCGCCCTCGCCGACGACGCGGCAGCGCAGGTCGCTCGCGTCGACGCGGATCGCGTCCGATGCGCGGTCCATCGCGTCGGCGTCGGTCTCGTCGGACGCCTTGACGACCGTGCCGATGCCGCCGTTCCAGAGCAGGTCGACCGGCGCGCGCAGGATCGCCCGGATCAGGTCGGTCGGCGCCAGCCGCTCGTCCTCGACGCCGAGCGCCGCGCGCACCTGCGGCGAGAGCGGGATCGACTTCGCGGTGCGCGGCCAGACGCCGCCGCCCTCCGAGATCGCGTCGCGGTCGTAGTCGTCCCAGGAGGAGCCGGCCAGCTCGAACAGCCGCTTGCGCTCGGCGAAGCCGGCGTCGGGATCCGGGTCGGGATCGAGGAAGACGTGCCGGTGGTCGTAGGCGCCGACGAGCCGGATCCGGTCCGACAGCAGCATCCCGTTGCCGAACACGTCGCCCGACATGTCGCCGATGCCGACGACGGTGAACGGCTCGGTCGCGACGTCGACGCCGAGCTCGGAGAAGTGGCGCTTGACCGACTCCCACGCCCCGCGCGCGGTGATCCCGAGCGCCTTGTGGTCGTAGCCGCTCGAGCCGCCCGAGGCGAACGCGTCGCCGAGCCAGAAGCCGCGCTCCTCGCTGATCCGGTTGGCGGTGTCGGAGAACGTCGCGGTGCCCTTGTCGGCGGCGACGACGAGGTAGGTGTCGTCCTCGTCGAGCACGCGCACGTCGCTCGGGGTGCACGACCTCGCCCTCGACGAGGTTGTCGGTCAGCTCGAGCAGCCCGCCGATGAAGCGCACGTACTGGCGCTCGACCTCCTGCTTGAGCGCGTCGCGGCCGGCCGGCGGGTGCTTGAGGTAGAAGCCGCCCTTGGCGCCGGCCGGGACGATCACCGCGTTCTTCGTCATCTGCGCGCGCATCAGGCCGTAGACCTCGGTGCGGTAGTCCATCCGGTCCGACCAGCGGATGCCGCCGCGCGCGACCGCGCCGCCGCGCAGGTGGATCCCCTCCATCGCCGGCGAGTAGACGTAGATCTCGAACAGCGGCGCCGGCTGCGGGATCGCCGGGCACGTCGGCCGAGCGGAACTTGAACGCGATCACGTCGCGGTCGTCGTCGAACGCGTTCGTGCGCAGCGTCGCGTCGATCAGGCCGAGCTGGTTGCGCAGGATGCGGTCGTGGTCGAGCGAGCTGACCGCGTCGAGGTCGGCGACGATCTCCTCGCGCAGCGCCGCCTCGGCGTCGGCGATCGCGCTCGTGCGCCGGGTCGAAGCGCAGCTCGAAGTAGCGCACCAGCTTCGCCGTCAGCTCCGGGTTGGCCGCCAGCACGTCGTTCTGGTAGCCCTGCGTGAAGCGCGAGCCGATCCGCTGGCGGTACATCCGGTAGGCGCGCAGGATGTTGACCTGGCGCCAGTCGAGCCCGGCGACGAGCACGAGCCGGTTGAGCGTGTCGGACTCGGCGTCGCCGCGCCGCACGGCGGCGATGCAGTCGGCGACGCGCTCTCCCGTCTCGGCCAGGTCGAGCGGGCGGTCGCCCGGCCCGAGCACGCCGAAGTCCTGCACCCAGGTCTCGCCGTCGCCGCCGAGCATGCGCGTCGGGACCTCCTCGACGACGCGCAGGCCGAGGTCCTCGAGCGTCGGCATCGCGTCGCCCAGCTCGACCTTGCCGCCGGTCTTGTAGAGCGCGACGCGCGTGCGTCCCGGCTCGTTCTGCAGGCCGACGACGAACGGCTGGTGCTCGCGCTCGAGCCGGTCGAGCTGCTCGACGTCGCCGACCACCATCGCGGGATCGACCGAGGCGCGGTAGTACTCGCGGGAAGCGCGGGCCCCAGCGTTCGGCGAGCTCGCGCCCGCGGGCCGGGCCGAAGCGCTCGACCAGCCGCTCGCGCACGCCGTCCTCCCAGGTGCGCGTGAGCGCGATCAGCTCCTGCTCGAGCTCGCGCAGCGACACGTCGGGCACGCCGTCGGGCACGTGCACGGTGGCGTGCACGCGCACGCGGTCGCCCTCGCCGAGCACCGTGTGGGTGTCGATCGCCTCGGTGCCGAAGCGCTCGCGCAGCAGCGCCGTCAGCGCGTCCAGCAGCTCGGCGTCGTAGCGCGCCGCGGGCAGCGCGGCGATCAGCGAGGCCGAGCGGCCGTCGGCCGAGACGCGGCCCAGCAGCCGCACGCTGGTCGCCCTCCAGCGAGAGCAGCGCGACGACGGCGCGGCGCAGGTCGTCGGTGCGGGCGGAGAACAGCTCGTCCTTGGGGAACGAGTCGAACAGCGAGACCGCGGCCTTGTAGTCGTGCGAGCCCTCGATCAGGTCCTCGTGGCGCAGGATCTGGCGCAGCTTGCGGTTCAGCAGCGGCGTCTGCGATGCCGGCTCGGCGTACGCCTTCGTGGTGAACAGGCCGAGCATCCGCGCCTCGCCGCTGATCCGCCCGTCGGCGGAGACCCTGCGCACGCCGACGTAGTCCATCCGCGCGTGCCGGTGCACCGTCGAGAGCCGGTTGGTCTTGGAGACGATCAGCAGGTCGCCCTCGAGCGCGCGCTCGCGCACATCCGCCGGCAGCTCGGCGAGCGGCTGGGCGCGGGCGAACCTCGAGCTCGCCTCGTCGGCGAGGATGCCGAGCCCCGAGCCGGGGACGACGCCGATGCTCTCCTCGTCGATCCGGTACTCGCGGTAGCCGAGGAAGATGAAGTGGTCCTGCAGCAGCCACTCCAGGAACGCGACCGTCTCGTCGACCTCGTCGTCGGCGTAGCGGGCCGCGCCGGCGCCCGCGATCTGCACCATCCGGCGGCCGCGGTCGGTCATCGCCGGGAAGTCGAGCACCGCCCGGCGGACGTCGCCGAGCACCGCCCGGACCGACTCGGCGAGCGCCTCGAGCGCGGCGTCGTCGAGCCGCCGGTCGAGGTCGAAGTGCATCACCGACTCGCGCGCGCTGGCCTCGCGCGGGTGCAGCACGCGCTGGATCCGGCCCGCCTCGTCGCGCTCGAAGCCGACGACCGGGTGCAGCACGCGCTGGACGCCGATCCCCTGCGCGACCAGCTCGGCGCGGACCGAGTCGACGAGGAACGGCAGGTCCTCGGTGTTCGTCTCGAGCACCGAGCCCGCGCGCTCGTAGCCGTGCTCCGAGCGCGTCGGGTTGAACGCGCGCACGACGATCGGGTGCTCGCAGCGGGTGGCCGCGAAGTCGAACGCGCCGGCCACCTCGGCGAACAGCTCCTCCGCCGACATCGACTCGGCCGCGTCGGCCGACAGGCGCCGCAGGTAGGCCGAGGCGAACTCGCGCAGCGCCGCCGCCTCCTGCGGGCGCTTCTCCGCGATCAGCTCCATCAGCCCCTCGCGCACCGGCGCGATCGCGAGCTCTCTCGTTTCGGTCGAGATCCCCACCTCATCGCCCATCATGTCACCGCCGGGGGTGGCGCGGGGAGCTCGTGGCACGTATCGTCGGCGCGTGGCGACGGTCGCGGTGCTGGGCGGTGGAGTCGGCGGGCTGAGCGCCGCGCACGAGCTCGCCGAGCGCGGCTTCGAGGTGACCGTCTACGAGGCGCGCGACGCGTTCGGCGGCAAGGCGCGCTCGCTGCCGGTGCCGGGATCGGGCACGGACGGGCGGGCCGACCTGCCGGCCGAGCACGGCTTCCGCTTCTTCCCCGGCTTCTACCGCCACCTGCCCGACACGATGCGCCGCATCCCCTACGACGGCGGCGATGTCGCACGGCACCTCGTGCCCGCGACACGCATCCTGCTCGCGCAGGCGGGCGGGCGCGACGAGCTGGTCGCCGCTGCGCGCTTGCCGTCGTCGCTCGACGACCTCGCGGTGATGGTCCGGTTCGCGCTCGAGTTCGGCACGAGCGTGGGCATCCCGGCACCCGAGCTGGCGCTGTTCGTCGAGCGGCTGCTGGCGCTGCTGACGGCCTGCGACGAGCGCCGGCTGGAGCAGCTCGAGCTGGCGAGCTGGTGGGACTACGTCGCCGCCGACCGGCGCAGCCTGGCGTTCCAGAAGTTCCTCGCCGACGGGCTGACGCGCACGCTGGTGGCGGCGCGCGCGCGCGAGATCTCGGCGCGCACCGGCGGTCTCATCCTGTGCCAGCTGCTGTTCGACCTGACGCGCGCGGACGGCCGCGCCGACCGCGTGCTCGACGGGCCGACGAGCGCGGTCTGGATCGATCCCTGGGTGGCGCACCTGCGCACGCTCGGCGTGGCCTTCGAGGGTGACCGGGAGGTCGCCGGGATCGACTGCGACGGGCGCCGCATCGCCGGCGTGACGGTGCAGGGAGCCGCAGGGAGCGAGCGGGTGCAGGCCGACCACTACGTCGCCGCGCTGCCGGTCGAGCGCCTGGTGCGGCTGCTCTCGCCCGAGCTGCGCGCCGCCGAGCCGCGACTGGCGGCGCTGCCGCGGCTGGTCGTGCGCTGGATGAACGGCGCGATGTTCTACCTCGACCGCGACGTCGCGCTCCAGCACGGGCACGCGATCTTCATCGACTCCGAGTGGGCGCTGACGGCGATCTCGCAGGCGCAGTTCTGGCCCGGCTTCGACCTCGAGCAGCACGGCGACGGGCGGGTCGAAGGGGTGTTGTCGGTCGACGTGTCGGAGTGGGAGCGCCCGGGCCGGCGCACCGGCAAGGTGGCGATGGCGTGCACGCGCGAGGAGATCCGCACGGAGGTCTGGGGACAGCTCGTCGACCACATCGACGACGGCTCGCTCGACGAGGCCAACGTCGTGACGTGGTTCCTCGATCCGGCGATCGAGTTCCCGAACCCGACGAGCGCGACCAACCTCGAGCCGCTCCTGATCAACACCGCCGGCTCCTGGGCCGATCGCCCGGACGCGGTCACGCGCATCCCCAACCTCTTCCTCGCGGCCGACTTCGTGCGCACGCACACCGATCTCGCGACGATGGAGGGCGCCAACGAGGCGGCGCGCCGCGCGGTCAACGGGATCCTCGACGCGACCGGCTCGGACGCTGACCGTTGCCCGGTCTGGAAGCTGCGCGAGCCGCGCGTGCTGGCGCCGTTCCGCACGCTGGACCGGCTGCGCTGGCGACTCGGAAGGCGGCCAGGCGCAGCCCCCGTTGCACGTGACCGCGCGGGGCGAGCTGGAGGCGAGCGGGCCGCTGGCACGCGCGCTGCTCGCGGTCGCGCGGCGCGTGGCGTGATCCGGCGAGGCGAGCGGGCCGTGGCCCCGGGGTGCCGGCGCTCGCACGCCGCGTAACGTAGGACCGATGCCCGGCGACCGCGACTCGACCGCGTTCCGGACGCTCTCCGACGTCGTGCTCGCGATCGCCGCCGAGCGCGAGGTCGAGCCGGTCCTGCAGCGGCTCGTGCATGCCGCGCGCGAGCTGGGCGACGCGCGCTACGCGGCGCTGGGCGTGCCCGACGGCGACGGCGGCTTCGCGCGCTTCATCACCTCGGGCATGAGCGACGAGCTGATCGCGGCGATGGGGCCGCTGCCGCGCACGCACGGGATGCTCGGCGCGATGCTCGAGTCACCCGCGCCCTACCGCACCCACGACATCCACTCGGACAAGCGCTTCCGCGGCTGGTGGCCGTCCGCACATCCCGACATGCGCTCGTTCCTGGGCGTGCCGATCGTCGCGCGCGGCGGCATCATCGGCGCGCTGTACCTGACCGAGAAGCTCGATGCGGCGACCTTCTCCGACGCCGACGAGCAGCTGATCGTGCTGCTCGCCGCACACGCCGCGATCGCGATCGAGAACGCGCGGCTGTCCGAGCGCAGCCGCGAGCTGAGCATCGTCGAGGAGCGCAACCGGCTCGCGCGCGAGCTGCACGACTCGGTCACGCAGCAGCTGTTCGGCGTGACGCTCGCGGCGCAGTCGGCGGGCGAGCTGCTCGCGCGCGGCGACGGCGCGGCGGGCGAGCAGCTCGAGCGCGTGCAGGCGCTGGCGCGCGGCGCGATGGAGGAGCTGCGCGCCGTCGTGTTCGAGCTGCGGCCCGCGTCGCTCGAGGCCGAGGGGCTCGGGCAGGCGTTGCGCAAGCATGTCGACGTGCTGCGGCGCGTCTCGGGGAGCGCGATCGAGCTGCGCGTCGCGTCGCCGCCGGCACTCGGGCCCGCCGCCGCCGCGCAGGTCTTCAGGATCGCCCAGGAGGCGCTGCAGAACGCGCTGCGCCACGCCGGCGCTCAGCGCATCGAGGTGCGGCTCGAGGACGGCGCCGGGCGGCTCGCGCTGAGCGTCGCCGACGACGGCCGCGGCTTCGACGCCACCGCGCCGGGCGTGCGCGGCCGCCGCCTCGGGCTGACGTCGATGGAGGAGCGCGCCGTCGAGCTCGGCGGGCTGCTGAGGATCGAGTCGTCCGCCCGGCGCGGGCACGACCGTGCGGCTCGAGGTGCCCGGCGTGATCCGCGTGCTGATCGCCGACGACCACGCGGTCGTGCGCCAGGGGCTGCGGACCTATCTCGAGCTGCAGGCGGACATCGAGGTCGTCGCCGAGGCCGCCGACGGCGAGGCGGCGGTCGGTGCGGCGGCGCGGCTCGCGCCCGACGTCGTGCTGCTCGACCTGGCGATGCCGCGGCTCGACGGCGTCGCCGCCCTGGGTGTCCTGCGCGAGCGCGCGCCCGACGCACGCGTGATCGTGCTCACCAGCTTCGGCGAGGACGAGCGCTTGTTCGATGCGCTGCGCGCGGGCGCCGCCGGCTTCCTGCTCAAGGACACCGAGCCGGCCGAGCTCGTGCGCGCGATCCGCAGCGCGCACGGCGGCCAGTCGCCGCTCTCGCCCGCGACCACGACGCGCGTGGTCGAGGAGCTGGCGCGCGGGGGCCGCCCGCGCGCGGCCGACCTGCTCACGCCGCGCGAGCTCGAGGTCCTGCGGCTCATCGCCGCAGGGCGGTCGAACAAGCGCATCGCGCTCGAGCTGGGAGTGGCGGAGAAGACGGTCAAGACGCACGTCGGCCATGTGCTCGGGAAGCTCGGGCTGACGGACCGCACGCAGGCGGCGCTGTACGCGGTGCGCGAGGGGCTGGACGCCGGGTCCTAGGTCCAATTCCCGATGGTGCGCGGGCGGCCGGCGACCTAGCGTGCACGCCATGCCCACAGCCATCGTCACCGGCGCCTCGCGCGGCCTCGGACTCGCACTCGCCCGCAGCCTCGCCGAGCGCGGCTGGCGGCTCGTGATCGACGCCCGCGACGGCGTCGCGCTCGAGCAGGCCGCCGCCGCGCTGCGTGCGCGCACCGAAGTGGTCGCGCTGGCCGGCGACGTCGCCGACCCGTGGCACCGCGAGGCGCTCGTGGCTGCCGCCGCGGAGGCGATCGGCGCGGCCGATGAGGCCGGCGTGGCCGCCACGGCCGGTGACGGGCGCGGTTCGCGCGGCGCCATCGACCTGCTCGTCAACAACGCCTCGATCCTCGGGCCCTCTCCCCTCCCGCCGCTCGCCCGCTACCCGCTCGACGAGCTCGAGCAGGTCTACCGCGTCAACGCGCTCGCTCCCCTGGCGCTGATGCAGGCCGCCCTGCCGCTGCTCGCCGAGCGGGCGCGGATCGTGAACGTGACCTCCGACGCGGCGGTCGAGCCGTACGAGGGCTGGGGCGGATACGGGTCCGCCAAGGCCGCGCTCGAGCAGCTCAGCGCCGTGTTCGCGGTCGAGCAGCCGGCGCTGCGGGTGTATGCCGTCGATCCCGGCGACATGAACACGCGCATGCACCAGGACGCCTACCCCGGCGAGGACATCTCCGATCGCCCGGCGCCGGAGCAGAGCGTGCCCGGCCTGCTTGCGCTGATCGAGGGCGACCTGCCGAGCGGGCGCTACTCGGCCGCCGCGCTCGCCGGGGCGCACGCGTGAGCGCAGCGCTCGCGTTCGCGCTGCCGCCGGTGCTGGAGGCGGCCGAGCCGCCGGAGGCGCGCGGGCTCGCGCGCGACGAGGTGCGCCTGATGGTCGCGACCGCCGGCGAGCCGCCGGTCCACGCACGCTTCCTCGACCTGCCGCAGTTCCTGCGCCGCGGCGACCTGCTCGTCGTGAACGAGTCGGCGACTCTGCCCGCGGCGCTGGAAGCCGTGCGCGCCGACGGGACCGCGTTGACGCTGCACCTCTCGACGCCGGACCCCGCGCGGCCCGAGCGCTGGATCGTCGAGCTGCGGCGCGACGGCAGGCGTGTCCGCGACGCCCGCTGCGGCGAGTCGCTCGCGCTCGCCGGCGGCGGACGGGCCGAGCTGCTCGCGCCGTACCTCTCCCCCGGCCGGCTGTGGATCGCGGCGCTCGAGCTGCCCGCGCCGCTACTCGACTTCCTCGACGCGCACGGCGCGCCGATCCGCTACGCCCACCAGCCGCGCCCGTGGCCGCTGGCCGACCATCAGACGATCTTCTCGCGCGTGCCCGGGAGCGCCGAGCTGCCGAGCGCCGGGCGGCCGTTCACTCCGCGCGTGCTGGCTCGGCTCGGCCACGGGATCGGCGTCGCCCCGCTCGTCCTGCACACGGGCGTCAGCTCGCTGGAGCGCGGCGAGCGGCCGTACCCGGAGCGCTTCAGGGTGCCGGCGACGACGGCCGCGCGCGTCAACGCAGCGCGCGCGGCGGGCGGGCGCGTGATCGCCGTCGGCACGACCGTGACGCGCGCGCTGGAGACCGCGGCCGCGGCCGATGGGACCGTGCGCGCGGCTTCGGGCTGGACCTCGCTGACGATCACGCCGGAGCGCGGCGTGCGCGCCGTGGACGGCCTGATCACCGGCTGGCACGAGCCCGACGCGAGCCACCTGCTGCTGCTCGAGGCGGTCGCCGGGCGCGCAGCGGTCGAGCGCTCCTACGCCGCCGCGGTGGACGCGGGCTACCGCTGGCACGAGTTCGGCGACTCGCACCTGCTGCTCCGCCGCGCCTAGCGCGCACGCGCGCCTGGAGCGATAATCCGTCGCGGAGCAGATGCCGGACGTCTACGCGACCATCGCGCAAGCCGACGAGGCGATGCAGGAGCGCCTCGCGGAGGTGCTCGAGCTGCGCGCGGCAGATCCTCAGCAGCGGGCGATGCTGGAGGACTACACCGCCGACCTGCCGCTGCCGGATGGTGCAGAGGTCGTCGAGGTCGGCTGCGGCACCGGCCCCGTCAGCCGCTTCCTCGCGACGCTTCCGGGCGTCGCACGCGTGACCGGCGTCGACCCGTCGCCGCTGTTCGTGGAACGCGCGCGTGAGCTCGCCGGCGACGCCGCGGTCGACTTCACGGTCGGCGACGGCCGCGAGCTCGAGTTCACCGACGCGAGCTTCGACGCCGTCGTCTTCCACACGTCGCTCTGCCACATGCCCGATTGCGAGCGCGCCCTGGCCGAGGCCTTCCGCATCCTGCGGCCGGGCGGGCGCCTGGCCGTATTCGACGGCGATTACGCGACGATCACGCTGGCGACCGACGCGCGCGACCCGCTCCAGAGCTGCGCGGCCGCGGTGCTCGACATGCTCGTTCACGATCCCTGGCTGATGCGCCGCATCGCGCCGCTGCTCGCGCAGGCCGGCTTCGAAGCCGGCCGCGTGCGCGGCCACGCCTACACCGCCGTCACCGGGACCGACTACTTCCTCGCGCTGGTCGATCGCGGCGCCGACGCCCTCGTGACGAGCGGGACGGTGCGCTCCGAGGCGGGGGCCGCGCTCAAGCACGAGGCACGCACGCGCGTGGCGGAAGGCACCTTCTTCGGCCACATCGCGTACGTCAGCGCGCAGGCCCGCCGTCCCTGAGCGCGGCTCAGGCGGCCGCCCGCACGAGCGGATAGCGCCGGCGCAGCTCGTAGAGCGTCGTGCGCTCCGCCGCCGGCCGGCCCGCTCGGTGCGCGGCCGCGACCAGGTCGGCGGGGTCGAGCTTGACGCCGTGGTAGGAGCCGGCCAGGCGCGAGATCGACTCCTCCATCAGCGTGCCGCCGAGGTCGTTGACGCCCCAGCGCAGCGCTTCCGTCGCCAGCCTCCAGCCCCATCTTCACCCAGCTCGCCTGCAGGCTCGGCACGGTGCGGCCGAGCGCGAGCCGGAACGCGGCGGTGTGCTTGAGGTTCTCCGCGCGCGAGATCTCCTCGATCCCGTGCGTGCGGCCGAGCAGCGTGTTGAACGGGATGAACGAGAGCGGCACGAACTCGGTGAAGCCGCCCGTGCGCTCCTGCAGCGCGCGCACGACGCGCATGTGCTCGGCCAGCTCGTGCGGCTCCTCGATGTGGCCGAACATCACCGTCACCGTCGAGCGCAGCCCCGCGCTCGTGCGCGGCCTCCACGATCTCGACCCAGCGCGCGACCGGCAGCTTGTTGGGGCTGATCCGCTGGCGCACGCCGTCGTCGAGCACCTCGGCGGCGGTGCCCGGCACCGAGCCGAGCCCCGCGTCGACCAGGCGCGCGAACACCTCGCGCGGGGCGAGGCCCGAGCGGTCGCACATGTGCGCGACCTCCATCGGCGAGTACGCGTGCAGGTGCAGCTGCGGCGCGGTCGCGCGCGCGAGCCGCAGCCAGCTCTCGTAGTCCTCCAGCGTCCAGTCCGGATGGATGCCGGACTGGATGCACAGCTCGGTCGCGCCGTAGTCGACGGCGGCGCCGATCCGCGCGACGAACTCGTCGCGCTCGTGCGTGTAGGCGTCGGGCGAGCGGCGACCCTGGCCGAAGCCGCAGAACGCGCAGCCGACGATGCAGACGTTCGAGACGTTGAGGTTGCGGTTGACGACGAACGTGACGGTGTCGCCGGCGAGCTCGGCGCGCAGCTCGTCGGCCGCCTGGCGCATGTCCTCGATCACCTCGGGCCGCGACTCGGCGAACAGCGCCGTCAGCTCTGCCGGCGCGAGCGCCCCGCCGTCGCGCGCGCGGGCGATCGTGTCGGGCGCCAGCGCGCCCTTGGGGCCGTCGGTGCGGCCCGAGCCGCGGCGCGGGATGAAGCTCCAGAAGCGCGCCTTGATCACGTCGAGCACGCCCTGCGCGAGCCACTCGGGGTCGATGAAGCGCGGATAGACGCACAGCCGCTCGGTCAGTGCGACGCCGTCGGCGGCGAGCCGCTTGCGCACCTGGTTGGGCGACGGGAACGGGTGCTCGGGCGAGATGTGGTCGCCGTTCGCGCTCAGGCCGCCGAGGTCGGTCGCGCCCGCGGCCACCAGCCGCGGCCACCAGTCGGCGAGGTTCGGCGGCACCTGGATGCCGACCTCGGGCATCAGCCGGCGCGCCTCGGCGACCAGGCGCTCCATGTCCTCGACCGTCACGGGCGAGGACCAGGCCGGAGCCGGCACGTCGGGGCCGGCGTGCAGCCCGGTGCGCCAGTAGGACTCGGCCGCCTCCGTGGCGATCTCGGCCGGCTCCTCGCCGTAGTAGCGCCGGTGCGGGACGAAGTTCTGCAGGATGACCTCCTGCAGGTTGCCGAAGCCGGCGAGCGCCTCGAGCGCCTCCATCCGGTCGGCCTCGCGTCTCGCCGATGCCGACCAGGATGCCGCTCGTGAACGGGATCCTGAGCTGCTCGGCGGCGCGCAGCGTGCCCAGCCGCAGCTCCGGGTGCTTGGTCGGCGATGCCTGGTGCGCGACGAGGTCGGCGCGCAGCGACTCGAGCATCAGGCCCTGGCTGGCGGTCACCTCGCGCAGCCGCGCGAGGTCGTCGTGGCCGAGCGCGCCGAGGTTCGTGTGCGGCAGCAGCCCGCGCTCGAGCGCGCGCTCGCAGCACCAGACGACATAGGCGACGAAGTCCGGCGAAGCCGAGCTCGGCGAGCCGCTCGCGCACGCCGGCGTGGTGGCCGGGCTCGTCGCCGGTCAGCACGAGCAGCTCCTTGACGTTGCGGCGGACGGCGCCGTCGAGCAGCCGCTCGACCTCGTCGGGCTCGTGCAGGTGCGCCCGGTGCGTCGCGAACGCGCAGTACTTGCAGTGCGACACGCAGGTCCGCGACAGCGACAGGGTGACGTTGCGCGAGAAGGTGACCCGGCGGCGCATCAGCTGCCGGAGTCTAGGCAGCTAGCCTCGTCGGCCTTGCTGCGCCTCGCCGTCACCGTCCTGCCTGGCGCTGCTGCGCGGCCGGCTGCGGCTCGACCACGGGTGAGGACCGACCGGGCGTCGAGGCGACGCTGTTGCTCGACTTCACGCCCAACGCCGTCCACGCGGGCATCTACATGGCGACGGAGCGCGGCTACGACGAGGCCGAGGGGGTCGAGCTGGAGATCCGCAAGCCCGGCGCCTCGACCGATGCGCTGGCGCAGCTGCAGGCGCGACGCGCCGACATGGCGATCCTCGACATCCACGACCTCGGGCTCGCGCGCCAGGCGGGTCGCGACATCGTCGGCGTGATGGCGTTCGTGCAGCGGCCGCTCGCGGCCGTGCTCGCGCAGCCGTCGATCCGCTCGCCCGCGGAGCTGGAGGGCGAGCGCGCCGGCGTCACCGGGTTGCCGTCCGACGAGGCGGTGCTGCGCTCGGTCGTCGCCGGCGACGGCGGCGACCCGGCGCAGGTGCGCGTGACGACGATCGGCTTCCAGGCCGTCAAGGCGCTGCTCGCCCGCCGCGTGGCCGGCGCGACCGCGTTCTGGAACGTCGAGGGCGTCGCGCTGCGCGAGCAGCGGCCCGGGATCCGTGAGTTCCGCGTCGACGATTACGGCGCCCCGCCCTACCCGGAGCTGGTGCTCTGCGTCACGCGCCGCACGCTGGAGGACGACGAGCCGACGGTGCGAGCCACGATCCGCGCGCTCCAGCGCGGCTACGGCGAGGTCCAGCGCGATCCGGCGAGCGCGATCGCGGCGATGGTCGCGGTCGAGCCGCGGCTCGACGCGGCCGCGCTGGCGGCGCAGCTCGACGCCGTCGCGCCGGTCTTCACGGCCGGCGCGCCCGCGTTCGGCGCGCTGCGACCGAGCACGCTGCGCGCATGGGCGCGCTGGGACCTGGAGTTCGGCATCCTCAGCGAGCCGCTCGACGTCGGGCGCGCGTTCGACACGACGCTGGTGACGCGCCCGCGCAACCCGTCGAGGCGCCGGCGCTCAGCCGGCGGCGAGGCGCTCGACCAGCGCGGGGCCCTCGCGCGCCATGCGCGAGCGCGGCACGACGAGGTCGAAGCCGGCCGCCTCGGCGCGCAGCCGGACGTCGTGCTCCACGTGCGAGTAGACGCCGAGCGTGCGTGCGTCGCCGAGCCCGTCCGCCGCGCGCAGGCGCTCGACCAGCTCGACGCCGTCGAACCCGGCGCTGCCGAGGTCGACGACGAGCACGTCCGCGTCGACAGCAGTCGACCCGCGCGCCCGCCAGCCGCGCCTCGTGGCCCGCGGCGCTGAGCGCCCCGAGCACGTTGGATCCCAGCAGCAGGTCGTCGAAGACCGCGACTACGCGCGCCACTGCTACTGCGAGCGCACGCGCCGGAACTCCTGGCGCACGGACTCGCCGCGGCCCCACATCTGCACCGTCTCGACGCGCCCCGTGCGCAGCTCGCGCAGCACCAGCTCGCCGCGGATGCCGGCATCGTCGAGCAGCCTCAGCGTGCCGTGGACCGTCGGCGCCGCGGCGGCGTGGCCGAACTGGTGCGCGACCAGGATGCGCCAGTGCCAGTCGTGGTGCGAGTAGGGCTGGGCGTTGACCTGCAGGACGAGCGACGACGCGTCGATGTAGCGCGACTCGTCGACGCGCAGGTCGAGCTCGAGGTCGGTCCAGTCGGACGGCAGCGAGTCGAGGATCGCCTGGAAGTTCTCCGCAAGCGGCATGATCTGTCGGGCAATCTAGCGCTGATGGCCGAACCGCCGCCCCCACCAGATCCCGCCGATCCGCTCGCTCCCGCCCGCGGCCTGGGCATCGACGGCCTGCTCGCGCTGCTCGAGCGCCTCGACGGCGAGACGGAGAGCGCCGTCGCGCGCGGCGCGCTCGCCGCGGGCGTGCCGTCGATGGTCGTGGCCGAGGAGCTCCAGCGCGAGGTCGAGCGGCGGCTCGCGAGGACCCGCCGGTTCTACGATGAGAGCGAATGGTGACGCCGGCCGACACGCTGCTGGTCGACCGCTCCGAGCGGGGCAAGCTCGCGCTCACGGGAGCCGAGGCGAAGGAGTTCCTGCACGGCCAGGTGACCAACGACGTCGAGGGGCTGGAGCCGGGATCGGGCTGTTACGCCGCCTTCCTCACGCACAAGGGCAAGATGCTCGGCGACCTGCGCATCCTCGACGCCGGCGACGAGCTGCTGCTCGACTGCGAGCGCGTCGCGCTGCAGGAGCTGTTCACGATGATCCGGCGCTTCAAGCTCGGCCGCGCGGTCGAGCTGCACAAGCGCACGCTCGAGCGCGGGCTGCTCTCGCTGATCGGCCCGGACGCGCGCCGGCTGAGCGCCGCCGAGGAGCTGCCGGCGGCCGAGCACTCGCACCGCGCCGCCGAGCTCGCGGACGCCCCCGTGCGACTGATCGTCACGGACCTCGGCGTCGACGTGCTGTGCGACAGCGCCGACACCGAGCGAGTGACCGCCGCGCTGACCGCCGCGGGCGCCGTGAGCGCGGCCGAGGAGCTCGCCGAGGTGCGGCGGGTGGAGACCGGCCGGCCGCGCTACGGCGTCGATCTCGACGCCACGGTGATCCCGCAGGAAGCGGGTCTCAACGCGCGCGCGGTGTCGTTCGAGAAGGGCTGCTACGTCGGCCAGGAGACGGTCGCGCGGCTGTACTTCCGCGGTAAGCCGAACCGCCACCTGCGCGGCCTGAAGCTGAGCGGGCCGGCCGCCCACGGCGACCCGCTGCGGCTGGGCGAGCGCGAGGTCGGCCGGCTCGGCTCGGTCGTCGAGTCGCCGCTGCACGGGCCGATCGCGCTCGCGCTCGTGCGGCGCGAGGCGGTCCCCGGCGCGTCGCTCGCGGTCGGCGACGACGGTGTCAGCGCGGAGGTCGTCGACCTTCCGTTCGCACAGGCGTAAGCTCCCTCGAGAACTATCGAGGAGGAGGCCTGATGGCCGCGCACGTGCTCGTCGTCGCATCCGTCACCGCAGGGTCCGATGACCTGCTGGCCGCCCTTCGTGAACGCGTGCGCGTCAGCTCGGTGCCGGTCGACTTCATGCTGGTGATGCCGTCGCAGGCCGCCGACCGCGCAGCGAACGAGCCCGTCCTGGCGGCCGCGCTGGAACGCTGGCGCGAGGCCGGCTTGAAGGCGGAGGGAGTCGTCGGCCACGTCGATCCCGTCCAGGCGGTCGAGGAAGTCTGCAAGCCCGGCAGCTTCGACGAGGTGATCGTCTCCACGCTGCCCGGCCAGACCTCGCGCTGGCTGCGCTGGGACGTGCCCTACCGGATCGGCGCGCTGACCGACCTGCCGGTCACGCACGTGGTCGCGATCAGCATGCTCCGCCCGACTCCGCGCGGCGCGCCGTTGCCGCAGCGCGAGCGCGCGCCGCTCGGGCTGCTCAACGTGATGGCCTACCGCGGCACGCACTCCTCGCAGCACTCGCACCGCTGAGTGGCCGGGCCGCCCACGCGGGCGTCAGCCGGCGGCAGCCACAGAGTCGGGCCCAGCGCGCGACCTCGTCACCCTCGACGGCGCGCGCGTCGAGCTCCAGCGCGGGCGGCTCGTGCGCCGCCAGCCAGGCGCCGACCAGCCGGATCTCGGCCAGCTCCTCGGCCGGCAGCCAGCCGCCCAGCTCCGGTCGCGGCTGCGCGCGCAGGGCGGCCGCGCTGCGCTGCGCGAGCTCGGCCACGTCGCTCGGCAGCGCACCCCAGTCGACGATCCGCCCGCCGGCGATCCAGAAGGCGTCGAAGCGCCCGCGCGCCTCGGGGTGCGGTGCCAGCACGAGCCGCGTGCCGGCGTGCGCGGCACGCAGCATGCCCGCCGAGCCGGCGCAGCAGCGCCTCCAGCCGCGCCCGGCGGCGCTGCAGCCAGGCGGCGCGCTCGTAGTTCTGCCCGGCGACCGCGGCGCGCCGCTGGCCGTCGATGTGGGCGAGCAGCGCGGCGCCGCCGTCGCGCCGGTCGACGAACAGGCGCAGCGCCGCGTCGAGCCGCTCGCGGTAGAGGTTCGGGTCGAGGTCGCCCAGGCAGGGCGACAGGCAGCGACCCATCTGGCCGTAGGCGCTCGCGTGCTGGCGCCGCGGCAGCCGGCGTCCGCAGTGGCGCAGGCCGAAGAGCGAGTTGAGCTGCTCGACCAGCTCCGCCGCCGCCGCCCTCCCGCGTACCGGGCCGACGGTCACCGCGTGCCCGCTCGCCGGCTCGAGCGCGACCTCGAGGATCGGGAACGCGATGTCGAGCCGGCAGCGCAGGTAGACGTAACCGTCAGCCTGGCGCTTGCCGCGCTTGTTGCCGGGGGGCCGCAGGGCCTTGATCAACCGGTCCTCGAGCAGCAGCGCCCCGAGCTCGGACTGCGTCGCCTGGTAGTCGACGTGCTCGGCCTCGCCCGTCCACTCCGCCGGCGTGGTGAAGTGGGCGCGCGCGCGTGTGCGCAGGCAGACGGACTTGCCGACGTAGAGCGGATTGCCCGCGCCGTCGCGGAACACGTAGACGCCGGGATCGCGCGGCAGCGCCGAGAAGTCCGGGCGCTCGCCCGGCGGACGCCGGCGTGCACCGGCACGCGGCCGCCGGCCGGCACCGCCACGGCGCGGCCCGAGCAGCGCGACGGCCTCGCCGATCGTCGCGGCGTGCGCCGTCAGGCGGGCGAACAGCGCGCAGAACACGCGCGCGCAGGTCTCGGCGTCGGGCAGAGCGCGGTGCGTCTGCTCGACCTCTATCCCGAGCGCGTCGGCCAGCGCCGCAAGGCCGCGCCGGCGCTGTAGCGGCGCGAGCCGGCGCGCCATCGCCACGGTGCAGAGCACCGGCGGCGCGGGCCAGTCGAGCGCCGCGCGCGTGAACGCCGCGCGCAGCACGCCGAGGTCGAAGCGCGCCGAGTGCGCGACCAGCACGCGGCCGCGCAGCAGCCGGCCCAGCTCGGGCAGCACCGCCTCCGGCGGCGGAGCGCCGTCGACCATCGCCTGCGAGATCCCGGTGAAGCGCTGGATCCCGCGCGAGAGCGGCGCCGACACGCCGACGAGCGAGGACCAGCGCTCGTGCAGCTCGCCGCCGCCGACCAGCACCGCGCCGACCTCGGTCAGCTCGCAGCGCTCGCGCGCGAGACCGTTCGTCTCGGTGTCGACGGCGAGGAACTCCGCCGTGGCGAGCGGCGCCGAGCGCAGGTCTCCCGGATGCAGCAGGACCGACATGGGCAGCTGTTGATACGCCTGCCGCCGGACGGCACGAACGCGCCATTGCACGAGCCACCCCGATAGCGTTGGCGTCCGGAATGCGCGCGCGGCGAACACTCGCCCTCGCCGGCCTGGCCTGTCTGCCGGCCTGCGGCGGGGATGAGGACGACGTCAACCGCGAGCGGCCGGCCGCCTCGGTCAACGTGACCGCGGCGATCATCGACGGTCGCATCCTCGTGTCGCCGCGCAGGCTCGGCGCAGGGCCGCTGCGGCTGATCGTGACCAACCAGACCCGGACCGCCCAGGCGGTCACGTTCGCCACCGACGACGACGCCCCCGGGCAGACGGCCACGACCGCGCCGATCGACCCGTCGGCGACGGGCACGCTCGAGCTCGACACGCGCCCGGGCGAGTATGCGGTCAGCACCGCGGACGATGCGATCGAGCGCACGACCGTGCAGATCGGCGCGCCTCGGCCGTCGACCCAGAACGAGCTCTCGCAACCCTGATCCGCGGGCGGGAGAACGACCATCGAGCGCGGTGCTCTACCGGCGCGGCGCCGGCGGACAGCCGTACCTCGCTGCGCGGACAGCCCGCGGGGAATAACCAGCCAGCTCCATCGTCCGGGGTGGCAGACGATGGAACAGTGCCCTGCATAAGCCCGACTCCCCGCCCCGGAGCCCCGAAATGACCGACGCCCTCCAATCCGCCCGCATCCACCTCGCCGAGCTGAGCGAGGAGCTCGCCGCCGCCAGGCTCGCCGGCCTCGCCGACCACCCGGCCTACTCGGCCGACCTGCACGAGGCGATGGAGCAGGCCCGCGTGGCCTACACCGCGGCCGCCGTCAGCGAGATCGCGATCTTCCGCTCGCAGCTCAGCGGCCCGCAGGTCGGCTAGCGGCTACCCACCTCCCCGCGACGTGGCACGATCTCGCGGGTGACGAGCAGACCCGCCGCCGCGCAACACCTGAGCGACCTCGAGCGGCTGCGCCGCGTCCGCGACCGGATCGACCGGGAGTACGCGCAGCCGCTGGACGTGGAGGCGCTCGCCCGCGGCGCGCACATGTCGGCCGGGCACTTCAGCCGCGAGTTCCGGCGCGCCTACGGCGAGTCGCCCTACAGCTACCTGATGACGCGGCGCATCGAGCGCGCGATGGCGCTGCTGCGCCAGGACCTGAGCGTCACCGAGGTCTGCTTCGCGGTCGGATGCTCGTCGCTGGGTACGTTCAGCACGCGCTTCACCGAGCTGGTCGGCATGCCGCCCAGCGTCTACCGCCGCGAGGCGGCGCACGCGGCGGAGGGCATGCCGCCGTGCGTGGCGAAGCGGGTCACCAGACCGGTCAGGAATCGAGAAGCAAGCACGCCGAGCCGTGCGTAGGTTGCACGCCATGGACATCACCATTCATTCGGCGTTCCTCCCGCACGACGACCCGGAGGCTTCGCTGGCCTTCTACCGCGACACCCTCGGCTTCGAGGTCCGCAACGACGTCGAATACAACGGGATGCACTGGATCACAGTCGGCCCCGCCGGCCAGCCCGGCACGTCGATCGTCCTGCACCCGCCGGGCGCCGACCCGGGGACCACCGACGACGAGCGTCGCACCATCGCCGAGATGATGGCCAAGGGCACCTACGCGAGCATCAACCTGGCCACCGCCGACCTCGACGGCACGTTCGAGCGGCTGCAGGCCGGCGACGCCGAGGTCGTCCAGGAGCCGACCGACCAGCCGTGGGGGATTCGTGACTGCGCCTTCCGCGATCCCGCCGGCAGCATGATCCGCATCTTCGAGGTCCGCTGAGCGTGGCCGCGCGGACGGAGGCCGACAGCCACGACCTGATCCGCGTGCAGGGCGCGCGCGTCAACAACCTCAAGGACATCAGCGTCGAGCTCCCGAAGCGCCGGCTGACGGTGTTCACCGGCGTCTCCGGCTCGGGCAAGAGCTCGCTGGTGTTCGGCACGATCGCCGCGGAGTCCCAGCGCCTGATCAACGAGACCTACAGCGCTTTCGTGCAGGGCTTCATGCCGACGCTCGCACGGCCCGAGGTCGACGTGCTGGACGGGCTGACGACGGCGATCCTCGTCGACCAGGAGCGGATGGGCGCCGACCCGCGCTCCACGGTCGGCACCGCGACCGACGCCAACGCGATGCTGCGCATCCTCTTCAGCCGGCTCGGCAAGCCGTACATCGGCTCACCCAGCGCGTTCGCGTTCAATGTGCCGTCGGTCAAGGCCAGCGGCGGGATCACGGTCGAGCGCGGCGGCAAGACCAGGACCGAGAAGGCGACCTTCAACCGCACCGGCGGCATGTGCCCGCGCTGCGAGGGCCGCGGCAGCGTCTCCGACTTCGACGTGTCCGCGCTGTACGACGACAGCAAGTCGCTCAACGAGGGCGCGCTGACGATCCCCGGCTACAGCATGGACGGCTGGTACGGCCGCATCTTCCGCGGCTGCGGCTACTTCGACCCGGACAAGCCGATCAAGAAGTTCAACAAGCGCGAGCGGCACGACCTGCTCTACCGGGAGCCGACCAAGATCAAGGTCGACGGCATCAACCTGACCTACGCGGGACTGATCCCGCAGATCCAGAAGTCGTTCCTCGCCAAGGACGTCGACGCGATGCAGCCGCACATCCGCGCCTTCGTCGAGCGGGCGGTCGTGTTCACGACCTGCCCGGACTGCGACGGCACCCGCCTCGCCGAGGGCGCCCGGTCGTCCAAGATCGCGGGCAAGAACATCGCCGACCTCTGCGCGATGCAGATCAGCGACCTCGCGGCCTGGGTGGGCGACCGCAAGGAGGGGTCGGTGGCGCCGCTGCTCGCGGCGCTGCGCCACACGCTCGACTCGTTCGTGGAGATCGGGTTGGGCTACCTCTCGCTCGACCGGCCGTCGGGCACGCTGTCGGGCGGCGAGGCGCAGCGCACGAAGATGATCCGCCACCTCGGCTCCTCGCTCACCGACGTCACCTACGTCTTCGACGAGCCGACGATCGGCCTGCACCCGCACGACATCCAGCGGATGAACGAGCTGCTGCTGCAACTGCGCGACAAGGGCAACACGGTGCTCGTCGTGGAGCACAAGCCGGAGGCGATCACGATCGCCGACCACGTCGTCGACCTCGGCCCCGGCGCCGGCAGGGCCGGCGGCGAGGTGGTCTTCGAGGGCTCCGTCGAGGAGCTGCGCGAGAGCGACACCGTCACCGGCCGCCACTTCGACGACCGGGCCGCCCTGAAGGAGACTCTGCGTGAGTCGTCGCAGGCGCTGGAGGTGCGCGGCGCCGCCACGAACAACCTGCGCGACGTCGACGTGGACATCCCGCTCGGCATGCTGGTCGTGGTGACCGGCGTGGCGGGGTCGGGGAAGAGCTCGCTGATCCGCGGCTCAGTCGCGGGCCGCGACGGCGTGGTGGCGATCGACCAGGGCGGGATCCGTGGCTCGCGACGGAGCAACCCTGCGACTTACACCGGCCTGCTCGACCCGATCCGCAAGGCGTTCGCGAAGGCCAACGGCGTCAAGCCCGGGCTCTTCAGCGCCAACTCCGACGGCGCGTGTCCCAACTGCAACGGCGCCGGCGTCACCTACATGGACCTGGGGATGATGGCCGGTGTCGCCAGCCCGTGCGAGGTGTGCGAGGGCAAGCGCTTCGATGCGTCGGTGCTCGAGTACGAGTTCGGCGGCCGCGACATCAGCGAGGTGCTCGCGATGCCCGTGGCGGAGGCCGAGGAGTTCTTCGGCGCCGGCGACGCGGCCTTGCCGGCCGCGCACGCGATCCTCGAGCGGCTCGCCGACGTCGGGCTCGGCTACCTCAGCCTCGGCCAGCCGCTCACCACGCTGTCCGGCGGGGAGCGCCAGCGCCTCAAGCTGGCCACCCGCATGGCCGAGAAGGGCGGCGTCTACGTGCTCGACGAGCCGACCACAGGCCTTCACCTTGCCGACGTCGAGCAGCTGCTCGGCCTGCTCGACCGGCTCGTCGATTCGGGCAAGTCGGTCATCGTGATAGAGCACCACCAGGCGGTCATGGCGCACGCCGACTGGATCATCGACCTCGGTCCCGGCGCTGGCAATGACGGTGGCCGAGTCGTCTTCGAGGGCACGCCCGCCGACCTCGTCGCCACCCGCTCCACGCTCACCGGCGAGCACCTCGCGGCCTACGTCGCGGCCTAACCGCCGAGCTCGCGCGGGACCAGCGTGAGCCGGAGCGACGTGCCGCCGCGGTAGACCGCCAGCTCCACCGCGCTGTCGATCAGGTCGGCGGTGAGCAGCCGCTGCAGGTCGTTGACCCCGAGCACCGGATCGCCCCCGACGGCAACGACGAGATCCTCCGGCCGGACGCCGGCACGCGCCGCGGGCGAGCCTTCGATCACCTCGACGACCTCGACACCGCGGCGGCGACCGAGCGCCGCTGCGACGGCCGGCGGCAGCGGGCGCGCGCCGCCGGCGATGCCGATCCAGGCGCGCCGGACGCGACCGTCGCGCATCAGCGCCGCGACGATCTGCGTGCGTCGTCGCGTTGACCGGCACTGCGAGCCCGAGGCCGATCCCGGCGACCGCGGTGTTGATGCCGACGACGCGGCCGCGGCCGTCGACCAGCGCGCCACCCGAGTTGCCCGGGTTCAGCGCCGCATCGGTCTGGATCACGTCGTCGACGACGCGCATCGTGCCCGCCGGCGCGCGTCGGCAGCGAGCGGCCCAGCGCGGAGACGACCCCGGCGGTGACGGAGCTCTCGAAGCCGTGCGGGTTGCCGATCGCGACCACGAGCTGGCCGACGCGCAGCGTCGGCGGCGTCGCCCAGCGGCGCCGGCGGCGGCGCCGGCTCGTCTGCGCGCAGCACGGCGAGATCCGACAGCGGGTCGGCCCCGACCTGCCGCAGCGCGAGCTCGCGGCCGTCGGTGAACGAGGCGCGCACGCGACCGCGCGCGCCGGCGACCACGTGCGCGGACGTGAGCAGGAATCCGTCCGGGCGTGATCACGACGCCGGAGCCGCCGCCCGCGCCCGCCGCCGGCCGACGCGCAGGTTCGCCACCGAGGGCGAGACGGACTCCGCGACGAAGGTGACGACGCGCGAGTAGGCGTCGAGCGCTTCCGCTTCCCCGGGCACCGGCGCAGCAGTCACTTGCTGAACGATAGCGACTCGAGCCGCCGCCGATCTGCTTTACTTGTATGCGTGCAAGCAACAGTTGCAACCCCGCAACAACTCGCCGACCAGCTGGCGCGTCCTCTCGGCCCACGTCAACCGGACCGCGTCGCCGGACATGTTCCGCGTGCTCGGCGAGCTCGGGCTCGCCTTCACGCAGATGAAGGCGCTGTTCCTCCTCTCCGAGCACGACGCAGCTGTCGGTCAAGGACATCGCGGGCCACCTCTCGATGTCGCTGCCGGCGATGTCGCGCTCGGTCGACGGGCTCGTGCAGCGCGGCTACGTCGCCCGCAAGGAGTGCGCGAGCGACCGGCGCTCGCGGCTCGTGACCCTGCTCCCCGCGGGTCGCGACGTGCTCGAGCGCGTGATGGCGGCGCGCGGAGCCGCGCTCGTCGAGTTCGCCGCCGAGCTGCCCGAGGCCGAGCGCGACGCGCTGCACGCCGCTCTTCTCCCGATCGCCGAAAGGCTCTCCTCCCCATGACCGAAAGACTGCGCCTGTCCGAGCACAACCGCCGCTGGTGGACGCTCGGCGCGATGAGCTTCGCGCTCTTCATGGTGATGCTCGACAACACCGCCGTGAACGTCGCGCTGCCGTCGATCCAGAAGGACTTCGGCGCCTCGCTGTCGGCGCTCGAGTGGACCGTCAACGCCTACACGCTGACGTTCGCGGTGCTGCTCGTGACCGGCGGCCGGCTCGGCGACATCTTCGGCCGCCGGCGGATGTTCCTGTTCGGCGTCGTCGTGTTCTCGCTCGCCTCGGCGACGATCGGCTTCGCGCCGAGCGAGGGCTGGCTCGTCGCCTCGCGCGCGGTCCAGGGCATCGGCGCGGCGTTCATGATGCCGGGCACCCTGTCGATCATCACCGAACGCGTTCCCGCCCGAGGAGCGCGGCAAGGCGATCGGCACCTGGGCCGGCGTGTCGGCGATCGCGCTCGCCGTCGGGACCGCTGCTCGGCGGCTGGCTGACCGAGGAGGTCTCCTGGCGCGCGATCTTCTTCCTCAACCTGCCGGTCGCGGTCGGCGCCGTCGTCGTGACGCTGTTCGCGGCGGAGGAGTCGCGCGACGAGACCGTCGGACGCGAGGTCGACATCCCGGGGATCGCCGCGCATGACGGTCGGGCTGACGGCGCTGGTGTTCGCGCTCGTCGAGGGCAACTCGTGGGGCTGGGGATCGCCCGCGATCCTCGCGCTGTTCGCGCTCAGCGTCGCCGCGTTCGCCGCCTTCGTCGCGATCGAGCGGCGCGCCGCGGCGCCGATCGTGGACCTCGAGGCGCTGCGCTCCAAGCAGTTCCTCGGCGCCAACGTGGTCGCGTTCATGGTCACGTTCGGGATGCTCGCGATGTTCTTCTTCCTCGCGCTCTACATGCAGAACATCCTCGGCTACGGGCCGCTCGACGCCGGCGTGCGCTTCCTCCCGTCGACGGTCGTGATCATCTTCGCCGGCCCGATCGCCGGACGGCTCGCAGACCGCTACGGGCCGCGCCCGCTGATGGTCTCCGGGATGCTGCTGACCGCCGTCTCGCTGCTCTGGCAGTCGCGCATCGAGGTCGACACGAGCTACGCGTACCTCGCGCCCGCGTTCGTGCTGATGGGCCTCGGCATCGGGCTCGTGATGTCGCCGATGAGCATGGCGGCGATGAACGCGGTCGATCGCAGCAAGGCCGGCGTCGCGTCGGGCACGCTGTCGATGTTCCGGATGGTCGGCGGCACGTTCGGCGTGGCGGTGCTCGGCGCGCTGGTCGCCTCTGTCGGCCGCCACGATCTCGAGCAGGCGCTGCCGCAGGTCCCCGCCGCCACGCGCGAGCGCCCTGGCCGAGGGCCTCGGCTCGGGCGCCGGTCTGCAGGGCGCCTCGCCGGAGGTCGTGAGCGCGGCGCAGACGGCTTTCGTCGACGCGCTCGGCACCGGCCTGACGGTCAGCGCGATCGTGGTCGCCGCCGGCGCGCTGCTCGCCTGGCTCCTGATCGCGCCGGGCAAGCCGCGCAGCCCGGCCCCGGTCCCGGCCGAGGCGGCCGAGGCGGAGCTGGCTCCCGCGTAGTGTCCTGATTCGGAAGTTCGGCGGCACCGCGGCGGATGCCGGGTCGTGACTGCCGGTGCACGGCATCCGCGAGCATGCTGGTTGTACGTGACCGCATGCCGGGTGCCGGCAGGCGCGGGCCGGCGCCGCCGATTGCCGTCGAAATTGCGAATCAGGACACTAGCTAGGATCGGCGTCCGCATGGCCGTCGACACCAGCCAAGTCGCGCAACTGGACGTCGAGCCGGGCGAGCTGCCCGCCTCGATGGCCGCCTGGGTGATCCGCGAGGAGCGCCAGGGCGAGCCGCTGGACGCCTTCCAGCTCGAGCAGGTCGAGGTGCCCGAGCCGGGCGCCTTCGAGGTGGTCGTGCGCGTGATGGCGGCCGGCGTGAACTTCAACAACGTCTGGGCCGCGCTCGGCAAGCCGGTGTCCGTCTTCCGCTCCCACGACGAGGACCACCACATCGGCGGCTCGGACGCGTCGGGCATCGTCTGGAAGGTCGGCGAGGGCGTGACGCGCTGGAAGCCGGGCGACGAGGTGGTGCTGCACTGCAACCAGGCCTCCTACGAGGACGTCGAGGTGCACGGGCTGGACCCGCTCGCCGCCCCGTCGCAGAAGATCTGGGGCTACGAGACGACCTGGGGCTCGTTCGCCCAGTTCTGCAAGGTCCAGGCGCAGCAGTGCCTGCCCAAGCCGGGCCACCTGTCGTGGGACGAGGCCGCCTCCTACGGGCTGACCTACTTCACCGCCTACCGGATGCTGATCGACCGGGCGAAGATCCAGAGCGGCGACCGGGTGCTGATCTGGGGCGCCGCGGGCGGGCTCGGCGTGTTCGCGATCCAGCTCTGCCGGCTCGCGGGCGCCGACTGCGTCGGCGTCGTCTCGTCCGCCCAGAAGGGCGAGCTGTGCCGCTCGCTCGGCGCCTGCGGCGTTCATCGACCGCAACGAGTTCGCCGGCATGATGCGGCGCGGCGACGAGACCGACGAGCAGGAGGCCGCGCGCGCGAAGGAGTCGCGCCGCTTCGCCAAGCACGTGCGCGAGCTGCTCGGCGGCGCCGCCCGACGTCGTCTTCGAGCACGTCGGCCGCGCGACGTTCCCGACCTCGGTGCTGACCGTCAAGCCGTTCGGCAAGATCGTCATCTGCGGGGCGACGTCCGGCTACCGGCTCGACTTCGACGTGCGCTACCTCTGGATGCGCCAGAAGGAGATCCTCGGCAGCCACTTCGCCAACGCCTACGAGGCGACGAGGGCGAACGAGCTGATCGATTCCGGCAAGATCCAGCCGGTGCTGTGGAAGACGATGAGCTTCGACGGTGTCGCGCAGGCGCACCAGTCGATGTACAAGAACGAGCACCTGGGCAAGATCGCGATCCTCGTCGGGGCCGAGGCCGAGGGCCTCGGCCGCAGCGCCGAGGGCCCCGGTGCGATCCGCGCGGAGGTGGGAGCCTGATGGCCGGAGTCGTGCACGTCCCCTGGTACGTGACGCTGTTCCGCGGCGACCAGTTCGAGCGCGCGGTCCAGGAGATCGCGCCCGTCGCGCTGCGCTACGGCGCCAGCGAGTACAGCGTCTACCGCTCGCGCGACGACGCGTACAAGTTCCTCCAGATGGCGACCTTCGAGTCCAAGCCGGAGTTCGAGCGCTACTGGTACGGCGAGGACTTCGCGCTCTGGCGCGCCCGGTACTCGAGCTGGTACCAGGTGCCCGTGCTGTACACCTGGCACGACATGCTGACGCGCGGCGGCGTCGGCGAGCTGCTCACATCTGCTCCAGCGGCGCCATCGTGAGGCCGGCGTCGTTCAGCAGCTCCCAGTAGTGCTCGGCGGGCTCCTTCTGGCCTGACCAGACGACCGCCTGGCCCTGCGCGTGGATCTGGTCGGCGAAGGCGAAGCCCTTGTCGAGCGAGACGCCCGGGATGGTGCGCGCCAGCGTGTTCGCCACGTGCTCGAACGTGTTGTGGTTGTCGTTGCGCACGATCACCCGCCAGTGACCGCCCAGGCCCGAGTCGGGCCCCGCGGGGCGCGGCAGCTCGACCGTCTGCGACATGCCCGCAGGTTAGCGGTGGACTATCAGCAGCACGGCGAGGATCAGCGCCGGGCCGAGCCGGATGATCTTCAGGGCCAGGTTCAGCCCGTGCTCAGAGCCGGCGCTCGAGCGCTCGAGCGCGGGCGATGCAGCAGCCAACTCATCCTCCCCGTGTCGCAGGTGCTCCGCCGCGGCCTAGATACCCCCTTGTGCCGCCGCTACTCCTGGGCCCGCTTGTCGAGATAGCGGCGCAGGCCGAGGTAGCCGTGCTCCGGTGGGGTCGCCTGCAGGTAGCAGTCCGCCACGTCGCCCGCGTTGCGCTCGACCCGCTCGGCGATCCCCGCGGCGAACGCCTCGGGCCCGTGTTGGGCCGCGAGCGCGACGACCTCGTGCAGGCGCTCGCGCATCGCCGCGAGGTGCGGGCCGACGTCGTCGACGCGGCCGAAGTGCGTCAGCGCCAGCGCCTGCGGCTGCCAGCCCGCGACGACGTCGAGCGAGCGCTCCCACGCCTCGACGTCGACGTCGGGCGGCGGCGTCGGCGCCGCCACGTACTCGCTCGGCGGGATCCGCACGCCCGCGACGTCGCCGACGAACGCGGTCGCCGCTCGGCTCGTGCAGGTAGCTGACGTGATGCGAGGCGTGGCCCGGGCGTGTACTCGACGCGGAAGTCGCCCAGCACCGTCTCGCCGCCCTTCAGCACGTGCAGGTTGCGCTCGGGCACCGGCTCGACCTCGCCCCACGTCCGCCTGAGGCCTTCGATCGCCGCCGAAGACCCGCGCCGCGCTCTTCACGAGCCGCTCCGGCGCCGCCAGGTGCGGCGCGCCGCGCTCGTGCACGTAGACGGGCAGGTCGGGCCAGCGGCGCACGAGCGCGCCGGTGACGCCGGCGTGGTCGAAGTGGATGTGGGTCAGCAGCAGCGCGCTCGGCCGCTCGCCGTCGAGCGCCTCGAGCAGCGTGTCCTCGCGTCGACTGCGGCCCGGGGTCGACGAGCACGCCGTCGAGCTCCCAGATGCAGATCACCTTCTCGTTGCCCATGTGCCGCGCGTCGATCGCCCGCATCGCGCGGATTGATACCCGATGCGGGACAATCCCGGTCATGAGCCACCGGCTGCCGCTGCGCGACAAGCCCTGGATGATGCGCACGTACGCGGGCCATTCGACGGCGGCGCAGTCCAACGCGCTCTACCGCGACAACATCGCCAAGGGCCAGACCGGGCTCTCGATCGCGTTCGACCTGCCGACCCAGACCGGCTACGACGCCGATCACGAGCTCGCGCGCGGCGAGGTCGGCAAGGTCGGCGTGCCGGTGATGCACAAGGCCGACATGCACGCGCTGCTCGACGGCATCGCGCTGGACCGCATGAACACGTCGATGACGATCAACGCGACGGCGGCGTGGCTGCTGGCGCTCTACATCGTCTGCGCCGAGGAGAACGGCATCGACGCGTCGGTGCTCCAGGGCACGACGCAGAACGACATCATCAAGGAGTACCTCTCGCGCGGGACCTACGCGTTCCCGCCGCGGCCGTCGATGCGGCTGATCGCCGACACGATCGCCTACACCGTCGAGCACGTGCCGCGCTGGAACCCGGTCAACATCTGCTCCTACCACCTGCAGGAGGCGGGCGCCACGCCGGTGCAGGAGATCGCGTACGCGATGGCGACCGCGATCGCGGTGCTCGACGAGGTGCGCCCGCGCGTCGGCGCCGAGCGGATGGACGCGGTCTTCGCGCGCATCTCGTTCTTCGTCAACGCCGGCGTGCGGTTCGTCGAGGAGCACGCCAAGCTGCGCGCGATGACCGTGCTGTGGGAGCAGCTCGGCCGCGAGCGCTACGGCGTGACCGACGAGCGCCACCTGCGCTTCCGCTACGGCGTGCAGGTCAACTCGCTCGGCCTGACCGAGTCCCAGCCGGAGAACAACGTGCAGCGGATCGTGCTCGAGACGCTCGCGGTCACGCTCGGCCGCGACGCGCGCGCACGGGCGATCCAGCTGCCGGCCTGGAACGAGGCGCTCGGGCTGCCGCGGCCGTGGGACCAGCAGTGGTCGCTGCGGATCCAGCAGGTGCTGGCCTACGAGACCGACCTGCTCGAGTACCCCGACCTGTTCGAGGGCTCAGTCGTGATGGAGGGTCTGGTCGAGGAGCTGCTCGCCGGCGCGCGCGAGGAGATGGAGCGGGTGGCCGAGCACGGCGGCGCCGTCGAGGCGGTGCCGTACATGAAGGCGGCGCTGGTCGACTCGCACCGCGAGCGGATCGCGCGGATCGAGTCGGGCGAGCAGGTGCTGGTCGGCGTCAACCGCTTCTGCGAGACCGCGGCGTCGCCGCTGACCGGCGACGGCGAGGGCGGCGGGATCCTGGTCGTCGATCCGGCGGTCGAGGCGGAGCAGGTGGCGGCTCTGGCAGCGTGGCGCGCCGGTCGCGACGCGGCCGCGGTGAGCGCGGCGCTGGACGAGCTCGCGCGCGTGGCGCGCAGCGACATGAACGTGATGCCGGCGACGATCGCCGCCGCGCGCGCGGGCGCGACGACGGGCGAGTGGGCGCAGTGCCTGCGCGACGCCTACGGCTCCTACCGCGCGCCGACGGGCGTCGGCGCGGCGGTCGCGCCTTCTGACGATGCGGAGCTGGTCGAGCTGCGCGACGAGGTCGAGCGCGTGGCCGAGCAGCTCGGGCGCGGGTTGAAGATCCTCGTCGGCAAGCCGGGGCTCGACGGGCACTCCAACGGCGCCGAGCAGATCGCCGTGCGCGCGCGCGACGCGGGCATGGAGGTCGTCTACGAGGGCATCCGGCTGACCCCGGCGCAGATAGCGCGCTCGGCGGTCGACGAGGGCGTGCACGTGATCGGCCTCTCGATCCTGTCGGGCTCGCACCGCGAGCTGATCCCCGACGTGCTCGCGGCGCTGCGCGCGGCGGGCGGCGGCGCGATCCCGGTCGTCGTCGGCGGGATCATCCCGGACGTCGATGCCGCTGCGCTGCGGGCGGCGGGCGTCGCGGCCGTCTTCACGCCGAAGGACTTCGAGCTCAACCGCATCCTGCGCGCCGTCGTCGCGATCGTCGCGGAGCGCAACGGGATCGCTGCGCCGCCGCGTGACGGGTGCGGCGGGGGACGGCGCGCCGGCTGGGGCCGGCGAGCCGCCGCGGCCGGCGACGAGGCGCCGCCTGGGGCCAGCACGCGCCGCTGAAGCGGGCCGTCGAGGCCGCCGCGGCGCTCGGCGATCCGGCTGCGCGAGCGCGACCTCGACGCCGCGCCGGCGGCGCTCAACCTGCTCGAGAACCGCGCGCCGGCGCGGCGCGCAGAGATCGGCGCGCTGCTCGCGGAGGTCGCGCCGGGCCGGCTCGGCGGCGAGGCGCCCGCGCACGTCGTCGGCGTCACCGGGCCGCCCGGCGCGGGCAAGTCGACGCTGCTCAGCGCGCTCACGCGCGTCTGGCGCGAGCGCGGGCGCACCGTCGCCGTGCTCGCCGTCGACCCGTCGTCGAAGCGCTCGGGCGGCGCGCTGCTGGGCGACCGCGCGCGGATCGACGCCGATCCCGCCGACCGCGGGCTCTTCATCCGCTCGATGGCAGCGGGGGAGCGACTCGGCGGCCTCGCGCCGGCGACCCGCGCGGCGGCGCAGGCACTCGCGGCCGCGTTCGACGTCGTCGTGGTCGAGACCGTCGGCGTCGGGCAGTCCGAGACCGAGGTGGCGGAGGCGACCGACACCGTCGCCGTCGTGGTCCAGCCCGGCGCCGGCGACGTGCTCCAGTTCCTCAAGGCCGGGATCATGGAGGTGCCCGACGTGCTCGTGGTCACGAAGGCCGACCTCGGCGCGACGGCCGAGCGAGCGGTGCGCGACCTGCGCGCGGCGCTGCGCGCGCTCGGCGACAGCGCGCCGGTGCTCGCGGTCTCCTCGATCCATCCCGCCCGCGGGCATCGACGAGCTCGCCGACGCGCTCGAGCACCACCGCGCCGGGCTCGACCTGCGCGCCGCCCGCACCCGCGCGCGCCGGCTCGGCGCGCTCGCCGATCACGTCGCCGAGCACGGCGAGCGCGGGCTGCGCGCGCTCGGCGGCCGCCGGGCGGCCGAGCGCTTCCTGGCCGGCCAGGACGCGGCGCTCGAGGGGCCGGCGCTGGTGCGCGCGCTCGAGGCGCGCGCGGGCGATCGGTAGCGCGGTCGAACACGACTGCGGCATTAAGGGAGCGGGATCGAGGTCGCGGTCGACGCGGGGCGCCGTTGACGCCGGCATGCGGACGTCAAAGCGCCCCGGACCGCGCGCCCGGACGTGGCCGGCAACTCCGGGGCGGGTTGACGTCGGTATGCGACGTCCAAAGCGCCCCGGACCGCGCGCCGAACGTAGCCGGCAACTCCGGGGCGGGTTACGCCGGTATGCGACGCCAAAGCGCCCCGGACCGCGCGAGTCCACACCCCCGGGCGCCTTCACCTCCCCGTGCGGGTCAACGCGCCCCGGACCGCCGCACGCCCGCACCCGGGTGAACGCCACCTCGATCCGGACCCACCCCATTAATGCCGCAGTTGACGTTCGCCGATCCCTACCCAGCGCCCAGCGACAGAGATCCGCCAACCACCCTCCAGCCGCACGAGCCGCACCGTGTCCTGACTCGGCGCCTGGCCCGCGGCGCTCGAGCGCACCTCCGCCGTCGCGCTGTCGTCTCCCACCACGACGGCGCCGACCGTCGAGGTGCGGATCCTGAAGGTCCTCGAAGCCCTTCTGCATCGCCAGCTCGCACGTCAGCCCGACCCGGCCGACGGTCTCGATCAGCTGCGGCGCGAGCACGCGATCGCACAGCGCCCGGTAGTCGCCCCGCGCCGTCGCGCGTTCGAACTCGGCCAGCGTGGAGCGGATCTGCTGCTCATCAGTCGGCCCCGACTCGCCGCAGCCCGCCAGCGCGCAGGTGGCGAGCACCAGCAGCAGGGGGCGAGTTGCCACGGGCCGGAGCATAGAATGGGTCCAGATGGAAGGTTCACGAGAGCCGATCGGCTCGTGGCTGCGCTGCTACCGCTGCTGGTCGCAGGAGCTCGAGATCCAGGTCCACTACGAGGGAATCCACCGCATCGACCCGGTTTCGGGCGAGCGCGGAGAGGTCGTCGACGAGATCCAGGAAGCGGTCGTCCAGTGCCTGGACTGCATGCACGACCAGCCCCACCTCGGCTTCCACAACGGCCGCATCGAGCCGGTCGAGGACCGCTGGGAGCGGATGATCGCCGGCACGCCGTGGGTCGCCTCGTGCACCGTCACGGTCGACGCCGACGCGGTCGAGACCTGCTCGGGCCCCGAGGCCGCCGACGCGCTCGCCTACGCCGCCTTCGCCGATCACGGGACGCGCGAGTTCTTCACCCACGTGCGCTTCCACAAGCACGACGACGACCAGATCGTCGTGCACCTGCTCGTCGAGCTCTACGCCCGCTCGCTCGACGAGGCGACGCTGGTGCTGGAGGAGGCCGCCCGCGGCGCGCTCGCGATCACGTCGCTGGCGGAGGAGTCGCGCCCGCCCGCGGCCACGGGCGGCGAGCACCCGCACTGACAGTGTCGGCGATGGCCTCGCCGAGCAGCGGGGCGAGCTTGAAGAGGTTGTGGCCGCAGAGCACTGTCATGCCGTCGCGGCGCTCGAGCAGGTAGGCGTCCTCGTCGTCGCCGGGCAGCACGGTGAGCAGGCGGACGATCTCGTCGAGCGGCGCGCCGAGCCCTGGGAACGCGTCGCCGCGTAGGCGAGCAGGCGCTCACGGACCGGGCCGAGGTCGACACGTGACGGGCACTGCCTCGGCGCGCGGGTCTGCTGGCACCGGCTGCGCGTCGAGGTCGGCGAGACCCAGCGCGAAGCGCCCCGCGCCGTCGGCCACGCCGTATGTCAGCGCGCCGAAGCGACCGCTGCGATCCGCCCAGACGGCAGCCGCGCCGGAGCACTCGAACGTGATCCGCATGTGCACCGTCCGTCGCATCGCCACGTGCGGCCAGAGCCGCTCGGTGCCGGCGCCGGCGCACAGCACGACGTGACCACAGCCGAGCAGGCCGTCGGCCGTCTCGACCACGCCCGGCGCCGCCGCGTGGACCGCGACGCGGTGCACGCGCGAGCCCAGCTCGCGGCCGAGCCACGCCACCGCCCGCTGAGCGCTGAGCGCGCCGCCGCGCGGATCCCAGAGCAGCGGCCCGGTGTCGGCCGCCAGCGCCGGCATGCGCTCGCCGGCGCGCTCGAGCACCTCCGCGCCGATGCCGGCAGCCTGCAGCCGCGCGGCGTCCGCGGCCACGTCACCACCCAGCCGCAGTGCGCCCTGCGCACCGATCAGCGGCTCGCCGGCGCGCTCTGACCAGGCGTCCCAGCCTGCGCGGGCACGCACGGCCGCGTCGATCTGCGCCGGTGTCGCGTGCAGGTGACGGAAGCCGCGCGCGCGACCGGCCGACTGTCCGGCGCCGGGCTCCCCGCGCTCGAGCACGACGACGTCGGCGCCGCGGCGCGCGAGCGCATCGGCGGCGGCGAGCCCGATGATGCCGCCGCCGACTACCGCTACGTCAGGACTGGGCGCTGTTCAGCCGCTCCTCGAGCGCGTCGAGCTGGGCCGACAGCTCGTCCGGCAGCTTCTCGCCGAGCTCGTCGTAGAACTCGCGGATCGAGGCGGTCTCCTCCAGCCACTCGGCGGGGTCCACGCGGAGCAGCTCGACCACGTCGTCCTCGTCCAGAGACAGCCCGTCGGTGTCCAACCCACCCACAGTCGGCACGCGCCCGATCGGGGTGTCGGCCGCCTCGACCGCGTCGTCACAGCGGCGGAAGACCCACTCCAGCACGCGTGCGTTCTCGCTGAAGCCGGGCCACAGCCAGCGTCCGCCGTCGGGGTCCTTGCGGAACCAGTTGACGTAGAAGATGCGCGGCAGCACGGCGCCCTCGCGGCGGCCGAGCTCGAGCCAGTGCGCGAAGTAGTCGGCCATGTGGTAGCCGCAGAAGGCGAGCATCGCGAACGGGTCGCGGCGCAGCTTGCCGACATCGCCGGCGATCGCGGCGGTCGTCTCGGAGCCCATGACCGAGCCGAGGAACACGCCGTGCTCCCAGTCGAACGCCTCGTGCACGAGCGGCAGGACGTTCGAGCGCCGGCCGCCGAACAGCATCGCGTCGATCGCCACGCCCTCGGGGTCCTCCCACTCCGGCGCGATCGCCGGGTCCTGTGAGGCATTCGCCGTGAAGCGGGCGTTCGGGTGCGCGGCCGGCTCCTCGGACTCCGGCGTCCAGTCCTCGCCGTGCCAGTCGATCAGGTGCGCCGGCGGCTCCTTCGTCATCCTCTCCCACCAGACGTCGCCGTCGTCGGTGCGGGCGCAATTCGTGAAGAGCGAGTTGGAGCGGATCGTGGCCATCGCGTTCGGGTTAGTCGCCTCGCTGGTCCCGGGCGCCACTCCGAAGAACCCGGCCTCGGGATTGATCGCGTAGAGGCGACCGTCGTCGCCGAACTTCATCCATGCGATGTCGTCGCCGATCGTCTCGACCTTCCAGCCCTCGATCGCCGGGACCAGCATCGCCAGGTTGGTCTTGCCGCAGGCACTCGGGAATGCGCCCGTGACGTGCTTGACGTCGCCCTCGGGCGAGGTCAGCTTGAGGATCAGCATGTGCTCGGCCATCCAGCCCTCGTCGCGCGCCATCACCGACGCGATCCGCAACGCGAAGCACTTCTTGCCCAGCAGCGCGTTGCCGCCGTAGCCGGAGCCGAACGACCAGATCTCGCGCGACTCGGGGAAGTGCACGATGTACTTCTCCTCGTTGCACGGCCACGGCCCGCTCGTCTCGCCCGCCGCGAGCGGCGCGCCGACCGAGTGCATGCAGGGGACGAAATCGCCGTCATCGCCGAGCTCGTCGAGCGCCGGCCGCCCCATCCGGGTCATGATCCGCATCGAGACGGCGACGTAGGCCGAGTCGGTCAGCTGCACGCCGATCTCGCCGATCGGCGACCCCAGCGGCCCCATCGAGAACGGCACGACGTAGAGCGTCCGGCCGTGCATGCAGCCGCTGAACCTCTCCGCCAGCAGCTCGCGCATCTCGGCCGGGTCGCGCCAGTTGTTGGTCGGGCCGGCGTCGTCCTCGGACTCCGAGCAGATGAACGTGCGGTCCTCGACGCGCGCGACGTCGCTCGGGTCCGAGCGCGCGAGGTAGGAGTTCGGGCGCTTGGCGTCCGAGAGCCGCTCGAACGTGCCGGCCTCGACGAGCACCTCGCACAGCCGGTCGTACTCCTCCGCCGAGCCGTCGCACCAGTGCACGGCATCCGGCTCGCACAACTTCACCGCCTCGTCGACCCAGTCCAGCAGCCGCCGGTGGGAGGTCGGCGCGGTCGCCTCGGTCGCCATCCTCGGACCCTAGCGCGCGCCGCCGCGGCACCAGCACGAGCCGCTTGAACTCGGCCACGAGCACGCCGTCCTGGTTGAGCACGCGCGTGTGCACGCGCACGGTTCCGCGATCGGGCTTGGTCTGCGACTCGCGCAGCTCGAGCACCTCGGACTCGCAGAACAGCGTGTCGCCGTGGAACACCGGCGCAGGGTGCTTGAGCTCCTCGGTCGCGAGATTGGCGATCGCCTTGCCCGAGACATCCGAGACGCTCATGCCCAGCGCGAGCGAGTAGACGAGCGGCCCGACGACGACGTTGCGGCCCTGCTGGGAGCGGCCGGCGTAGACATCGTTGAGGTGCAACGGATGGTGGTTCATCGTGATCAGGCAGAACAGGTGATTGTCGGCCTCCGTCACCGTCTTCGCCGGCCAGTGCTGGTAGACCGCGCCGACCTCGAACTCCTCGAGGTAGCGGCCGTAGGAGTGCGCGCCGCTCGCCTCGCGCGCGGCCTGGTCAGTCTCGACGCTGCGGGTGGGCTCGGTGCTCATGGCACCCGATCCTGGCAGCTCGGCGCGGTAGGGTCGCGCTCGCATGCGCAATCCCCGGGACTTCGCCAAGCCGCTCGCCGCGGGCGCTCCCGATCCGCTGCCGGAGATCCCCGTCGGCCCCTCGCGGATGATCCACTTCTTCGACCCGTCGAACGAGAAGATGGCCGTCAAGCTGCCGCAGATCGCGGCCGGCACCGACATCCTGCTCGGCAATCTCGAGGACGCCGTGCCCGTCGACCGCAAGCAGGCCGCGCGCGACGGGCTGGTGCGGATCGGGCGCGAGGTCGACCTCGGCGACACCGCCCTGTGGACGCGGGTGAATGCGCTCGACTCGCCCTGGGTGCTCGACGACCTGCTGGCGCTCGTCGGCGAGATCGGCGACCGGCTCGACGTGATCATGATCCCGAAGGTCGAGGGCGCGTGGGACATCCACTACGTCGACCGGCTGCTGGCGCAGCTCGAGGCAAAGCACACGCTCGCGCGGCCGATCCTCGTGCACGCGATCCTCGAGACGGCGCTCGGCGTCACCAACGTCGAGGAGATCGCCGCCGCCTCGCCGCGCATGCAGGGGATGAGCTTCGGCCCGGCCGACCTCGCGGCGTCGCGGCGGATGAAGACGACGCGCGTGGGCGGCGGTCATCCCGGCTACGCGGTGCTCGCCGACCCCGCCGCGGACGACCCGGAAGCTCCTCGCGCCAGCGCGCAGCAGGACCTCTGGCACTACTCGATCGGGCGCATGGTGGACGCCTGCGCGGCGACCGGCATCCTGCCCTTCTACGGCCCGTTCGGCGACATCGCCGACAGCGACGGCTGCGAAGCGCAGTTCCGCGCCGCGTTCCTGATGGGCTGCGTCGGCGCCTGGACGCTGCACCCGCGCCAGATCGAGATCGCCAGGCGCGTGTTCTCGCCCGATCCCGAGGAGGTGCGGTTCGCGCGGCGCGTGATCGAGGCGATCCCCGACGGCCGCGGCGTGCACATGCTCGACGGCAGGATGCAGGACGACGCGACGTGGAAGCAGTGCAAGGTGATGGTCGAGCTGGCAGAGCAGCTGGCCGGAAGGGACCCCGAGCTCAAGCGGCTCTACGGCATGTGAGGCGCTCAGCGCAGGCGAGCGACGCGGCGCGGGCAGCGCTCGTCCGGGTCGCCCATGCCCGAGCCGGGCGAGTAGACGAAGCAGCTGACGTAGCGGAAGCGGCCGCCGAAGGAGCGCGGCAGCCGCACCGTCGCCGCGGCGCGGTAGCGGCCGGCTCGCACCCGGACCGTCTCGGCCGCGGCGCGAAAGCGTGCGCGCCGGCCGGTGCACTCGCCCTGCGCGCCGCGCCGGCAAGGGCCGACGTAGAAGCGCGTCGGCGCGGAGAGCCGCACGTCGCGCGGCACCGTGTAGGTCTGGGTCAGGCGCAGCTCGCGCTTGCCGCGCTGGTCGAAGGAGAGCGTGAAGGCGGGCAGGACGTAGGCGTCGCGCCGCGGGCTCAGCACGTCGGGCGCCGGCGCGACGCCGATCAGGCGCGCGCGCACGCGCTGGTTGCGGTCGAGCTGCGGCGCGAACTCGAAGCCGCCGCCGGCGTCGGTGCCGGTCACGGCGGTGCGGCGCCAGGCCCCGTCGAACGGGTGCGGCCGCAGCTCCAGCGCGACGATCCGCCCGCCGAGCGGCGCGCCCGCCTCGGTCGCCCGGCCGCTTATCTCGGTCGCGCTGCCGAGCCGCACCCCCGCCGCGGGGGCGACCGTGAGCGAGAGCTCGGCGGCTGCGGCGGGCGCGGCCGTCGCGAGCACCAGGACAACGGCGATCAGAGCCGTGCGGAGGCTCACGCAGGCGAGCGTAGTGCAACCCGAGGTTAGAGCGCTGACGCGCCTGGGCACCCGGGGGAAGATCATGAACGCGCACCTCTCCGATCCCTTCACGGCCGTCTCCGTCGTCGAGCCCAGCGTCCGCCGCCTCGGCGAGCGCACATGTGTCGTGAACCTCGGCACCGAGCTGCGCCACTTCGAGCTCCCCTTCATCGACGACGCGATCGACTGCGTCACGCAGGACGGCTGCCAGGACCTCGTCTTCGACCTGACATATGTGCGCCGTTTCGAGAGCTTCGCGCTGGTGCGGCTGGCGCGTGAGTGGCAGCGGCTGGCGGCGGACGGGTGCACGATCTACGTCGCCGCGCGCGAGGCGCGCGTGGTCGACGAGATCGAGCGGCTGATGAGCGATGGCGCCTGGGAGCTGCACCGCTCCGTGACGCGCGCCTTGCGCGCGCTGCTCTCCGCGCCCGTCGACTGACCTCCGCCACCGCGGCCGGCCCGCCCGCCTAGGGTTCGCTGCCGATGAGGTTCTTCGAGTACGAGTCGCGCAAGATCGTGCAGCAGGCGGGCATCCCAGTCTCGGCGCACGGCTTCGCCGCGACCGCCGCCGAGGCGCGCGCGATCGCGGAGCAGATCGGCGCGCCCGTCGTCGTCAAGTCCCAGGTGCTGGCCGGCGGGCGCATGAAGGCCGGCGGCGTCAGGTTCGCCGACACGCCCGCGGAGGCCGAGGCGCACGCCGATGCGATCCTGGCGCTGGCGATCGGCGGGCAGCTGCCACGCGGCGTGCTGGTCGACTCGCGCGTGGCCGTGCGGCAGGAGTACTACGCCGGCGTGACCTGGGACGGCGCGCGCAAGCTGCCGGTGCTGATCTTCTCCGACATGGGCGGGATCGACATCGAGGAGGTCGCCGAGACCCATCCCGAGCACGTCGGGCGGGCCCACTTCTCGACGCTGCGGCCGTTCGACGACTTCCAGGCCAGGCAGGTGATCGCCTCGGTCGGCGTCAGCGGCCGGGCGCTGACCCGCCTGACCCCGATCCTCGGGCGGCTGGCGCGCCTGTTCCGCGAGCGCGACATGGTGCTCGCGGAGATCAACCCGCTGGCCGAGCTCAGCGACGGCACGTTCGTCGCGATCGACGCGCACATGGACATGGAGAACGAGGCGCGCCCGCGCCAGCAGGCGCTGCTGCGCGAGCTCGGCGTCGGCGAGGAGGAGACGCGCCAGGCGCGCGAGGCGACCGCGTTCGAGCTGGCCGGCGAGCAGGTCGACGCCTCGGACCACCGCGGCGTCGCCGGCAACGTGACGGAGTTCGACGGCGACCTCGGCCTGGTGATCGGCGCCGGCGGCGGCTCGCTGACGCTGTTCGACGCGGTGCGCGCGCACGGCGGGCGCCCGGCCAACTACTGCGAGATCGGCGGCAACCCGTCGGTCGCGAAGACGTGCGGGCTGGCCAAGCTCGTGCTCTCCAAGCCCGGCGTCGACAAGATCGCGGTGATGATGTCGATCGTGTCGAACACGCGCGTGGACATCGTCGCGCGCGGCGTGATCAAGGCGTGCCTGGAGCTGGGGCTCGACCCGGCGGAGAAGATCGCGATCTTCCGCATCCCCGGCGCATGGGAGGAGGAGGGCTTCAAGCTCCTCGAGCGCTACGGCGTGCCCTACGCGGACCGCTCCGTGTCGCTCCACGAGGCCGCGCGGCGAGCCGTCCAGTCATGAGCATCCTGATCGACGCCGACACGACGTTCATCGTCCAGGGCATCACCGGCCGCGAGGCGGTCAACCTGACGCGCGAGTGCCTGGACTACGGCGCCGGCGCGAAGATCGTCGGCGGCGTGACGCCCGGCCGGCTCGGGCGCGACGTGCACGGCGTGCCGGTGTTCGACGCGGTCGCCCAGGCCGTCGCGCACCACGGCGCGCCGATCGACGGCTCCGTCGTCACCGTGCCCCCTGCCCACACGCTGGACGCCGTCTTCGAGGCGATCGAGAACGGCATCCGCCTCGTCGTGATCGTGACCGAGCGGATCCCGCGCGCCGACGTCGCCGCGATGGTCGAGCTGGCGGACGCGCGCGGAGCGCGCATCATCGGCCCCAACTGCCTCGGCGTGATCGTCCCGGGCGTGGTCAAGATGGGCGGCATCGGCGGGCCGGCACGCAACGCGCGCCAGGCCTACTCGCGCGGGCCCGTCGGCGTGATCAGCCGCTCGGGCGGGATGACGACCGAGATGTCCTCGACGCTGACCGCCGCCGGGCTCGGGCAGTCGACGGCCGTGTCGATCGGCGGCGACGCGATCATCGGCTCCAGCTACGCCGAGCTGATGCCGCTGTTCGAGGCCGACGGCGAGACCGAGGCGATCGTGATCTACACCGAGCCGGGCGGGCGGATGGAGGCGCAGCTCGCCGACTACGGCCCGCGCCTGCCGGTGATCGCGTTCATGGCCGGGCGCTTCATGGACGAGATGCCGGGCATGTCGTTCGGGCATGCGGGCACGATCGTCGAGGGCAGGCAGGACACGGCGACCGAGAAGATCGCGCGCATGCAGGCCGCCGGGATCACGATCGCCGAGCGCATCGAGGACATCCCCGGCTCGTCCGCGAGAGGATCTCAGGATGAGCCTGTTCATCGACGTCGAGGTCGCGCCCGCGGTCGCGGCCGACCCGGTCGTGGCGGCCAAGCTGGCAGAGGTCTGCCCGGTCGACATCTACGCCCAGAACGCCGACGGCAGCCTGCGCATCGTCGAGCCCAACCTCGACGAGTGCGTGCTCTGCAGGCTCTGCATCGACGCGGCGCCACCGGGCACGGTGACGGTGCGCAAGCTCTACGACGACGGCGCCGCGCTGTGAGGCCACTCACCGGCAGCCTGGTGCAGCTCACGCCGCTCGCCGCTGCCGACGCCGAGGCGCTGCGCGCGATCCGTGCCGATCCGCTCGTCGCCGAGCGCTGGGACGAGCTCGAGCCCGACTTCCCGTTGCACGACGAGCCCGAGTCGACCCGGCTGACGATCCACCATGAGGGTGAGATCGCGGGCATGATCCAGTTCGGCGAGGAGCTCGAGCCGAAGTACCGCCAGGCGTCGATCGACATCTTCGTCGCGCCCGCCCATCAGGGCCGGGGAGTCGGGACCGAGGCGATCAAGCTGGTCGTCGACCACCTGCTGGGCGAGCGCGGCCACCACCGCATCACGATCGACCCGGCGGCCGACAACGCCGCCGCGATCGCGTGCTACGCGAAGGCCGGCTTCGTACCGGTCGGCGTGATGCGGCTGGCGGAGCGCGACAGCGACGGCCGTGGCTGGCACGACTCGCTGCTGATGGAGCTGGTCGTCGAGCCGGAATAGAGCGCGGCCCCGGGCCGTCTGGCGTGTGGATGAGCACCGATTCACACCGACCTCGCCCCGAGTTGGATTCTCGGCGCTTCGTGCGGGCTTGAGCTCCACGAGTCTCGCGCGGCGCGACGATAAGACCGTGCCACCGTCCGGCAATGCTGCGGCCGGTGCTGGGCGGGTCCGCCCGGTACAGGATGGGCGGACGCCCCGGCTGATCGAGCGGGAGGCGCTCCTGACGCAGCTGGCGGAGGCCTGGCGCCAGGGTGGGCAGATCCTGCTCGTCGGTGGTGAGGCCGGCGTGGGCAAGACGACGCTGGTGCGTGCGTTCGCCGCGCGGGTAGAGGGCCGCGTCCTGCTCGGAGCCTGCGAACGCCTCGTCACACCCGCGCCGCTCGGGCCGCTCATGGACGTCGCCGGGCAGCTCGGCGGATCCCTCGCGGCGGACATCGAGGCGGGCCGGCATCCGCACCAGGTGGCTCTCACACTGCTGGACGAGCTGCGTGAGCCGGCGGTCCTCGTCGTCGAGGACGTCCACTGGGCCGACGAGGCGACGCTCGACGTGCTGCGCGTACTGGGCCGTCGCATCGCCGCGACGCCCTCGCTGGTGGTCGTCACGTACCGCGAGGACGAGGCGGTCGGTGACCATCCGCTCCGCCGCCTGCTCGGCGAGCTCGCGTCCGTGGCCGTGGCTGAGCGCGTGGCGGTTCCCCCGCTCTCGCTCGCGGCGGTGCTTGAGCTCGCGTCCTCGCACGGAGCGGACGGGGAGGCCATCTACGCCCTCACGCGCGGGAACTCGTTCTTCGTTACCGAGCTTCTCGCAGCGAGTGGCGAAGTGCTGCCGGCCACGGTGCGCGACGCGGTGCTCGCGCGTATCGCCCGGCTCTCGCCACCGGCGCGAGACCTGCTCGATGGTGTCGCGCTCGTGCCTGCGCGAGCCGAGTTGTGGCTGCTCGATGCCGCCTTCGGGGAAGTCGCGGAACGGGTCGACGAATGCGTGGCCGCGGGCGTGCTGGTAGCCGACTCGGACGCCGTCGCGTTTCGACATGAGTTGGCGCGGCTCGCTGTTGAGAGCACGGTTCCACCGCGACGCCGGCGGGACCTGCACGTCGCGATCCTGCTTGCGCTCGAAGCCTCGGACGTCGACTTGGTGGGCAGCTCGCGGCTGGCGCACCACGCCGAGGGAGCCGGAGACCCGGCGGCGGTCCTGCGACACGGTCGTGCGGCCGGCGAACGCGGCTCGAAGACGGGCGCGCATCGCGAGGCGGCCGCCCAGTACGCGCGGGTGCTTCGATGCGCGGGCGGGATCGCGGCGGCCGAGCGTGCCGATCTGCTCGTGGCGTACGCGCTGGAGGCCCAAGCGAGTGGCGGGTACGAGGAATCGATCTCCGCGTTGCAGGAGGCGATCGACCTCCGCCGCTCGCTCGGCGATCGGCTTCGCGCAGGAGATCACCTGGCGCGGCTGACGATGCCCTACATCACCGTGGGGCGCTATGCGGAGGCGGAGGCGGCGAGTCGCGCCGCCGTCGAGATGCTCGAGACGCTGCCGGCGAGCCCCGAGCTCGCGACGGCTTATGGATTTCACGCGTACACCCGCATGATCAAGCGCGACAGCGAAGCCACCGTGAGCTGGGGCCAGAAGGCGGTGACGCTCGCGCGGCGGTTCGACGAGCCGGAGACGCTGTCGCTCGGGCTCGACGTGATGGGAGCGGCGGTCATCACGGCGGGGGAGATCGAGCGCGGAGTCACCCTGCTCGAGCAGAGCCTCGAAGTTGCCACGGCGAATGCGCTCGCGCACCGCATCGCCCACTCGCACTGGATGCTCGGCGCGGGGCTCGCGGAGATGTACGAGCTCGAGCGCGCGGAGCGCTGGCTACGCGACCACATCGCGTTCGCCGAGGAGTGGGGCCTGGACGCTGCGTATACGCGGGCGTGGCTCGCTGTCGCGCTCGTCTACCGGGGGCGCTGGAGCGAGGGTGCGGAGCTCGCCGCGGAGGTACTCGCCGAGCCCGTCGCCCGGATGCCTCGGGTCTTCACGGCGAGCGTCGCGCTCGGCCGCGTCCGCGCGCGCGGGGGCGATCCCGACATCGACTACGTGCTCGACGAGGCGCTCGCGCTGGCGCAACCGGGGGGACATCTCCAGCGGCTCGGTCACGCCCACGCCGCGCGCGCGGAGGCGGCGTGGCTCTCGGGTGACGCGGAGCGGACGCTCGCGGAAGCTCGGACGGTCTACTCGTTCGCGCTGGAGAAGCGGCATCCCTGGTTCGCCGGTGAGCTCGCGTACTGGCAGTGGAAGGCGGGCGGGCTGGACCGGTCGCCGGAATGGATCGCTGAGCCCTATCGCCTGCAGATCGAGGGCAGGCCCGTTGCCGCCGCCGAACAGTGGCACGACCGGGGGTGTCCCTACGAGGCGGCACGCGCGCGGGCCGAATCGTGGTTGCCCGGCGACGTCCTCGCGGCACTGACCGAGTTCGAGCGGCTGGGCGCAGTGCCGGCAGCGAAGCTCGCCCGCGAGCGTCTAAGGGCACTCGGCGCCCGTGTCCCGCGCAGGCCACGGTCAACGACGCGCGCCAACCCAGGCCAGCTGACTTCGCGGGAGCTCGAGGTGCTGCGCCTGATCGCCGGCGGGCTACGCAACGCCGAAGTCGCTGAGCGCCTCGTACTCTCGCGCCGAACCGTCGACCATCACGTCTCAGCCGTCCTGCGGAAGCTGACGGCGACGACGCGCGGCGAGGCCACGGCCGTGGCGGCCAAGCTGGGCCTGCTCGAAGATCGGTAACGCCCTCGCCGAAACATGGGCAATCACGCCGATGTCGCGGCCGGCGGTGGCACCTACCGTCGAAGACCGATCTTCGACCACAGGAGCGCACCATGCAGACCTACGTCATCCTCCGCCGTGCCGGGTGGGCGACAGCACAGGACCTCGAGGCGGCCGCAGCCCGCTCGACCGCCGAGGGCGACCAGATGCCCGACGACATCCGCTGGATCCGCAGCTACGTCACCGCAGAGACCGACGGCTCGGTCGGAACCGTCTGCATCTATCAGGCGAGCAGCCCCGAAGCCATCCGCGAGCACGCCAGGCGCGCCGAGATGCCTGCCGACGAGATCATCGCCGTTGCGGACACCGTCGTGGTGCGACCGGATCCCGAATCGGTCGTCTCGTGACCGGCGGGCGCGACGCGCGCTGCGCCCGCATCATCCGCCCGTCCGACGACGCCCTCACGTCTCGCGCCACGACCTCGCAGGCCAAGCGCTCGGGCCGTAGACCTCTCGCTCGCAGGGAATACACGCTTCCCGTCGTCCACGAGCACCCGCGGCTTCCCGGTTCTGCGCTCGGTTCGCCGCACGACTGGTGACGCAGCCAGACGCGGTCCCGACCTCCCACCGTGACTGGAAGACACTCCTTGAACAGCCTCATCCACCTCCACCTGGCGCGCGCGCTTGCGGATGATCGCGTGCGCGCCGGCCTCCGAGGCCAGACGCAGACACGGCGCTCCGAAGCGGCACCCCTGCCGTGCTCCCCGCCCGGCCGGCACTGATTTCAACGCCGCGGCCGCTCGGCCGTAGCCGATGCTCGAACCACGAACCCTCCAGGAGGCCAAGATGCCGCACCACCACAGCTCGACCCGCGCCGACGCCGGCGCGGACGAGCGCTCGCCGCGCCGCAGACGCGGCGCCGGCTGCTCGGACGTACAGCCGCCGGCGTCACCGCAGCAGGCGGAGCAGCGACCCTGCTCGGGGGCGCCACCGCGGCCGCGGCCGGTGATTCAGCGGCCCGCGTACTGTCGTTCATCGCGACGCAGGAGAGCTTCGGCGTGACCTTCGTGACCGAGGCCGTCCGCCGCGCGCCGGGCACGCCGTCGGCGCAGTTCGTCGACGTGCTCAAGGCCGCGAACACCGCCGAGTTCGACCACGTGCGAGCCTTGCAGCGGCTCGGTTACCACTCGCAGGTGCGCAAGTTCTGGATCCCTGAAGCAGCCTTCGGCGGCGGCGGCGCCGGGTTGTTCAAGTCGATCGAGCTCGCCGAGACGATCGAGATCAGCCTCTACCTCGTCGGCGTCACCGCCTTCACACGCGCCGGCAACACGTCCCGCTCGCGGCTGTGCGCCGAGGCGCTGGGCACCGAAGCGGAGCACCGGGTCCTCGCGCGTGCCGCGCAGCAGATGCTCGGCACGATTGCGGAGGTCCCCAACGACGTCGGCTTCGAGCGCTACGAACAACGCAGCGTCCGCGCGGCCAAGGCCGCGCTCGAAGCACTCGGGCTCGGATACGGCAAGCCGGGCGCCCGGCCCGGCCGCTTCTACGAATTCCCCGGCAACCCGCTGGCCAACGGGACCGGGCTGCCGCTGAAGTCGCGGATTCCGGCGTAGCGACGTCACGACCGCGCGGGGAGGTCAGTCGGCGGGCGTCGGTTCGGCGCCGCGGCCGGCGGCATCGCGCAGCACCTGCTCGAGCCGGCCGGCGATCGCCGGCCAGGCGAAGCGGTCGAGCGCGGCCTGCCGGCGAGCTGCGCCCGCCGCGCGCGCTCGTCCGGACCGTCGACGGCGTCGAGCAGCGCCTCGGCGCAGCGCCAGCGCGGTCGTTCACACCGAACAGCCAGCCGGTCTCCCCGTCGTCGATGATCTGCGCCGGGCCGGGCGAGGCGGCGGCGATCGCCGGGACGCCGCAGGCCATCGCCTCGACGATCACCTGGCCGAAGCTCTCGCGCTCCGAGGCCAGCACGAGCAGGTCGGCGGCGGCCAGCAGCTCCGGCAGCTCGGCCTGGTCGTACCAGCCCGCGAGCATCACGCCGTCGAGGCCGAGCCGCTCGATCGCGTCGGCCGGATGCTCGCCCTCCCACTCGCCCGGGTGGCCGCCGACCAGGATCAGCGAGGCGTGCGGCCGCATCCGTCGCTCGCGCGTCGGCGAAGGCCTCGAGCAGCAGCGGCAGGCGCTTGACCTCGGTGAAGCGGCCGACGTAGAGGATCACCGGCCCGCGGCCAAGCGCGTCGAGCTCGCGCTCGCCGTAGCGCACGCTGCCCGCTGGCTCGCCCGGGACGCCAGCCGCGCGGCTCGTCGGCGAGCACGCGCCGCCAGACGGCGCCGCGGTCGACGTCGAGCGGCCGGAACGCCGTCGGGTCGAAGCCGTTGGGCAGCGAAGACGAAGCGCTCCTGCTCGACGCCCAGCAGCTGCGAGCGCGCGCTCCTCGTTGCCCGGGCGCGACGACGAGCCGCGCGCAGCGCCGCCGCCCAGGCGCGCATGCGCTCCGCCCAGGCCGCGTCCGTGGGCCCAGGCCGTCGTACCGCGCTCGATCGCCTCGAGCATCAGCAGCTCGGTCCCGTGCATGTGACCGACGACGGGGACGCTGCGGCGCGACGAGCTTCGCCGCGGCGTTCAGCGGCGTGAGGTGGTGCAGGTGCAGCACGTCGGCCGCGGCGGCGCCCGGCGGCGGCGCAGCTCGCGCGCCCAGGCCGCCGACCTGCCGCTCGTAGGCGACGTCGTCGAGCGAGGCGAAGACGCGATCGGCGGCGCCGGGCCGGCTCTCGAACGACGGGCTGCATCGGCCCGCTGCCCGGCAGGGCCGTAGAAGGCCATCGGGTCAGCTGCGGTCAGCGCCGCGGTGAAGTCGACCTCGCGCACGTCGAGGCCGGCGTAGAAGCGGCGCGCGTCGCCGAGCCCGTCGGGTCGTGGCGCGAGCCGGCCAGCAGCGTGACGTCGCAGCCCTGTTCGACGAGACCCTTGGCGAGCGCTCGCGCGACGAACGCGGAGCCTCCGCGGGGGAAGAAGAGCGTTCCGGACACCACACGCAACGCGTTCCGCACCAGGCAGGGCAGTATTGCAGCGCGCGCCGTTCGGGCAATCCAACGTCAACGGCGCCAGTAGGGAGTGGTTCGAAGTGCCTCGGCGGACGCGGGGCGCCTTGACCTCTCCATGCGGGTTAGAGCGCCCCGGAGCGTCTGCCCGCGCCGAAGGTCCGTGAGTGCGCCCTATAACCGGTACTGACGGACGTTCGGCGTCTGGAGGAGCGCCGCCACCTCTGCGACCTGCTTCCCCTGATGCCGCAGTTGACGTTCATCCGCGCCGGTGCTGTCGTCCCGGCGGCGCATGCAAGCCACGTTTGACTTCGACTCCTTCCGCACGGCACTCGAGGCGCGCGACGTCGCGCGTTGGCTGCCGTTCTACGCCGACGACGCCGAGTGGCTCGAGTACCGCCACGACAGCCCGCCGCGCTCGCCCAACGTGATGCGAGGCCGCGCGGCTATCGGCCGATTCATCGAGGAGGTCGCCGCGTCGCGGATCGAGCTCGCGGTCTCCAACGAGGTGCTGGGCGAGTCGAGGGCGGCGTTCACGATCACGGTCGTCCGGGCCGACGGCAGGCGCATCATCGAGAACGTGATCATCGACCACCGCGACGGCCGGATCGTGCGCCAGCTCGAGGTCGAGGCCTGGGACTAGGGCTCCGCCTCCGCCTCCGCGACCGCTCCGCGCACCGCCTCGGCCGCCTCGTCGTACGACATCCCCGACCCGCGCAGCAGGTCGACGGCCGTCGAGCGCACCTGCCCGACGATCACCGTGACGGACATGTTGCCCGTGCGCTGGAGCACCAGCGTCGCCTTGCCCGCCGCGCGCAGCGCCGGCTCGCGGACCGCGTCGGCGCGGTCGGGGTCGTCGAGCGCCTCGCCCAGGCCGCGCACCGCCGCGGCGAGCTCGCGCAGCGACTCCGCGACCTCCGGCGGGATGTTCTCCTCGAGGTCGATCGCGCGCCGGGCGCCGCGCGCGAGCACGCGCACGTTGCGCACGGCGAGGTCGATCTGCGTCGCGGCCTCGGCGTAGACGTCGACGGTGCCGAGCAGGCGACGGCGCGGCGGCGCGAGCCACGCCGTCTCGCGCCCGACGACGAGCGCCTCGTCGAGCTTGCGCGCGAGCTCGTCGATCTCGCGCCCGCGGGCGAGCGCGGCCTGCGCGTCCTCGCGGTTGCGAGCGGCCAGCGCCGCGGCGATGTCGTCGAGCACGCGCCGCGAGCTCGGCCAGCACCGGCGTCGCCGCCTCGCGCACGATCCGCCCCGGGTGGGCCGGCAGCACCAGCGCGCTGATCGCGAGCGCGATGCTCCCACCGAGCAGCGCGTCGACGGCGCGCGCGAACGAGACGCCGTCGTCGGGCGGCTGCAGCGTCGCGACGAGCGCGGCCGACACCGCCGCCTGCTGGGCGAACATCTGCGCCGAGCCGAGCAGCAGCGCGACCGACATCGACAGCGCGACGACGAGCGCGAGCTGCCACCAGCCGGTCCCGAGCTCGAGCACGAGCAGGTCGGCGATCGCGATGCCCGAGCGTCACGCCGAGCACGACCTCGACCGCGCGCCGCCCGCGCTCGCCCTGCGTCAGGCCGAGCGTGATCATCGCCGAGACCGGCGCGAAGAACGGCTGCGAGTGGCCGACGAGCTCGGTCGCGACGAGCCATGCGATCGTGGCGGCGAGCGTCGCCTGCAGGATCGAGCGCGCCGGCGTCGCGCAGCCGCTCGGCGCGCGCGCGCGCCGACAGCCGCGAGCGCTCGGCCGCCTCCTCGATCAGCGGCTGGGCGCGCTCGGAGAGCGTCCGGGGCGGATCGGTCACGCCGCCGATGCTACGGCGGCGCCCGACCCGCCGCACCCGGTCGAGACTCGAGATATATCAGCTACCCCGTGCGGACCGATCACGCCTCTGCGCGGCCAGTGCTGGTCGCGCAGCGAGCCGGAAGCCGGCGCTGCAGACCGCTCCAGCAGTCTGATATATCTAGCCGCATGAGCCCCCTCCCCGGCAGCGCGCGGGTCGTCGTCATCGGAGCCGGGATCGTCGGCAACAGCCTCGCCTGCCATCTCGCGCGGCTCGGCTGGACCGACATCGTCCAGCTCGACAAGGGCCCGCTGCCGAACCCGGGCGGGTCGACCGGCCATGCCTCGAACTTCATCTACCCGGTCGACCACTCGCGCGAGATGACCGCGCTGACGCTCGACAGCGTGCGCCAGTACAAGGAGCTCGCGTCTCAACTTCATCTTCCCGGTCGACCACTCGCGCGAGATGACCGCGCTGACGCTCGACAGCGTGCGCCAGTACAGGAGCTCGGCGTGCTCACCGAGTGCGGCGGCATCGAGGTCGCGCGCACCGAGGAGCGGATGGAGGAGCTGCGCCGGCGCATGGCGTCGGCGAAGTCCTGGGGCGTCGAGCCGGTCTCGCTCGTCACGCCGGCCGAGATCAAGGAGCTGGTGCCGTTCATCGACGAGTCGGTGATCGTCGGCGGCTTCTACTCGCCCGGCGTCGCCGTCGTCGACTCGCTGCGGATGGGCACGCTGATGCGCGAGGAGGCCCAGCAGTCCGGCGCGCTCACGGTGGCCGCCAACGTCGAGGTGACCGGGATCGACACCGAGCGCGGCCGGGTCAAGCGCGTGCGCACGACGACCGGCGACATCGAGGCCGAGACGGTCGTGATCGCCGCCGGCGTCTGGAGCCCGCTGCTGGCGCGCATGGCCGGCGCCTCGATCCCGCTGACGCCCGGCCGTGCACCAGATGATCGACATCGGCCCGGTGCCGCGCTTCGAGGACGCCAAGGCCGCGATCGAGTACCCGATCGTGCGCGACATGGACACGAACATGTACGAGCGCCAGGACGGCCGCGGGCTCGAGGTCGGCTCCTACGCCCACCGCCCGATCCTGCACGACCCGGCCGAGATCCCCTCGATCGAGGAGTCCGCGCTCTCGCCGACCGAGCTGCCGTTCACGGAGGACGACTTCGCTGCAGCAGATGGAGCACGCGCTCGAGCTGATGCCGGAGATCGTCGGCGACGAGTCGGTCGGGATCAAGTACGCGATCAACGGCCTGCTCTCGCTGACCCCCGACGGGCTGCCGCTGCTCGGCGAGACGCCCGAGGTCCACGGTCTCTGGTCGGCGGCTGCGGTGTGGGTCAAGGAGGGGCCGGGCGTCGCCCGCGGCGTCGCCGAGTGGATGACCCACGGCGAGCCCGAGATCGACCTGCAGGCGTCCGACATCGCGCGCTTCTACCCGTGCCAGAAGACCGTCGCGCACGTCCGCGCCCGCGCCGCGGAGGGCTTCAACAAGACCTACGGGATCGTCCACCCGGGCGAGCAGTGGGGCTCCTCGCGCGGGATCCGGCTGTCCCCGTTCCACGCGCGCGAGCAGGAGCTCGACGCGGTCTTCTTCGAGGCCGCCGGCTGGGAGCGCCCGCACTGGTACGCGTCGAACGAGCAGCTGCTCGCCGACTACGACGGCCGGTCAAGCCGCGCGAGGCGGAGTGGGACGCGCGCTGGTGGTCGCCGATCATCAACGCCGAGCACCTCGCGATGCGCGACCGCGCGGCGATCTTCGACCTGACGGCGTTCTGCATCTTCGACGTCACCGGGCCGGGCGCGCTCGCGACCGTGCAGCGCGTCGCGATGCGCCAGTGCGACGTGCCGATCGGGCGCGTCGTCTACACGCCGGTGCTGACGCCGCGCGGCGGCTTCCGCTCCGACCTGACGATCATGCGGCTCGGCGACGAGACGTTCCGCGTCGTCACCGGCGGCGCGCACGGCATGGCCGACCTGAAGTGGTTCGCCGACCACGTGCCCGAGGACGGCAGCGCGCAGGTCCACGACCTCACCTCGGCCTGGTGCACGCTCGGCCTCTGGGGCCCGCGCGCGCGCGACATCCTGTCGCGGCCTGACGAGCGCCGACATCTCGCACGAGGGCTTCCCGTTCGCGCGCTGCCGCGAGATCGAGGTCGCCGGGCTGCCGGCGCTGGCCTCGCGCATCTCCTACGTCGGCGATCTCGGCTGGGAGCTCTACGTGCCGATCGAGCAGGGCGCGCGGCTCTGGGACGCGGTCTGGGAGGAGGGACAGCCGCACGGCGTGATCCCCGCCGGGATCGGCGTCTACGGCACGACCGGGCGGCTGGAGAAGGGCTACCGCGCGTTCGGCTTCGAGCTCGACGGCGAGTACGACGTCGTCGAGGCCGGCATGGCCTGGGGCAAGGTCAAGGACGAGGACTTCGTCGGCCGCGAGGCGCATGTGCGCCAGCGCGAGTCCGACCCGGTCGCGATCATGTGCACGCTGACCGTCGACGACCACAGCTCCTCCTCCGGCGTCGCGCGCTACATGCTCGGCCGCGAGCCGGTCGTGACGCGCGACGGCGCGCCGATCGTCGACGCCAAGGGGCGGCGCTCGTTCGTCACCAGCGCCGGCGCCGGCCCGTCGGTCGGCAAGCACCTGCTGATGGCCTACCTGCCGCCGGAGCACGCGCGCGAGGGCGAGCAGCTGGCCGTCGAGTACATGAACGAGCGCTATCCGGTGACGGTCGCCGTCGCCGGCTCGACGCCGATCTTCGACCCCGAGAACACCCGGATCCGCTCATGAACATCCTCGTCTGCGTCAAGCGCGTGCCGATCACCGGCGGCAAGATCGTCCTGACCGGCGACGAGCGCGCGATCGAGACGCGCCACCTCGGCTTCACGATCAGCCCGCACGAGGAGTGCGGCGTCGAGGAGGCCGTCCGGATCGTCGAGCAGCAGGGCGGCTCGACGACCGTGCTCACGCTCGGGCCGGCCGAGGCGGAGGAGCAGCTGCGCGACACGCTCGCGATCGGCATCGACCGCGCGATCCACCTCGTCACCGACGGCGTCCGACTGGGATCCCGAGTCGACCGCGGCGGCGCTGGTCGCCGCGATCGAGGCCGAGCAGGCGGCGGGCAACGACCCCGACCTGATCGTGTTCGGCAACGAGTCGGCCGACAACGGCAACTACCAGGTCGGCATCCGCGTCGCGCACGCGCTCGGGCGGCCGTGCGTGACCGGACTGAAGGGCATCACGGTGCAGGACGGGCGCGTGCGCTGCGAGCAGGAGGCTCGGCAGCGGCCGCGACGTCTACGACGTGCCGCTGCCCGCGGTCGTGACCGTGCTCGAGGGACTCAACCTGCCGCGCTACCCGTCGGTCCCGGCGAAGCTGCGCGCGCGCCGCAAGCCGGTCGAGAGCCGCGAGCCGGTCGCGGACGCGAGCCGCGGCTGGAGCTGGTGAAGCTGACCGTGCCGCCCGGGCCGCGGGCACCAGGCCGAGCTGCTCGGCGAGGGCGCCGGCCGCCGCGCCCGCCGTGGTCGAGCTGTTCCAGCGAAGCTCGGGGTGCGCGTGATGGTCCGGCGTCGTCGTCTTCGTCGGAGCACGCCGACGGCGCGCCGGACGAGCTCTCGCTGCAGGCGCTGACGCTCGCGCGCGGCTACGCCGGCGGCGAGCCGGTCGAGGCCGTGATGGTCGGGCCCGGGGCCGCGGAGGCCGCGCCCGCGCTGGGCGAGTACGGCGTCGCCACCGTCCACGTCGCCGAGCTCGACGGCGGCTTCGCGCCGCAGGCGTGGGCGCGCGCGGTCGCCGAGCTGGCCGGACGGCTGCAGCCCGCCGCGGTCGTCGCCGCCGGCAGCGATCGCGGCAACGAGATCCTCGCCCACGCCGCCGTGATGACGCGGCGCGTCGCTGGCCGCCAACTGCGTCGCCGCGACGCCCGGCGACCCCGCCGAGGTGACGCGCGTGCGCTGGGGCGGCAGCCTGCTCGAGCAGGCGCGCCTGCACGGCGACGTCAAGCTGCTGACGGTCGCCCCGCACGCGCTGGCGATCGAGCCGGCCGCCGCCGGCGCGCCCGCGGTCGAGACGTTCGCGCCCGCGCTGCGCGAGCAGGACCTCGCTGGTCCAGGTCTCCGAGCGCGTCGACACGTCGACCGGCGGCCTCTCGCTGGCCGAGGCGCCCGTCGTCGTCTCCGGCGGCCGCGGCGTCGGCTCCTCGGAGGGCTTCGGCATCCTCGAGGAGCTGGCGGGACTGCTCGGCGGCGTCGTCGGCTGCTCGCGCGCGGTCACGAGCGCCGGCTGGCGCCCGCACACCGACCAGGTCGGCCAGACCGGCACGAAGATCTCGCCCGAGCTCTACATCCCCTGCGGGATCAGCGGCGCGACCCAGCACATGGCCGGCTGCAAGGGCGCGAAGAAGATCCTCGCGATCAACGCCGACCCCGATGCGGCGATCCTGGCCAGCGCGGACTACGCCGTCGTCGGCGACCTGAGCGAGATCGTCCCGGCGATCACCGCCGAGCTGCGCCGCGTGCGCGAGGCGTCGTGATGGTCCCGGCCCGCGCGAGGCTCGGCTCCACGGCGCGAGCCGACCGCGTGATGTCGGCCGGCGTGCTCAGCGCGCTCGCCCTCGTCGCCGTCGCTCGGCGCTCGCCGGAGGCGTCTTCGCGCAGCGCGCGCTGCTGCTGATCCGGCTCGTGCGGATGGGCAAGCCGTCGGGGATCGAGCGCGCCGACGCCGTTCCCGACGCGGCTGCGCCAGGAGGCCGTCCGTCGTGCTCGGCCAGCGCAAGCTGTTCCAGCGGCTCGTCCCCGGGCTGATGCACGCGTTCATCTTCTGGGGCTTCCTCGCGCTCTTCCCGACGATCGTGATCGCGATGATCGGGATCGTCGACCGCGAGTCGACGCTCCCGTGGCTCGGCGAGCAGGGCTGGTTCGCGCTGCTCGTCGACATCTTCGCCGTGCTCGTCCTGGTCGGCGTCGGCATCGCGCTGTGGATCCGCAAGGTGGTCAAGCCGGGGCGCTTCGACGGCAGCCACCTCGGCGAGGCGGACCTGATCCTGGCCTGGATCAGCGGCATCGTCGTGACGCTGCTGCTGTGGCACGCGGCGCGGATCGCGCTCGGCCTGAACGAGTACGACGCCGGCTGGTCGCCGGTCGCGAACCTGCTCTCGGGCCTGTTCGGCGACGGCGACGCGACCGAGGCGCTCGAGCGCGTGCTCGTCTGGGCGCACGTGCTGCTGATCCTCGGCTTCCTCGCCTACCTGCCGCGCTCCAAGCACCTGCACATCTTCACCGCGGCGATCAACGTCTACTTCGGGCGCACGCGCGCGCGCGGCCGGCTCGAGCCGCTGCGCTTCGACGAGGACGTGCCCGAGGAGGAGATGCGCTTCGGCATCGGGACGGTCGAGGACCTGACCTGGAAGCAGATGGTCGACTCGATGTCGTGCACCGAGTGCGGGCGCTGCCAGGAGGTCTGCCCGGCCTGGGCGACCGGCAAGACGCTCTCGCCCAAGCTGCTGATCATGGGCGTGCGCGACCACCTGTTCACGCAGGGGCCGCTCGCGCTCGCCGCGCGCGCGAGCGGCGAGACCTACGACGGGCCGCTCGTCGCCGCGGGCTCCGACCTCGAGGAGATGGCCTGGGACTGCGTCACCTGCGGCGCCTGCGTGCGCGAGTGCCCCGTCAACATCGAGCACGTCGACCACATCCTCGACCTGCGCCGCCACCTGGTGATGGTCGAGTCGCGCTTCCCGAGCGAGGCCGAGCCGATGCTGCGCGACGTCGAGCGCCAGTCGAACCCGTGGGGCAAGCCGCAAGTCCGAGCGCGCCGCCTGGAGCGAGGGCCTCGGCGTGCGCGTGCTGCAGCCGGGCGACCCGGTCCCGGAGGTCCTCTACTGGGTCGGCTGCGCCGCCTCGTTCGACGAGCGCGCCCGCGCGACGCGCGCAGTCGACGGCGAAGCTGCTGCAGGCGGCCGGAGTCGACTTCGCGATCCTCGGCCCGCGCGAGGCCTGCAACGGCGACCCCGCGCGCCGGATGGGCAACGAGTACGTCTTCCAGGCCTACGCCGAGCAGAACGTCGAGACGCTCAACGAGGCCGGCGTGCGCAAGATCGTCGCGAGCTGCCCGCACTGCTTCAACACGCTCGCCAGCGAGTACCCGGACTTCGGCGGCAACTACGAGGTCGTGCACCACACGGAGCTGCTCGCCGAGCTGGTGCGCGAAGGCCGGCTCTCGCCCGGCCGCGAGCGAGCAGACGATCACCTACCACGACTCCTGCTACCTGGCGCGCCACAACGACGTGCTGGCGCAGCCGCGCGAGCTCGCCGCGGCGGTCGGCAAGCCGATCGAGATGGAGCGCAGCGGCAAGCGCACGTTCTGCTGCGGCGCCGGTGGCGCGCACATGTGGATGGAGGAGAACGCGCGGCCGATCAACGAGGAGCGCGTGCGCGAGGCGGCCGCTACCGGGGCGGAGACGCTCGCCGTCGCGTGCCCGTTCTGCACCGTGATGCTCGACGACGGCGTCCAGAGCACCGGCGCCGGCATGCGCGTCGCCGACGTCGCGACGCTGCTCGCCGAGGCGGTCGAGGCCGGCGCAGGCGAGGTGATCTGAGATGGCGGTCGCCTCCGACGCAGCCCGGGCAGCGCGCTGATCGCCGAGCGCGCCTACCTCGAGCTGCGCGACCGCATCGTCAAGCTGCGCTTCGCGCCCTGGCACGGTGCTGCGCGAGGACGAGCTGATGGCGGACCTCGGGATCGGGCGCACGCCGCTGCGCGAGGCCGTCAAGCGGCTGGCGCTCGAGCGCTTCGTCGCGGTGCAGCCGCGGCGCGGGACGTACGTGACCGAGGTCGACGCCGCCGAGATCGTCCAGATCACGGAGGTGCGCGCCGAGCTCGAGGCTTACGCCGCGGAGCTCGCGGCGCGGCGGATGGACGCCGCCGCGCTGCTGAGTGCCGGGTCGCTGCTCGAGCAGATCGAGCAGCTCGAGCGCGGCGAGGACCACGAGGCGCTGATGGGCCTCGACGAGCGGATCCACCGCTTCATCTGGGAGGCAGCGGGCAATCCCTACCTGGCCGACACGCTCGAGCGCTACTTCTCGCTCTCGCTGCGGATCTGGTACGTCGTGCTCGACCGCGTGCCCGGGCTCGGGCACGCGGTGCACGATCAGGCCGAGCTGCTGCGCGCGTTGACGGCCCACGACGCGCAGCGTGCACGGGCGGTCATGCGCGAGCACGTGCTCGCGTTCCAGCGCGAGATCATCGCCGCATTCAGCCGCCCCGGAACCTGACGTAACCCTCGATGTAACGGTTAGATATGCGGTTAGTCACGCACGGTGCGGCGCTCGCCACGCGCCGCGCGGCTCAAGTCGGCTTCGGCGGGTGCCGAAACCACACGTGCGCATGACTTCTCGCATCGCCACCGTCGGCCTGGTCTGCGCCAGCCTCTACGCCGCCGCGCTGGGAGCCGGTGCGCACGCCCAGGACGACGCGGCCACGCCGGCGCCCGCCGTCGCGACCCAGACCGCCGCGCCGCAGGCGTCGCAGCAGCCGACGACGGCCACGCCGTCGCCCTTCGCATCGCCGGTCGAGACGGTCGTCGAGGCCACCCCCGACCGCGTCGCAGACAGCGACCGCGACGGCCGACCCCACGGTCGCTCCGACCACCGACCCGACGGTCGACCCCACCAGCTCACCGACCGTGGCGCCGGTCGAGACGCCCGCTGTCGGCGCCGACCGCCACCGCCACTCCCGCGCCGGCCGTCGACAAGTCGGCAGAGACGAAGCGCCGCAAGCCGAATCGGCTTCAGGGCAGCTCGGAGACCAAGTGCCCCGACGGCGGCAAGCTCGTCGGCACCGTCATCGATCCCTCAAGCTCGACCTCCGCTCGAGAGTGCAACGAGAAGGATGCGCCCGGCGACGACCAGCCGGCTCCGACCGCAGCTGCCCGACGGCACCCCCACACCGGCGGCCACGGGCTACTCGCTGGCGACCGTCGGCCCGGCGCCGATCGGCGTGCCCAACTTCTTCATCGACAAGTTCCGCATCCCGCCGTTCCTGCTCCCGATCTACCAGGCGGCCGGCATCCAGTACGGCATCCGCTGGGAGATCCTCGCCGCGATCAACGAGATCGAGACCGACTACGGGCGCAACCTCAACGTCTCCTCCGCCGGCGCGCTCGGCTGGATGCAGTTCATGCCCGCAACCTGGGAGATGTACGGCGTCGACGCCAACGGCGACGGCGAGAAGGACCCGTTCAACCCGGTCGACGGCATCTTCGCCGCGGCGCGCTACCTGCGCGCGGCCGGCGCCGACAAGGACCTCTACCGCGCGATCTTCGCCTACAACCACGCCGACTGGTACGTCGAGTCGGTGCTCATGCGCGCGCGTGTGATCGGCGGGCTCCCGGCCGACCTCGTCGGCTCGCTCACGGGCCTGACCCAGGGCCGCTTCCCGATCGCCGCCAAGGCCACGTACGCGGGCGCGCTGACCAAGGCGCAGCGCGCGCTGCCGTTCGAGCCGGGCAAGAACATCGCCAACGTCGTCGAGTCCGACGGCACGCAGCGCGAGATCCGCATCTTCAGCCGCACGGGCGCGCCCGCGATCGCCGTCCAGGATGGCCGCATCAGCCGCATCGGCAGCTCGCGCAGGCGCGGCAACTTCGTCGAGCTGCAGGACAGCTACGGCAACACCTACGTCTACTCCGGGCTCGGCGAGCTGGCCGAGACCTATCCGTTCCCCAAGCCGCGCAAGGCGAAGCGCCGCGAGCTCGCGCTGCCCGAAGGCGATCCCGCGCCGAGCAGCGCCGCCTCGGCGACGACGACCTCGCGCGCCACCTCCGGCGCGTCGCGCACGGTCGCAGCGCGAAGCAAGCCCGCCAAGCGGCGCCTGCGCGCCTCCGGCGCTGCGCTGCCGGCCACGCCCTCGGCCAAGGAGCGGCTGTTCGCCAACCCGGGGCGCCCGCAGGCGCGGCCCGCCGGCGGCGACGAGCAGCTCGCGGTGGCCGAGACCGGCACGATGGTGCTCGACGGCCGCCGCCTGGACCCGCGCGAGTTCGTGCCCAAGCCGCTCAAGCGCGGCGCGCGCATCAGCGGCGGCACGATCCTCGGGCCGGATCGGCGAGGGCCGGCCCGATCTGGCACCGTCGATGCGCTTCGAGATCCGGCCGGCCGGCCGCGGGGCGCCGCGGATCGATCCCGAAGCCGATCCTCGACGGCTGGAAGCTGCTCGAGTCGACCGCGATCTACCGCTCGGCGAAGCGCAACCCGTTCTTCGGCGAGGACGCCGAGAAGCCCTCGATCGGGCAGATCCTGCTGATGAGCAAGCAGGCGCTGCAGCGCCACGTCCTGCGCAACCCGCAGATCGACATCTACGAGTGCGGCCGCCACGACGTCGTCACCGGCCAGGTCGACCGGCGCGTGCTCGCGACGCTCGAGTTCCTCGCCGCCTCGGGGCTCAAGCCGACCGTGACGCTCGATCCGCTGCGGCCACGGCTACTACACGGCGGGCGGCAACGTCTCAGAGCACTCGAGCGGCAACGCGGTCGACATCGCCGCGATCAACGGCATCACGATCACCCCCGCCACACAGGGCGCCGGCTCGATCACCGACCTGACGGTCCAGCGCCTGCTGACGCTGCAGGGCACCATGAAGCCGCACCAGATCATCTCGCTGATGACGTTCGAGGGCACCGACAACACCTACGCCATGGGCGACCACGGCGACCACATCCACGTCGGCTTCCGGCCGTCCTTCGACGTCAACTCCAAGGCCGCCCGGCGCATGGCCGCGGTGCTCAAGCCCGACCAGTGGATCAAGCTGATCGACCGCATCTCCGAGATCGACAACCCGGAGGTGCGCGAGCAGCCGTCGGAGTTCTCGGTCGCCGTGACCAAGCCCGCCTCCGTCCGAGCACCGGGGCGAGTAGCGGCTCAGCGCGTCCGGAGCTTGCGCGTGCGCGTGCGCTCCTCCTGCTTCTCGACCACGTTCTGGATCAGCCTGAGGATCTCGGCCGGGCCGCTCGCCTTGACCGTGCCGGACTCGAACGCCTCGCGCCAGTTGCGCACCTTGCCGTCCTCGGCGAGCTCGTTGAAGTGAGAGCGGGGCACAGACAGCCGGACCTTGGCGTCCGACGCGATGTCGCGCGTCACCTTCGGCCCCGGCAGCTCGACGCGGAAGAGCTGGATGTCGCCGCGGCCGCGCAGCTCGAGCTCGATCACGAGCTTGAGCTTCTGCAGCGCCGGCACCTGCTTCTGGAACTGCACGACGGCCGCTTCGATCAGGGTCTTGGTCTCGGCGGTCGACATTTCAGTGCGGGATCCTAGCTTCCGCCCGGGAATGCGAAGATCGGGGCATGCGCCGGATCGCCTTGCTTACCGTCATCGCCGCCTGCCTGGGAACCGCTGTGCCCGCTGTCGCTGCGCCGCGGATCAGCGTCGCCCCGAATCCGGTCGACCGCGACCAGACCCAGACCGTCAAGGGCCGCGGCTGGCCGGTGATCGAGTTCTGCAAGCGGCGCGTGCGGATCCGGCTGGTCTCGGATCAGAACGCGGTGCTGCTCGGCTTCGCGCCGGTGCGCGACAGCGGGCGCTTCCGCTTCGAGTGGAGCCCCGACGGCGCCAACGTCGGCGCGGGCGATTGGCGCCTGGTCGCCCGTATGCGCTGTGAGAGCGGCGACGACGGCTCGCCGGTGTTCCAGCGCCGCTCGAAGAGCGTCCGCGTCCGCTGACCGGCGGGCTCAGGGCCCGTCGAGCGCGACGATCTCCAGCCGCCGCGGGCCGCGCGGCGCCTCGAAGGTCACCACGTCGCCCGGGCGCGCGCCCATCAGCGCGCGGCCCAGCGGCGAGTCGATGCTGAGACGGCCGGCGGCCGGGTCCGACTCCGAGGCGCTGACGAGCGTGTGCGTGGCGTCGCGCCCGCGCTCGACGTCGCGCACCGTCACCGCGACGCCCAGCGCGGCCTCGCCGCGCGTCGAGCCCGGCTCGACGACGACGGCGTTGCGGCGCAGGCCCTGCAGGCGCAGGATCTTCGTCTCGAGGTGCGCCTGGGCGTTCTTCGCGTCGTGGTACTCGGAGTTCTCCTTCAGGTCACCCCAGGCGCGCGCGGTCGACAGCCGCTCGGCGATCTGGCGCCGCCCCTCGGTCTCGAGCTGCTCGATCTCCGCCTCCAGTGCTGCGAGCCCGTCCGGCGTGATCTGGTTTCCGACATCGTCGTGCACGGGACTGACCTTACGCGGCATCATGACGACGATGGTCGCCGCAGCGATCACCCTCTGGACGATGTTCTCGCTGTGGCTGATCGTGCCGATCGCGGGGCTGCCGGGAGGGCTGGCGCGTGCGGCGGCCGATCTTCGTGTCCGTCGAGCTGCTCGCCCTGTTCACCTGGAGCTACGGCACCGAGCTGTGCGGGGAGCCGACCTGCGCCCCGCTCGCCCAGGCCGCGGGCGTCGCGGCGCGGATCGACATCCCCGCGCTGGCCGCCGCGTTCTTGATCATCGCGTTCCGCCGACTGGCCCGCGGCTAGGGAGTCCGTGGACGCGGAGTTCCGCCCGCCCTGGGCCGCGGCTACATCCCGTACGGCCCGCCGACGTCGCGCCAAAGCGCCGGGCGCGGGTCGTCGGCCTGCGGCGGACGCGGCTTTGACTCCTGCGCGGTGGCGAGCGGCCGCTTGCCCGGCACGCCGATCTTCACGACGGTCCACTCGCCGCCGCCGGCCGCGCGCGGCAGCCACGAGTGGGTGGCGCGGTCCGCGTGCTCGTCGCCCAGCCGGCGGCACTCCGCCAGGGCCTCGTCGCGTGTCATGCGCAGATCGTACGCCTGTCGTCTGCCATGGTGTGGGTGATGACTTCAGGCCCGCGCAGCGTCAAGATCGGTGAGAACGAGCGGGGCGGCTGGACGTCGGAGCGCCCGCGACGGCCCGGCGAGGCCGAGCGGCCGCCGCGCCCGGTGGACGTGAGCGTGCGTGGGCGGGTGCTCCCGCCGAGCGACTCGCTGCGCTACTCGCCCAGCAGCCTGCTGCTGATCGTCTGCGCCGATCCGGAGACGCGCGACGCCTTCGCGGCGCGCGTGATCGCCGATCCCAACGCGCTGCTCTCGCGCGGCAAGGTGCGCGCACTGCTCGAGGGCCGGGTCGCCGCCGACGTGATCGACGAGAAGACGCAGGCGCTGATCGACGGCGCGGCCACCAAGCGGCTCGCCGACGGCCACACCGTCGTGGTCGCGCTCGAGGGCCTCGACCCCGCCGAGCGCGAGCACTACGTGCGCCTGGCCCACGGCTACAACCGCCCGCGCCACCTGATCCTGCTGGAGGCCGGCAAGGAGAAGGTCGCCGAGGAGGATCGCGCCGCGCTGGGCGAGTTGCGCACGGCGCTCGACGCCGGCGGCCTGGGCCAGGAGGGCTTCGCCACGTCGCTGCGGCTCGGTGGCGCGACGGTCTCCGAGCTCAAGCGGATCATGTTCGCCCCCGCGCCGCGGGACGATTGAGCGCGGCGCCCCGAGGGTGCCGGCGAACGTCAACGGCAGCATTGAGGGAGTGGGTTCGGAGGTCGCGGCGGCTCGCGAGGCCGAACGTCGGTCAGTGACCGGCTATAGCGCCCGACTGAGCGACGTTCGCCGCCGCGCGGGTGGTCGCGCCGAGCCCGGGGGCGCCTCGCGAACCGCCGCCCCGACCGACCCTCCCCCTACCCAGCCGCAGTTGACGTGGACCCTAGCCGCGCACCCGCTCGCCGGATGGGTCGTACAGCGGCTCGCGAGCGACCCGCCCGCCGACCCACTCACCGAAGATCTCGACCGCGCACTCGGTATCCGGCGCGGTGTGCTCGTCCGGCAGGTAGGCGTACGCGATCGAGTGCCCGACCGTGTAGCCGTATCCGCCGCTGGTGACGCGTCCGAGCACGCTGCCCGTCGATCATCACCGGCTCGTTGGAGAGCGCGACCGAGCGCGGGTCGTCGAGCACGAGGCAGCAGAGCCGCGCGCCGCCGTCCTCGGCTCGCGCGCGCACCAGCGCCTCGCGGCCGATGAAGTCGCCCTTGTCGAGCTTGACCGCGAAGCCGAGCCCCGCCTGGAACGGATGCTCGTCGGGCGTGATGTCCGCGCCCCAGACGCGGAAGCCCTTCTCCAGCCGCAGCGAGTCGATCGCGCGGTAGCCGGCCGCGACCAGGCCGTGCTCGCCACCGGCATCCCAGAGCGTGCGCCAGAGCGCGGCGCCGAACTCGGCCGGGCAGTAGAGCTCCCAGCCCAGCTCGCCCGTGTAGGTGACGCGCAGCGCGCGCACCGGCACGTCGCCGACATCGATCGCGCGCCAGGTCATGTACGGGAACGCCTCGACGCGAGGTCGGCGGTCGTGCAGCCGGCGAGCAGGTCGCGCGCCCGCGGTCCCCAGAGCGCGAAGCAGGCCCACTGCGAGGTCACGTCCGTCACGCGCACGTCGGTCGACCCGGCGGCCGGCAGGTGGGAGCGGATCCAGGCCAGGTCGTGGTTGCCGAACGCCGTGCCGGTCACGATCCCGAAGCGCTCGTCCTCCAGCCGCGCGACGGTGAAGTCGCACTCGATCCCGCCGCGGCGGTTGAGCATCTGCGTGTAGGTGACCTTCCCGATCTCTCGCGCGACGACGTTCCCGCACAGCCGCTCGAGGAACTCCGCCGCGCCCGGGCCGCTGACCTCGAGCTTGGCGAACGAGGACTCGTCGAACAGCGCGGCCGCCTCACGGCAGGCGCGGTGCTCGGCGCCGATCGCGGGCGACCAGTGCATCCCCGCCCAGCCGCGCGGGCGCAGCGACTCGTCGCCCGCCGCCTCGTTGGCGGCGTACCAGTTGACGCGCTCCCAGCCGGACTTCTCGCCGAACACCGCGCCGTGGCGCTCGTGCCACGGGATAGACGGGCGACATCCGCAGCGGCCTGCCGGCGGCGCGCTCGTGGCTCGGGTACTTGATGTCGTAGTAGGTCTCGTAGACCTCGCGCGTGCGCTCGAGCGTGTAGCGCGGCGAGCGGTAGTGCTCGCCGAAGCGGCGGATGTCCATGTGCCAGACGTCGAGCGACGGCTCGCCCTCGACGATCCACTCCGCCATCACCTTGCCGATCCCGCCGGCGCCGGCGAGCCCGTGCGCGCAGAAGCCGGCGGCCACGAAGAAGCCGCGCACCTCGGTCTCGCCGAGGCAGAACTCGCCGTCCGGGGTGAACGCCTCCGGGCCGTTGATCAGGCGCGTGACCTTGACGTCGTCCATCGCCGGCACGCGCCGGCGCGAGTTGACGACGATCTCCTCGAAGCGGTCCCAGTCCTCCTCGAGCAGCCGGCCGTTGAAGTCGGGCGGGATGTCGTCCAGGCCGCGGCCGCTCGCGCAGCGACCACGGCGCCGAGTAGCGCTCGTAGCCGCCCATCACGAGCCCGCCGCCCTCCTCGCGGAAGTAGATCAGCAGGTCGGGGTCGCGCATCGTCGGCAGGTGACGGTCCGGCTCGCGCTCGCGGAACGGCTGGGTCACGAGGTACTCGTGCGCGAACGGGATCAGCGGGATGCGCACGCCGGCGAGCCGCCCGATCTCGGCCGCGTACATGCCGCCGGCGTTGACGACGACGTCGGCCTCGACGTCGCCCTTGTCCGTCCGCACGCCCTGCACGCGGCCGCGCTGCACGTCGATCCCGGTCACGCGCGTGTTGGTGAAGATCCGGCAGCCGCCGCGGCGCGCGCCGTCGGCCAGCGCGTACGTGAGCTGCGAGGGATCGAGGTAGCCGTCGGTCGGCAGCCAGGATGCGCCGAGCACGCCGTCGGTGACCATCAGCGGGAACAGCTCCGCCGCCTCCTCGGCCGAGATCAGCTCGAGCGGCAGCCCGAACGTCTTCGCCCAGCCCGCCTGGCGGCGGGTCTCCTCCAGGCGCTCGGGCGAGCAGGCCAGCCGGATCCCGCCGCACTCGGTCCAGCCCGGGTCGAACTCGCCGCCGCCGAGCTTGCGGTACAGCTCGACCGAGTACATCATCATCTTCGTCTGCGAGACGGACGAGCGCAGCTGGCCGACGAGCCCGGCGGAGTGGAACGTCGAGCCGCTGGTGAGCTGGTTGCGGTCGAGCAGCACGACGTCGCGCCAGCCGAGCTCGGCCAGGTGGTAGGCGATCGAGGTCCCGCCCACGCCGCCGCCGACGATCACGCAGCGGGCGCTCGCGGGCAGGTCACGGCTGATCGCCACGGGCGTCCTCCAGCCAGGTCGCGACGCGCGGCGTCGGCCAGCCCGGCCGCGACGCGCTCGAGGTGCTCCTCCGCGTAGGCGGCGAAGTCGAAGTCGAGCTCGGAGATGGCGCTCTGGACGACGCCCCACATCGCCTCGCGGAAGTCGGACATGATCCGCATCAGCCGCAGCGCGGCGAAGCGCCGCGCGCTGCACGGCTCGCCCCAGTAGGCGGCCAGCAGCCGCTCGTCGGCGGCCTCGTCGAAGCCGTTGTTGACCGACAGGTTGCCGAGGTCGAAGTAGCGGTCGCCCATGCCCGCGTACTCCCAGTCGACGATCCGCAGGCGCGCGCCGTCGAAGAGGAAGTTGGCGGTCAGCAGGTCGTTGTGGCAGGCGACCGGGAGCGTGCTCGGGCGCCGGTCAGCACTTGCTGGATCGCGCGCGCGCCGGCGCAGCAGCTCGTCGTAGGCGGCCGGGATCCGCGCGCCGCGCCGCGCGGCCGTGTCGCGGTACTCCGCGACGATCGCGAACGAGTCGAAGCGCGTGGGCAGCGGCCGCGCCCTCGTGCACCGCGCGCAGCGCCGCGGCGACCTCGTCGAGCAGCGGCGGCTCGCGCAGCTCCGCCGCCTCGACCGGCGCGGCCCGGGATGAAGCGGTCACCAGGCACGGCGGCTCGGCGCAGGAAGGCGACGACCTCCGGGCCCGACGCCCGCGCGCGGCCGCCGCGGCGGTCGCCGCGGCCTCGGCGGCGCGGTCGATCCCCAGCAGCCCGGTGTCCTTGCCGGGCAGCCGGACGACCACGTCGCGGCCGCCGAGCCGCATGCGGAAGTTGCGGTTCGTGATCCCGCCGTCGAGCGCCTGCGGCTCGCCGGCCGGCGCGCCCGAGCGCGGCGCGAGCGCCGCCAGCGCCGCTTCCAGCTCAGCGTGCACGGGCCAGCACGCCGGTGGGCACGACCTGGACGACGAAGCGCGCGCGGTCGCCGCGGTGGCGATCGCGGGCGAACTCGACCGCCGTGCCGGTCGGCCGCGAACGCGACCCGCTCGACGAGCATCAGCGGCGAGCCCTCGGGCGACGCCGAGCGCCGCCGCCTCGTGCGCCCGCGCGCCGACCGGCTCGAGCCGCTCGGTCGCGCTGACCGGCGCCGAGCTCGTAGTGCTCGCGCATGAGCGCGTAGAGCGAGCCCGAGAGGTCGTGCTCGAGCAGGCCCGGGAAGCGCTCGCGCGGGCACCCACGTGTCCTCGCAGCGCGATCGGCTGCTCGTCGCCGAAGCGCACGCGCTCGAGCCGCATCGACCGGCGCGCCTGTCGTCGATGCCGAGCATCCGCGCCACGCTGCCCGGCGCGTCGTGCTCGGCGGCGGCGAGGATCTGCGCGCCCGCCTCGAGCCCCTGGCGCTCGACCGCCTCCGTGAAGCCCGCGACGCGCGATGAGGTCGTGCTCCACGCGCTCGGTCTCGCGCACGAACGTCCCGCGGCCGACACCGCGCTCGCACCAGCCCGCGCGCGGCCGAGCGCGGCGAGCGCCTGGCGCACGGTCATGCGGCTCACGGACAGCGCCAGCGCGAGATCGCGCTCGGCCGGCAGCCGCTCGCCGGGCTCCGAGACGGCCCGACTCGATGCGGTCGGCGAGCTGCTCCTCGATCTGCACCCAGGCCGGCTTCGCGGCGCGCTCGGCGACGGCCCAGCGGGCGCCGAACACGTGCTGTCGATGCTTGCCAATGGTCGCTCCGGCCGATTGGTCTAGACCGATCGACCCTATGCGAACGCGCCGCGGGGCGTCAAGCGCCGACGCTAGAGTCGGCGCTTGCCGCACCCGCGAGTGATGCGCATCGCCGGCGCCGGTGTCGCCTCCGCTCACCTGGCGTGCGGGCTGCTGGGCTGGCTCGCGCTCGACCTGCCAGGCGCGATGCTGCTGTGCGGCCTGTGCGCGGTGGTCACGCTCGGTGTGGCGCTCGCCGCCGCCCCGCTGCTGGAGCCGCGGCCGCGCCGCGACGGCGGGTCGCCGGACCGTTTCGGCGACCCTCCGCCCGAGCCGCCGTGGTGGCCGGACTTCGAGCGCGAGCTGCGCGAGCATCGCGCGCGCGAGCGCTCGCCCGCTTGACATCCGTCCGAACCGGACCCATACCGTGCCAAAGGCAGCGCGGGTATACCTTTTGCCGACGGGGAGCGACGATGTCAGAGCAGCGCGGCGCGCGCCGGGGTGTCGAGTACGAGCAACGTCGACAGCGAGTACATGGAGCAGCGCCAGCTCAAGCAGGGCGCTGCGGGGTGGGTGCTGCTCGCCGGGCTCGGCGTCGCCTACGTCATCTCGGGCGACTTCGCCGGCTGGAACTTCGGCCTCGCCGAGGGCGGCTGGGGCGGCCTGCTGATCGCCACGGTCCTGATGGGGACGATGTACACGTGCATGGTCTTCGCGCTCGCCGAGTTGTCGTCCACGATCTCGACGGCGGGCGGCGGCTACGGCTTCGGCCGTCGTGCGCTCGGGCCATGGGGCGGCTTCCTCACCGGCACCGCGATCCTGATCGAGTACGCGATCGCGCCCGGCGGCGATCGTCGTCTTCATCGGCGGCTACGTCGAGGCGCTCGACATCGGCATCAGCGCCGGCTGGCCGGTCTACCTCGTCTTCTACGCCGTCTTCGTCGGCATCCACATGGTCGGCGTCGGCGAGGCGCTGAAGCTGATGTTCGCGATCACCGCGATCGCCGTGGTGGCGCTGATCGTGTTCGTGATCGCGATGCTGCCCGAGTTCGACGCGTCGAACCTGACCGACATCGCGCCCACCGACGCGTCCGGCTCGTCCGACTTCCTGCCGTTCGGCCTGGCGGGCATCTGGGCCGCGTTCCCGTTCGCGATCTGGTTCTTCCTCGCCGTCGAGGGCGTGCCGCTGGCCGCCGAGGAGACGCGCGACCCGAAGCGCGACATGCCGCGCGGGCTGATCGCGGCGATGATGATCCTGCTGGTGTTCGCCGCGCTGATGATGCTCGCCGGCCCGGGCGGCGGCGGGTCGCAGGCGATCATGGACTCCGACAACCCGCTGCCCGCGGCGATCGACGCCGCCAAGGGCGACGGCAGCGCCGTCGGCGACTTCGTCAACTACGTCGGCCTCGCCGGCCTGATCGCGAGCTTCTTCTCGATCATCTTCGCCTACTCGCGCCAGCTCTTCTCGCTCTCGCGCGCCGGCTACCTGCCGCGCGCGCTGTCGGTGACGGGCGGGCGCAAGGTGCCGGTCGTCGCGCTGATCGTGCCCGCGGTCGTCGGCTTCCTGCTCGCGGCGATCACCGAGGACGGCGCCACGATGATCAACATCGCGGTGTTCGGCGCGACGGTCTCCTACGTGCTGATGATGCTCTCGCACATCGTGCTGCGCTCACGCGAGCCGGACCTCGAGCGGCCGTACCGCACGCCGGGCGGCGTCGTGACCTCCGGCGTCGCGCTCGTGCTCGCGGTGCTGGCGGTGGTCGCGACCTTCCTGGTCGACGAGCAGGCGGCGCTCATCACGCTCGCCGTCTACGCCGCCGCCGCGCTGTACTTCTTCGTCTACTCGCGCCACCACCTGGTGGCATCCGCGCCTGAGGAGGAGTTCGCGGCGATCGAGAGCGCCGAGCGCGAGCTGGCCGGCACATGACGCTCGACGAGCTGCGCGCAGGCCGTGGCCGACGGCACCGTGGACACGGTGCTGCTCGGCTTCTGCGACATGCAGGGCCGGCTGCAGGGCAAGCGCCTGGTGGCCGACTTCTTCGTCGAGGAGGTCGCCGAGCACGGCGCGGAGGGCTGCAACTACCTGCTGGCGATCGACGTCGACATGAACACGGTCGAGCGGCTACGCGATGTCGTCGTGGGAGACGGGCTACGGCGACTTCGTGCTCAAGCCGGACCTCGACACGCTGCGCTGGTGCCCTGGCACGAGGCGACGGCGATGTGCATGGCGGACATCGCCTGGCACGACGGCTCCGAGGTGACGGCGTCGCCGCGGCAGATCCTGCGCCGCCAGCTCGCGCGGCTGGAGGAGCGCGGCTGGACCGCCCTGGCCGCGACGGAGCTCGAGTTCATCATCTTCCGCGACACCTACGAGGCGGCCTGGCGCAAGGGCTACCGCGACCTCGACCCGGCCAACTACTACAACGTCGACTACTCGATGCTCGGCACCGTCGCGCGTCGAGCCGCTGCTCGGCCGGATCCGGCGCGAGATGGCCACGGCCGGCCTCAAGGTCGAGAACTCCAAGGGCGAGTGCAACTTCGGCCAGCACGAGATCAACTTCGGCTACGAGCCGGCGCTCGGCGCGGCGGACACGCACACGATCTACAAGAACGCGGCCAAGGAGATCGCCAGCCAGGAGGGCATGGCGCTCACGTTCATGGCCAAGTTCAACGAGCGCGAGGGCAACTCGTGCCACGTCCATCTCTCCGCTGCGCGAGGCCGACGGCGGCATCCTGTTCGGCGACCAGCCGGAGCTGTTCGAGCGCTTCGTCGCCGGCCAGCTCGCGTGCCTGCGCGAGCTGACGCTCTGCCTGGCGCCGAACGTCAACTCCTACAAGCGCTACGCCGAGGGCTCGTTCGCGCCCACCTCGGTCGCCTGGGGGCGCGACAACCGCACCTGCGCGCTGCGCGTGGTCGGCCACGGGCCGTCGCTGCGGGTGGAGAACCGCGTGGCGGGCGGCGACGTCAACCCCTACCTCGCGATCGCGGCGATGATCGCCTCCGGCCTGCACGGGATCGACGACGAGCTCGAGCTCGAGCCGGCCTTCGAGGGCAACGCGTACGTGTCCGGACAAGCCGCGCGTGCCGAGCACGCTGCTGGAGGCGCGCGAGCTGTTCGCGGCGTCGGAGGTCGCGCGCGAGGCGTTCGGCGAGGACGTCGTCGCGCACTACCTCAACTACGCCGACGTCGAGCTGCGCGCGTTCGAGGCAGCGGTCACCGACTGGGAGCGCGTGCGCGGCTTCGAGCGATTGTGAAGCTCGCCCTGCCGCGCGCGTCGGCCGGCACGATCTTCGCGCCCGTCCGGTCGCAGACGGCGTTCGAGGAGACGCTCGAGCGGCTCGGCACCGCGATCAAGCTCGGCCTGCTCGAGCCCGGGGCCCGGCTGCCCGCCGAGCGCGAGCTCTGCCGCCAGCTCGGGATCTCGCGCTCGACGCTGCGCCAGGCGCTGACCGCGCTCGTCCAGAGCGGCCACCTTCACGCCATGCGCGGGCGCAGCGGCGGCACGTTCGTGGCCGCGTCGCCGCCGCCCGCGGACGCGCCGTCGGCCGGCGCTGCTGGCCGGCTGGCGCGACGCGTGCGATCAACGCCTCGCCGTCGAGCTCGCCGTCGCCGTGCTCGCCGCCGAGCGCGCCGAGCCCGAAGCGCTCGCGCCGCTCGACGAGCTGGTCGTGGCGATGGATGCGACGCTGGGTGACTTCTCCGCCTACCGGCAGGCCGACGTGCGCTGGCACATCGGGCTTGCGGAGGCGACCGGCGGGCAGAGCCTGATCGCCGCGATGACCGAGGCGCAGGGACTGATGACCGACCTGATCGCCTACATCGCGCACCCGCCCGAGCTGCTCGCCTGGTCGAACCAGCAGCACGCGAAGATGCTCGCCGCGGTGCGCGCAGGCGACGGCGAGCAGGCGATGCGAATCATGGCCGAGCACCTCAAGGGCACCGAGCACGTGCTTGCAGGCCTGCTGCCGGTGGCTTGACTTCCGTCCCAGTGCCGTCGTAGAGTCGCCCGCTAGAGGTTCGGGATCCAAACCTTTCCGTGCGTGCCCGGCCTTGGGCACACTGTCTCCATGTCCTCCCCTCCGATCATCGGCCTCTGCACCGCGCTCGAGCGCGCGCGCTGGGGCGTCTGGGACCGCTGGGCGATGCTGCTCGCGCGCTCCTACGTCGACGCCGTCCAGGGCGCGGGCGGGGTCGCGCTGATGCTGCCACCGGACCCCGCAGCCGTGCGGAACCCCGACCTGCTGCTCGACCTGATCGACGGGCTGGTGCTGGCCGGCGGCGCCGACGTGGATCCGGCGACCTATGGGGAAGAGCCGCACCCGACGACGACGGGCACCGTGCCCGAGCGCGACGCGTTCGAGCTCGCGCTCGTGGGCCGGGCGATGGAGCGCGACATCCCGTTCCTCGGCATCTGCCGCGGCATGCAGGTGATGAACGTCGCGCGCGGCGGCACGCTGATCCAGCACCTGCCCGACGACCTCGGGCACGAGGACCACCGCCGCTCGCTCGGCTCGTTCGACAACTCCGACCACGACGTGCGCCTCGCTCACGGCTCGCTCGCCGCGCGGGCGGCGCGGGAGGAGCTGCACGGCACCAAGTCGCACCACCACCAGGGCATCGCGCGCGTGGGCGAGGGCCTCGAGGTGACCGGCTGGGCGACGATCGATGACCTGCCGGAGGTGCTCGAGCTGCCCGGCAACCGCTTCGCGCTGGGCGTCCAGTGGCATCCCGAGGCCGACTCGACGTCGCCGTTGATCGCCGCGCTGGTCGACGAGGCACGCGCGCCCGGGCGGCTCGGCGCCGCCGCGAATCCGGGAGATCGCGCCGCGTGACGCTCGCCGTGATCGAGCCGGCCACGGAGGCGGTGCTGGCGGAGATCCCGCGCGCGGGCGTGCGAGGAGACCGACGCCGCGGTCGCGCGCGCCAAGGCGGCCTACCCCGCGTGGCGCGCCGTCTCGCCGCCGGATCGCGCGCGGCTGCTGCACCGGCTCGCCGACGCGCTGGCCGAGCGCCAGGAGGAGCTGGCGGTGCTCGAGGCGCGCAATGCCGGCAAGCCGATCGGCGACGCGCGCGGCGAGATGGGCATGGTCGTGGACACGTTCCGCTTCTACGCCGGCGCGGTCGAGCGCACGCTCGGCGACACGATCCCGGTCGCCGGCGGCGTCGCGATGACGTTCCGCGAGCCGCTCGGCGTCGTGGCGCTGATCACGCCGTGGAACTTCCCGCTCACGATCGCCTCGTGGAAGCTGGCGCCCTGCCTTGCCGCCGGCAACACCGTCGTGCTCAAGCCGGCCGAGCTGACGCCGCTGACGGCGCTCGAGTTCGAGCGGATCGCGCTCGCGGCGGGGCTACCCGAGGGCGTCGTGAACGTCGTCGCCGGACCGGGACGGACCTGCGGCGCCCGCCTCGTCGAGCACCCGGACGTCGCGAAGGTGGCGTTCACCGGCTCGACCGAGGTCGGCCGCACGATCGCCGCCGGGGCGGCGCAGACGATCAAGCGCGTGACGCTCGAGCTGGGCGGCAAGTCGCCCAACCTGATCTTCGCCGACGCCGACCTGCGGGCGGCCGCCGAGGCCGCGCCGTGGGCGGTCTTCGGCAACGCCGGCCAGGACTGCTGCGCGCGCTCGCGCATCCTCGTGCAGGATGCGGTGCTGGACGACTTCCTGTCCGCGCTGAGCGGCGTCGTCGAGGGCATCCGTGTCGGCGACCCGCTCGACGAGGCGACCCAGATGGGCCCGCTGATCTCGGCGCAGCAGCGCGAGACGGTCGGCTCCTACGTGCCCGACGGCGCACCGGTGGCGGTGCGCGGAAGCGCGCCCGACGGGCCCGGCTTCTGGTTCGCGCCGACCGTGCTGGCACCGGTCGACGCAGGCGATCGCGCGGCGCGCGAGGAGATCTTCGGCCCGGTCGCCTGCGTGATCCCGTTCCACGACGAGGCCGAGGCGATCGCGCTCGCGAACGACACGATCTACGGCCTCTCGGCCTCGATCTGGACGCGCGACGGGGCGCGCGCGCTGCGCGTCGCCCGCGCGGTCGAGGCGGGCGTGCTGTCGATCAACTCGAACACCTCGGTGCGCGTGAGCACGCCGTTCGGCGGCTTCAAGCAGTCCGGCGTCGGGCGTGAGCTCGGCCCGCACGCGCTCGACCACTACACCGAGGTCAAGTCCGTCTACTACGCGACGGAGGGTTAGCTTGGCACGGCTCGAAGGCAAGGTCTGCGTCGTCACCGGCGCCTCGAGCGGCATCGGCGCGGAGACCGCGCGGCTGTTCATGGACGAGGGCGCGACCGTCGCCGGCGTGGACCTGCGCGACGACGGCGTCGGCACGCTCAGCCTCGCGGTCGACGTCGCGGACGAGGCGCGCGTCGCCGATCTCTACGCCCGCGTGCGCTCGGAGCTCGGGCACATCGACGTGCTGTTCAACAACGCCGGCATCTCGCCCACCGACGACGGCTCGGTGCTCGACACCTCACTCGAGGCCTGGCAGCGCGTGCAGGACGTCAACCTCAAGTCGGTCTTCCTGTGCTGCAAGCACGGGATTCCGCACCTGATCGAGAACGGCGGCGGCTCGGTCATCAACACCGCCTCGTTCGTCGCGACGCTGGGCTCGGCGACCTCGCAGATCTCCTACACGGCGTCGAAGGGCGGCGTGCTCTCGCTCTCGCGCGAGCTGGGCGTCGAGTTCGCGCGCCAGGGCGTGCGGGTCAACGCGCTCTGCCCCGGGCCGGTCAACACGCCGCTGCTGCAGGAGCTGTACGCCAACGACCCGGTTGCGGCCGCGCGCCGGCTGGTCCACGTGCCGGCGGGCCGCTTCGCCGAGGTGCGCGAGATCGCCAACGCGGTGCTGTTCCTCGCGAGCGACGAGTCGAGCTACGTCAACGCCACGACCTTCATGGTCGACGGCGGCATCTCGCAGGCCTACACGACGCCGGAGTAGCGGCGGCTGAGATGCTCTGCGCTTGCCGGACGGCGAGCGCATCCTGATCGTCGGCGCCCTGCTGGCCGCGGCTCTTGCCGCGTCGCTGGTCGCCGGGCGCGTGCGGCTGCCGGGGCTCGTGCTGTTCCTGGGCCTCGGCATGGTGATCGGCTCCGACGGGCTCGGCCTGATCGAGTTCGAGGACTTCCCGCTGGCCGAGACGATCGGCGTGATCGCGCTCGCGCTGATCCTGTTCGAGGGCTGGCTTGACCGCCGGCTGGGGGAGATCCGGCCCGTGCTGCGCCCGGCGATCGGGCTCGCGCTGCCGGGAACGCTGGTGACGGCCGGCGTCGCGGGTCTCGCCGCCTCATGGCTGTTCGGCTTCTCGACGCTCGAGGGCCTGCTGGTCGGCGCGATCGTCTCGTCCACCGACGGAGCGGCGGTATTCGCGCTGCTGCGCGGCTCGGGGCTGCGCCGGCGGCTGGAGCGCACGCTGGAGGGCGAGGCGGGCTTCAACGACCCGATCGCGGTGCTGCTCGTGCTCGGGTTCATCGAGTGGATCATGCATCCGGGCTACGGGGTCGTCGACATGCTCGGGCTGTTCGCGCAGCAGCTCGGGCTCGGCCTGGTCGCCGGCATCACGATCGGCTGGCTGGCGACGAAGGCCTTCGAGTCGATGCAGCTCTCCAGCCCGGGCCTCTACCCGGTCGCCTCGCTCGCGGCCGCGGCGCTCGCGTTCGGCGCGGCCGACACGCTCGGCGGCTCGGGCTTCCTCGCCGATCTACCTCGCCGGGCTCGCGCTGGGCTCGGCCAACATCCCGGCCAAGCGCACCGTGACAGCTTTCCACGAGGGCCTGGCCTGGGTGGCGCAGCTGACGATGTTCCTCACGCTCGGCCTGCTCGTGTTCCCGGGAGACCTCGACGAGGTCGCGTGGCGCGGCACGCTGCTCGCGCTCGTCGTCGTGTTCGTCGCGCGCCCGCTCGCGACCGCGGTGGCCACGCTCGGCAGCGGCTTCAGCGTGCGCGAGAAGGGGCTGCTGGGCTGGGCCGGGCTGCGCGGCGCGGTCCCGGTCGTGCTGGCGACCTTCCCGGTGATCGACGACGTTCCGCAGTCCGAGACGTTCTTCAACATCGTCTTCTTCGCGGTGCTGCTCTCGACGCTGCTGCAGGGGACGACGATCGACTTGGTCGCCCGCCGGCTGGGGGTCATGTCCGACGAGCCGACCCGCCCCGCGTCGATCCTCGAGGTAGGCGCAGTGCGCGAGCTGGGGGCCGACGTGATCGAGCACGTGATCCGCACGGGCGATGCGGCCGGCGGCGCGCGCCTGCGCGACCTCGGGCTGCCGCGCGACGCGCTCGTCTCGCTGATCGTGCGCGGCGACGAGGCGCTGCTGCCGCGCGGCTCGACGCGGCTCGAGGCGGGTGACCGGCTGCTCGTGCTCGCGCGCCGCGAGGTCGCCGACGAGCTGGCCCTGCTGCTCGAGCGCTGGCGCACGGGCCCCGTGCACAAGCCGGTCCGCCCGCCTCGCACCTACACCGGCAGCGTGCCCGTCTACACGGCGCGTCCATGGTCCGACGCGGACGGCGACCCCGCGCACCCGCACGCGATCGCCGGCACCCCCGTCGTCGAGCACCTGCGCACGCGGCGCGACACACCGGGCGCGCTCGTGATCCTCGCCGACGGCCGCTTTGCCGTCTGCGGCCCGATCCTGATGATGGGACCGCCCGGCCAGGTCCAGGCGCAGGTCCGGCGCCGGCTGGGCCGGACGACGGACGACGCCGAGCTGGCGTGGTGGCAGGAGGTGATCGGCGCCTGCGCGCTGTGAGGCCGAGCGGCGTGCCGCGGCTCGTGCTCAGAGCTTGTGGCGCTGCAGCAGCTTCTTCCCGATGACCATGCGCTGGATCTCCGACGTGCCCTCGCCGATCAGCAGCAACGGCGCGTCGCGGTAGAGCCGCTCGATCTCGTACTCCTTGGAGTAGCCGTAGCCGCCGTGGATGCGGAGGCAGTCCTCGACGACCTCCTTGCCGGCCTCCGACGCGAACAGCTTCGCCATCCCCGCCTCGAGGTCTGAGCGCTCGCCGGCATCCTTCATGCGCGCGGCCTTCATCGTCAGCAGGCGCGCCGCCTCGACCTTCGTCGCCATGTCGGCGAGCTTGAACTGGATCGCCTGGTGCTCGGCGATCGGCTTGCCGAAGGCCTTGCGCTCCTGCGCGTAGCGCAGCGCGAGCTCGAGCGCCCGCTGCGCGATTCCGACACCGCGCGCCGCGACGTTGACGCGGCCCACCTCGAGCGCGTCCATCATCTGCGCGAAGCCCTTGCCGAGGCCGGCCTCCTCGCCGCCGAGCACCATCTCGGCGGGGCAGCGATAGCCGTCGAACACCAGCTCGGTCGACTCGACGCCCTTGTAACCCATCTTCCTGATCTTGGGCGGGACCGTGAGGCCGGGGTTCTCGGCGGCGCCCGGCTGCTTCTCGCAGATCAAGCAGGTCATGCCCCGGTAGGGCGGGCTGGCCTCGCGGTCGGTCTTGACGAGCACGAACACGATGCCCGACATCAGCCCGTTCGTGACCCACATCTTCTGGCCGTTGACCTCGTAATCGCCGTCGCTCGTCTTGACGGCGGACGTCTTGATCGCCTGGACGTCGGAGCCCAGCTCGGGCTCGGAGAGGCTGAAGGCGGCCCGGAGATCGCCCGTCGCCATGCGCGGGAGCAGACTCTGCTTCTGCGCGTCGGTGCCGAACTTCATCAACAGGTAGGAGCCGATGAAGTGGGTGTTGACGACACCTGAGATCGAGATCCAGCCACGACTCAGCTCCTCCACGATCATCGTGTACGTCGCGAGATCGAGCCCCATCCCGCCGTACTCCTCCGGGATCGTGACGCCGAACAGTCCCAGCTCCTTCATCTGCTCGACGATCGGCTCGGGGTACTCATCGGCGGCGTCGTAGTGCCCGGCCTTGGGGATGATCTGCTCGTCGACGAACTGGCGGACCATCTCGATGATCGCCTTCTGCTCGTCCGTGTGCTCGTAGAAGGGTGTCGCGACCGCCATGGCGCCGAGCATAGCCCTCGCCATCCGTAGGCTGCGCGGGGGTGAACTTCGCTCGCGATGTCGTCGAGGCCGCACCGCCCGGTCAGCGAGCGCTCGTGGCGCTCGGGCGCGACGGCGACCGGCGCGAGTGGAGCATGGGCGAGCTCGCGGCCTTCGCTCGCACCGTCGCCTTTCATCTCGACGAGCGCGGCGTGCGCCGCGGCGACGTCGTGCTCACGCTGCTCGGCAACCAGCCCGAGTGGGTGCTCAGCCTGCTCGCGTGCTTCCGCCAGGGCTACGTCGCGCTGCCCGTGTACCGAGCAGTTGCGCGCAGCCGACCTGCGTCAGCGGCTCGATGTCGCGCGGCCGCGCGCGGTCGTCGCCGACGAGCGCAACGCCGCCGTGCTGGCCGAGGCCGGCTGGGACGGCCCGACGATCTGGGCACCGTGGGGGGATTGGCCGGAGCGCGAGGCCCCGCCGTCCGCTGCGCTCGCGCCCGATGATCCCTGCCTGATCACGTTCACGTCCGGCACGTCCGGTGCCGCGAAAGCCGTGCTCCACGGCCAGCGCTACCTGACCGGACAGCGATTGCAGGCCGAACACTGGGTCGCCGCTCGAGCGGGCGAGCTTGCCTGGTGCAGCGCCGCGCCGGGATGGTCGAAGTCGGCGCGCAACGCGTTCATCGCGCCGTGGCTGCTCGGCGCCGCGGCGCTGCTGCACGACGCGCGCTTCGACCCGCACGAGCGGCTGGAGCTGCTCGAGCGCGAGCGCGTGAACGTGCTCTGCATGGCGCCGACGGAGTACCGGCTGATCGCCACTCGCGCGCAGCCCCGCGCGGGCGCGGGCCTGCGCGTGCTGCTGGCCGCGGGCGAGGCGCTCGACCCGGCCGTGCTGGCGGCGTGGCACGACGCCACCGGTCTCTGGATCCGCGACGGCTACGGCCAGACGGAGACCGGCGCGCTGACGGCCATGCCGCCCGGCGAGCCCGCGCGGCCCGGCTCCATGGGCCGGGCGCTGCCCGGCATCGCGCTCGACGTCGTCGACGGCGAGCTCGTGCTCGATCCGCGGACCGACCCGACGTTCTTCCTGCGCTACCTCGGCGAGCAGCCGCCCGCCGGGCCCTGGCACACCGGCGACCGCGTCCACGCCGACGCGGACGGCTTCCTCTACTTCGACGGCCGCACGGACGACCTGATCGTCTCGGCCGGGTACCGGATCGGGCCGGCCGAGGTCGAGTCCGTGCTGGCCGCGCACCCGGCGGTCGCGGAGGCCGCCGTCGTCGCCGCGCCGGACGCCGACCGCGGCAGCGTCGTCCGCGCGGTCGTCGTGCTGCGCGCGGACCACGCGCCTTCGGAGCAGCTCGCGCGCGAGCTGCAGGAGCACGTCAAGGCGGCGACGGCGCCGTACAAGTATCCGCGGATCGTCGACTTCGTGGATGAGCTGCCGCGGACGGCGACCGGCAAGCTGCGGCGTGGCGCGCTGCGATGAGAGCTGCTCGCTTCGCGCTGGTGGCTCTGGTCAGTCCTCGCGGCCTGCGGCGATGGTGAGGGGCTCGCTCCCGCGGTGCACGCGACCTCGACGGCCGGCTGATCGCCGCCGCCTACGACAACCGCGTCGACCGGGCGCGAGCGCTGATCGCGGACGGGGCCGACGTCAACGCCAAGGACGCGACCGAGCAGAGCGCCTACCTGATCGCCACGAGCGAGGTCGGCGACGACCCCGAGCTGCTGGAGCTGACGCTGCGCAGCGGCGCCGACGTCGACGCCAAGGACTCCTACGACGGCACCGGACTGATCCGCGCCGCCGAGCGCGGCTTCCCGCGGATCGTGCGCCGGCTGCTCGCGACGCCGATCGCGCTCGACCACGTCAACCGGCTCGGCTGGACGGCGCTGCTGGAGGCGATCATCCTCGGCGAGGGCGGACCACGGCACGTCGAGACGGTGCGGCTGATCGTCGCCGCCGGCGCCGACGTCGAGCTGGCCGACGGCGACGGCGTGACTCCGCTCGCACACGCCGAGCGGCGCGGCTTTGACGCGATCGCGGCGATCCTCCGGCGCGCCGGTGCCGGGGGATAACCGTACCCCTGCCCGCGCTAGCGTAGGACGCATGACCGTGACGCTCGACGAGACCGCCATCGATCCCGCTCGCGTCGCCGCGCTGACCGAGTCCGAGCAGGCGAAGCTGGCGGAGCGCACGCGCCGCTCCGGCGAGTACTTCGCGCGCGCCAGCAGCGTGATGCCGGGCGGCGTCCCGTCGCAGTTCCAGAAGAGCGATCCGTGGCCGGTCTACGTCGAGCGCGGCGCCGGCGCGCACGTCTGGGACGTCGACGGCAACGAGTACCTCGACTTCCACAACGGCTTCGGCGTGATGTGCGTCGGCCATGCCAACCCGGTGATCGCCGCCGCCGTCAAGGCGCGCATGGACGAGGGCACGCACTTCGCCGCCCCGACCGAGGGCTCGATCGTCGTCGCCGAGGAGCTCAGGCGGCGCTGGGGCCTGCCGCTCTGGCGCTTCACGAACTCCGGCACCGAGTCGACGATGGACGCGGTCCACCTGGCCCGCGGCGCGACCGGCAACGACGTGATCGTCAAGATCGAGGGCAGCTACCACGGCCACCACGACGCGGTGATGGTCTCCGTCAAGCCGCCCGCCGGGCTGATGGGCGAGCGCGAGCGCCCGAACGCCGTCCCGTACGGCCTCGGCTACCCCTCGACGACCGCCTCGCAGACGCGGCCGATCCCGTTCAACGACGCCGACGCGCTGGAGCGCGTGCTGATCGAGCTCGACGGCCAGGTCGCCGGCGTGATCCTCGAGCCGGCGATGATGAACATCAACATCGTCCCGCCGCTCCCCGGCTACCTGGAGCGCGTGCGCGAGCTGGCGACGGCCCACGGCGTCGTGCTGATCTTCGACGAGGTCAAGACCGGGGCGGCAGTCGCCGCCGGCGGCGCGACCGAGCTGTTCGGCGTCACGCCCGACGTGGTCTGCCTCGCGAAGGCGATCTGCGGCGGGCTGCCCGGCGGCGCGGTCGGCATGACCGAGCCGCTCGGCGCGCTCGTCGCCGACGGCCGCGTGCGCCAGCAAGGCACCTTCAACGGCAACCCGCTCGTGATGGCCGCGGCGCAGGCGACGCTGCTCGAGGTGCTGACGCCGGCCGCTTACGAGGGCCTGCAACGCGGCCAACGCCGAGCTGATGGCCGGCTGCGACCGCGTGATCGCCGAGTACGGCCTGCCCGCCCACACCATCGGGATGGGCTCGAAGGGCTGCGTCGTGATGGCGACCGAGCCGATCCGCGAGTATCGCGACTACTGCACGCGGATCCACCACGACCTGACCGAGCTGGCCTGGCTGTATCACATGAACAACGGGATCTTCATGACTCCGGGCGTCGACGAGGAGTGGACGCTGTCGGTGGCGCACTCCGGCGACGACCTGAGCCGCTATGTCGAGGTGTTCGCGTCGTTCGCGCGCGACGTCACGGAGGTGTGACTTGAAGCAGGTACTTGCCTTCATCGGCGGGGTGGTCTGCGCCCTGGGCATCAAGCAGTACCTCGATGCGGCGGGTCGAGCAGAGCGGCCGACGCAGACCCTGCCCAACCCGTTCACCTGGAAGAAGCGCTAGGCGCTACACCGGCACCGCGAGGATCGCGTCGATCTCGACGTCTGCGCCGAGCGGCAGCGCGGCGACGCCGATCGTGCTGCGTCGGCGCGCGCCGGCGGCGCATCACCGAAGTAGCCGCCGTAGGCGGCGTTGACGTCCTTGAACGTCGCCATGTCGGTGACGTAGATGCCGCAGCGCACGGCGTCGTGCTCGAGCGTCGCCCCGGCCGCGGCGGCGACGATGCCGAGGTTGTCGAGGCAGCGCCGCGTCTGCGCGCCGATGTCGCCCTCGACGAGCTTGCCGGTATCCGGGTCGACCGGCGTCTGGCCTGAGAGGAAGATCAGCCCGGCGGCCTGGACCGCGTGCGAGTAGGGACCGGCGGCCTGGGGGGCGCCGACCGCCGTGACGGTTTCGCGATGATGGGACATGGAAAGGCAACCTACCGTGAGCAATCGCCTGGCGGCCGAGACGTCGCCGTATCTGCTCCAGCACGCGGAGAACCCGGTCGACTGGTACCCGTGGGGCGAGGAGGCGCTCGGTCGCGCGCGCGCGGAGTCCAAGCCGATCCTCGTCTCGATCGGCTACGCCGCCTGTCACTGGTGCCACGTGATGGAGCGCGAGTCCTTCGAGGACCCCGCGGTCGCGGCGCTGATGAACGAGCGCTTCGTCTGCATCAAGGTCGACCGCGAGGAGCGCCCGGACGTCGACGCGATCTACATGGAGGCCGTACAGGCGATGACCGGCCGCGGCGGCTGGCCGCTGAACGCCTTCCTCACGCCGGAGGGGGTGCCGTTCTACACCGGCACCTACTGGCCGCCCGAGCCACGCCACGGGATGCCGTCCTGGTCGCAGGTCGTGATCGGCGTCGCCGACGCGTGGCGCGACCAGCGCGCCGAGATCGAGGAGACCGGCCGGCGGATCCTGCCGCGGCTCGCGGGCGCGGCGGCGTTCGAGCCGGCCGAGGGGGAGCTCGACCCGGCAGGCCTCGACGCCGCCGTCGCCACGCTGCGGCGCGGCTACGACGTCGCGCACGGCGGCTTCTCGGCGAGCGCGCCCAAGTTCCCCGCCACCTCGGCGATCGAGTTCCTGCTGCGGCGCGGCGAGCGCGAGATGTCGCTGCACACGCTGCGCACGATGGCCTCGGGCGGCATGTACGACCAGATCGGCGGCGGCTTCGCGCGCTACTCGGTCGACGCGCGCTGGCAGATCCCGCACTTCGAGAAGATGCTCTACGACAACGCGCTGCTCGCGCGCGCCTACCTGCATGCGTTCCAGGTGTCGGGCGAGCCGTTCTTCGCGCGCGTGTGGACCGAGACGCTCGACTGGGCGCTGCGCGACCTGCGCCAGGAGGAGGGCGGGTTCGCCTCGGCGCTGGACGCCGATTCCGAGGGCGAGGAGGGACGCTTCTACGTCTGGACGCCCGACGAGCTGCGCAGCGCGCTGGGCGACGACGCGCTCGCCGAGGCGGCGCTGGCGCACTTCGGCATGACCGGTGCGCCCAACTTCGAGGGCAGCTGGGCGCCCGTGCGGGCGACGAGCGACCCCGAGCGGCTCGACGAGATCAAGGCGCGCCTGCGCGAGCAGCGCGAGCGGCGCGTCTGGCCGGCGCTCGACGACAAGCGGCTGACCGCCTGGAACGCGCTGATGATCTCCGCGCTGGCCGACGCCGGGGCGGCGCTCGCGCGCCCGGACTACCGCGATGCCGCGGTCGCCTGCGCCGAGTTCGTCTGGCGCGACATGCGCGACGCCGACGGCCGCCTGCTGCGCAGCTTCAACCGCGGCCAGGCGCGCCTCGGCGCTTACCTGGAGGACCACGCATTCCTGCTGGAGGCGTTCCTGACGCTCTACGAGACGACGTTCGACCCGCGCTGGTTCGCTGCTGCTCGCGAGCTGGCCGACACGATGCTGGCGCGCTTCCACGATGCCGAGCGCGGCGGCTTCTTCGCCACCGCCGACGACCACGAGGAGCTGATCGCCCGCCGCAAGGAGCTCGAGGACGCGCCGATCCCCGCGGGCGGCTCGGCCGCGGCCTTCGGGCTGCTGCGGCTGGCCGCGCTGACGGGAGAGCACCGCTACGAGGAGGCGGCGCTCGGGGTGCTGCGGCTGCTGCACGAGCTGGCGCCGCAGCATCCGGCGGCGTTCGGCCACCTGTTGCAGGCGCTCGATTTCCACCTCGCTGCCGTCAAGGAGGTCGCGATCGTCGGCCCGGATGCCGGGCCGCTCGAGCGCGTCGTGCGCGAGTCGTTCCGGCCGCACCTCGTCGTCGCCGGCGGGCCGGCCGACGGCGTGCCGCTGCTGGAGGGGCGCGAGCCGGTCGACGGGCGTGCCGCCGCCTACGTGTGCGAGCGCTTCGCCTGCCTGCGGCCGGTCACCGAGCCGGACGAGCTTGCGGCGCTGCTCTGACCGAAATGTGATCCATTCGCTGCGCCGGTCCGGAGGCATCGCATCTCCGGTAGAACTTCACGCAACCGTCTCCCCTCCCCGAGGTGCTCCCGTTGACCCGCTTGCTCACGGTCCCCGCCGGCCGTGTCGCGAAGTTCGTCGTGCTTGCCGTCTGCGTGCTCGCGTTCTTCGCGTCCGGCGCCGCCAACCTGCCCGGCAAGTACACCGACGCCGAGAACAACGAGTCGACGAGCTTCCTGCCCAGTGACGCCGAGTCGACCGAGGTGCTGGAGATCTCCGAGCAGCTGCAAGGAGGCGAGCAGGCGCCGATCGTGATCGTCTACCGGCGCGAGGGCGGGCTCAGCGATGACGACCAGGCGCGGATCCAGGCCGACCGCGAGGAGCTCAACGCCGCGATCGAGGCGAACAAGGGCGACATCTACCGCGCGGTATCGCCGTTCGCCGAGCCGCGGCCGTCGGAGTCCGGCGACGCCGCGCTGCTGATCGGCAACGTCACGGGCGACGGCGACGGCGCGACGATCCTCGACCCGATCGACGACATCCGCGAACGCGTCAGCGATCCCGGCGGCGGGCTCGAGGTCAAGGTCACCGGCCCGGCCGGCTTCGCCGCCGATGCGATCAAGGTGTTCGAGAACATCAACGGCACGCTGCTCGGCTCGGCGCTGCTGCTGGTCGTGTTCCTGCTGATCCTGATCTACCGCAGCCCGATCTTCTTCCTGATCCCGCTGTTCGCGGTCGTCTTCGCGGAGGTCGCGACGCGCTCGATCGGCTACGGGCTGACCGAGCTCGGCGTCACGGTCAACGGCCAGTCCTCCTCGATCCTCTCGATCCTCGTGCTCGGCGCCGGCACCGACTACGCGCTGCTGCTGGTGTCGCGCTACCGCGAGGAGCTGCGCAAGCACGAGGACAAGCACGAGGCGATGGCGCTCGCGCTGCGCACTGCCGGTCCCGCGATCGTCGCCTCGGGCGCGACCGTGATCTGCGCGCTGCTGTGCCTCTCGATCGCGCAGGTCGAGGGCACGGCGGGGCTCGGGCCGATCGGCGCGCTCGGCATCGCCGTCGCGATGATCACGATGCTCACGCTGCTGCCCGCGCTGCTCGTGATCTGCGGCCGGCGCGCGTTCTGGCACCCGTCGATGGTTCGGCATGAGCAACGGCATCCCGCACTTCGGCGACGAGGGCGCCGACGAGACCCACGGCGCCTGGCGCCGCGTCGGCGACCGCGTGGCCCGCGGCCCGCGGCGGATCTGGATCGGCACCGTCACGCTGCTGGCCGTCGGCGCGCTCGGGCTGCTCACGATCGACACCGGACTGACGCAGGCCGACGCGTATCGCGACGAGGTCGAGTCGCTCGCCGGCCAGGAGATCCTGAGCAAGTCGTTCCCGGCCGGCGCGAGCGCGGCGACCGAGGTGATCGTGCCGCAGGGCGGCGACGTGGAAGCCGTCACGCGCTGCGCTGGAGCAGGCCGACGGCGTCGCGACGGTGCTCCCGACCGACATCTCGGGCGATCCCGGCACGCTGCTGAACGCGGTGCTCGAGCCGGAGCCCTACTCGACCGCGGCGTTCGACCTGATCCCCGGGCTGCGCGACACGGTCAAGCAGGCGGGCGGCCCCGAGGTGCTGGTCGGCGGGCCGTCGGCGATCGAGTACGACGTGCGCCAGGCCGCCGCGCGCGACACGCGCGTGATCATCCCGATCGCGCTCGTCGTCGTGCTGTTGATCCTGATCCTGCTGCTGCGGTCGCTGCTGGCGCCGCTGCTGCTGATCGGGACGGTGATCCTGTCGTTCGTGGCCGCGCTCGGGATCAGCGTCGTCGTCTTCGACGTGATCTTCGGCTTCGCCGGCGTCGACCCGTCGTTCCCGCTGTTCGCGTTCATCTTCCTGGTCGCGCTGGGGATCGACTACAACATCTTCCTGATGGCGCGCGTGCGCGAGGAGACGCTGCGCCACGGCACGCGCCACGGCATGGTCCGCGGCCTGGCGGTCACCGGCGGCGTGATCACGTCGGCGGGCATCGTGCTCGCCGGCACGTTCTCGATCCTGGCGCTGCTGCCGCTGGTCTTCCTCACCGAGATCGGCTTCGTGATCGCGTTCGGCGTGCTGCTCGACACGTTCATCGTGCGCTCGGTGCTCGTCCCGGCGCTGGTGCTCGACATCGGCCCGCGGATCTGGTGGCCCTCGCGGCTGGCCCGTACCGACGGCGATCCCGGGCGCCGCGGCGGCGGGCCGGGCGGCGAAGACGTCGAAGAGCCGGGCGACGGCGCCTACAACGGCCGCGCGCCGGCGCCGGAGCGGATCTCGGAGGCCTAGAGGATCCCGAGGTAGCGGTCGAGCTCCCAGGGAGTGACCTGGACGCGGTAGTCCTCCCACTCCTGGCGCTTGATCTCGATGAAGCGGTTGAACGTGTGCTCGCCGAGCGTGCGCAGCACCAGCTCTGAGTCCGCCGCCAGCTCGACCGCCTCGCCGAGCGTCTCCGGGAGCTGCTCGATCCCGAGCCGGCGGCGGTCGTCGGGCGACAGGTGGTAGAGGTTCTTCTCCATCGGCTCGGGCAGCTCGTAGCCGCGCTCGATCCCCTCGAGGCCGGCCTGGAGCAGGACCGCGAACGTCAGGTACGGGTTGCACGCCGGGTCGGGGCAGCGCAGCTCCATCCGCGTCGCCTTCTCCTTGCCCGGGTGATAGAGCGGCACGCGCACGAGCGCTGAGCGGTTGCGCCGGCTCCAGGCCACGTAGACCGGCGCCTCGTAGCCCGGCACGAGCCGCTTGTAGGAGTTCACCCACTGGGCGAAGATCGCGCAGATCTCGCGCGCGTGGCGCAGCTGGCCGGCGATGAAGGCCTTGCCGACGTCGGACAGGAAGTACTTGTCGTCGGCGTCGTAGAACGCGTTCGCCGCGCCCTTGAAGAGCGACTGGTGCGTGTGCATGCCCGAGCCGTTCTCGCCGAACAGCGGCTTGGGCATGAACGTCGCGTGCCAGCCGTTCTTGAGCGCGTACTCCTTGACCGTGATGCGGTAGGTCATGCAGTCGTCGGCGATCTTCAGCGCTTCGCCGTAGCGGATGTCGATCTCGTGCTGGCTCGGCCCGACCTCGTGGTGCGAGTACTCGACCTGGATGCCGAGCTTCTCGAGCGCCAGCGCGGTCTCGCGCCGGACGTCCGAGCCGGCGTCGAGCGTGGTCAGGTCGAAGTAGCCGCCCTGGTCGAGCACCTCGGTGGAGGTCGAGTCCTTGAAGAGGAAGTACTCCAGCTCCGGGCCGACGTTGAACGAGTCGAAGCCCATCCCCTGCATGCGCTGCTCGGCGCGGCGCAGGATGTGGCGCGGATCGCCCTCGTAGGGCTCGCCCTCGGGCGTGCGGATGTCGGCGAACATGCGCGCGACGCCGCCGCCCTCGTCCTCCGGGCGCCACGGCAGCACCGCGAACGTGCTCGGGTCCGGCATCGCGATCATGTCGGACTCCTCGATCGCGTTGAAGCCGGTGATCGAGGAGCCGTCGAAGCCCATGCCGCCCTCGAACGCGTCGTCGAGCTCGGACGCGTTGATCGAGAACGACTTGAGCTGGCCGAGGATGTCGGTGAACCAGAGCCGGATGAAGCGGATCCCGCGCTCCTCGGCGAGCGCCTTGACGTCGGCGGCCGTGCTGGGTGAGTCCATCGTGCGCGGCAGCCTAGTGGAGCCGCGGGCCTACGGCACTGGACCGGCGGTACAACCCGGCGCGGCTCAGGCCAGCCAGCGGTGAGACCAGGACTTGAGCTGCTTCAGCGTCGGCGCGAGCTCCCAGCCCATGTCGGTCAGCGCGTACTCGACCCGTGCCGGCGAATCGGGCTGCACGCGGCGCTCGACGATCCCGCGCGCCTCGAGCTCCTTCATCCGCTCGGACAGCAGCCGGTCCGAGAGCTGCGGGATCGCCTGCGCGATCTCGGAGAAGCGCTTCGGGCCGCCCTCGATCAGGACGACGATGATCGCGCCGGACCAGCGCTTGCCGATCAGCTCGACCGCCTCGTGCAGGTAGGGACAGCAGTGCGCCTCTCCGGGCGGGTCCAGCGTCGCGACGGCGGTGCGCCTGTGCGCGGGCGGGGTCATCCGCTGCGAAGCCTACGCTGCTCGCAGGACACGCGTGTCCTCGACCGAGCCGTCGACCGGGCACTTCGCCGGCGACGTTGACCATCGCGGTCAGCGATTCCAGCGACGAGTACGCGATCGCCTCGATCAACTGCTCGTCGCTCCAGCCGGCCTCGCGCGCCTCCTCGTGCAGGTGCATCGGCGCGTGACCGCGGTGCTCGATCAGCGCGCGCAGGTAGCGCAGCAGCGCCGCCTCGGCCGGATCGGCGGACTCCCAGTCGCGCGCCGCGGCGACCTCGTCGATGCCGATGCCCGCCGCGCGCGCCGTGCGCGTGTGGATCGCGAGCCCCGGCTGGCTGCGGTAGTGCTCGGCGATCGCGAGCGCGATCCGCTCGAGCGTCGGCTTCTCCAGGCTGCCGTGGCGCAGCTCGGAGCGAAAGCGCGCATAGGCACGCAGCGTCGCCGGGAGATCCGGCGAGGACACCGAGGAAGTTCGGCAGCTGCCCTCCGGACGCCATCGCGCCCTTCAGGACGGGAAGCGAGGCCTCGGGCGCCGTCAAGTCGTCGTGGATCTGAAACCGGCTCATCTGAGTCTTCATGGCGAGACCCCTGATTGGGGAGGATAGGCTTTGCCTTACACTTCGTAAGTGTAGGAAGGATGAGCCCGTCCTGCAAGGCGCAGCGGGCGGCGACGCGCCGCATTTCGCGCGCGGTCGCGCCGGCGTCAGAAGGTCGCCGCGTCCGCCGTCGAGATCGCGATCAGGATCAGGATCAGGCCGAGCGCGAAGGCCCAGCCGACGATCCGCTCGGGCCGCGACCCGATCCACTCGAGCGGCGTCCGCGCCGGGCGCGGGCGCTCGGCGCGCACGATCGGCAACGGCTGCGGCACGCCGCTCGGATGGCCCGTGATCACGCTGGTCCTGCGGCCTGGCGGATCGGGGACGATCAGGGCTCCGGTCTCGTCCCAGCGGTAGACCGGTTCGGGGCGACGGGCGGGCTCGTCCCCGGTAGACGGTCCGGGGGCCGTCAGGCCGGGCTCGTCGCGGCGGTAGACCGGTTCAGGGGCCGTCGGGCTCGTCCCGGCGGTCGATCGGTCCGGGCGCCGTCGGGCCGGGCTCGTCCCCGCGGTTGGCGGAGTCGGGCGCCGGGGTGACGACCGACAGCCCGAATTGCTCGGCCGGCGCGCCCATCCCGTGCGCGGCGGGCTGCGACGCGCGCCTGCGGTCGCCCTGTCCGCTCCGCTGGTCGACGGCGGCCGCGTCGCGGCGCTCCCGTGGCGGATCGAGCAGCACCAGCGCGCGTGGCGCCCGCACGCGCGGCTCGGGCGCATTCGCCGCCGTCCGCTGGAAGCGCGGCGCGGGCGCGTCGTCGACCGCGCGCGGGCGTGGCATGCGGGTGAACAGCTCGTCGCCGCCCCAGTCGAAGACCCGATCGGAGTCGTCGAACTGGTCGTAGGGCGGCGCGGTGAATCGGCGGGCGGGCTCTGGCATGGCGAAGTTCGTCCTTCTCCCTTGCATCCGCTGTCAGCCGGCGGGCTCGCGCCGGGCGGCGCCGTCGCAGATCGAGCCCGATCGTCCCCGGCTTCGTGGACGGATCGGACGGGCGCTCGCCCCAAGGCCACTGGCCCCGGACACAACCGGCAGATGCGGGCGGGCATCGTAGCAGTCAGCAAATGCCCTGCAAGAAGGCACTTTTATCACTTCTCCCGACGCTTTCAGGCCGACGCTCCCGCCGACCCGCCCGACATCCTTGCGCACGCTCCGGCGGAAGCGAAAAGGGCTCGCTCGGCTTTCTGCGGAAGGTGCGGGAAGAACCGGCCGGCGCTACTCGGCCGGGTTGCCGGTGGCGACCGCGACGAACTGCGCGACCGCCTCGGCATCCTCGCCCTCGACCAGATCCGCGGCCATGTTGCCGTTGCCGTTTGCGCGGCCCTTCTCGATCGCGTCGAGCACCAGCGCCTTGGGCGGGCGCAGGTCGTCGAGGTTCGGGCCGACGCGCGCCGTCGCCTTCGCCGCCGCCAGCGCGTGGCAGTTCTTGCAGCGCAGCGCGAACTGCTCGCGCCCGTGCTGCTGAGTCTCCGTCAGCGCCTTGACGTTGGCCTCTGGGATCGCGTCGCGCGCATTCTCCGTCGCGATCACCGCGGCGGGCACCGCGATGCCGAGCAGCAGGATCGAGAGCACGAACAGGAGCGTCGCGCCTCGGCGTCCGACGGCCGGCTCTGGCTCGCCAGACGCTCCTTGGCGCCCTTGGGGCCGCCGCTCATCCCGAGGAAGAGCGCGCCCAGGCCCAGCAGCACGAACAGGAGTACGAACGCGAGTACCGCCATCACGGCGGACGATACTCATTCGGGCAGCGGGTCGACGCGGTCACCGGCGCCGTCCGGCGGCGAAGCTCTGCACGGCCGGAGCGACGCCGCGGAAGTCGGCCAGCGCGCCGTCGGCCGGCACCTCGTCGCCGGCGCCCACGGCCGCCAGCGCGGGAACCGGCTCGGGCGCCATGGCCGGCGACGTGCGGTCGGGCAGCGGCACGACCTCCGCGCCACCCGTGGCCGGCGCGGCGAGCGGGCGCAGATCGCGCACGTACACGTTGATCGCGCCGCCGGCGATCGGCAGCTTCTCCAGCCGGCCGAACGCGAGCAACAGCGGCTCGGAGCGCACCACCAGCCGGTGGCGCTCGTACACGGGCGGCGGCACGATCAGGTTGACGGTGCCGAACTCGTCCTCGAGCAGGATGAAGACGATCCCCTTGGCAGTGCCGGGCCGCTGGCGGGCGACGACCAGCCCGCCGATGCTCACCGGGGTCTCGTGCGCCAGCCGCTCGAGGTCGCGCGTGGTGACAGCGCCCGCCAACTCTGGCCGCAGCAGCGCGACCGGGTGCGGGCCGAGGGTCAGGCCCGTGGTCCCGTAGTCGGCGATCATCGCGTCCCAGGCTGTCAGCGACTCGAGCACGGGCGCACCGGGAAGGTCGAGCGGCAGCGCGAGCTGCGTCCCCTCCTTGACCGCCGTGCCGGGCGCGGCTACGCCCAGCCGCCAGAGGGCCGTGCGGCGAGCACGGGTGGGGCCAGCCAAACTGCCGGGGTTGGTGGTGGGCGACGAACGATCCGTGACCGCGGACGACGAGCCAGCCGTGACCGCAGACGACGAGCCAGCCGTGACCGCAGACGACGAGCCAGCCGTGACCGCAGACGACGACCCGGCACCCGCTTCCGCGGAAGCGTCCGCGGCCGCCAGTGCATCGCAGGCGCCCGCCCATGCCAGACGATCGAGGACCGCGCGGCCGGCGCCGGCACGGGACGCCAGGTCGGCCAGCGTGCGGAACGGGCCGCCGGCCTTGCGCGCCTGCACGAGCGCGGACAGCTCTGCGCTGCGGGCCCCCAGCACGAAGCTGAGGCCCAGCCGGATCCGGCCCTCGTCGTCGACCGTGCACTCCTCGCCCGACAGGTTCACGTCCGGCGCGATCAGCTCGATCCCCTTGCGCTGCGCCTCGTGCGCCAGCGTGTCGGACGCGTAGAAGCCCATCGGCTGCTCGTTGAGCAGCGCGCACAGGAACTCCGGCCCGTAGTGCACGCGCAGCCAGGTCGACTGGTAGGCGAGCAGGCCGAAGGCGGCCCCGTGCGCCTTGGGAAAGCCGAAGCCCGAGAAGCCGACGATCATCGAGTAGACGCGCTCGGCCGTCTCCGCGTCGGCGCCCGTGCGTGCGCTCGGCGCCCTCGACGAAGCGCTGGTGGTAGGCCTCGATCGCTTCCGCCGAGCGCTTGCGGCTCATCGCGCGGCGCAGCCCCTCGGCCTCTCCGGGCGAGAAGCCCGCGAACGTCATCGCGACCTCGATCACCTGGTCCTGGAAGATGATCGTGCCGAGCGTGTCGCGCAGCACCGGCTCCAGCGACGGATGGTCGTAGGGCACCTCGAAGTCCGGGTCCTCGCGCATCCGCTGGCGGCGCGCGATGTACGGGTTGACCGCGCCGCCGAGGATCGGCCCCGGTCGCACGATCGCGACCTGGATCGTGAGGTCGTCCAGCGACTCGGGCCGCGTGCGGTGCAGCGACTGCATCTGCGCGCGGCTCTCGATCTGGAAGACGCCCATCGTGTCGGCCGACTGGATCGCCGAGTAGGTCGCGGCGTCGTCGAACGGGATCCGCGAGAGGTCGACGCGCTCGCCGCGCGTGCGCGCGATCAGCTCGACCGCGCGCTCGACGCAGGAGAGCATCCCGAGCCCGAGCAGGTCGATCTTCAGGAAGCCCGCGTCCGCGCAGGAGTCCTTGTCCCACTGGCACAGCTGGCGACCCTCCATCGCGGCCGGCAGCACCGGACAGCAGTCGATCAGCGGGCGGGTCGAGACGATCATCCCGCCGGAGTGCTGGGAGAGGTGGCGCGGCAGTCCGTAGGCCTCGTCGCACAACCGCGCCAGCCATGCCCAGCGGCCGGGCAGCGCCGCGCGACGGCCCTCGTCGGCGGCGCGCTGCTCGTCGCGGTCGGGCCGGCGGCCGTTGACCATCGCGTGCCATTCGGCGGTCGACATCGCGAACGGCCCGCGCGAGTCGGGGTCGACCAGCTGCGCCGGCGGCCCGCCGGCATCCAGCCCGAGCGCCGACTCGACGTCGGCAGTGACGCCGCGCACCGCCCACGGCTCGGCCCCGCGGGCGACGCGCTCGAGCTCACCGGGCGGCAGCCCGAGCACCTTGCCCAGCTCGCGGATCGCGCCGCGCGAGCGGAACGTCGGGAACGCCGCCACCAGCGCCGAGCGCTCGCGCCCGTAGCGATCGTGGATGCGCGGGATCAGGGCCTCGCGGATGTCGCGCGGGAAGTCGAGGTCGATGTCGGGCAGCGCCGTCAGCTCCTCGTTGAGGAAGCGCCCGAGGAACAGGTCGTTGGCGACCGGGTCGATGTGCGAGAGGCCGGTGAGGTAGCAGACGATCGAGGACACCGAGGAGCCGCGCCCGCGCCCCGGCGGCAGCAGCGCGCGCGCCGTGTCGGCGCCGCGCACCTGCACGGCGACCTCGCGCGCCAGCTCCAGCATGTCGCGGTGCAGGATGAAGAAGCCGGCCAGCCCCAGCCCGTCGATCACGCGCAGCTCCTCCTCGAGCCGGGCGTGCGCCGCGGCGCGGTGCGGGTCGCCGTCGGGATAGCGCTCGGCGAGCAGCGCCCAGCAGAGCTCGGCCAGCTTGCCGATCGCGGCCGCGTCCTCCGCGCCCGGGTAGCGGTAGCCGAGATCGACGGTCAGGTCGAAGCGCAGCCGCTCGGCGAGCGCCGCCGCCTCGTCGACCGCCCGGGGGTGGTCCTCGAAGCGCGCCGCCATCGCCGCGGGGGAGGCCAGCACGTGCGCGGTGTTGCCGCGGCGCAGCGGCTCCGACGCATCGAGCAGCGTGTGGTTGCGCAGTGCGACGAACGCGTCCTGCAACGGCGCCCGCGCAAGCGCGTGCGCGTGGACGTTGCCGGTCGCCACCGCCGGCACGCCCAGCCGCTCGGCAAGCCCGGCGAGCCGGCGGTTGCGCGCGCGGTCGTCGCGATGGAACGGCCGCTGCAGCTCGACATGCAGGTTCTCGCGCCCGAAGGCGGTCAGCAACCGCCGCAGCGTCGGCTCGTCGTGCACTCCCTGGCGCGCGCACCCGCTCAGGCAGACGAGCCCGGCGGCGTGCTCCTCGACCGTCTCCAGCGGCACGGCCGGCGGCGGCTCGCCGTGATCGCGCGCGTGGGCGTGGGCGCGAGTGATGATGCGGCAGAGGCTGCGCCAGCCCTCCTGCGTGTCGACGAGCAGCGTCAGGTGGCGGCCGTCCTCGAGGTCGATCTCCGCCCCGTGGATCGCCTTCAGACCGAGTCCCTTGGCGGCCTGCGCGAACTCCATCGAGCCGCTCAGCCCGTTGTGGTCGGTCAGCGCGCAGGCGCCGTAGCCCAGCTCGGCCGCCGCGCCGGCCAGCTCGTCGGGCAGCGAGGCGCCGTCGAGGAAGGAGAAGGCGGAGTGGGCGTGCAGCTCGGCGTACATGACCGAACGCATGTTCGCATGCGCGGCGGCGGAACGGCCAGGCGGCGGCGCCTGACCAGCGCCTGCGGCCGACGGCCACGACGGCGGGCAGTGGGCGCCGACCCGCGGGCGGGCGTGGGTACCGTGCCCGGCGTGCGCCTGCCCGTCCGCGAGCCATATGACTGGGCGCACATGCTCGAATGGCTCGGCGAGCGCGCCCTCCCGGGGCTCGATGCGGTCGCCGGCGACGTCTACCGGCGCACCGGCATGGCGGAGGTCAGGCGCGTCGAGGGCGCGATCGAGTTCACCGGCAGCGCCGACCCGGAGGTCGTCGCGCGCGTGTTCGACACCGGCCACGACCCCGCTGAGCTCGGCGATGATCCGCTGTTCGCGCGCGCGCCAGGGATTCGCGTGCCCGGAGCATGGAGCGGCTGGGAGCTCGCGGTGCGTGCGGTGCTCGGGCAGCAGGTCAGCGTCGCCGGCGCACGCGGTACGGCCGCGAAGCTGGTCGCCGGGCTCGGCGACGGCCGGCGCTTCCCGGCTCCGGATGTCGTCGCGGACGGTGCGCTGCCGGGGATGCCGCCGACGCGCGAGCGCGCCCTGCGCGCGCTCGCCCGCGCCGTCGCCGGCGGCCTGCGGCTCGATCCGCCGCTCGACATCCCGGCAACGCGCGCGGCGCTGCTGGAGCTGCCCGGCTTCGGCCCCTGGACCGTCGAGTACATCGCGATGCGCGCGCTGCGCGACCCCGACGCCTGGCCCGCCGGCGACCTCTGGCTCAAGCGCGCAGCCGCCGGCGACGCGGAGCGCTGGCGGCCATGGCGCGCGTACGCGGCGATGGTGCTGTGGCACACGCGGTGAGCGCTACCGCTGCGCGTACCAGCCACCCACCTCCAGGTCGCGATAGATCACCGCGTTGCGGCCGTCGGCCGTGACGATCTCCCAGTAGCGGCGGCGCAGCGGGGCATCGGTCCACCAGCGGTCCTCGACGAGCCAGGACTCGCGCACCGCCTCTACCGCGCGGTCGCCGACCGCTTCCGGGCGGCCTCCCTCCCCCGTCTGGACGCTCACCGCGCGCGGGGTTGCGAGGCGCCTTACGGATCCCATGGCGCGAGCGTCAGGCGCCGTTCGGGCACCCGCGAGTCGGGGTCGACGGGGATGATCCGCAACGCCGCATCGGGCCCGGCGACCGAGCGTGCCTGGCGGACCGCCTCGCGCAGCCGCGCGCGGCGGATCGCGGCGGGCTCGGCCAGCAGCGTGCGCTGGTCGCCCGCCGGAGGGCCGAAGCCCTCCACGCGCAGGCGCAGCACGTCGGCGGGCGCGGGCAGCTCGGCCAGCTTCTGGCCCAGCACCAGGCGCATGCGGCGCGGATCGGCCAGCGGCTCGCGGAACGTCACGCGCGCGCGCCATGTGCCGCCCTCGACCAGCCGGGCCGAGAGCACGACGGCGCGCAGCGCCCGCCCGCGCCGCTCGCGCCGGGCGAGCATGCGGTCGATCAGCAGGTCCAGCCCGCGCTGGAGCTGCGCGCCCGAGCCGGACTCCGGCAGCTCCAGGCGCTCCTCCAACCGCTCGGCCGCCGTGCGCGGGACGAGCGGCGAGTCCTTGCCCTGGGCGAGCTCGCGTGCCAGCGAGCCGGCCCGGCCGAAGCGGTCGGCCAGCGCGGCGCGCGGGAGCTTGGCCAGCTCGCCCAGCGTGCGGATCCCGAAGCGCTCGAGCGCATCCGGCAGCATCGCGACCTCGGGGCGGGAGAACAGCAGCGCCACGGGGAGCGGCGCCATGTAGGCGGCCAGCGCAGCGGCGGCCATCGGGGTGATCTCCGCGCGCCGGGAGCGCGCCCGGCCGGCGGCTGCCAGCGCGGCGAAGCGCGAGGGCGCCGCGCCGAGCCGAACCGGTCCCTTGAGCGCGCCGCGGGTGGCTGCGAGCACGCCCTCGAGCGTGCCGCCGTGGAGCGAGCGCAGGCCGCCGGCGCCGAACCAGGCGGTGCCGGGCGCGCCCGGCTCGACCGCGGCGCCGATGCCCTCGAGCGCACGTACACGGGCATCCCATGCGTCGGCCACCGCGACCGGGTCGGGCGCCAGCAGGCGCAGCGTCGGACAGCGCGCGAGCGCCTCCCCCAGCCGCAGCCCCGCGCGCACTCCGTAGGCCTCGGCCGCCGCCGAGACCTCGCCGATGAACTGCTCGCGCCCCGGCTCGGGCGCCAGCGCGACCGGCCCCGCCGCCAGCACGTCGCGCCCACCGGCGGCGACGGCGAGCGCAAAGCGCGGCAGCAGGACGCATACGATCACGAACGCATGTTCGCATCCGGGCCGGACGACGGCAAGCGGGACGATGATCGGACGTCCCGGCTGTCATAGAAAGAGCCCCGTTTCCGGGGCTCTTTCCGTAGCTGGCCTGTAAGCCGGATTCTGTCGTGAGCAGCCATCCATCTGAGCGGCCTACCTGGACCTCGGCGAGCAACCTGCAGACGGCCCTGCTCGGCCTTGCATCGAGTGGGGTTTGCCTGGCCGCCGCGTCACCACGGCGCCGGTGCGCTCTTACCGCACCATTTCAACCTTGCCTGCCTGCGACGGAACGAGCCCGTCGCGGACGTGGGCGGTGTGTTTTCTGTGGCACTTTCCCGCGGGTTTCCCCGGGTCGGCGTTATCGACCACCCTGCTCTGTGATGTCCGGACTTTCCTCGAAGGCGAGCCTCCGCGGCTGCTCGGCCAGCCGTGGGACGGTACCGTGATGGCAAAGGTATCGTGAACGAACCATCCCGTCCGGACGACCGGCGATGATCGAGGAACAACATGTACGACGTGATCTACATCGATTCGCACGGGGACGAGACGCCCTTGGCGCAGCACCTGGCCGACCGCGGCGATGCGGCCGCGGTCGCCAAGCACGAGGCCGCGGAGCGCGGCGTCGGCCGCATGGTCCTGCCGGGCTCGAGCAAGCTGCCCAACTGCGTCTGCGTAGTGCCGGTCCTGCCCGAAGCGGCGTAGCCGCTCGGCCAGCCGCTAGCGTCCCGGCCATGCGGATCGGAGTCATCGGAGGCGGCATGATGGGCTCCGGCATCGCCGAGGTGTGCGCGCGGGCAGGTGTCGACGTGACCGTCGTCGAGGCCGACGCCGCCGGCGTGGAGCGAGCGCAGCAGCGGATCGAGAAGTCGCTGGATCGCGGCGCGCGCTCGGGCAAGCTCTCGGCGCAGGAACGCCAGGCGGCGACCGAGCGGCTCGCCTACTCCACGACCGTGGACGACATCGCCGGCGCCGACGCCGCGATCGAGGCGATCGTCGAGAACGAGGTCGTCAAGCGCGAGCTGTTCCAGCGCCTCGACAGTCGTGCTGCCCGACGCGGAGTTCCTCGCATCCAACACCTCCTCGGTCCCGATCATGAAGCTCGGGGCCGGCACCTCCAAGCCGGAGCGGGTGCTCGGGCTGCACTTCTTCAACCCCGTGCCGGTGCTCCCGCTCGTCGAGCTCGTGCGCTCGATCATGACCGGCGACGATGCGCTCGAGCGCGCCCGCAGCTTCGCGCAGGACACGCTCGGCAAGGTCTGCATCGACTCCCAGGACCGCGCCGGCTTCGTCGTCAACGCGCTGCTGGTCCCCTATCTGCTGTCGTCGATCCGGATGTACGAGTCGGGCTTCGCCTCCAAGGAGGACATCGACGAGGGCATGATCAAGGGCTGCGCGCACCCGATGGGCCCGCTCGCGCTGGCGGACCTGATCGGGCTCGACACGCTGCTCGCGGTCTCCGAGTCGCTCTATGACGAGTTCCGCGATCCGGGCTCCGTCGCGCCCGCGCTGCTCAACCGGATGGTCGAGGCGGGGCTGCTCGGCCGCAAGAGCGGACGCGGCTTCTACGATTACTCGAAGTAAGCGGACCGCAGTACACTTAGCTCGATGGAAATAGGCATCGCCAGTTTCGTCGACACCGACCCGGCCGCCGGCGCGGCGGGCGCCGCGCAGCGCCTGCGCGAGCTCGCCGAACAGGCCGAGCTCGCCGAGCAGGTGGGACTCGACGTGGTCGCGGTCGGCGAGCACCACCGCCCGGACTTCGCGGTCTCGTCGCCCGCCGTGGTGCTCGCCGCCGTGGCCGCCCGCACCGAGCGGGTGCGGCTCTCGAGCGCGGTCACCGTCCTGAGCTCCGACGATCCGGTGCGCGTGTACCAGGACTTCGCCACGCTGGACCTGCTGTCGGGCGGGCGCGCGGAGATCATGGCGGGGCGCGGCTCGTTCACCGAGTCGTTCCCGCTGTTCGGTCAGGACCTCGACGACTACGACGAGCTGTTCGCGGAGAAGCTCGGGCTGCTGCTCGCCGTGCGCGAGTCCGAGCGCGTCACGTGGACGGGCCGGCACCGCGCAGCGCTGTCCGACGCCGGCGTCTACCCGCGCGCGCTGCAGGAGCCGCTGCCGGTGTGGATCGCGGTGGGCGGCACGCCGCAGTCGGTCGTGCGCGCAGCAACCCTGGGCCTGCCGATGACGCTGGCGATCATCGGCGGCGCGCCCGAGCGCTTCGCGCCGCTCGTGCAGCTCTACCGCCAGGCGGCGCAGGCCGCCGGGCACGACCCGGCGACGCTGCCGGTGGGGATCAACTCGCACACGTACGTCGCGGCAGGCCCGGCGCAGGCGGCCGACGAGTTCTTCCCCCACTACGGCGGCATGATGAGCCGCATCGGGCGCGAGCGCGGCTGGCCGCCGATGGGGCGCGCCCAGTTCGACCAGCTCGCCTCGCCGCGCGGCGCCGTGCTGGCGGGCGGGCCGCAGGAGGTCATCGACAAGCTGCTGTTCGAGCACGAGCTGTTCGGCCATCAGCGGTTCCTCGCGCAGATCAGCGTCGGCGGCATCCCGCACGACAGGGTGCTGCAGGCGATCGAGCTGCTCGGCACCGAGGTCGCACCGGTCGTGCGGGCCGAGGTCGCGCGCCGCGCGGAAGTCGGCGCGCACGCCTGAGCAGGCTTAGCCGAGGATCGAGGAGTGGCGGGCGACGACCTGCCAGGAGCCCGTCTCGCGCGACCAGACGTCGGTGAGCCGGAACACGTTCGAGAGGTTGACCGTCGCGAACGAGGCGATCTGCGAGTAGCGCGCGTGGATCACCGCCGTGTCGCCGAAGACGTCGATCTCCATCTCCTCGAAGGCGAACGTGGTGATCGTGTAGCCCTCCATCGCCGCGCCCATCCACTGCTCGCGCGTCATCGGCTCCGGGTTCAGGTGGATCGCCGTGAAGCGAAATCCGTCGGCGACGAGCTGCTCGAGCCGGTCGCGATCGCGCGCCTGCATCGCCACCATCCACTCCGTCTCGAGCTCGGCGAGCTCCTGGCGGTCGGTCTCCACGGACATCGCGCGGCAGGCTATTCGAGCGTGGGGCGCGGGGCTCTCAGCGCAGCTCGCTCGCGCAATCGCGGCAGCGTCCGCCGAGCTAGGGCGGCGCCGGCCGACCAGCGCGGCTCAAGCTCGCCTGCGCACACGGGACACGTCGTCGAGCAGGCGCCGGCGAGGCCCTCCCAGGCGCCCGACAGCAGATCGTCGAGAGTCGCTCCGCCGCCGTCCTCGGCCCGCAGCTGCAACGTCGGGATCTCGCTCCAGCAGGAGCATCGTCATCGCTAGCCCACCTTCCTGAACACTCCGACCACGCGCCCCACGATGCTGACGTCGCGCGTGCGGATCGGTTCCATCGTCGCGTTCTCCGGCTGCAGGCGGATGTGATCGGACTCCTTGAAGAAGCGCTTGACGGTCGCCTCCTCGCCGACCAGCGCCACCACGATCTCACCGTCGGCCGCCGTGTCCTGTTTGCGCACGACGACGAAGTCGCCGTCGAGGATCCCGGCGTCGACCATCGAGTCGCCGCGCACCGCCAGCACGAACTCGCCCCTCCTCCCCACCGGCGATCCCCGGCACCTGCACGTAGTCCTCGATGTTCTCCTCCGCGAGGATCGGCTGACCGGCCGCGACGTGGCCGACGAGTGGCAGGCCACCGCCGCCGGCGACCGCGCTCTTCGCGGCATCGACGGCCTTGTCGAGCAGCTCGATCGCGCGCGGCTTGGTCGGATCGCGCCGCAAGCAGGCCGACCTTCTCGAGATTCGCCAGGTGCGCGTGCACGGTCGAGGAGGAAGCCAGTCCGACCGCCTTGCCGATGTCGCGCACCGTCGGCGGGTAGCCGTAGCGCGCGGAGTGCTTCTTGATGAAGTCGAAGATCTCCTGCTGGCGCTTCGTCAGGTCCTTGCCGATGTCCATCGCAGCGCCCTCCTTCCTAGTGGGTCGAACATGTGTTCGGAAAGGTAGCCCGCGCGTCGGACGGAATCAACTCGCGACACGCCCGCGATCACTCTGGGACGTGGATGACGGTCGGGCGGTCGGCCGCGAACGCGCGTTCGAGCGCCGCGCGGATCGTCGTCCGGCGACGTCGCGCGTCACGCCGTGGCAGTTGAACGCGCGCCCGAGCGCGGCGAAGTCGAGCCCGGGGAAGTCGACGCCGAGCGGCGCGTCGCCGCGGTCGCGCATCTCGTTGCGGATCTCGCCGTAGCCGCTGTTGTCGACGACCACCACGGGCAGCGCCAGCCGCTCCTGCGCGGCCGCCGCGAGCTCGGCGATGCTGAACAGCACGCCGCCGTCGCCGGCCAGCGCCAGCACGCGCGTCGTCCGGGCGGCCGAGCTTGCGCGCCGATCGCGGCGGGCAGCGCGTAGCCGAGCGTGCCGTAGCCGGTCGGGTAGAGGAACGAGCGCGGGCGCCGGGAGCGGCAGCGCCGCGACCGCGCCGTAGTAGCAGACCATCGCGCTGTCGGCGGCCACGCACGCCGTGCTCGCCGACCGCGTCGTCGATCGCGGCGAGCAGCCCGGCCCAGCGCTCGGCGTCCTGCGCCGCGCCGGCGTGGAAGGCGCCGCGCCAGCGCGCGGCGCGCTCCGCCGCCGCCCGCGGCCGCCGCCGAGCCGAGTCGCTCGCCGCAGCCCCGCGAGCGCGAGCGCCGCATCGCCGACGACGGCGACCTCCGGGACGCACGTTCGTGACGATCGCGACCGGATCGACGTCGATCCGCACCACCGGCCCGCCGAGCGCGCAGCGGCCCGAGCCACAGGTCCGACGGCGCCAGCTCGCTGCCGACCACGAGCACCGCGTCGGCGTCGGCCGACCAGCTCGGCGACGACCGCCGCGGCCGTAGCCCGCGCCCATGCTCAGCGGATGGTGCTCGTCGAGCGTGCCCTTGCCGTTGATCGAGCAGACCACGGGCGCGCCGAGCCGCTCGGCGACGCGCGCGCAGCTCGGCCGCCGCGCCCGCGGCGCCGCCGCCGGCCAGCACCAGCGGGCGCTCCGCGCGCGCCAGCAGCGCGGCCGCGGCGTCGAGCGCCGCCGGGTCGGGCGACGAGCGGCGCGGCGCGACGACCGGCGCGACGGCGTCCGCCTCGCCCTCCGCGACGAGCAGGTCGAGCGGGATCTCCAGGTGCATCGGGCGCGGCCGGCCGGAGCGTCATGCGCGCGAACGCCTGCGCGACCGCGAGCGGGATCTCCTCCACGCTCGTGACGCGGTGCGTGGCGGCGACGATCGCCGCCCATCGCGGCGCCGAGGTCCTTCGTCTCGTGCAGCTCGCCGTTGCCCAGGCCGGGATGGCGCAGCGGCATGCCCGGCGCGACGAGCAGCACCGGGATCGAGTCCGAGTAGGCCTGCGCGAGCGCGGTCGCGGCGTTCAGCACCGCCGGGCCCGAGGTGGTGACGCACACGCCGACGCGGCCCGTCGACGCGCGCGTAGCCGTCGGCCGCGAACGCGCGCGCCCTGCTCGTGGCGCGGGCTGACGTGGCGGATGCCCGCCGCGCGCAGCCCGGCGTAGAGCTCGAGGTTGTGCGTGCCCGGGATGCCCCAGACGAGCTCGACGCCGTGCGCGGCGAGCGCCGCGGCGAGCCGCCCGCCCGCCGGTCGTCATGCGTGCGCCGCCCCGGCCGCCAGCAGCACGCGCGCGCACGTCGATCATCGCGGCGGCGGCACGGTCCATCGCGGCTCGGGACCGATCGTGATGCGCGCCCAGCCCGGCAGGCCCATGTCGCGCGCCGGGCGGATCAGGACGCCGCGCGGCTCCAGGCTCGCTCGGCGAGCTCGACGTCGTCGACACCGAGCTCGACGAGCACGAAGTTGCCGCCCGAGGGCAGCGTGCGGATCGCCGTCGCGCGCGAGCGCGTGCGGCGAAGCGCTCGCGCGCCGCGGCGACCGTCGGCGCGCCGCTGCGGCGACCTCGCCGGCGCGGCCGAGGCTGGCCAGGCCGGCCGCGAGCGCCGCGCGGTTGACGTTGAACGGCTCCTGGACGCTGTGCAGGTAGTGCAGCAGCACGGGGTCGGCGATCGCGTAGCCGAGCCGCAGCCCGGCCAGGCCGTAGATCTTCGAGAACGTCCGCAGGATCACGACGTGGCGCCCGTCGTCGACGTCGTCCTCGCGGCGGATCCGGTCGGCGCGGCGTCGACGTAGTCCACGTAGGCCTCGTCGGCGACCACGACGCAGTCCGGCCCGACAGCGTCGAGGAAGGCGCGCCACTCGTCCGGGCTCGACGCGCGCGCCGGTCGGGTTGTTGGGATCGCAGATCCAGGCGAGTCGCGCGCCGGTGCGCCGCACGGCGTCGGCGACGCGCTCGAGGTCGAGGCGCAGCTCGGGCGAGGGCACGAGCTCGACCGTCGCGCCCGCCACGCGCGATGCCTGGGCGTAGAGGCCGTAGGTCGCGCTCGGGCACGACGACCGTGTCGCCCGGCGCACACGAACGCGCTGACGAGCGTCAGGATCAGCGCCTGGATCCCGTGCGCCGGCAGGATCTGCTCCGGCCGCGCCGCCGGTGTCGCGCGGCGATCGCCTCGCGCAGCGCGTTGTAGGCGTGCTCGGGATAGGCCCAGACCTGGTCGAGCGCGGCCGTCACGGCCTCCTCGACGCCGGGCAGCGGGCCCCACAGGCCCTCGTTCCAGTTGAGCTTGTCGACGCGCGTGAGCCCGTGGCGCGTCATCAGCTCGTCCAGGCTCGGCCCCGGCTCGTAGGCGCCGACGCCGCGCAGCGGCGGGCGCAGCAGCCGCTCCCAGCCGCTCATCCGCGTCCCGGTCAGCGCGGCGACCGGGACGCCGCAGCTGCTCGGAGGCGAACTCGAGCAGGCGCTCGTGCATGCGCTCGCGGCGAGGTCCAGCGGTATCCGAGCACGGTCTCGAAGCCGAGCCCGTCGACCAGCGCCACGAGCCGGTCGGCGACCTCCTCGGGCGCGGTCACGGGCGTGAACTCGCCGCGCTCGGCGCCCGCGCGGACGATCGCGAAGAAGTGCTCGCGCCAGCGCCGCGAGATCGCCTCGCAGTCGGGCAGCAGGTCGGGCTGGTGCAGCACGCGCAGCCACAGCTCGATCCAGAGCACGTACTCGTCGCGGTTCGCGCCGGGCGACGGCACCGAGAGCGCCAGCAGCTGCGCCGAGCCGGCGTGTCGGCGGGCGCATCGGCGTCGGCCTCGACGCGCGCGAGCAGCCGGTTCGAGGCCCACTTGAGCGCGGCGATCAGGACCTCGTCCTTGGTCGCGAAGTAGTAGTGGACGGTGCCGGTCGACACGCCCGCGACAGCGGCGACGTCGGCGATCCGCGTCGCCGGGAAGCCGCGCTCGAGGATCGCCCGGCAGGCGGCCTCGAGGATCGCCTCGACGCCGCTCGGGATGGCGCGGGTCGGCACCCGGCGGACGACCGGGGCGGCGCCGCTCGACGCCCGAGGGCATAGACTTCTGGCGCGTTGACACGGACATACGCGGCCAGTTATAACTGACGCGTCAATAAGAAATATTGGCTGCACCTTGAGGAGGGCACGTGAAGAAGTTGCTTTGGCTCTTGGCGATCGCTGATCGCGACCCTGGCCTTCGCCGCGTGCGGTGACGACGAGGAGGAGCCCGCTCCCTCCAGTGGCGGCGCCGCGGAGCCGGCAGAGCAGCTCGAGCTCAAGACCGACGGTCAGCTCACGATCGGGGCGGAGTTCCCCGTCCCCGGCTTCTTGGAGCTGCCGATCGAGGATCCCAAGGGATTCGAGGCCGACCTGGGCAAGGCGCTGGCAGCCGAGCTCGGGGTCGAGAAGGTCAAGTGGGTCTCGACGCCGTTCTCCGGCCTCTTCTCCCCCGCGCCCAAGCCGTTCGACATGGCCATCAACGAGGTCACGATCACGGACGAGCGCTCGCAGGTGGTCGACTTCTCCGATCCCTACTTCAACGCCAACCAGGGCTTCCTCGTGACCAAGGGCGGTCCAGGCGAGGCAGCCGACTCGATCGCGTCGATGAAGGACCTGCAGTTCGGCTTCCAGGCGACGACGACCGGCGGCACTTACATCAAGGACAAGATCCAGCCGAGCAAGGAGCCGCGGCAGTACTCGACGCTCGGCGCCGCGACCAAGGCGCTCGCCAACGGGCAGATCGACGCCTTCCTGATGGACGTGGCGATCGGCTCCTCGATCGTCGCGGACCTGGGCGACGAGGTCGCCATGACGGGTCAGTTCGAGACCGGCGAGGAGTACGGCATCGTGTTCCAGAAGGGCAACACGCTGCGCGAGAAGGTCAACGAGGCGATCGCCGCGATCAAGGCCAGCGGCCAGCTCGAGGAGATGCAGGCGGAATGGTTCCCGGGCACCGAGTCGCTGACGGTCTTCGAGTAGCCGCCTGCACGTGGCGGACACCGTCCCCACCACCGCCGCCGGCGCGCCCGCGAGCAGCCGGCGGCGGGGCAGCACCACGTCGCAACACGATCATCTCGGTCGTCTCGACGATCGTGTTCTTCGCGCCTGCTGGTGCTACTGCGTGGCGCTGTCGCCGGGCGCGGAGGCGTTCATCGACGCGTTCTTCTCGCTGAGCGGCTTCAACGACAGCTTCTCGAGCGTGGTCGCCGGGTTCTGGCTCAACGTCAAGCTGATGCTGATCGCGGAGGCGATCGTGCTCGTGTTCGCGCTCGTGATCGCGGTCGTGCGCAGCCTGCCCGGACCGGTGCATGGCGCCGCTGCGGCTCGTGGCGCTGATCTACACCGACGTGTTCCGCGGCGATCCCGCTGATCCTGGTGGTCTTCATCGTCGGTCTCGGCGTCCCGGGGCTCCAGCTCGCGTTCATCTCCGAGCAGTCGATCTTCACCTACGGCGTCGTCTCGCTCGTGCTCGTCTACTCGGCCTACGTGGCCGAGGTCTACCGCGCCGGCATCGACTCGGTGCATCGCAGCCAGTCCGACGGCGCGCGCTCGCTCGGGCTCAGCCAGGGTCAGTCGATGCGCTACGTCGTGCTGCCGCAGGCGATCCGGCGCGTGATCCCGCCGCTGCTCAACGACTTCATCGGCTTGCAGAAGGACACCGCGCTGATCGGGCTGCTCGGGCTCGTCGAGGTCGCGCGGGCGGCGGAGCAGTACGCCTCCTCGACGTTCAACTTCACGGGCTACACGATGGCCGCGCTGCTGTTCATCGCGATCACGATCCCGCTCGCACGCGCCACGGACTGGCTGATCGAGCGCGACCGGAAGCGCATGCGAGCGTCGGGAGGATGAGCGCGACGGAGCCGCTGCTCGCAGCTCGAGGGGGTGCGCAAGACCTACGACGAGGTCGAGGTCCTGCGCGGCGTCGATCTCGCGGTCGCAGCCGCACGAGGTCGTCTGCCTGATCGGGGCGTCGGGCTGCGGCAAGTCGACGCTGCTGAAGTGCGCGAACCTGATCGAGCCGGTCTCCGACGGCCGGATCGTGTTCGCCGGCCAGGAGATCACGACGCCCGAACGTCGACATCGACCGCGATCCGCCGCGAGATCGGGATCGTCTTCCAGGCCTACAACCTGTTCCCGCACATGAGCGTGCTGGCGAACGTGACGCTGGCGCCGCGCAAGGTGCTGAAGCTGAGCGAGGCCGACGCGCAAGGAGCGCGCGCGCGAGCTGCTCGACCGCTTCGGGCTCGGCGACAAGGCCGGCGAGTACCCGGACCGGCTGTCGGGCGGCCAGCAGCAGCGCGCCGCGATCGTGCGCGCGCTGGCGATGCAGCCGAAGCTGATGCTGCTCGACGAGATCACCAGCGCGCTCGACCCGGAGCTGGTCGGCGAGGTGCTCGCCGTCGTCCGCGAGCTGGCGACAGTCCGGGATGACGATGATCCTCTCGACGCACGAGATGGGTTTCGCGCGCCAGATCGCCGACCGCGTCTGCTTCATGTCGGAGGGCGTGATCCTCGAGCAGGGCCCGCCGGACCAGATCTTCACGGCGCCCCAGCAGGAGCGCACGGCCGGCGTTCCTGCAGCGCGTGATCGAGGCCGGCCGGGCGGCCGACTTCGCCCGGACCGACGTCTGAGCAGGCCGCGCCGCGCGTCTATACTGCGCCGCCCCGCGCCGATGGCGGAATTGGTAGACGCGCCAGGTTGAGGGCCTGGTCCGGGATAACCGGGTGGAGGTTCGAGTCCTCTTCGGCGCATCTCCGAAAAGCCCCGCATTTGCGGGGCTTTTCTGATCTGTGGCCATTCGCCTCCCCCGGAGTTTGTCGTGAGACAACGCGAGAGGCATGGGACAACGAGTGCTGCGTCGCGCGACGCAACAGTGGGCGCGCGGCCATCTCGGTGAGCCAGGCTCGTGCACCCGTCGTACCTAACGAGACCGCTCTCATGACAGACGACGAAGCGAGCAGAGGCGATGGCACAGGAGTTCGACGAGGGCGACACGGCCGGCGGTCGGAGGCGCACACGCCCAGCGCGCTTCGCAAGCGGAGATGAGCTCGTCGTGACCGGAATCCCTTCTCAGGCGCCGTCGTTCTGGCTGCAGTCGGCGTCGCAGCCGCGACGGGACGTCGTCGAGCGCAGCCCTGTCGCCCTCGAAGCAGCGATCACGCGCCGCGGTGGCCAGCGCAAGGCGCGACGGTACCTCGCGCGCGAGTTGCGCCGCCTCGGTCTGAAGGCCCCCGCGCCGTGCTCCATGAGCTCGGCGATGAGGGCCCCAGTCGAACCGCATGCGTGCCACCCGAAGCGCCTGCACGTCGCGGATCGTTCGCGCTCGACGTCATGAAGCTGCAGCCGAGGCTGATCGACGTGCGCATACCGAAGGACCCGGAGGGTGTCGTGCTCGTCCTGCACGGCGGCGCCAGCCGGCGCCGCAACATGATGGTCAGCCCGACGCAGCTGTCGGTTCTGCGGATGATCCCGATCGCGCGGCGCATCGCCCGCGCGGGGCGTGGCCGGCTTGCCGTGTTTCGCCTGCTGAACTCCGTGCGCGGCTGGGACACCTCGCATACGCCGGTCAGCGACGCGCGCTGGGCCCTCGCACGGATCGAAGCGCGGCTCGGGTCGCTGCCGACATCGCTCGTCGGTCATTCGCTCGGCGGCCGCGCGGCGATCCTTTGCGCGCCATCGGTGTCACGCGTCGTCGCACTCGCGCCGTGGGTCTATCCCAGCGACGTGCCAGCCGGACTCGACGGCCAGGACATCCTGATCTTGCACGGCACGCGAGATCGCATCGCCAGCCCGCAACGCTCCCGAGCGCTGGCGACGGCACTCGCACAGCACGCGCGCGTCGAATACGTCGCGGTCGAAGGCGGCAAGCACGCGATGCTCAGCCATCACAGCGAGTTCAGCCGGCGTGCGGCACAGTTCGTCACGTCGTGAGCGACGAGCGCCCTGGGGAGCCTCGTCGACGCTCCCCGAGCAGCCCGGTCAGACGGCGAGCGCCAGTGCAACGCCGGCGTGAGCGGTCCACGCGGCCGTACGCCACCAGCCTTGGCGGACAAGGGCACGCACGACCGTCGCGTCGTAGCGCCGGGCAAGCCGGTTGTGGGCCGGGACGGCAACAGCGAACGTCAGCGCCCAAGTCGCGGCGGCCAGCGCCAGCCCAACGGGCGCGAGCGCCCCGTTCCCACCCTCCAGCACGAGCCCAACGGCGCTGCCGAGCTCGACGATCATGAGCGGGGCGACGATCCACCCTGTTCGTCGGGTGTGCGCTGCGTGGTACCCGGCCCATGCATCTGCGCCGACATGCGCAAACAGCGGATAGTGAACGATTTGCACGAACCACACGAGCCCAGTCATGGCCAAGGCGCTGGCGGCGCAGACGACGCTCATGTAAGCCATACGTGCGCCGTGGCGAACCGGCTTCAAAGAGCTTGCGCGTTGCCCGATGACCCAACGGGTCGAAAAGCAGAAAGTCCTGCGGGGACCGTCCCACCCCGAAGGCCTTGCCTGCCCCCCCGCCGGCCCCGCGACCGGCGCTGACCGCGACTCCCGAGGCGGGCGCGCCCGCACCCGTCACGCCGACGGTGGCGCCGACTCCGGGCGGCGAGGCTTCACCGGCCCCCACGGTGCCGACGGAACAAACTCCGGGTACCAGCGCACCCTGACGCGCGCCACCTGCCGCGCGATCGGCCGGTGAGCAGCCGCCGCAGAGTCGAGTCCGCGCTCAGAGCAGGACGCCGGGATTGAGGATCGCGCCGGGGTCGAGCGCGCGCTTGAGCGCCGCCATCGCCGCGATCTCCTCAGGGGTGCGCGTGAGCCCGAGATAGCTCCGCTTGGCGATCCCGACACCGTGCTCGGCGCTGATCGAGCCACCGTGTCGTGCAACCAGCGTCAGTACGGCCTCGTCGACCCGCTCGTCCTCCGGCGCGAGGCCGAGGACGTTGACGTGCAGGTTCCCGTCACCGAGGTGCCCCCAGAGGATCACGACGCCGCCGAGCGACTCGACGGCTGCGCGTGCGTCCGCCGCGAACGCGGCCATGGCCGGGAGCGGCACCGACACGTCGAGCTTGTGGGGCACGCCGGCCGCGTTGACCGCCGGGCTGAGCGCCTCGCGGTAGCGCCAGAGCGCGGCGCGGCGCGCCGTGTCATCGGCCACGACCACGTCGCCGGCCTCGCCGAGCACGCCGGCGAGCACCTCGATGTCGTCGGCGGTCTCGACGAGCACGTAGATCGGATGGGGCGCGGCGAGGGGGTGTTGCAGCCCAAGGTGCCCCATGACCAGACGCATCCCGGCGTCGTCGAAGACCTCCGCCGCCTGTAGACCCGGCAGCCTCCGGCGCGCATCTGACACGAGTTCGACCGCAGCGCCGATCGACGTCGTCCCCATCAGGCTCGTGACGAGCCTCTCCGGCGCATCGACCAGGGCGAGCCGCACCGCCGTGATCACCGCGAGCGTCCCCTCCGAGCCGATGATCAGCTGCGGCAGGTCGTAGCCGGCGTTGTCCTTGGGCAGCCCTGACAGGCGTCGCAGCACGCTTCCGTCCGCCAGCACCGCCTCGAGTCCCGCGATGCGCGCGCGCATGGTCCCGTGGCGCAGCACCTGCGCGCCGCCTGCATCGGTGGCCGCCATGCCGCCGATGGTCGCCGCGTCGCGCGCACCGAAGTCCACCCCCAGCGCCAGGCCGGAGCTTCGCAAGGCGACGGAGAGCGCCGTGGGGGTAACGCCGGCGCCGACGGTGATCTGGCGGGCGACGGGGTCGAGCGGCCCGATCGCATCGAGGCGGGCGAGCGACATCACGACCTCACCGCCGCGTGGGACGCCGCCGCCGACGAGGCCGGTGTTGCCGCCCTGCGGAACGACGCCCGTCCCGGCCGTCGCGCAGGCGGCGAGCGCGGCCGCGACCTCGGCCGGAGAGCCCGGTCGCACGACCGCCGCGGCCGGCCCGCCGAAGCGGCCGGTGACGTCCCGCTCGTAGCGCGGCTCGCCGGGGATCGCGTTGGCGCCGCCGACGATCTCACGCAGTTCGCGCAGCAGTTCGGCCATTCGCGCACATTGTCAGGAGCGGAGGAGCAGCGCGGCGCGCTCGCATGCGCGCGAGGCCGGCGTCGACGTCATCGTTGCGCCGAAGAGCAGACGCTGATCGACGCGCAGCTCCGCCTCGTCGCGACGCTCGGGAGGTGGCGCCGCCGATGGATCAAGGCGGTGAAATCTTCCGAGAAGAAGAAGGTGTGACGGAGCTCGCGGCACGCTCGACGGCGCGGGCGACCTCGACTCGGGAGGACGCAGCGAGCTTGACGAAGATGTTGCGCAGGTGCGACTCGACGGTCTTCTCGCTCAGGAAGAGCTCCGCCGCGATCTCCCGGTTGGTCTTGCGGGCGGTGACCAGCTCGGCGATCTGGCGCTCGCGCCGCGAGAGCGACTCAAGCCCGCCGTCGGCTCGCGTCGCCGGGCCCCGCGGCTCGGCTCTCGCTCCGAGTCGCCGAAGCTGGTGACGGGCTTCCCCGCGGTCGCGCATGGCACCGCAGGCGTCGAACGTTCTCTCCGCGGAGCGGAGAAGCTGAACCGCTCGCGTGCGCTCGCCCGCCATGGCGAGCGCCCGGCCTGCGAGCGCATGTGACCGCGCCGCGTCGATCGGCGCGCCGGCGGCGCTCGCCGCGTCGGCGGACGCGAGCGCCAGGTCCGTTGCCACCGCGGCCTCGCCCCTGGCGAGTTGCACGGCCGCCCGGGCACGCTGCGCCATCGCCGTCGCCACGGGCAGCGCCAGCGCGTCCGCCGCCGCTTCGGCGCGCGCGGCGACTGCCTCGGCGCGGTCGACGTGCCCGCCGCCGAGCTCCACCCGCGTCATCGCTTCCGCGTAGAAGATCATCCAGCTCGGGGGAATACGGGAAAGCTCCCAACCGCCGGCACCGCGCACGAGATCTTCGATCCCGGCGGCCGGCTCGCCCAGCTCGCGGCGCGTCATCGCAAGGCGCACGCGGGCCAGCGTGGGGACGTGGCCGTCCCCCGACGCCTGCATCAGTGCGACGGCCCGCTCGGCCGCGCGCCGGGCGTCGTCGAGGTCGCCTCGCGCCATGCATACGTGAGCGGTGTGCGTGAGCACCCAGCACATGACGTAGCCGTTGGCGGCGACCTCCGCCGCCTCGAGCGCCTCGTCCTGGAGCGCTGCCGCCCCCGCCAGGTCGCCCCGCCTCATCGTGCTCAGCGCCTGGGTGCTGAGGTTGAGCGGGAGGAACTGCCCTTGCCCCGTGGCGCGCGCCACGGCGGCACCGCGCGCGGCGTGGCGGATCGCGTCGCCGTCGCGCTCGATCAGGAACTCCGCTATCGCCAGGCGGTTGACGGCGTCGAGGTGCCGTGCGAGCGCATCGTCCGGGACCGCGTCCAGATGCACCGCGGCCTCGTCTGCGCCGGTCCTGGTCTCGACGACGGCTCCGGCATTCGAGCAGGAGTAGGCCAGCGCGGAGGCGGCAGCGCCGATCAGCAGGGGATCCTCGAGCGGCCGGGCCGCGGCCAGTGCCCTCCGGGCGAGGCCGCACGCTCCTTCGATGTCGAAGGTGAAGTACGCCACCGCCATCAGCGCGAGCAGGGCGGTCACGGCCTCCGGGGAGCCCCGGTCCGGGAGCGATTCGAGGGCGGCGGTGAGGCGTCGCTTCGCCTGCTCGTGGCGGCCGAGGAAGTTCTCGGCGGCCGCGCAGCGGGCGGTGAGGCTCACCCGCAGCCGGGTCTCGCCGGGCGGAACCAGGTCGATCGCCTCGAGCAACGTGGCGACGCAGCGGTCGAGGTCACCGGTCGAGCGCAAGACCTGCGCGAGGCTGATCAGCGTTCGCAGGCGAGCCGCCTCGTCCGCTTCCGGCAGCAGACGCAGGGCGGCGGCAAACCAGCGAGCGGCGGCTGCGGGAGCGCGCGGCGCGGTCGCGGCACCGGCCTCGAGCAGCAGCTCGATCGCCGCGGCATCGCCCTGGACCGCCGACTGCTCGACGTGATGAGCGCGCGCGGCGGACGACGCTCCGCGGACCGCGAGGCCGCTCGCCGCGCGCGCGTGCGCAGCGAGCCGCCAGCCACCGCCGGTGGACTCGTAGACCGCGCGGCGCACGAGCGGGTGACGGAACATGAAGCGCCGGGGCACGGCTGTCGGATGGAGGAGGCGCGCTTCGAGCAGCTCGTCGAGCGCGGCCAGCCCCGCATCAGGCGACAGCTCCGCGATCTCACACGCGAGCTCCGGCTCGAACGGGTCGCCCGCGATCGAACCCGCGTCGAGCAGCATGCGCGCGGGAGCGCTCAGCGCGTCCAGCTCTTCCACCAGAGCAGCGGCGACCGTGCGCGGGACACCGGCCTCGATCGCCATGCGGTCCCCCGACGAGCTGCGCGCCGGGAACCGCGCCGCGCGAGCGAGCTGGAGCGCATAGAACGGGTTGCCGCCGCTCTCGCTGAAGATCGCCGCTTGCCGGCGAGCCGGGAGCTCGCCGCCGGCGAGAATGCGGCATTCCTCCTCGCTGAGCGAGTCGAGCTCGAGCACGGTCACCGCCGGCGCGGCCAGCGCCGGGCTCAGTCCCGCGGGCGCCCGTCCTGTGCGGTAGCCGAGCGCGAGCAGCACATGCGCCGCCATCCCGCGGCGCACGAAGGCGGCGATCAGCTCGACCGACGCCGCGTCACTCCAGTGCAGGTCGTCGAGCACGATGACCAGCGGCTTGGATTCGGCGATCAGCGCCAGGAGCCGCCGGACGGCGCGATGCGCGCGATGGCGCTCGTCGCCAAGCCCTGCGACGGACGAGCCGTTGCCGACTCGCAGTGACGGCAGGACCCCTGCGACGTCGGACAGGAGCTCGGAATCCGCGCCCGCGCGCAACCTGAGTTCCTGCGAGGCGACGTAGGCGTCCAGCGCCTCGACCCACACGCCGTAGGGCAGGTCGCGCTCGAACTCGGCGGCGGAGCCGGAGAGAACGAGATCGCCGCGCTCTTCCGCCCGCCGGTGCAGCTCGGCGAGCAGCCGGGTCTTGCCGATGCCCGGCTCGCCCTCGACCGCAAGGCAGGCCGGCGCACCGGCCTCGAGGGCCGCGAGCGCGGCGTCGAGCTGCTCGAGCTCGGACCGCCTGCCCACCATCGGCTCGGTTCGGGCGGCAACGGACGTGATCGCGAGCATACGCCTGCGGACCGACTCCGCCCGTAGAACTCGGGGAGTGGTTCAGGGAGCGCCCCTGATGTTCCGGGCGCTGTGAGGCGGCAGCCTGGGCGCATGCCGTTCTTCCTGCTCCACCACCAGCACGGCCCGCTCGAATGCGACGCGGCGTTCGCTGCGTGGCAGGGCTTCGCCAGCCCCCTGCGCCGGCAGCCGGCGGCGTCCACCTGCCTTGCGGGCGGCCATGCGGTGTGGTGGCGCGTCGACGCGTTCGATCGCGGGGCGGCGCTCGCTCTGCTGCCGCCCTACGTCGCCCAGCGGACGGAAGCCATCCCGGTTCGTGACATCCAGATCCCATGACCACCACAAGCGAAGCAGGAGGCCTCATGCATCCCGACACAGTCGATCCAGTAGTGCACGCCCGGCGCTGGAAGACGCTCGGTGTCCTCTCCCTCAGCCTGGTCATCATCGGGCTTGACAACACGATCCTCAACGTCGCGCTGCCGACGCTGCAGGAGACCTTCGATGCGTCGCCCTCGACGCTGCAGTGGATGGTCGACTCCTATCTCCTCGTCTTCGCCGGGCTCCTGCTGGTCTTCGGCACGCTGGGCGACCGCTTCGGTCGCAAGCTGGCGCTGCAGGCGGGCGTCAGCATCTTCGGTCTCGCGAGCCTGGGGGCGCTGATCGCCGACACAGCCGGCGAGGTCATCCTCATCCGCTCGCTGATGGGCGTCGGGGCGGCGCTCATCATGCCTGCGACGCTCTCGATCATCGCCAACGTCTTCCCGCCCGAGGAACGCGGAAAGGCGATCGGGATCTGGGCGGCGCTGGCGGCCGTCGGCATCGGGCTCGGCCCGCTGGCGGGCGGATTGCTGATCGAGTGGTTCGACTGGTCCGCGGTCTTCCTCGTCAACGTGCCGGTCGCGCTGGTTGCCGTGCTGCTCGGCCTACGGCTCGTCCCCGAGAGCCGCGACCCGAAGCCCGGTTCATTCGACGTGGCCGGGGCCGTCCTCTCAACCGCCGGGTTCACCGTTCTCGTGTACGCGGTGATCGAGGCCCCCGTGCAGGGCTGGGGCAGCGGACTGATCCTCGGCCTGCTGGCGGGGGCCGGCGCGCTGCTCGCCGCATTCATCTGGTGGGAGCGCCGCGCGACGCAGCCGATGCTCGACCTCGGCTTCTTCCGCAACGCGCGGTTCAGCGTCGGCACGGTCGCGGTCAGCGTGGCGTTCTTCTCGCTGCTCGGCGGCATCTTCGCGCTGACCCAATATCTGCAGTTCGCACACGGCTACTCGGCCATCGAGGCCGGCGCCGTCATGACCCCGCTCGCCCTCGGGCTGATCATGGGCGCGGGCTCATCGAGCAAGGCGGTCCAGCGGATCGGGACCGGGCCGGTCGTGACCGCCGGCCTCACCGGCCTGACCGTCGTGATGAGCACCACGCTGCTGTGGGACACGAACACCAGTCTCCTGGTACTGCTCCCGTGGGTCTTCCTCCTCGCGCTCTCCATGGGCTGGGTGATGGCACCCGCCACGGAGGCCGTGGTGAGCGCCGTGCCGGCCGCCAAGTCCGGCGTCGCCTCAGCCATGAACACCGTCGCCCGGATGGTTTCGGGCGCGCTCGGCGTCGCCGTCGTCGGCTCGCTGGTGAACTCGCTCTACGCCGAGGACGTCGAGCCCGCGCTGAGCGGTCTGCCGGGGCCTGCCCGCGAAGCCGCCGGCGAGTCGATCGGCGCCGCCAGCGCCGTCGCCGCCGAACTTCCGCCAGAGGCCGGCTCGAGTCGCTTGCCAGCGCCGGCGACGCGTTCGTCGACGCCATGGCGACCGGGCTCGTCGTCGCCGCCGCATTGAGCGCCGTCGCCGCCGTGATCGTGGCGCGCGTGCTCTCCCGCAAGCCTGTCGAGCACACCCCTCACCCCCAGGTGAGCCTGGAGCCGGCAGCGTGGATGAGGCTCTCGCCGCCGCAGGCCGTGACGGCTTGCGGCGGCGACGCGACGTGGCACGACCGAGCCGGCGGGGCACGTCGTGTACCGCAGCCACCTGCTCGCCGAGTCCGTACCCTGCTCTCGCAATGCGCCCGGGCACCGCGGAAGTGCGCACGCGCCCGCCGGCCGTCGCCGCGCGCGCGATGGCGGCGTCGAGCCAGCCGCTCGCCACGACGGCGGCGCTGCGCATGCTCGGCGCAGGGCGGCAACGCCGCCGACGCCGCGCTCGCGGCCGCCGCCGTGCTGTGCGTCGCCGAGCCGATGTCGACGGGCGTCGGCGGCGACCTGTTCGCGCTGGTCTGGCGCGACGGCGAGGCCGGCGCGCTCGACGCGGCGGGTCCCGCGCCGGCGTGCGGTCGATGCGACGACGCCGGTCGCCGAGCACGGCCCGCGGTCGGTGACGGTGCCCGGGGCGGTCGCGGGCTGGGCCGCGCTGGCGGAGCGCTACGGCCGGCGCGGGCTCGACGCGTGCCTCGCTGCCGCGATCGACATCGCCGAGCGCGGCTTCGCGATCGGCGCCACCGCCGCGCGGCTGTGGAGCGAGTCGGACAGTCCGCCGGCGGAGCTCGGCCCGCGCCGCGGCGCGGCGACGTGATCCGCCTCGCCGGAGCTCGCCGCGACGCTGCGGCGGATCGCCGCCGACGGCCCGGACGCGCTTCTACCGCGGCCCGGTCGCGGAGGCGATCGCCGCCGCGACCTGGCTCGAGGAATCCGACCTCGCCGGCTATCGCGCCGCGCTGGGTCGAGCCGCTGCGCCTCACCTACCGCGGCGTCGAGGTGCTCGAGCTGCCGCCGCCCACCCAGGGCGTCGCGGCGCTCGAGGGGCTCGGCATCCTCGCGAGCTCCGCCCGGCCTGGCGAGCAGGATGCACGCGACCCGGCTCGCGCTCGACGACGCGCTACGAGCACGTCCGCGACGGCGCCGACGTCGGCCGGCTGCTGGAACGCGAGTACCTGCGCCGCCGCGCCGACGGACGCGGCCCGCGGCGTCCGCCGACCTGCCGGCGGCACGGTCTACTCGTGCGTCGTCGACGAGGACGGCATGGCCGTGTCGCTGATCCAGAGCCTGTTCGCCCACTTCGGCTCGGGCGTCGTGGCGCCCGGCACCGGCGTGACGCTCAACAACCGCGGCGCCGGCTTCGCCGTCGCCGGCGAGGTCACGCCGGGCCGGCGCCCGTACCACACGCTGATCCCCGGGATGCTGCTCAGCGACGGCGAGCTGCTCGGCCCGTTCGGGATCATGGGCGGCTTCATCCAGGCGCAGGCCCACGTGCAGTTCGTCTCCGCGGTGGTCGACGACGGCCTCGATCCGCAGGCGGCGCTCGACCGCCCGCGCTTCCGGATCGACGGCGACCGCGTCCCGCTGGAGCCGGGGCTCTGGGAGGAGGCGACACCGTGCGCTCGCTCGGGCTCGAGCCCGTGCTCGAGCGCGAGCTCACCCCGTTCGGCGGCGGCCAGGCGATCTTCGTGGAGCGCGGGCAGCCTGATCGGCGGATCCGACGGCAGGCAGGACGGTTTCGCGGCCGGCTACTGAGCCGCGAGCAGCACCTCCGCGCCGCCCGCAGCACACGGTTCCGAGTGATGCCAGGGTCGGCGTCGTCACGGGAACAGCCAGGTGAAGCTGCGTCGCGCGTTGGCGGCGTATTCGTGCCGCCCGGTGGCCTGACCGAAGGCGAGGTCCTCGAGCGCGGCGCAGCGGGCGAAGAACTCGATCCGTGGCATCGCCCCCGGCAGCGGCCCGTAGGCCTCCATGACCTGCTCGAGGAAGGCCGGGCCGAAGTCGCGGAAGAGCCGGGCGAAGTCCAGCGCGGGATCGGTGACGGCGGCGTCGGACCAGTCGATGATGCCGGTGAGCAATCCGTCGAGCTCGAGTATGTGCTCGGCGCCCAGGTCCGCATGCGCGACGACGCCGAGGGTGGATCTGCGCGGCCGGCTCGCGCGCGTGAGCTCGACCAGGTCGGCCGGGCCCTCGAGCTGGTCGAGCCACTCATCGGGGTCCGCCTCCTCGGCCGGGATGAGTCCGGTGACCGTTGCGGGATCGATGCCGTGCAGGTTCCGCAGGAAGCCTTCCCGACCCGTCGTGCGGCACCGCCTGGCGGATCGCGGCCGAGCAGCGGCCGTCCGGGGATCCGGACGTAGGCGAGGACGCCGGCGTCCTCGTCGGCGAAGCGGGGCGCCGGGACCGGTATCGAGACGTGCTCGGCCACGACCTCGAGCAGGCGGGCCTCGAGCCCGACGCGCTCGTGCCGGGCCACCCGCAACACAAGATCGCCGGCGGCGTACGCGGCGTTGTCGAGGCCCTGGCCGAGTTCGACGAGCTCGGCGTCGAGCAGTTCCGGCGCGTGCGCTCGAAGCGCCCTCAGTGCGCGTCCGCGGGTGGAATCCGCCATGGCGACGGCCTAGCCGGTACGCGATCGGCCGCGTCGTCGATCCGGCCGACGCCGGCCTGGTTGATCGGCGTCAATGCGGAGCTGGACGACTTCACAGAGCCGGAGCAGGCCGCTGATCACGCTCTACCTCCGGCGGGTCGTCGACCTGTATCCGCCGCCACGCGGGCGCAGCCGCCGCCGCGCGGCCGCGCAACGATCCACGCGCCAGAACCGCCAGCGCGGTGGGCGACGGGGCGGCGTCGCGTCGCGATCGGCGATGCGTCGCAATGCGGCATCCCTCCTCTCCCGCCCCACTGCGCGATCGACTCCCCCGACGTCGACCGTCGGCGTGACGCAGGCGGCCCGCCCAGCCGCCGCCGGCGCGCCTCGATCAACACGCCGGTTGAAGTCCTCGAAGGCGCTCGTGCACGTCCGCCTCGGTGCGCAGCTCGTCGATCCGATCGGCGACAGGCGCCGCGTACTCGGACCGCAGGGTCAGGGTGGGCGGCCCGAGGCGGGGAGGTGCTCTCGTCTCGATCTGGCGGGCGAAATTCCACCAGTCGGATCCGTGGTGGGTGCCCAGGCCCGGGATGGGCTTGCCCGAACCCGGCAGGTCGTCGAAGTCTCCGCGGCGGATCGCCTGCTCGATCGAGACCTCGACGATTGCCGCCCGCTCTGTTTCCGTCAGGGTGCGGGCTGCCGCTGGATCGTCGTCTTTGGCGGCTCTTCCCCACGGCCTGCGTTCGCGAGGCGGTACCGCATCGCTGCTTCTCGACCGTCGTGTGCTCACGCTCACCTCCACGTGTACCGACCAGGGTAAAACGGGCTGAGGTGCGACGGCGTCCCCGTTGACGTAGGGGGCGGCCGGCGTGCACCCTGCGAGCGGAACGTCGCGGCGGCGGCTGACGGATGCCGCGCACATGGTGCCGTCGGTCATGCCGCGAAACTAGTGCATCCACCCCGACCGATCCGCGGCTCACAGGTCGCCGGGAAACGTCAACCCGTACCCGTCGAATCGGCCGTGCGACAGCATGTCGGCAGGGCACGGGCGGAAGGGATGCGCATGGCTTCGGAACTGAAGAAGGGCGATCGGGTCAGCTGGAAGACATCGCAAGGACGCACGCGAGGGTCGTGGTCGAGCGCAAGACGCGCGACTTCGACTTCGCCGGCCAGCACTTCACGGCATCCGCAGACGAGCCGGCCTACGTCGTGGAGTCCGAGAAGAGCGGAGACCGCGCCGCCCACAAGGGCTCGGCCCTTCGCAAGCTCGGCTGAGCCTCCTCGCGGACGGCCCGCCGACGCGGATCGTTGCACTCCTCATGCAGCGCTTCGGAACACTCTCGTTCGGACACTACGGCCCTCTCGGAGGCGGGAGGGTCCTGAGCGCGGGCGACTCCATGAAGCAGGCGATCGACCTCGCGCAGGGATGGACGATCTCGGCGTGGACGGAGCGTATTCCGTGTCCACTTCCGCCGTCAGCAGGCGTCGCCGATGCCGCTCTGCCGCGATCGCCGCACGACGAAGCGATCGAGGTCGGCACCGGCGTGATCGACATGCGCTACCAGAACCCTCTCGACCTCGCCGAGGAAGCGGCCGCGGTGGATCTCATGAGCGACGGACGTCTGGCTGCTCGGCGTCAGTCGGGGTCACGGAGATGGTGACGCGGCTACGAGGCGTTCGGGTACACCGGGTCGCAGGATCCACGCGGCGCCGATGTCGCTCGCCAGCACTCTCGACCTTCCTTCGCGCGATCGAAGGGCAAGGGCTCGCCGGGCGCGATGCAACAGCCCGTTCGGCGGCGGCACGGGTCTGCAGCGGATCGGCCCACTCCGGCCTTCGGTTACGCGATGGTGGTGGTCCGGCAACAGCGAGGTCGGCGGCGTGGGCTCGGCATCGGGGTCGACCTGATGCCGTCCACGCTGGTCACCGAGGCCAGTGGCCAGCCGTTCGACGAGCTGGAGGCTCGAGCAGGTCGAGAGTTTCCGCGCGCTGGCGCGACGGCGGCCACAGCGGAGACCTTCGGTGTCGTCAGCAGGTCGATCTTCCGCTCACGACAGCCGAGGAGCACATGTACTTCGGCGGCCGTAGGACGGCGACCAGATCGGCGTGATCGACGGCATCGCTCACGTTCGGCAAGACGTACGCGGCCGAGCCCGACGTCCTCTGCGGATCAGCCTGCAGGATGCCGCCATCCGCAGTGCCGAACGCGTCATGCTCACCATCCCCAGTCAGCTCGGCGTCGCGTTCAACCTCCGTCTGCGTGAGTCGTTCGCACGCTACGTCGCGCCGCCCTCGGCTGGGTCGGAACTCGGGGTCTGACTGAGGCTCAGAACATCCAGTAGTCGTCGCCGCCGGCGCTGGTCGGAGGGTCTTCGATGACCGGCGGCGGTGCCTGGCGCCGGCGCACGGGTCTCAGGAGCGCTTCCCGGATCGACGCCCATCCCGTCGGAGCCCGCGCGACGCGCACGAGCTCCGACGCCTTCGGCCCGCGGGGCATCGCGCGCGGCAGGGAGCCCGCCGCGACGATCCAGTCCGGCAGCCCGAGCATCCGCAGCATCCTCCCGAGCCGTTCCGACCTCGTACGACGCTGTCCGGATCGAGCTCCTCTCCAGCAGTCCGACAGCTCCTCCGCCACATCCGGCCGATCGGCGAGCCCGGCCAGGACAGGCGCACTCTCGGCGCCGACGGGCTCGCGAGCACGTCGTCGTCGGCGCCCGGCTCACGGCAGGGGTCGCTGCAGTATCGGCGATCTCCTGCCCACCTGCGACGCCACCAGCCCCAGCTGAGCGGTCATTGCGCACCCGCACCGCCAGAACGGGCCCGACGAGACCGCCGGCGAGCGTGCCTGCGACTTCGATCACGCCGCGTCGTCCGTCGGCGACGACCCCGTCGCCGGGCTGCCGAGCAGGACGACCCAGCCGTCGCCCGCGAGGCGCGAGTCCCACCCCGAGAAGCGGATGCCGCTCAGGATCCGGGCGAGTTCGTCCGGCGTCAGCGCGCCGGCCGGGACGATGACCGCTCCGTACGAGTGGCCGGCGGGGCCGCCGACCTCCGAGGGGCCACGGGAATCGGGTAGACGCCTCGATCATGACTCATGCCGCACCTCCGGTCGCGGTCGTCAGGCTCGCGCCGCGAGCATCGACAGGTCGGGCCGACCAGCCGCTGCGTTGTCCACTGCTCATCGGCTGTGCGCCGAGCGAGCGGTAGAACGCGATCGCGGAGAGTTCGAGTCCAGGACCGTCCATTCGAGCTGGGTAGTCTCGTCGACGCAGATCGCGGCAAGTGCGGCGATCAGCGCCGTCCCGTAGCCACGACCGCGCTGCGCCCCGTCGACGTAGAGGTCCTCGAGCCACACTCCGTGCCGTCCGTCCACGTGGAGTACGTCAGGAACGAGATCGCGATGCCCACGATCGCGCCGTCCCTCTCGCCCATCACGTGCGCGAACGCCTTCGGGTCGTCGCCGAAGAGCGTGCCGGTCAGCGCGTCCACGCTGTCAGCACGGCATCCGGTTCGCGCTCGTAGACGGCCAGGCCGCGGATCGCGGCGAGGATCCCTTCTTCGTCACGAGCCGCGCCGCGCGGAGGACGGCGCCGTCGGCGAGTGTTCGGGAGGTCATCCACCGAGCGTATCGGCGAGCCGCAGGTCCTCGATCAGGTGCAGCTGGCTGCTGTTGATCTGATGCAGACCCGGCGCGCTGGCCCGACTGCGCAGTAGGCGATCGGGATCAAGGCGAGGTATCCGTGGTCGCCTCCGGTACGCCGCTCGCGAGCACCGCCTCGTACAGCTCATCGAGATCCCGATCCGGATGCTGGCCATGAACCAGCTCGAGTACGTCGAAGCTCCGGCGCGAGGAAGAACTTCAGGACGACGCCGCCGCGACGCAGGATGAGCCAGCCGCCGTCGCGATACGCGGTGACGAAACCGAACCATCTGTAGAACCCATCGTGCGGTCGAACTGACGGGCGGGCAGGTTCGGTACGGCGCGGTCGGTCATGTGGGAATGATGATGCTCGGCAACGGGGGCATGTACAGCCAGCGGATCGTGGCGAGACCGCCGAAGGTGTCACGGGTTGCTGAAGATCTCGTCGGCCCCACTCGGTTCTGGCTGGTCCTGGTCGCGATGACTCATGCGGCCGAAACGACTCCTCGAGGTGCTCTTGCTCGAAGCCTCACGAGTCGAATCGCTCGGCGGTATGCCATCTGCTCGGCGACACGCCGCAGCGCCAGAAGGAGCGGCTCGACGAGGACCGAGCCGAGGACCACGAGCGCATCGGCCGCCTCGGTGGACTCCGTCGGCATGCGGCGATCTCGGCGCGCGCGATCCGCTGCACCGCATCGAGATAGACCGTCATCACGTCGTCGGAGACGGTGAATCCGGCCCCTTCCAGCCCCTGGAGCGCCCGCGCGACACCAGCGAGCACACGCTTGGATCGCACGATCCTGGTGTCGACCCAGAAGCGCGACGAGCTGCTTCTGCCTCCGTCAATATCGATTGCGGCGTGATCTTTCGGTGACGGCCGCATGGGCGGTGCCCAGCAGGTCGTGCGGCTTTCGGGTGGGTGATCCAGAGCCTCCAGCACTTGGCGCGTCGCGGCGATGGACAATCTCGACTCGATCAGGGCTCGCATGGACGCGCAGGCGCTGCAGGTGAAGGTCGCGGTACGCGGCCTGCGTCGCCGAAGTGCGCTCGCCTCAGGCAGGAACTCTCCGCAGGTAGTACTTGATCGTGGGCACTGCCACGCCGCTGCGTACGGCAGCTTCTTGTATCCACATCCTGCTCCGACATGGACAGCAACCGCCATCCATTATGGATAGTGACACTATCGAAGGGATGCAGAGATGACCGAAGGTTGTTCGTGGTACGCATGACGTATGACTACGACGGCGAGCTCGTCGTCTTCGACATCGGCATGCAGATCAAGATGGTGGCGTCCGGACCTGTGAATGCCCGTCTTCGGCGCGATGCCGCGGATGCTGTGGGAAACTACATGGACTGACACTCCGGGGTTCCTCGGTGACCTCTGCTCGGGAGCGGCGGTCCTTACGTCGTGCAGTACTGGTCGTCGATCGACAAGCTCACGCGCATGCCTTGAGCCTGTCGCAGGAGTACTGACCGGCGTGGTCGAGCTTTGGACCGGACGGCGTGAGTGCTGCGCGGTGGGGATCTGGACGAGATGTTCCTGGTCGCGAGGGCCGAGCAGCATCAACCGCGTCGACGAAGCCCAGCATGGGGCTGCTGGAGGCCACTCAGGCGATTCTCGTGGCGCCGCGTACTACCGGGCCAAGGCGCTCCATCTACGGCCTGGATCGGCGATGACTTTCCTGCCGCAGTGGAGCCGCACCGGTAAGACGACCAGCTGCAGATGCGGATGCTGTCCTTCGGACGGGGATTCCGGAGTGGTGACCCCAGCCGGATCGATGGGTTACCGCCGCGACAGGTGGTGCGCACCAGGCTGCTATACGATGGGGCTGCTTACGTACTGTTCGATCTACGCCATGCGCCGGCATCCGAAGAAATCACTGACGGCAGTGTCAACGGCTTGCTGGATGGCTCTCCTGTGGGTCTACTTGGAGCATGCCAGTCACGAAGACGACCATGCCGCCCTTTCGATCCACGAATCCGGAAGAGCTGGTCATCGACCTCGGTGCCGTTCACGACTGCTGATCGACCTGGGTGAGGTGGTCGCCGTGGTGCTGACCCACGAGACCCCGATCATGGACTCGGACTACGACTGGTCCTCCGTGCTCGCGCCGAGCTGCCCATCTACGGACCGAGGGTGCCGCCGTCGCCGCGGCCGGCTACGAGATCGACGGTCGTCCGGCCGGGCCAGACGGTCACCGTCGAGCCCTTCACCCTGCGCTTCGGTGGCGAGCACGCCGTCATCCACGAGTCCATCCCGGTGATCGACAACGTCGGCGTGCTCGTGAACGACGAGCGCGACGTACGCGGGCGACTCGTTCACCGCCCCGAGGGGCGTCGACGTCAAGCTCTCGCCGCCCCGCTGGCGTCCTGGCTCAAGGTCGGCGAGGCGATGGACTTCGTGCTCGCCGTGCCGTCACGGCAGGCGTTCGGTACGGCACGACATGACACTCTCGGTCATCGGCCGCAGATGCACCGCGCCCGGCTCTGCTGGGCGACGGAGAAGAACAGCGGCGAGTTCCTCGAAGTCGAGCCCAGACTCGGTCGATCTCTGACGCGACGACGAATGCCGCGAACCCGAGGGTCCGCGGCATCCGCGTGGCGTCGGGCTATTCGGCGTCGAGATCGGTCTCCAGGAGGGCAACGAGCTCGTCGAGCGCCTGCTCTGAGCCCTCCCCCTCCGCCTTGAGGGTCACCGACGTGCTGTGCGAGGCCCCCAGGTCGATGAGCAGCGAGAGGATGCTGCCCGCGTTCAGGTCCGGCCCGCCGTCAACCGCGATGGTGACGGGGATCTTCTTCTCCTGGGACGGCCTGCACGAAGAGCTTCGCGGGCCGCGCGTGCAAGCCGGAGCTGCTCGCGATGGTTGCCTGACGTTCTGCCATGGTTACTTGCCTTTCGTAGAGACGGCCGACGAGCACTCCCTTATCCGGCATGCCGGTGCGAGGGTCACGCCGGAACAGCTGTCGCGTCGGCGGCTTCGGCTTCGGCCTCCTGCAATTCCTTCGGCGCGATGAAGCGCTTCGCGCCGACGACCAGGAACGCGGTGACGACCACGCCCGCCGCAAGCGCCACCAGGAAGCCCCGACACGGACATCGATCGCGAAGAAACACGAAGATCCCGCCGTGCGGAGCGAGAGATCGCACGCTGAAGACCATGCTCAACCCACCTCGGCGATCGCTTCTCCCACGATGCAGGCCGGCATGACGTGAAGCGGGTCGGCCGCGGCGAACGGAATCGCGCCCTCCGAGATGAATGACGCGCCGAGCAGCCACGCAGCCTTGCCGTTCTCGCGCTCCACCGGCGTGAACGCCCCTCAGCGAGACCGTCCAGGCCAGGGCCAGCGCGAGCGGCGGGACGATGCCCGCACACATGACCGCGGCCATGATCAGGTACGGCGTGGCGTTCTATGCGCTGGCTTCGGCGAGTCCCGCCGTAGCAACGTGGATGCAACCTTGTCGACCCGGCTACTGAGGTCGAAGCACATCATGAGACCGACGATGACACCGACGATCACGATCAGACCGGTGGCGGCCAGGCTGTTGAGTCGATCGTCATCAGCTCGATCAGCGCGGCCATGGGGCGGCTGAGGAACAGATGAGGATGCCGGAGGCGACGATCGACGCCAGCAGCGGAATGATGACCACGGGCATGAGGCCGACGCCATCTTGCGTCGAGCTGGTCGATCCACAGGGCCACGAATCCGGCCATGAGACCACCGGCGATTCTGCTGATGAAGCCGGACGACATCAGTACGGCGACGGCAGGACTGGCCATGAAGCTGGTGTGATGCCAGGACGGTCGGCGATCGCGAATGCGATGCAGCCGGACAGCGCGGGCACGAGGAACCCGAACGAGGTGACCTGGATCATGAACGCGACCGAGCCGAGATACTGTCCGAGCGGCCCGATCGGCGACGTGACGTCGTCGGTCGGAGTGTTCCACAGCGCGTCGTCGATGATGACCGTCGCCGCGTTGTCGCTCACGTTATAGCCGCCGACGAGGTAGCCCAGGGCGATGAGCAGGCCACCGCCGGCGACGAACGGGATCATGTAGCTGACGCCCGCGAGCAGGATGCGCTGGATGTAGATGTCTGCGCCCTTGTGCA
>CAVRIU010000005.1:0-193613 GCA_963721315.1 uncultured Solirubrobacteraceae bacterium
AGCTGGGCCGGCGCGTCGGCCTGACCGCGCCGGCGGTCGCCGAGCGACTCGCCCGGCTCGAGGAGACCGGGGTCATCCGTGGCTACCACGCCGATGTCGACCCGCGCGCGCTCGGCCTCGCGTTGAGCGTCGTGCTGAGGATCCGGCCCGCGGCGCGCATGATCGCCAAGGTGGCGGAGCTCGCGCAGGCGACGCCGGAGGTGACGGAATGCCATCGCGTCACCGGCGAGGACTGCTTCGTGATGCGCCTGCACGTGCGCGACGTGGTGCACCTGGAGGAGCTGATCGACCGCTTCGTGCTCTACGGCCAGACCACGACCTCGATCGTCCAGTCCTCGCCTGTGCCGGGACGCGGCGCCGCGGTCGGGTAGTGCCCGATCCCGTCTTGCCCGAGCCTTTCCGCTGGCAGGGAGGGCACGTCGCCGCCGACCTCGCGGGCGGCAGCGTGCTGTTCTCGACGCGCCGTGGCGGCGTCTCGGCCGGGCCCTACGAGTCGCTCAACCTCGGCCGGCTGACCGATGACGACGGCGCCAACGTGGACGAGAATCGTGAGCGGATCGCGACCGCGACGGGCCTCCCGCGCGAGCGCTTCATCTACGGCCGGCAGGTCCACGGCGCCGACGTGCGGCGAGCGACAGAGCCACCGGGACCGGCGCGCCCCGCGGTCGCCGAGGACGGGCAGGCGACGGCGCTCGACGACGCCGCGGCGCTGGTCTTCGTCGCCGACTGCCTGCCTGTGATGATCGCCGGCGACGGCGCCGTGGCGGCGCTGCACGGCGGCTGGCGCGGGCTCGCGGGCGGAATCGTGGCCGAGGGCGTGGCCGCGCTGCGCGAGCTGGGCGCGACCGGCGAGCTGACCGCGGCGCTGGGGCCGAGCGCGCGCGGCTGCTGCTACGAGGTCGGCGAAGAGGTCCAGGCGGAGTTCGCCGGCGTTCCGGAGGCGCGCGCCGGCGAGCGCAACCTCGACCTGTCGGCGATCGCGCGCCACCGGCTCGCCGAGGCCGGCGTCGAGACCGTGCACGACACCGGCCTGTGCACGATCTGCGCGGGCGAGGAGCTGTTCTTCTCGCACCGGCGCGACAACGGCGTGACGGGCCGCCAGGCCGGGATCGTGTGGCGCTCGTGACGCGGCTCGACGCAAGCCGCGTGCGTGAGAACGCCGCCCGCGTGCGCGAGGAGATCGCGGCGGCCGCACGCCGCGCCGGACGTGACCCCGCCGCCGTCGAGCTGCTGACCGCGGTCAAGTACGTCGACGTCGAGGACATCGGCGTGCTCGCCGAGGCCGGCCTCACGCTGCTCGGCGAGAACCGCGCGCAGCTGCTCGAGGCGAAGGTCGCCGCGTGGCCCGATCCCGCCCTGCGCTGGCACTTCATCGGCCAGCTCCAGAGCCGCAAGGTGCGCCAGATCCTCCCGCTCGTGGAGCTCACCCACTCCGTCGCGTCCGACTCGGCGCTGGCGCAGCTCGAGCGCCACGGCACGCCTGAGACCGCGATCCTGGTCGAGGTCGACATCGCGGGGGAGGAGGGCAAGGCGGGGATCGCTCCCGCCGCCTTGCCGGACTTCCTCGCACGCGCGCCGGTCCGCGTCGTCGGGCTGATGGCGATGCCGCCGTTCGCAGAGGATCCGGAGGCGAGCCGGCCGCACTTCGCCGCGCTGCGCGAGCTGGCCGCGGAACACGGCCTGCCGCAGCTCTCGATGGGCACTTCGCAGGACTACGCCGTGGCCGTCGAGGAGGGCGCAACGATCGTCAGGGTCGGGTCGGTACTCTTCGAATAACTCCGGCAGCGGCAGGGAATCCCCTGCTGGCAGCGAACATCGGACCGCGATGGGCTTCTCAGACTCCTGGCACCGCACCCTCGTCTACTTCGGCCTCGCCGAGGACCGTGACGCCTACGACGACGCCGACGAGCAGCCGGCTGCGATCCGAGCGCCGGAGGCCGAGTTAGAGGACCGCTATCGCGAGCGCCCGAATGTCCGGCGGCTGAGCACGCGCCGGCGGCGCGACGAGATCGAGGACATCTTCGCCGACGACTCGCCGTCCGAGCGGCGCACCGGCGTGCTGCGCCAGGTCGGTGGCCGGCCCGGCAACGGCAACGGCGGCGACGTCCGGGTGCACCTCGTGATCCCGAAGACGTTCAACGACGCCCAGGACGTGGCGGACAAGTTCAAGGACTCGATCCCGGTGATCATCAACCTCCAGGGCTCCGAGACCGAGCTCTCCAAACGGCTGATCGACTTCGCTTCGGGTCTCACGTACGCGCTGGACGGCGGCATGCAGCGGATCGCCGACAAGGTGTTCCTGCTCACCCCGCGCAACGTCGAGCTGAGCTCCGAGGAGCGCGCCCGCTTGATCGAGAAGGGCTTCTTCAACCAGTCCTAGGTTCGGGGCCGGATCGCCCGGGCCGGGCCTCGTAAGCTGACGCTTTCATGATCGGCCTCGTCGGATCCGGCAACATGGCGCGCGCGCTCGCCCTCGGTTGGGGGGAGCCGGTGCTGTGCACGGACTCGGGCTCCGGCCGCGCGGTCGAGCTGGCGGCGCTCGTCGGCGGTGAGGCGGTCGGCTCCAACCGCGAGCTGGCCGAGCGTGCCGACCTGGTCGTGCTCGCCCACAAGCCGGCACAGCTCGACGCGGTGTCGCGCGAGATCGCCGGCGCCGCGCAGGCGGTCGTCTCGATCCTCGCTCGCACGACGCAGGCCGAGGTCCGCGCCGCCTACCCGGACACGCCGGTCTTCCGGATCGAGCCCAACACGCCGGTCGAGGTGCGGAAGGGGGTGCTCGCATTCGCCGAGCCGGACGCCCCCGTCGACGAGCAGGTCCGCGAGCGCGTGCGCGAGCTGTTCGGTCGCCTCGGCACCCTGCTCGACGTGCCGGAGTCGCTCATGCGGATCGCCGGCGCGACCGGCGGCGTCGGCCCCGCGTACTGGGCACTGCTGGTCGAGGCGCAGGTCGACTCGGCGATCCGCCGTGGCATGCCGCCGCAGCTGGCCGCGTCGATCGTCGCCGAGACGATGGCAGGCTCGGCCGAGCTGCTGCGCTCGCGCGATTACGACACGCTCGCGCTGCGCCGCGCCGTCGCCTCACCCGGCGGCACGACGGCGCGCGGCCTGGCCGCGCTCGAGCGCGGCGGCGTGCGCGCCGCGCTGGCGCAGGCGATGGACGACGTAGTGGACTTCGCATGACCGTCTTCGGCTCTGTCCGCAGCGAGATCGCGGACTTCGTCGGGACGTTCGTCACGGTCTACGTGATCGTGATCATCGCGTGGGTCGTGCTCTCGTTCATCTTCAGCATGGGCGTGCGCGTGCCCTACACGCGCTGGTCGAACGCGGGGATGGACTTCCTGCGCGACACCGCCTCGCCGTGGCTGAACCTGTTCCGGCGCCTGCCGCTGCGGATCGGGCCGCTCGACCTCACCCCGATCGTCGCGATCATCGCGCTGCAGCTGCTGGGCGGGATCGTGGTGGCCGTGATCGACCCGGCGTGAGCCGCGGCCGGACGTCGCTGGCCGCCGCGGGCACGGCGGTCGTCGTCGTCGTGCTCGACCAGCTCGCCAAGGCGCTGGTGCGCGGCGGGCTCGAGCTGGGCGAGCGCCAAGACCTCGTGGCGGGCGTCCGGCTCGTCAACGTGCGCAACTCCGGGATCGCGTTCGGCTTTCTCTCCGGCGGTGGCGCGTTGCTCGTGGTCGGCACCGCGATCGCGCTGCTCGCGCTGGTGTTCTTCTTCGTCACGCACACCGGCCGTCGGCTGGTATGGCTCCCGACCGGGTTGATGATCGGCGGCGCGATCGGCAACCTGATCGACCGCGCGCGCGACGGCTCCGTCACCGACTTCGTGAAGTTCCCCTACTTCCCGGCGTTCAACGTCGCCGACATGGCGATCACGGTCGGAGTGGTGGCGCTGATCTACGTGCTGGAAGGCCCGCCGCGCCGGCGCGCCGAGGCCGATGCCGCGTGAGCTGACGGTCCCGGCCGCAGCGGCGGGAACGCGGCTGGACGTGTTCCTTGCCGCTCACGCCGGCTCGCGTGCCGCCGCTGCGCGGCTGATCGACGGCGGGCATGTGACGGTCGACGGCGCGGTCGTCGCCAAGCGGCGCGTGCTGGCGGGCGGGGAGCTGGTGCGCGTGGTCTCGCCGAGCGCGGCGACACCGGCGGGGTCCGTGCCCGACCCGCAGTTCGCCGTCAGTTGGGAGGACGAGCATCTGATCGTCGTCGACAAGCCGGCGGGCGTCGTCGTCCATCCCGGGCGCGGCAACCGCGCGGGCACGCTGGCGCAGGCGCTCGCGGGCACGGTCGCCGGCGGCCAGGACCCCGAGCGTGCCGGCATCGTCCACCGGCTGGACCGCGACACCTCCGGCCTGCTCGTGCTCGCGCGCTCCGAGCCGGTGCATGCGGCGCTCAAGCAGCTACTGGCCTCGCGGCGGCTCGTGCGGGAGTACCTCGCTCTGGTCGAGGGCCGGCCGCCGGCGCGGCGCGGGACGATCGAGGCACCGCTGGGCCGCGACCGCCGCGTCCGGACGCGGGTCTCGACCGAGACCGACGAGCCGCGCGACGCGATCACGCACTTCGAGGTCGAGCAGGCCCTGCCGCACGACACGCTGCTGCGCGTGCGGCTCGACACCGGCCGCACGCACCAGATCCGCGCGCACATGCTCGCGATCGGCCACCCGGTCGCCGGCGATCGGGAGTACGGCGCCCCGGGGCGGCACGGGTTGCAGCGCCAGTTCCTGCACGCCGCGCGGCTGGCGTTCCCGCATCCGGTGACGGGTGTGGCGGTTGACGTGTCGTCGCCGCTGCCGCCTGACCTTGCCGCGGCGCTTCAGGTCGCTGGCCGGTGACGTCAACTGCGGCATTGAAGGGGGAGGGTTCGGGTGTGAGCGGCGCCCCGGTCGGCGCGAACGTCGCTCGGTACCCCGTATGGGGTGGACTCAGCGACGTTCGCCGCGCGCCGCGGCGGCTTACCGGTCATAGCGGAACGTTCGCCGCACCGCAGCGGGTGAACGTCCGTGAGTACCGGCAATCGGGGGTGCTCACGGACGTTCGTCGCGCGAACGTCGATCCTTACCGGTCATAGCCCCGACTGACCGACGTTCGCCGCGTCGCGCGGCGGTGTCCGACGAGTTCACGTCACTTAGCGGCGTCAACTCGTCAATCGACCTGCGCGCCCGCTCCGCGAAGCGCCGCCAGCGCCGCGCCGACCGCCCAGAGCCCGCCGAGCCGCCCCGACGGTCGAGCCCTCTCCCCTTAATGCCGCAGTTGATGTTCTGAAGAACCACCAACTGGTGCGAGCCGGCCCCGCCGAACGTAGGAGGGCTGGCGAGGGCCGGCCCGCAGCAGCGACAACGCAGCGGCGCCGCGGGACTTGCGGCTAAACTGCGACCCGTCCCGCCTCATCCGAGGCAAGAACCACTACCCCGGGCGGCCCAACCCAACCTTGAGGCTGCGGCCCCTGCCCGGCGCCGACGAGCGCCGGGTTCGCATTCCTCTCTCGCCCGGGAATCGCATCGCACAACCGCAAGGGAGAATCACCCGTGGCTCAAGAAGTCGGGATCAGGGAGCTGCTGGAGGCCGGAGTGCATTTCGGTCACCAGACGCGCCGCTGGAATCCGAAGATGCGTCGCTTCATCCATGGCGAGCGCGGCGGCATCTACATCATCGACCTGCTGCGCACCGAGGCGCTGCTGGGCCAGGCCCAGCGCTTCGCCGACGGGCTCGCGCGCCGCGGCGGCACGGTGCTGTTCGTCGGCACCAAGAAGCAGGCCCGGGACGGGATCAAGGAGATCGCCGAGTCCGCCGGGCAGCCGTACGTGAACCACCGCTGGCTGGGCGGGCTGCTGACCAACTTCCAGACGATCTCGGCGCGGATCAAGCGCCTGCACGATCTCGAGCGCTACGAGTCCGAGGGTCAGCTCGGTCTGCTGCCCACGCGCGAGCGGATGGCCGCCCAGGCCGACCTCGAGAAGCTGCGCGCCAACCTCGGCGGCGTCAAGAACATGCAACGCGTTCCCGACGCGCTTTTCGTGATCGACCTCAAGACAGAGGCGATCGCCGTGCGCGAGGCCCAGCGCCTGCGGATCCCGATCATCGGGCTGGTCGACACGAACTGCGATCCGGACGGGATCGACTACGTCATCCCGGGCAACGACGACGGCATCCGTGCCTGCAACGTCGTGACCCGCGCGATCGGCGACGTGATCGCCGCCGGCAACCAGATGTTCCGCGCCGAGGAGGAGCGTGCCCGTCTGGAGGCCGCCGAGCAGGCGCGCAAGGAGGCCGAGGAGAAGGCCCGTCGCGAGGCCGAGGAGCAGGCGCGCAAGGAGGCCGAGGCGGCGGCCGCCGCCGAGGCCCTCACCCAGGGCGCCGAGGGCGAGACGCGCGACGCAGCCGATGCGACCGTCGCCGAAGCCGTCCAGGATCTGGGCATCCCGCGCGCCGAGGGCCGCGCGTCGGCCGAGGCCGGCGCGGCTGCACAGGCCGCCGATGAGCCGGCCATGCCCGCCGGTGGGGCCGGCGCCGGCCAGACCGCGCGCGAGCACGTGAACCCGAGCGCGGGCGAGCAGGTCCCGCAGGAGGCAGGTGCCGCCGCGGGTGCGGGCGCCCCGTCGTCGGAGGCGGCCGCGGCACCGGCGAAGAAGCCGCGCAGCCGAACGCGCAAGCCGAAGCAGGAAGCCGCCGCCGCACCGGAGCCGGGCCCGACCGCCGCGGCCGAAGCGGCGAGCGCCGAGGCTACGGCGCAAGCGGAGACCGCCGCGCCGGACGAGACCAAGGCGCCGGCCGAGCAGCGGCGCCGACGAAACAGCGGCGCCGCCGAAACAGCGGCGCCGGACGAGACCAAGGCAGCGGCCAAGACCAAGGCGCCGGCCGAAGCAGCGGCGCCGGACGAGACCAAGGCGCCGGCCGAAGCAAGGCGCCGGAGAGACCAAGGCGCCGGCCGAAGCAGGGCGCCGGACGAGACCAAGGCGCCGGACGAGACCAAGCCGCGGCCGACGCCGAGGCACCGGCCGAGACCGAGGTCGGCGAGACCAAGGCAGCGGACGAGACCAAGGCGCCGGCCGCCCCCGCGGCGGAGGCGCCGGCCGAGGCCGCGGCGCCGGCGGAGACCCCCTCGAAGCCGGCAAAGAAGCCGTCCAGGCGCAAGACCGCAAAGGCTGCGGACTCCGCGCCCACGCCGGCGGACGCTGCGCCGGCCGAGGATGACAAGGGCGTCGTCGAGAAGGCCGTCGACTCCGCGCAGGACGCCGCTGCGAGCGCCGCCGGTGCGGCGGAGTCCGCAGCGGAGTCCCTCGCTGAGCGTGCCCCCGGCCCGCTCAAAGCCGTCGCCGGCGCGGCAGCCGGCGCCGCCGGCGCTATCAAGGACGCCGTGAAAGACGAAGACCAGGAGAAGGACTCCAAGTGAGCACACCCACGATCACCGTCGCGCAGGTCAAGGAGCTGCGCGATCGCACGGGCGCGGGGATGATGGACTGCAAGAACGCCCTCGTCGAGACCGGCGGCGACATCGACCAGGCGGTCGAGCTGCTGCGCGTGCGGCTCGGCGACAAGGCCCTGAAGATGGGTGGCCGCGAGGCGACCGAGGGCACCGTGCAGTCCTACATCCACGGCAACGGCAAGGTCGGCGTGCTCGTCGAGGTCGACTGCAACACCGACTTCGTCGCCCGCAACGACGACTTCATCGCGTTCGCACGCGAGGTCGCGCTGCACATCGCCGCATCGCCCACCGTCCGTTACGTCAACGAGGACGAGATCCCGGCGGCCGACCGCGACGCCGAGCTGCGCGTGTTCGAGCAGCAGGCGGCCGACAAGCCCGAGAACGTCCGCACGAAGATCGCCGAGGGCAAGCTGCGCAAGTGGATGGACGAGGTCGTGCTGCTGCGCCAGGAGCACGTCAACCCGGACAAGCACGAGAGCAAGACGATCGAGCAGCTGCGCGCCGAGCTCTCGGGAACGACGGGCGAGAACGTCGTCATCCGCCGCTTCGCACGCTTCGCGGTCGGGGCCTAGCACCGTGAGCCGGCCGGCGTTCGAGCGCATCCTGCTCAAGCTGTCGGGGGAGGCGCTGATGGGCGACCTCGAGTACGGCACCGACCCCGAGCGCGTCGAGGCGATCGCCGCGCAGATCAAGGGCGTGCACGACCGCGGCGTCGAGGTCGCGGTCGTCCAGGGCGCCGGCAACATCTTCCGCGGCCTGCACGCCGCGACGCAGCAGGGCATGGACCGCGCGACCGGCGACTACATGGGCATGCTCGCGACGGTGCTCAACGCGCTCACGCTGCAGGACGCGCTCGAGCGCCTCGGCGTGCACACGCGCGTGCAGAGCGCGATCACGATCTCCGAGGTCGCCGAGCCCTACATCCGCCGCCGGGCGATGCGCCACCTCGAGAAGTCGCGCGTCGTGATCTTCGCCGCCGGCACCGGCAACCCGTTCTTCACCACCGACACGGCGGCGGCGCTGCGCGCGCTGGAGATCCACGCGGAGGCGATCCTGATGGCCAAGAACGGCGTCGAGGGCGTCTACACCGCGGATCCGCGGCTCGACGACGGAGCGCGGTTCATCCCCGAGATCACGCATCGCGAGGCGCTCGAGCGCGGGCTGAAGGTGATGGACTCGACCGCCTTCTCGCTCTGCATGGACAACAACCTGCCGATCTACGTCTTCAACATGAACGACGAGTCGAACATCGATCGGATAGTTTCCGGCGAGCGGGTTGGAACCCTGGTGACGACTGCATGAGCATCATCGACGACCTCCTGGCAGACGCGCGCGACCACATGGGCAAGTCCGTGGAGGCGACCCGCGTCAAGTTCGGCTCGGTCCGCACCGGCCGCGCGAGCCCGAACCTGCTCGATCGCATCACGGTCGACTACTACGGCGCGCAGACGCCGCTACGCCAGCTCGCGACGATCCACGCCGCCGAGGCGCGGCTGCTGACGGTGCAGCCCTACGACAAGAACTCGATCAAGTCGATCGAGCGCGCGATCATGGAGTCCGACATCGGCATCACGCCGTCCAACGACGGGCAGATGATCCGCCTGACGATCCCCGAGCTGACCGAGGAGCGGCGCAAGGACCTCGTCAAGGTCGTGCGCAGCCTCGCCGAGGAGGGCAAGGTCGCGCTGCGCAACATCCGCCGCGACACGATGCACGACCTGCGCGAGCTGCGCGATGCAGGCGAGGCGGGCGCCGACGACGAGCACCGCGCCGAGGACGCGCTGCAGAAGGTCACCGACGAGCGCGTGCACGAGCTCGACGCGCTGGTCAAGGCCAAGGAAGAAGAGATCCTCGAGGTGTGAGCGCCGGCGCCACCTACGTCGCGATCATCACCGACGGCAACGGACGCTGGGCCAAGCAGCGCGGACTTCCGGTCGAGGAGGGCCATAGCGCCGGCGCCGACGCGGTCAAGGCACGGCTCCGCGACGCCGTCGAGCTCGGCATCCGCGAGCTGACCGTCTACTCCTTCTCGACCGAGAACTGGGCGCGCCCGATCGAGGAGGTCGCGGCGCTGATGGAGATGTTCTCCGAGCGGATCCTCGCCGAGACGCCGGAGCTGCACGCCGAGGGCGTGCGGATGCGCTTCATCGGCCGCCGCACGGGCGTGGCGGAGGAGCTGCTCGAGCAGATGCGCTGGGCCGAGGAGACGACCGCCGCGAACGAGCGGATCACGCTGTTCGTCGCCTTCAACTACGGCGGCCGGGCAGAGATCGTCGATGCCGCGCGCAGCTTCAGCGGCACCACCGAGGAGGAGTTCCGGGCGCACCTGTACGCGCCCGACATGCACGACCCCGACCTGATCATCCGCACGAGCGGCGAGCAGCGGCTCTCGAACTACCTGCTCTGGCAGTCCGCCTACTCCGAGCTGCACTTCACCGACGTGCTCTGGCCCGACTTCGGGCGCGCCGAGCTCGAGTTCGCGCTCGCCGAGCTGACCGCGCGCCGCCGGCGCTTCGGCGGTCGCTGATGGCGGCCGCGCCGCGCCGCAGCTCGTCGCGCCGGCGCTCGCGGCGCTCGCGCCGGCGCAACTCCGTCTCGGACCTCGGCGCGCGCGTCTGGGTCGCGATCCCTGCAGCCGCGTACGCGATCCTGATCGTCGCTGCCGGCGGCCCGGTCTTCGCGGTCGGGGTGGTGCTGCTCGGCCTGATCTGCCTGCACGAGCTGTTCCGCATGTACGCGAGCCTGCGCCCGATCCGCCTCGCCGGCTTCCTCGGCCTGATCGGGCTGGCGGCGGCGGCGCACTTCGGCGGCGAGCATCACGTGCTGCTCGCGACGGTCGCGTTCTTCCCGCTGCTGTTCCTGATCGCGCTGGCGCTGCCCGAGCGCCCGGACGTGCCGCTGACCGACGCGATGGCGCTGACGCTGCTCGGGACCTTCTGGATCGGGCTCGCGATCGCGCACGCGATCCTGCTGCGCGGGCTGCCGCACGGCGACGGCATCGTGATCGACATCCTCGTCGGGACCTTCCTCGGCGACACGGCCGCCTACCTTGGCGGGCGCACCTTCGGCACGCGCCCGCTGGCGCTGCGCGTCTCGCCCAGCAAGACCTTGGAGGGGCTGGCCTTCGGCATCGCCGGCGCAACCCTCGCGGTCTGGTGCGCCGGCCTCTATCAGGACTGGCTCGGCGGCTGGAACGCGCTGCTGCTCGGCGTCGTCGTCGGGCTGGCGGCCCCGCTCGGCGACCTCTTCGAGTCCAAGATCAAGCGCGACGCGGGCTACAAGGACGCGGGCGCGATGTTCGGGCCGCACGGCGGCGCGCTGGACCGGCTCGACGCGGCGCTGTTCTCGCTCGTCGCCGGGTACTACGTGTGGCTGGCGCTGCTATGACGAGCTCCGACCAGACACGGCATGTCGAAGCGGGCCCGGACGACCGCGGCAAGGACGAACGCCGCCGCGACCGGCAGATGATCGAGCTGCTCAACGAGCTGCGCGTCGCGCTCCCGGGCGTCCAGATCCTGTTCGCGTTCCTGCTCACCGTGCCGTTCTCGCAGCGCTTCGCGACGCTCACGGCGTTCCAGCGCGACGTCTACTACGTCACGCTGGTCGTCACCGCGCTCTCGACCGCCTGCCTGATCGCGCCGTCGGCCGCGCACCGGCTGCGCTTCCACCAGAGCGATCGCGCGTGGATCGTCGAGTCGGCCAACGAGCTGACGATCGCGGGCCTGGGCTTCCTCGCCGTCGCGCTCGGCGGCTCGGTCGCTGCTGATCACCGACATCATGTTCGACGGCGCGCGCGTGTGGATCTACTCGGGCGCGATCGCGGCCGTGATCGCGGGGCTCTGGTTCGTGCGCCCGCTGGCACGCCAGGCGCGCGGCGAGTCGTCCGGGCCTTAGCGATCGCGTAGTTACCCCCTGCCATCATTGGCCGCCGCATGAAGCGGCTCCTGATCCTCGGCTCTACCGGCTCAATCGGCACCCAGGCGCTCGACGTCGTGGCGCGCGCGCCCGAGGCGTTCGAGCTGGTCGGGCTGTCGGCCGAGCGCTCGCACGACGCGCTCGTCGCGCAGGCGCGCGCCCATGGTGTCGGCCGGATAGCGCTGAACGATCGCGACGCCGCCGCGCGCGCGTCGGAGGCGTGGACCGACGGCGAGGTGCTCGCCGGGCCCGAGGGGCTCGTGCGGTTCGTGGCGGAGTCCGGCGCCGACCTCGTGCTCAACGCGATCGTCGGCTCCGCGGGCCTGGGCCCGACGATCGTCGCGCTGACCGAAGGCGTCGACGTCGCGCTCGCCAACAAGGAGTCGCTGGTCGTGGGCGGGGAGCTCGTGATGGCGCTGTCCGAGGCGACCGGGGCGCAGCTGATCCCGGTCGACTCCGAGCACTCGGCGCTGCACCAGCTGATCAACGGCGAGCGGCCGGGAACCGTCGAGCGCCTGACCCTGACCGCCTCGGGCGGGCCGTTCCGCGGGCGCACCCGCGCCGAGCTCGCGGACGTCGGCGTCGCGGCGGCGCTGCGGCACCCGACGTGGGACATGGGCGGCAAGATCACGATCGACTCGGCGACGCTGATGAACAAGGGTCTCGAGGTGATCGAGGCGCACTGGCTGTTCGGCACGCCGTACGACCGGATCGACGTCGTCGTGCACCCGCAGTCGATCGTGCACGCGCTCGTGGGACTGTGCGACGGCGCGACGCTCGCCCACCTCGGGCACCCCGACATGCGCGTGCCGATCGCCTACGCGCTGCACCATCCCGACCGCGTCGACGTGCCCGTGCGCACGCTCGACCTCGCCGCGGTCGGCGCGCTGGAGTTCGAGCCGCCCGACCTCGACGCCTTCCCCTGCCTGGCGCTGGCGCGCGCGGCCGCGCAGGCCGGCGGGACCGCGACCTGCGTGCTGAACGCCGCCAACGAGGTCGCCGTGCACGCGTTCCTGTCCGGCCGGCTGGACTTCATGGGCATCCCGGCCGTGATCGAGACGGCGCTGGCGCAGCTGCCCGCCGCTCCGGTGCACTCGTTCGACACGCTCTACGACGCCGACGCCGAGGCACGCCGCGTCGCCGCCGAGAGCATCGAGGTGCGCGCTTGAGCTGGGTGCTCGCATTCCTCGGCTTCGCCGCGCTGATCATCCTGCACGAAGCGGGCCACTTCGCCGCGGCCAAGGCCGTCGGGATGCGCGTGGAGCGCTTCGCGCTGTTCTTCCCGCCGCTGCTCGCGCGCGTGCGTCGCGGCGAGACCGAGTACGCGATCGGTGCGATCCCGCTCGGCGGTTACGTGAAGATCACGGGCATGAACCCGGCGGAGGAGATCCCGCCGGAGGTCGCGCATCGCGCCTACTACCGCCAGCCGGTGTGGAAGCGGATCGACGGTCATCTCGGCCGGGCCGGCGGTCAACATCGTGCTCGCGTTCGTGATGCTGATCTCCTACCTGCTGATCTGGGGCGTGCCCACGGGCTCGTCCACGAACACGGTCGAGACGCTCAACAAGGACGGCGCGGCGGCGCAGGTCCTGCAGGAGGGCGACCGTGTGGTGGCGGTGGACGGGCGGCGCGGCGACACCGCAGCGCTGATCCGTCAGGTGAGCACCCATCGCTGCGCCGGCACCCCGACCGATGGCTGCAAGGCCGCCGAGCCGGCCCAGGTGACGCTGATCCGCGACGGGCGCGAGCGCAGCGTCGCGATCACGCCGATCTACGACGCCGACCTGAAGCGGCCGCTGCTCGGCTTCTCCTACAAGGAGGAACGCGAATCGGTCGGCGGCATCGACGACGCGATGCGGCTCAGCGTCGACCAGATGTGGTTCGTCACCACCGCCACGGTCGAGGCGATCGCCGGCGTCTTCGAGGCCGAGAAGCGCAAGGAGATCTCCGGCGTCGTCGGCTCTTACGAGGCCACGCGCCAGTCGATCCAGCTGTCGACCGACCGCGCCGTCTTCCTGCTCGCGCTGATCTCGCTCTCGCTCGGCGTGATCAACCTGTTCCCGTTCCTGCCGCTCGACGGCGGCCACATCTTCTGGGCCCTGGCCGAGAAGGTGCGCGGCCGCGCGATCCCGTTCCGGGTGATGGAGCGCGCCGGCTTCATCGGCTTCGCGCTGGTGCTGGCGCTGTTCATGGTCGGGTTGACGAACGACATCGGGCGGCTGACCGGGGACGGCTTCCAGGTCAGGTAGCGGCCCGACCGGCTTCTAGACTGGTCGGGAGATGGCTTCTCAGCGACACGTCAACGTCGGCGGCGTCCAGGTCGGCGGTGGCGCGCCGGTCGTCGTGCAGACGATGACCAAGACCGAGACGGCCAACCTGAGCGCGACGATGGACCAGATCCGCCGCGTCGCCGATGCCGGCGCGGATCTCGTGCGCGTCGCGGTGCCGCGCGACAAGGACATCGAGGCGCTCAAGACGATCGTGCGCGACTCGCCGATCCCGGTGATCGCCGACATCCACTTCAACCACACGCTCGCGCTCAAGGCGATCGACGCGGGCGCGCACTGCGTGCGACTGAACCCGGGCAACATCGGCGGCCCCGACAAGGTCGCCGAGGTCGCCGAGCGCGCGACCGCCAAGGGCGTGCCGATGCGCATCGGCGTCAACTCCGGCTCGCTGCCCAAGCACCTGCACGCGCTCGAGCGCGAGAACTCCGTCGAGGCGCTCGTCACCGCCGGCGTCGAGTTCGTCGAGCTGATGGAGCGGCTGCGCTTCACCGACTTCAAGGTCTCGATCAAGTCGACCAACGTGCCGAACACGATCGCGGCGAACCGCCTGCTCTCCGAGCGCATCCCGTATCCGCTGCACCTCGGCATCACGGAGGCCGGCACGAAGTGGACCGGGCTCGCTCAAGAGCGCCGTCGGGCTCGGCACGCTGCTGGCCGACGACATCGGCGACACGATCCGGATCTCGCTCTCCACCTTCCACGCGGAGGAGGAGGTCAAGGTCGCCTGGGAGATCCTCAAGGCGCTCAAGCTGCGCGAGCGCGGCCCGGTGCTGATCGCCTGCCCGACCTGCGGCCGGCTGCAGTTCGACATGGACACGGTCGTGGCCGACATCGAGAAGCGCCTCGAGGCCTACGCGGACCCGGTCGAGGTCGCGGTGCTCGGCTGCGCGGTCAACGGCATCGGCGAGGCCTCGCATGCCGACTTCGGCATCACCGGCGCCAAGAACGAGGGCCTGATCTTCTCGCGCGGCAAGGCGCTCAAGAAGGTGCCCCAGGACCAGCTCGTCGACGAGCTGTTCAAGGAGATCGACAAGTACACGGCGACGAAGCGGATCGACGTCGACGCGACCGCGCAGGCCGCAGGCGCGGAGTGGCTGCAGCGGATCGAGGAGGAGAACGCCGGCGAGCTGACGCCCGAGCGCCTCGCGAAGCTGGAGGCCGAGAGCGCGCGCGCCGACGCCGACAGCATCGCCGCCGCGCTGACCGCCGTCCGCTCGACGAGGACGCCTCGCCGACCGACGGCCGCCGCTTCACCCGCGCGTAGCGGGTGACCAACGCTCATCCCGATGAGGTGGCAGGGCCGACGCCGGCCCCGGGTAACGTCGGCCAGATGATCAGTCGCAAGAACCAGCATCGCGGGCGTCGCGCTCGCCGACGGCCGTCCTCGGCACCGCGACGCGCGCCGGGCAGCGCGCGCGAGCACGCCGCCGCCAAGCGCATCACCGGCGCGGGAGTCGGGCAGGTCAAGCTCGGCAAGACGCCATTCGCAGCTGCGGGAGCAGGGACTCGTCGGGCCGCTCCGCCCCGGCTGCGAGCTCGGCGGCCCGGACACGCGCAGCGCCAAGCTCAAGGCGCCGCTGCAGGGCTTCGTCGACCTACACGCTGACGGCGCCGCGGACCGTGACGGAGCATCACGATCCGCGGCGGGGCGAAGGCGCGCGGGGTCGGCGATCGGCGCGACGATCGCTCAGATCAAGGCGAAGTTCCCCAAGGCGCAAGGTCTCGCACGCCACCGACGAGGTCTTCCGGCTGACGCTCGTCAAGATCCCCAAGGACGGCGGCGGCAAGTTCCACTTCGGCGTCGACGTCGACAGCGGCAGGACCGACCGTGATCGGCGTCCCCTTCATCGCCGGTGTCTGCGAGTAGGCGCGCGTCAGCCGGTCGCCGCGCTGTAGCGCTCCGCGACCTTGCTCCAGTCGACCACGTTCCACCAGGCGTCGATGTAGTCGGGCCGCTTGTTCTGGTACTTGAGGTAGTAGGCGTGCTCCCAGACGTCGACGCCGAGCAGCGGCGTCCGGGAGTCCGCGAGCGGCGTGTCCTGGTTCGGCGTGCCGACGACCGCGAGGCTGTTGCCGTCGTACACGAGCCAGGCCCAGCCGGAGCCGAACTGGCCGACGCCGGTCTCCTTGACCTTGCGCCTTGAAGTCCTCGAACGAGCCGAACGCGGAGTCGATCGCCTCGGCGAGCGCGCCGTCGGGCTGACCGCCGCCGTCCGGGCTCATCGACTCCCAGAAGAGGCTGTGGTTGTAGTGGCCGCCGCCGTTGTTGCGGACGGCGCCGCGCTTGTCCTCGGGCACCTGGCTGAGGTCGGCGAGGACCTCCTCGATCGGCTTGTCCTCGAGCGGCGTGCCCTCGAGCGCGGCGTTCGCCTTGTCCACGTAGGCCTGGTGGTGCTTGTCGTGATGGAACTCCATCGTCGCCTTGTCGATGTGCGGCTCGAGCGCGTCGTAGGCGTAGGGAAGCGGTGGGACTTCGTAGGCCATCGTCCAGGTCTCCTCGTTTCGGGTGTCCGGAGTCATATCACTAGGCTCTGCGACCGCATGACGAGACTCTCCGGCTATCTCCTCCCGACCGAGAAGCAGGCGCCCGCCGACGCCGAGGCGCTGTCGCACAAGCTGCTCGTGCGGGCGGGCATGGTCAGGCAGGTCGGCAGCGGGCTGTGGACCTGGCTGCCCGCCGGCTGGCGCGTGCACCAGAAGATCGTCGCAGATCATCCGCGAGGAGATGGACGCGATCGGCGGCCAGGAGCTGCTGATGCCGGTGCTGCAGCCGGCCGAGCTGTGGCAGCGCAGCGGGCGCTATCCGATCCCGGAGCTGTTCAAGCTGCAGGACCGCAGGGGCGCCGACATGGTGCTCGCGATGACGCACGAGGAGTGCATCACGTCGCACGTCGCCCAGCTCGTGCGCTCCTACCGCGACCTGCCGCTGATCCTCTACCACTTCCAGACCAAGGAGCGCGACGAGCCGCGCCCGCGCGCCGGCGTGCTGCGCACGCGCGAGTTCATCATGAAGGACGCCTACACGTTCGACCGCGACCGCGCGGGGCTCGACGCGGGCTACGAGAAGCACGTCGGCGCGTACGGGCGGATCTTCGACCGGCTCGGGCTGGAGTGGTACAGCGTCGAGTCCGACGTCGGGATGATGGGCGGCTTCGGCGCGCACGAGTACATGGCGCCCTGCGCGGCCGGGGAGAACGACGTCGCGCTCGCGCCCGGCTACGCGGCGAACGTCGAGGTCGCGAGCGCCGAGCCGCAGCCGGTCGAGCTGCCCGCCGCGCTGCCCGAGCCGGTGCTGGAGCAGACCCCCGGGATGGTCACGGTCGCCGCGGTCGCCGGTGCGCTCGGCGTCCCCGCCGGCGCGCTGCTGAAGGCCTATCCCGGTGATCGCCGGCGGCGAGCTGCGGCTCGTGATGCTGCGCGGCGACCATCGCGTCAACGACATCAAGCTGCAGAACGCGCTCGGCACCGAGTTCCGGCCCGCGCGGGCGGAGGAGTTCGAAGCGCGCGATCGGCCCGCGCCGGCTACATCGGCCCGGTCGGCACGGACGTGCCGATCCTGCTCGACCACGGCGTCGCGCCGGGTGGCTACGTGACCGGCGCCAACCGGCCCGACGCGCACCTGCGCGGCGTCGAGCCGGGGCGCGACTTCGCGTTCGAGCCCGTCGACATCCGCACGCGTCGAGGCCGGCGACACCGTCGGCGGGCATCGCGATCCGGATCGAGCCCGCGATCGAGGTCGGCAACATCTTCAAGCTCGGCACGCGCTTCTCCGAGCCGCTCGGCGCCACCTACCTCGACGAGGCCGGCAAGGAGCAGCTGATCTGGATGGGCTCCTACGGGCTCGGGCCGGCGCGCATCGCGGCCGCCGCGGTCGAGCAGTTCGCCGACGAGCAGGGGATCGCGTGGCCGCGCTCGATCGCTCCCTTCGACGTCGAGCTGGTCGGGCTCGGCAAGGACGGCACGCGATGAGCGCGAGCTGGCCGAGCGGCTCTACGGGGAGCTGCGCGAGGCCGGCCTCGACGTGCTCTACGACGACCGCGACGCCGGCCCGGGCACGAAGTTCGCCGACGCGGAGCTGCTCGGCGTGCCGCTGCGGCTGACGGTCGGGCGGCGGACGCTCGAGGCGGGCGAGATCGAGGCGCAGGTACGGCGCGGGCGCGAGCCGCGCAGCCTGCCGCTCGAGGGCGCCGCGGGCGCGGCGGCGGACCTGTGGCGCAGCCTCCCGTAGAGCGCGCGCGGCTCACCTTCCGCCGGCTGTCGGGCCTGGATCGCTCGGGCCCGCCGCCGCCCGAGACGCTGCCGGGCGCAGCCGTGGCGCCCGTGGACGATCCCGAACGCGATCGGCTTCGTCCGCCTCGCGCTGATCCCGGTCTTCCTCGTGCTCGCGCTGTCGTCGGAGAGCGGCACCGATGCGCTGCCGGTGATCCTCTTCGCGGTGATCAGCTGGACGGACTACCTCGACGGGATCGCCGCGCGCGTCACGGGCCAGTACTCGCGCCTGGGCACGCTGCTCGACCCGCTGGTCGACCGCCTGCTGGTGCTCTCCGGCGTGATCGTGTGCTGGAACTTCGAGCTGTTGCCGCGCTGGGGACTCGCGCTGCTGGCCGCTGCGCGAGCTGTTCGTGATCGGACTCGTGCGCTACGGCCAGCGCCACGGCGTCGAGCTCAGGGTCAACTGGCTCGGCCGCTGGGGCGTCTGGCCGGTGATGAGCGCGCTGTTCTTCGCGATGGCGGGCGTCGAGTGGCTCGCGCACGCGTCGCTCTACCTCGGCCTCGCGCTGGGCTCGCGTCGGCCGCGCAGTACGTTCGCGACGTGCGCCGTCAGCAGCGCGCCCTGGCCGCGGAGAAACCCTCATCCTGAGCTTGAGCATCGCTATGCTTGCGGGTCTGTGACCCAGGAGAGGACCGCGTTTTCATGATGGACACCTTCCCGGACCTTGGCTCGCTCTCGGACCAGGAGCTCAAGGACCTGATCGGGCAGCTCACGGACGAGGAGCAGGAGGTGTCCTACCGCCGGCGCATCCTGCACGGCAAGATCGACATCCTCCGTGCCGAGCTGGTCAACCGGCTGCGCAAGAAGCACGAGGGCGGCGAGGACGTGATCTCCGGCGCGGACGTGCAGCGCCTCACCGACATCCTCGCCGGCCGGGCTTCGGGCGGCGACGAGTCGTAGCGCCTCGTGGCGCGCCACTGCCCCGAGTGCGGTTTCGTCGTCGGCGAGGGGTCGAACTACTGCCCCAAGTGCGGCGCGTACCTGGGCGCCGAGCAGGAGGCGCAAGGAGGAGGTCACGACCGCGACGTACGTGATCGACGAGGCGACCGGTGAGCTGCGCCCGGTCGACGTCGCCGACGTCGCGGCCGACAGCGGCGCGCTGGTCATCCGCTCCGGCGGCGGGCGCGTCGGGCAGTCGTTCCCGCTGCAGGGCGAGCGGATGACGATCGGGCGCTCGCCCGAGGCCGAGGTGTTCCTCGACGACGTCACCGTCTCGCGCGAGCACGCCGTGCTCGTGCGGCGCTCCGACGCGTGGTTCCTCGACGACTCCGGCTCGCTCAACGGCACCTACGTGAACCGGCGCCGGATCGAGTCGCACAAGCTCGAGGAGGGCGACGAGCTGCAGATCGGCAAGTACAAGCTGACCTACATCGCGCGGTGATCGAGCCGGTGGCCGAGCACGACGCCGACCCTGCCGTCCCCGCCCGCCCGGCGTCGCCCCGACCGCAGGGCGAGCCGCCGCCGCGCCGCCGCCGGGCGGCGGCAAGTCGCTCACGATCGGCGCCGTCTGCAAGGCGCTCTCGCAGGAGTTCCCCGACATCTCGATCTCCAAGATCCGCTACCTCGAGGACCAGAAGCTGCTGGCGCCGCGGCGCACGCCGGGCGGCTACCGGCTCTACTCGACCAACGACGTCTCGCGCCTGCGCACGATCCTGCGCCTGCAGCGCGACGAGTTCCTGCCGCTGCGCGTGATCCGCCAGGAGCTCGCGGCCGGGCGCTCGGAGCCGGAGGTCGCCCAGTCCTCGGCGCAGGACGGCGCCGCCGCCGCGACCGACGCGCGGCCCGGGGCGGCGCTGCGCCGGCTGACGTTCTCGATCGCCCAGCGGGGGGCGCTGTACTCGCTCGAGGACGTGGTCGAGGACACCGGCGCCGACCCGCGGCTGATCGCGGAGCTCGAGGACTACGGGATCGTCAAGGGCGACCCGCGCGGCGGCACGAAGTACTACGACGAGACCGAGCGCGAGATCGCGCGCGCCGTCTCGGAGCTGTCGCGCTACGGCGTCGCGGGGCGCAACCTGCGCGTGTTCAAGACGTCGGCCGAGCGCGAGTCGGCGCTGCTGCAGCAGATCCTCGCGCCGGCGCTGCGCTCGCGCAACCCGGAGCGGCGCAAGGAGGCCGTCGAGGCGCTCGAGAACCTCGCCGCGGTCGCCTCGCACCTCAAGCACCTGCTGCTCGTGCGCGACCTGCGGCGGATCGCGCGGTGAGCGCGCCGGCGGACCTGCGGGCGCTGATCCGCGACATCCCGGACTTCCCCAAGCCGGGGATCGTCTTCAAGGACATCACGCCGCTGCTGCTCGACCCGCACGCGGTCGACACCGCGGTGGAGGGGATCGCGGAGTGGGCGCGGCCGCGCGACGTCGACTTCGTCGTGGCCGCCGAGGCGCGCGGCTTCATCCTCGGCGCGGCGATCGCGCGCGAGCTCGGGGCCGGGTTCGTGCCGGCGCGCAAGCCGGGCAAGCTGCCGGCCGAGGTCGTGACCGCCGAGTACATCCTCGAGTACGGGATCGACGCGCTCGAGATGCACGCCGACGCGCTCGCCGCACGGCGCGCGCGTGCTGATCCACGACGACCTGCTCGCGACGGGCGGCACGGCGCGCGCGCTGGCCGAGCTCGTGCAAGCGCCTCGGCGGCATCGTCGTCGGCTGCGCGTTCCTCGTCGAGCTCGCCTTCCTCGACGGCCGGCGCGGCTCGAGGGCTTCGACGTGCACGCGCTCGTCACTACGACGGCGACGCTGAGCCCGGCGAGCCGCCGCGGGAGCCGGATGCCGCGAGCGCCGGCAGGCGCCGCAATCGGCCAACGCAGGCGGCCTGCCCCGGCCGGCCGCGGCGTGCCCGTTGGGGCACACAAGGAGCCTGTTTCCGGCCTGAGGAGCGCCGGTATGGCCAAGCCGACACTGCGCTCCTCTCCCCGGCGCAGAACACCCCCACTCCTCGGAGGCCTCATGCCCCGTTCCATGTCCTCGTCGCGCCGCGGTGCAGCTGCAGCACGCTCGCCGCTCCCGCCGCCGCAGCCGCCTGCTGAGGCAACGCGCACGTTCCGCGCCGGCTCGGGCAACTGCCTCACCACCAGCGGCACCGATGGTCTGCGCCAGGTCAGCGGCTCGGTCAAGTTCACCCAGGCGGGCGCCGGCGCGCCGATCACCGCAGCGGCGACGATCAGCGGCCTGGCCCGAGCACGCCCTACGTCGCGGTGGCCTACAAGGACGGCGTCTGCCTGCCGACACCGGGCGTCACCGCCTTCCCGTCGGGCGGCTCCTGGTGCCAACTCGGCCGGCGTGGCGGCGGTCAGCACGACCGTCAACGCGCAGGCGTCAAGCCCGCCGGCGAGTTCGACGCGATCCAGACCGAGGCGGTCTCGGTCCGCCAGGTGCTCGTCAGCGGCATCACCGTGCCAGGCACGCCGATCGGCACGCCGAACGTCCCGAACGCCGCGCCGCCCGAGGCGTGCGACCAGGCGCCGGTCGTCCGCTAGGACCGCCCGGAGCGCGCCGAACGGCGCCGGGCACGTCCGACCGGTCACCAGGGCAGCGGACGGTTCGCGAAGCGGCTGCGACGTCAGCACACGGGGTTGGAACCGCGAGCCGGCCGGCTGCGGGCCGGAGCTGCTCGTCGTCGCGCGGGCGGCTCGCACCCGAGGCGTCAGCCGCCCGAGCGACCCGCTCGGCAGCTTGCCGGTGAGGACCACCGGGCTCGGGCGCCGCGCGTCCTCCGTGGTCTCGCGCGACACGACCACGCGCGCGTACGTCGCGTAGAGCTGGGGGAAGCGGGCGAGGTCGTTCTCGCTCGGACCCTGGATGCCGAGCCGCCCGTCCTCGCCGACCGGGTCGGTGAACCCGAGCCGGCGCGCCCTGTCGCCCGGACCGGTCAGCCAGACGCCGTAGGCGGCGCCGTCGCCGCTCGGCGGCACGTCCTGCGCCTCGAGCTCGAACAGCAGCTGTCTCGTCCTGCAGGTAGACGGTCATCGTGCCCGTCGCGTCGCTGCCGGCCGGCGAGCGCAGCGCGATCGTGTCGGCGACCTGCGCCGCCGGCGGTCGGCGAGGCGTGCGTCGCGGTGGCGGTCGGGCGGCCCGCGTGGCGGCCGGCTCCGCGTCCGGGGTCGTCGCCGCCGCGGAGCACGAGGAAGAGCACGACCGCGACGACGGCGAGCACGCCCGCGATCAGCAGCGCGCCGCCGAGCCGCGACGGCGGGCGGGCGGCGGTTCGTCGCTCGGCGGGCGCCGGGCCGCGTCTGGCAGCCCGTTCGGCGGCAGCGCCGCGCGAGCTGCGCGGCGACGCCGCTCGCCCACGCGCGGGCGGGCGCCGACTCGGCGAGCAGCCCGCGCGTCGCCTCGGCGTCGGCGGGCGGTTGCTGGCCGAGCAGGTAGTCCGCGAGCGGGCCGGTGACCTCCGCCGGCAGGCCGTTGTCGTGCGCCAGCGCGGCGAGGCCCGGCATGCGCGCGGTCGCGCACCGCGTCGACCGGGAGACCGAGCAGGGCGCCGATCTCGTCGTACGAGCGCCCCTGCTGGAGCACCAGCGCGACGACGGCGCGCTGGTCGGGGGCGAGTGGCTCGAGTGCGCTCATCGGCCACCCATTAAAGTGCCCGCGCGTGAACGACATCGCAAGCCTGCCGTGGCGCGAGCTGCCGGGCTTCGACGGCCTCTACGGGCTCGAGCTCCTGACGATCTCCGACGACGAGGTCACCGCCCGGGTCGCGGTGCGCGACGAGCTCAAGCAGCCGGCCGGCCTGGTCCACGGCGGCGTCTTCGCCTCGATCGCCGAGTCGATGACCTCGATCGCGACGTGGGTCGCCGTCCGCGACGACGGCCGCAGCGCGCAGGGACTCTCCAACCAGACGTCCTTCCTGCGCCCGATCGTCGACGGGACGATCCACGCGGTCGCCCGGCGCCGCCACCGCGGCCGCACGACCTGGGTCTGGGAGGTCGAGATCAGCGACGACCAGGAGCGGCTGTGCGCGCTCGTGCGCATGACGATCGCGGTCCGCGAGGCTTGAGGTGAGCGCCGCGGCGCTGCGCGCGCTGCACGTCGCGGGCGACCCGCTGGTCCTGCCAACGCCTGGGACGCCGGCACCGCGCGGCTGGTCGAGCAGGCCGGCTTCGCTGCCGTCGCCACGACGAGCAGCGGCGTCGCCGACGCGCTCGGCTACGAGGACGGCGAGCAGACGCCGGTCGAGGAGATGCTCGCGGCGGTGGCGCGCGTCGCCCGCGCGGTCGGCTCCCCGTGACGGCCGACATGGAGGCCGGCTACGGGCTCGACGCCGCCGAGCTCGCGCAGCGCGTCGCTCGCGGCCGGCGCGGTCGGTCTCAACCTCGAGGACACCGACCACGGCGACCGGCCGGCGCTCGTGCCGGTCGAGCGGCATGCGGCGCGGATCGCGCGCGTCAAGCAGAGCGCCGACCTCGTGGTCAACGCCCGCGTCGACGTCCACCTGCGCGGCGGCGAGACCGCCGAGGCACTCGCGCGCGCCCGCGCCTACCGCGACGCCGGCGCCGACTGCGTCTACCCGATCGGCGTCACCGACGAGGCGACGATCGCCGCGTTCGTCGAGCTCGGCGTGCCGGTCAACATCCTGCTCGGGCCGGGCGCGCCGCCGATCGAGCGGCTCGCCGAGCTCGGCGTCGCCCGCATCAGCCTCGGCCACTTCCTCCACGCCGAGACGATGGACGCGCTCGCGCGCGCCTCGCCGCGCTGCGCCGGCCCGCTAGCCGCGGTAGGCGTTCGTGATCGGCATGCGCCGGTCGCGGCCGAACGCACGCGGCGTGATCTTGATCCCGGGCGGCGCCTGGCGGCGCTTGTACTCGGCCCGGTCGACGAGCGCGAAGACGCGCTCGACCGCCTCGTCGGGCAGCCCCGCGAGCGCGAGCCGGTCGCGGCCGGCGTCCTCCTCGATGTAGGCCGCGAGGATCGCGTCGAGCGTGTCGTAGTCGGGCAGCGACTCGGCGTCGGTCTGGTCGGGCCGCAGCTCGGCGCTCGGCGGGCGCTCGATGATCGAGCGCGGGACCGGGCGCTCCGGGTCGCGCCCGTTGCGGAAGTCGACGAGCCGGTAGACGAGCGTCTTCGGCACGTCCTTGATGACCGCGAAGCCGCCGGCGGAGTCGCCGTAGAGGGTCGAGTAGCCGACGGAGTTCTCGGACTTGTTGCCGGTCGTGAGCACGAGCCAGCCGAACTTGTTCGACAGCGCCATCAGCAGGTTGCCGCGGATCCGCGCCTGCAGGTTCTCCTCGGTGATGTCGGGCTCGCGCCCCTCGAAGACCGGCGCCAGCATCTGCTCGTAGACCTCCATCGCGGGGGCGATCGGCAGGTCGAGGCACTGGATGCCGAGCGGTTGCGGCCAGCTCGCGCGCGTCGCTCTGGGTGCCCTGCGAGGAGTAGCGCGAGGGCATCACGACCGCGGTGACGCGGTCGGCGCCGAGCGCGTCGGCGGCGATCAGCACGACGAGCGTCGAGTCGATCCCGCCCGAGAGGCCGAGCACGACGTGCTCGAAGCCGTTCTTCTGCACGTAGTCGCGCACGCCGAGGCACAGCGCGGCGTAGACCTCGGCCTCAGGCTCGAGCAGCGGCGCGACCTCGCCGCCGAGCGTCCGCGCCGGCGCGGGCGTGCGCTCGAGCGGGCCGAGCCGGCGCACGTCGGGCAGCGCGCGCCGCACCGGCGGGCGCAGCCGCGTGTCGCGCAGGCGCGCCGTGGCGGCCGCCTGCAGGTCGACGGTGCAGAGCGTCAGCGACTCGTCGAACTGCGGCGCGCGCGCGAGCACGGTGCCCTCGTGGTCGATCACCACGGAGTGACCGTCGAAGACGCAGCTCGTCCTGGCCGCCGACGCAGTTGCAGAAGGCGATCGCGCAGAGGTTGTCGCGCGCGCGCTGGACCAGCATCTGCTCGCGCTGGCGGCCCTTGCCGGCGAAGTAGGGCGAGGCGGACGCGTTGACGATCAGCGTCGCCCCGGCGAGCGCGGCCTCCGCCGCCGGATGCCCCGGGGTCCAGATGTCCTCGCAGACGGTGAGCCCGATGCGCGCCGTTCCGAGGTCGAGCACGACCGCGTCGTCGCCGGCCTGGAAGTAGCGCTGCTCGTCGAAGACGCCGTAGTTCGGCAGCCGGGTCTTGCGGTAGACCGCGTGCACCGCGCCGCCGGCGAGCACCGCCAGCGCGTTGTAGACGTCGTCGGCACGCTCGGGGAAGCCGACCATCGCGACGATCCCCTGCGTCTCCTCCGCCAGCCCGGCCAGCGCCTCCTGCGCCGCCTGCAGGAAGTGCTCCTTGAGCAGCAGGTCCTCCGGCGGATAGCCGGACAGCACCAGCTCCGGGAACAGCACCAGCTCGGCGCCGGCGTCGCGCGCCCGCGCGATGTGCTCGCGCACGAGCCGGGCGTTGCCCTCGAGGTCGCCGACGCGCGGGTCGACCTGGGCGAGCGCGAGCGTGAGCGGTGCGAGCGTGCCGGCCACGGGCGTCGATCCTGTCAGGCGTGCTGCGCGGCGCGGCGCCGCGGGCGCGCATGTCGGAGGCGGCGGCCACCGCGGCGAGCTCGCGCGATCGCGGCTTCGAGCGCGGCGGCGATGTCGTCGAGGTCGGGCAGCGCGTCGTAGTCGGACACCAGGCCGAAGTCGATCCGCCCGTTGTAGGACATGATCGCGATCCCGAGCGCGGCGTTCTCCACGATCGGCACGAGCGGATACAGGCGCGCGAGCCGCCGGCCGAGCAGGTAGAGCGGGAACTGCGGGCCGGGCACGTTGGTGACCGTCAGGTTGAAGAAGCGCTGGACCGCCTGGATGCGCGCGGCCTGGGAGAGGATCGTCGGCGGCGCGAAGTCGGCCAGCGCGGTGATCGTCTCGGCGCCGACGGCCTGGCCGGACTCCTTGAGGCCGCGCATCGCCTCGTGCACGGCGCGGAAGCGCGCGATCGGGTCCTCGAGGCCGATCGGCAGCGGCGCGTAGATCGCGGCGACCTTGTTGCCGAGCGCGCCGCGCTCGGAGTCCGCCCGCACGGAGACTGGCACCATCGCCTTGAGATCGACCTCGGTGTCGTAGCCGTGCGCGAGGAAGTGGCTGCGCAGAGCCCCGGCGACGACGGCGAGCACGACGTCGTTGACCGTTCCGCCGAGCGCGTTCTTGATCGACTTGAACGTCGCCAGGTCGCCGTCGACCCAGGCGAAGCGCCGGTGCGGCCCGATCCGCACGTTCAGCGGCGAGCGCGGCGCCCCGGCCAGCCCGGCGTGCGTGAGCGCGGCGAGGCCGCCGAGCGCCGTGCGGCCCGGCGGCGACCGCGGCCGCGGGTGGGTCGTGGCGCCGGCGGCCGTGCGCGCCAGGCCGAGCGGACCGGCGGCGCGCTCGCGCAGCGCGTCCGCCAGCAGCGCCGCCCGCGTCGGCTCGGGCCGTGGCAGCCACGGCTCGGTGGGCGCGGCAGCTCGGCGGGCTCGGGGTCGAGATCGAACAGCACGGTGGTGATGTCGACGCCGGAGATGCCGTCGACGAGGCAGTGATGCGTCTTGGCGACGATCGCGAAGCGGTCGTCGCCGACGCGATCGACCAGCCACAGCTCCCACAGCGGCTTGGAGCGGTCGAGCCGCTGCGCGAAGACGCGCCCGGCGAGCCGCCGCAGCTCCTCCTCGCCGGCCGGCGCCGGGAGCGCAGTGTGCCGTACGTGGTAGCCGGCGTTGAAATGCGGGTCGTCGATCCACACCGGGCGGCTCTGGACCAGCGGCGGGAACGCCAGCTTCTGCCGGTAGCGCGGGACGAGCGCGAGCCGGCGCTCGAGCTGTGCGACGAAGTCCTCGTACGGCGGCGCCGCGCCGTCGAACAGCAGCACCGAGCCGACGTGCATGTGCGCGCCGCCCTCCTCCAGCGCGAGGAACGAGGCGTCGAGCCCGCTGAGGCGGTCCAGGTTGGTCACGCGCTGATTGTGGCGCATCGGGGGGTGCGGGGCGGCACCCGCTATGCTCGCACGCTCGTTCGACCGCCGAACCGTGGCACACGATGTGCTGCCGGGCGGGGGACCCACTTGCCGGGGCCGGGGAGGCCTTGGCCGGGGCGAATCCGCGGCGCAAGCCGCGGTAGCGACGCTCATCGGGTGCAGGCGCCGTTCGCGGCGCCGCTCCGCGATGGGGCGCGAGCCCGTCAGCTGACCCCGTAGGCATCCGGGTCGGACGCCCAAGGAGGTCTCCATGAGACCGCGAAACCTCGCGCGCCCGCGCTGCCGGGGCGCTCTGCTTCGCCATCACCTGCGCCGGCGCCCAGTCCGCGCCCGCCCAGACCGAGACCACGACCGACGACACGCCACCGCACAGCCGCGGATCGACGTGCACGACAGCAAGCTCGACGTCCGCGCCGGCGGTCGCACGGCCGTCGCCGGCACGGTCGCGGCCGGCCGTCGGCGGCGTCAGCGTCTCGCTGCAGGTCAGGCGCGGACGGCGCTGGCGGGCGATCGATCGCGATCGCACCGATGCCGCAGGGCGCTTCCGGCTGCGCGAGCGCCTCGGGCGCACCGGCAGCTCGCGCGTCCGCGTCCGCGTCGGCGTGGCCCCGGGCGTGCGGTCCGGCAAGCGCGCGCTCGGCCGCCTGAACGTCTACCGCGCCGCGAACGCCTCCTGGTACGGGCCCGGGCTGTACGGCAACCGCACCGGTTGCGGCGGCACGCTCGACGCCGGCCGGCTCGGCGTCGCGCACAAGTCGCTGCCCTGCGGCACGATGGTCACGCTCAAGCACGGCCGGCGCTCCGTGCGCGTGCCGGTCATCGACCGCGGCCCGTACGTCGCCGGGCGCGAGTACGACCTCACCGCGGCGACCGCCGCAGCGCCTCGGCTTCGAGGGCCACGGCGCGATCCTCACGACGCACTAGCGGCCGAGCGGAGCGTGAGCTGCGGCGACCGGCCGCGGCCGCGGCGCCGGCCGGCCGTCGCGCTCGGCTCTCGCTCGAACGCCGCCACGCGCACGCCGAGCAGCCGGACCGGGCGCGGCGGCGCGTAGGCGCGCAGCAGCTCGAGCGCGACGCCGCCGACCGTCGCGGCGTCGTTGACCGGCGCGGGCAGCGTGCGGGCGCGCGTGACCGTCGTCCAGTCGTCGAGCCGGACCTTGATCGCGATCGTGCGCCCGCGCACCTGCTTGCGCTGCAGGCCCTCGCAGAGCTCGCCGGCGAGCCGCGCCAGCACCGCCTCGAGCTCGGCGGGATCGGCGATGTCGGGGTCGAACGTCGTCTCGTTGGAGCGCGACTTGGCCGGCCCGGACTCCGCCTCGACGACGTCGGAGCCGTGGAAGTGCGCGCGCGCGAGCAGGTCGCGGCCGTGGCGCGCGCCGAAGCGCGCCGCGAGCACCTCGCTCGTCGGCGCGCTGCAGCGCGCCGATCGTCGTGCAGGCCCATCGCCGCGAGCCGCTCGGCCGTCTTCGGGCCCGATGCCGGGGATGATCCGCAGCGAGCTGCCGGCCAGCCGCCGGCACGCCTCCTCGCGGCCCATCGCCACGAAGCCCTGCGGCTTCTCGAGGTCGGAGGAGACCTTGGCGATCAGCCGGTTCGGCCCGACGCCGACCGAGATCGTGATGCCGGTGCGGTCGCGCACCTCGGCGACCAGCTCGCGCAGCACGCGCAGCGGCTTCTCCGCCTCGGTGACGTCGGCGTAGCCCTCGTCGAGCCCGACCTGCGAGACGACCGGCAGCCGCTCGCGCACGAGCGTCCCAGACCTCGCGCGACTTGTCGCGGTAGGCCTGGAAGTCGGGCGCGATGAAGATCGCCTGCGGGCACAGCCGGCGCGCCTGCGCGGCGGGCGAGGCCGAGCCGACGCCGAACCGGCGCGCCTCGTAGGAGGCGGTCGTCACGACCGCGCGCGGCCCGCTGCCGGCGACGACGACCGGCTTGCCGATCAGCTCCGGCCGGCGCAGCAGCTCGACCGAGACGTAGAACGCGTCGCAGTCGAGGTGGGCGATGACGCGGCGGGCGGGCACGACCCTCCATGGATAGCTCGACGGCTGGACCGGCGCGCGTCAGCCGGAACCAGAGCCGCTCGAGCGCCTGCCGCAGCCGCTCGGCGCTCGCGCTGCACGTCCTCCGTCGGCGCGCGTGGATCGTCACGTCGGGGTGCTCGGGCACCTCGTAGGGCGCGCTGACGCCGGTGAAGTCCTCCAGCTTGCCCGCGCGGGCGCGCGCGTAGAGGCCCTTCGGGTCGCGCTTCTCGGCCACCTCGACCGGCGTGTCGACGTAGACCTCGAGGAACGGCAGCCCGGCGGCATCGTGCAGCTCGCGCGCGAGCGCGCGGTCGTGGTGCGCGGGGGAGACGAGCGAGGCGATCGCGACCATGCCCGGCGTCGGCCATCAGCCGCGCGACGTGCGCGACGCGGCGGATGTTCTCCGTCCGGTCGGCGGGCGAGAACGCCAGGTCGCCGGAGAGCCCGTGGCGCAGGTTGTCGCCGTCGAGGAAGTACGCCGGATGGCCGTCCTCGACCAGGATGCGCTCGAGCTGGGCGGCGATCGTCGACTTGCCCGAGGCCGGCAGGCCGGTCAGCCAGACGGTCGCGCCGCGCGTGCCGAGCGAGTCCCAGCGGTGGTCGCGCTCCAGGCCGCTCTCGTGCCACGTCACGCCGGGGGAGTGCTCCGGCTCGCGGCCGCCGGCGCGCACGGCGCCGCACCATGCCGGCGGCGACGGTGTCGTTGGAGTCCTCGTCGATCAGGATGAAGGCGCCGGTCGTGCGGTTGTCGGTGTAGGGGTCGGCGACGATCGGCGCGGCGGTGCGCAGCGTGACGCGCGCGATGTCGTTGAGCACCAGCTCGTCGGGCGGCGGCTCGTCGGTGAGCGTCGTCACGTCGAGCAGCGCGTCGATCGACTCGACCGCCGCGCGCACGGTGCGCGTCGTGTGCTTGAGCGCGACGTGCTCGCCCGCGCGCAGCGGCTGCTCGGCCATCCAGCAGACCGTCGCCTCGATCCGGCGGCCGCTCGTCGGGCAGGTCGTCGGGGCTGCAGATCAGCTCGCCGCGGCCGACGTCGAGGTCGTCGGCGAGCTGCACGCTGATCGAGTCCGGCGGCGCGGCGGACTCGAGCGGCCCGTCGTGCGTCTCGACGGCGGTGACGGTCGTGCGCGAGCCGGCCGGGAGCACGACGACCTCGTCGCCCGGGCGCAGCGTGCCGCCGGCGAGCTGGCCGGCGTAGCGGCGCTCGCCGCGCGCGCCGTCCTCGGGCCGGATCACCCACTGCACCGGCAGCCGCAGCGGCCCCGCGCCGCGCTCGCTCGCGACGTCGACCGCCTCGAGGTGCTCGAGCAGCGGCGGCCCGTCGTACCAGTCCGCCGCGCCGCGCTCGACGACGTTGTCGCCGTTGAGCGCCGAGATCGGGAAGGCGCGCGCGTCATGGACGCCGAGCTGCTCGGCCAGCGCGCCGAACTCGCTCTCGATCGCCGCGGAAGCGCTCCTCGTCCCAGTCGACGAGGTCCATCTTGTTGACCGCGGCGACCATGTGGCGGATCCCGAGCAGCGCCGACAGGCAGGCGTGGCGGCGCGACTGCTCGATGATCCCGTGGCGCGCGTCGATCAGGATCACCGCGAGCTGCGCCGTCGAGGCGCCCGTGACCATGTTGCGCGTGTAGCGCTCGTGGCCCGGGGTGTCGGCGATGATGAACGAGCGCCGCGGCGTCGTGAAGTAGCGGTAGGCGACGTCGATCGTGATGCCCTGCTCGCGCTCGGCGCGCAGGCCGTCGGTGATCGAGGCGAGGTCGGGCGCGCCGTCGGTGCCGTTGCGGTGCAGCGCGTCCAGCGTGTCCTGGAGGATCAGCTTGGCGTCGAGCAGCAGGCGCCCGATCAGCGTCGACTTGCCGTCGTCGACCGAGCCGGCGGTGGCGAGGCGCAAGCAGCTGCTTTCCGTCGCGTGACCGTCATCGCCTAGAAGTAGCCCTGGCGCTTGCGGTCTTCCATCGCCGCCTCCGAGGTGCGGTCGTCGGCGCGCGTCTCGCCGCGCTCGGTGATGCGGGTGGCGGCGATCTCGGTGATCACGTCGGCGATCGCGGTCGCGCTGGAGCGCACCGCGCCGGTGATCGTCATGTCGCCGACGGTGCGGTAGCGCACGGACTCGGTGAACGGCTCGGACGACGGCTCGACGTACTCCGAGACGGCGTAGAGCATCCCGTCGTGCTCGAACACCTCGCGCTCGTGCGCGTAGTAGATCGACGGCAGCTCGAGCTGCTCCTGCTGGATGTAGTGCCAGACGTCGAGCTCGGTCCAGTTGGAGAGCGGGAACACGCGCACGTGCTCGCCGCGGCGGATGCGGCCGTTGTAGAGGTTCCAGAGCTCCGGCCGCTGGGCGCGCGGGTCCCACTGGCCGAAGTCGTCGCGGAACGAGAAGATCCGCTCCTTCGCGCGCGCGCGCTCCTCGTCGCGCCGGGCGCCGCCGAACGCGGCGTCGAAGCGCCCGTGCTCGATCGCGTCGAGCAGCGTCACCGTCTGGAGCCGGTTGCGCGAGCTGCCGGGCTTGGCTGGCGTCCCACTCCTCGCGCGCGCGGCCCGCGGCGATCGAGTCCTCGACCTTGGCGACGATCATCCGCTCGCCGATCTCCTCGACGCGGCGGTCGCGGTACTCGAGCACCTCGGGGAAGTTGTGGCCCGTGTCGACGTGCATCACGGGGAACGGGAAGCGCCCCGGCCGGAACGCCTTCTCGGCCAGCCGCAGCAGCACGATCGAGTCCTTGCCGCCGGAGAACAGCAGCACGGGACGCTCGAGCTCGGCGGCAACCTCCCGGAAGACGTGCACGGCCTCGGACTCGAGCGCGTGCAGATGGTCGGGCGCGCTCACGCGGCGGGAGGATAGCTGTCGAGAAACTTGATCGGGTTTGTGAGCTAATACAACGCGGAGGCGAGCTTGCGCCGCGACTCGCGCGCGACGGGGTGCTCGACGCCGAGCTGGTCGAGCACGCCCACGACCGCGCGGCGCAGGTCCTCGCGCCGCTCGTCGCGGGAATCCGCGATCGCGGCGATCAGCGCGTCCAGCCCGCGTTGCTGCTCGCCGTCGTCGAGCGCGGCGAACGCGGCCCGCAGCTCCTCGTCCTGCTCGAGCCGCAGCCGCGCGGCGAGCCCTTCGGCGGCGAACGAGCCCGGGAACTCGGCCAGGATCGAGAGCGCGTCCTCGCGCTCGCCGCGAGCCGCCAGGATCTGGGCCAGCGCAACACCGGCGTCGGCGCGGCTCGGCTCCAGCTCGAGCGCGCGCCGCAGGTCGTCCTCGGCGCCCGTCGCGACCAGCGCGTCGGCCTCGGACGGCAGCAGCGCGTCGAGGAAGCGCGCCACGACGGCGGGCGGCTGCGCACCGGTGAACTCGGACTCGATACGCCCGTCCTTGAACGCCTTGACCGCCGGGATGCCCTGGATCCCGAACGCCGCCGCGAGACGCGGGTTGGCCTCGGTGTCGAGCTTCGCCAGCGCGAGCTTGCCGGCGCGCTCTGTCGACGGCCTGCTCGAGCACCGGAGTGAGCTGGCGGCACGGCCCGCACCACGCGGCCCAGAAGTCGACGACCACGGGCAGCTGCCGCGAGCGCTCGATCACCTCCTGCTCGAAGTTGGCCTCGGTGGCGTCGAAGATCACCCGCTCTAGGCTACCGAGCGTGTCCGAGTTCACCGTCGCGCGCGCGGGCGTCGAGCTGTCCGGCGAGGAGGCCGGCGAGGGCGTCCCGGTGGTCCTGCTCCACGGGCTGACGGCGACGCGCCGCTACGTCGTGATGGGCTCGCGCACGCTCGAGCGCGGCGGGCACCGGGTCGTCAGCTACGACGCGCGCGGCCACGGACGCTCGGGCCGGCCCGGCCCGACGAATACGGCTACGAAGCGCTGGCCGCCGACCTGCTGGCTGTGCTCGACGATCGCGGAATCGAGCACGCCGTGCTGGCGGGCGCCTCGATGGGCGCGCACACGATCGTCCGGCTCGCGCTCGACCATGGCGACCGCGTCGCCGGGCTCGTGCTGATCACCCCCGCGTACACCCCGGAGGGCGAGCGATTCCGACCTCGAGCGCTGGGACGCGCTCGCGGACGGCCTGCGTGCGGGCGGGGTGGAGGGCTTCGTCGCGGCCTACGGCGATCCGGACGTCCCGGACGCGTGGCGCGAGACGATCTTCAAGGTGCTGCGCCAGCGGCTCGCCGCGCACGAGCACCCCGAGGCCGTGGCCGATGCGCTCAACGCCGTGCCGCGGTCGCGCGCGTTCGAGGACTGGAGCGAGCTGAGCGAGCTGGCGCTGCCGACCGTCGTCGTCGCGAGCCGCGACGACGCCGACCCGGGTCATCCCTACGCCGTCGGCGAGCGCTACGCGCGCGAGATCCCGGACGCCGAGCTGCGTTCGGAGGACCCCGGCTCGTCGCCGCTCGCGTGGCAGGGCGGCCAGCTCTCGAAGCTGATCGGGGCGCTGGCGGAGCGGGCGAGCTGAGCGATGCCGGACGGCGCGACCCTCGTCACGTTCGCCGCCGCGGCCGTCGTGCTGGTCGCGATACCGGGGCCGAACATGCTCTACCTGCTGACGCGCAGCGTCTCGGAGGGCCGGCGCGCCGGCGTGATCTCGGCGCTCGGGTATCGAGACCGGCACGCTCGTGCACATCAGCGCCGCCGCGGCCGGCCTCTCGGCGCTGCTCGCCTCCTCGGCGACGGCGTTCGCGATCGTCAAGTACGCGGGCGCCGCTTATCTGGTCTACCTGGGCCTGCGTGCGGTGCTCGAGCGTGGTTCGGACGAACCCGCGACCGTGCCGCAGGCGGGCGCGAACGTCTATCGCCAGGCCGTGCTCGTGCAACTGCTCAACCCGAAGGTCGCGGTCTTCTTCCTCGCGTTCCTGCCGCAGTTCGTCGATCCGGGGCGCCCCGCCGCGACGCAGATCGTCGCGCTCGGGCTGACGCTCGCGGCGATCGGCCTCGCGATCTCCGTCGCGACCGCGCTGGTCGCCGCAGCCGTCGCCCAGCGCCTGCACGGCCGCCGCCACGGCGGCCGGCCCTGGAGCCGCTGGGCGAGCGGCTGCGTCTACCTGGCGCTGGGCGCCTACGCGGCGCTCAGCCCGGCGCAGCGCGGTAGCTGAGAGGCGCCGGCTTCATTCAGAGCCGCAGTCTCACGGTGTCGTGCCTGACGACGACCAACGCCGCCCTTGCAGGCGGCGTTGAACCGGAGGGGAACTGTGGGGCTTTGTGCTACCTGCTGATGTTGTTGAGCAACGCCTCGACGTAATGCGCGGCGGCGCTCGAATACCCCATCGTCATCCGCCGTAAACGGCTTGAGCTTCGCCTTCATGGCTTGGTGCTCGCTGCCGATCCCGCTTCGGCCTCCGCTGGTCACGGTCGGGCAGCGTGACCCGCTGTGAGCGGGCAAGCTTTGACGTCTATGGAAGCCGGACCGAACAGCTTCACCACGTACAGCGGCACCCCGCTGCCGCGCAAGCTCGGCATCAAGCCGGGCCATCGCGTCGCGCTGCTCGGCGCACCCGACGGGTTCGAGCTCGGCGCAGACCGAAGCCGACGTCCGCATCCGCCGCCGCGCCGGCGGCAAGGCGGACGTGATCGTCAGCTTCCACACGAGCCGCGCGGAGCTCGAGCGGCGCCTGCCGGCGCTGCGCGCGCTGATGGAGCCTGCCGCCGGGCTCTGGATCGCCTGGCCCAAGCGCGCCTCGAAGGTGCCGACCGACATCACCGAGGACGTGCTGCGCGAGATCGCGCTGCCGACCGGACTGGTCGACAACAAGGTCTGCGCGATCGACCAGACGTGGAGCGGGCTGCGGCTCGTCATCCGCCTGGAACATCGCTAGCGTGGACGCGACCATGACGACCGCCCTGCCCGAGGACCAGCGCCTCGCCAACCTGTCCGCCGAAGGCCTACGAGCACCCGGCCGACCGCGCCGCGACCGCCGCGCTGAAGTCGATCCCGATGCTCGACGTCGTCGTGCGCAAGCTGATCGAGCTCGGCTACGAGCGCGCGCTGCGCCAGCAGTTCCTCGCCTCCTCGGTGCGCCTGGGGGAGGATCAGCTGCCCCAGACCTGGGCCGACTGGAACGCGGTCTGCGCGCGGCTCGACCTGCCCGAGCGCTACGACCTCTACCTGACCCAGTTCCCGATCACGAACGCCGCGGCGATCGGCGCCGGCAAGCCGATGGTCGTGGTCAACTCGCGCTGCATCGACCTGCTCGACGAGCTCGAGATCCGCACCGTGCTCGGGCACGAGGCGGGGCACATCCTGTCCGACCACGTGCTCTACCGGACGGCGTTGATCATCCTGATCGAGTTGAGCGGCGTGACGCGGCTGCCGATCTTCGCCGGCCTGCCGCTGATGGCCGTCAAGCTCGCGCTGCTGGAGTGGTACCGCGCCGCCGAGCTCTCGTCCGACCGCGCGGCCACGCTCGTCAACCGCGACCCGCTCGTGACCTGCCGCACGCTGATGGTGCTGGCCGGCGGCGCCTCCTCGCGCAAGCTCGACCTCGACGCGTTCATCCGCCAGGCGGGCGAGTACGAGGAGTGGAGCTCGGGCTGGGACAAGGTCAACCGGCTGCGGAGCGAGCTCTTCCTCACGCACAGCTATCCCGGTCCGGCGCGTCAAGGAGATCACCACCTGGGTGCGCTCCGGCGAGTACGACCGGATCGCCGCGGGCGAGTACCCGACGCGCGACCAGCAGGCCGACGCGCGCGCGGAGGCCGGCGATGCGGTCGAGTTCTACAAGGAGCGATTCCGCAAGATCTTCAGCGAGTTCGGCGGCGAGAAGGCGCAGGAGCGAGTCACCGACGCCGCCGGCAAGGTCGGCGACTGGCTCAAGAGCAACCGCCCGCGGAACGACCCGGAGTAGGCGCGCCGTGGGGGCCGCCCACGCACACGGCCATGGCCACGTCCACTCGCACGCGCCGGCGCCGGACGCCGACCGCCGCTGGCTCAGCGTCGCGCTCGCGCTGATCCTCGCCTTCATGGCGGTCGAGGTCGTCGCGGGCCTGCTCGCCGACTCGCTCGCGCTGCTCTCGGACGCCGCGCACATGCTCACCGACGCCGGCTCGATCGGGCTGGCGCTGGTCGCGGCGCGGCTGGCCGCCCGGCCGCCCGCCGGCGGCTACACGTTCGGGCTCGGTCGCGCCGAGATCCTCTCGGCCCAGATCAACGGCGCCTCGCTGCTGGTGCTGGCCGGCGTGATCGCGTGGGAGGCGGTCGGGCGGCTCGGCGACCCGCCGGAGGTCGACGGTCTCGTCGTGCTGATCGTCGGGCTCGCGGGCGCCTGCGTGAACGTCGCCGCCGCGCAGGCGCTCTCGCGTGCCGAACGGCGCTCGCTCAACGTCGAGGGCGCCCGCGCGCACGTGCTGGCCGACCTCTACGCCTCGCTCGGGGCCGCACTCGCCGGCCTGCTCGTGCTGACGGCCGGGCTCCAGAGCGCGGACGTCGTCGTCGCGCTGCTGGTCGCCGCGCTGATGGTCCGCTCGGGCTTCGGCCTGCTCGGTCAGGCGACTCGTGTGCTGCTGGAGGCGGCGCCGCGCGGGATCGATCCCGCCGCGGTCGGGCACGCGCTGGCGGCGCATCCCGGCGTGAGCGAGGTGCACGACCTGCACGTCTGGGAGGTCACGTCAGGCTTCGCGGCGCTCTCGGCGCACGTCCTCGTGCCCGCGGGCGAGGACTGTCACGGACGCCGCGCGGAGCTCGAGCGCCTGCTTGCCGAGCGCTTCGGGCTCGAGCACACCACGCTGCAGGTCGAGCACGAGGCCGGCGACGGCCTGCTGGACATCACGCGTGGCTGAGTTGTCCCGCTGACCGCTGGTGAGCGGCTGCGGTGCTCAGCGCGTGACGCGCACGAAGCGCTGCGCCGTGGCGCCGGGCACGCGCACGGTCACGCGGTACAGGCCGGGCCGCCCGATGCGGAAGAAGCGCAGGTAGCGGCCGCCGCGCAGCCGCACGCGGCGGCGACGCACGCGGCGGAAGCCGCCGCGCACCCGGCGCTCGATCAAGACGACGACGTCGCCGCGCCGAAGCAGGTGTCACGACGCCCCCGACGGCGATCCGGCGGCGGCGGCGGACGCGCCGCGGGGAGACGGCCAGCGCGAGCCGTGGCACGACGGTGATCGCCAGCGCGCTCGACTCGAGCGGCGTGCGCGCGGCGTCGCCCGGGAAGCGTGCCTTGATCGAGCCCGTCCGCGGCAGGTCGACCGTCGTGCTCCACTGCCCGTCGGCGGCGCAGCGGACTGTCGCGATCACAGCGAAGCTCCGCGCCGGCGCCGGCGTACAGGATCTCGATCGGCGCGCCGGCGGGCGAGCTGCCGTCGGCGAAGCGCAGCGCGCCGCTCAACAGCGCGGACGTGACCCCGCGCAGCTTCGTCGAGGCGGCGCGCAAGGTCACGCCGGCCAGCGGCCCCGCGTACTGGGCCGCGCGGATCCGCAGGTCCGGCAGCAGCCCATAGAGCACGTCGCCCGGGCAGGCGGTGGAGTTGCCGTCACGGTGGCCGGACACGCGCTGGAACGTGGCGGGTGCGCCGCTCGACGACGTCACCGCGACCGTGCCCTGAACCGGCACGCCGTGCAGGCTGAGCTTCCAGCCGATCACCTGCGCGATCGCCTCGAGCGCGACCGCCGGCGGCGCGAGCGCGGTGAACGTGCCGATGCAGGCGATGCCGGTCGAGACGCTGTTGAAGCCCTGGGTCTGCGCACCGACGATCGCGGCCTCGATGCCGCCGGCGCGGCCCTCGAAGATCTGGCCGTAGCGGTCGACGAGGAAGTTGTAGCCGATGTCGTTCCAGCCGTTGTGATCGCGGTGGTAGCGGGCGATCCCGAGCACGATCGCGGCGGAGTCCTCCGGCCCGTACTCGTTCGCGTTGACGGTGTGGTGGACGAACGCCAGCGCGACCTGGCCGTAAACGGGCCCGGCGCGTGGTGTGACGCCGTCGCCGCCCCACGCGGCGCGGGGGATGATCGGCGGCGCGCCGACCTGCCTCCGGGCACGCGCGAGCAGCCCACGGCGGCGCGCCGCGCGGGCGGCCGGCCCGGAGCGCACGAAATGAGCCCGCAGGCCGCGTGGCCCTCCCTTCAAGCGCAGCTGGAACTCGTCCGCCGGTCCGGTCCAGACCGGGTCCGTGCCGCTCGCGCCGCGCGCCGGTGTCTGGCCCGTGGTCGCCTGCGGCGGGCAGCGCCGTCCAGCGCGTCCAGGCACCTCCGCGCCTGCGCGCGCGAACCTGCGCCTGCGCTCGGCTGCCGCGCGCCCAGCCGAGGCCGATCAGGTCGAAGCGCCGCGGCGCGGCGAACACGCGCGTCGTCTGCCAGCCCGCGCCGGCCGCGGCGGCGCCGGTGGGGGAGGGGAGGTCGAGCGAGAAGGAAGCGGCGCCCCGCGCGGCTGCCGCACGCCCGGGGCGCAACCCGGCCAGCGCCGCGGCGGCGGCGCCGAGCTCGATCGCTTGGCGGCGTGTCACACGAGCCACTGTGATCGACAACACGACGCTTCGCCGAAAGGTTCTATGCGCCGTGCACCACGTGCCGGCGGGGACGGCTGTCGCGGCTCACCGCTGCGCGCGCCTACGCGCAGGCGGGGCAGTGGCCGCGCAGCACGACGTCGTGCCCTCCGATGTCGTAGCCCAAGCGCGCGGCGACGCCGTCGATCAGCCGCTCGAGCTCCGGATCGGCGAACGCATCGACGCTTGCCGCAGCGCTCGCAGATCGCGTGGTGATGGTGCTCTCCGCTCGGGTCGGCGGGCTCGAAGCAGGCACTGCCGTCGACGTCGAGCCGGTGGACCAGCCGCAGCGACGTCAGCACCTCGAGCGCGCGGTAGACGCTCGCGAGCCCCGGGGTGCGGCCGGAGTCCGCGCGCAGCCGGTCGTGGATCTCCTGCGCGCTCAGGCAGCAGTGCTGGCGCTCGAGCAGCGCAAGCACCTGCTCGCGCGCGCCGCCCGCGCGATGACCCGTCCGGGCCAGCTCGCTGCGCGCGTGCGCGCCCCAGTTCGAGTGCGCGTCGGCCGCCATCGGATCGGATCTTAGTGCAAACGAGAATGGTTTGCAGTAAGGTGCGAGCGCGTGCGCGCCGTTCTCACCTTGCTGCTCCTGTGCCTGGGCCTCACCGCATGCGGCGAGGAGGAGGCCGGCGGCAGCGCGCGGCTGCGCGTCGTCGCCACGACCGGGCAGGCCGCCGACTTCGCCCGCGCGGTCGGAGGCGAGCGGGTGCAGGTGACCGGACTGCTCGCCGCCAACGCCGATCCGCATGCGTTCGAGATCCGCCCCGACGACGTCAAGGAGCTGGGCGACGCCGAGCTCGTCGTGCGCTCGGGCGGCGCGCTCGACGAGTGGCTCGAGGGCGCGATCGACAGCTCCGGCGCCGACGCGCCGGTGCTCGTGCTCGCCGATGCCGTCGAGCTCGCAGACGATGACCCCCACTGGTGGCAGGACCCGCGCAACGCGATCGCAGCCGTCGCGAGCCTGCGCGACGCGCTGGCGAAGGCCGATCCGGCCGGCGCGGAGGCTTACCGGCGCGCCGCACGGGAGTACACCGAGCGGCTCGAACGGCTCGACGCAGCGGTCGCGGACTGCATCGCGAAGATCCCCGGCTCCCAGCGCACGCTGGTGACGACACACGACGCGCTCGGCTACTACGCCCGCCGCTACGGCATCCGCGTCGTCGGCGCCGTGATCCCCTCGCGCTCGACCGCCGCGCAGCCCTCGGCCGGCGAGATCGCCGCGCTGGTCGACGACGATCCGGCGAGAGCGCGTCAAGGCGATCTTCCCCGAGAGCTCGGTCAAGCCCGACGTCGAGGAGGCGATCGCGCGCGAGTCCGGCGCCCGCGTCGGGCGCCCGCTGTGGGCCGACACGCTCGGACCCGAGGGCTCCGACGGCGCCACTTATGTCGACTCGATCGCGTCGAACACCGCCGCGCTGGTCGAGGGGATGAGCGGCGGCGCGGTCGAGTGCCGGCCGCAGGCCTGATGCTCGACCTCGAGGCGCCGTACATCCAGCGCGCGCTGCTCGAGATGCTGCTGCTCGCGGTGCCTGCCGGCCTGCTCGGCAGCTGGATCGTGCTGCGCCGGCTGGCGTTCTTCGCGCACGCGGTCGGGCAGCGTGAGCTTCCCGGCGCTGGTGCTGGCGAGCGCCTGGGGGATCGCGCCGCAGCTCGCCGCGCTGGCCGCGGCGCTCGGCTTCGGCGTCGCGCAGGAGCGGCTCGAGCGCACCCGCCGCCTCGGCGCCGACGCGACGACCGGGCTGCTGCTGATCGGCGCGCTGGCGGCCGGGGTCGTGCTCGCATCGGACGTGTTCGAGTCGGGCACGGAGGTCGACACGCTGCTGTTCGGCTCGCTCATCGGGCTCAGCGCCACCGACGTGTGGCTGACCGCGCTGGTCGCGTGCGCCGCGGTCGTGCTGGACGCCGGCGCTGCGGCGGCACTGGCTGGGGACCGGCTTCGAGCCCGCCGGCGCGCGCGCCCTCGGGTTGCGCCCGGTGCTGGCCGAGCGGCTGCTGCTCGCCGGTATCGCGGCCACCGCGGTCGTCGCGCTCGACGCGGTCGGCGCACTGCTGGTGGCGGTCGTGCTGGTCGTCCCGGCGGCGACCGCGCGGCTGCTGACCGACCGGCTCGTGACGCTGCAGCTGGGCGCGATCGCGCTGGCGGCGGTCGAGGGCGTGGCGGCCGTCTGGCTCGCCGACGCGCTCAACGTCGGCGCGGGGTCCGCGCTGGCCGTGCTCGGCGGCGCCGTCTTCGCGCTCGTCGCGGCAGCGACGGCGCTGCGCGCGCGGGCGGTGCCGGCATGACCGCGGGAGTGGTCGTGCGCGGGCTCGCGGGCGGCTACGTGGCCGGACGCGACGCGCTGCGCGACGTCTCGTTCACCGCCGACGCGGGTCAGATCGTCGGCGTGCTCGGACCGAACGGCGGCGGCAAGACGACCCTCTTCCGCGCGCTGCTCGGCGAGCTCCCGATCCGGCGCGGCGAGGTCGCGCTGTCCGGCCGGCCGGCGTACGTGCCGCAGACCGAGCGCGCGCGGCTCGACTTCCCGGTCAGCGCGTTCGACGTGGTCCTGATGGGCGCCTACGCGCGCACCCCCTGGTTCCGGCGGATCGCGCGCGACGACCGCGCCGCCGCGCGCGCGGCGCTCGCGCGGATCGGCCTCGCGGGCGACGCCGACACGAGCTTCGGCGCGCTCTCCGGCGGTCAGCGCCAGCGCGTGCTGATCGCGCGCGCGCTGCTGCAGGACGCGCCGGTGCTGCTGCTCGACGAGCCGCTCTCCGGCGTCGACTCGGTCAGCGCCGCCCGGATCGAGGCGCTGTTCGCCGAGCTGCGCGCCGAGGGGCGCACGCTGCTCGTCGCGACGCACGACGTGCGCCAGGCGGGGGAGTGGGATCGCGTGCTCTGCCTGCACCGGCGTCAGGTCGACTACGGCCGGCCCGCGGCGGTGCTCAGCCCGGAGACGCTGCGCGAGACCTACGGCGCCGAGCTGATCGTGCTCGAGGGAGGCGCGCGCGCCGTCGGCGTCGGCCATCACGGGCACGCGCACTAGGGATGCTCGGCTGGCTGACGGATCCGTTCGCCTCGCCGATCGTCGGTCGCGCGCTGGCCGAGCTGCTGATCCTGTCGCTCGCCTGCGGCCCGCTCGGCGTCTGGGTGCTGCTGTATCGCGACGCCTACGCGGCCGAGTCGATCAGCCACGGGATGCTCCCCGGGCTCGTGCTCGCCGCGCTCGCCGGCGCGCCGCTGCTGCTCGGTGCGATCGGCGGTGTGCTCGTCGCCGCCGCGGGGATCGCGCTCGTGGCGCGCGACCAGCGGCTCGGGAGCGACGTCGGCGTCGCCGTCTGCGTGTCGACGCTGCTCGGGCTCGGCGGGCTGCTCGCGCTCTCGCCGGACTCGCCGCCGCGGCTGCAGGAGCTGCTGTTCGGCGACCTGCTCGGCGTCAGCGGCGGTGACCTCGCGGTCGCCGGCGCGCTCGCCGGCGGCGTCGCGCTCGCGCTGCTGGTGGGTCACCGGTCGCTGGCGCTCGTCGGCTTCGATCGCGGCTCGGCGCCTTCGCTCGGCGCGCGACCGCTGCGCTGGGAGCTCGCGCTGCTCGTCGTCCTGGCGGTCACGACGGTCGCGGCCGTGCAGGGACTGGGCAGCCTGCTGCTCGTGGCGCTGGTGCTCGCGCCCGCGATCGCGGCGCGCAGCCTCGCGCGCCGGCTCGCGGCCGTGCTCGCGCTCTCGATCATCCTGGCCGCGCTCGTCGGGCGCCGCCGGGCTCGTGCTCTCGTTCCACCTCGAGGTCGCGGCGGGCGCGTCCGTGGCGCTCTGCGCGGTGGCGCTCGCGCTGCTCGCGCTCCTCGTCCGGCGACGCCTGAGCCATTGAACAAAGCCGCGCTTTGCGGGACCATCGCCGCATGGGAGACCGTGAGGCGACGAGCTACGAAGCGGTCGCCCACGAGCTGCTCGCCGATCCCGCGGTATATGCGGGAATGATGTTCGGCCATCGCTGCCTGAAGATCGGCCGCAAGATGTTCGCCTGCGACCTCGATGGCGAGCTGCTGACGAAGCTTCCGCTCGAGCGGATCGAGGAGCTCAAGCGCGCGGGCGCGCACGACTTCGAGCCGATGGGCGGGCGCAAGATGAACGGCTGGGTGTTGGTGCCCGAGCCGGATGACGACGACGTCGTGCGCGTGTGGACCGCGCTGGCCGAGGAGGCCAAGGCGTTCGTCGCCGGAGCCGGCTGATGCCGCGCCGCGATCAGGTGCTGCATCCGCGCTCGCCGACGGCGCGCTGGGTGCGACGCCTGTTCGGCGTCGCCGGCACCGCGGTGGTGCTCGGGCTCGGCGTCGTGATCGCGACGATGGTGCTCCCCGACGACGACGGCGAGGCGATCGCGCCCGGTCCCGTCGCCACGGCGACCGCGCAGCCCGAGCAGGCGGTGCGGCGCAAGCCGCGCCTGACGGCACGCCAGCGCGAGCAGCGCCGGCTTGCGGTCGACCAGGTCAGGCGCCAGGGATACACGCCGCTCGAGCTGGCCGACTACCGGGTCGATCACACTCTGCGGGTGCTGATCGGCAAGCCGGTCGGGACGACCCCGGTCGGCCTGCGCGCGTTCTTCTTCGTCGGCGACGAGTACATCGGGCAGGACGCGCTCGCGCCCAGCCTCGAGCTGCGCGTCGGCCGCCGTCGCGAGCGCGAGGTGACGCTCGTCTACACGCTCTATGAGGTGGGCGATCGCGAGTGCTGCCCGCGTGGCGGCGACGCGCGGGTCCGCTTCCGCTGGACCGGTGACGTGCTGGAGCCGCGCGACGAGATCCCGCCGGACCTCGCGCGCGTTCCCGCGGAGTTCGCGCAGTGACGGCGGCTAAGCGGCGGCGCCCGCCGGGCCCAGGCGCAGGTTGACGAGCTGCCCGCGGCGCGGGCGCCGCGTGGGTGGAACCGGTGTGCCGTCCGGCGGCAGGTCCTGCACGCGCGCGAGCAGCCACTCGAGCGAGCCTTCGCGACCGCAGACGTCCTGCCAGCCGGCCAGCCGGCGCTCCAGCTCGCCCTCGTCCAGCGGCGGCGCGAGCAGGTGCACGCTGCCGCCGCCGCGGCCACCGAGGGCGTGCTGGAACAGATACAGCTCGCGCGTGTCTCGCACCCAGGCGGCGCGGAAGCTGGAGCCGTTGCGCGCACGCCAGAAGAGGCCGACGTCGCGCTCGCGCGAGCTGCGGCGAGCAGGGTCGGACGCATAGAAGGCGCCGAGCGAGAGGTACGTCCGGACGGTCGGGTCAAACATCTGGGGAGCTCCTTGGGGAGGAGGAGGCGACTCGGGATCTTCGCGGAATCGGAAGCCGCGGCGGGGCCGGTCTCCCGGATAGCGGGGGTGCGGCTGTCCACACCCTCCGGCGCGCCGCGTAGGATCGAGTGGCATGTGCGGCCGCTTCACAGCCACGTTCGTCGAGCCGCAGCGGATCGCCGCGCGCTTCGGGACGTACGAGTCGGCGCTGCCGGCCGAGACGCTCGGGCGCTTCAACGTCTGCCCGACCGAGCAGGTGGCGGCGGTCTGCGCGGACGAGCACGGGCGCCGTCGCGCGTGACCTGCGCTGGGGGCTCGTGCCGCCGTGGGCGCGCAAGCTGCGCGCCGGCCCCGAGCCGATCAACGCGCGCGCCGAGACGCTGCTCTCCAAGCGCCTGTTCGCGCCGCTGCTGGCGCGCGCCGACCGCCGCTGCCTGGTGCTCGCCGACGGCTGGTACGAGTGGCTGCGGCCCGAGCGCCCGCGTGGCGAGCGCGTGCCGTTCCGCTACACCGTCGACGGCGGCGCGCCGTTCGCCTTCGCCGGGCTCTGGGACGAGCGCCGGGTGGACGGCGAGCGGCTCGCCTCCGTGACCATCCTCACGACTGCCGCGAACGCGGTCTGCGCGCCGGTCCACGACCGCATGCCGTGCGTGCTCGACTCGCCCGATGCCGAGGCGGCATGGCTCTCGCCCGACGTCGACGCGGATGCCGCGCTCGAGCTGCTCGGCGTGCTGGCGGCCGAGCGGACCGCGGCGCTGCCGGCCAATCCGGCCGTCAACAAGGCCGGCGTCGAGGGCGCCGAGCTGCTCACCGTGCCGCCGCCGGTGGAGCCGCTCCAGCTCGAGCTCGGCTAGCGCTGGTCGGTGACCCAGGCGGCGAGCAGGCCGCGGTAGTGCGCGACGAAGTGCTCGTGCTCGGCCGGCGGGAACGCGCGCGTGACCGTCTCCACCAGCAGCGTGTCGAACTCGGCCGAGTCGATGTAGTCCACCATCGCCTCGTCGATGTGGCCGAGGTGCCGGTCGCAGAACTCCTCGTAGGCGTCGACCTCGAAGTAGTCGTCGGCGAAGCGCGCGGTAGCGCTCGAGCTTCTCCTCGTAGGTCCGCTCGGAATCGCCGATCTCGAACCAGTCCTCTGGGTCCATCGCGACGTGCATCCGGCGCCCGGTCACGCAGCAGTACACGGTCCACCGCAGCAGCGCCTTGATCGCCCAGGGGAAGTAGTAGTGCAGCGAGATCAGGGAGACGTCCGGGCAGGCGTTGGCGTAGTCGATCGGGTGGACCTCGCCGCCCTTGATCAGCGTCTCGCAGGAGTTGAACTCCCAGCGGAAGAACGCGTTGACCGTGCGCCCGATCGTGACGACCTCGCGGCCGGTGTCGGGGTCGAGGAAGTCGTGGTCGACCTGGTAGCGATCGTGCAGCGGGCGCTCCGGCTCGAAGTGCATGACCATCGTCTCGGCACCGATCGAGAGCGAGCGGGCGAACACGTCGAAGCCGTCGACGGCGCGCTGCAGGTGCATCAGCCGCTGGCCCGACTCGTCGTAGCGCTGGATCAGCGAGTGCGGGTCGCGGACCTGGCTGACCCCGACCCAGGCGCCGCCGTCGAACGGCTTCATGAACAGCGGATAGCCGATCTTCTCGGCGATCGCGGTCAGGTCGAACGGGCGGTTGTAGTGCTCGGAGGTGTAGGCGAAGCGCTCGTCGGCGGGCGGCTGCTTGTACGGCACGAGCCAGGTGTCGGGCACCTTCAGGCCGAGCCGCATCATCGCGCAGTAGGCCGAGTGCTTCTCCATCGACTGGAACGTGAACGGGTTGTTCATCAGGTACACGCCGTCCATCAGCGCGATCTTCTTGATCCACTCGCGCGGGACGTAGTACCAGTGCGCAAGGCGGTCGATCACGAGCGAGTGACGCGGGCGCATGCGCAGGTCGAATGGCTCGATCGTGACCCGCTCGGTGGCGAACTCGTGGCTCGCTCCGGCATGCTCGATCGGAGGACCGAGCCGCGTCATCATCGTCTCGAAGGCGCCGGACCAGTCCTCCTCGGTGCCGAGGAGCAGGCCGATCAGGTGCGTGCGCGGTCACGGTTCGTGACTCTATCCCCAGGCCCGCGCCAACAGTTGCACGAGGTGCGGGTCGAGCGCGTCGCGCCAGCTGACGTAGTTGTGCGCGTCGCGGTTGACGTGCAGCGTCACGGCGTGGCCCTGGCGACGCAGGGCGCTCGCGACGGCGCGGTTGTTGGCGAGGTTCTCCTCGGCCGCTCCGCAGGTCAGCGTGATCGCGATCGGGGTCGCGGCCGTGCCGCCGTAGAGCACCTGCCCGACGAAGCGCGAGATCCGCCGGAAGCGGGGGAAGCCCGATTCCTGGCGGTCCCAGCGCAGGCGGAAGAACGAGCCGGACTGCAGCATCAGCCCGCGGAACGCGCCGGGATGCAGCCAGCGCGTGTGCAGCAGCGCGAGCGCGCCGAGGCTCGCGCCGATGCCCGCGACCGTGGTCGCGGGAGCGAGCTGCGGCAGTTGCGCTGCGAGCTTGCGCGCGTAGCGGGCCGAGGCGGAGTAGCTCTCGTCGCGCTGCTCCGGGTCGAGCAGGGCGACGCGGCAGGCGGGCAACCGCCCCGTCGCGACGGCGTGGCCGATCAGCTTGGTCAGCCCGGAGAGGCGCTCGTACTCGCCGCCGTCGTGGGCGACGAGCAGCGGTAGCGGCATGCGCGGATCGGTGTCCGGCGGCGACCACAGCGCGACCCGTTCGGCGATCGGCGTCGACGGGCTCCGGGTCGGGCGCCGCGAGCCACGCGGGCGGCTTGTAGCCGGGGAACTCGACGACCGACTTGTCGCCGAACGCACCCGGTGCACGCAGCGGGTTGTGCGGATCGCAGAAGGTGTCGCCGTCGGCCTCGAGGCGGTACTCCATGCGGTCGACCTGGAGCCGGCGGTAGCCGAGCTCCCAGTCGCCGCCGTTCGTGCGGGCGAAGGCCGGGCCGCTGCGCGGGCGCTCGAGCTCCTGCTGGAGCCGGACCGACGTGTAGCCGTGGTCCTCGAGCCGGAAGACGACGCGGTCCGGTTGCACGTCCGGGCCGCCGGTCATGTGAGCGGACGATAGCGCCGCTGGCGGCGGCTGCCGCCCGTCACGGTCAGGCGGGTCGGTGGTCCCTCAGTAGCCGAGCCGGTCGAGCCGCTCCGCGGCCTCGCGCTTCTTCGCCTCGCCCTCGTCCGCGGCTGCGTCGTCGCGGCCCTTGCTCATGTCGACGATCCGGATGCGCGACTTGAACGAGCCGTCGCGGCCGTGCTGGCGCATGTCCTCGGCGCCTGCGCCGCCGCCACCCTGGCCGCGGTCGCGCCACGGGCCGATCGCCGCCGCCGCCACCGCCGCCGCCGCCCTGGCCGCCGCGACCACCGCCGCCGCCGCGTCCGCCGCGTCCGCCGCCGCGACCATCGCGGTCGCGCGGGTCGACGAGGCCCTTGATCTCGCGCACGGGGGTGACTGCGAGCCGCGCCCAGGCCGTGAAGATCGGGTCGCCGGCGGGGAGACCCTGGGCCACGTCGCAGCAGACGGCGGACCACTTCATCGTCTGGCCGTCCGAGCGCTGCTTGGGTGCGAGCGCCTCGCGTACGGCTTCCTCGCCGCCGACGCGCTCGACGGCGGCCCGGACGCGCGCCTGCGCGCGGCCGGGAAGCGGAGCGCGCGCGCCCTGCTGCGGCTGGCGGCGGCGGCGGCGGGGCTGCTGCGCACCGGCGGCGCCTCGCCCTCGGCGCCGGCGCTGCCTGGGCGTCCTCGGCGGTCGGCTCGTCGGCCCGGCCCTGCTGCTCGGCCTCGTCCTGGCGCCGGAGCTCGGAGAGCTTGGCGTAGAACGCGTTGCGGTGCCGCTGCGCCGGACTCGGCCGCCGCCGCCGCTCGGGCCGCTTCCGCTCACCCTGCGGCCGGCCACCCTGGCGAGCGCCGGGCGGCGCCTGCGCAGCGGGTGCGCCGGGCGCATCGGAGGGCGACGCTGCAGCGCTCGCCGCGACGGCGGGCGCGGCATCGCCCGACGGCGCTCGCACTGGCGCCTCGACGGCCGGCGCGGCATCGCCCGACGGCGCTTCCGCAGGCGCCTCAACGACCGGCGCGACATCGCCCGACGGCACTTCTGCGGGCGACTCGACGACCGGCGCGGCGTCGCCCGACGGCGCTCCCGCGGGCGCCTCGACGACCGGCGCGGCGTCGCCCGACGGCGCTTCCGCGGGCGCCTCGACGGCTGGCGCGGCGTCGGCGGATGCGCGCGTTCGCCGGCGCCTCGACGGCCGGCGCGGCGTCGCCCGACGGCGCTTCCGCGGGCGCCTCGACGACCGGCGCGGCATCAACGGAAGGCGCTTCGCAGCGGCTTCGATCGGGGAAGCAACCTCGACCGGTGTGTGCATCGGCGGCAGGCGTCGTCTCGGTGGGCGAACCGTCGGCAGGCAGCTCGACCGGTGGAGCACCCACCGGCGGCGTCTCCGTGGGCAAACCTGCGGGCACCTCGACCGGTGGTGCATCGACCGGCGGCGTCTCCGCTGGGCGAGCCGTCGGCGGGCGCCTCGACCGGTGCCGCATCGACCGGCGGCGCCTCCGCGGGCGAGCCTTCAGTGCCGGCGCCTCGACCGGTGCTGCATCCACCGGGGGCGCCTCCGTGGACGAGCCTTCGGCGGGCGCCTCGACCGGGGACGGGTCTTCGATCGGTGATGCCTCGACCGCAGGCGCCTCGGCCGCCGAGCCGGCGGCTTCCGGCTCGCTGCTAGCGGGCGGCGCCGCCTCGGCTTCGGGATCGCCCGTGTGGTCGGCCTCGGGCGCGGGCGTCTCCGTTTCCACCGCTGCGCCCGCCTGCTCGGCGGGCGGCGCCGGGAGATCTTCGGTGGGGTGCTCGGGATGCTCGCTCATGGATTCGCGGACGCGATCCGCGCCGGGTTGGAGGCTAAGGGAACAGGGGCGCCCGGCGTCGCGCGGTACCGGGGTGAACCCTCGGTGGAGAGGCGCGGCGGCTGGGTGCGCTCCCGATGATGACACTCCGCGGCGCCCGCGACACCGGCGACGGCCACAATACGACCGATGGATCCCCACGCGGTGCTCGGACTCGAGCCCGGCGCGACGCCGGATCAGGTCAGCCGCGACGTTTCGCGAGCTGGCCAAGCGCTGGCATCCCGATCGCGGCGGAGGTCGCGAGGCGGAGCGACGGATGGCCGACATCAACGCCGCCTACGACCTGTTGCGCGCCGCCGCGTGGACCCAGCGCAACGACAACCGGCCCGAGCGGGTGCGGCGACCGCCCATGCGCGGCGCCTGGCTGGCGCCGGCGATCCGGCGCGCGCTCGGCAACGAGCTGCTCGCCGCGCTCGACCCGCGCGAGAACGTCTGGCTCGTCACGCCCGCGACGACCTGGGCAAGCCCGCAGGCGCTGCTGGCCGTCAGCGATCGCCGCCTGCTGTGGCTGCTCGACGATGCGGTCACCGGCCGCGTCCAGACGCTTGCGTTCACCGCGATCGAAGCGGCCGAGCACACGCTGCGGCGACCGCGGCGTCGCGTCGCGACGCTGCGGGTGCGGGCACGCGACGGCCGCCGGCTCGCTTTCGGCGAGCTGCGTCCGGCGACCGCCGCGACGCTAGAGCGCAGGATCGCGGCGGCAGCCGCCCGCGGTCAGCCCGGTCGCCGGTCGTGAAGAGACCGGCCTGCGGCCCAGTCAGGCGGCCTGGCGCTCTCGGTCCGCCGGCTCGGACGGTGTGCCGGACGACGCCACAAGCTGCAGCGACGTAGCGGGCTCGGGCGCGATCAGCCCGACCTCGGCGAGGCGGCGTGCAAGTCCGGCGCGGAGCTCCGCGCCGGCCGTGATGTCTGCGGGGGACATGGGAGCCTTTCGGATGGAGAGGAGGGAGCTGGGGAGGTAAGACGAACGGTCGTGCTATTAGCTTTGTATCACATAGACGAACGATCGTGCTACTTTATTCCCGAGATGAGCTCGCCCGAGCGCCGGGACCGACGCCGACGGCCGCAAGGTGCGCGGCGACCGCACCCGCCGCGCGATCCTCAGGGCCGCCGTCAACCTCGCCTCCGTCGAGGGCCTCGAGGGCCTCACGATCGGTCGGCTCGCAACCGAGCTGGAGATGAGCAAGAGCGGTTTGTTCGCGCACTTCGGCTCCAAGGAGGAGCTGCAGATCTCGACCGTGCGCGCCGCCGCCGCGATCTTCGCGCAGCACGTGATCGTCGACGCCGAGGAGCGCTTCGAGCCCGGCGTGGTGCGGCTGCGGGCGGTGCTCGACCGCTGGCTCGACTACATGGAGAGCGACACGTTCGACGGCGGCTGCTTCTTCGCCGCGGCGACGATCGAGATGGACGGCCGGCCAGGACCTGTCCGCGACGCCGTCGCAGCGCAGATGAGTCGCTGGGCGGAGCTGCTGAGCGACTACTCGCGCGCGGCGATCGATCGCGGCGAGCTCGCCGCCGATACCGATCCCGAGCAGCTCGCGTTCGAGCTCGACGCTCTCGGCACCGCCGTCAACTCCGGCTGGCAGCTGCACGAGGACGTGGCCGTGTTCGAGCGCGGCCGGCGCGCGATCGCGCGTAGGCTCGACGCCGACGCGACGGCGGCCGGCCGGGCCGCGCTGGCCGGCGCCGCGTAGCCTCCGGCACATGCCCGTAGCAGACGATCCCGCCCGCCCCGCGGGGAGGCTCCTGCTCGACGATGCCGGCGCGGAGGTCGCGCGCTTCCAGGCGGTCGAGCGCGAGAACCGGCGCGTCGCAGATCTGTTCAGCCTGACCGACGGCACGGAGCCACAGCAGGCGGTACCGGTCGTGCTGGCGGCGCTGGGCGGCTGGCGCATCGCCGCCGAGGAGCCGTTCGGCCGCCTGCTGGTCGCGGCCGGCGGCCGCCCGACACGTCACGGGCACGTCCTGTCGCGCGACCTGGTCCGAGACCCCGTGCCGCGCGACTGGCCCGAGCCGCCGCTGCCCGCCGGCATGCGCCTTACGCGCCGTCGACCGGCCGGCGATCGACCTCGTCGAGGCGTGCGAGGCCGCCTACCCGCGCGAGCATCCCGACTTCGATCACATCCCCAACGGCGAGCGACCGGAGCTCCGGCTGGAGCTCGAGGCGCTGATCGCGGGCGACCTGCTCGGCCCGCTGCTTGCGCTGCAGCAGCCTCGCGGTCGGGGAGAAGGGAGAAGTGCTCGGGGCGGTGCTCGTCAACGGCATGGCCGGCGAGCCGCCGTTCGGCGGGCCCGTGGATCGCCCAGCTCTTCCGGCACCCGCGTGCGCGAGGCGCCGGCAGCGCGCTGCTGCGGCGCGCGCTCGCGCTCGCTGCGCGCGACGGACTGCCCGCGGTGGGGCTGGCCGTCACCCACGGCAACGCCGCGCTCGGGCTCTACCAGGCGCACGGCTTCGTCGAGGTGCTCGACTCGCTGACCGTCGATCTGTGAAGCAGGGCGCGCTGGATAGGGTCGAGCAGCATGGATCAGTTTCGCCTCACCCGGCTCGGGCTGGTCGTGCACCCGGAGCGCGAGCTCTCGACAAGGCGCTGCGAGACGCTCCAGCGCTGGAGCGAGGAGCACGGCGTCGAGGTCGTGCAGGTGCCGGCCCCGGGACAGGACCGCCGAGTCGCCGAGCCGGGTGACCCGGCCGGCTGCGATGCGATCGTCGCGCTCGGCGGCGACGGCACGACGCTCGCCGCGCTGCGCACCGGCGCGCGCCGTCGGCAAGCCCGTGATCGGCGTGGCCTGCGGCAGCCTCGGCGCGCTGACGGCGGTCACCGCCGGACGATCTCAGCGACGCGCTCGACCGCGTCGCCGCGGGCGACTGGACGCCGCGGCTGCTGCCCGCGCTGGCGCTGGACGTCGGACGGCGGCGAGACGCTCACCGCGGTCAACGACGTCGTCGATCGTGCGCCAGGGCGCCGGCCAGATCGTCGGCCGAGGTGAGCGTCGACGGCGAGCTGTTCATCCGCTTCGCCGGCGACGGGCTGGTCGTCGCCACGCCGCTCGGCTCGAGCGCGTACACGCTCGCCGCCGGCGGTCCGGTGCTCGCGCCCGGCGCGGACGGGATCGTGCTCACGCCGCTCTCTCCGCACGGCGGGTGCTGCCCGCCGCTGGTCGCCGGCGACGAGAGCCGGATCACGATCGCGGTCGATCCGGGCCACGGCGGCGCGCGCATCGAGCTCGACGGCCGGATCGGCGCGCAGCTCGAGCCGCATGCGCCGCGCACGCTCGAGCTCGGGCTGCTGCGCGACCACGCGACGCTGGTCGCGCTCGGCGGGGAGGAGTCGATGCTGGCGGGGCTGCGCCGGCGGCGCGTGATCATCGACAGCCCGCGGATGCTCGCGCGCGAAGAGCGCAAGGCCCTGTCCGACGCCCCACGAGCTAGAGGTCGACGACCTCCAGCTCCGGCAGCCGCTCCGCGAGCAGCCTCGCAGAGCACGCGCCGGTGGCAGGTCGCCGGGTCCTCCTCGAGGCAGAGCAGCGCCGTGCGCGGCCCGTGCTCGAGCTCGCCGGCGAGCGGCGTCCAGCTCGTCGGGCGCGGTCGCCTCGACGTGCGCGCGGTAGCCCGCGCGCGCCCGCTCGATCCGGCCCGCATGGAAGTCGTGGCGCAGGTCGGGCGGCGTGCCGAGCGCCTTGCGGTGCTCGTAGGCGATCCCCTGATCGCCGAGCATGTCGCCGAGGCGCGTCTTGGACATGCCGGGGCGGCGCGACTGTGGCCGGAAGCGGACGTCGATCACGCGTTGCACGCCGCGCCGCGAGCAGCTCGGCGACCAGCGCAGGCGGCAGCAGCCGCTCGTACCCGATCGTCCACAGCGTCGGCATGGGAGCATGTTCGCGCATGACGTCGACCGGCTCCGCGCCGCACACCTCGGATCTGGCCGCCGCGCTCGCGGACGACGTGCTGGAGCGGCTGCTGCGCTACGTCCGCATCGACACCCAGTCCGATCCCGCGTACGCCCAGTCGCCGAGCACGCCCGGCCAGCTCGAGCTCGGCCGCCTGCTCGTCGAGGAGCTGCGCGGCGCGGGGCTCACCGACGTCGCGCAGGACGCGAACGGCTTCGTCTTCGCGACGCTCCCCGGCAACGTTCCCGGCGCGCCGGTGATCGGCCTGCTCGCGCACCTCGACACCAGCCCCGGACGAGTCCGGGGCGGGCGTCGAGCCGCTGGTGCACCGGGGCTACGACGGCGGGCCGATCGAGCTGCCGCGCGGCGCGACGGTGCTCGATCCCAGCCACGATGCCCGAGCTGCGCGCGAAGCTGGGCCATGACCTCGTGACGACGAGCGGCGACACGCTGCTCGGCGCCGACGACAAGGCCGGCATGGCCGAGGTGATGGCCGCGGTCGCGTACCTCGCGGCGCACCCGGACCTGCCGCGTGCGACCGTCCGGGTCGGCTTCACCCCCGACGAGGAGATCGGCAAGGGCGCGCACCTGTTCGACATCGAGGGCTTCGGCGCGCAGTGCGCCTACACGCTCGACGGCTCGGAGGCGGGGGAGTTCACCGACGAGACGTTCACCGCCGCCTCGGCCGAGCTGACGATCCACGGCGTCGAGGTGCACCCGGGCACCGCGAAGGACAAGCTCGTCAACGCCGCGCGGCTGGCCGGGCGCGTGCTGGCGGCGCTGCCGCAGGACCGGCTGACGCCCGAGACCACGTCCGAGCGCGAGGGGTTCATCCACGTCCACACGGTCGAGGCGACGGCGGGCAAGGCGACGATCCGCACGATCGTGCGCGACTTCGACGACGACAAGCTCGCCGAGCATGTCGCGCTGCTGCGCGCGACCGCGGAGAAGGTCGTCGCGAGCGAGCCGCGCGCGCGGCTCGACGTCAAGGTCGAGGAGCAGTACCCGAACATGCGCGTGCACCTCGAACGCCATCCGGACGTCGTGGCGATCGCCGAGCAGGCCGTGCGGCTGGAGGGATTCGAGCCCAAGCGCGTTCCGGCGCGCGGCGGCACCGACGGCTCGATCCTCAGCGCGCGCGGGTTGCCGACGCCGAACCTGTTCACCGGCGGCAACGAGTATCACTCGGTGCGCGAGTGGGCCTCGGTGCAGGACATGGCGTCGGCGGCCGCTGTCGCGGTGCGGCTCGTGGGGCTCTGGTCCGAGCGCGCCGCTGCACCTCTGTAACGCTCGCAAATGTACGTTATGAAAACTCGGGCGCCAGCAGATCGAACTCACAGCGAGGTCCCCGGCGCGCTTGCGAGCCGTGCATCGGCGGTGAGCAGCACGACATCGAGCAGCTCGGCGAGGGCGACGTAGGCGGCGTCGTAGACGGTGACGTTCTCCCTGAGCTCCCAGCATCGAGCCAGCAGGGGCCGATGTGGAACGCGGCGCAGCGGCAGGTCGACGAGATCGGTCAGGGCGAGCCGGGCTCGGCGCGCGTCGAGTTGCCCGGCCAACATCTGGCGGCGAAGAACCGAGGTCGTCTCGAGGTCGACGAGCTCCGGAGCGACAAGCGGCTGCCCGCGTAGGCGTGCGCGAGCCGTGTCACCGTCGGGCCCGTCATCTGCCAGTGCCGGCGCCGAGGACGCTGGCGTCAACGACGAGCACGGTCCTGTTGCAATGCCTCGACGGCGGCGGAGAACGGGACCGAGCCGCCTGCCCGTCCTCCCGCCCGCGCCAGGATCTCATCGACGGTTGGAGCGCTCGCCTCGTCGATGAGCCTGCCACGCAGATACTCCTGCAGCGATTGGCCGGCGGCGACGGCTCGCTGGCGCAGGACGGCGTGAGTCTCGTCGGGGACGTCCTTGATCTGGATGCTCGGCATGGCGTCATAATGGCGCTCGTGGCGCCATTATGCAAGTGCCGGGGCTCAGCGCTTGACGACCTTGATCGGACAGATCGGTCCAGCTGCCTGAGCGAGCCGGACGTCGGCGGTGACGAGATCGCACGCCAGCCCCTCGGCCAACGCGACGTACGTCGCGTCATATGCCGTCAGGTTGTCGCGCAGCTCCCAGATCCTCGGCAGCAGGCCGGCTGCCGCGAACCGGCGCAGCCCGAGCCGGGCCCAGCCGGCGAGCGCTGCGCCGGCCTCCTCCGCGCCCACGCCGCCGCGCAGCACTTGTGCGCGCAGGGCATTCGCCACCTCGGAGTCGGCGAGATGCGGAATGGCAACCGTGTCGCCGGCGACCGCTCGCCGCGCGTCGCCGTCGTTCAGCAGCGCGAGCACGGCGGCGGATGCGTCGAGCACGATCACCGAGCGGCGCGGCCGGCCTCGAGCCCGGCGACGACATCTTTCGCCGCGATCTCGAGGTCCGGCAGCTCACTGAGCAACGCGGGATTGTCGGCGCGCCGAGCGGCCTCGCCCAGCTCCTTGAGCGCGAACGACGACACCGAGAGTCCCTCGCGCGCGGCAAGCAAGGCGAGGCGCCGGCTGACCTCGTCCGGCACGTTGCGGAGATAGAGCGTGCCTCACGTCGCACAATGCTAGCAATGCTGCGACTCTATTGCCACAACCTCGCCGCCTGACGCGCCAGCGCGTCGGCGCGGTCGTTGAGCTGCTTGTGCGCGTGCGCCGCGCCCGTCTCGTGACCGCGGACCCAGTGCCAGCGGACCTCGGCGTGGCGGGCGACCTCGGCCTCGAGCGCGCGCACGAGGTCCTGGTTCTTGACCGGCTCGCCGCTCGCGGTCCGCCAGCCCTTGCGCTTCCAGCCCGCGAGCCACTTGGTCATCGAGTCGAGCATCAGCCGCGAGTCGGTGACGATGCAGGCGCGGCTGCCGGCCGGCAGCAGGCGCAGGCCCTCGAGCGCAGCGGTGAACTCCATCCGGTTGTTGGTCGTGTGCCGGTCGCCGCCGGAGCGCTCGACCGTCGCGCCGTCGGGCGCGACCACGATCGCCGCCCAGCCGCCCGGGCCCGGGTTGCGCGAGCAGGCGCCGTCGGTCCAGACCAGCAGCTCGCCGGGACGCGGCTCGAGCGGCAGTTCGCGGGCGACGGCGCGGCGCCGCGGACGGGTGCGGGAGGCGGTTGGCATGGCCGGCGATCGTACGGACGGCACAGGACGCGATGCGCCTCGTATCCTCGATCGATGCGCCAGGAGCTGCGACCGCTCTTCGACCGGGTTGTCATAAAGGAGCTCGAGCCCGACCGCGTCCGCCAGTCCGGGCTGGTCGTCCCGTCCGGCTCGCACGAGCCGCCGCCGCAGCACGGCATCGTGCTCGCCGTCGGTCCCGGGATCGACTGGTGGGAGTCAGCCGGCGTCTCGATGCCGGTCCGGGCCGGCGACCACGTCGTCTTCCCGGCCTCGGCCGGCGTCTGGGTCGAGGTCGACGAGGAGAAGCTGCTCGTGTGCCGTGTCGGCGAGCTGCTCGGCGTGCTCGAGACCGCCGAGGAGCGCGCGCAGGCCCGTCACGGCACGGCGTAGGCGGCTGACCGCCCGGTCAGAATTCGACCGGATCGGCGACTACCATGGCGGGCCATGACGTTGCAGCTTTGCGAGAGCTGCGGTGGTGAGTTCTCGTGCCGGTCCGACTCCCAGCGAGGCTGCTGGTGCGACGAAGTGGTCGTCTCCCCCCGCCAGCGGGCGCTTCTGCGCGAGCACTTCCTGGCCTGCCTGTGCCCCGATTGCCTGCTGATCGCCACCGTCGCGCGGGCTAACTCCGCAGCGGCGCTGCGGCAAACTCCGCCATCCCAGCCGTGAACTCCTCCCGCGCGCGGAAGCCGAGCCGCTCGGCCGCGAGTGCGGGAGAGGCGACGACGTGACGCACGTCGCCGGCGCGCCATTCGCCCGTGACGTGCGCGGCGCGCTCCGCTGGAACGTCGCAGGCGGCGGCGAGCGCACGGGCGAGCTCGAGCACCGTGCGGGGCGTTCCGCTGGCGACGTTGAACGCGCCGGCGATCGGCGTCGGGCGCGGTCAGCGCGCAGCACGTTCGCGCGCGCGACGTCGCGCACGTGGACGAAGTCGCGCCGCTGCCCGCCGTCCTCGAACACGCGCGGAGCGCGACCCGCGGCGTAGGCGGAGCGGAAGATGCTCGCCACGCCCGCGTACGGCGTGTCGCGCGGCATCCGCGGCCCGTAGACGTTGTGGTAGCGCAGCGCCGTCACGGGCACGCCGGTCTCGCGCCCGTAGGCCGAGCAGAGGTGCTCCTGGGCGAGCTTCGTCGCCGCGTAGACGCTGCGCGGGTCGAGCATCGCGTCCTCGGGCACCGTGCGCGGCTCGAGCGGGCGCCCGCAGCGCGGACACGGCGGCTCGAAGCGGCCGGCGTCCAGGTCCGCGGCGACGCGTGCGCCGGGGGCGACGACGCCGTGCTCGGCGCACTCGTAGCGCCCCTCTCCGTAGACGACCATGCTCGAGGCGAGCACGAGCCGGCCGGCGCATCCGTCCGCGGCCATCGCGCTCAGCAGCCGGGCCGTCGCCAGGTCGTTGTGGGAGACGTAGGCGGGCAGGTCTGCGAGGTCGACGCCGAGGCCGACCATCGCGGCCTGGTGGCAGACAGCCGTCACTCCTCTGACCGCGCGCTCCGCGACCGCTGCGTCGCGCAGGTCGCCCTCCAGCCACTCCGCCGCCGGGTCGAGATAGTCGGGGCGCTCGCGGTGCGCCGCCGGCAGCAGGGCATCGACCACGCGCACCCGGTGGCCCCGCTCGAGCAGCAGGTCGACGACGTGAGAGCCGATGAACCCGGCCCCGCCGGTGACGAGGATCGTGTCATCCATCCGTCCCGCAGCCTAGGGAGCCGTAATCCGATCGTAGCCTCGGGCACGTAGGAACAAGGGATGGTCGATGTCGTCCTCCCCGTGCTGAACGAGCGCGAAGCGCTGCCGTGGGTGCTCGCCCGCTTGCCTGCCGGTTATTCGCCGATCGTCGTCGACAACGGCTCGGCCGACGGCTCGGGCGAGCTGGCGCAGCAGCTCGGCGCGCAGCTCGTGCGCGAGCCGCAGCGCGGCTTCGGCGCGGCCTGCTGGGCAGGCCTGACGGCCGCCACGGCGGAAGTCGTCTGCTTCATGGACTGCGACGGCTCGTTCGACCCGCGCGAGCTGCCGCGTGTCGCCGATCCGGTCAGCGCCGGGCGCTGTGACCTGATGCTGGGCGCGCGCGCGCCCGCGCCGGGCTCCTGGCCGGCGCATGCGCGGGTCGCCAACTCGGTGCTCGCATGGGAGCTGCGCCGGCGCGCGCGAGTGCAGCTCTCAGACCTCGGCCCGATGCGCGCTGCCCGGCGCGAGCCGCTGCTCGCGCTCGGGATCGAGGACCGGCGCTTCGGCTGGCCGTTGGAGATGGTGCTGCGCGCCGCGAAGGCCGGCTGGCGGATCGACGAGGTGACGGTCACCTACCAGCCGCGCCAGGGACGCTCGAAGGTGACCGGGACCGTGCGCGGAACGCTGCGCGCGGTGCACGACATGGCTGCGGTGCTGAGATGAGCATTGAGCCGGCGCTGATCGTGATCGCCAAGGCGCCCGTCGCCGGACGCGTGAAGACGCGGCTCTGCCCGCCCTGCACGCCCGCCCAGGCGGCGCGGCTGGCGCGGGCAGCGCTCGCGGACACGCTCGCCGCCTGCGACGTGGCGACAGCAGGGCGCCGCGTGCTGGCGCTCGAGGGTGAGCCGGACGGTCTGCTCCCGCACGGCTGGGAGGTCGTCGCGCAGCGCGGCGACGGGCTGGCCGAGCGGCTCGCGAATGCGTTCGCGGACGTCGGCGGGCCGGCCTGCCTGGTCGGCATGGACACGCCGCAGGTGACCGCGGAGCAGCTGCGCGCGGCGCTTGCGGGGCTCGCGCGCGCCGACGCGGTCTTCGGGCCGGCACACGACGGCGGCTTCTGGGCGATCGGCCTGCGCAAGCCCGACGCGGCCGTGTTCGCCGAGGTGCCGATGAGCCGCGACGACACCGGCGCGGTCCAGCGCGCGCGGCTGGATGCAGCTCGGCCTGCGCACGATCGACCTGCCGCCGCTGCTCGACTTCGACGACATCGCGGCCGCCCGCGCGGTTGCGGCGGATGCGCCGGCGGGCCGCTTCGCCGCCGCGCTCAGCGACGATCGAAGCAGCGCTGGTCGCGGCATGACGGTGACCGCGCGCGCGCCGCGCCGATCGCACACGCTGGAGCCGGCGGAGCTGCTCTACGGCCGTCTGCTCGCCTCCGCCGCCGCCGGCGGGGAGCCGACCGAGGCGCGCTTCCGGCTCGCCGGCGGCAACACCCAGAAGCTGCCGCTGCGCCGGTGGCTGGCGCCGGTCGACGCGGCCGACCGCGCCGTGCTCGCGCATGCCGCGGCGCCGGTGCTCGACCTCGGCTGCGGGCCGGGCCGCCACCTGGCCGCGCTCGCCGCTGCCGGGCACGAAGGCCTGGGCCTTGACCTCTCCCCCGTCGCCGTGCGGCTCGCGCGCGCCCGCGGCGCCGAGGCGATCCTGCGCGACGTCTTCGCCGAGGTGCCGCACGCAGGCACGTGGGCGACGGCGCTGCTGCTGGACGGCAACATCGGCATCGGCGGAGCGCCCCGGGCGCTGCTCGCCCGCGCCTGCGCGCTCGTCGCGCCGGGCGGCACCGTGCTGGTCGAGACCGGACCGCCGTCGGCGCCCACCCGCCGCCTCCGCGTGCGGCTCGAGTCGCACGCCGCGATCAGCCCGTGGTTCGGCTGGGCGACGGTCGGCGCGCTCGGGATCGAGTCGCTCGCGCGCGCCGCGGGACTCGAGCCGCGGGCGACGATCGAGGCCGAGGGACGCTGGTTCGCCAGGCTGGAGCGTCCGCGATGAGAGCGCCGCCGGGCCCGTTCCAGCCGCGTTTCTGGAAGTCGCCGCTGCGCGGGCCGTGGCTCACCGCGGTGCTGGGCTCGATCCTGCTGGTGCTGGTCGGGACCGTCGCGCTGACCGGCTTCCTCTCGCACGCCGCCTACCAACCCGACCTCGGGCGCAACGCGCTGGTCGGCACCGACCTGCCGTTCACGACGTTCTTCGACTGGCCGACCGGTCCCTCGTGGCTCTACGCGCTCACGCAGGGACTGCACGTCAACGTCGGGCTGATCGCACTGCCGGTGCTGCTGGCGAAGCTCTGGTCGGTGATCCCGCGGCTGTTCCAGTTCCCGCCGGTGCGCACGCCCGCCGAGGGGATCGAGCGTGCGTCGATCGCTCTGCTGGTGGCGAGCACCGGCTTCCTGTTCGCGACCGGCCTCGTGAACATGCAGTACTGGTACGTCTTCAAGTTCGACTTCGTGCAGGCGCACTATTACGCCGCGGTCGTGTTCGTCGCCGCGCTCGCCGTGCACCTGGTCGTGAAGATCCCGGTCGCGCTGCGCGCGTACCGCTCGCGCGGCGTGCTGAGGCCGCTGCGCCAGGGACTCGCCGAGACCGTGCCCGAGCCCGACGGCGACACGCTCGCGGTCGAGCCCGATCCCCCGACCGTGAGCCGCCGCGGCCTGCTGGCGGCGGTCGGCGCCGGCTCGCTCGTGCTGGTGACGGCGAACGCCGGGCAGTCGATCGGCGGCCCGCTGCGCAGCATCGCGTTCCTGGCGCCGCGCCGCGAGGGCGGCTTCCCGGTCAACAAGACAGCGGCCGGGGCCAAGGTGACGGATGCGCTCGTCGGCCCCGACTACCGGCTGGTGCTGGCGGCGGGCCGTCCGAGCTGATGCTGACGTACGACCAGTTGCTCGAGCTGCCGCAGGTGACCCATACGCTGACGCTCGGCTGCGTCGAGGGCTGGTCGACCCGCCAGGAGTGGACCGGCGTGCGGCTGTCCGAGCTGGCGCGGCTCGCCGGCGTCGACGACGCGTCCGAGCTGGCCGTCGGCTCGCTCCAGCCGGCGGGGGTGCTGCGCCAGGCGACGCTCGCGCGCAACCAGGTCGCCGACTCGCGCTCGCTGCTGGCGCTCGCGGTCGGCGGCGAGGAGCTCTCGCGCGACCACGGCTACCCGGCGCGGATCATCGTCCCCGGGCTGCCCGGCGTGCACAACACGAAGTGGGTCGGGCGCATGGAGTTCCGGACGTGAGCTCGCGCTTCGCTCCGCGGCACGTGCTCGAGTACGCTCGTGGCGCTGGCGCTCGCCGGCTGGGCGCTCTTGCGGGCGTTGCGAAACGCGCGGCGCGGCGGGCCGGGGTGCCGCGGTGTCCCTGCGCCGCGCCCGGCCGGCGCGCAACCAGCGGGCCGCGAGCCCCGAGCCCCCGGTCTGAAAGGGCGCTACGGCGCGTCTCCGCTGCACCTGCTCGCGCACCTCGCGGCGCTGGCGCTGGCCGCGTGGGCGCTGTTGCAGGCGTTCCAACTCGGCGGCTGGGAGCGCATCGCGCTCTGGCTGATCGGGGCGATCGTGCTGCACGACATGCTGCTCTGGCCGGCGTACACCACGCTCGACCGGCTCGGGCGCCGCGGCCGCCCCGCCGGCTGGGCCAACTACGTGCGCGTCCCCGTCGGGATCTCGGCGCTGCTGCTGCTGGCCTTCTTCCCGGTCATCTGCAGCAAGGGCGAAGCGACCTACATGCGGGTGAGCGGGCAGTCGTGGGACGGCTACGCGGGCCGCTGGCTGATCGTCAGCGCGGCGCTGTTCATCGCCGCCGGCGCGCTCTACCTCGTCCGCTCGCGGCCGGGGTCGAGCAGCTGAAGCACGCCGTCGACCTTGCCGGTCACGAAGACGCGCCCGCTGGCCTCGTCGACCGCGACGGTGTTGGGCTGCTGCGCGGTGGCGTAGCGGCGCACGAGGCTCGGGCGGCCGCCGACGACCAGCTCCGTCAGCTGGTTGAGCGCGGTCTGGGAGACGTACAGGCGCTGGCGGCGGATGTCGATCGCGATCCCGTACGGCGAGCCCGGCAGCGGGTAGCGGCGGATCAGCTCGAGCTTCGGGCGCAGGTGGTAGACGAGCAGCGCGCCGCCCGTGGTGTCGGTGACGAACAGGTAGTTGCCGCCGTTCGACACCGCGTGGGTCGGCCCGACGCCCGCGGGAGCGCGGCCGGTCCGCTCGCCCGACTCGACGTCGAACGTCTCGACGACGCGTTCGCGCACCGAGACGACGGCGACCTGGCGGTCGTTGTCGAGCGGCGTGACGCCGCCGGGCTGCAGCGCGGTCTCGATCGTGGAGACCGGGCGGCCGTCCTCGAGCACCGTCAGCCTGTGGGCGAACTCGTCGGCGACGAACACGCGGTCGCCGGCCGCGGCGGCGTCGTGCGGCTCGCGGCCGGTGCGCGCGCGCGTGACCTCGCCGCCCGGCAGGCCGACCTGAAGCAGGGCGTCGGCGTCCTCGGCCGGCACCAGCACCGGCCCGCCGGCACCGGCGATCCCGAGATGCCGCGGCGCCGCGGGCAGCGGCACGCGGCGCTCGACTCTGCCGGTCGCGCCGTTCAGCGAGCGCCAGCTCGTCGGGGGCGCGCAGCCCGACCGCGACGAGGCCGGTCCGCGGGTCCGCGACCGCTCCCTCGGGCTTGAAGCCGATCGGGACCAGGCGACCTGCGGGCTTCGCCGTGAGCGGCGGCGAGGAGGCCGGCTCCGCCGCGGGCGGAAGCTCGTCGCGCGACGCCGAGCCGCAGCCGAGCAGCAGGGCGAGCAGCAGCAGGGCGAGGGCACGCGGTGCGATGGTCCGAGGATGGCACGCGAGTCCGACGCGGGCGGGAGGAGCGCCGGGTGGTCTCGCCGGCCGGCCACGGCGACGTTCGCATGACGGCCGTGCGCGTCAGGCTCCTGCCGGCCGCAGTGTTCGCGGGCATGGCCGCCACCGTCGCGATCGGGCTCTGGCTCGCGCGCCACGAGGGGCGCGAGCTCGGCATCTCCTACCCGCCGTTCGTCGGCCGCTGGGCGCCCGCCGCGACGCTGTGGGCGCTGCTCGCGGCCGCACTGCTCGTGCTGGTCATCTGGGCCGGGCCGCGACTGCTCGCCCCCACGGTCCGCCCTGCCGCCTTCGCCGCCGCGCTGTTCGGGCTGACGCTGGCGCTGCGGCTCGCGCTCGGCGCCACCAGCGGCGGCACGGCCGGCTGGTCGCGCGCCTTCGATCTCGAGCACTTCGAGGGTCCCAACGAGTACGTGCCCGCGTTGGCGGCGCTGCGCTACGGCCCCGGCTTCTTCCTCGACCGCTTCGCCGAGCTCGTGCCGGCGCTGCCGGTGCACGCCGCCGGTCACCCGCCCGGTCTGCTGCTCGTTATGGACGCGTTCGCGATCGACTCGCCGGACCGGCTCGCCGCCGTCTGCATCGTCGGCGGGGCGCTGATCGCGCCGCTCGCGTACGCGCTCGGCCGCATGCTGGGCGACGAGCGCCGCGCGCGGCTGGCGGGGCTGCTGTGCGCGGTCGCTCCGTCGGTGCTGCTGTTCGGCGCCACCTCGGCGGACGCGCTTTACGCCGTGATCGGCCTGCTGGCCGCCGTGCCGCTCGCGTCGCGTCGGCTGCCGCTCCGGCTCGCCGGCGCGCTGCTGCTGGCGATCGCTTCGCTGTTCGCCTGGTCGCTGCTCGCCGTCGGCGCCTGGGCCGCGCTGCTGGCCTGGCGTCGCGACGGCTTCAGGGACATGCTCGCGCTGGGCCTGATCTGCGCCGCCGTGCTGGTCGCGTTCCACGCCGCCGTTCACGCCGCTGACCGGCTTCGACCCGATCGGCACGCTGCGCGCGACCGAGGACGTGTACCGCTTCGGCGATCGCCTCCGAGCGGCCCTACTGGTTCTGGCTGCCCGGCTCGCCCACCGCGTTCCTGCTGATGCTCGGCCTGCCGACCGCGTGGCTGGCGCTGCGCGCGCTGGGCGCCGGGGATGACGCCGCCGTCGCGATCTTCGCGGTGATCGTGATCGCGGCCGTCGCCGGGTTCACCAAGGCCGAGGTGGAGCGGATCTGGATGTTCTTCGTGCCGTTCGTCTGCCTTGCGGCCGCCGGCGTGCTGACGGACCGCCACCTGCGCCCGGTGCTCGCCCTGCTCGCCGTCCAGGCGCTCGCGTGGGAGATCGCCTGGGGCACGGTCTGGTGATCAGCGCGGCTCGTCGAAGCCCGCCGCCAGCAGCGCGTCGTGACAACGGCCGGCCAGCAGGTCGTCCACGAACGCCTCGGCGACGTCGGGCTGCCTGGACTGCGTGACGACGCCGGCGGCGTAGGTCGCCGTCCCGCGGGTGGCGAACACGACCGGCTGCCTCAGCTTGCCGCGACTTGCTCGCCCTGCGCCACGAACACGTCGGCGTCTTCGACGAGCTCGTCCGTCGAACCGGAGCGTCACCGTGGCGTCGGGGAACTCCTTCGCGCACGTCGTCAGTGGCTGCTCGCAGCGTTGCGGCCGCGGACACGACGAGCCTGGGTTTGTCCTCCTCGCCACCCGACACGGAGGCGCCGTCGCCACAGCCCGCGAGCAGCAGGACGCCGGCGAGGACCGGCAGACGCCTCAACCGCGCTCCAGCATCACGGACGTCGCCTTGACCCGCGCGGTCGCGGGAACGCCGGGCGCCAGCTCGAGCTCCTCGACCGCGTCGCGCGTGACCGCCGCGGTCACGCGGAACGGGCCGGCCTCGATCTCGACGAGCGCCATCACGCCGTCGACCTCGACCGACGTCACGGTGCCGGGGAAGCGGTTGCGCGCCGAGTAGCGGTCGCCCGCGGTATGGCGGCGCGGGCGGTTGCTGAGGCGCTCGACCTCGGACGCCGGCACGCGTCGCCGGTTGCGATCGTCGCGCACAGTGCGCAGCTTCCCGGCACGGTCCCAGCGGCGCAGCGTGTCGATGCTCACGCCGATCGCGCGCGCGGCGTCGGCGAGCTTGATGTCGTCGGCCATCGCCGAAGCATTGCAGCGGTTCAGACCGGTGGCAGCGTCCCCTCCACGCGCCGGCGCCCGGCGTCGGTCGACCTCGACCTTCCAGATCGGCGCCTCGGCCTTGACGCGGTCGATCACGGCGCGCGCGCCGTCGAACGCCGCGCCGCGATGCGGCGCGCTGGCGGCGACGATCACGCTCGGCTCGCTCGAGCGGCACCGTGCCCGGTGCGGTGCTCGACCGCGACCGCGCAGAGCCCGTGCCGCTCGGCCTCCTCGCGCCGCGATCGCGGCCAGCTTCGGCTCGGCCATCTCCGCGTAGGCCTCGTAGTCGAGCTCGGGCACCGTGCGCGTGACGCCCTCGAACAGCACCACGGCGCCCGCGCGCGGATCGCGCACCGCTGCCGACAGCGCGGCGACGTCGAGCGCCTCGCCGGTGACCCGGACCCGCCGCACGGCGGAATCGCCGCCGCTGACGGGCGGCACCAGCGCGACCTCGTCGCCGGGCGCGATCTCGGCGCCCCGGACCCGCGTACTCGAGGTTGATCGCGGCCACGCAGGAGCGCGGCGCGAGCTCCATCGCGGCGAGCAGGTCGGCGACGGTGGCGCGGCTCGGGCAGCTCGACCTCGACGCGCGCCGCGCCCGCGCGCTCGCGCAGGCCGGCGAAGAGGCGCACGGAGACGAGCATGCCTGCAGGCTACGCTGTGGGCGCATGGACGCGGAGCTGACACACCTGGACGCAGCCGGCACGGCGCGCATGGTCGACGTGAGCGCCAAGCAGCCGACCGAGCGCTACGCGCGCGCCCGCGCGGTCGTGCGCATGTCGCCCGAGGCCGCCGGTCGCGTCGCCCGCGGCGACAACCCCAAGGGCGACGTCGCCTCCGTCGCGCGGATCGCCGCGATCCAGGCGGCCAAGCGGACCGACGAGCTGATCCCGCTCGCGCACTCGCTGCCGCTCACCCACGTCGACCCGGAGATCGAGATCGACGCCGACGCCGGCACGGTCACGATCGTCGCCGTCGCCCGCTGCGCCGACCGCACCGGCGTCGAGATGGAGGCGATGGTCGCCTGCAGCGTGGGCGCCCTGACGGTCTACGACATGGTCAAGGGGATCGAGCCCGGGGTCGTGATCGAGCGGGTCGAGCTGCTCGACAAGACCGGCGGGAAGGCGGACTTCCACCGCGCATGAGAGAGCAGCTGATGGACGGCCACGGGCGGCCGATCGGCGACGTGCGCATCTCGGTCACCGACCGCTGCAACTTCCGCTGCCAGTACTGCATGCCCGCGGAGGGCCTGCCGTGGCTCGACCGCGAGGCGCTGCTCACCTACGAGGAGATCGCCCGGCTGGTCGACGATCCTGTCGCGAGATGGGCGTGCACGACGTGCGCCTGACGGGCGGCGAGCCGCTGGTGCGCAAGCAGCTGTGGCGCCTGGTCGAGGCGATCGACGCGATCCCCGGAGTCGAGGACCTCTCGCTCACCACCAACGGCTACCTGCTCGAGGCCGCAGGTCGCCGACCTCGTCCGCGCCGGCCTGCGCCGCGTCAACGTCTCGCTCGACTCGCTCGCCGCCGACCGCTTCTTCCAGCTCACCCGGCGCGACTCGCTGCACCGCGTGATGGCCGGGCTCGAGGCCGCCCAGGCCCACCCCGAGCTGCGCCCGATCAAGGTCAACGCCGTCGCGCTGCGCGGGTTCACCGAGGACGAGGTGCTGCGCTTCGCCGCGCTTCGCGCGCGAGAAGCCGTTCGAGGTGCGCTTCATCGAGTTCATGCCGCTCGACGCCGACCGCACCTGGACGAGCGACAAGGTGCTGCCGAGCGCGGAGATCCTCGCGATCCTCGAGACCGAGTACGAGATGGTCCCGCTGGGGCGCCAGCGCCACGGCACCGCGCGGCGCTACGCGTTCGCGGACGGCCGCGGCCAGATCGGCTTCATCTCCCCCGTGAGCGAGCCGTTCTGCGGCGACTGCAATCGCATCCGCCTGACGGCCGAGGGCACGCTGCGCACCTGCCTGTTCTCGCTGCACGAGACCGATCTGCGCGAGCCGCTGCGCTCCGGCGCGAGCGACGAGGAGATCGAGGAGATCGTGCGCGACGCCGTCTGGCGCAAGGAGCTCAAGCACCACGTCGGCGAGCAGGGCTTCCGCCAGCCGCCGCGCTCGATGTCGCGCATCGGCGGGTGAGCCTGCTCGAGATCGAGGAGGCGTGGGAGCACGTGGCGGCGGCCTGCCCGGAGCCGCTGCCGGCCGAGACGGTGGGGTTGGGTTCGGCGCTCGGACGGATCACCGCGGCGGACGCGCGCAGCGCGGTCGACCTGCCGCCGTTCGACCGCTCGGCGATGGACGGCTACGCAGTGCGCGCGGCCGACACGGCGCCGCCGCGCGCGCTCGAGCTCGCGGGCGAGCTGGCCGCGGGCGACGTCGCCGCGGATGCGCTCGCCGCGGGCACGGCACTCGGCATCACGACGGGCGCGGCGCTGCCGCCGGGCGCGGACGCGATCCTGCGCGTCGAGGACGCGCACGTCTCGGCCGGCGCGCGTCACCCCGGCCGCTCCCGTCGCGCCGGGCTGCACGTGCGCTACCGCGGCGAGGACGTCGCCCGCGGCGACGTGCTCGCGCCTGCCGGGACCGCGCTCGGCGTCCACCACCTGACCGCGCTCGCGTCCGCGGGCGTCGGCGCTGTCGCGGTGCACCGGCGTCCCGTCGTGCACGTGCTCGCGACCGGCACCGAGCTGCTCGAGCTGGGCGCGGCGCCGCAGCCGGGCCGGATCCACGAGTCCAACCGGCTGACGTTGCAGCTGCTGGGCGAGCAGGCCGGCGCTTCGGTGGTCGTCCACCCCGTCGTGCCGGACGATGCGGCCGCGACCGCCGCGGCGGTCGAGGGCGCGCTGGCGGGCGACGTGCTGGCCATCTCCGGCGGCGTCTCGGTCGGCCCGCACGACTACGTCAAGCCGGCGTTGCTGGAGCGCGGCGTGCGAGGAGCTCTTCTGGCGCGTGCGGCTCAAGCCCGGCAAGCCGCTGTGGTTCGGCCGGCGCGGCGCGACGCTCGTCTTCGGCCTGCCCGGCAACCCGCTCTCGACGGTCGCCTGCTTCCTGCTCTTCGTCGGCCCGGCGCTGCGCCGGCTGCAGGGCGAGACGGCCGCCGCGCCGCGCCGTGGGTCCCGGCGCGCCTCGCGGTGCCCGCGCGCCCGGCCGACGGCCGCACCACGCTGCTCACCGCCCGCCTCGAGCACGGAGCGGACGGCGTGCTCGAGGCGACGCCGACCGAGGGCCAGGGCTCCCATCTCACCGGCGCGCTGGCGGCGAGCGACGGCTTCGTGGCGATCCCGCACGACGCCGGCGAGCTGGCCGCGGGCGCTCGCGTGGACGCGTTGCTGCTCTGAGGGGGGCGAGAACCGACGCGTTGCGACTTTACGTCGCTATGCGACGCGAACTCGCAACGGACAGCGCGATCGCGGCGATCGCGGACCGTCAGGGCGGGGTGATCGCCCGGCGGCAGCTGCTCGCGCTCGGGCTCGGCGCGTCAGCGATCGACCGTCGCTTGCGCGCTGGGCGGCTGCACAGCGTCCATCGCGCGGGTCTACTCCGTCGGGCATCGCGTCCTCGGCGCGGACGGGCGACGATGGGCCGCGGTGCTCGCCTGCGGGCCCGGCGCTGTGGTGAGCCATCGAAGCGCGCCGCCGCGTGGGGAATCCGCGCATCGGCCAGCGCGACGATCGACATCACCGTCGGACCGACTGGCCGCGTCAAGCGCCCCGGTATCCGGCTGCACCGCCAGCGCTGCACTGCTGCGCCGACGAGGTCACGCGGCTCGACGGCCTGCCGATCACCACGCCGGCACGCACGCTGCTCGACCTTGCCGCCGGTGGACTGCGGGAGCGCCCGCTCGAAGCGGCGCTCGACCGTGCGGAGTTGCTCCGCCTGATCGACTTCGCCGAGTTGCAGCGGCTCCTCGCGCGCTACCCGCACACGCTCTGGCTCACCCTCTTTACAAGCGATGTTGTCCCGGTACGCGGCCGGGAGCATCGAAACGCGCAGCGTGCTCGAGGAACTGGTGCTCGAGCTCTGCGACGCTCACGGTCTGCCGCGACCGAAGGTCAACTGCAGCATTGAAGGGAAGGTGCGCGATTTCTACTGGCCGGGTTCGCAGGCTCGTCGTCGAGGCGGATTCGTACGCGTGGCACCGCTCCCCGTCGGCGCTGAACGACGACCGCGAGCGCGATGTTCGGCTGATGCTGGCGGGTTACCGCTCGCTGCGCTTCACGTGGGAGCAGGTCGACGCAGCGGCGCGAGTACGTCGCCGGCGCGCTGCTTCGAGCGCTCTGTTGCGAGTTGACGTCGCATAGCGACGCAAACTCGCAACGGAGTCGACTCAGGAGCCTCGAGCAGCACCGCGTCGAGCCCGCGCGTGAGCCCCGTGCGCCCGCCGACCGCGCGCGCCGCGAGCAACGTGCCCGCGACGTACGGGCGTCGCCGAGGCGCCCGCGTCGTGGCGGATCGAGAGGCGCTCGTCGGGCAGCCCGAAGACGACCTCGGTCGAGACGACGAAGCTCGGCAGCCGCAGCGAGTGCACCTGGGTGCCCGCGACGGTCGCGCCGCGCGCCTCGCGCGGCCCGGCGACCGCGTCGGGCGGCTGGGCGCCGGCGGGAGCGCGGACCGTCTGCGAGCCGCTCGGCCAGCTCGCGCGCGGTCCCGCTCGGGACGTCGGCCTTGCCGGCGGATGCGTAGTCGATCACCTCCCAGTGCGGCAGGTGGCGCGCGGCGAGCAGCGCCGCCGGCCTGCGCCATCGCCGCCGTGAGCGAGAAGTTGCCCGCGGCGATCACGCCGGCGCCGTGCTCGCGCGCGGCGGCGTCGATCTCCTCGAAGTCGGCCGCGGTCAGCCCGGAGCTGCCGATCACCACGCCGACGCCGCCCGCGATCGCCGCGAGCGTGTTCGGCAGGACGGCGTCGTGGGACGTGTAGTCGATCAGCACGTCGACTCCGTCGAGCGCGGCCGCGACGTCGCCGTGCACTTGCACCCCGAGCCGCTCGCGCCCGAGCGCGGTGCCCAGGTCCTCTCCGGCGGTCGCGCGCGCGACCGCGCTGCGCAGCTCGAGGTCGTCTGCCGCGAGCACTCCGTCGACGATCGCGCGGCCGGTCCAGCCGGTCGCGCCGGCGATGCAGATCGCGGTCATCGGCGCCTCAGCGGCGCCCTGATCCGCTCCCACGAGACGGAAAGCAGCAGCGAGAAGCCCTTGACCGGCGGCGCGGCTTCACCGGGCGTGTTGGGGGGCGGTGCGGGCGAGGCTGGGTCACAGCCGCAGCGCTCGGCCGGCGTCTCCCCTTGACCGGGCCTACCCGAGTGCTCCGTCGCGGCCGTCTCCGTTGCGGTCGTTCCCGCGCTGCTCGCATGCAGCATGTCGACGATCCTGGCGTTGGCGCCGCCATGACCGCGCTTTTCGCTGCCGCGAGCAGCGAGCGTGGCGGCGGCGTCGGCCGACTCGATCATCTTGACCTGAAAGGTCCCGCGATAGATGCCGTCGTCGTCGTGGCCGGTGATCGCCGCACCCGGCAGGCACGGCGCGACCTGCTCGAGGTCGATCAGCGCGGCCCACACCCGCTCTACCGGAGCTCCGACCTCGAACGACTGCTCCAATCTCACCGCCGCACCACCTCCAGATCACCAGGCTTGTCCACGTCGAGCGGATCGGCGAGATCCGAGCATTCGACCTGCGCCGCCCCGTCCAGCAGGTCGCGGAAGCCGGCGTCGCCGTGCAGCTCGCCCGCCCGCGCGAGCAGCGGGCCGCGGACGACGACCGGGTGACCGGGCACGCCGTCATAGACGGCGCGCGCGGCCGGCCCGGGCGCGGCGCGCACGCGCGCGACCACCGCGGCCGTGATGAACGGCTGGTCGGCAAGCGTTATCGCTACCTCGTCGACCCCGCTGAGCGCGTCGAGGCCATGGCGCAGCGAGGCGCTCATACCGTCGGCCCAGTCCGGGCACACCACGATCTCGGCGTTGCCCAGCTCGGCGCCGGCGCGGATCTCGTCCGCGCGCGCGCCCAGCACGACGACGACACGGTCGAGGCCCGAGAACGCCGCGAGCGCGTGCTCGATGAGCGGGCGCCCGTCGAGCAGAGCGAGCTGCTTGGGACCGCCGAAGCGCCGCCCTGCGCCGGCCGCGAGCAGCAACCCGGCGGCCGAACGTCCATCGTTACCGGCCATAGCCCCGACTGACGGACGTTCGTCGCGCGGCGGGCGTCACACGCCGACCTCGTGGATCCGGCCGACCGCGTGGGTGAGCGGGCCGCCGGGGTGGCCGTGCTTGACGGCGACCACCTCGGCCATGATCGAGAGCGCCGTCTCCCCCGCCGTCAGCGCGCCGATGTCAAGCCCGATCGGAGCGGCGATGCGGGCCAGCTCGGCCTCGGTGACGCCCTGTTCCAGGAGCCGCTCGCGGCGGCTCTCCTGCGCGAGCCGCGAGCCCATCGCGCCGATGTACCCCGCGTCGGAGCGCAGCGCCAGCAGCAGCGCCGCGTCGTCGAGCTTCGGGTCGTGGGTCAGCACCGCGATCGACGTCGCGCGGTCGATGCCGCCGAGCTGCGCGAACGCCGCCTCCGGCCAGTCCGCGATCACCTGCTCGGCGTCGGGGAAGCGCGCGGGCTGGGCGAAGCGCTTGCGCGGGTCGACCACGTAGGGCCGCCAGCCCGTCGCGCGCGCGATCCGGCACAGCGCGCCGGCGAAGTCGACCGCGCCGAACGCGATCAGGCGCGGCGCCGGGAACGTCACGTCGACGAACAGGGTCACGTCACCGAGCTCGCGACGCTCGGAGCGCTCGCTCCACATCAGCTCGCCGGCGAGCTCGACCGCGACTGCCTCGAGACCCGGCGAGCCGAGCGACCCTGCGGTCGCACCGTCGGCCGCGACGAGGAACTTGGTGCCCGGCGTGCCGCCCGCGAGCACCGTCACGAGCGCGCCGCGACCGCCGCTGCGGGCGAGCTCCGCGAAAGCCGCGGTCGGCGAGCTCACCGCTCCACCCGTCGCGGCTCGTCGGCCGCGAAGCGACGCGCTTCCAGCGAGGACCGTCGATCTCCTGACGCGAGGTCACGACATGAACCGGCCAACGCCGTTGTCGATCACCTGACGCGTGGTCACGACACGAACCGGCCAACGCCGTTGTCGATCACCTGACGCGACGTCACGACCCGCTGCATGGGTCGTTGTACGTCGTGACCCGGCTCACGGCTCGTAGCGCTCGATCCAGACGTCGATCTCGCCGCCGCATGGCAGCCCCACGCTCCAGGCCTCTTCGTCGGCGATACCGAAGCGCAGCAGCCGCGGCGCGCCGCCGTGCAGCACCTCGTCGGCCTCCTGCACCACGGCTCCCTCCACGCAACCACCGGAGACGGCGCCCGCGATCTCGCCGTGCTCGTTGATCGCCATCTTCGCCCCGGGGGGTCGGGGAGCCGAGCGCTTGACGTCGACCACGGTCGCCAGCGCGACGGCGTCACCGCGAGCCGTCCAGAGGTCGACCTGCTCGATCACGTCCTTCACGCCGGCTCTCCTCCCATCAGGTCAGCGAGGGAGACACGTACGGCATCTGCCATCTCGGGCCTGCCCCCTTAGACGAGAATTCGAAGTGTCGAGACTACACGCGCGCAACCTTGTTCGGGCGCCATACGCAGCGCGGTCTGCCACCCTTGCCCGACCCCTTGCAGCCGACGACTCGCACCAGCGCCAGCGCGCCCCGGACCGACGAGATCGACGAGCCGCCCGAGCCTCGCCGCGGCCTCTCACGCCTCTCGCTGGTCGGGATCGCGATCTCGATCCTCGCCCTCGCGGGCGTCGTCTGGTGGGCGCTGCACCAGGAGCCGCCCGAGTTCCCCGACAGCGCCGGCGAATGGGGAGCGCTGGCCGGCGCGCTGGCGCTTTACGCCGTGGCGACGCTCGTGCGCGGCGAGCGCTGGCACTCGCTGCTGCGCGCTGACGGCGGCCGGCCCTCGCGCGAGGACTCGCACCGGCTGAATGTCGTCGGCTACGCCGTGAACAACATCCTGCCGGCGCGTGCCGGTGACGCCGTGCGCGTCTTCCTGATGGCGCCGCGTGTCCCGGATGTCGAAGACGGCCGTGCTCGGGACGCTGCTTGCGGAACGGCTGCTCGACATCGCCGTGATCCTGACGCTGTTCGTCGTCGTCGGCTACGGGCTGCTCGGGGAAGTCGGCGCAGGCGACGCGGAGTGGGTCCTGCTGGCGACGGCGCTCGCGATCGCCGGCGGCATCGCGGCGGTCCTGCTGCTGCGCCGCAACGAGCGACTGCACGGGCTGACCGCGCCGATCCTGGCCTCCACGCTGCAGCTGCGCGGGCGTCACGGGATCCGGCTGCTCGCGGCGACGCTGCTCATCTGGGGCCTGGAGGCGGGCGTGTGGATGAGCGTCGGCGCCGCCGCGGGCTTCGGGCTGAACCTGATCGAGGGCTGCTACATCGTCGCGCTCGCCAGCGTCTTCGCGCTGATCCCCTCCGGCCCCGGCTACGCGGGCACCCAGGACGCGGCGGCGATCACCGGCATCCTCGCGCTCGGCGGCTCCGAGTCCCAGGCGCTCACGTACCTGATCCTCGTGCGCTTCGTGATCGCCGTGCCGATCACGATCGCCGGGCTGGGACTGATGGCGGCCCGCTACGGCGGCCTGCGCGGCCTGCGTCCGGCGCGATGAGGCGCGGCTGGGAGCTGGCCGCCTACGCGGCGCTCTGCGCCGCCGCCGTCGCGCTGCGCCTGATCGGGCTCGAGGACCGCCCGTTCCACCACGACGAGAGCCAGGACGCGTACTTCTCCTGGCTCTTCTTCACCGAGGGCGAGTACGAGTACCAGCCGATCCTGCACGGACCGCTGCGCTTCTACCTGACCTCGGCGGCCTACCTCGCGTTCGGCGACTCGGACTTCACGGCCCGGCTCGCGCCCGCGCTGATGGGCGCGCTGATGGTCCCGCTCCCCTACCTCCTGCGCGACCAGCTCGGGCGCGTCGCCGCTTTCGCGGCGGCCGTCGCGCTCGCGTTCGGGCCGACCTACCTCTACTACAGCCGCTTCGCGCGCGAGGACATCTACATCGCCTGCATCACGCTGGCGCTGCTCGCGGTCACGTTCCGCTTCCTCGAGCGCCCGCGCCCACACCAGCCGGCGCTGATCGGGGCGCTGCTCGCGCTCAGCTTCGCGACGAAGGAGTCGACGTTCATCACCGTCTTCGTCGCCGGCACGTTCTTCATGGTTGCGCTGGCGTGGCAGATACGCCGCCATGGACTGCGCGAGGCACCGCTGGTGCGCTCCGTCACCAGCGTCGGCTGGGTCGCGTGGGGCTGGGGCCTGGCCGCGTTCGCGCTCGTCTTCACGGTGCTCTTCACCGTCTTCCTGACCAATCCGGGCGGGCTCTGGGACGGCATCCACGACGGGCTCGCGTACTGGCTCGCGCAGCACGGGCCCGGGCGTGGTGAGAAGGAGTGGTACTTCTACATCGTCGTCCTGTTCGCCGAGGAGTGGCCGGCGCTGCTGCTCGGGGCGGTCGGCGTGGTGGCGACGCTGCGCCGTCCGACGCTGCTGCGCGCGTTCCTGATCTGGGACTTCGCGCTCTCGCTCGCGGTCTACTCGTGGGCGAACGAGCGCTTCTCGTGGCTGGTGCTGCACCCGTTGCTGCCGCTGCTGCTGCTCGCCGGGTTCGGGGTTCAGACGATCTGGGACGCGCGCGGCGCGCTGGAGCGGGCGGCTCGGACTGGCGGTCGTGCTCGTCTGCCTGCTTGCACGTCGGCTGGGCGTCGTGGTGGGCGAATGCCGAGAACGGCGCGAACCCGCGCGAGTTCCTCGTCGCCACGCAGTCGGCGGACGCGGTCAAGGGTGTCCGCGACGCGGTGCTCGCCGCGGACGCGCGCGCCCGGCGCGAGGGGCGCGAGGCCAGCATCCTGATCGACTCGGCCGAGGGCGCCACGTTCCCGTGGGCGTGGTACTTCCGCGATCGCGCCGTCGGCTACCTCGACCTGACGGATGCCGGGATCCCACCGGACACCGACGTCGCCGTCATGACCGAGGCGAACCAGGCGCGGCTGCGCGACCAGCTGGCCGGCTACGACGGGCGTCGCTTCCCGTTCCGCGTCTGGTGGGTGCGCGACTACGGCGCGATGTCGCCGCGCGCGTGGTGGGACTGGTTCGCACGGCGCGAGCCGTGGAACGAGACCGGCGGGATGCAGGAGTGGCTGTACGTGCGCCAGGGCGCTTGACCGCTTGCAGGGTCCACGTCAACTGGGCATTAATGGGGGCGGGATCGACGTGGTCCGTAGCTCCCGGGCGCTTTGACCGTCACTATGCGGCGTCAAGGCGCCCGGCTTGGCGGAGAGTGTCGTCCCGCGAGTTCCGGGGCGACTTGACCCTCACATACGGGGGTCAAAGCGCCCGGACCGCCACGGCACCTCAAACCCACCCCTCAATGCCGCAGTTGACGTGGACCCTGCACGCGGCGCCACCTACCCGCCGGCGAGCCGCCACACGACCGTCCCCCCGCCGTCGAACACCCGCTCCCCGAGCGAGTCCCACTTCGCGACGCCCGCGTCGCCGTGATCGGTCAGCTCCAGCGGCCCGACGACGACGTAGCGCACGTCGTAGCGCCGCAGCAGGTCCAACGCGCCGGCCGCCGTCGGTGAGGAGTACATCTGGGCCACGTCCTCGCGCCGCGTCCCCACGTCATGCCCCCACTGGAGCTCGTGGCCGGGCCACCCGAGCACGGTCGGCAAGCCCGTGAAGGTGGAGATGCGCGCGTGGCCGAAGCTCGAGTAGTCGTCGCCGACCGACTCGAGCACGACGTCCCCGTCGGCGGCGTTGTCGTTCAGCCATTCGATCGCACCGACGTCGCCGGGCGCCCGGTCGCGCAGCCAGGCGAGGCCGTCGAGCGTCGGCGTGCGCGTGAAGCCGTCCTTGCGCGCATAGCTGCCCGCGACCGGGAACACGAAGGCGGCAGCGACCAGCAGCGCCGCCAGCGGGCCCAGCGTCCAGCGCAGCCCACGTCGCGCCAGCCACTCGCCGCGCAGGGCGAGCGCCCCGGTCGCGGCCAGCCCGAGCAGCAACCACGACTGGTAGCCGAGCTTGAAGACGGTGTTCATGCGATACAGCGCGCCGCCGTCGAACTCGTCGCGCACGTAGAGCAGCTCCGGGCCGAGCAGGCACGCGACCCCGCCCGTCACGAGCAGCCAGAGCATTCGCTCCGCCACCGTCGACGCGCGTGGAGAGCAACGCGCCGAGGGCGACCAGCAGCGCGACGAGCAGCAGCGCGACGTGCAGGTAGTCGAGCGCCGCGAGCAGCGAGCCCGCGAACAGCGCCGCGACCACGATCCAGGCCGCGTTGCGGCCAGGATGCCTGGTCGCCATCAGCCGCCCCGCGTAGGCGAACGCGACGAGCCCGGCGAGCGAGCCGTAGAGCAACAGCGTGTCGCGCAGCCAGCCGGCGAACCCGCGGCCCTCCTCCACCACGCCGATCCCGCGCGCGGCGGGATCGAAGGAGAGATGGAACGGCAGCACGAGCAGCACGCTCGAGGCGAGCACCAGCAGCAGCCAGCGCACGGCGGCGGGCCGCGCCGGCTCGCTGCGGGGGTCGCGCAGCCAGGCGACCAGCGCGAGCGCGAGCAGCCCCGCCATCACCGGATAGGACCAGGCGTTGATCGCGTAGAGGAAGCCGACCGCAAGCGCGCACACGCCGCCCTCGAGCAGCGCGCGCGGGCGCGGCGCGAGCCGCGGGCCGTCGAGCACGACCTGCAGCGCGAAGGCGAGTGCGAGCAGCGTGAACGGCAGCGCCAGCACGTGCGCGTGCAGGTCGGCCAGCAGGAACGAGAACGACGGGTACTCGTTGATCGTGTCGTCGATCACGCGCGTCGTCGCGAACCAGTCGTACTCGCGCAGCGGCCCGCCGTCGGCGATCAGCAGCCGCGCGCCCTCGAGATTGCCGGCGACGAGCACGAGCGCGACCGCGAGCAGGCCCGCGCGCACGGCTCCCCGCGGCCCCCGCGCGACGCCCCAGATCGTCGCCGCGGTCGTGAACAGCGCCGCGGCGGTCAGCGCGAAGAGCGTCGCCACGGCGAGGTTGTAGCCCTGGTCGGGCGCCACCGCCGTGAGCCGCACGAGCAGCCCGAGCGCGAGCTGGCCGAGGTAGTAGTAGTTGAGCTCGGCGCCGGCGAGCCAGGGATCCTGCGGCGGGAACGTGGCGGACCGGTTCGCCGCGTTGAGGAACGCCATGTCCATCGGCTTCTCGGTGTTCCAGACGTCGGGCGAGTAGGCGACGAGCAGCGCCATGCCCGCGAAGGCGACGAGGAAGACCGCCTCCGCGCCCCAGAACAGCCGCTTGCGCAGCGGGTCCGGCTCCGTCGGCACGCGTGCGGCCAGCCGGCGCCGGCGCCGGCGCGCGAGCCGGCCGCGCGGCTCGGGCCGTGCGAGCGCGCGCCGTCCGCGCCATCCGCGCACCCAAACCAGCAGCCCGAGCGCGCACACGAGCGCGATCCACAGCGCGGCGCTCAGAGTGCCGTAGGGCACGAGCGTCGACGAACCGCCGAGCCATACCAGCCACGTCGCGAGCAGCAGCCCGAGCACCTTGCCGAAGCCGAGCCCGGCGCCGGGCAGGCGTGCCAGCAGCAACCCGGCCAGCGGCGCAGCGCCGAGACCGATCAGCTCGATGAGCGCCCAGAAGCGCAGCGCCTCGGTCACGGCCCCACATCTTGGCTGGTGGGCGGGACGGTACTGTCAGCAGCCTGATGACGACGTACGACGCACTCGCCGAGCTACCGCTCCAGATCGACCGCTACACGCTCGAGGGGCTCAGCCGCCGCTGGTCGCCCGAGTTCGAGCGCCTGACGACCATCGTGCACCTCGAGGGCGGCGACGAGCAGGGCTTGGGCGAGGACGTGACCTACGGCGCGGTCGAGCAGCGCGCACAGCAGGAAGCCGGGCCGGTGCTGCCGCTGAAGGGAAGCTGGACGATCGACTCGTTCTCGCGCCGGCTCGAGGAGCTGGACCTGTTCGGCGGCGCCGAGCCGGGCATGCCCGCCTACCGCGACTACCGCCGCTGGGCGTTCGAGTCGGCCGCCGCGGACCTCGCGCTGCGCCAGGCCGGCCGCTCGCTGGCCGAGTTCCTCGGGCGCGAGCCGCAGCCGATCAACTTCGTCGTCTCGCTGCGCCTCGGCGACCCGCCGAGCGCCGAGCCGGTCACCCGGCGGGTGGCGGCCTATCCCGGGGTGCAGTTCAAGCTCGACTACTCGCCGGCCTGGGACGACGAGCTGCTCGCCACGCTCGCCGCGACCGGCGCGGTCGAGTCGATCGACTTCAAGGGCGCCTACAAGGGCACGGCGGTCGACGTCGAGACGGTCCCCGCGCTCTACCGTCGCTGCGCCGAGATCTTCCCCGACGCATGGCTCGAGGATCCCGACCTGACCGACCCCGAGGCCGACGAGGCGCTGCGCCCGCACCGCGACCGCATCACCTGGGACGCGCCGATCCACGGCGTCGAGGACATCGAGGCGCTGCCGTTCCAGCCCAGGACGATCAACGTCAAGCCGTCGCGCATCGGCAGCTGGAAGAAGCTGCTGCACACCTACGAGTGGTGCGCCGAGCGCGGCATCACGAACTACGGCGGCGGGCAGTCCGAGCTTGGCGTCGGCCGCGGCCAGATCCAGTACCTGGCAGCGATCTTCCATGCCGGCGAGGCGAACGACATCGCGCCCTCCGGATATGACTGGGCTCGACTTCCCCGAGACCGGCCTGCCCGCGAACCCGCTGGCGCCCGAGATCGAGCCGACCGGCTTCCGCCGGCGCTCGTAGACTGATCCCGCGATGGCCAAGCAGCGACAGGTCCGGATGGAGCAGAAGGGCGCACTCGCCTCGATGCAGAAGCTCGAGACGCGCTCGGACGAGGAGCTCGAGGCCGAGACGCGTCACAAGGCTGCCGCCCAGGCGATCCTCGGCGCGCGCGCCGCCGAGCGCATGGACGCCAAGCGCTCGCGCGAGCACTTCCGCGCCGCGATCGCCGCGGCCCGCCCGCAGGAGCGACTGCAGCTGCGGCGCATGGCCGAGGCCTCGCTGGCGCTCGCCGAGCGGCGCCCGGGCGACCTCAAGGCAGCCGCCGAGAAGCTCGGCCAGACGCCGCCTACCAACCGCCAGCTGCTCGCGCTGCGCCTGATGGGGATCATCGCGCCGCCCGCCGAGCGCGGGCATCGCGCGGCGGATCGGCGGCATCCTGCTGCTCCTGCTCGCGGTCGTGCTCGCGATCCTGCTGGGCTGGGCGATCGTCCAGCTGATCGGGCTGCCGTTCGGCGGCATCGGCACGGGCGTGTCGTTCTTCTGGGGCTTCCTGCTCGTCTGCCTCGTGCTCGGCGGCCTGATGTTCTTCGGCCGCCGGCGCCAGAAGCGGGCACGGGCGCGCGCGGTCGAGCAGCGCGCCGGCGCAGTACAAGCGCTGACGATCTGATCCGCCCATTCGGGCAGCGCGGAGCCGGGTAGTGTCGCCCGATGGGTCAGTTGCTGCACACCGAGCGGCTGGACCTGATGCTGCTCGAGGACGTCGATGCGCGTGCGCTCGCCGCCGGGATCAACCGCGACGGCCGGCCCTGGGCTGCCGGCTACCCGCTCGGATCGACCCTGCTGCGCGCCGAGCTGACGCTGGCGGCGTCCGCGCAGGAACGCCCGCTCGGCGCCTTCGGCGCATATGAGGTGATCCGCCGCGCCGATGGACAAGTGATCGGCGACGTCGGCTTCACGGGCCCGCCCGACGCGACCGGCGCGGTCAATGTCGGCTGCGCGATCACGGCCGACGCGCGGCGCCAGGGCTACGCGACGGAGGCGCTGGCGGCGCTGCTCGCCTGGGCGCGCGAGCAGCCGGGCCTGACCTGCGTGCTGGCCGACACCTCGCGCTCGAACGTCGCCTCCCAGCGCCTGCTCGAGCGCGTCGGGATGCGCCGGGTCGGCGAGGACGGTGAGCTCCTGTACTACATGCTCTAGCGCCTCACCCAGGCGTCGCTGCCGTCGAGCAGGCTGCTGATCGACTCGGGCAGGTGGTCGGAGGCGATGTCGGCCAGCGTGATCCCCTCGAGCACGCCGCGCACGCTCGCGCGCACCGCCACCCAGGTGTCGCGCAGGCGCATCGTCGAGCCGTGGTACTCCATGTCCTCGGGCGCATGCCCGGCGACCGAGCCGAGCGGGCCGTCGACGGCGCGGATCACGTCGGCGACCGTGATCTTGTCCGCCGCGCGCGCGAGCGCGTGCCCGCCGTCGGGCCCGCGGTGCGACGCGACGATGCCGGCCCGGCGCAGCTCGAGCAGGATGTTCTGGAGGAACTTCTGCGGGATGCCCTGGGCGTCCGCGAGCCGCTCGGCCGTGACCGGGCGTCCGCCGCCCGCGGCCGCCAGCTCGACCAGTGCCCGCATCGCGTAGTCCACCTTCGCCGAGATCCGCACGCGGACATTGTGGCGACCCTGCTCACGCCGGCGCGATCTGCCACGTTGCAGGGAGGTGAGCGCGGTCGCCCTTCCCCCCTTCTGGTCGCTCGTCGAGGCGCACGGCGTCGAGCTGCTCGTGCATGCCCGCCGCATGACCGGCGACGCCAACGGCGAGGACGTGCTGCAGGACGCGCTGCTGCGCGCGCTGCGCGCCTATCCGCGCCTGCGTCACGCCGAGCACCTGCGCGCCTGGCTCTACCGCGTGACGACGACGACCGCGCTTGACCACCTGCGCTCGCGCCGGCGCGAGGTGCTGACCGACGAGCCGCCGGCGATCGTCTCTGAGCCCGAGCACTACGACGACGCGTTCGAAGCGCTGATCGCCGGGCTGCCCGATCCAACGCAGGCCGCGCTGCGGCTGCGCTTCGTCGAGGACCTCGACTACGAGGCGATCGCCGCCCGCCTCGGCTGCTCGGTGGTGGCGGCGCGCCAGCGCGTCTCGACCGCGATCCGCACTCTCCGCACACAAGGGATACCCGCATGAGCCTGCCCGCCCGCCTGCTGGACTCGATCGCCTCCGCCGCGGTGCGCGAGGGGCTCGCCGACGCCGTCTACACGCATCTTGAAACCCCGATCGGGAAGCTGCTGATCGTGCAGGGCGACCATGGAGTCGTGCGCGTCGGCTTCCCCGAGGAGCCCGCCGATGTGCTGCTCGCGCAGGTCGCCGCGAGGCTCGGGCCGCGGATCGTCGCCTCTGACCGCGAGCTCGGCGCCACGCGCGACGTGTTCGACGCCTACTTCGAGGGCGTCGACGAGCGCCTCGACCTGCCGGTCGACCTGTCGCTCGTGCGTTCCCCGTTCCGCCGCGAGGCGCTGACGCTGCTGCGCGACCAGATCGGACCCGGACACGTCGTCACCTACGGCGGGCTGGCCGCGAAGGTCGGGCGCCCGCGGGCGGCGCGCGCGGTCGGCAGCGCCTGCGCCACCAACCCCGTGCCGATCATCGTCCCGTGCCACCGCGTGCTGCCGGGCAGCGGCGGGGTCGGCAGCTACGCCGGCGGGCCCGACCGCAAGCGCCGGCTGCTCGCCCATGAGGGCGCCGCCGTCGGCTAGCGCGCCACGACCTCGATAATGAGCGCGCGTGCCGCTCACCCCAGCCCTCGCCCGCTACGACCACGTGCTGCTCGACCTCGACGGCTGCCTGTGGGTCGGCGAGCAGGCGGTCGAGGGCGCGGTCGACGCCGTCGTCGCGCTGCGTGAGGCCGGCAAGGGCATCGCGTTCCTCACCAACGACGTCCGGCACGCGCCCGAGGAATTCGTGCGCAAGCTCTGGCGGCTCGGCTTCCAGGCGAGCGTCGACGAGGTCGTGACGAGCGGCGCGGCGCTGCAGTTCGTGCTGGCGGAGCGCGGCGAGCGCGGCGCTGCGTTCGTGATCGGCTCGCAGGCGCTGGTCGACCACGTCGCCGACGCGGGCATGCGGATCGTCAACAACACGGAGTTCGCGACGCGCGCGGACATCGTCGTGGCGGCCGGGCACGAGGAGTTCGACTTCCGCGAGCTGCGCATCGCGACGCAGGCGGTGCTGCGCGGAGCCGAGCTGATCGGCGTGACGCGCGACCGGACGTTCCCGATGCCCGACGGCCCGTGGCCCGGCTCGGGCGCAGTCCTCGCCGCCGTCGAGACGGCGACCGGGCAGCGCGCCGAGCGCACCGTCGGCAAGCCCGAGCCCGACATGTACGCGGCGGCGTGCGACCGGCTCGGCGAGGGCCGCTATCTCGCGATCGGCGACCGGCTCGACACCGACGTCGAGGGCGCCCGCCGTGCCGGGATCGACAGCGCCCTCGTGCTCACCGGCGCGACGTCGGGCGCCGACGTCGAGGCAGCCGCGCGACGCCCGACGCACGTGGCCGGCTCGCTCGCCGAGCTCGTGCTCGGCTGAGCACTACCGTCACGACCTCGCATGGACCTCTGCCTGATCGTCAATCCCAGCGCCGGCCGTGGCCGCGCGGCACGACTGCTGCCACGCGTCGAGCAGGCGCTGCGCGCGCGCGGGCTCGGCTTCCGGGTCGAGCGCACGCACTCGCTCGCCCACGCGCGCGAGCTCGCCCGGTCCGCGCTCGCCGCCGGCGAGATCGCGACGGCGATGGGCGGCGACGGCCTGCTGGGAGCGGTCGCCGGCGAGCTGCGGGGGACCGGCGGGCTGCTCGGCGTGCTGCCGGGCGGCCGCGGCAACGACTTCGCGCGCAAGCTCGGCATCGGCGACCGATCCCGAGCGCGCATGCGACGTGCTCGCCGCCGGCCGCAGCGCGCTGGATCGACGTGGCTGACGTGAACGGCCGCGCTTATCTCGGCATCGCCTCGGCAGGCTTCGACTCCGACGTGCAGGACATCGCAGCCAAGACGCGGATGCCGCTCCGCAAGCTCGTCTACGTCTACGCGACGCTGCGTGCGCTGCGCGGCTGGCGCCACGCGCACTGGCAGGTGGTGATCGACGGCGAGGCGCACGAGTTCGACGGTTACTCGGTCGCGGTGGCGAACTCCGGCGTGTTCGGCGGTGGCATGTACCTCGTCCCGGAGGCGTCGCTCGACGACGGGCTGCTCGACGTCGTGCTGACCCGCGCGGCGTCGAAGTGGAGCTACCTCGCCGGTGTGCCCAAGGTCTTCCGGGGCACGCACGTCGGCAACCCGGACTTGAGCTTCCTGCGCGGTCGCGAGATCAGCTTCCAAGCCGACCGCCAGTTCTCCGCCTATGCGGACGGCGACCCGATCGCCGACCTGCCCGTCACCATCACGGTCGTGCCGCGTGCGCTGGAGGTGCTCGTCCCCTGATGCTGCTGGGACCGAAGGTGGTCGCCGCCAAGGCGGTCGGCACGGTCGTGCGCGCCGCGCGCCGCGGTGGCGGCACGTCGCTGCCCGGCAAGCTGCTCACGCGGCTGGAGCCGCATGCGATCGGGTTGCTGGGCGCGCGACTCGCGCACGGCAGCGCGGTGATCAGCGCGACCAACGGGAAGACGACGAGCGCGGCGATGGCCGCGGCGATCCTCGAGCGCAGCGGCGAGACGCTCGTGCACAACCGGGCCGGGGCGAACATGGCCGGCGGCGTCGCCTCGGCGCTGGCGGCGGCGACGCGCCGCGGTGGCGAGCTCGACGGCGAGCTGGGCCTGTTCGAGGTCGACGAGTTCTGGCTCGGCCCGGTCGTCGAGGAGCTCGAGCCGCGCGCGCTGCTGCTGGCGAACCTGTTCCGCGACCAGCTCGACCGCTACGGCGAGCTGGAGATCATCGCGGACCGCTGGGCCGCGGTGGTGGCCGCGCAGGCGGGACGCGCCGCGCTCGTGCTGAACGCCGACGACCCGCTGGTCGCCGACCTCGGCCGTGCCCAACCGGCTTCGCCGGCACGGCGACCCGCGCACGGCGGGCGAGCGAGCCGCTCTACTTCGGCGTCGACGACGACTCGCTGGCGATCGCCGAGCTGCAGCACGCGGCCGATTCCAAGCACTGCCGCCGCTGCGGCCACCCCTACTCCTACGAGGCGATCTACATGGCGCACCTCGGCCGCTACGAGTGCCCGAACTGCGGCGCGCGGCGGCCGCAGCCGGCCGTCGTGGCGCGCGACGTGGAGCTGCGCGGCATCCGCTCGGCCGCGTTCACGCTCGTCACGCCGGCCGGCAGCGCGCATGTCGAGCTGCCGCTACCCGGCCTCTACAACGTCTACAACGCGCTCGGCGCGGCGGCGCTCTGCCTCGCCTTGGGCGCGCGGCTGGATGCGGTGGTCGCGGGGCTGCAGGCGGTCGCGCCGGCGTTCGGGCGGGCCGAGACGCTCGCGCTCGCGGGCAGGCAGACGTCGATCCTGCTGGTCAAGAACCCGGCCGGAGCCAACGAGGTGCTGCGCACGCTGGCGCTCGAGGGCGAGCAGCTCGACCTGTTCGGCGTGTTGAACGACAACACCGCCGACGGCCGCGACATCTCCTGGGTCTGGGATGCCGACTGGGAGCTGCTGGCTGCCTCGGTGCGGCATATGACCTGCTCGGGCACGCGCGCGGCGGAGCTGGCGCTGCGGCTGAAGTACGCCGGTGTCGACGCGGGCCGGCTGAGCGTCGTGCCGGACCTGCCGCAGGGGCTCGACGCGGCGCTCGCGAACGGAGACGGGCCGCTGTACGTGCTGCCGACCTACACGGCGCTGCTCGAGCTGCGCGACCTGCTCGCCCGCCGCGGCCAGGTGCAGGGGCACTGGCGATGAGCAGCGCGACCTTCTCGCCGCTGGTCGTCTGGCACGACGTCGAATGCGGGAGCTATCGCGCCGATCTGCCGCTCTGGCGCGAGCTCGCGCGCGCCGAGCGCCGGGCCGGTGCTCGACGTCGGCGCGGGCACCGGGCGCGTCGCGCTCGAGCTCGCCCGCGCCGGTCACGCGGTCACCGCGCTGGACCGCGAGCCGGAGCTGCTCGCGGCGCTCCGCGACCGCGCCGCGCGGGCTGCCCGTCGAGACGGTGGTCGCGGATGCCGCGCAGTTCTCGCTGCAGCGCCGTTTCGGGCTCGTGCTCGTGCCGATGCAGACGCTCCAGCTGCTGCCCCGGCGCGACGGCTTCCTCGCCTGCGCGCACCGGGCACTCATGCCCGGCGGGCTGCTCGCGATCGCGATCACGGCGGCGCTGGAGGGCTTCGACGGCGAAGGCGCGGTGCTGCCGGATCCCGACGTCGGCGCCCACGTCGGCTGGCGCTTCGCCTCGCAGCCGACCGCCGTGCGCGCGCTGCCCACGGCGACGCGGATCGAGCGCGTCCGCCGCACGTACGCGCCCGACGGCACCGTGACCGAGCAGGACGACGCGATCGAGCTCGCCCACCTGAGCGTCGAGCAGCTCGAGGCCGAAGGCGGCGCCGCCGGCTTCGTCGCCGAGCCGGCGCGGCTGATCGCCTCCACCGACGAGCACGTCGGCGCCGCGGTGGTGCTGCTCCGTGCCTGAGCGCGACGCTGCGCGTCTGCGCGCTCTATCCCGACCTGATGAACATCTACGCCGACCGCGGCAACCTGACCGTGTTCGAGCGCCGCTGCGCCTGGCGCGGGCTCGGCTTCGAGCTCGTCCGGCGCGGGCATCGGCGACACGATCGACCCCGGCGCGCACGACCTCTTCTACATCGGCGGCGGGCAGGATCGCGACCAGGCGCTGTGCGCGCGCGACCTCGCCTCGGTCAAGCGCGACGCGCTGCACGCCGCGGCCGATCGCGGCGCGGTCGTGTTCGCGGTCTGCGGCGGGCTGCAGCTGCTCGGCCACGGCTACGAGCTCGGCGACGAGCGGCTCCCCGGGGTCGGGCTCGTCGACCTCGAGACCCGGCGCGAGGACGGACCGCGGCTGCTCGGCAACATCGCGATCGCGCTCGACCTGCCGGACGGCCCGTCCACGCTGGCCGGCTTCGAGAACCATGCCGGCCGCACCTATCTCGCGGACGGCACGGCGCCGCTCGGGCGCGTGATCAAGGGCAACGGCAACAACGGCTCCGACGGCGGCGAGGGAGTCCGCGGCGGACGCGCACGGGACCGTGATCGGCACCTACATGCACGGCCCGCTGCTGCCGAAGAACACCGGCTTCGCGGACTGGCTCACCGCGACGGCGCTCGGGATCGCACCGCGAGAGCTGCCGGCGCTCGACGACCGGCTCGAGGCCGCTGCGCACGCGGAGGCCGCGCACGCAGCGGGCTTGTAGCCCCGCTTCAGTTCCGGTTGCGATACAGGTGCGACGTCAGCGGCGCGAACACGGCGGTCAGCGCCGCGGCCGTCGCCAGCACGATCGCGATGTCGCCGCTCTCCGCATTCCCGTCCATCAGCCCGCGCGACGCGTCGGCGAGGATCGAGATCGGGTTCACGTTGACGAACGCCTCGAGCGCGCTCGGCAGCGTCTCCGGCTCGACGAACACGTTGCTCAGGAACGTCAGCGGGAAGATCCCCATGAAGCCCGCGTTCATGACCGCGTTGGGCGTGCGCAGCAGCAGGCCCAGGGTCGTGAAGACCCACGAGAGGCCGAACGCGAAGACGATCACGAGCGCGAGCGCCGCAACCGCGCCGGGAACGCCGGCATCGGGCCGGTAGCCGAGCACGACGCCGAGCACGATGATCACGGTTCCGGCGATCAGGTAGCGGACGCTGTCGCCGAGCACCGAGCCGACGAGCGGCGACGGGCTCCAGATCGGCAGCGAGCGGAAGCGGTCGACGACGCCCTTCGTGACGTCGGTGTTGAGCGCGACGCCGGAGTAGACCGTCGTGAACAGCACCGACATCACCAGGATCCCGGGCAGGATGTAGTTCAGGTACTCGCCCGTCGAGCCGGCGATCGCGCCGCCGAACAGGTAGGTGAACATGACCACGAACATGACCGGCGTGATCGTCACGTCGAGCAGCTGCTCGGGCACGTGCTTGACCTTGAGCATCCCGCGCCAGCCGAACGTCAGCGTCGCCGAGAGCGCGCTCGCGCGCGGCGGGCGCGGGGTCGAGGCGAGCGCGTTGCGCAGCTCGGCCGCGCCGGGCTCGGCGCCGGGTCGTGTGGTCGGCGCGGTGCTCATGCTGCCTCCTTCTCTTCCTCGGCGGTGTGTCCCGTCAGCGCCAGGAAGACCTCGTCGAGGCTCGGCTGGCCGAGCGAGAAGTCGGCGATCCTGATGTCGGCGTGCGACAGCGCCGTGACCGCCTCGGCAGCCTGGTCGCCGTCGCTGCAGGGCGCCGAGAGCGCGGCCGGGTCGGCCTCGAGGTGCACGGATTCGAGCAGCCCCGCGAGGATCCGCTCGGCCTCGTCGCGCTGCTCGGGGTCGAGCAGCCGCACGTGCAGCGCGCCCGAGCCGACCGATGACTTGAGCTGCGCCGGCGTGCCCTCCGCGATCACCTTGCCGTGGTCGATCACGGCGATCCGGTCGGCGAGCTGGTCGGCTTCGTCGAGGTACTGCGTGCACAGCAGCATCGTCGTGCCCTCGGCGACGAGCGCGCGGATGATGTCCCAGACCTGGTTGCGCGAGCGCGGATCCAGCCCGGTCGTCGGCTCGTCGAGGAACATCAGCTGCGGCGTGACGACGATGCTGGCGGCGATGTCGAGCCGGCGGCGCATCCCGCCCGAGTAGTTCTTCACCAGCCGGCCGGCGGCATCCGCCAGGCCGAAGGCGTCGAGCAGCTCGGTCGCCCGCTGCTTCGCGTGCGGGCGCTTCAAGCCCAGCAGGCGCGCGAGCAGGATCAGGTTCTCGCGCCCGGTCAGGTCCTCGTCGACCGAGGCGAGCTGGCCGGTCAGGCTGACGAGGCTGCGCACCGCGTCGGCCTCGCGCACGATGTCGTGGCCGAACACGCGCGCGGAGCCCGCGTCGGGGTTGAGCAGCGTCGCGAGCATCCGGATCGTCGTCGTCTTGCCGGCGCCGTTGGGCCCGAGCACGCCGTAGACGGAGCCGCTCGCGACGGACAGGTCGACGCCGTCGACGGCGCGCGTCGCGCCGAAGACCTTGACCAGGCCTGTGGCCTCGATCGCGAGATGTCGTGGACATCTCGTTCATCGATGCTAGTAGACCGGCCGCGGCCGCGAAACTCATCGCCCCAGGACCGCGAACGTCGCGCACTACGCCCCATAGGGGCTACTCAGCGACGTTCGGTGCCTGTGGCGCGGCCGTCGAGGCGCGCTCCACCAGCGACGGCGCCACGCGCACGCGGGCGCGTGCGCGGGCCCGTGGGCGGCCCGCGACCGCCGCCGCGAGCAGGTCCGCCGCCGCCGTGGCGACGTCCGCCAGGCCCCAGTCGACGCTCGTCAGCGCGGGCGCGACCACGCGCGCGATCGGGTGGTCGTCGTAGCCGGCGACCGACAGGTCGCGCGGGATCTCCAGCCCGCACGCGGCCGCCGCCGCGTAGACGCCGCAGGCGATCGAGTCCGACAGGCAGAAGACCGCCGTCGGGCGCGGGTCGTGCGCCAGCAGCGCCGCGGCCGCCTGGCTCGCCTCCTCGATCGAGTGGCGCGTGTTGACGACGGTCGCCTCGATCCCGAGCGCCGCGCACTTCTCGGCGACGATGCGCTCGGCCGGCCGGTCCGGCGTCGACGGGCGGCTCGGGGTGAGCACGGCGATCCGCCGGTGACCGAGCCCGTGCAGGTGCTCGAGCACCATGCCGACGCCCGTGCGGTTGTCGAACAGCACCTCCCCCACCGTCGGGCCGGCGAGCGCGTCGCCGACGGTGACGATCGGAAGCCCCTCGCCGAGCTCGGCCCAGGCGGCGTCGGACGGGTCCAGCGGCGAGATCACGAGCCCGTCGACGAGCCGGTCGGCGAGCTGGCGCGCCAGCATCCGCTCGCGGTCGGGCTCGCCGCGCGCGTCGACCACGACCATGTGCAGGTCGTGGCGACCGAGCTCGCGGCCGAGGATCTCGACGAAGCGCTGCTCGCTCAGGTCCTGCAGCGAGCCGGATCAGGACCCCGGCCAGCCCGGTGCGCCCGCGCGCCAGCGCGCGTGCCACCGCGTTGCCGGTGTAGCCGAGCTGCTCGGCCGCCTGGCGCACGCGCTCCTGCGTCTCGGGCGAGGTCTGCACCCCGCGCATCGCGTAGGAGACGGCGGCGGGCGACAGCCCGGTCGCTGCCGCGACGTCCTTGATCGTGACGCGCTTGCGCGGAGGCACGGGCGAAACCGTAGCGATTGCGCGCGGCAGCGCCGCTGCGATCAGGCGACCGCGCAGAAGCGCATCGCCGCCAGCGGCGATGCCCTGGGCGCAGGCGACGAGCTCGGCGATCGCGACGTGCTCGTCCGCCGCGTGGGCGTGGCGGATGTCGCCGGGGCCGAAGTTGACCGCCGGGATCCCGCCCTCGGTGATCAGCGTCGCGCCGTCGTGCCAGTTGTCGAGCCCGCCCAGCCGTGGCTCGCGACCGAGATCGCCCTGCGACCGCCAGCAGCGTGCGGACGATCGGCTCGTCGGCGGTCGACCTCCGCCGGCTGCACGCCGCCGAGGACCCACTCGACCCGCGGGCGGTTGTCGCGCAGCCACGGGTCCGCGGCCGCGGCGCGCGCGATCCAGTCCTCGAACTCGCGCTCGACGCGCGAGCCCCAGCCCTGCGCGTCGGCCTGCCCGGGCAGGTACTCGAAGTGGCACTCGATCCGGCAGCGCGCCGGGTAGGTGACCTGCCACTCGCCGCCCTGGATGCCCGTGATGACGCACTCGGCCGGCGCCAGGTGCGGGTGACGCTCGCGGTTGCGCCCACTCCTCGTTGAGCCGGCGGATCGCCTCGAGCAGGTAGGCGGCCTTGTCGATCGCGTTGACCGCGCCGCCCTCGCCGTGATGGCGCGGTGCGATGCCGGCGTGGCCGCTGCGGCCCTCGACCGTGACCGTCGCGAGCAGCGAGCCGCGGCACGCGATCCAGACCGCCAGCTCGCTGGGCTCGGGCACGATCGCGGCGTCCGCGCGCAGCGTCCGCGCCGAGACCAGGCCGCCGGCGCCGGTCGTCTCCTCCTCGCTGACCGTGTTGACGAGCAGGTCGCCGCGCAGGCCGACGCCGAGCTCGGCCAGTGCCTCCGCGGCGAAGCGTCATCGCCGCGACGCCGCCCTTCATGTCGCAGGCGCCGCGGCCGTAGACCGCCCCGTCGCGCACCTCGCCGCCGAACGGGTCGATCGTCCAGTCCTCGCGCGGCTCGACCGAGACGACGTCGATGTGGCCGTTCAGCAGCAGCGTCGCGGCCGCCGCCCGCGCCGGCGAACCGCGCGAGCAGCTGCGGCCGCCCCGCGAACGAGAAGCCGTCGGCGATGAAGGGGTGACCGGCCAGCGCGCCGGTGTCGGGCTCCTCGAGCGTCACGTCGGCGCCGTGCGCGCCCAGCCGGTCGGCCAGGTAGCGCTGCAGCGCGGCCACGTCGCCGGCGGAGGCGCTGATGTCGGCCGCGACCGTGTCGAAGCCGATCAGCGCCTGCAGCAGCTCGACGAGCTCGCCCTCGCGGCCGGCGATGTGCTCGCAGACGCGCTGCTCCAGCGCGGTCATCACAGCGGCTGCACCCGGTCTCCGACGCGCACGGCCCCGGGCCGCACGACGTCGGCGTAGATGCCCAGCTCGACCCGGCCGCGCTGCTTGAACAGCGCGCGCATCGTGTTGAAGTCGGTGATCCCGTCGGCAGGGTCGCGGTTCGTCGTCACGCAGCGCACGCAGGCGGCGCGGACCGCGACGACGGCATCGCCGACCTGGACGGAGCGCCCGATCCAGCCGTCCTCCTCGAACGGCTCGGCGCCGCCGATCTCGACGAGCATGCGAAAGCGGCGCCCGTCGCGGGCCGCTGCCGGCAGCGCGGCGATCGAGGCCGAGCCGATCAGCGAGGCGGGATGCCAGGACCAGCCCGCGCGCGGCTCGTCGACGCAGACCATCTGCACCGGGAAGCCGGCGAACTCGGACAGCGCGGCGGCGAACGGTCCCGCGGCGATGTGCCCGGCGACCGAGAAGCCGACCTGCCAGTCGACCGCCACCGGCGTGCGCAGCTCGATCTCGCCTGACACCTGCTCCCCGTCCGGCAGCTCGATCCGCAGCAGATTCCCGTCGAACGCCGCTCGTGCTCGTACGAGCGTTCCGTGGCGCGCTCCGTTGACCAGCCTGCCCTGCTCGTCGACGAGCAGGAAGCGCCTGTCCTCCCGAACGCCGAGCGGTCCCAGCTCGATCGCCTGCGGATGCTGCAGGCCGAGGCTCTTGACCGGCGTCGTCGACAGCAGGGCGACGTGCGGGCCGGCTCGCTCAGGCATCGACCCAGCTGCGCTCGAGCGCGGCGCCGGCGACCGGCTCGCCCAGCTGGATCACGAGCCAGACCCGCTCGCGCCGGCGCAGCAGCCCCGGGTCGGACAGCGGATCGCCGTCGACGACCACGAGGTCGGCGATCCGCCCCGGCTCGACCGTTCCGAGCTCGCCCCCAAGCCCGAGCGCTGCCGCACCGGTCGCGGTCGCCGCGACGAGCGCAGCCGCCGCCGGCATGCCGTGATGGACCATCCGCTCGAGCTCGATCGCGCTGTCGTAGAACGGGTTCCAGTCGTGGCCGAGCGCGATCGCAACGCCGGCCGCGAGCGCCGCCTTGAGCGTGAGGTCGGCCTGCTCGAGGTTGTACTGCGCGAGCTCGACGAGCAGCGGGCTCCACGTGTCCGGCGCCTCGCCGCCGTGCTCGTCGAGGCCCGCGACGCCGTAGAAGCACGACAGCGTCGGCACCAGCACCTGCCCCTGGCGAGCCATCAGGTCGAGCAGGTCGGGACGCTGGTTGAGGTACATGCCGTGCTCGATCGTGTCGATCCCCGCCGCGATCGCGATCTCCGTCCCCGCCATGCCCTCGGCGTGCGCGGCCACGCGGTAGCCGAGCCGGTGCGCCTCCTCGACGAGCGTCGCGATCTCCGCGCCGGTCAGCTGCGCGGGGTCGGGATCCTCGAGCTCGACCGAGCGCGCCCCGGTCGTCATCACCTTGACGAAGTCGGCACCGCGCCGGAGCTGCTCGCGCACCGCCCGGCGGATGTCGTCCGGGCCGTCGGCCTCGCGGTACATGCCCTCGAAGAAGCGGCCGCCGGGGCTCGTCGCGGAGACGATCCGCCCGCAGGTGAGCAGTCGCGGCCCGCGGAAGGCGCCCAGCCGCATCGCCTGGCGCGCCTCGACGACGACGTCGCCGAAGGAGCCGACGTCGCGCATGCGTCGTGACGCCGCGCCGCAGCGCCTCCGCCAGGTGCGCCGCGACGATGTGCGCGCTCGTGCCCGGCAGCAGCGGCTCGGCGCCGTGGGCGGGCTCCGGGGCTTGGCGAGCACGTGCGCGTGGGCGTCGACCAGGCCGGGCATCAGCGTGCGGCCCGCGAGGTCGATCGTGGCGGCATCGGCTGGCGGCTCGACGCCGCCGGCATCGACCGCCACGATCCGGCCGTCGCGCACGAGCACCCCGACACCGTCGCGCGGCGGCGCCCCGGTGCCGTCGATCAGGCGCGCGTTCGCCAGCCTGAGCGGCGTTGCGCCCGCCGGAGGCGCTGCGAGGAGAGCCGGTATGCGGGCGGGCACCCGCGCATTGAACCAGCCGCGCTGCGCCGGTGCCGCAGCGGCGCGCGACATTCCCCCGCCGGACCAGTTGGAAACATGGCGCTTCTACGCTACCGTTTGAAGCGGTTCAGTGAATCGATTCAGTGATGCGTTTCAGCAATGTCGACCGACCTTCATCAACACCTCTGGCCCGAGCCCTTCGTCGCCGCCCTGCGCGCCCGTGCGGTCGCGCCCCGGCTCGAGGGCTGGGAGCTGCACCTGCCGGGTGAGCGCGCCCACGCGATCGACCCCTCCGACCACGATCCGGTGCGGCGCAGCGAGATCGCCGCGGCGGACGGCGACGAGCTCGTCTGCCTGGCGCCCGCCGCCTCGCTCGGCCTGGACCGCCTGGCGCCGGCCGAGTCGGCCGAGCTCGCCGCGGCCTGGCTGGACGGAGCGCTGGAGCTCGCCGGCCCGTTCCGCGCCTGGGCGATGGCCGGCGTGCAGGAGCCCGATCCCGCCGCGCTGCGCGATGCGCTCGACCGCGGCGCGATCGGGCTGGAGCTCGCCGCCGACGTGCTCGCCGCGCCCGGAGCCTTCGACCGGCTCGCGCCGCTGCTCGACGTGCTCGACTCCGCTGTCCGCGCCGCTGCTCGTGCATCCGGGGCCGGCGGGCGCGCAGGACCACTCCGACCGTCCTGGCTGGTGGGCGCCGGTCGTGCCGTACGTCGCCCAGCTGCATGCCGCCTGGTGGGCGTGGGCCGACGGCGGGCGCGAGCGCTTCCCCGATCTGCCCGTCTGCTTCGCCGCGCTCGCCGGCCTCGGCCCGCTGCACGGCGAGCGCCAGCGCGCACGCGGTGGCGAGGGCGGAGCGGTCGACTCGCTCACGTTCGTGGAGACGTCCTCTTACGGCACGCTGGCGGTCGACTCCGTGATCCGCGTGCTCGGCATCGACGTCGTCTGCCACGGCTCGGATCGTCCCTACTGCCGCGCCGCGCCGCCCGCGTTGGGCGAGGCGGCGACCAACGCGATCAAGACCCGCAACCCCGGGCGGCTGCTCGCCCGTCATCCCGAGAAGGTGCCGACATGACGACCGACACGACCCAGTTCATCGACGGCCTCGGGCTGCCCGCCCGGCTGCTCGAGCGCGACGAGCTGCTGGCGCTCGTCGAGCGCGTCGCCGAGCGCAGCGAGCTGTGGACGCCTCACCTTCAGACTCGATGCCGGCGAGCGCACCTACGCCGCTCTGCACCGTGATTCGAACGTCGACCTGTGGGCGATCTTCTGGCTGCCGGAGAACGACACGGGCTGGCATGACCACGACACCTCGAGCGGCGCCGTGCGCGTCGTCAGCGGCGCGCTCGAGGAGCATGCGCTGCTGCTCGCCCAGCCGGAGCGCCGGACCTGCTATCGCGCCGGTGAAGGCTTCTCGTTCGGTCCTTCCCGGATCCACCGGCTGACGTGCGCCGAGCCGCGCGCCGTCTCGATCCACGCCTACTCGCCGCCGTTGTGGCGGCTGGGCCAGTACACGGTCGACGACGAGGGCGCGCTGCACCGCGTGTCCGTCTCCTATGCCGACGAGCTGCGGCCGCTCGAGCCCGCCGCCCTTTCCGTCGCCGCCTGAGCGTGCCACAGTTCCGCTATGCCCGAGCACGCCGGAGCTCCGCAGGGTTTGACGGACCTGCTGCGCGACTTCGCGGCCGAGGCCGTCGCGCGCTCCTGCGCTGACCCGGCGGGTGCCTACGCGAACTGCCTCGCGGTCTCGGTGGAATGCGCGGAATGGCTGCGCGCGCGCGGTGTCGAGTGCGGGCTGCTGCGGCTCTCGGGCAGTCGCGAGCCGTTTCCCGAGGGGTCCGGCCGCTGGGCCTACTTCGACCCGCTCGCGGTGCGGCACTGGACCGTGCGTGCCGGGGAGTGGAGCATCGACTGGACGGCGCGCCAGTTCCGCCCGCTCGCGGACTGGCCCGACGTTCGCCACGTCGACTCGCTGGCGGCGCAGTGGCACGAGACCGAGGAATGGGCCTGCCCGCGCTGCCCCGAGCTGGTGGCGCACCCGCTGCACCGCGCGTTCAGCCCCAGCGAGCTCGAGCGGACGCACCGCGAGCTCGCGCGCGCGACCCGCGGTCGCGGACCGTTCGCCGACGTGCGCCACGACGTCACGCCCGCGCTCGTCGCGCTCTGCGCCTGCGCGCCGAGCCGGCCTGCGCGGCTTCAGCCGTAGACGGCCTGGAGGTCCGTCAGCGCGCCGTAGACGTACTCGCCGCCCTCGGCCTGGCCGTTGCCGGAGCGGCCGCGGCCGCCGAACGGCGCCTCGAGGTCGACGTCGTCGCCGCGCCGGTTGAGCGCGAGCACGCCCGCGCGCACGCTCGCGGCGGCATCGTCCAGCAGGACCGGATCGTTGCCGTAGACGGCCGCCGACAGTCCGTACGGCGCCGCGTTGGCGAGTGCCCAGGCCTGCTCGGGGGTCTTGAACGTGTCGAGCGAGAGCACGGGTGCGAACAGCTCGCGCTCGCGCAGCGGATCGCCCGCGGCGAGCTCGCCGAGCAGGACCGGCGCGAACAGCGTCTCCCCGGCGGGCGCGTCGGCACGTGCGAGCACCCGCGCGCCCGCCGCTACGGCGCGCGCCACCTCCGCTTCGGCCGCGGCGCGCGCGTCGGCGCCGATCAGCGGGCCGACGTCGGTGGCGGGATCGCGCGGATCGCCGACCCGCAACGCGGCGATGCGCTCTGAGAGCCGCCTGGTCAGCTCGTCCGCGACCGTCTCGTCGACCAGCACCCGGCGCGTCGCGGTGCACTTCTGGCCCGCGAGCGCCGTCCCGCAGGCGAGGATGCAGTCCGCGGCGAGGTCGAGGTCTGCGTCGGCGAGCACGATCGCCGGGTTGACGCCGCTCAACTCGAGCGCGACGCGCGCGAAGTGCTGCTCCGCCAGCGCCGCGAGCGCACGCCCGGCCGCCTCGGAGCCGGTGAAGTGCACCGCACCGACGCGAACGTCGGCGGCGAGCGCCTGCGCCGTGGCCGCCGCGCCCGGGAGCACCTGCAGCACCGCCGCGGGGATCCCGGCCGCGTGCAGCAGCTCCTGTGCGGCGACGGCGATCGCAGTGGCGCGCTCGGACGGCTTCCAGATCACCGCGTTGCCGGCGACCAGCGCGGGCAGCCACTTCCAGGCGGGCGTGACCAGCGGCACGTTCCAGGGCGTGATCGCCGCGACCACGCCGATCGGACGTCGTACGACGCGGGCGCCCGCCACACGCTCCTGCGCCGGCGGATGGTCCGCGTAGAAGCGCGCCGATCGCGCCGTCCATGCGACCTCGCCGTCGGCGTCGGCGCGCCGCTTGCCGACCTCGCGCACGAGCAGATCGCTCAGGCGCGCGGCGTCGGCCTCGACGGCATCGGCGAACGCACGCAGGGAGAACGCGCGCTCGGCGACGAGCCGCGATGCCCAATCGGGCTGCGCGGCCGCGGCGCGACCCACGGCCTCGCCGACCGCCGCGGCGTCCGCGCTCGGCGCGGAGAAGAACCGGTCGCCCAGGTAGGGGTCCTGCGATACGACCGGGTTCACGCCGCGTGCTGGCTCGGACATGCGGCGCTCATGCGGCCGATGCTACGTGTCCGGCGAGGTCCGGATCGACCAGGACGACGGTACGCGCGCCTGTCGCCGGCGCGCAGGCGCGCGAACGCGGCCTCGATGCCGTCGAGATCGGTCACGTGGGTCACGACGTCGGCGACGGAGAAGCGGCCGGCCACGGTCATCTCCGCCATCGAGGCCAGCAGGGCGGCCGCGTCGCCCGATCCGTAGTAGCTGCCGCGGATCCCCTTCTCGGACAGCAGCTCCAGCGCGGGCAGCGCGAGCTCGACACCGGCGGGTGCGATCCCGACGATGATCGCCGTGGCGCCGGGGCGCAGCACGTCCCAGGCGAGCCGGATCGTCGCAGGCAGGCCGATCGCCTCGAACGCGTGATCGACGCCGCCGGGTGCGTGTGCCCGGATCGCGGCCAGCGTCTCGTCGCCCGGGCCGGTCGCACGCACGCCGTGCGTCGCGCCGCGCGCGAGCGCCAGCTCGAGCTTCGCCGGGTCGCGCTCGACCGCGATGATGGTCCCGGCGCCGGCGAGCCGGGCCGCCGCCACGAGCTGCTGCCCGACCCCGCCGCAGCCGATCACGCAGACCGACTCTCCCGCCGCGACACGCGCCGCGTTGTTCACCGCGCCGACCGCCGTGACCACGCCGCAGCCGAGCAGCGACGCCTGCCATAGCGGGAGGCTCGGCGGGATCGCGACCGCGCTGCCGGCCGGCACGACGCAGTGCTGGGCGAAGCAGGAGACGAAGTTGAAGTGCTGGACCGCGCCTCCGTCGGCCAGGTGCAGGCGCGAGCTGCCGTCCAGCAGCGTGCCCGCCCAGGCCGCCGCCGAGGCCGGCTCGCAGAGGTTGCGCCGGCCCGCCGCGCAGGCGCGGCACTCGCCGCACGCCGGCACGAAGCAGAACGCGACCGGGTCGCCCGGGCCGACATGGGACACGCCTTCGCCGACCGCCTCGACGATCCCGGCGCCCTCGTGACCGAGCACGATCGGGTGGCGCCCCGCTCCGAGGTGACCGTCGGCGAGGTGCAGGTCGGTGTGGCAGACGCCGGCGGCGGCCACGCGCACCAGCAGCTCGCCCGCGCGCGGCGCATCGAGCTCGAGCTCGAGCAGCTCCAGCGGCGCGCCGTACTCGTGCAGGACGGCGGCGCGCGTCCTCATGCGATCCGGTGCACCTCGAGCGCCTCGAGATCGGGCGTCACGCCGAGACCCGGACCGGGCGGCGGCGCGACCGTGCCGTCGGCGCCGAGCTCGACCACCGGCCCGCCGAGCAGCCAGTCGCGCCGCTCCGCGCTCCAGCCCGGCGGGTCGTAGGGAACCTCGATGAAGGGACACGTCGACACGGCCAGCGCCAGGTGCAGGTTGGCGACCAGGCCGAGCCCGTTGGACCACGTGTGCGGGGAGAACATGCGGCCGCACAGATCGGCCATCCCCGCGATCCGGCGGCAGCCGCCGAGCCCGCCCGCGAGCACGACGTCCGGTTGCACGACGTCGACGCCGCCGCGCAGGATCAGGTCGCGCGCCTCGGGCAGGCTGCGCACCATCTCGCCCGCCGCGATGCGCAGCGACGTGCCGGCGCGCAGCCGCGCGTAGCCGTCGACATCCTGCGCGGGCAGCGGCTCCTCCAGCCAGTAGACCCCGAGCGGCTCGAGCGCGCGGGCGCACTGGATCGCCGTGGCGACGTCCCAGCGCTCGGTCCGATCGCCGGCCATGCGCCAGCCGTGGTTGGCGTCGACCATCAGCTCGACGTCGGAGCCGACCGCGTCGCGCACCGCCTCGACCACCTCGACCTCCGCGCGCCAGTCGGGCTGGTGGAAGCGCAGCTTGACGGCCCGCACGCCGGCGTCGCGCAGCGCCGCCACGCGGCGGGCACGCTCGGCCGGCTCGACCAGCTCGCCGGACGAGGCGTAGGCCGCGATTCGCTCGGAGCGACCGCCGAGCAGCCGCCACAGCGGCTCGCCGAGCGCGCGCGCGACCAGGTCCCAGACCGCGACCTCGGCGGTCCACGGGCGCCCGCCATGGAAGTCGACCGTCTCGCACAGCTCGCGCACGACCTCGGTGCGGCGCGGGTCCAGCCCGACCAGCAGCTGCTCGAGCAGCGCAGCGTCGGGCAGGTCGTCGCCGCCGCTCGCGTAGCCCTCGCTGCCGTCGTCGGCGCGCACGATCACGAGCGTCGCGCGGCTGCGCGCGCGTGGCACCGGGTCCCAGCGCGGCGGCGGGTCGAGCGAAGCGGCGGGTCGAGCGGCGACGCTCGGTCAGCCGCCCGGGCACCTCGCACTCGCGGCGGTCCGATCGCGCAGACACCGCGTCAGCCGCCCGTGTAGTACGCGTTCGCCGCGTCCTCGCGGCGGTCGACGAGCGCCTGGACGTCGGCCGCGGACGGCGGCTGCAGGGCGTCGACGATCGCGCCGCGCATCGCCTCGCGGTTCGCGCGCTTGACCGCGGTCTCGTCGTGCGCGGCCGGGTCGACCCAGACCGCCACGAGGACGACGACCTCGGCCACCTCGGCGTGGTCGATCAGGCCGTCCGCGACGGCGTCGAGCACGCCCTGGGCGATGCCGAGCTGCGCGGCGCCCCAGGTGATCGGGCCGAGTGCGCCGCCGCCCTCGATCGGCGACTTGTTGACGACGATCGTCGCGGGGCGCACGAGCACGCCGGGCGAGAGGCAGGCGAGGAACGGCAGGTGGCCGGGGCGCGGGCCGGCCAGCGCGCCCGCGGCAGCCGCCGCCGTGGGCGAGCCGCGCCGGGCGAGGACCACGTTGATGTGGCTCCCGTTGGGCACCTCGCCGGACCAGCACTCCCCGATCCGCCCGTCCAGTTGATCGTTCATGCCGCAACCTCCAGGTCGAGCACCACGCGCAGCGCGTCGCCGCCGCGCATCGCGGCGAAGGCCTCCTCGACCGCCTCCAGCGGCAGCCGCCGCGACACCAGCCGGTCGAGCGGCAGGCGGCCGGCGCGGTAGAGCGCGAGCAGCGCGGGGATGTCGCGCTCGGGCCGCGAGGAGCCGTAGACCGAGCCGAGGATGCGCCGCTCCATCCGCGGGATCGTCAGCGCGGGCAGCGTGATCGTCGCGTCGGCGGCGAAGATGCCGATCAGCACCGCGGCGCCACGCGCGCGGGTCGAGAGGAACGCCGCCAGCGCCGCCTCCGGTCGCCCGGTCGCCTCGATCGCGTAGTCGACGCCGCCGCCGGTGACCTCGAGCACCCGCTCGGCAGTCGCCTCCGGCGTTCCCTGCCCAGGCCACCGCGTGCGTCGCTCCCAGCGCCTCGGCGGCCGCCAGCTTGTCCTGCGACACGTCGACCGCGACGACGGGATGCGCGCCGACCGCCAGCGCGCCGAGCAGCGCGCTCATGCCGACGCCGCCGCAGCCGATCACGGCGACGCGGTCGCCCGGCGCCACGCCCGCGGTCCGCCAGACCGCGCCGGTGCCGGTCGCGACGGCGCAGCCGGCCAGCGCCGCGATCTCGAACGGCACGCCGTCGGGGATCGGGATGCAGCAGGCGGCCGGCACGATCGTGCGCTCGGCGAAGGTGGAGAGGAACGAGTAGTGGTAGACCGGCTCGCCCGCGCGCGAGAGCCGCGGCCGCCCGTCGAGCAGCCCGCCGGAGGCCATCTCCCGCCAGGCCGTCGTGCAGAGGTGGGTCAGGTCGCGCAGGCACTCCTCGCAGTGCCCGCACGACGGCATCCAGGAGAGCACGACGCGCGCGCCGGGAGCCAGCGCCACGCCCTCCCCCACCGCCTCGACCACGCCGGCGCCCTCGTGGCCGAGCACGGCCGGACAGCGGGTCTCCGCCGTGCCGTCGATCGCGTTGAGGTCGGAGTGGCAGACGCCGCTGGCGTGCAGCCGCACGAGCGCCTCGCCCGGCCCGGGCGGCGCCAGGTCGAGCTCCGTCACCTCCAGCCGCGCTCCGACCCGCTCGAGGACGGCGGCGCGGACCTTCAGCGCTCGCCTCCGGGCGGGCGCTCCCCGGGCGTCCCGTCGACGTCGGGCGGTCGCTCGCTCACGGGCGGCGCCTCGGCGGCCGGCTGCTCGGGCGCGGGCGCCTCGTCGGGCGGTCGCTCGCCGGACGGCTCGCTGTCGGCCTCGGCGCGGGTGCCGCTCGCCTGCTCGCGGCTGCGCGCGGCCGGATCGCGCGACCCGTTCTGCTCGGGCGCGCTCTTCTGCATCTCGCGCAGGTCCTCGACCGAGTAGTGGCAGCGCCAGAAGTGCCCGGCTCGACCTCCTTGAGCTCCGGCTCCTGCTGGTGGCAGATGTCGCCGATGTAGCGCGGGCAGCGGGTGTGGAAGACGCAGCCCGACGGCGGGTCGCCGTGGCTCGGGATCTCGCCGTGGAGGCGGATCCGCTCGCGCTCCTCGCCCTCGGCCTGCGGGACCGACGACAGCAGCGCCTCGGTGTAGGGATGGTGCGCGGGCGTGAACACCGTCTCGGCGTCGCCCAGCTCCATCAGCCGGCCGAGGTAGAGCACGGCGATGCGGTCCGACAGGTAGCGCACGACGCCGAGGTCGTGCGAGATGAACAGGTAGGCGACGCCCTTCTCGGCCTGCAGCTCCGCCAGCAGGTTGAGGATCGCCGCCTGGACCGACACGTCGAGCGCCGAGGTCGGCTCGTCGCAGACCACCATCCGCGGCTCGCCGGCGAACGCGCGCGCGATCGCCACGCGCTGCTTGAGGCCGCCCGAGAGCTGCGCCGGGCGCGAGTGGATCAGGCGCGTGTCGAAGCGGACCGAGTGCGCGAGCTCCTGCAGGTGCTCCTCGCGCTCGCCGCCGCTCGTCGCCGCGCAGCTTCTCCAGCGCGCGGCTCAGGATGCGCTGCACGGAGAAGCGGCGGTTGAGCGCGGAGTCGGGGTTCTGGAAGACGATCTGCAGCGCGCGCACGTCGTCGCGCCCGCGCTTGGTGATCTGCTTCTCGAGCGCGACGCCGTCGAGCTCGATGATCGACCCCTCGTCGGCGGGGATCAGCCCGAGCAGCGTGCGCGCGAGCGTCGTCTTGCCGCTGCCGGACTCGCCCACCAGGCCCAGCGTCTCGCCCGGCCGCAGCGAGAAGTTGAGGTCGTCCACGGCGCGGATGTCGTTGCCCTCCTGGCGGAACGTCTTGCGCAGGCTCTCGGCGCGGATCACCGGATCGGCGTTCTGGTCGACCGGCTTGAACGCCGCGGAGGCGGGCGTGGCGCGCGGCAGCTCGTGCGCCTGCTCCCAGAAGTGGCAGCGGCTGTGGCGCCCGTTGCCGAGGTCGTGGAACGGCGGCTCCTCCTTGCGAGCAGATCTCCTGCGCGAGCCCGCAGCGCTCGACGAACACGCAGGCCGGCAGGTCGGCGCCGAGCTGCGGCAGGAAGCCCGGGATCGTGTCGAGCCGCTGCTGGTCCTTGCGCACGCCGCCGCGCGGCAGGCAGCGCAGCAGGCCGACCGTGTAGGGATGCCGCGGGTCGTTGAAGACCTCGTCGACCGGACCCTCCTCGACGAGCCGCCCCGCGTAGAGCACGCCGACGCGGTCGCACATCTTGGCGATCACGTCGAGGTTGTGGCTGATGAAGAGGACGCTGGTCTGGAACTCCTGGCGCAGCACCGAGACGAGCTCGAGCACCTCCGCCTCGACGGTGGCGTCCAGCCCGGTCGTCGGCTCGTCGAGGATCAGCAGCGACGGGGTCCTTGGCGAGCGCCATCGCGATCACGACGCGCTGCTGCATGCCGCCCGAGAGCTGGTGCGAGTAGCGCCGCATGACGCTGTCGGGGTCGGAGATCTGCACCTTGCGCAGCATCTCCCGCGCCCGCTCGTGCGCCTGCTTGGGATCCTCGCCGGCGATCACGAACACCTCGGCCACCTGGTCGCCGATCCGGATCGTCGGGTTCAGCGCCCCGCCCGGGTTCTGGTAGACCATCGAGACCTTCGAGGCGCGCAGCTTGCGCACCTGCGCCTCGCTCAGGTCCGCCAGGTCCTCGCCGGCCACCTTGACCGTGCCGCTCGAGATGCGCCCGTTGCGCGGCAGGTAGCGCAGCACGGCGTACGCCGCGGTCGACTTGCCGCAGCCCGACTCGCCCACCAGCCCGTAGGACTCCCCCTCGGCGACGGTGAAGTTGACGCCGCGCAGGACGGGTCGCCAGATGCCGCGCACGCGGTAGGCGACCTCGAGGTCGGTGAGCTCGAGTGCGGCGGGCGCCGCGACGGTGGTGGAGTCGGTCATCGCTCGAAGGCCGAGGCCACGCCGTCGGCGATCAGGTTCACGCCGATGACGAGCGTGGCGATCGCCAGGCTCGGGAACAGGACGGGCCACCAGAAGCCGCCGGAGATGAGGCCGTAGTGCTCGAACACCTGCAGGCCCCAGTCCGGCGCGGGCGGCGGGATGCCGAAGCCGAGGAAGGAGAGCCCGGCGGCGGTGAAGATCGCGTAGCCGAGCCGCACGGTGAACTCCACGACGATCGGCCCCATCACGTTGGGCAGGATCTCGCCGAACAGGATGTACGGCGTGCGCTCGTTGCGCAGCCGGGCGGCGGACACGTACTCGAGCTCGCGCTCCGTGAGCACGGCGGCGCGGACCGTGCGCGAGATGATCGGCGCGAAGAGGATGCCGATCGTGAGGATCAGCGTGGTCCGCGAGGGGCCGAGCGCGACGGCGACCAGCAGGCCCATGATGATCACCGGCAGCGCCAGGAACGCCTCGATGATCCGGCTCAGCACGTCGTCGACGGCGCCGCGGAAGTAGCCCGTGACGAGGCCCAGCGCGGTTCCCAGGACGGTGGCGAGGATCGTCGCCAGCGGCGCGACGATGAGGATGTCGCGCGCGCCGGTGATCACGCGCGCGAAGACGTCGCGGCCGAGCTTGTCGGTGCCGAACCAGTTGTCGGCCGACGGCGCGATCAGGTCGTTGATCGGGTCCGAGGCCAGCGGGTCCTTCGGCACGACCAGCTCGCCGAAGATCGCGCACAGCACCCAGAAGCCGACGATGATCGCCCCGACGATGAACGACTTGGAGCGCCTGAGCAGCGCCAGGCGCTCCTTGGTGGCGACGCGGGCGTCGTCGCTGCGGGCGCCGACGGCCGCCGGGCTCGCGGTCCCGATCTCGGTGGCGCCGGCGGCCGCGGGCTGTCCGGGCAGGCTCATTCGGCCGCCTCCAGGCGGACGCGCGGGTTCAGCACCGAGTAGAGGATGTCGGCGATCAGCGTGGCGACGAGGTAGACGACGCCGATCAGCAGGATGCCGCTCTGGAGCACCGGGATGTCCTTCTGCGTGGCGGCCCGGGCCAGCGCCAGGCCGATCCCCTGGTAGTTGAAGATCAGCTCGATGATCACGAGGCCGCCGATCAGGTAGCCGGCCTGGGTCGCGACCACGGCGATCGTCGGCAGCAGCGAGTTGCGCAGCACGTGGCGGCGGATCACCGTGCGCTGCGGCAGGCCCTTGAGCACGGCGGTGCGCGTGTAGTCGGCCTCCAGCGCCTCGATCGTCCCCGCCCGCGCCATCCGCGCGATGTAGCCGAACAGCACGCAGACCAGGCACATGCGCGGGCAGCAGCAGGTACTCGATCTGCGTGAAGACGCTCGCGCCGTCCGGGAACTGGGCCGTCGTCGGGAACAGCCCGAGGCCGAGCGAGAAGACCAGGATGAAGAGCACCGCCCAGACGAACTCGGGGATCGCGGTGGCGGACAGGCCGCCGACCGAGATCAGGCGGTCACGGAAGCTGCCCTCGTTCATCGCCGCGACCACGCCGCCGACGATCGCGAGCGGCACGACGATGATGAAGGCCAGCAGCGCCAGCTTGCCCGAGGCCACGATCGCGTCGACGATGATGTCCGACACCGGGCGGTTCTGGCGCGGTCGACTGGCCGAGATCGCCGGTCACGAAGCTCGAGATCCAGTCCCAGTACTGCGTGATCAGCGGTTGGTCGGTGCCCAGCTCCTCGCTCAGCGCGTCGACCGAGGCCTGGTCGGCGAACGGGCCCAGGATGCGCCGCGCGACGTCGCCCGGCAGCACCTGGGCGGCCAGGAAGATCACGATGCTCAGCAGCAGCAGCGTGATCAGGCCGAGAGCGACGCGCTTGGCCAGGAAGCGGGCGATGGCGGGCTCTCCCTCGAGCGACCCCGGCCGCGCGCTCAGGCCTTCACGCCCGCCTGGGTGACGTCGACGTGGCCCATCGCCGACACGTTGACCCCGGCGATGGTGGGCTTGAGCGCCGAGAGGTAGAAGTAGAAGTAGGAGATGATGATCGGCACCTCGTCGAGCAGCATCTCCTGGATCTTCTTCGCCGCCGCGCGCTGGGACTGCAGGTCGAGCGCCGCGACGTACTCGTCGGCGAGCGCGTCGTACTCCTTGTTCTTGAAGTGGGCGGAGTTCCAGACCCCGTCGCTCTTGAGCGGCGCGCCGAGGAACACGTTCGGCACGCCGCGGTGCCCGTACTCGGTCATGCCGAACGTGGAGTCCAGCCAGGGCGAGTTGCCGAACACCGCGTCGCCGTAGTAGCTGGCGGCGTCGGTGATGTTGAGCTTGACGTCGATGCCCGCCGCCTTGAGGTCGTTCTGGATCAGCGCGGCGTACTGCGGCATGCTCGAAGTTCTGCCAGGTGCGCAGCTCGACGCTGAAGCTCTCCTTGCCGGCCTCCGCCAGCAGCGCCTTGGCCTGCTCGACGTCCTGCTTGCGCTGGGGGACGGTCTTGTCGGTGGATCGGGTAGATCGGGGCGAACGGGCTGTCGTTGCCGTAGTCCGCCTTCCCCTCGAGCAGGCCCTTGACGATGTTGTCGCGGTTGATCAGCAGCGCCACCGCCTGGCGCACGCGCTTGTCGTTGAACGGCTCCTTGTCGGTGCGCATGTGCACCTGGCGGTGCTGCGCGGCGCGCAGCTCGATCACGCTGATGTTCGGGTCGGTGAGCAGCGCCTTGCCGTTGATCGCGGAGAACTGCGAGAGCACGTCGACCTCGTCGCCCTGGATGCCCAGGATCCCGGCCTCCTCCTTCTCGTAGAACGTCATCTCGTGGCGGTCGGGCAGCACCGGGCGCGTCGTGTCCCAGTAGTCCGGGTTCTTGCGTGAACGTCACGCCCTGGTTCGGGGTGTACTTGTCGAGCCGCCACGGGCCCGTGCCCTGGAAGTTCTTCGGCCACGTCGTCGGGGTCGAAGCCCTTGGGCAGGATGACCAGGTTGTAGTTGTCCGACGACGTCGTGGTACGGGAAGTCGCCGTTCGGCGCGTCGAGCTCGAACACCACCGTCGTCTCGTCGGTCGCCTGGGCGCCGCCCTTGGAGAGCACGCCGGTGAACGCCGAGAGCGCGTTGGAGCCGGTCTCGGGGTCGGCGTGCAGGTTGAACGTCGCCGCGACGTCCTCCGCGGTCATCGGCGTGCCGTCGTGGTACTTCACGCCCTGGCGGATCTTGAACGTCCACTGCGAGCCGTCGCGCGTTGGGCTCCCAGCTCTCGGCGAGCCGCGGCTGCAGCTTGAGGTCGCGGTCGGAGAAGCTCAGGAACTCGGCGCTCTGCGCGAGCACGCCGAGCGCGCCCTGGTTGTTGGATCACGACCGGGTCGAGGTCCGAGCCCGGGATCTGGATGCCCGTCCTGAAGGTGCCGCCCTTCTTGACCTCGGCCTTGTTGGACTCCTCCGCGCTCGAGTCGCCGAGCCGCCGCCCTCGTCGCCGCTGCCGCAGGCGCTCGCGAGGAAGCCCACCAGCGGCAGCGACATGCCGACCACGGCGCCGCGCCGGATGAACTCGCGCCGCCCGATGTAGCCGGCCCGGTACTCGTCGATGATGTGGTTCTCGAGCTCGCTCCGCTCCGAAGCGAACCGCATCGACCTGTCGCTGAATCTCATCCTTGCGCATAGCCCCTGGCTCCCCTCGAACGCTTCACGTTCAGCAGTCCGCGCGGTTCCACGGCCACGCGAGTGTCTCAATCGCACAGCAAACTACAGCAACGCATCAGACAACGCGCGCAGGTCCGGCCGCTGCCGGCGCGCCATCACCTCGCCGGCCCCAGCGCGCTCTCCGCCGGCGCGACCCCGAGCTCCGACAGAGCGCCGCTGCGGACGAGCTCGCGCAGGCTCTCGAACTCGCGCGGCGGCGGCGCCTCGTCACCGGTGAACGGCACGCGCTCGCGCACCAGCTCGCGCAGGCGCCGCGTGCCGGCGCCCGACCGCCTCCGGTGCGCGCAGGTCGAGCGCCTGCGCCGCGACGACCAGCTCGGTCGCGACCAGCCGCTCGCCCAGCTCGACCATCTGCCCCAGCCGGCGGGCCGCCAGCGACCCCATCGTCATCCGATCGGTGAGGCCCTGGTCGCGGCTCGAGGTCGTGACCTCGAACGACACCGGCTGGGCCAGCAGGCGAGCCTCCGCCGTCAGCGCCTGACCGACCACGGCGAGCTCGGACAGGGCGAGGTCGACGCCGCCCGCGCGCACGGCGAGGTTCTGCGGCAGCCCCGAGAAGGGCGCCTCGAGCAGCTTGTCGAGCCGCTCGGCCGCGCTGGTCAGCACGGGCGCGAGCGCGATCCGGAGGAAGTCCATGCTCGCGGCGAGCGGCAGCGTGTCGGAGTTGCCGACGGAGATCAGGCGGTCCTCGTCGGGCAGCACGATCGGGTTCTCCTGCGAGGCGTTGAGCTCGATCGCGAGCTGGCGCTGCGCGAAGGCGAGCGTGTCGCGCGCGGCGCCGTGCACCTGCGGGACGCAGCGGAAGGTGAGCGGGTCCTGCAGCGAGCGCGCGGCGCCGGGCTGCCACAGCCCGCTCTCGCGCAGCAGCGCGCGCAGTCGCTCGAGCGTGAGCGCGATGCCGGGGTACGGACGCGTCTCGGCGATCGCCGGGTGGAGCATCGTGAGGTTCGCCGCGAGCGCCTCGAGGTCGAGTGCGGCCGCGGCGTCGACCGCATCCAGCAGTCGTTCGTAGTCGGCGACGGCAAGGGCCGCCAGCGCCGTCGAGAACGCGCTGCTGCTGACCAGCGAGAGACCCTCCTTGGGCGCGAGCGGGAAGTCCGCGAGCAGCTCCGCGGCCAGGTCGCCGAGCGGCGTCAGGTCGGCCATGCCGACGGAGCCGAGCATGCGCACGCGCGGATGGGCCCGCCGGTTGAGCGCCTCCACCAGTCGCTCGGCGAGCTCGGGGCGGACGCCGGCGGTTCCCCGGGCGAAGCCGTTGGCGAGCAGCAGGAGCGTGCCGCGCACGACCTCCTCGGGCGCGTCCGGGCCCTGGCCCACCGCGCAGGCGAGCACCATCATGCGGTTGAAGTCGCGCTGCTCGCCGGGCTCGACCCTGTACCGCTTGGCCGCACCGACGCCGGTGGTCAACCCGTAGACCGCATCCCCGCGCTCGAGCGCGCGCTCGACGACGGCGTGGGTCGCGCGCATGGTCGCGACCGCGGCATCGTCCAGCTCGACCGTGCTCCCCGCGCCGTGCCACGCGAAGCAGTTGCTCCAGCTCCAGGTCGCCACCGGTGAGGACGACGGTCAAGCAGCCCTCCTGGGTTGCGGTCCCGGGGGCGATCGCCTCCGGGTCGATCGGCGGCGAACATAACGAAGATTGAGTCCTGTGTCCAGACGATTGCCTTCACTCCACAGCGCTGGTAGCTTGCCCGCGATGGAGCTCGGCACGGTGAGCGTCGCGGCGCTCTGCCGCGGAGGCGCGCGGCGCGCGCCCGAGCGCACCGCGGTCGAGTGGGACGGCGGCAGCGTCACGTTCGCCGAGCTCGACCGGCGCACCGACGCGCTGGCGCGCCACCTGCAGCGGCACGATCGGCGACCCGGCGGCGCGCGTGGGCATCTACTGCGACAACCGGGTCGAGTGGATCGAGGCGTATGTCGCCGCCCACAAGGCCGGCATCCCGGTCGTGCCGGTCAACCATCGCTACCGCGCCCGCGAGCTCGGCCACATCCTCGCCGAGGCCGAGCGTCGGGCTCCTGATCCACGACGAGACGGCCGCCGACGACCCCGAGGTCCGGCGCTGCTGGGACGGCAGGAGACGCTGGCCGTCGGCGACGAGTACGAGCGGGCTGCGCTGACCGACGGCGACCCGCCGGAGCCGCATCAGGGTCGCGAGGACGTCGTCGTCTACACGTCGGGCACGACCGCGCTGCCCAAGGGCGTGATCTACACGCGCAACACGCAGGTGGCGTCCGTCTTCATCCCCCAGATCACGATGGGCTACGACCCCGTCGGACCGCTTCCTGCTGTTCACGCCGCTCGCGCACCGGGCGGCGCAGCCGCTGCTGCTCTGCGCGCTGATCCTCGGCGCGACCACGCACCTGCTGCGCCGCTACACGGCGGAGGGACTCGCCGCGACCGTCGAGGAGCGCGGGATCACCGCGCTGACCGGCGTGCCGACGGCCGTCAAGGACCTGCTCGGTCTGAAGCGGCGCAGCGCGATCGCGAGCATGCCGACGGTCCGCCACCTGCTGCTCTCGGGCGAGAGCATGCCGGCCGACCTGCTGCGCGAGCTGATGGAGCTCTGCCCCAATGCGCGGCTCGGCACGGCCTACGGCAGCACGGAGGCCGGGCTCGTGACGTTCCTCGACCACGAGCACCAGCTCACGCACCCGCGCTCGTGCGGGCGAGTGCTCCAGGGCGTCGAGCTGCGGCTCGACCGCGACGGCGCGGCGGTCGCGACCGGGGAGCCGGGCGAGGTGCTCGTGCGCGCGGGCGAGCCCGGCACCTACACGGTGGCGGCCGGCTACCTCTCCGGCGGCGGGCGTCGAGTCGTTCACCGACGCCGACGGCTGGCTGCACACCGGCGACGTCGCCGTGATCGACGCGGACGGCTTCGTGCGCATCGTCGACCGGCTCAAGGACATGATCCTGTCGGGCGGCATGAACGTCGCGTCCAAGGAGGTCGAGGAGGTGATCGCCTCGCATCCCGCGGTCGCCGAGGTGGCCGTGACGGGCGAGCCCGACGAGCGCTTCGGCGAGCGCGTGGTCGCCTGGGTCGTGCCGCGCGAGGGCGATCCGTCGCCGGACGAGGACGAGATCGTCGCGCACGTCGTCGCCCGCGCCGCCGGCTACAAGAAGCCGCGCGTCGTGCACTTCGTCGACTCGCTGCCGCGCTCCGCCGCGGGCAAGGTGCTCAAGCGAACCCTGCGGGAGCGGTCATGAACGTCGACGAGCTGGTCGCGATCGACATCCACACGCACGTCAAGATCCCGCTGACGGAGCCCGAGGACGCGCTCACGCGGGAGCAGCGGCTGGTCGCGGCGAAGATGTTCAAGGCCGAGGTCGACACCGCGGTCACCGTCGAGGACGTCGCCGGCTACTACCGCGAGCGCCGCATGGCGGCCGTCATCTTCCCGGTCGACAGCGAGGCGGGCACCGCCGAGGTGCCGGTCTCCAACGAGGAGGTCGCCGAGCTCGCGGCGGCCCACGCGGACGTGCTGATCCCGTTCGCCAGCATCGATCCCTGGAAGGGGCACGGCGGCGCCCGCCAGGCCCGCCGCCTGATCGCCGACCACGGCATCAGGGGGTTCAAGTTCCACCCCAGCATGCAGGCCTTCTTCCCGAACGACCGGCACGCCTACCCGCTCTACGAGGCGATCGCCGAGGCCGGCCTCCCCGCCTTGTTCCACACCGGCCAGAGCGGCATCGGCATGGGCCAGCCGGGCGGCGCCGGGATCCGCCTGAAGTACTCCAACCCGATGCACGTCGACGACGTCGCCGCCGACTTCCCCGAGATGCCGATCATCCTCGCCCACCCGTCGATGCCGTGGCAGGACGAGGCGATCGCTGTCGCGATGCACAAGCCGCAGGTCTACATCGACCTGTCCGGCTGGTCGCCGAAGTACTTCCCGCCGCAGCTCGTGCACCACGCGAACACGCTGCTCAAGCACAAGGTCCTGTTCGGCTCGGACTTCCCGTTCATCACGCCCGAGCGCTGGATCAGCGACTTCGAGCAGGCCGGCTTCCGCGACGAGGTCAAGCCGCTGATCCTCAAGCAGAACGCAGCCCGGCTGCTGGGGCTGGCATGACCGGTATGTACTTCGAGGACTTCGAAGTGGGCGCCAAGTTCGTCACGGCCGGGCGCACCGTGACCGAGTCCGACGTGATGACGTTCGCGGGCCTCTCCGGCGACATGAACCCGCTGCACGTCGATCGCGAGTTCGCGCGCGAGACGGCGTTCGGCGAGCCGGTGGCGCACGGGCTGCTGGTGCTCTCGATCGCCTCCGGGCTGGGGATCCAGACCGGCATCTTCAGCGGCACCAACCTGGCGCTGCTCGGCGTGGAGGAATGGAAGTTCCTCGGCGCGGTCAAGTTCGGCGACACGATCCACATGGAGTCGACGGTGCTCTCGACGCGGCGCACGAGCAAGGGCGACCGCGGCGTCGTGCGGCTCGGGCAGGAGATCTCCAACCAGCGCGGCGAGGTCGTGCAGAAGGGCGTCTTCGCCTCGCTGATGGCGGCGCACCAGAGGCCCCGGCTGATGCCCGGCGTGGAGGGCAGGAGCATCGTCGTGACCGGCGCCGGCGGCGGGCTCGGGCGCGAGCACGCGCTGCTGCTCGCGGCGCGCGGCGCCTACGTCGTCGTCAACGACCTGGGCGTGGCGCTCGACGGGTCCAGCGCCGAGCGCGTCGGCGGCCGACGCGGTCGTGGCGGAGATCGTCGCTGCGGGCGGCGAGGCCGTCGCCAACCACGACGACGTCGCCTCGGCCGCGGGCGGCGAGGCGGTCGTGCAGGCGGCGCTCGACCGCTTCGGACGCATCGACGGCGTCGTCAACAACGCCGGCATCCTGCGCGATCGCAGCTTCCACAAGATGACCGCCGAGGAGTTCGACGCGGTGCTCAAGGTGCACCTCTACGGCAGCTTCAACGTCACGCGCGCCGCGATGCCCCACTTGCGCGAGCAGCGCTACGGGCGGATCGTCGTCACGACGTCGATCACCGGGCTCTACGGCAACTTCGGCCAGGCCAACTACGGGGCGGCGAAGCTCGGCCTCGTCGGCCTGATCAACACGCTCGCGATCGAAGGTCGCACCCGGGACGTGCTCGCCAACGCGATCTCGCCGATCGCGACGACGCGCATGTCGGCGGCCGTGCTCGAGCAGGAGTTCGACCCGGCGTACGTGTCGGTGCTCGTCGCCCACCTCGCCGGCGAGGAGTGCACGACGAGCGGCGAGGTGATCCACGCCGCCGGCGGGCGCTACGCGCGCGTGCGCTACATGGAGGCCAAGGGCGCCGAGTTCGACGCGGTCCCGACGGTCGAGCAGCTCGCGGCGCGCTGGGACGAGGTCATGGACATGGAGGGCGCGCGGCTCGCCGCGCCGGCGTGAACACGATGAGCGACGTCGACACCAGCCGCGCGACGCGGATCTACGACGCGACCGGCCAGCCCTACGCGCGCGAGGGGCTGCCGCCGTCGTTCCCCGAGCACATCCGGCAGCTGCTCGAGCGCGAGATCATCGAGGACCGCTTAGGCGCCGGCGCGCGCGTCGCCGAGGACGAGCTGAGCAGGCGCCTCGGCGTCAGCCGCACCCCGATCCGAGAGGCGCTGCGGATGCTCGAGGGACAGGCGCTCGTCGTCCGCCGGCGCGGGCGCGGCAGCACCGTCGCGGCCCGCACGAGCCCCGAGCAGGCGCGCGCGATCTACGAGGTCCGGTTCGCGCTCGAAGGCCACCTCGCGGCGTGCGCGGCAGCCAACATCTCCGACGACGACCTGGCGCTCGTCGAGCGACTGCGCGACGAGTTCGAGCAGCACGCCGGCGCCGGGCGCTCGGCCGACCTCGTCGGCATCGACTCCGACCTGCACTGGGCGATCTACAACAGCGCCGACTCGGACCTCGTCTCGCTCGTGACCGCATACTGGGGCCGCCTGCAGCGCGAGCTCTACGGGCGCGCCTACGACGCCGACGGGTCGCTCGCGACCTACGCCTCGCAGCACGACGCGATCGTCGCGGCGCTCGCCGCTCACGACGGCGCCGCGGCGCAGGCCGCGATGGTCGTGCACCTGAAGTCCGGCTGGGAGCGCGTGCAGAGCAGCTACACATCGGATTCCGATGGCGGTTGAGCTCGCGCCGGCCACGCGTGTCGACCCGATCACGCTCGAGGTGATCCGCCACGGCCTGGTGGCGGCTGCCGAGCAGATGGCGAAGTCGATCGAGCGCTCCTCGCAGTCGCAGGTGATCCGCGAGATGCTCGATTACTCGACCGCGGTGTTCGACACCGAGGGCGGCATCACCGCGCAGTCGACGCGCATCCCGATGCATCTCAACTCGATGACGCGCGCGCTCAAGACGCTGCTGCGTTGCGTATCCCGGTCGCGGGCTGGCTCGAGGGCGACGTCTACCTGACCAACGACCCCTACTCCGGCGGCCAGCACCTGCCCGACCTGCAGACGTTCTCGCCGGTCTTCCACGACGGGCGCGCGATCGCGATCGCCGGCACGCTCGGCCACCACCTCGACGTCGGCGGGCGCGGCGCCGCCAGCTACGGCGCCGACGCGACGGAGATCTTCCAGGAGGGCCTGCGCTTCCCGCCCTGCCGGATCGTCACCGCCGGTCAGCTCAACGAGCTCTTCTTCCCGGTGTTCGAGGCGAACATCCGCGTGCCGTCGAAGACCAGCAGCGACCTGCGCGCACAGATCGCGGCGCTGTCGATCGGGGCCGCCGACGTGGTGCGCCTGGCGCAGCGCTACGGCGCCGAGACCGTGGTGGCGGCGACCGCGCAGCTGCAGACGCTGTCCGAGCGGCGCATGTGCGCGGCGATCGCGCAGCTGCCGCGGGGCACGTTCGTCGCCGAGGACACGGTCGACGGCGACGGGCTCGACGACGACCCGCTGCCGGTCCGCGTCGCGCTGCGGCGCGATGGCGAGCGGCTCGTGATCGACTTCTCCGGCACGGCCCGCCAGACCCGCGGGCCGATCAACTGCCCGATCGCGTCGACCGAGTCCGCGGCCTACTACGCGGTGACGGCGGTGCTCGACCCGGGCGTGACGCCCAACGAGGGTGCGTACCGGCCGATCGACGTGATCGCGCCGCTCGGCAGCGTCCTGAATCCGCGCTTCCCGGCACCGGTCGTCGGGCGCAACGTGTTCACGCACCGCGTCGCGACGGTCGTGATGGCGGCACTCGGCAAGGCGCTGCCCGACCGCGCCGCCGCGGCCTACTACGGCAACTCCAACGTCTACGTCCTGAGCACGACCGACGCGGACGGGAAGGCGAACGTGCAGTTCGAGATCGAGGTCGGCGGCTGGGGCGGGCGCCGGACCGGTGACGGCCCGGACTGCCTGTCGGCCGGGATCCACAACCTCGCCAACAACCCGGTCGAGCTGGTCGAGAACGAGTTCCCGATGCGGATCCTGCGCTATGGCCTGCGCGCGGACTCGGGCGGCGCCGGTCGCCACCGCGGCGGCCTCGGCGCCGAGCGCGCCTTCGAGGTGCTGGCCGACTGCGAGCTCTCGTCGCAGTTCGACCACGTCAAGTTCCCGCCGCTCGGGCTGCACGGCGGGGGCGACGGCGCGAGCGCGAGCATCACGGTCGAGCGCGACGGGCAGCGCCGCGAGCTGGCGGGCAAGACGCTCGGCGAGCGGCTGCGCGCCGGCGACGTGGTGACGGTGCTCACGCAGGGCGGCGGCGGCCTGGGCGACCCGGCCGAGCGCGACGCCGCAGCGCTCGCGCGCGACATCCGCTCCGGCAAGGTCACCGTCGCGGCCGCGCGGCGCGATTACGGCGCCGATGTCTGACGCGTCCGGACCTGGGATGCGGGCGTCGCAGCGCGCACGGCGCCGATGTCGACGCGCGACTACCGCGCCGATGCAGGTGCTGACGACGCTGCCGCGACCTGGCACGTCGGCGTCGACATCGGCGGCACCTTCACCGACGTCGTCGCGGTCGCGACCGGCTCCGGCCGGACGCACCACCTCAAGGTCCCCTCGTCGCGCTCGGACCCGGCCGCCGGAGTGCTGAGCGGGCTGCAAGCGCTGCGCGACGAGGCCGGCATCGAGCCGGCCGCGATCGGCCTGCTGCTGCACGGCACGACGCTCGCGACGAACGCGATCATCGAGCGGCGGCTGGCGAAGACCGCGCTGGTGACCACGGAGGGGTTCCGCGACGTGCTCGAGATCGGCCGGCACTGGCGCGAGGAGCTCTATGACCCGTTCCTCGAGCAGGAGGAGCCGCTGATCCCGCGCGAGCTGCGCTTCGAGGTCGCCGAGCGGCTCGCGGCGGACGGCGCGGTCGTCACGCCGCTCGCCGCGGCCGCTGTCGATGCCGTGCTGGAGCAGCTCGACCGATCCGGCGTCGAGTCGGTCGCGGTCGTCTTCCTGCACTCCTACCGCGACCCGGCGCACGAGCAGCAGCTGGCCGCGCGACTGCGTGCCCACGACGGCTGGTCGGTCTGCGCTTCGACCGAGCTGTTGCGCGAGATCAAGGAGTACGAGCGGACGGCGACGACGGTCCTGAATGCGGCGCTGATGCCGCTGGTCGGCGCCTACCTCGACCGGCTCGAGCGCGGCCTCGAGCAGCAGGGCTGCAGCGCCTCGCTGTTCGTCACGCAGTCCAACGGCGGCGCGCTCACGCCCTCGCGCGCGCGCACGCGCCCCGTGAACCTGGCCCTGTCAGGGCCCGTCGGTGGCGTCGTCGCGACGGCCGAGATCGGTCGCCTGGCGGGCGTGCCCGACCTGATCGGCTTCGACATGGGCGGCACCAGCACCGACATCTCGATCCTCTCGGACCACACGCCGCGGTTCACGAGCGAGATGACCGTCGGCGAGATACCCGTCAAGGTGCCGACCGTGCAGGTGCACTCGATCGGCGCCGGCGGCGGCTCGATCGCGGCGGTCGACGCGGGTGGCGCGCTGCACGTCGGCCCCGAGAGCGCGGGGTCCGACCCCGGTCCGGCGTGCTACGGCCGCGGCGGCGAGCGGCCGACGGTGACCGATTGCCAGCTCGTGCTCGGACGGCTGGCGACGGACTTCCGGCTCGCGAACCGGCTCGCGCTCGACGCCGAGCTGGCCCGCGCGGCGATCCGCGAGCACGTCGCCGACCGGCTCGGCCTCGGCATCGAGGAGGCGGCAGCCGGCGTGATCGAGGTCGCCAACGCAGCGATGGAGCGCGCGGTGCGCGTCGCGCTGCGCGACCGCGGCGACGACCCGCGGCGGTTCGCGCTCGTGGCGTTCGGCGGCGCCGGCCCGCTGCACGCGGTCGAGCTCGCGCGCCGGCTCGCGATCGGCCGGGTGATCGTGCCGCCGCATCCCGGCACGCTGTCGGCGCTCGGCTTCCTCGCCGCCGACGTGCGCATGGACTACGCCGCGAGCGAGCTGCACCGCAGCGACGACGGCTCCGCCGCCGAGGCGGTCGCCGCGATCTACGCCGCGCTCGAGCGGCAGGCGCGCGACGAGGTGGGCTCCGACGGCCGGCTCGACGCCGCGCGGCTGAGCACGACGCGATCGATCGACATGCGCTACGCCGGCCAGGCATACGACGTCGGCGTGCCGCTGGCGGACGGCCCGATCACCGAGGCGGCGCTGGACGCGGTCGATGCCCGCTTCCACGCCCTGCACGAGCGCGCGTACGGCTTCTCCACCCCGGACGGCGCGTGCGAGATGGTCACGTTCCGGCTCTCCGCCGTCGTCGCGCTCGACAAGCCGCCGCTCGGCGAGCTCGCCCCGGAGGGAGCGCCCGCCGAGCAGCTCACGCGCGACGTCTACCTGCCCGGAACCGGCTTCGCCCCGACTCGGCTGGTCGAGCGAGCGACGCTCGTCGCCGGGCGCCCGGATCGAGGGCCCCGCGGTGATCCACCAGGCCGACGCGACGACCTTCGTGCCCGCCGGCGCGAGCGGCGAGGTCGACGACCGGGCGAACCTTGTGCTGGACGTCGCCGTGGTGGACGAGGCCGCCGCATGACGATGAGCTTCGCCAGCGAGACGCGCGTCGTACGCGTGCCCTCGGGGGCCGACGTCGCATGACGACGAGCTTCGCCATCGAGCGCATCGAGACGCTGATCGTGCGGCTGCCGCCGCGGGCCGACTTCCGCTGGCTGTCGCTGTCGCGGCCGCTGGGTGAGTTCGTGCTCGTCAAGGTCGAGGCCGACGGCTTCACGGGCTGGGGCGAGATCGTCGCGCTGCGCGACTGGGGCGACGCCGACGGGCGCCGCCACGGCGAGACGCCCGCGACCGTGTCGGCGATCGTGCACGATCAGCTCGCGCCCGAGCTGATCGGCCGCACGCTCGATCTGGGCGAGCTCGCCGGCGCGCTGGACGCCGTCGTCGTCGGCAATCCCTACGCCAAGGCGCTGCTCGACATCGCGCTGCACGACCTCGTCGGCCGGCGCGCCGGGCTGCCGGTGCACGCGCTGCTCGGCGGCGCGGCGCGGCGCGCGATCCCCGTCGCGCACATGCTCGGGATCATGTCCGAGGACGAGGCGACCGACGAGGCGCACAAGGCGATCGCCGACGGCGTCCGCGCACTGCAGGTCAAGGGTGGCGGCGACGCCAGGCGCGACATCGCGCTGATCGCGCGGCTGCGCGAGGAGCTGCCTGCCGGCACCTGGCTGCGGCTCGACGCCAACGGCGGCTACACCGACGACCTGATGCCGTGGCGCGTGCTCGCCGAGCTCGCGGCTGCCGGTGCCGACCTCGTCGAGCAGCCCGTGCTCGGGCTCGGCGACCTCGAGGCCGCGCATGCGCGCTCCGACGTGCCCGTGATGGCCGACGAGGCGTGCTGGACGCCGGCCGACGCGCTGCTGCTCGCCTCGCGGCGCAGCGTCGACGCGCTGTCGCTCTACGTCGGCAAGGCGGGCGGGCTGGCGCGGGCGCGCGAGATGGCCTCGATCGCGCGCGCGGCGCAGCTCCCGCACGACCTCAACGGAGCGCTCGAGCTCGGCATCGGCAACGCGGCCAACGTCGCGCTCGCCGCCGCCTCGCCGGCACGGCTGCTGCCCTGCGTGATCCCGGTCAACGCGCCCGCCGGGCAGGCGACCACGACGACCGCGGGGCGCTACTTCGAGGACGACGTGATCGCGCTCGCCTTCGCCTATCGCGGACGGCGCCGTGGTCGTCTCGGACGCGCCGGGTCTCGGCATCGAGGTGGATGTGGAGAAGGTCGAGCACTACTGCGTCGAGCGGCGCGTGAGCTGATGGAGGTCGGTCTCACCTGCGGCGGCGTCTGGTGGCCCGCGGAGTGCTTCCAGGCGGTCGAGGAGCTCGGCTTCGACGCGCTCTGGACGGGCGAGCACATCGTCTTTCACCGACCGATCCTCGACGCGGTGCCGCTGCTGGCGGGGGTTGCCGGCATCACCCGGCGGATCCGGATCGGTCCGGCGGCGATCATGGTCACGCTGCGCCATCCGACGATGCTCGCGAAGGAGCTGGCGACGCTCGACGTGATCTCGGGCGGGCGCCTGATCGTCGTGGCCGGCGTCGGCGGCGACTTCCCGAAGGAGTTCGAGGCGGCCGGCATCCCGATGGCGCGCCGCGGGCGCCGGACGTCGGAGACGATCGAGATCATGCGCCGCTACTGGACGGAGGAGCGGTTCTCCTACGCCGGCGAGATCTTCCAGCTCGACGACGTCTGGATGACGCCGAAGCCGCTTCAGCCCGGCGGCCCGCCAGTCTGGCTCGCCGGCCGCAGCAGCGCCGCGATCGCGCGCGCGGCGCGGCTCGGCGACGGCTACATGCCGTACATGTACACCGCGCGAGCGCTGCCGCCAGTCCTTCGACGAGCTGCGCGCTTGCGCGCGCGAGGCCGGGCGGCCGCTGCGCGACGGCTTCGCCTGGTCGGCGTTCGTCTACGTCAGCATGGACGACGACGCCGCCAAGGCGCGCGAGCTGGCGATCCGCGACATGTCGTGGCGCTATGGCAAGGACTTCTCGCCGTGGATCGACAAGTACTGCGTGCACGGAACGCCCGAGGTCTGCGTCGAGCGGCTGCGCGAGTTCGCCGCCGCGGGAGTCGACCACCTCGCGCTCGGGATGATCCACGCGGAGAGCGTCGCGCTCGACACGGCGCCGTCGCTGGAGGCGTCGCGCGTCACGCTGGCGACGATCGAGCGCTTCGGCCGCGAGCTGCTGCCCGCGCTGAGGACCGCTTCCGTGGCCGCGTGACGCCGCTCGAGTGGGACGCGCTGCTCGCTCGCCCGCCCGACGCCGTCGTCGCCGTGGCAGGAGCCGCGGCGTGGACGCGCCGCGAGCTCGAGGACGCCGCACGGGCGGTGGCCGGCCGGCTCGAAGCGCGCGGAGCCTGCCCGGGGGCTGCCGTGGTGATCGCCCTGCCGAACTCGATCGAGTTCATAGTGGCGGCGCTCGCCACACGGCTCTGCGGCGCGGCCGTCGTCAACCTCCCGGCGCAGTGGCGGCGCGAGATCGTGGCGGTCGCCGACGAGACCGGCGCGCCGGTCGTGGTGCTCGCGCCCGACCGGCTGCAGGACGCCGCGCTCGCACCGCTGGCCGCGCGCGCTCTGCACGTCGACCTGCGCGCGCTGGGGCGGTCTGCGGAGCCGGACGAAGACGGTCAGGGCGATCCGCCACGGACCGCGCCCGCGACGGGGCGGTCGGCGGAGCCGGCCGAAGACGGCCAGCACGATCCGCCACAGCCCACATCCGCGACGGGGCGGTCGGCTGAGGCGCTCGCGCACGACCCGCAGGGCCCGGCCTGGCTCGCGTACAGCTCCGGCACGACCGGGCGGCCGAAGGGCGCCGTCCACACGGAGGCGACCGTCGCGCTGATGACGCGCAATTTCATCGACCGCTACGAGCTCGGCCCGAACGACTGCATCCTGATCGCCGGCCCGCTCGGCCACGCGGTCGGCTACGTCTACGGCTACCAGCTCGCGCTGGCGGCCGGCGCGGCGATGGTGCTGCTGCCGCGCTGGGACGTGATCGCCGCGGCGGCGATGATCGAGCGCCACCGCTGTACGTTCTTCGCCGGGCCGACGCCGTTCCTCAACGACGTGGTCGAACACGCGGAGCAGGGCGGGCAGGACGCTTTCGCCTCGCTGCGCTACCTGCTCTGCGGCGGCGCACCGGTGCCGCTGGCGTTGCTCCGGCGCGCGCGCGCCGCGCTGCCGGGCACGCTCGCGACCGCCTACTACGGCAGCTCGGAATGCGGCGGCGTGACCACGTGCCCGCCCGGTGCCCCGGAGCAGAAGGTCCTGACGACGGACGGGCGCCCGCTTCCAGACATGGAGGTGCGGCTCGACGGCAGCGAGCTGCTGGTGCGCGGCCCGCAGCTCGCGCTCGGCTACCGCGGCGGCGACCCGGACGTCCGCTTCCGCCCGGACGGCTGGTTCGCGACCGGCGACGAGGCGCGCATCGACGCCGACGGCTGGGTGCGTATCGCGCGGCCGGCTCGTCCGACCTGATCCGGCGCGGCGGCGTCGCCGTTGCGCCGACCGAGGTCGAGGAGGTGCTCGCGGCCCACCCCGGCGTCCGCGAGGTCGCCGTCGTCGGCGTCGACGACGCGCGGCTCGGGGAGCGGGTGGTGGCGGTCGTCGTGGCGCGCGCCGCGCTGCCGAGCGTCGACGCGCTGCGTGCGCTGTGCGACGAGAGCGGCCTGGCGAAGGTCAAGTGGCCCGAGGCCGTCTTCCCCGTCGAGGAGCTGCCGCGCACACCCGCCGGCAAGCTGCTGCGCCGCGAGATCCGCGTCGAAATGGAGAGCACGCGATGACGCCGCTGGCCGGCGTCACCGTGCACGTCGGAAGCACGTCGCCGGCCGCCGCAGTCTGCGCGACGCAGCTCGAGCGGCTGGGCGCGCGGCTCACCCGCGACCCGTCGGAGCACCATGACGTCGCGCTCCTGGACGCAGCGCCAGACTCCGCGGGGAGCGCGATCGCCTGCGTCTTCGAGCAGCACCGGCTCGACACGGGCGACCTTGTCGCTTCCGAGGCGACCGCGCAGGCCGCGCTCGGCTACGGCGACTACGTCGCCGACACCGCGGGACCGCGCGCCCGCCTCGGCTCCGACATCGGCACCGCGGTGACCGGGTTCTGCGCCGCCCAGGCGGTGCTCGCGCAGCGCTTCGCCGATACGCGCGGCGCGATCGTCCGGGTCTCGGAGCTGCGCACGCTGTCGATGCTCAAGTCGCTGCTGTGGGCCGCGCGCAGCCGGCCCGACGAGTGGTCGGGAACGCACGTGCGCTCGCGCGACCGCGCCGTCGACTCCGGCTACCGCACAGCCGACGGCCACGTGACGATCGACTTCAGCCCATGGGGAGAGGAGGCCTGGGAGCGCTTCGTCGCCCGCCTGGCGATGCCCGGCGGCCGCTGGTCGAGTCGCTGCGGCCGCGCTGGTACGAGACGGTCGGCTGGGGCGACGACGTCGACGCGGCCCGCCCGCTGTACGAGTCCGGCCTGGCGGGCCGCTCCACCGAGGAGGCGCTCGAGCTGGTGCGCTCGAGCGGCGGCTCGTCGATGCCGTTCCTGACGCTCGAGCAGTGCCTCGCGCATCCCCAGGCGAGCGCGGTCGAGCTGCGCGAGCGCGCCGTGGACGGCCTGCCATGGCGCAGCGAGAATGTCGGCGACGCGCCCGCACGCCCGGCCGGCGGCGACGGCCGGCGGCCGCTCGGCGGAGTGCGTGTCGTCGATCTCGGGGTCGGCGGCGTCGGCCCGTTCGCCGCCACGTTGCTGGGCTGGCTGGGCGCCGACGTGGTCAAGATCGAGGCGCCGAACGAGTTCATCATGAGCGTGCGACCGACGGTCGCGGGCGTCAGCAGCACCTACTTCGCGATCAATCAGGGCAAGCGCTCGGTGCGGCTCGACCTCAAGCAGCAGGGCGAGTTGCAGATCGCCCGACGCCTGATCGCAGGCGCCGACGTCGTGCTCGAGAACTTCCGTCCCGGTGCGCTCGACCGGCTCGGCCTCGGCTTCAGCGACGTGCTCGCGTTCAACCCGGCGATCGTCTACTGCTCGGCGACGGGCTTCGGCTGGGACGGCCCGCTCTCGGGCGAGCCCTGCACGGATCCGCACATGCAGGCGTTCAGCGGTTTCGCCTGGGCCAATGCCGACTCCGGCGTGCCGCGTCGCGTCCGCTACTACGGCTTCGTCGACCTCGTGACCTCGTGCGTGATCGCGGAGGCGGTCTGCGCAGCGCTGGTCGGCCGCATGCGCACGGGCGGCGCCACGCGGATCGAGACTTCGATGCTGCACGCCGTCGTCGCCGCGCAGACGGCGGTGAGCGAGTCGCACGGTCGTCGACGACATCTTCCCGACGCGCGACGGCGCGGTCGCCGTCACGTGCCGCTCGGAGGCCGAGTGGGAGACGCTCTGCGACGCGCTCGGATCTCCGGCGGCACGGACGAGGGGAACACGCTTCGCGACGTACCCGGTGGCACGGACGCCGCGGGAACACGCTTCGCGACGTACCCGGCGGCACGGACGCGCGCCGGCTGCTCACCGCGCAGCTGGCGACCGCGCCCTCGGCGGCCTGGGTGACACTGCTCGCGCGCCAAGGCATCCCCTGCGCGCGCGCCGTCGCCGACGACGACGCGCTGGCGCGCGCGGACCTGTGGCGGATCGGCGCGCTGCGCGAGCTGACCCTCCCCCACGCGCCGGCGATCGTCACCGGCGGCGCGCCGTGGGATCTCGGCGACGCCCGCGCCGCTTGCCGCGCCCCGCTACCGGGCGCCGACAGCGGCCGCGGCGGCGCCGGACCGCTTCTGGGAGCCTCAGAGCTCCCCGGCGTAGCTCTGGTTGACGCTCTTGAGGCTCGCCTCGGAGCCGAGGAACGCGTGCCGGCTCATGTCCGCGCTGTAGCGGCTGGCCGGCGGCGTGCGCCCGAGCGCCTCGGCGACGCTGCGGATGTGGTGCGGCGCGGCGCCGCAGCAGACGCCGAGGTAGGTGACGCCGAGCTCCGCCGCGGCCGTGGCGAACTCGCCCAGCTCGTAGCGGTTGCAGGTGAACGGGTCCAGCGCGGTCGGGAACGGCCGGTCGCCGGGGATGCAGTCGCAGTCGGGGTCGGTGAGCGACTGGAAGCTCGGCTCGGCCTCCGTCGTCCGGTAGGGCACCGGCAGGGCGGCGACATGGCCGTCGCAGGCCGCGCGGATCTCCTCGATCAGCGGCAGCATCGTCTGCGGGCCGCGGATGCAGTTCGAGCCCGACGACCGCCGCGCCCGCGTCCTCGAGCCGCCGGCAGGCGTCCGCCGGCGTCCAGCCCTCGCGCGTCTCGGGCGCCTGGTGCACGGCGAGCGTGATGACGGCCGGCAGCCCGGTCTCGCGGATCACCTCGAGCGCGATCAGCGCCTCCTCGCCCCAGGAGAACGTCTCGCCGATGATGAAGTCGACGCCCTCGTCGGCCGCCCAGCCGACCTGCTCGTCGAACATCGCGCGCACCGTCGCCGCGGACTGCGGGTCGCCGGGGTCGTAGACGTTCGTGTTGCAGATGTCGCCGGCGAGCAGCGCGTCGGACTCGCGCGCCACGTCGGCGGCGATCTGCAGCGCCTGGCGGTTGATCTCCTCGAGCGCGTCCTCCTTGCCGATCAGCCGCAGCTTCTCGCGGTGCGCGTAGTACGTGAAGGCCTCGACGACGTCGGAGCCCGGCGTGGACGAACTCGCGGTGCAGCTGCGGCGACCAGCTCCGGGTGCTCGAGCACGACCTCGGGGACGAACGCGCCCGCCTGCAGGTAGCCGCGCCGCTCGAATTCGAAGAGGTAGCCCTCGGCGCAGATGACGGGGCCTTGTTCGAGACGTTCGAGGAGTCTGCTCATGGCACCTACACTACAACCCGAGTTGCGTCAGCCGCAACCGCGATGATCCGAGCTGCGACGACAGCTCCGACGCGGCCCGCGCGACCTCCGCCGGCCGCCTCCGCCAGGCGCGGCGCGGAAGCGGAACGACGGCCCGGAGACGTTCACGGCGGCGACGATCCGGCCGTCGAAGCGGCGCACCGGCGCCGCGACGGCGGCGAGCCCCGGCTCGAGCTCCTCGTCGGCGACGGCGTAGCCGCGCCGCGGCGGCCTCCTGCCACGCGCGCTTCGAGCTCGGCGATGCGTCGCGACCGTGTTCGGGCCGCGCGGCGTCGAGGTCGACGCCCGCCGAGCAGCGCGCGCAGCGCCTCCGGGTCGTGGTCGGCCAGCAGCGCGCGGCCGGCGGCCGTGCAGTAGGCGGGCACGCTGCGGCCCGCCCAACCCGCCGCCTGCACCGCGTGCGGCGGGGACTGCGAGAGCAGCGTGAGCACCGCGGCGCCGTCGAGCACGCTCAGGTGCGCGCGCTCGCCCAGCGCCGCCACGAGTCGCGCGAGCACGGGCGGCGCGGCGCGCAGCAGCCGGCGCTCGGACACGAGCGCGGCGTAGGCGAAGACGCGCGGGCCGAGGCGGTAGGCGCGGCTCGCCGCGTCGCGCTCCGCGAGGCCCTGGTCGGCCAGCGCGCGCAGCGTCCGCGACGCCTGGCTCTTGTCGACGCCGAGCCGGCGGGCGACGTCGACGACGCCCAGCCCGGCGTCGTCGTGCTCCTCGGCGAGCGCGAGCGCCTCGAGCGCGAGCAGGCCGCGCCGCAGGCTGCTGCCGCCGTCGCCGGCCATCGCGCTAGCGCGCCGGTCCGCGCGCGGCGGCTTCGAGGGCGCCGCGCAGCGATCGCGCGCGATCTCGGCGAACTCCTCCGGGCCGGCGACCAGCGGCGGCGCGAGCTGGATCACCGGATAGCCGCGGTCGGCCGCGCGGCAGATCAGGCCGCGCGCGGCGCAGCTCGGGGCCGAGGAAGCGCGACGAGGTCGGCCGCCGACTCCGGCTCGAACGGCGTCTTGGTGGCCGGGTCCGCGACCAGCTCGATGCCCCAGAAGTAGCCCGCGCCGCGGATGTCGCCGACGATCGGGATGTCGCGCAGGCCTTCCAGCGCCGCCGCGCAGGTCGCCCTCGTGGCGCCGCACGTGGCCCAGCAGGTCCTCGCGCTCGATCACGTCGAGGTTCGCCAGCGCGACGGCCGCCGCGACCGGATGCCCGCCGAACGTGAGCCCGTGCGCGAACGACGCCTCGTCGTGCGAGGAACGGGTCCGCGACCCGGTCGGAGACGATCATCGCGCCCATCGGCACGTAGGCCGAGGTCAGCCCCTTCGCGGTCGTGATGACGTCGGGCACGTAGTCGAAGCGCTGGCCGCCGAACCAGGTGCCGAGCCGGCCCCAGGAGCAGATCGTGTCGTCGGAGATCATCAGCGCTCCGTGGCGGTCGCAGATCTCGCGCACGCGCGCGAAGTAGCCCTCGCGGCGGGACCAGGCAGCCGCCCGAGTTCTGGACCGGCTCGAGGATCACGGCGGCGACCGTCTCGGCGCCCTCGAACAGGATCCGCTGCTCGATCGCGTCGGCGGCCCAGAGCGGGTCCTGGCCGGGCCGGGTCCGGTAGCTAGTCGGTGTGCGGCACGTGGCAGCCGCCGGGCGTGAGCGGCTCGAACGGCGTGCGCACCGACGGCAGCCCGGTGGCCGACGAGCGCGCCCATCGTCGTGCCGTGGTACGCCAGCTCGCGCGCGATCAGCTTGACGCGGCGCGGCTCGCCGCGGAGCTGGTGGAAGGCGCGCGCGAACTTCAGCGCGGTCTCGACGGACTCCGAGCCGCCCGAGGTGAAGAAGACGCGGTTCGAGGTCACCGGGCGCGAGGCCGGCGATGCGCGCCGCCAGCTCGACGGCGCGCGGGTGCACCGCGTCCCACGTCGTCGCGAAGGCGAGCTCGCGCGCCTGCGCCGCGGCCGCCTCGGCGAGCTCCGCGCGGCCGTGGCCGGCGTTGACGCAGAACAGCATCGAGAGCCCGTCGAGGTACCGCTTGCCCGCGTCGTCCCAGACGTAGGCAGCCCTCGCCGCGGACGTAGATCGGCAGCCCGGCGGCGCTGACGCGGCCGAAGTGCGTCATCAGGTGGCGCGCGGCGAGCGCGCCCAGCGCCTGTCCTGACTGTGTCTCCGCGAGCGGTGGCCATGCGTCAACGGTAGCCGAGAGCGCAACCGCGGTGGCAGCGGGCTCAACTCCTCCGGCGCGGCGACAAGCTCCCGCGACATAAGCGTCGATATCGACGCTTATGTCGACGAGCCGGGATCGGCGTCGCTCGCACGGCGCGCGCGAGCGCCGGCAGCGCCGCGTCGGCGAGCGCCGTGTCCGGCCCGATCGGGCGGTCCTCCAGCCGTCCGTCGAAGCCGGTCGCCAGCGCGCGCAGCGGTGCCGAGCACGCCGTCGTCGGGCACGCCCTTCATGCGCAGCGCGCGCTCCGCCACGACCCACTCGAGCGCCAGCACGGTGCGCAGGTGCAGCACCGCGCGGCGCGCCTGTCCCGCGGCCTGCCAGGCGAAGCTCGCGTGCTCCTCGAGCCCGCGCGAGATCGCGACCGTCCCGAGCACCGCCGGCACGGCCTCGGCGCGCAGCCGCGCCAGCGCGTCGGCGGCGAGGTACTCGGCGATCAGCACGCCCGAGCTGCCCGGCGCGTCGACCGACAGGAACGCCGGCAGCCCGCTGAGCCGCGGCTCCATCAGGTGCGCGAGCCGCGCCGCGGACATGCTCGCGAACGGGACGAGCGCGAGCCGCAGCGTGTCGAGCGCGAGCGCGAGCGGTGCAGCGTGGAAGCCGCCGTGGTGCAGCACCTCGCCGTCGGTGATCAGCGGGTTCTCGGCCGCGGCGTTGATCTCGACGGCGAGCACGTCGTGCAGACCGGCGGCCGCGGCGTGCAGCGCGCCCGCCACGGGCGGCAGGCAGCGCAGGCCGAACGGGTCCTGCACGCGGGCCGGCGCGGGCGCTCCCTCGGTCAGCGCGCGCAGCCGCTCTGAGACGGCGGCGAGCCCGGGCAGCGGGCGCGCGGCGGCGAGCTGAGGCGCGAACGCCTCGCGGTTGCCGGCGAGCGCGTGGAACGTCAGCGCGGCGACGCCGAGCCCGGCGTCCAGCAGCTCGCGCGCGTCGGCCCAGGCGAGCGCGGCGGCTGCGTGGGTGGCGGCGTTCGAGCTCATCAGCGCGAGCGCGTCGCCGGCCTCGATCGTGAGGCGCGGCGGCTCGCCGGCGCGGAGCGACGGCCGCTCGCGGCGCCCACTCCCCCTCCCCTGCCAGCGCCAGCCCGAGCTGGGCCAGGAACGTCAGGTCGCCGGTGCCGATCCCGCCCAGGTCGCGCAGCACCGGCAGCGGGCCGGCGCGCAGGATCGCGGCCAGCGCGTCGGCGATCTCCGCCCGGTGGCCGCCTCCGCCCGCCGCCATCTGGGCCAGCCGGATCAGCAGGGTCGCCTGCACGAGCTCGGCGGCAGCGCGTCACCGACGCCGCCGGCATGGCTGCGCAGCAGCCGCACGCTGTGGGCGCGGCGGTCGGTCTCCGGCACCACGACGTGCCGGTTGGCGCCGACGCCGGTGGTGCGGCCGTAGACCGTGTGCTGCGCTGCCGCGGCCTCGGCGGCCTCGCGCGAGCGCACGATCCGCTCGCGCGCGGCCGCGGTCAGCTCGACCTCGATCGCGCCGCCGCGCGCCGCGGCCACGACGGCCTCCGGCGTGAGCGGCTCGTCCCCGATGCGCAGCGCGGTCATGCGCGGCAACTCAACCACACGCCTCGGTGACAAGATGCCGCCATGCCGTCGCTGGAGCTGCTCGAGCAGGTCGCGCGCGGCGCGCACCCGCCGGCGATCGAGCCCGGCGACCGTGAGCGGATCGCCGCCGCGCGCGCGGTGATCGACGACGCCCTGGCGCAGGGCACCGCCGTCTACGGCGTCACGACCGGCTTCGGCCGGCTCGCGTCGGTCCGGATCGCCGCGCAGGATGCCGCCCAGCTGCAGCTCAACCTCGTCCGCTCGCATGCGGTCGGCGCCGGACCGCCGCTGGACGGCGGACGTCGTGCGCGGGATGCTGCTGCTGCTCGGCGCGTCGCTGCGGCGCGGGCACTCCGGCGTGCGGCCCGAGTTCGTCGAGCTGCTCGCGGCGCTGCTCGAGCACGACGTCGTCCCGGTGATCCCGAGCAAGGGCTCGGTCGGCTCCTCGGGCGATCTCGCGCCGCTCGCGCACCTCGCGCTCGTGCTGATCGGCGAGGGCGAGGCGACTGTCGGCGGCGAGCGGCTGCCGGGCGCCGAGGCACTCGCGCGCGCCGGCCTGCAGCCGCTGGCGCTGAGCGCGAAGGAGGGGCTCGCGCTGATCAACGGCACCCACCTGATGGCGGCCGCCGGCGGGCTCGCCGTGCGCGAGGCCGCGCGGCTGGTCGACGCGGCGGTGGTCGCCGCCGCGCTCTCGCTCGAGGCGTTCAAGGGCTCGACGGTGCCGTTCGACGCGCGGCTGCACGCGCTGCGCCCGCAGCCGGGCCAGCAGGCGGTCGCCGCGCGCCTCCGCGCGCTGCTCGCGGACAGCCCGATCGTCGCCAGCCACGCGGATTGCGGTCGCGTGCAGGACCCCTACACGCTGCGCTGCGCGCCGCAGGTTCTGGGCGCCGTCTCCGATGCGGTGGATTACGTCGCCGGCGCGATCGAGCGCGAGCTCGAGGCGGTCACCGACAACCCGCTCGTGTTCCCGGAGGACGGCGACGTGCTCTCGGGCGGCAACTTCCACGGTCAGCCGCTGTCGCTGCCGCTCGATCACCTGGCGCTGGCGATGTGCGAGCTGGCCTCGTTCTCAGAGCGCCGCGTCTACGCGTTGCTCTCGCCCGCCTACGCCGACCTGCCGGCGTTCCTGTCGCCGCGCCCGGGGCTGTCGTCGGGCCTGATGATCGCCCAGTACGCGGCAGCGGCCCTCGTCAACGAGTGCCAGGTGCTCGCGCATCCGGCCGGGCGCCGGCTCGATCCCGACGAGCGCGGGCCAGGAGGACTTCAACTCGATGGGCGCGCTGGCGGCGCTGAAGGCGCGCACGGTCGTGGAGAACGCCGCGCACGTCATCGCGATCGAGCTCGTCTGCGCCGTGCAGGGGCTCGAGTTCCACCGCCCGCTGCGCACGACCGACGTGCTCGAGCAAGCGGTCGAGCGCGTGCGCGGGTACGTTCCGCGCGTCGACGAGGACCGGTCGCTGGCGGGCGAGCTGACGACGCTTGCCGACGCCCTGCGATCCGGGGAGGTGACGCTGTGAACGCCCAGATGCGATGCCGCGGCTGGCAGCAGGAGGCCGCGCTGCGGATGCTGGAGAACAACCTCCACCCGGACGTCGCCGAGAAGCCGGAGGAGCTGGTCGTCTACGGCGGCATCGGCAAGGCGGCGCGCAACCAGGCCTGCCTGGAGGCGATCAAGCGCGAGCTGACCGGGCTGGCGAACGACGAGACGCTGCTCGTGCAGTCGGGCAAGCCGGTCGCGGTGTTCGAGACGCACGAGGCGGCGCCGCGCGTGCTGATCGCGAACTCCAACCTGGTCGGCAAGTGGGCGAACTGGGAGCACTTCCGCGAGCTCGACAAGGCCGGGCTGATGATGTACGGCCAGATGACCGCGGGGTCGTGGATCTACATCGGCACCCAGGGCATCCTGCAGGGCACCTACGAGACGTTCGCGGCGATCGCCCGGATGCGCTTCGGCGGCTCGCTGCGCGGCAGGCTCGTGGTCACCGCGGGGCTGGGCGGCATGGGCGGCGCGCAGCCGCTCGCGGTGACGATGAACGAGGGCTGCGCGCTGTGCGTCGAGGTCGACCTGCAGCGGATCGAGCGGCGCATCCGCGAGCGCTACCTCGACGAGCGCGCCGGCTCGCTCGACGACGCGCTGGCGCGGCTGCGAGGCGGCGCAGCGCGAGGGCCGCGCGCTCTCGATCGGGCTGCTCGGCAACGCCGCCGAGGTGCTGCCCGAGCTGGTGCGGCGCGGCGCCGCGGTCGACGTGGTGACCGACCAGACGAGCGCGCACGACCCGCTCAACGGCTACGTGCCGGCGGGGCTGACGAACGAGCAGGCCGACACGCTGCGCGCCGCCGACCCCGACGAGTACCTCGAGCGCGTCGGGCAGTCGGTGCTCGCGCACGTCGACGCGATCCGCACGCTCGGGCGCGCCGGCGCCGAGGCGTTCGACTACGGCAACGCGCTGCGCGGCGTCGCGCAGGACCACGGCGACGAGGACGCGTTCGAGTACCCGGGCTTCGTGCCCGCCTACATCCGCCCGCTGTTCTGCACCGGCAAGGGCCCGTTCCGCTGGGTCGCGCTGTCGGGCGACCCGGCCGACATCGCCGCGACCGACCGCGCGATCCTCGAGCTGTTCGGCGACCAGGACCACATCCGGCGCTGGATCGAGCTGGCATCGGAGCGCGTCGCGTTCCAGGGGCTGCCGGCGCGGATCTGCTGGCTCGGCTACGGCGAGCGCCACCTGGCCGGGGTGCGCTTCAACGAGATGGTCGCCTCGGGCGAGGTCTCGGCGCCGATCGTGATCGGCCGCGACCACCTCGACGCGGGCTCGGTCGCCTCGCCCCAGCGCGAGACCGAGGCGATGCTCGACGGCTCCGACGCCGTCGCCGACTGGCCGATCCTGAACGCGCTCGTGAACACCGCGACCGGCGCCTCGTGGGTCTCCTTCCACCACGGCGGCGGCGTCGGCATGGGCCTCTCGCTGCACGCCGGGCAGGTCAGCGTCGCCGACGGCACCGAGCTCGCCGGCGAGCGGATCCGGCGCACGCTGCTGGCCGACCCGGGCATGGGGATCGTGCGCCACGTCGACGCCGGCTACGACGAGGCGATCGAGGCGGCCGAGCGGCTCGGGGTGCACATCCCGATGCGCGAATGACCGGCGTCGGCCGATCGCGCGGCGGGTGACCAGCGTCGCGATCCGCGGCGCCGCGCAGGTGCTGCGCCCGCCGCAGGACGGGCTGCCCTACCTGCGCCACGATCGCGCGGGCGAGCTGACGCTCGAGCCCGGCGACGTGCTGCTCGACGGCGGCCGGATCGCCGGCTTCGACGCCGACGACGCCGACGTCGTCGTCGACGCCGCCGGCTGCGCGGTGCTGCCGGGCTTCGTCGACTGCCACACGCACCTGCCGTTCGCCGGCTGGCGCGCGGAGGAGTACGAGCGCAAGGTGACCGGCGTCCCCTACGAGGAGATCGCGCGCGCCGGCGGCGGCATCGCGAGCTCGGCGCGGTCGCTCGCCGAGACGACCGACGAGGACGTGCTCGCGCAGGCGGCGACGCTCGCGTCCGAGCTGCTCGCGCACGGCACGACCGCGTTCGAGGGCAAGACGGGCTACGGGCTCTCGCACGCCGGCGAGGCGCGCGCGGCGCGGCTCGGGCGCGAGCTGGCGGCGCGCGTCGTCCAGCCGATGCGCGTGACGGGCCTGTTCGCCCACGCCGTCCCGCCGGGGACGACCGCCGACGCCTGGATGGACGAGGCCGAGGCGCTGGCGCGCGAGTGCGACGTCGACGCGCTCGACATCTTCGTCGAGTCGGTCGCGTTCGGCAACGAGCACCTGGCGCGGATGGGCGCGATCGCGCGCGACACCGGCCGTCCGCTGCGCGCGCACGTCGAGCAGCTCTCGACGCTGCGCTCGGTGCCGGTCGCGCTGGAGTGGGGCGCGCGCTCGGTCGACCATCTCTCGCTGATCCACCCCGACGACATCGCGCCGCTGGCCGCCTCCGAGACCGCCGCGGTGCTGCTGCCCGGCGCGGAGCTGATGAACGCCGAGCACACCGCGCCGGCGCGCGAGCTGGCCGACGCCGGCGCGATCGGCGTGCTCGCGACCGACCTCAACCCGGGCACCTCGCCCGATCGCCTCGATGCCGGTGATCATCGGCCTCGGCGTGCGCCGCTACGGCTGGAGCGTGCGCGAGGCGCTGCTGGCGGCGACGCTCAACGCCGCCTGGGTGCTCGGCTGGTCGGACGAGCTCGGCTCGCTCGAGCCGGGCAAGCGCGCCGACGTGCTCGTGCTCGACGGCCCGGCCGAGCACGTCCCGTACCGCTTCGGCCACAACCCGGTCGCGATCGTCTTCGCGGCCGGCGAGCCCGTCTGGGTGCGCCCCGACCAGGCCTGGCGGCTGCGGTCGTGATCGGCTCGCGCCGCGATCCGACCCTCGCCGGTCGCGTGCCGGCTCGCCGCGCGCGGCGGAGGACGGCCTTGACGGCGATCGACGCAGCCGAGCTGCGCGACCGGCTCGCCGGGCTCGAGCCGATCGGGCTCGGGCCGGACGGGACCGAACCGGCTCGCGTGGACGGCCGAGCTCGCCGCCGCGGAGGCGTGGTTCGGCGAGCAGGCGCGCGCCGCGGGCCTGCGCGTCGAGCGCGATCCCGCCGGCTCGCTCTGGGCGGTGCCGGACGCGCCCGGGCCGTGGTGGGCGACCGGCTCGCACCTCGACAGCGTGCGCAGCGGCGGCCGCTTCGACGGCGCGCTCGGCGTCGCGGCCGGCTTCGCGGTCGCCGAGCGCGTGCCCGGCGTCGCGGTGATCGCGTTCGCCGACGAGGAGGGCGCGCGCTTCAACACGCCGACGTTCGGCTCGCGCGCGCTCGTCGGGCGGCTCGACGTCGCCGACGTGCTCGCGCGCACCGACGACGACGGCGTCGCGCTCGCCGACGCGATGCGCGCGGCCGGCGCCGACCCGGACGCGGCTCGCCGACGCGCCGGCGCTGGCTCGAGCGCCTGCGCGGCTTCGTCGAGCTGCACATCGACCAGACGCAGGACCTCGCGCGGCTCGACGCGCCCGCCGGCGCGGTGCGCGCGCTCGCCTCGCGCATGCGCCTCGCGCTGACGTTCGCCGGCCGCGCCGACCACGCCGGCACGACCCGCCGCGCGCGAGCGCCGCGACGCGCTGGCCGCCGCCGCGCGGCTGATCGTCGCGGCCGACGAGCTGGCCGGCGGCGACCCCGACTTCCTCGTCACCGCCGCGCGCATGCTCGTCGAGCCGAACGCGTTCACGACCGTCCCGTCCGGCGTGCGGCTGTGGATCGACGGCCGCACGCCGGACCCGCAGCGGCTGGCGCGGCTGGCGCGCGCGAGCTGGAGCACGCCGCGGCCGAGCTGGCCGAGCCGCACCGGGGTGCGAGATCGAGCTCGCGACCGCCTCGCAGAGCGACGGCGTCACGTTCGACGCCGCGGTGCTCGACGGCGATCGGCGACCTGCCCCGGCTCGTCTGCTTCGCCGGCCACGACGCCGGCATCCTCGCCCAGCGCCGCCCGGCGGGCATGGTGTTCGTCCGCAACGCGACCGGCGTCAGCCACTCGCCCGACGAGCACGTCGAGCTCGACGACGCGGCCGTGGCCGCCGAGGCGCTGCGGCGGCGCTGCGAGGCTCGCGTGAGCGCCGTCGCTCGCTCGCACATAAGCCCATACGGCTTATGTGCAGGCGGCCTGGAGGCGCCGCGTGAACCCGCACGAGCTGCCCGCGATGGTCAACGCGCACTCGCACGCGTTCCAGCGCGACCTGCGCGGCGCGGCCGAGCGGCCCGCTCCCGAGGCGCACGCCGCCGACGACTTCTGGTCCTGGCGCGAGGCGATGTACGCGCTCGCCCGCCGCCACGATCCCGACTCGATGCGCGAGGTCGCCGGGCGCGTGTACGCCGAGATGGCCGCGGCCGGCTACGGCGCGGTCGGCGAGTTCCACTACGTCCACCACCAGCCCGACGGCACGCCCTACGACGAGCCGAACGCGATGGCGATCGCGGTCGCGGAGGCCGCCCGCGCGGCCGGCCTGCGCGATCGTCCTGCTCCCCGCCGCCTACCACCGCGCCGGCTGGGACGGCGGCGACCTGCCGCCCTCCGCGGGCCAGCGCCGCTTCTGCGACCCGACCGTCGACGCCTTCCTCGCGCGCGTCGACGCGCTGCGCGCCTGGGCCGCCGGGCGCGACGGCGTGCACGTCGGCGTCGCGGCGCACAGCGTCCGCGCGGTGCCGGCGAGCTGGCTCGAGGCGATCGCCGCCTACTCCGAGCAGCACGGCCTCGTCCGCCACGTGCACGCGCACGAGCAGCCGCGCGAGCTGGAGGAGTGCCGCGCCGAGCACGGCGCTCTCCCCCGATCGAGCTGCTCGACCGCAGCGGCTTCCTCGGCCCGCGCACGAGCCTGGTCCACGGCATCCACGTCGACGCCGGCGACGTGCGGCGGCTGGCCGAGAGCGACACGATCGTCGTCTCCTGCCCGACCACCGAGGGCAGCCTCGGCGACGGCCACTTCCCCGCGCTCGACCTACCGCGACGCCGGCGTGCGGATCGCGATCGGCACCGACTCGCAGGTGCGCGTCGACCCGTTCGAGGAGGCGCGCGAGCTCGAGACGCTCGCCCGCCGCGAGCGGCGCACCCGCCACGCGCTGCTCGCGGCCTACGGCGACCTCTGGGGCGAGCTGGCCGCGCAACGGCCGCGCGAGCCTCGGGCCTCGACGACGCGGGCACGATCGCGATCGACCGCGACCACCCGGACCTGCGCGGGGTCGCGGACGCGGACCTGGCGCTCGCGGTCGCGACCTGCGCGTCGGCCGCGGTGGTCTGCCGCGGCGCCGGCGCGGGCTGAGACGTCACGGCCTCCGTCCGCGGTCCGGCGTCGCTGCGCCGGCACGCCCTCACCGGGTGCGAGTCCGCCTGCCCGCGGCGCGCTGAATCCGCCGCTGATTCCGGCCTCGCCCGCGGCTGCCGCCGCTCGCTTCGCCTACCGTGCAGCGGCATGATCGACGCGCTCACCGACACGCTGGAGATCCGCCTGCTGCATCCCGACGCGGTCGCGCCCGGCGCGCATGCGCAGCGGCGACGCCGGCTACGACCTGCGCGCGACCGAGCGCGTCTCGATCCCGCAGGCGGGCCGGCGGCTCGTCGGGACGGGCATCGCGATCGCGCTGCCCGAGGGCGTCGCCGGGCTGGTCACGCCGCGCTCCGGGCTGGCGATCGAGCACGGCATCGACGCTGCTCAACGCCCCGGGCCTGATCGACCCGAGCTACCGCGGCGAGATCAAGGTGATCCTCCACAACACGAGCGAGCGCCGCTACACGGTCGAGATCGGCGACCGCATCGCGCAGCTGCTGCTCGTGCCCTACTGGGCGCCGGAGCTGCGAGGTCGTCGACGCGCTGCCCGCGACCGAGCGCGGCGCCGGACGGCTTCGGCTCCTCCGGCCGGCGCTGAGCGTCAGGCGACCGCGACGGTCGCCTGCCCCGCGCCGCCCAGCCGGCGCGTCGTGCGCGCGGGCGGACGCCGACGTAGAGCAGCCCGCCGGCGAGGATCAGCAGCACGAAGCCGGTCGTCAGCGAGATCTTGCCCGCCTCGTCGAGGAAGCCGAGGCTCGCGCCCGCGCTGATGCCGGCGTCGACGCCGGCGCGAGCCGTCGGCGTTCATCACGACGACCGACCAGTCGCCGTCCTCGACGTCCCAGGTCAGCGCCTGCTCGCCGTCGCCCTGGGCGGTCGCGGCCCAGAAGCGCTGGTCGGCCGGGCGCGCCGGGGGCGCGGTCGCCGTCGTGCGGTGCGGTAGTCGACGTGGAACGGGCGAGTAGTCGACGTCGCGTGATCAGCTCGTGCGAGCTGCCGCGCAGGTAGTCGGAGACGTCGTCCGTGCGGGCGATGCCGACGAAGACGGGCTTGCCGTCGTTCGACTCGGCCTTGATGCGGACCTTGCCGTAGACGCTGTCGTCGAGCAGCAGCGACTCCGCGCCGTCGAGATCGAGGTCGAGGTTCTCGGTCGCCAGCGCGGCGGTGTCGGTGCTGAAGCGGTCGGTCCCGGTCGAGATGTAGCCCTGCTCGTCGCGCTCGGAATCGGCCCAGAGCAGCACGCCGCCGGCGGCGAGGAAGCCGATCGATACGAGTGCGAGGAGACCGGCCGCGACGATCGCGGCGATCCTTGATCCGTTGGGTCTGCGGGCCGGCGGCCCGTCGCGACGTTTTGCATGATGTCTCCGGATGGCGTGGGTCGGGTGCTGTCATCCAGCGTTCCCAGCGCGACCCCGGCCGCGCGCACAGGTCTACCTGTGTCCGGGGGTGCGGCTAGCCCGGGCGGCCGTTGCCGTTGACCGTATAGCGGTCGTAGCGCTCGGCCACGACCGACGGCAGCCGCACGCTGATCCTGACGCCCGCGTCGGTGTCCTCGCGCTCGAGGTCGCCGGCGATGTCGTGCAGCTCCGACAGCGTCCCGCCGTCGGCGAACGGCACGAGCAGCTCGACGTCGCGCAGCGTGCGCTCGAACTCGGCCGCGATCCGCTCGCCCGAGCGCGTCGAGCCCCTCGCCGGTCAGCGCGGACACGAGCGCGGCGTCCGGGTGCAGGAACGCGAGCTCGCGACGGCGCTCGTCGTCGAGCGCGTCGGCCTTGTTGAGCACCAGCAGGCGCGGCTGCTCGCCGCTGCCGATCTCGTCGAGCACGTCCTCGACCGCGCGCGTCATCGCCGGCAGCTCGTCCTCGGGCGCGCTCGGCGTCGACGACGTGCAGCAGCAGGTCGGCGCGCTTGGTCTCCTCCAGCGTCGCGGCGAACGCGTCGACCAGCTGGTGCGGGCAGCTTGCGGATGAAGCCGACGGTGTCGGTGAGGAGGTAGGTGCGGCCCTCCAGGCGCAGCGTGCGCGTCGTCGGGTCGAGCGTGTGGAAGAGCCGGTCGCGCACGCCGACGTCGGCGCCGGTCAGCGCGTTGAGCAGCGTCGACTTGCCCGCGTTCGTGTAGCCGGCGAGCGCGACCGTCGGCAGGTGCGCGCGCTCGCGCTCGGCGCGCTGCGTCGCGCGCGTCGCGCGCACGCGGTCGAGCTGGCGGCGCAGCGCGGTGATGCGGTCGCGCGCCAGCCGGCGGTCGGTCTCGATCTGCGACTCGCCCGGGCCGCGCGTGCCGATGCCGCCGACGCCGCGACCGGCGCCCAGACGCTCGAGATGCGTCCAGAGCCCGCGCATGCGGGCCATGTTGTACTCGAGCTGGGCGAGCTCGACCTGCAGCTTGCCGTCGGCCGAGCGCGCGTGGACGGCGAAGATGTCGAGGATCACGGCGGTGCGGTCGATCACCGGCACGCCGATCTCCTTCTCGAGGTTGCGCTCCTGGCGCGGGGTCAGCTCGTCGTCGCAGGCGACGAGGTTGGCGTCCGCCTGCTCGATCAGCAGCTTGAGCTCCTCGACCTTGCCCGGCCCGAGGTAGAGGTTCGGGTGCGGCTTGTCGCGCTTCTGGATCAGCTCGCCCGCGACGGCGACGCCGGCCGTGCGCAGCAGCTCCTTGAGCTCTGAGAGATCGCCGTCGGGCAGCGCTCCGACGACGTAGGCGCGCTGCTTCGCGCGGCCCGGCTTGGGCGGCGGCGCGTAGCGCGACTGCGTTGTTCGTCCGGAGCGGGTCTTCTCCACTGCACTTGAGTGTAGATTGCGACCCGGCGGGCTATTGTGCGGCGCGTGCCGGACCTCGCAGAGCGGCTCGCCGCACGGACGCTCGAGCTGGTCGACATCGCGTCCGAGTCGCGCGACGAGGAGCCGCTGGCCGCGCACGTCGCGGCCGTGCTGCGCGACGGCGGCGTGGCGGTGCGCGATCTCGGCGACAGCTGCGTGCTCGCGGGCGATCCTGCCGCCCCGCTGCTGCTCGCCGGCCACCTCGACACCGTGCCGGCGCAGGGCAACCGGCCCGGCCGGATCGACGGCGGGCGCGTGCACGGCCTCGGCGCCAGCGACATGAAGGGCGCGCTGGCGGTGATGATCGAGCTGCTGCTCGCGCGCGCGCCGTTCCGCGGCCTGTTCTTCGGCCGCGAGGAGCTGCCGGCGCAGGACTCCGCGCTCGCGCCGCTGCTGGCGCGCGAGCCGCTCGCTGCCGAGCTGGTCGTGATGATGGAGCCGACCGCGTGCGAGCTGCACGCGGGCTGCCTGGGCAACGTCAACGCGACCTGGACGTTCGCCGGCCGCTCGGGCCACTCGGCGCGGCCCTGGACCGCCGACAACGCGATCGAGCGCGCCGCCGCCGGCGTGCTCGCGCTGGCCGCCCATCCGCCGCTGCCGCACAGCTTCGACGGGCTCGAGTTCGTCGAGGTCGCGAGCGTCACGACGATCGCCGGCGGGATCGCCGCCAACGTGATCCCCGACCGGGTCGTCTGCGGCGTCAACTTCCGCTACGCGCCCGGCCGCAGCGCCGCGGAGGCCGAGGCACGGCTGACGGAGCTGTGCGCGGGCCACGGCGAGCTGCGGATCGACTCGATCGCGCCGTCGGGCGCGGTGGCGACCGGCCCGCGCGTCGACGCGCTCGTCGCCGCCGGCGGGCTCGTGCGCGCGCCCAAGCAGGCGTGGACGCCGGTCGCGGAGTTCGGCCTCGCCGGGCTCCCGGCGGTCAACTTCGGCCCGGGCGATCCCGCGCAGGCGCACCGCCGCGACGAGTCCGTCGAGATCGCCGCGCTCGTGCGCTCCTACGAGGTGCTGGAGCGGTTCGGGAAGCGAGACGCGGCGATGAAGGTCGCCGCCGCCATGACGGGTCTGGAGACCTACCCGTTCGTGCGGCTCGCCGAGGCCAAGCGGCGGCTGCTCGCCGCGGGCGCCGACCTGATCGACTTCGGCATCGGCGAGCCGCGCGAGCAGACGCCGGCCTTCATCCGCGAGACGCTCGTCGCCGCGCTCGACCCGCTCTCCACCTACCCGCAGTCCGACGGCCTGCCCGAGCTGCGCGCCGCGATCGCGGGCTGGGCGCAGCGGCGCTTCGGCGCGGCGCTCGATCCCGATACGCAGGTGCTGCCGACGCTCGGCTCCAAGGAGGCGATCTTCCACCTCGCGCAGGTGCTCGGCGGCGGGCAGGTGGCGATCCCGGCGCCCGCCTACCCGGTCTACGAGCGCGGCGCGCTGTTCGCCGGCAAGCGCGTGCTCGAGCTGCCGCTGCGCGAGGCGACGGGCTTCCTGCCCGACCTCGACGCGGTCGCGCCGCGGACCTGGCGCGACGTCGCGGTGCTGTGGCTCAACTACCCGAACAACCCGACCGCCGCGACGGCGCCGCGCTCGCTCTACGAGCACGCGGCCGAGCTGGCGCGCGAGCACGACTTCGTCGTCGCCTCCGACGAGGCCTACTCGGAGATCTACTTCGGCGACGAGCCGCCGATCTCGATGCTCGAGCTCGCCGACCTGAGCGGCGTGCTGGTCTTCAACACGCTCTCCAAGCGCTCCTCGATGCCCGGCTACCGCTCCGGCTTCGTGGCCGGCGACCCGGCGCTGATCGCGCTGCTCAAGCGCTACCGGCCGAACGTCGGCACCGCGCCGCAGGAGTTCATCCAGCGCGCCGCGGTCGCCGCCTGGAGCGACGAGGAGCACGTCGAGCAGGTGCGCGCGTCCTACCGCGCCAAGCGCGACGGTGCTGCTGGACGTGCTCGCCGCGCACGGACTGCGCAGCGCCGGCGGCGATGCGACGTTCTTCCTCTGGCTCGACGCCGGACCCGGCGCGGACGCGCTCGCCGAGCGGCTGCTGGCCGACGGGATCGTGCTCGCGCCCGGATCGTTCTTCGGCCCCGCCGGCGCCGGCTACCTGCGGCTCGCGCTCGTGCCGACGCTGGCGCGAGTGCGAGCGCGCCGCCGAGCGCCTGGCCAAGCTGCTGTAGCTACTCGTTCGCGTGCAGCGCGGCGTTCAGGCCGCCCCAGCGCCCGCTGCGCGGCAGCGCCTCGATCGCGCCGGACTGCGAGTTGCGCCGGAACAGCAGGCCGTCGGCGCCGCTCAGCTCGGCGGCCTTGACGACCTCGCCGTCGGGCAGCGAGACGCGCGCGCCGCCGGTCACGTAGAGCCCGGCCTCGACGATGCAGTCGTCGCCGAGCGAGATGCCGAGACCGGCGTTCGCGCCCAGCAGGCAGCGCTCGCCGATCGAGATCACCGCGGTGCCGCCGCCCGACAGCGTCCCCATGATCGAGGCGCCGCCGCCGATGTCCGAGCCGTCGCCGACGACGACGCCGGCCGAGATGCGGCCCTCGACCATCGAGGCGCCGAGCGTGCCGGCGTTGAAGTTGACGAACCCCTCGTGCATCACGGTCGTGCCCTCCGCCAGGTGGGCGCCGAGGCGGACGCGGTCGGCGTCGGCGATCCGGACGCCGGACGGGACGACGTAGTCGGTCATGCGCGGGAACTTGTCGACCGACGTCACGGCGAAGGGCCGGCCGCTCACGCGTGCCCGCATCCGCACTTCGGCCAGCGCGGCGGGATCGACCGGGCCGTCGCTGGTCCAGGCGACGTTCGGGAGCACGCCGAACAATCCGCTGAGGTCGGCCTCGTGCGGCCGGATCAGCCGGTGCGAGAGCAGGTGCAGGCGCAGGTAGCCGTCGTGCGCGTCGGCCGGCGGCTCGGCGAGCGAGCCGATCACCGTCAGCACCGCGACGGTGCGTACGCCGCGATGCTCGTCGTGGCGGCTCGCGGCGGCGAGCTCCGGCGGTCCCTCGTTGTGCCCGATGACGCGGGTTCCGGGCTCACCCGGCGCCTCGTTGCCGAGCCGCGGCTCGGGGAACCACGTGTCCAGCACGCGCCCGTCGGGCTCGCTCAAGGTCGCGAGCCCGTGGCCCCACGCGCCCTGCTGCGTCGGCTCGGTCATCGCGCGGAAAGGTACTAGCGCCCCGCGGCGCACCGCTCGATCAGCTGCGCAGCTCTCGCCAGCAGCTCCTCGCTCAGCTCACCGCGGTAGACCGGCACGGCCCAGCCGGTCAGGTCGACGCGCAGCGACTCGTCGACGTCGACCTCCAGCTCACCGCCGTCGAGCTGCACGGTCACCGGCGTGCCACCGCCCGCGAGCACGAACGCGACCGCCGCGCCGCACGCGCCGGTGCCCGAGGAGCGCGTCTCCCCCACCCCGCGCTCGAAGATGCGCGCGCGGATCGCGCGCTCACCCGTCTCACACCACCAGGAGACGTTGGTGCGGTTGGGGAACTGCGCGTCGTGCTCGATCGCCGGGCCGAGCGCGGGCAGGTCGAGCGCGGCCAGCTGGTCGAGGCCGGCGACGCGGATCGCGCACTGCGGATTGCCGATCGCGACATGCTGGAAGCGCTGCCCCGCGACCTCCCCGGCACCGTCCGCGCCGCCGGCCGGGAAGTGCTCGGAGCTCAGGCGCGCCCGCCCCATGTCGACCCGGCACGTGTCCGGGCCGAGCATCGTCGCGCGGATCTCCCCCGCGGCGGTCTCGATCGAGAACTCGGCCTGATCGGTCGCCCCCGAGCGGTGCAGGTACACGATCGCCTCGCGCGCGCCGTTGCCCGACAGCTCGGCCTCAGAACCGTCGGGGTTGAAGATGCGCAGCCGCGCCACGCAGCCGGGCGAGTCCGGCGGCGAGAGCTCGAGCACGCCGTCCGCGCCCGGTCCGGTGTGGCGGTCGCAGAGCCTCCGCACCGCTGGTGGCGCCAGCGCGAACCCGAGCTCGTCGGCCTCCAGGATCAGGTAGTCGTTGCCGAGCGCCTGCCACTTCTCGAAGCGCATCGGCTCATCATGCCCGCCGCTGCTCGGCCGCGCGCAGGGCGCCGTGCACCTCCAGCGCGACCGTCCGGGCTGTGCGGCCGGTGACGTCGATCGTCGTCGTGTTCGGCAGCTTGCGCAGCCACGTGAGCTGGCGCTTGGCGTAGCGGCGCGTGCGCCGCTGCATGGCTGCGACGTCGCCGCGCAGCAGCTCCTCGAAGCCGAGCGCCTGGCGCGCCGAGGGCGAGGCGCCGGCTGCTTCGGCGCGGCGCACCTCCTCGATGGCGCCGGCCGCGACCATCGCCTCGACGCGGGAGTCGATCCGGCGGTAGAGCGCGTCGCGTTCCATCACGAGCGCGACGAGCAGCGTCGGGTGGCGGGTCTCGGCGGTCCAGAGCTGGGCCCCGCCGGGCGGTTCTTCACCCGCGTCGAGCAGCTCGAGCGCGCGCACGACGCGCTGCTTGTCGGTGTGCGCGATCGCCGCCGCGGCCGCCGGGTCGCGGGCCAGCAGATCGCGATGCAGCTCGCGCACGCCTTCGTCCACGAGCCGCCGCGCGTAGCGCTCGCGCGCCTGCGGGTCCGGTGGCGGGCGCAGGTCGAGCTGCGCCAGCGCGGCGCGCAGATAGAGGCCGGTTCCGCCGACCACGAGCGGACGCCGGCCCGCGGCGATCAGCCCGTCGATCTCGGCGTGGGCGCGGCGTGCGTAGTCGCCGGCCGTGGCCCGAGCGGTGATCGGCAGGATGCCGACGAGCCGGTGCTCGAGCCGCTCGCGCTCCGCCGCCGAGACAGCCCCGGTCAGCAGCTCGAGCCCCGCGTAGAGCTGGAGCGCGTCGGCCGACACGGCGACGGGGTCCTCGCCCTCCGCGCGCAGCAGCTCCGCCAGCTCCAGCGCGACCTCGGTCTTGCCCACCCCGGTGGGTCCGAACAGGGCAACGAGCGGCAGGGCGGCCACGGCGGTCAGGATCGCAGGGTGTGCCGGCCGCGAGGCACGGTTCATGCCGACGCGGCACGGCCGGCGGCAGGATCGCAGGGCTCGCGCGAGTAAGGTCCGCGGCGTGAGCGTACGCATCGGCAGCGGGCTCTCGACCGAGCCGGACGCGCGCTTCGGCGCCGCCGAAGCCGCGGCGGCCGCGCGCGACGCCCTGGGCGGGCGGCAGTGCGACCTCGCGATCGTGTTCGCTGCCGGCGCGCACCTGGCGGCGCCGGAGGCGACGCTCGAGGGCGTCCACGAGACGCTCGTCCCGGCCGCGCTCGTAGGGTGCGGCGCGGCGGGTGTGATCGGCGAGATGCGCGAGGTCGAGCAGGGGACCGCGGTCGCGGTCTGGGCCGCGGCGCTGGACGGCGGCGAGGCGGCGCCCTTCCACGCCGAGGTGGAGTCGCTCGGCGAGAGCGACGGCGTGCTCACCGGGTTGCCGGAGCTGACCGGCGCCGCCGGCGCGCTCCTGCTCGCGGACCCGTTCACGTTTCCCACCGACGCGGTGCTGCGCGAGCTCTCGGCCTCCGCGCCGATGCTGCCCTTGCTGGGCGGCCTGGCCTCGGCCCGTTCCCCCGATGCCGAGACGCCGCTGCTGTTCGGCGAGCAGGTCCTGACCGCCGGCGCCGTCGGCGTGCGCTTTGACGGCGTCGAGATCCTCCCCTGTGTCTCGCAGGGAGCCGCGCCGATCGGCCCCGAGCTGACGATCACGGCCTGTTCGGGCGCGGTGATCGGCGAGCTCGCAGGCCGGCCCGCGCTGGAGAAGCTGCGCGAGACGATCGAGGCGCTGACCGTCGACGATCTCAAGCTCGTCCAGGGCGGGCTGCTGATGGGGATCGTCGTCGACCCGAACAAGCCCGAGTACGTCCAGGGCGACTTCCTCGTGCGCGGTCTCGTCGGCGCCGATCCGGATACCGGGCAGGTTGCCGTCGGCACCGAGGTGCGGCCCGGCCAGGTCGTGCGCCTGCATGCGCGCGACGCGTCCAATGCCGACCGCGACCTGCGCGATGCCCTGAACATGCGGATGGAGGCGCTCGGCGGGCGGGCTCCCGCCGGTGCGCTGCTGATCTCCTGCAACGGACGCGGCGAGGGGATGTTCGGGCACGCTCATCACGACGCATCCGCGCTCGACCACGTGCTCGGCGGCGCACCGGTCGCCGGGTTCTTCGCGGCCGGCGAGATCGGGCCGGTCGGCGGCGAGTACTTCGTGCACGGGTTCACGGCCACGATCGCCCTGTTCGCGTGAACCTCGGCGGGCGCAGCGTGCTGCTCACGGGTGCGAGCGGGGGCATCGGCGACGCCACCGCGCGCGCGCTGGCCGCGCGCGGCGCGAGCGTGATCGTGACGGGGCGGCGGGTCGAGCGGCTCGAGGCGCTCGCGGGCGAGATCGGCGGGCGCGCGATCGCGATCGACCTGGCCGAGGCCGACGGGCCCGAGCGCCTCGTCGAAGCGGCTGGACACGTCGACGTGCTCGTGGCGAACGCAGCGCTCTCGCAAGCCGGCGAGATCACCTCTCTCTCGCCTGCCGAGGTCGACCGTGTGCTCGATGTCAACCTGCGTGCGCCGCTGATGCTCGCCCGGCTGCTCGCGGAGCCGATGACGGCGCGCCGCTCGGGCCACATCGTGTTCGTCTCGTCGCTGCAGGGGAAGTCGGCCAGCCCGCTCTCGGCGCTCTACACGGCGACGAAGTTCGGTCTGCGCGGCTTCTCGCTGTCGCTGCGGCTCGATCTGGCGGACCACGGCGTCGGCGTCTCCTGCGTCTCGCCCGGATTCGTCGGCGAGGCGGGAATGTTCGCCGAATCCGGTGCGCCGCTGCCGCCCGGGGTGCGGCTGATCCGGCCGGAGGCGGTCGCCGCAGCGATCGTCAGCGCGATCGAGCGCAACCGGGCGGAGGTCGACGCGGCGCCGTTCGAGTTGCGCGTCGCCGCGCGGCTCGCCGGGGTCGCCCCCGGTGTGGCCGCGGCCGTCAGCAAGCGCGTCGGCTCCTCGATCGCCCGCTCGGTCGAGCAGGGCCGCGCCGATCCCGGCTAGGCGGGCGCGCGGAAATGACGGTCGATGCGCGCCCGCGCGGCGTCGCGCGGTTGGTTGCGAGCCCCGGCAGGGCGTTGGCGTGCGCGGTGCTCGCGGGTGGAGCGATCTCGGTGCAGTCCTACCTCAACGGCCGGCTCGGCAAGGAGGCGGGCGCGCCCACGATCGCCGCCGCGATCAACAACCTGACGGCGTTCATCGCCACCTTCGCGATCGTGCTCGCGACGCGCGCGATCCCGCGTGCACGCGCGCAGCTGCGCGCGCTCGGAGGAGTGCCGCCGTGGTACTACCTCGGCGGGTTCGGCGGCGCGGCGCTGGTGCTCGTCTCGACGGTCGCGGCGCCGGAGGTCGGCGTTGCGCTGCTGACCGTCGCGCTCGTGTGCGGATCGACGCTCGGAAGCCTGCCGGTCGACGCGGCCGGACTAGGCCCGTCTGGGCGGCGGCCGATCACGATCCCGCGTCTCGCCGGCGTCCTGCTCGCTGTAGCGGCGACCGTGATCAGCGCGCGCGGTGCGCGGAGCGACCCGAACGTGCTGCTGCTCGCGCTCGCACTGGCGGCCGGGCTCGGGTTGTCGCTCCAGGCGGCCGCGAACGGGCAGCTCGCGCGCGCGACGGGCGAGCCGTGGGCGGCCTCGCTCGTGAATGTCGCCGTCGGGCTGACGACGCTCGGAGCAGTGGCGCTGGTCACGCTGGCTACGTCCTCCGTGGACGACATGCCGGACACTCCGCTGCTCTACGCCGGCGGCCTGTTCGGCGCTTTCGTCGTCGTGATCGGCGCCACGGCCGTTCAGACGCTGGGGATCGTCCGGCTCGGGCTCGCGATGGTCGCGGGACAGACGACCGGGGCGCTGGTCGTCGATCTGATCGCGCCCGCGGCCGGCGAGCCGGTGACGGCGGCGACGGTGATCGGCGTCGTGCTGACGATGATCGCGGTCGCGGTCAGCGGCCGCGGGCAGCCGGAAGCGGCCCCGCGGGAAGCGGTCCGTCGGGCCGCTGCCGAATCTGCACGTTAGGCTTTGCGGACCATGCCCTCGGCCCACGGACAGCATCAGCCCTGGACAGGGCAGCCGCGGTCGGAGGGGTCTTGGTCGCATCGGACGTGGTCCGATCGGACTTGGTCCGCGGCAGCGGGACTGCGCGCAGGGTGGGCGCAGATCGTCGAGTCGCTGCACGCGCCGGGCGACGCCGCCGGGGAGCTCGTCGAGGCGCGCGAGCTGCTCGCCTACTGGGAGCGCCGATCGCGCCGTGCTCCCCCGCTGGGCGCTCGTGCGCCGGCGCGAGGCACGCACGATGGCGCGACGCTGGCGCGAGCGCGTCCGGGCCGCGGAGCAGGTCCGGTTCGGGCACGGGCTGCTGGGTGCCGCCGCCCAGCTGGCGGTCGAGCGCCGCATGCCGACGACCGTCGCGCACCGTGGGCGCCAGGCGCTGCAGCTCGCGGCCTACACCGCGGCCCTCACCACGCTCACCTTCGTGCTCGTGCTGGTCGCCGCGGTGGCGATCGTGGCCGAGGCCGTGCTCGGCGCGCTGTAGCAGCGACGACGGTCCGGACCCGAGCGCGAGGCTTGCTTGGCGACCGGTTCGAGGTCAGAAGAGCGGCACCTGGCGCATCACCTCCTTGACGGCAGGCTGCGGCGCGGAGCTGCTCGCTGCGCCACGCTGGCGGAAGCGCTCGCCCTCAGCCCGCGGTCGAGCGCGAGGCATCCCGGCCGCTCGCTCGATCGCACGCCGCTCGCGGTCGGGCACGTACGCGCCGTTGGCGTAGAGCCGCTCGTAGCGCGGCACCAGATCGGGCCGGTATGAGCGCAGCCAGTCGAAGAAGATCTCGCGCACCGAACCACGCAGGAACAGCGTCTGCCCGCCGATCGAAACCGCTCCCGCTTCGGTCGCGAGCTCGATGATCCGCTCGATCTGCTCCGGCGCGTCGTTGATGCCCGGCATCAGCGGCGCGATCAGGATGCCCGTCGGGATCCCGGCGCGGTTGAGCTCTCCCACGGCCTCCAGCCGCGCGCGCGGGTGCGGCGTGTGCGGCTCGCTCGCCCGCCAGGCCTTTTCGTCGAGCGTCGGCACCGATAGGCACGCGCTGATGTCTGCCCGTGCCGCAACCTCACGCATCAGGTCGAGGTCGCGCAGCAGCAGCGGCGACTTCGTCAGGATCGAGCACGGGTTCGCCGCGTCGCGTAGCGCCTCCCAGATCCCGCGCATCAGCTTGTAGCGGCCCTCGACCCACTGATACGGATCGGTGTTCGTCCCCATCGCGACGTGCTCGCGCTTCCACGCGGGACGCGCGAGCTCGGCCCGCAGCACTTCGGGCACGTTGACCTTGACGACGATCTCGCGCTCGAAGTCGCGGCCGGCATCGAACCCGAGGTACTCGTGCGTCGGACGGGCAAAGCAATAAAGGCAGGCATGCGAACAGCCCCTGTACGGGTTCACCGTCCAGGTGAACGGCACGCGCGATCGCTCGGGCACCTTGTTGAGCGCGCTCTTGGCCCGGACTTCGTAGAAGCGGGTCTCGAGCGCCTCGGGTGCGTCGAAGCGGCGGATCACGGCGGTGCCGGCGTGACCGGGCAGTCTCGCCTGCTCGTCGGCCTCTACGGTTTGTCCGTCCCAGCGCACGAACACATGTTCGCACGGAGACCGGACGGAACGCTTATCCGCTCGGCACGAGCAGGCTGACCTGCTCACCCATCAGGGTCTGGCTCGTTGCCTCGCGGATCTCGACGTCGACGTACTCGCCGGGCTGCGCGAGGCCGGCGAAGTTGACGACCTTGTTGTGGCGAGTGCGGCCGCGCAGGCGGCTGACGTCGGTGCGCGACGTGCCCTCCACCAGCACCTCCAGCGAGCGCCCGACGAACCGCTGGGCGCGCTCGCGGGCGCGGCGCTGGACGACCTCGACCAGCCGCTGCATGCGCTCGACCTTCTCCTCGTGGCTGACGCTGTCCTCGAGCGCGGCCGCGGCGGTGCCCGCGGCGGGGCGAGAAGATGAAGGTGAACGCGCCGTCGTAGCCGACCTGCTCGACGACCGCGAGCGTCTCGCGGAAGTCCGACTCGGTCTCGCCGGGGAAGCCGACGATGATGTCGGTCGTCAGCGCGACGTCGGGCAGGTGCTCGCGGATCAGCGCGACGCGGTCCAGGTAGCGCTCGCGCGTGTAGGTGCGGCGCATCGCCTTGAGGATCCGCGACGCGCCGGCCTGGAGCGGCAGGTGGATGTGCTCGCAGACGGAGGCCAGCTCGGCGTGGGCGCGGATCACGTCCTCGCGCATGTCCTTCGGATGCGGGCTCGTGTAGCGGATCCGGCGCACGCCGTCGAGCGCGTCGAGCTGGCGCAGCAGCTGCGCGAAGCTCGCTCGCTCGGGCCGCAGGTCGCGGCCGTATGAGTTCACGTTCTGGCCCAGCAGCGTGAGCTCCGTGACGCCGTCGGCGATCAGCCGCCGCCCCTCCTCGATCAGTTCCGCAAGCGGGCGCGAGACCTCGCGACCGCGCGTGGACGGCACGATGCAGTACGAGCAGTTGCAGTTGCAGCCGACCGAGATCTGCATCCAGGCCTGCACCGCGCGGGCGCGCTTGGGCGGCAGGTGACCGGTGAAGCCCTCGAACTCGAAGAAGCCCTGTGCGGTGAGCGAGTCCGAGGTGAGGAACTCCGCCAGCTTGTGCACCTGGCCGGGCCCGAACGCGACGTCGACGAACGGGAACTGCTCGAACACCTGCTGCTTGACCGACTGCGCCCAGCAGCCGCCGACGCCGATCACGCGCGCGGAGTCGCGCCGCTTGAGCGCCTTCGCCTCGTGCAGGTGCGCGACGAAGCGCTCGTCGGCCTTCTCGCGGATCGAGCAGGTGTTGAAGAGGATCAGGTCGGCATCGGCGCGCTCGGGCACCTCGCGGTAACCGAGCGAGTCGAGCATCCCCTTCATCCGCTCGGAATCGTGCTGGTTCATCTGGCAGCCGAACGTGGTGACGTGGAACGTCTTCACGGGCGAACACGTTAATCGCTCGCGCGTGCGTGGAAAGCTGTGCTTGACATCGCCCGGGCTCCTCGGCTACGGTGTGAAAGACAAGCAGGCTTTACACGATGCGAAACGAGATCCGGACACTCCGAACCGAGCGGCAGCTCTCCCAGCAGCAGCTCGCCGAGGCGATGGACGTTTCGCGCCAGACCATCAACTCGATCGAGAAGGAGCGCTACACGCCGTCGCTGCCACTGGCGATCGCGCTGGCGCGCTTCTTCGACACGCAAGTAGAGGAGATCTTCCATGCAGACACGAAGTGAACGTCCGTTCTGGCGCAGCCGCTGGTGGATGCCGCTGTTCTCGCTCGCGCTCGGCGCCGTGATGCTCGTCGCCTTCGCGATCGGCGACGACGTCGAGCAGGGCGTCATCAGCTTCGGCGTGATGGCAGCCGTGGCGGCGCTGTTCCTCTTCGGCGGCCGCAGCGAGACGCTGCGCGGCATCGGCGGCCCCGGCCGCGACGAGCGCTGGGCGGCGATCGACATGCGCGCGTCGGTGTTCGCCGGGCTGGTGCTGATCTGCGCGATCATCGGCGCGTGGCTCTGGGAGGTCGCCCACGGCGACGACGGCGAGCCCCTACACGCAGCTCGGAGCGCTCGGCGGGGTCGCCTACATCGCCGCCGATCGCCTTCCTGCGCTGGCGCTCGTAGCTACTTCGCGAAGTCGGTCGCGCGCGACTCGCGGATCACCGTCACCTTGATCTGGCCGGGGTACTCGAGCTCCTGCTCGATCTCGCGCGCGATCTCGTGTGAGAGCAGCACGGCGCCGTCGTCGTCGAGCGCGTTGGGCTGGACCATCACGCGGATCTCGCGGCCGGCCTGCATCGCGTAGACCTTGTCGACGCCGTCGTGGCGCGTGGCGATGCCCTCGAGGTCGCGCAGCCGCTTGACGTACTGCTCCAGCGACTCGCCGCGAGCCCCGGGGCGTGCGCCCGACAGCGCGTCGGCGGCCTGCACCAGCACCGCCTCGACAGTCTGGGGCTCGACCTCGTTGTGATGCGCCTCCATCGCGTGCGCGACCGCCTCGGACTCGCCGTGGCGGCGCGCCAGGTCGCCTCCGACCAGCGCGTGCGGGCCTTCGATCTCGTGCGAGACGGCCTTGCCGATGTCGTGCAGCAGCGCGGCGCGGCGGGCCGTCTTGGGCGACGCTCCGAGCTCGTGCGCCATCATCGCGGCCAGGTGCGCGCACTCGACGGAGTGCGCGAGCACGTTCTGCCCGTACGACGTGCGGTACTTCAGCCGGCCGAGCGTCGTGACGAGATCGGCGTCGAGCGCCTGGACCTTCGCGTCGAAGCACGCCTGCTCGCCGCACTGGGCGATGTGGGCCTCGAGCTCGGACTTGGCCTGGTAGTACGTCTCCTCGATGCGCGCAGGGTGGATGCGGCCGTCCTGCAGCAGCTTCTCGAGCGTCATGCGGGCGATCTCGCGGCGCACGCCGTCGAAGCCGGAGAGGATCACCGCGTTCGGCGTGTCGTCGATGATGAAGTCGACGCCGGTCAGGTGCTCGAGCGCGCGGATGTTGCGACCCTCGCGGCCGATGATGCGGCCCTTCATGTCGTCGGCCGAGAGCTGGACGACGGAGACGGTCGTCTCCGCCGCGTGGCCGGCGGCGAGGCGCTGCATCACGACGGAGAGGATGTTGCGCACGCGCCGGTCGGCGTCGCGCTTGGTCTCCTCCTCGACCTGGCGCAGGACGCGCGCGCGATCGTGGCGGATCTGGTCCTCGACCTCCTTGAGCAGCTGGTTGCGCGCCTGCGAGGCGGGCATGCCGGCGACGCGCTCGAGCTCGCGCACGTGGTGCTCGCGCGCGGTCTCCAGCTCGCCGGCCTTGGCGGACAGCAGTCGCTCGCGCTGGCCGAGCTCGGCCATACGGCTCTCGACCGCCTCCTCACGCGCTCGCAACCGCTCCTCGAGCCGCAGCAGGTCGGCGCGCCGCTCCGCGCTCTTGCCGTCCTCGGTGGTCGCGATCACGGCCTGCGGCTTGCCGGCCGGCGCTTGCGGCACGAGCGATGCCGCCGGCACGCGCGGCCGGCGCGACGGCGCGCGCTCTTCGCGCGTGCAGGCGCAGCCACGAAGCCCGGCGCGCGGCGCGTCAGCAGCGATGCTGCGGCCACGAGACCGACGGCCAGGACGACCGCGGCGATCAGGATTTCCATGACTTTCTTCTCTCCCCGACGGGCCTCGATCCGAGGATCGCGGCCCCGCTCTGGTCTTCTCGATTATGTGAGCGGCAGGCCGGGCCGTGCCCAGGGCACGCGCGTCAGGCCAGCATCAAGGCGACCGTGAGATCGCCGCGTCAGTGGGCGGCTACAGGGTGTTGCGTTCGGAGCGGTTTGACCGGGCCTGGCGGCCCGGGATGGAGGATTGGCTCGCCGTCACGGCTGAAGCTGCTGGTCACGCTGGAGAATAGGCTGTTTTGCTGGAGTTTCATTGGGCCGTTACGGCCCGGTCTGTCGCTGGCTGGATCGTAGTACTGCGAGCCGCTCGGCGCAACGACCCCGGCCGCGGCGAGCGCTTCTAGAACGACTCGTCGACGCCGGCGTGGCGGCGCAGCGCGTCGTGCGCCAGCTCGAGCTCGTAACCCTTGCGCACGAGCACGCCGAGCGCCCGGTCGCGCTCGCGCGGCGTCGCCGGCACGACGGGGCAGCGCCGCCGCAAGAGCGCCAGCGCGGCGTCCAGCTCGCCCTCGCGGTCCTGGACTGCAAGCGCCGCTGCAACCTGCTCGGGCGCGACCCCGAGCGCGCGCAGACGCCGCCCGATCCGCTCGGCGCCCCAGGCGTCGAGCCGCCGCCGATCGTCGGCGAAGCGCTGGGCGAACGCGGCGTCGTCGACGAAGCCGCCCTCGCGCAGCTCGCCGAGCACGACATCGGCCTCTTCGGGCGCGACGCGCTTCTGGGCCAGGATGCCGCGCAGCTCGAGCTCGGTGCGGTCGCGCCGGTTGAGTGCATGCCAGGCCAGCGCCCGGGCGCGCTCCAGGCGCTCCGCGGGATCCGCGAGCCGCTCGCCCGCGGGCTCGTGGCGAGCGCCGGCGAGGTCCATGCGACTTACCGATCGCGTCCGCGCGTCACGCCGCTGCCGCTGCCTCGGCCTCTGCGGCTGCCAGCGAGTCGACGGGGTCCGCGCGCTCGATCGGAGTCACGAGATCCTGGCCGATGCCGAGGGCGGCATAGATCTTGGACTCGATCTCCTTCGTGACCTCGAGGTGCTCGTCCAGGTACGCCTTGGCGTTGTGCCGGCCCTGGCCGAGCCGCTCGTCGCCGTAGGAGAAGAACGAGCCCGACTTCGTGACCACGTTGTGCTCGATCCCCAGGTCGAGGATGCAGCCCGAGGAGGAGATGCCCCTGCCGAACTCGATGTCGAACTCGGCCTGGCGGAACGGCGCGGCGACCTTGTTCTTGACGACCTTGACGCGGACGCGGTTGCCGACCGCCTCGGTGCCCTCCTTCAGCGTCTCGATCCGGCGGATGTCCAGGCGCTGGGACGAGTAGAACTTCAGCGCCCGGCCGCCCGGCTGCGTCTCGGGCGAGCCGAACATCACGCCGACCTTCTCGCGGATCTGGTTGACGAACAGGCAGAGCGTCTGCGTCCGGTTCAGGTTGCCGGCGAGCTTGCGCATCGCCTGGCTCATCATGCGCGCCTGCACGCCGACCGTCTGGTCGCCCATCTGGCCCTCGAGCTCGGCCCGCGGCGTCAGTGCCGCCACCGAGTCGATCGCGACCACGTCGACCGCACCGGAGCGCACGAGCATGTCGGCGACCTCGAGCCCCTGCTCGCCGTAGTCGGGCTGGGACACGAGCAGCTCGTCGATGTTGACGCCCAGGTTCTGGGCGTACAGCGGATCCATCGCATGCTCGGCGTCGATGAACGCGCACACCCCGCCGAGCTTCTGTGCCTCGGCGATCACGTGATAGACGAGCGTCGTCTTGCCGGAGGACTCCGGGCCGAAGACCTCGACGATCCGCCCGCGCGGCATGCCGCCGATGCCGAGCGCGAGGTCGAGCGAGAGCGCGCCCGTGGGGATCGCGTCGACGCGCACCTGCGCCCCCTCGTCACCCATGCGCATGACCGTGCCCTTGCCGAACTGGCGCTCGATCTGCACGAGCGCGCCTTGCAGGGCGGTGTCGCGGGCCTTGCCGGCCGGGTCGTTGCTCATGGGCTGTGCTCCTCTTGCAATCTCAAGTCGTGGGCTCCGCATGATGGGCCGGGGGTCGGACGGAACGGGAGCCTCCGTCGTCGGGCGGCACGGGACAACACCGGGATGTGGCGGGAGGCGCACAATTTCGTGCCAATCCTGCGCGGGCCCGCCACGCCGCCGCGTTTCTCCCGCACCAGGTCCTACCATCGCCTGCTCGCCATCCCAGCTCCCGAAAGAAGCCCGCATCGTGCAATCCATCCCGCTCGGCACCCAGGGCCTGACCGTCTCCAGGCAGGGCCTCGGCTGCATGGGCATGTCCGAGTTCTACGGGCCGCGCGACGACGCCGAGTCGATCGCGACGATCCACCGGGCGCTCGAGCTGGGCATCACCTTGCTGGACACCTCGGACATCTACGGGCCGTACACGAACGAGCAGCTCGTCGGGCGCGCGATCGCCGACCGGCGCGACGAAGTCGTGCTCGCGACCAAGTTCGGCATCCTGCGCGATCCGGCCGATCCCGAGAAGCGCGGGGTCGACGGGCGGCCGGAGTACGTGCGCCAGGCCTGCGAGGCGTCGCTGCGGCGGCTCGGGCTCGACCACATCGACCTCTACTACCAGCACCGCGTCGACCCCGACACGCCGATCGAGGAGACGGTCGGCGCGATGGGCGAGCTGGTCGCCGAGGGCAAGGTCCGCTTCCTCGGGCTCTCGGAGGCGGCGGCCGAGACGATCCGGCGCGCGCACGTCACGCACCCGATCTCCGCACTGCAGAGCGAGTACTCGATCTGGGCGCGCGATCCCGAGGCGGAGATCCTGCCCGCGCTGCGCCAGCTCGGCATCGGCTTCGTGCCCTACAGCCCACTCGGTCGCGGCTTCCTCACCGGCAAGCTGCGCTCGCTCGACCAGCTGGCCGAGGACGACTTCCGTCGCCGCCAGCCGCGCCTGCAGGGCGACAACCTGGAGGCCAACATCGCGATCGTGGAGAAGATCGACGCGCTGGCGACGGACAAGCAGGTCACGCCAGCCCAGATCGCGCTCGCCTGGGTGCACGCGCAGGGCGAGTACGTGGTGCCGATCCCCGGCACCAAGCGGCGCAGCTACCTGGAGGAGAACGTGGCCGCACTCGAGGTCGAGCTGAGCGACGCGGAGCTCGCGGCGCTCGCCGAGGCGGGCCAGGCCGCAGGGTGAGCGCTACCCCGACATGTCGAGCGTGAACCGGTAGCCGTCGCCGGCGGGCTCAGGGCCGTGCGACCGGCGGCGCGAGCAGCGTCGCCGCCTGCGCCGAGAACCCGAGCGGCCGCGGCGGCCGGTTGGCCAGCTGCGCGCTGACCCGCCGGCGCCCGAGCCGTCCGCTCAGCCGCCCGCCCGGCGAGACCCGCACGCTGCCGCCGGCCGCGGCGCTGCCGTCGACTTGCAACTCCAATGCGCCCGACCCCTGCTCCGATCCACTGACCCGCACGCCGGGCACGACGACGACGCGCTCGAGCGACAGCCGCCGCCCGTAGCGGTACGAGCCGCCGCGCAGGCCACCGCCCCGCGGTCCCACGTTCAAGGCGGGCGAGAGCGCGAAGTCGAGGAAGTCGAGCGTCGCGTCGACGGCGCTCACCGTCCTCCCCACGCGACCCGCCAGCCCGCGCGGCCGGCGCGAGCGCGGCGAACGACGCCGGCGGCACGCCCGTCGCGGGCACGTCGGTCGGTGCGCGCGGACAGGTCGTGCGCACCGCCTCGCCCGCGACGAAGCGCAGCAGCTGGCGGCGACCGCAGCCGCTCGTGCTGATCGCGGCGTGCCCGATCCCCGGCGCCGTGACGCGCTGCGCGCCGGCGATCAGCGTCGCGACGTGCGCGGAGACCTCCGGCGGCGTGCGCAGGTCCTCCTGCCCCTGCAGCAGCAGCGTCGGCACCGCGGGATAGGCGCCGCCGACCGCGCGCGGCGGACGGCCGGGATCGGGCCAGCGCAGGCAGAGGTCGATCTCGTCCGCGTAGGCGACCTCGGCGTCGAACGGCGCGAACGCGGTCGGCGGCAGCGCGAGCGCACGATCGCGCGCGACCGCCAGGCGGTCGACCAGCGCCGGTGCCGCGCGGCCACGGCAGCGGCGTCTCCTCGCACACGGCCGCGTAGCGGGCGGACGAGAAGTCGCGCGGGTTCGACGGCAGCGCGTACGCGGTCGAGGCGGCCATCAGCCGCAGCAGCGGCGCGGCGTCGTCGTTGTCGAGCGCCGCTCGCACCGCCATCGGCACGCCCGCGCGCAACGCGGGGTTGTAGTCGGCGTCATAGAGCAGGTCGGCGATCGCGATCGGCCGCAAGGTGCCGGTGCGGCGGCGCCCGCGCGCGTCGTACCACGCGCCGCTCAGCGGAGCGACGCGCAACTTCGCGATCAGCGCGGCCAGGTCGGCGGCGGGATCGGTGCTCAGGTCGCGGCAGCCGTCGGGGCAGAGCGACGCGAGCGACGGTCCCATCGCGCGGAAGCCGGCGAGGCCGAACGGATCGCTCTCGTCCGGGTCCACGACGGAGTCGAGGATCAGCCGGTCGACGCGCTCCGGGTACGCGCGCGCGTAGGCGAGCCCGAGCTCGGTGCCGTAGGAGATCCCGAACAGCGTCAGCTTGCGCGCGCCGACGGCCTTGCGGATCGCCTCCATGTCGGCGACGCTGTCCGGAGTCGTGTAGAACGCCCGCCTCGCGCCGAGTTGCCGGGCGCAGCGCTCCGCGGCCACGGTCGATCGCAGCCGCTCGTCGCGTTCGAGCGCCCGGCAGCGCAGCAGCCCGCTGGCACCGGTGCCGCGCTGGTCGAAGCCGATCACCGTGTACCTGCGGGCCAGCGCCGGCAACTCGAACAGGACGCTCGAGCATCTCGTACACGCCCGCCCCGCCCGGGCCGCCGGAGAGGTACATCAGGAAGGGACCGCGCTTGCGCCCGACCGCCACGCGCGCGACGTGCAGGTCGACGCGACCGGCGAGCGTGCCGGCAGCGGTCGAGCGGGACGCGCACGGTGCTGCACGTCGGGCCTTCGCCCTCGGGACACGAGCGCCGCCAGCGGAGCTTCGCCTCGGCCGGCACGCACAGCGCGAGCCAGGCCGTCGCGGCGAGCACCGTTGTCGTGATCGCCCGCCGCGCGCGCATCCTTCCCCGACTGTAGTGCGTCAGCCCGGCCGCGCCAGGAGCGCGTCGTAAACCGCGCCGCCGCGTCCGAGCACGGAGCGGTAGAGCGTGACGGCGCCGGCGCGGAACTCCAGCGTCTCCGGCACACGGTCCAGAGCGCGCGGCGGGCGCGCGCCGGAGCGCAGCCGCGCGACCGTGACATGCGGCCGGAACGGACGCGTCTCGGCCTCGTACACGCCGGCCGCGACCAGGCCCGCGGCGACCTCCGCCTGCAGCGCGCCCAGCCCGCCGGCGCGGTCCGCGAGCGCGACGGTCAGCACGCGCGCGCGCCGCGGCGGCAGCAGCAGCCCGTCGCCGAGCGCCAGCTGCGGCGGCGTCCCACGGCGCCAGCCGGTCGCAGCGCCGCGGCGATGCGGTCGACGTCTTCAGGCGGCCGGTGCCCGAGGAACGCGAGCGTGACGTGGAACGACTCCTCCGGCAGCAGCCGCCAGACGGCGGGGTCGGCCGCATCGTCGCGGAAGCGCGCGAGCGCCGCGCGCGCCGCGGCAGGCAGGTCGAGCGCGACGAACAGGCGCAGCGCAGCGCTCGACGACTCACGCGCGAGCAGCAACCGGCGCAGCAGGTGCATCGCGACCGTCGTCGTGCGCTCGCGGACCGCGGCGCGGTCGCCGGGCAGGCGGACCGTGCGATCGATCCGCTCGCCGCCGTCCTGCGCCACGCTGAGGCAGACCATGCCGACCGGCTTCGCCTCGCGTGCCGCCGCCCGGTCCGGCGACCCCGGTGATGCCGATGCCGAGCTCGGCGCCGAAGCGCGCGATCGCTCCGTCCGCGAGCGCGGCGGCGACCTCCGGGGAGACGGCGCCGTGACGCGCGATCAGCTCCGCCGGCACGTCCGCGAAGCCGGTCTTGGCCGCGTCCGAGTACACGACGACGCCGCCCAGCACGTACGCGCTGGAGCCGGCGCGGTCGGTCAGCCGCGCCGCCATCAGCCCGCCGGTGCACGACTCCGCGCACGGCGATCGTGCGGCCGGCGAGCAGCCCCGCGACCTGCTCGTCGACGGTCGCGCCGTCGACGGAGAAGAGCCGGTCCGCATGGCGCGCGCGGATGCCCTGCTACGAGCGCCTCGTAGGCGGCGGCCGCGGCGGGTGCGAACACGATCGCGATCTCGATCTCGCCGCGGCGCAGGCAGGTCGTGATCTCCAGCTGGTCGAGCGCGACGCCGTCGCGCTCGATCGCGGCCAGGCTCAGCGCGATCTCGGACTCCGGCACGCCGAAGAGCCGCAGCATCCGCTGCTCGAGCGCGCCGGCCCGCGCGAGCAGCCCGCGCAGCGGCTCGGTCTCCGTCGCCGTCGCCCACATCGGCTGCAGCTCGGAGGGCGGTCCCGGGAGCACCACGACCAGCGGCCCGTCGCTCTGCACGATCAGCCCGGGCGCCGTCCCGACCGGCTCGAGGATCGTCGCGCCCTCGGGCACGATCGCCTGCTTGCGGTTGCCCGCCCGCAGCGCCTCCTCGCTGTAGGAGCGCCAGCCGCCGCGATTGCGCTCGAGGATCGCGAGGATCCGCTGCTCGAGCGCCGCGTCGAGCAGCAGCGCCCGGCCGGCGAAGCGCCCGACGACCGCGGCCGTCAGGTCGTCGGCGGTCGGCCCCAGCCCGCCGGAGGTGATCACGAGCTCGATGCGCTCGCGCGCCAGGAACTCGAGCGCGGCGCGCAGGTCGTCGGGGCGGTCGGCGACGACCATGATGTGCGCGAGCTCCACGCCGCGCTCGCGCAGCCGCTCCGACAGCCACGGGCCGTTGCGGTCGGCGATCGCGCCCGACAGCACCTCGGTGCCGGTGACGAGGATCGCGGCTCGGATGGAGCTCATCCGCTGCAGTCTGGGCGCTCGTCGTCTGCGAGCGTGCGCGGCTTGCCGCCGGCACGGACCTCGTAGCCGATCGGAGCATCGTCGGACACCGGGTAGTCCTTGCCGTCGATCCGCATCACCGCCGCGCCGGTGCCGAACGACATGCGGAAGCGCTTGGCCTCGAAGGTCTCGGAATCCTGCCCGGCGTCGAGCGTCAGGTTCGCGATCAGCGGCTCGCCGTCGCCGTTCTCCAGGCACACGCTGACCGGGCCGGTCGGCTGGATGCGCAGCCGCACGGTCGTCTTGCGCGCGGGCTTGCGCTTGCGCTCGCGCTCTTCCCCGTCGCCGGCCGGCGCGGCGGTCGGCTGCGGCGTGGCGGCGGCCCGGCCGGCCTCCTGCTCATCCGGGTCTCCGCCCCACCTGCCGAGCAGGTAGAGCACCGCGACGAGCGCGATCACGCCGATCAGCACCGCCATCCAGGGCACGAACACGGCCCGCCGGGGCCGGGCGCGGCGGCCGCCGAGGCTGGTGCCGAAAGGCGCCAGCTCCTGCACGGCCGGTCGCTCGAAGCGCGACCGGTAGTCCTCGACCAGGTTGCGCGCGTCGAGCCCGAGGTAGTCCGCGTAGGTGCGCAGGAAGGTCGCACGAACGTCGGCCCCGGCAGCAGGTCCCACTCCTCGTTCTCGAGCGCACGCAGGTACTTGGCCCGGATCTTGGTCGCCGCCTCGACCTCGGTGATGTCGATCCGGTTGCGCATGCGCGTCTCGCGCAGCTGGTCGCCGATCTCCGGCATCCGGCCCTTAGGCTACGTCACCGTCTTCGTCATCCGACACCGGCACGGTCGCGCCGCGCTGGTCGAGACCGGCGAGCACGCGCGGGACGTCGGCCTCGGCGACGAGCACCTGGCGCGGCTTGGAGCCCTCGTAGCCGGAGATCACGCCGCGCCGCTCGAGCATGTCGATCAGCCGGCCCGCGCGCGTGTAGCCGAGCCGCAGGCGGCGCTGGAGCATCGACGTCGACGCCGTCTGCATCTCGGCGACGAGCCGGATCGCGTCGCTCAGCAGCGGATCCTCGTCGGGGTCGAAGCCGTCCTCGCCGCCCGCCACGATCTCCTCGGCCTCGACCTCCTCGAGCAGCTCCGCGCGAAACTCCGGCTCGCCCTGGCGGCGCCACTGGTCGGTCAGCTTGGCGATCTGGTCCTCGTCGACGTAGGCGCCCTGGATCCGCTGCAGGCGCGACGAGCCGACGGGCGAGAACAGCATGTCGCCCTGCCCCAGCAGCGTCTCGGCCCCGTTCTGGTCGAGGATCACGCGCGAGTCGGTCTGGGAGGAGACGGAGAACGCGATCCGGCTCGGGACGTTCGCCTTGATCATGCCCGTGATCACGTCGACGCGCGGGCTCTGGGTCGCCAGCACGAGGTGGATGCCGACGGCGCGCGCCTTCTGCGCGAGCCGGATGATCGAGTCCTCGACGTCGGCCGGAGCGACCATCATCAGGTCGGCCAGCTCGTCGATCACGCACAGCACGTAGGGCAGCGCCTGCTCGCCGCGGCGCTCGCGCACCTTGTTCATCTCGATCAGGTTGCGCGTGCGCGCGATCGCCATGTACGAGTAGCGCTGCTCCATCTCGCGCACGAGGTTCTGCAGCGCCGTCGCGGCCAGCTTCGGCGAGGTGATGACCGGCGTCAGCAGGTGCGGGATCGAGTCGTAGTGGTTGAGCTCGACCTGCTTGGGGTCGACCAGCACGAGGCGCACCTCGTGCGGCGTGGCGCGCAGCAGGATCGAGGCGAGCATCGCGTTGACGCAGCCGGACTTGCCGGCGCCGGTGGTGCCGGCGACCAGCAGGTGCGGCATGCGCGCGAGGTCGGCGCCGATCGCGCGCCCGGCGACGTCCTTGCCGAGCCAGACCGTGAGCGGCGACCAGCCGTCCGGCGGCGCCTGCATCACGTCGCCGAGGTGGACGATCCGGCGGCGCACGTTCGGGACCTCGACGCCGACCGCCTGCTTGCCCGGGATCGGCGCCAGGATGCGGATGTCCGAGGCGGCGAGCGCGTAGGCGAGATCGTCCTTGAGCTGGGCGACCTTGGCGACCTTGATGCCGGGCGCGAGGCGCAGCTCGTAGCGCGTGATGTGCGGGCCCGCGACCATGCCGATCACGCGCGCCTCGACGCCGAAGTGGCCGAGCGCCTCGACGAGCTGGGCGGCGATCTTCTCCTGCCCCGCCGTGTCGGGCTTGCTCGCCTCGGCGGTCGAGCGCGTGAGGAAGCTCGCGTCGGGCACGCGCCAGACGAACTCCGGCGAGTCGGTGACGGAGCGGCGCAGGCGACCCTGCGGCGTGAGCTGCTCGGCGGCGACTTCGCGCGTGCCGCGCAGCACGCCCGGCTCGTCGGTCTCGGGATCCTCGGCCAGGCGCGGCTCGGTCGGGCTCCTCGGCCTCCTCGCGGCTCGTCCGCCGGCGCGGGTTCGGGCTGCGGCGCAGCCGGCTCGGCGCCCCTCGGCGGCATAGATGTCCGGGAAGCGCTCGGACCCCGACCAGAAGTCCTGCTTGACGGCGGAGATCTCCGCCGTGTCCAGGTCGGCCAGCTCCTCGCGCGGGGTGCGCCGGCGCGCGACCGCGGTGCGCACGGGCTCGGCGCCCTCGCGCAGCTTGCGGCCCGGTCGTCGTGACCGAGTCGCCGGTCGCCTTGAGCACGCTCGCGACGCTCGCGCCCGTCAGCAGCAGCACGCCGGCGAGGAACAGGAAGACGGCGACGATGTGGGTGCCGACGTCGCCGAGCAGCGTCGACGTCAGCTCGTACAGTCCCTCGCCGGCCAGGCCGCCGTTGTCGTCCGCCGTCGCTCCCGCCTCCCAGCCCGAGCGTCCCGGCGGCCAGGCCGAGGCAGCCGGCGGCGAACAGGCAGGCCGCCGCGGCGCGGAACGGGCGCACCGCCGGCAGCACGGGGCGCAGCACGAGCACGGCGCCGGCGGCGAGCAGCGCGACGGGCACCAGATGGTGCATGGCGCCGACGAGCCTGCGCAGCTCGTCGACGAGCCAGCCGCCCGCCGCTCCTCCCTCCCAGTCGAGGTAGACGAGGAAGGCGAGGAAGATCGCGAGCGCCACGAGCGCCAGCCCGATCAGGTCCCAGTGGCGCTGCTCGAGCACGGGCAGGCGCGCGCGCCACGCCGGTTGCGGCGCGGCGCGGCGGGCGCGCGGCTTGCGGCGTGCGGTCGGCGGCATGCTTGCCGAGGCAGTTCGACGCGCGCGCGCCCGCTCCTGCCCCGGTTAGCCGCGGCTAATGCTGCCGCCGTACTCTTTACAGGCAGATGGAGGCTTCCGACCGTCCGGTGCGCGTGCTCGTCGTCGAGGACGACAAGGAGATCGCCCAGGTGCTGCAGCGCGCGCTGCGGCTCGAGGGCTACGAGGTCCGGCTCGCCGGCGACGGCATCGCGGCGCTCGACGAGGTGCACGCCTTCCTGCCCGACATCCTCGTGCTCGACCTCGGCCTGCCGCGGATGGACGGCATCGACGTCGCGCGCAGGCTGCGCAAGGACTCCAACGACACGCCGATCCTGATGCTGACGGCCCGCGATGCGCTCGACTCGCGCGTCGAGGGCCTCGACGTCGGCGCCGACGACTATCTCGTCAAGCCGTTCGAGCGCCAGGAGCTGCTCGCGCGGATGCGCGCGCTGCTGCGCCGCCGCCCGCCGCGCGGCATGGCGCCGCTGCGCGTCGGCGACCTCAGCCTGAACCCGGACACGCACGAGGTGCATCGGGGCGAGCGCAAGATCGAGCTGACCCAGCGCGAGTTCGAGCTGCTCGAGTACCTGATGCGCAACGAGCGGCTGGTGATCTCGCGCCAGAAGCTGCTCGACGAGGTCTGGGGCTACGACCCGTTCTCGATCACGAACACGATCGAGGTGTTCGTGTCCAACCTGCGGAGGAAGCTGGAAGCCGGTGGCGAGCCCAGGCTCCTTCATACGGTCCGCGGCGCAGGGTACGTCCTCCGCGTATAGGCGGCTGCCGATCCGCTGGCGGCTCGCCGGCGGCTCTGCCCTCCTGACGCTCGTGATCCTGCTCGGGTTCGCCACGATCGTCGGCGTGCTCACGACCCGGCAGATCGACTCCGAGTTCGATCGCCAGGTGGCCGACGCCGCCACCGACCTGCAGAGCAGGGTGCGGCCGCGCATCGTGGTGGAGGACGAGACCTTCACTCCGCTACGACTTCACGCGGCTGAGAAGGAGAGCCCGGATCTCGACACCTACGCCGACGACCCAGGACGCGGTGATCCGGCTCGTCACGAGGCAACGGCGAGGTGCTCAAGGCGACCGCGAACGCGCCCTAGCTGCCGCCGCCGCGCCAGAAGACGCCAGGACTTCAACGGCTTCCGCGTCGAGTCGCGCCCGGTCGAGTTGCGCGGCGGCTTCTTCCACGTCCAGTACGCGCGCAAGCTGTCCGACGTGCGCGAGACCGCCAACAGCGTCCGCGTCTTCCTCGGCCTGGGCGTGATCGGCGGCGCCGCGCTGGCGCTGCTCGCCGGCGTGGCGACCGCGACGCGCGCGATGGCGCCGATCTCGCGCCTGACCGAGGCTGCGAGCGCGATCGCACGCACACGCGATCCCGTCGCTGCGGATCCCGCATCCGGAGTCGAGCGACGAGGTCTCGGAGCTCGCGCTCACGCTCGAGAGCATGCTGCGATCGCTCGACGACGCGCGCGGCGAGACCGAGGCGATGCTCGCGCGCCAGCGCCAGTTCGTCGCTGACGCGTCGCATGAGCTGCGCACCCCGCTGACGTCGGTGCTGGCGAACCTCGAGCTGCTCGAGATGGAGCTCGAGGGCGAGTCGCGCGAGACCGCCGCCTCCGCCCTGCGCTCGTCGCGGCGCATGCGCCGGCTGGTCGCCGACCTGCTGCTGCTCGCGCGCGCGGACTCCGGCCGCGTCGCCGCGCACCTGCCGCTCGACCTCTCCGAGGTCGTCACCGAGGCGGCCGGCGAGCTCGAGCCCGTGGCCGGCGACCACCTGATCAGCGTCAGCGCGCCCGCCGGCGCGCGAGATGGAGGGCGCGCGCGACGAGCTGCACCGGCTCACGCTCAACCTGCTCGAGAACGCGCTGCGCCACACCGATCCCGGCACCGCGGTCGAGGCCACGGTGGAGCGGCGCAACGGCGAGGTCGTGCTGTCGGTCGAGGACGACGGGCCGGGCATCCCGCCGGAGCTGCACGACAAGGTCTTCGAGCGCTTCTTCCGCGGCGACGGCGATCGCAGCGGATCGAGCGGCCTCGGCCTCTCGATCGTGCGCGCCGTCGCGGGCTCGCACTCCGGCACCGTGTCGCTGGAGGATGCCGCTGGACGGCGTGGCGCGCGCTTCGTCGTCCGATTCCCCGCGCGCGGCTAGAACATCCGTCCAGTCGGGGCGCGGCGAGTGATCCGATGTTTGAGAAGTCGACAGCGTCCGCGACCGTCGCAGATCACGATCAGCCGGATAACGGCGCCTCGGCGAAGCGAGCGGCTTCCGCCGAGACACCGCAGGTTAGGTGCACCATCACGACGGAAGCCGGCTCATCGGCCGCCGGCCCGACTACTTGAGGAAGCCGGCCGTCACCAGCTGGACGGATGTCCGACTGTGGACACCCGCCCATCTCCCATACCTTCCGTCTCGTCAGGACATGAACGAGCGAATCTCCGCCAGGGTGTTAGAGCACCGAAGCAGAGGGAAGGGACGGACATCATGGGTTGGCAGCGCTAAATCGAAGCACCGCTAGCATGTTCACTCGACTGACGAGCGCCGACAGGCGCTCGTTGTCGTTAAGCCAGCTGTATCGACCGCCGACAGCGCACAGCTGATATCGAACAATCGTCTAGGCGGCGACAGGACGCGTGGCGCCGCGTAGTCGGCCGACGCGGCGCTCGAGGTTCAGCTCGCGCTCGAAGTCCGCATCGTCGGCGTGCCGGAACGTGACGGAACGCTGCTCGAGCAGTCCGATGAACGTCTCGACCACGCGACCGTCGAGCTGAGCGCCGGACACCCTGCGCAGCTCGTCGATCGCCGTCGCGCGAGGAGACCGGGCCGGCGGTAGGAGTCGCGCGACGTCATCACGTCGTACGTGTCGGCGACCGAGATGATGCGCGCGGCGAGCGGGATCTGCTCGTCGCACGAGTCCGCTCGGGTAGCCGTCGCCGTCGATGCGCTCGTGATGCGCGAGGATGATCTCGGCGACAGGCCCGTATCCCTCGATCCGGCGAGACGAGCCGTGCGCCCTGCTCCGGATGCCGGCGAACGATCTCGAAGTCCTCCGTCGCTCAGCTTCGTATCGGCGAACAGGATCGAGTCCGGGAAGATGAACTTGCCGATGTCGTGCAGCAGCGCGGCGGTGTGGACGACGTCCTGGTCGCGCTCGACTGAGTCCGAGCTCGCTTGCGATCTCGCGCGAGTAGCGGGCCACGGCCGCAGAGTGCCGCGCCGTCATCTTGTCGCGCAGCGACAGCGTCTGGAGCACGGTGCTCAGAAGCCCGACCTGCAGCGACGCGAGCTCCCGCGTGCGCCCCTCGAGTTGTTCCTTGCGCTCCTGCGAGTTCAGGGCGGTCCGCAGCAGGTACTGGAAGATCAGCATGACTGCGGCGAGCATCGCCGAGCGCGCCGAGGTCCTCCTGCCGGTAGACGAACGCGACTCCGGCAGTGAGCAATCCGACTGCGAGCTCGACCGGCAGCGTCGGCGCGTAGACGTGGCGGAGGCTGCGCATGATCGGTTGACCGTCGATGACCGCGACGTCGACCGCGATCAGCAGGAAGTTCACCGCGTTGGTGATCAAGAAGACCAGCGAGCACGAGAAACACGAAGTCGGTCGCCATCGCCTTCGAACAGCGCTTGCCCGTCGAAGACCTGGAACAGCGCGCCTCCGACGAGCGGGAAGAACGCGTAGGTGGAGACGTTCGCGAGCGTCGGCTGCAGCGGCGCGCGACGGCGAATCGCGTTGACCAACATGATCGTCACGCCGATCACGGACGGCCGGCGTCGGTCCGAGCAGCGTCATCGCAAGCACGAGCGACAAGAACGACGTGGTGACGAAGAAGTTCTTGGTGTCCAGGCGGAACGGTCTCGCTCAACAACGCCATCGCGAGCAACAGCAGCGAAGAGGTTGCGTGGGTGTCCAGTCCGCTGCTCGCGGAAAGCAACACCGCAGCGAGCACCGAAACGCCGAGCACGGCGACCTGAAACACGACGAGAGCACGTCGAGAACGCGTCACCGCGTCCGTAATCGGCACTAAGGCGGCGATCGTTAGCGCTCCGGAAATCCGTGCGCGGAAGGCTGCCCGCCCGGTAACGCGCTCGATACCCTCCGGCTCCATCCGGGCGAATCTGGAACCGCTGCGCGTGCCGCCCTTCGGGCGGCTGTTCCTCTCGTACACGACGAACTCGATCGGCGACTACGTCGGGCTCGTCGCACTCGCGCTGCTGGTCTACGGCGAGACGCGGGATCCGCTCGCGACGACGGCGCTGTTCATCGCCGCGCAGTTCCTGCCGGCGTTCGTCGCGCCCGCCCTGACGGCGCACGTCGACCAGCTGCGGCTGCGCCGGGTGCTGCCTGCGATCTACCTCGGCGAGGCGGTCGTCTTCCTCCTGCTCGCGCTGCTCGCGCAGTCGTTCTCGCTCGTGCCGGTGCTGGTGCTCGCGCTCGTCGACGGCGTCCTGATGCTCACGGCTCGGGGCCTGACGCGAGGCGCGGTGAACACCGTGCTGCAGCCGAAGTCGCTGCTACGCGAGGGAAACGCGCTCTTCAACATCGGCTTCGCGGCGGCGAGCGTCGGCGGCGCCGCGCTCGGCGGGCGTGCTCGTCAGCGCGTTCGGCGTCTCGGCCGCGCTCGGCGTCGACGCCGCGACGCTTCGCGGTGATCGCCGTCGTGCTCGCGACGTGCCGCAGCTTCCCCTCGGCGAGCGCCGAGCGCGAGCCGTTCCGCCAGCGCGTGACCGAGGGCCTGCGCTACGCCCGCAGCAACCGCACCGCCCGCTTCCTGATCGGCGGCGAGGCGATCGCGGTCGTGTTCTTCACCCTGATCGTGCCGATCGAGATCGTCTACGCGGCCGAGACGCTCGGGACCGACGAGCTCGGCTACGGCATCCTGCTGTCGGCCTGGGGCGCGGGAATCGTGCTCGGCAGCCTGCTGTTCCTCAGCATCCGCAGGCACTCCGTCAGCGCGCTCGTGCTGCTTGTCCAGCCTCGCGATCGGGGCGGCCTATCTCGGCATGGCGGTGTCGCGCGAGCTGTGGCTGGCGTGCGCGTTCTCGGTGGTCGGCGGCCTCGGCAACGGCGTGCAGTGGGTCTCGGTGATGACGGCGCTGCAGGAGTCGACGCCGGACGACCTGCAGGCGCGCATCACCGGACTGCTCGAGTCGCTCACCTCGGCGACCACCGGCGTCGGCTTCCTGCTCGGCGGCGCTGATCACGGCGATCACCTCTCCGCCGACCGCGTTCGCGGTGTCCGGCATCGGGGTGGTCCTGCTGGTCGTGCTCGGCGCTGTCTTCCGCGTGATCCCGAGCGCCGCGGCCGACGGCCGCAGGCCGGCTATACCTCCACGATCACCGGCAGCACCATCGGACGGCGCTTGAGCCGGCCGTAGATGAAGCCCGCGAGGTCGTCGTGGAGCATCGACTCCAGCAGCTCGATCTCGGTGATGCGCTGCTCGGCAGCACGGTCGAGCGAGTCCTCGACCGCCTCGCGCAGCTCGTCGACGAAGCCGGAGTTGCCGTCGAGGAACGGCACGCCGCGGGCGAGCACCTCGGGCGGCACGACCGAGCTGCCGTCCTGCTCGCTGACCGTCGCGACGATGATGAAGATGCCGTCGGCCGAGAGCATGCGGCGGTCGCGCAGCGCGACGTCGCTGACGTCGCCGATGTCGACGCCGTCGACGAAGATCATGCCGCTCTGCACGCGCTCGCCGAAGCGGGCGCCCTTGGCGTCGAGCTCGACCGGCTGGCCGTTCTCGGTGCGGAAGACGTTGGCGGGGTCGACGCCGACCGCCTCGGCGAGCCGGCCGTGCAGCATCATCCGCTTGAAGTCGCCGTGCACGGGCATCACGTAGCGCGGCTTGGTCAGGTTGAGCATCAGCTTGAGCTCCTCCTGATAGCCGTGCCCGGACGCGTGGATCGGCGCGTCCTGGGTCGTGATGACGTCCGCGCCGACGTGGTAGAGCCGGTCGATCGTCTCGTTGACCGCGCGCTCGTTGCCGGGGACCGGCGTGGCCGAGAAGACGACGGTGTCGCCGGCGCGCAGCTCGACCTGCGGATGGTCGCGGTAGGCCATGCGGCGCAGCGCCGACAGCGGCTCCCCCTGCGAGCCGGTCGAGACGATCACGATCTTCTCGGGCGGGAACTGGTCGACCTCGCGCAAGCCGACCAGCGTGCCGTCGGGCACGTTGATGTGCCCCAGCGTGCGGCCGATGTTGATGTTCTTGCGCATCGAGCGCCCGACCAGCGCGACCTTGCGGCCGAGCTGCGTGGCGGCGTCGACGACCTGCTGCACGCGATGGATGTTCGAGGCGAAGCAGGTGACGACGATCCGCCCCTCGCAGTGCTGGAAGACGCGCTCGAGGTTCGGCCCGACCAGCGACTCGGACGGGGAGAAGCCGGGCCGGTCGGCGTTCGTCGAGTCGCCGCACAGCATCAGCAGCCCCTCGCGGCCCAGCTCGGCCAGGCGCGACACGTCCGCCGGCGCGCCGCCGACCGGCGTCTGGTCGAACTTGTAGTCGCCCGTGAAGAGGATCGTCCCGAGCTCGGTCGTCAGCGCCACGCCGCAGGCGTCGGGGATCGAGTGGGTCAGGTGGATCATCTCGATCGCGAACGGTCCCGCCTCGACCACGTCGCCGGTCGGCAGCACGTCGAGCCGTGCGCGCTTGAGCTTGTGCTCGTCGAGCTTCGAGCGCGCCATCGCGACCGTGAGCTGGCCGCTGTAGGTGACCGGGATGCTGGTCTCGCCGAGCTCGCGCAAGAGCCACGGCAGGCAGCCGAGGTGATCCTCGTGGCCGTGCGTGATGACGATCGCCTCGATGTCGTCGACGCGATCGCGCAGGTAGGCGAAGTCCGGCAGCACGAGGTCGATACCGAGCTGCTCGGCGGTCGGGAAGCGCAGGCCGGTGTCGACCACGACGATGCGACCGTCGTACTCGACGACGGTCATGTTCTTGCCGATCTCGCCAACGCCCCCCAGCGGGAGGACTCGCAGGGTGCCGCTCACGCGGCCGGTACCGGCGAGAGCAGGCCGTGGCGCTCGAGCATCGCGCGCACCGCCACGGTCTCGGCCTCGTCGGCCTCGACCATCGGCAGCCGCAGCGTGCCCGCGTCGTGCCCGAGCAGGTTCATCGCCGCCTTGAGCGGCGTCGGGCTGGAGGTGAGGAAGAGCGTCTCGTAGACGTCGCGCAGCGAAGCGTCGATCTGCGCGCGCAGGCCGGGCTCGTCGTACATCTGGCGCATCTCGGGCCCGACGACGTGCGAGGAGACGCAGATCCCGCCCGCGCCGCCCATGTCGAGGCAGGCACCGAAGATGTCGTCGTTGCCGGCCAGCACCGCGAGCCCGTCGATCGGCTGCAGCTCGGCGGAGTTCGCCTGCTTGACGCCGACGATGCCGTCGATCTGCGCGAGCTCCGCCAGCAGGTCGGGGGCCATGTTGACGGCGGTCCGGCCGGGAATGTTGTAGAGCACGATCGGCGTGCCCTGCGCGGCGCGCGCGATCTCGCCGAAGTGACGCAGGATCCCGCGCCGGTTCGGCTTGTTGTAGTAGGGCGTGACGGAGAGCACGGCCTGCGCGCCGGCGGCGATCACGCGCTCGGTCAGCTCGATCGCGTGACGCGTGTCGTTGGAGCCGGCGCCGGCGACGATCGCGCCTTCGGCGCCGGTCTCGCCGACGATCAGCTCGACCAGGCGGACCTGCTCGTCGTCGGACAGCGTCGCGGCCTCGCCGGTCGTGCCGGCGACGACGAGGCCGTGCGAGCCGCTCGCCAGGAGGTGCCGCGCGATCGTGACCGCTGCGTCCTCGTTGACGCTGCCGTCAGCGTGAAACGGCGTGATCATGGCCGTCAACAGGCCTTCGTAGGGGCGCATGGGCGACAGTTTCGCACGCCGCCCCGACGACGGGCGGGCGCGCGGCGTCAGCGTTCGGTCAGCCGGCCAGCGGGTCGCCGCTGGTGAGCTTGGGCGGCGCGTAGCTCGGATTGTTGCGGTCCTCGTCGGCCGCATCCGCCTCGGGTCGCGCGGGCGGCGCGTCCGGGCGCGTCCGCGGCCGGCGGCGCGGCGGGCGAGCCCTTCGCCGGGTGCGGTCGCCGGGAGGCGCCGGCGTCGGCGGCGGCGAGGACTGCGCCTGCTCGGCGAGCGGATCGCCGTGCGGCGGCGCAGCGGGCGCCTGCGCCACCGGCCGTCCGTGCGCGTCGTACTCGACCGCCGGACCGGACGCCTGCTCGGACTGCTGGCCGGAGTTGAACTGCTGCTGTGCCTCGTCGATCTTGGCCTGCGCCTGCTCGGCCATCTTCTTGGCCTTGTCCATGAAACCCATGCGCGCAGTCTAGTTCGGCCGATCACCGCGTCGGCCTCGATCTCGAGCACGTACGCGCGGGCGATCTCGTCGAAATCTCCGAAGTCGTGTACCCGAACGTCGATTCCCAAGGGGAGCCGGCGTCATCGCCCGGCTCCCTCACGCGCAGTCGTTCTACTCCATCTCCTGACGGACCGCAGGCGGGCGTGGAGCCAGGTCAAGGCCACCCCGGACGCCAGGAGGAGCGCGGGGCCGAAGAACGCGAGCGTCTCTTCGACCGGGAGGCCGCTGACGTGCGCGATCACTGGAAGATCTCCGTCGTGCAGTCGCCGCCCTGGAGGCGCACCTCGTGGGCGCGCGCGGGGCCGTCGGGCCGGTCGTGGAAGTCGACGAAGAAGTCCGGGTCGACCTCCATCCCGCCCTCGGGCGCGCAGTTGACCCGCAGCAGCCACGAGCGCAGCCCGGGATAGAACTGGTTGTCCCAGGTCGAGTAGAGCGAGTTGGTGACGTAGAGCCGGCGCCCGTCGAGCGAGAGCTGGATCATCTGCGGCCCGCCGTTCAGCTCGCGGCCGGCGTCGCTCGGCTTGCCGAGCAGCCCGCCGAGCCAGAGCCGGCCCGTCAGCCGCGGGTTGGCGGGATCGGAGATGTCGTACTGGCGCAGGTCGCCGTGCAGCCAGTTCGAGAGGTAGAGGAAGCGGTCGTCCATCGAGACGACGAGGTCGGTGATCAGCCCCGGCACGCCGCCCGGCAGCGGCCAGCCCTCGAGCTCCTCGTTCTCGACGTCGATCACCGGCTCGGCCTCGTAGCCGCCGTTGTCGCGGTGGAAGCGCAAGATGTTGCTCGAGCCAGCGTCGCGCCGACGAAGCCCTGCTCGGCGTCGGGGTCGTGCAGCCAGCGCACCTCGAGCGGGACCAGGCCCTGCTCGCCGAGGTCGATCGTCTGCTCGAGCCGCCGCTCGGCGAGGTCCCAGAAGTGCAGCCGCTGCCCGTAGCGGCCCGCGCCGACGTCCGTCGATGTCGAAGCCCGGCTCGTACGCGTTCGGCTCGCCGAACTCGGACGAGATCAGCACGTTCTTGCGCGGCTGGTACCAGAAGTCGTAGTTGAGCGGCGGCGTCTCGCCGCCGTTCTCCCAGCGGCCCTTGACCTCGAACGTCTGCGCGTCGAGCACCGCGAAGCCGCCGGCGCCGTTGCCCTCGGCGTCGCCGAGCATGCTGATCACGACGTTGTCGCCCGGCATGCAGTGGACCGTGTGCGGGCGCGTGTAGCCGGTCTTCGCGACGAGCTCCTCCGGCTCGATCACCTTCTCGATCCGCGGCGCGCGCGGATCGTCGGCGACGTCGACGATGTGGATCCGCGACGAGCGGAAGCCGGGCACGATCAGATGCGAGCGATCCGGGCCGTGGCAGGCCGAGCTGCAGCGGTTCCAGCCGAAGTGGTGCAGCTCGTCGCCGACGTTCGGCATCGGCGTCTCGTGGACGACCTGCCCGTCCTCGGCGTCGACGACGGCGAGGAAGTCGGGCGCCTCGACGCCCGTGCCCTCGTGCAGGCAGGCGAGGTAGAGGAACTCCTCCGGCGGCGCCTGCGCCGCCTCCTGCGGCGAGCTGTGGAAGGAAGCCGGCTTGTCGTGTTCCGTCGTGCATGGGAGCTCCTCTCAGCGTGGCGCTGCGTCCCTTGCCTCTCGAGCAGCGGCGCGATCAGCGCCGCCGCCCGCGCGGCGCCGTCCGACTCGACCGGCCGGTAGTCGACCGTCCTGCCCGATCGTCTCGGCGATCGCGGCGGCGATCGTCTCCGGCGTCTCGTGCTCGAAGTCCATGCAGCGGCCGGCGCCGTAGCGCGCGAGCCGGTGGCGGACGTGGAGGTTCTGCTCGAAGTGGTGGCGGAGCGGGAAGTAGAGGAACGGGCGCCGGTTGGCGGTCAGCTCCATCGACGTCGTCAGGCCGCCCTGGACGACGGCGAGGTCGCAGGCGGCCAGGTGCCGGTAGAGCTGGTGGACGTAGGCACGCACCTCGAGCCCCTCGTGCGCGGGCAGCGACTCCGGATCGATCCGCGGCCCGGCGACGACGATCATGCGCAGCGCCGGCACCCGCTGCCTTCGCCTCGGGGAAGGCGGCGATCACGCGCCGCAGGAGGTCGCCGCCGACGCCCGAGCCGCCGACGGTGACGATGCAGACCTGCTCGTCGCTCGCCGTAGCCGAGCTCGGCCCGGAGCGCCGCCCGGTCGGCGAACTCGGCGGGGTCGAAGCCGGTGACGTAGCCCGCGAACGAGTAGTGCTCCTCGGTCCAGTCGCGGATCTCCGGCAGGTGGGACGCGAACCGCTCGGGCACGATGTCGTCCGGGTTGCCGACGAAGACGGCTTGATCGCGCACGCGCGGGAAGCGCGCGATGTGCTCGATCATCTCCTCGTTGTAGTCGCCGGTCAGGAACGCCTCGTGGTCACCGCCGTCGGGCATCGGCAGCCAGCCGACGAAGTCGGTCAGCCAGACGTACGGCGCCCGCTTCTGCTCCGGGTTCTCGTGCAGGTAGTAGTCGAGCTCCCACGCCTCGTCGCCGATCCAGAGGTCGTACTGCTCCTCGCGCACGAGGTCGTGGAAGACCATGAAGTTGGCGAGCAGGATCTCGTCCATGCGGCGGATCGCCTGGAAGCAGTGCAGGTCGTGCTCGGCCGACTCGCTCTCGATGTGGCGCGACTCGTTGGCGAGGAAGGCGCTCGCCGGATGGATCCGCTCGCCGCGCGCCTCCAGCACCGCCGTCACCGGGTGCTGGCGCCAGCCAGTCGATCTCGAGGTCGGGGTGCAGCTTGCGCAGCTCGTCCGCGATCGCCACGTCGCGCTGGGCGTGACCGAGGCCGATCGGCGACGAGACGTAGAGGGCGCGCTTGCGGCGCGACTTGCCGCGCACCCAGCCGCGCGGCGGCGGCGCGCGGCTTGACGAAGTCGCGCAGGAGCAGGTTGACCTTGACCGGGTCGCGGGCGTGCGGGAAGATGGCCCGACCCCTCGAGGATCGTGAGCGCGCCGTCCGCCAGCTCGGCGAGCCGTGCGCCGGACGCGCAGGGCCGGATGGCGTCGTCGCTCCCGTGGATCGACGAGCACCGGGCAGTCGATCCGGGACAGGAGCTCACGCACGCTCGTCCTCGTCCTCGAGGCGGGGCGCCAGCTGGGTCGCGACCAGCGTCTCGGCGTCGGTCTCGAGGCCCCAGCCGACCGCGTCCTCGCGCTGCTTCGTCGAGTGCGGCTCGGTGAAGCACTGCGAGAAGAAGAACTCGAGGAAGTCGCCGTAGTGCTCGACCCAGTAGTGCCGGTTCCACTTCCCCCAGCCGACGTGCTCGTCGCGGCGCTCGTCGAACTCCTGCATCGCGTGCGCCCGTGGGGTGGCCGGGGCCAGCGGCAGAGCCGGCGCGATGAACGACCAACCTGTCGACCCGCTCCGGGTGGTTCGCGGCGAGCAGCAGCGATCGTTCCGCGCCCCGCGACAGCGACACCAGCACCGCGCGCTCCGTGGCGGTCGCGTCCATCACCGCGAGCGCGTCGGCGGCGAACTCCTCCTCGCGGTACGCGTCGGGCTCGGGCGGGCGGTCCGAGCGTCCGTTGCCGCGACCGTCGAACGTGAGCACGCGGCAGTGCCGCGCGAGGTAGGGGATCTGCATCTTCCAGTGACGCGAGTGGATGATCGACCAGGTCGGCAGGAGCAGGACCGTCGGCTCGCCCGAGCCGTAGACCTCGTAGAAGATCCGCACGCCGTCGCGCTCGACGTAGCCGGACTCGTCCGGGTAGCGGGCCCGCGTCTGCTCGTGGGCGGTCGCGGCGCCAGCTCGACGGTCATCGCGTTCTCCGCTCGAGCCAGCGCGTCGATCCAGTCGAGCAGCTCCCGGTGTCCGACCTCGATGCCCCGAGAGCCGCTCGAGCATGATCCCCTCGTTGAACGTGTACACGAGCGTGACCAGCGCCTCGAGCGGCAGCTCGAGCCCGAGCTGCTCGCGGACGGGAGCGAAGGCCTCGCTGAGGACGGCGCGCCACTCGGCGTGCACCCGTGCGAGCGGCTCGTGCAGCTCGGGCCGGTTCCAGGCGAGTGCCTGCAGCTCGAACCAGATCTTCTGGTACGGCAGGTCCTCGTCGAGGTAGGCCATCGCCGTGCGCCACTTCTCGAGAAATGGCGCCTCCTCCGCGTACATCTGCGCGCTGCCGCTCGATCAGCCGCTCGGTGAAGCGCTCGAGCACGCGCACGAGCAGCTGCTCCACCGAGCCGAAGTAGTAGTGGACGAGGCCGTGGTTCACCCCGGCCGCCTTCGCCACCTGCCGCGTCGTGAGACCGGCCGCGCCGACCTCGACGAGCAGCCGCTCGGCAGCGTCGAGGAGCGCCTGCTCGGTCCCGTGCCCGGGGCGTGTCACCGGTTTAGTCATGCGACTAATGCATTTGACTAAACCGATTCGGCCTTGTCAAGTGGTCCCGCCAGGAGGACGGCGGCGGTCCTCGCGCTTGAGCGCCTCGGTGAACCGCCGCGGCACGGTCACCGCCTCACCCTCCTCCCACAGCGTCACGACCACGCAGCTCGCCGCGTGGCTTGTCCTCGAGGCAGACGTAGACGATGTCGCCGTCGCGCACGTAGACCGAGCCGCGCTGGCGCCGCGGCACCTTCAGGAGGTTCGCGCGACGACCTCGCCCGCCGCCCACGCCTCCCCGACCGCCGCGGTGATCTCGGTGCGCGCGTCGAGCGTCCCGCGCACGCGCTGGCGGTAGCGCTCGACGGCGTGGTCGGTGACGGCGACGAGCACCGCTCAGGGCCAGAGCAGGCGCTCGAGCCCCACGGTGAGCCGGTCGGGCAGGCCGGCGACGGCGCGGACCGCCATCAGCACGCCCGGCATGAAGCTCGTGCGGTCGGTCGTGACGTGACGCAGCGTCAGCGTCTGCGCGACGTCGCCGAGGATCACGTCCTGATCGGCGACCAGCCCGGGCAGCCGCACCGAGTGGATCGGCACGTCGCCCTCCATCAGCGCAGCCGTGCGCGCCGCGGTGCCCGACGGCGCGTCGAGCTTGGCCGGGTGGTGGTACTCGACGATCTCGGCGCGCTGCATGTGGCGCGACGCCTCGGCGGCGAAGCGCATCATCAGCACGGCGCCGATCGCGAAGTTCGGCGCCACGAACGCGTTGCTCCGCGCGCCCGACGCCGCCTCGCGCAGCGCCTCGACGTCGAAGCCCGTCGTGCCGATCACGACGTGGCGCCCGGCGGCGAGCACGAGGCGAGCGTTGTCGAGCGCGACGTCGGGCCGCGTGAAGTCGACGACCACGTCGCAGTCGTCGAGCACCGCCGCCAGCTCGACGCCCAGCGCGGGATCGGCGCGACCCGTCAGCTCGAGGTCGTCGGCGCCGTCGACCGCGGCGCACACCGCCTGGCCCATGCGGCCGGCGGCGCCCGCGACGGCGACCGCGATCATGCGGCGACGGCCTCCGCGGCCGGGCAGACCGGCTCGACGGCGGCGCGGAACGCCTCCTGCGACGGCCCGATGCCGGCGGCCGAGAGGCGCTCGGGCGCCCACAGCTCGGCGACGAGCTCCTGCAGGTCATCGATCGCGACGGCGTCGAAGCGCGCCATGATCTCGTCGGCCTCGAGCAGCGGCAGCCCGTACAGCGTGGCGCCGCCGAGGCGGTTCATGCGCGCCGCGGACGACTCCATCGAGAGCACCACGCGCGCCTTCACGTTCTCGCGCGCGCGGTCGAGCTCGTCGGCGCTCGACGGGCTGCTCGCGCAGGCGCTCCAGCTCGGCCTCGACGACCTCCATCGCCTGCGGCGAGGTTGTCGGGGCGCGTGCCGACGTAGAGCCCGATCTGGCCGGTGTCGGTGAAGTTGCCCGCGAACGAGTAGACGGCGTAGGCGAGCCCGCGCTCCTCGCGCACGCTCTGGAACAGCCGCGAGGACGAGAGCCCGCCGAAGATCGCGTCGAGCACGCGCACGGCGTAGCGGCGCTCGTCGCCGCGCGGCAGCCCCGGCGCGCCGAGGCAGACGTGGACCTGCTCGGTCTCCTTGGCCTGGAAGCGCACGCGCGCCTGCGGCCAGCTGCGGCGCCGGGTCGGGCAGCGGCGCGCTCTCGCCGGCGCGCAGGCCGCCCAGCGTGCGCTCGGCGAGCGCGACGATCGCGTCGTGGTCGACCGATCCGGCGGCCGCGACGACGACCGATGCCGGCACGTAGCGGCGCGCGTGGAACGCCGCGATCTGCTCCACCGGCGTCTCGCGGATGACCGGAGCACGGCCGATGATCGGCCGGCCGAGCGGGTGATCGCCGAAGATCGACGTGCCGAGCACGTCGAAGACGGTGTCCTGCGGGTCGTCCTCGTACATCGCGATCTCCTCGAGCACGACCTCGCGCTCGGGGTCGACGTCGTTGAAGGCGGGCCGCCAGACCATGTCGGCCATCACGTCGAAGGCGCGCGGCATGTGCTGGTCGAGCATGCGCGCGTAGACCGTCGTGCCCTCCTTGTCGGTGCCGGCGTTCAGCTCGGCGCCCATGCCGTCGAACAGCTGGTCGATCTCGGCCGAGGCGAAGCGGTCGGTGCCGCGGAACAGCATGTGCTCGAGGAAGTGCGACAGCCCCGCCTCCTCGGGCAGCTCGCCGCGCGAGCCGGCGCCGACGAAGAAGCCGAGCGCCGCGGATCGCACGGAGCTCATGTGCTCCGTGACGACCCGCAGGCCCGACTCCAGCGTCGTGAGCTTGTGCTCGGGCAGGGCTAGACCACTTACCCGCGCTCGGGGTCGCGGTCGCCGCGCGGGCGCCGCTCGCGGTCGCGGCCGCCGCCGCCCTCGCGGTCGCGGCCGCCGCCGTCGCGGCGCGGCCCGCGGCCGTCGCGGCGCGGGCCGCGGTCACCGCCGCCGCCACCGCCGCCGCCAGCCGACCGCGGCGAGCTCCGCGACGGTCTTGCCGGCGACGTCGGGGTCCTCGGCGAGGCGCAGGCCGATGCGGCCGCGCTCCTTGTCGACCTCGACGACGCGGACGGAGATCTCGTCGCCCTTGTTGAGCACCTCCTCGACCGTCGCGACGCGCTGGCCGGGCGACACGTTGGAGATGTGCAGCAGCCCGTCGGTGCCCTTGGCGAGCTCGACGAACGCGCCGAACGTGGTCGTCTTGACGACCTTCGCCGTGGCGAACTCGTCGCCGACCGCGACCTCCTTGGTCATCGTCCGGATGCGGTCGATCAGGGCATCGCCCTGCGAGCCGGTCGCCGCGTAGACGAGCACGTTGCCCTCGTCGTCGACGTCGATCTGCGCGTCGAACTCGTCGCACAGGCCGCGGATCGTCTCGCCGCCCTTGCCGATCAGCAGGCCGATCTTGTCCGGGTCGATCTGGATCGTCGAGATCCGCGGGGCGTAGCTCGAGAGCTCCGAGCGCGGCATGTCGATCGACTCGCGCATCTTGCCGAGGATGTGCAGCCGGCCCTCGCGCGCCTGTGTCAGCGCGTCGCGCAGGATCTCGAACGTCACGCCCGTGATCTTGATGTCCATCTGCAGCGCGGTGATGCCGTTCTCCGTGCCGGCGACCTTGAAGTCCATGTCGCCGAGGTGATCCTCGACGCCGGCGATGTCGGTCAGGACGGTGTAGTCGTCGCCCTCCTTGATCAGGCCCATCGCGACGCCGGCGACCGGCGACTTCAGCGGCACGCCCGCGTCCATCAGCGACATCGAGGAGCCGCAGACCGACGCCATCGACGACGAGCCGTTGGACTCGAGGATGTCCGACACGACGCGGATCGTGTACGGGAACGCCTCCTGGGACGGGATCATCGGCACGAGCGCGCGCTCGGCGAGCGCCCCGTGGCCGATGTCGCGCCGCTTGGGGCCGCGCATGAAGCCGGCCTCCCCGACCGAGAACGGCGGGAAGTTGTAGTGGTGGAAGTAGCGCTTGGACGTCTCGAGCCCGAGGTTGTCGAGGCGCATCTCCTCGCGCGTCGTGCCGAGCGCGACGACCGACAGGGCCTGCGTCTGGCCGCGCTGGAACAGCGCCGAGCCGTGCGCCCGCGGCAGCAGCCCGACCTCGGTCTCGATCGCCCGGATCTCGTTCTCCGAGCGCCCGTCGGGGCGCTTCTTGTGGATCGCGATGCGCTGGCGGATCGATGTTCTTCTCGAGCTTGTCGAACGCGAGCTGCGCCTTGCCGCGGTACTCGGCGTAGGTGTCGGACGTGGCCTCACCCGAGTACTGGGTCAGCACCTCCTCCTCGACCGCCTTGGTGGCGTCCTGGCGCTCGACCTTGTCCTGCACGCTCGTGGCGCGGTCCAGCGCCTCGCCGTGCGACTGCTGGATCTGTGCGTAGAGCTCCTCGTCGACCGCCGGGGCGGTGATCTGCAGCTTCTCCTTCGGCGCCTTGCCGGCCAGCTCGAGCTGCGCGGCGCAGAGCTTCTTGATCGCGCCGTGGGCGATGTCGAGCGCGTCGAGCATCTCCGCCTCGGTGATCTCGTTCGCGCCGGCCTCGACCATCAGGATCGCCTCGTCGGTGCCCGCGACCACGAGGTCGAGGTCGGCCGTGAGCTGCTGCTCCTCGGTCGGGTTGACGACGAAGTTGCCGTCGACCTTGCCGATCCGCACCGCGCCGACCGGGGTCGGGAACGGGATGTTGGAGACCGCCAGGGCGGCCGACGCGCCGTTCATCGCGAGGATGTCGTACGGGTGGTCGTGGTCGATCGAGAGCGGGATCGAGACGAGCTGCGTCTCGTAGCGCCAGCCCTTCGGGAAGAGCGGGCGCAGCGGGCGGTCGATCATGCGGGCGATCAGCGTCGCCTTCTCGCCGGCGCGGCCCTCGCGCTTGAAGAACGAGCCGGGGATCTTGCCCGCGGCGTACATCCGCTCCTCGATGTCGACGGTGAGCGGCATGAAGTCGATGTCGCGCATGTTCCCGGCGGTTGCGGTGCCGAGGACGCGGGTGTCGCCGGAGGCGACGAGGACGGAGCCGGAGGCCTGCTTGGCCAGGCGACCCGTCTCGAAGTGGATCTCCGCGCCGCCGATCTCGACGGAAACCCGGTGCACTTCAGACATATGTTCCTTTCTTGGTCCACCGCTCGGTCTGTGGCGGACCCTTCATCACTAAGTTCGCTTCGGTAGTGAGCACCGTCATCTTAGCCGCCGCCTCGCGCGTATCCCCTGCGTGTTGCGCTACCACGTGCTACGTACCGAGCAGCGGCTGCCGGGAACGCCCGACGAGGTCTTCCCGTTCTTCGCCGATGCCCACAACCTCGAGGCGATCACGCCGCCGTGGCTGTCTTTCCGCGTCACGACGCCGCTCCCGATCGAGATGCGCGCGGGCGCGCTGATCGAGTACCGGCTGCGGCTGCACGGCATCCCGATCGCCTGGCTGACGCGGATCGAGGAGTGGCTGCCGGGCGTGCGCTTCGTCGACCAGCAGCTCTCAGGTCCCTACCGCCTGTGGCATCACACGCACGAGTTCGAGCCCGACGGGCGAGGGCGCGACCGTGATGCGCGACACGGTCCGCTACGCGCTGCCGTTCTGGCCGCTGTCCGAGGTCGCGCACGCGCTGCTCGTGCGGCGCGACCTCGAAGCGATCTTCGCCTTCCGAGGAGCCGAGGTGGCGCGGCGGCTCACTCGATCGTGAGCGTGCCCTCCATGCCGGCGTCGCGATGCTGGCCCACCGGGCAGTAGAACGTGTAGGTGCCGGCCTCCAGCTCGACGGTCAGCGGCGGTGCCGCAGCGGCCTGGACCGTCTCGCCCGTCTCCTCCACGCCTTCACCCTCGATCGCAACCGCGTGCGGCACCTGGGACGGGTTGTCGTACGCGATCGTCACGCTGCCCGCGGGCGCGGTCAGCTCGGTCTTGTCGAACTCGAGCGATCCGTCCTCGGGCGAGGTGAGGGCCAGCTCCTCGCCGCCGGCGGCCGCGGCGGGCTCCTCCGTCGCCTCGGCCGTGGCGGCCGGCGTCGCGGCGGGCTCCTCCTCGTCGTCACCGCAGCCGCTCAGCAGCGCCGCGGTCAGTGCAAGGGCCAGGAATGTACGTCGCATGCTCGCGATCCTCTCAGTTGAGTTGTCCGGTCAGAACGTCGGTGGAGTCCTTGCGGCGCACCACGCGGATGCTCTCGTACTCGCCGAGCCGCGCCGCGGTCGTCAGGACGACGTAGGCGCGCCCGCGCGAGTCGGCGCGGAAGGTACCGGCGCCGGCGCTCCAGTCCGATCGCTCGCAGAGCACCTCGTAGACCGTCTCGCTGCCCGGCGGCAGGCCCTTGACCCACATGTGCAGCTCGGTGCCCTCGCGGCCGGGCGACAGCTCGTGCCCGTGCGGAGGCGCCGTCCGTGCCGCTCAGCACCAGCGCGTAGGCGGCGGGCGGCGGTGCCGGCTCGTCGCGCAGCACGAACGCCGTCACCGCGGCGCCGAGCGCCGCGCCGGCCAGCGCGCCCGCGACCAGCCCGCGCCCGCGCAGCCAGCCGGGCAGAATGCGGCGCGGCCTGCGCGTGCGGCGCGCGGCGCCGCCCTCCTGCGCGATCTGGTCGAGCACGCGCTCCTCGACCGCGGCGGGCGGGTCCGGGATCTCCAGCCCGTCGGCGCGCGCGAGCAGCGCCGGCAGCGCGGCCAGGCGGGCGTGCTCGGCGGCGCATTCCGGGCACACTGCAAGATGCTCGGCGACGGCATCGCGCTCGGCCGGCTCGAGCGCGCCGAGCACGTAGCCGCCGATCTCCTCGCGCAGCTGCGCGCAGCTCATGACGGCGTCACCCCCATCTCCTCCAGCACGAGCCGCATCGAGCGCAGCGCGTACCAGGTCCGGCTCTTCACGGTGCCGAGCGGTAGCCCGGTGTGCTCTGAGATCTCGCGCATCGTGAGCCCACGGAACTGCGCCATGCGGATCATCTGCCGGTGCTCGGGCGTGAGCCGCTCGAGCGCAGCGGCGACCTGCCAGCCGAGCATCGCCTGCTCGAGCGTCGCGCTCGCGCCGGCATCGCTGCCGCTGTCGTGCTGCGGCAAGCCAGGGCGGACCGATGCCCGCCGGCGCGAGTCGATGATCGCGTTGCGCGCGATCTGGTAGAGCCAGGTGCGCACTGCCGCGCGTCCCGGGTCGTAGCGCGCGGCGTGGCGCCACGCGCGCAGGAACACCTCCTGGACGATCTCCTCCGCCGCGCCGCGATCGCCCAGCTCCTTGAGCGTGAAGCCGTACAGCTCGCCGCCGTAGAGCCGGTAGAGCGCGCGCATCGACTCGCCCGTCTCGTCGCGGCGCAGGCGCTCGACGAGCACGGCGTCAGCGGCGGCAGGGCGAGCTGGCGGGGCGGGCATCGGGGCGGTATACGCGCGCTCAGGCGATCGGGTTCGCCAGCCGCGCAAGCGCCGCCGCATCGGGCCGGCCGGCGTGGCGCACGCCGTCGTGGAACAGGGTCGGCGTGGTCGGCACGCCGGCGCGCACCCCGCCGCGGAAGTCCGCCCGGATGCGCTCGGCGACGGCCTCGTCGCGGCGATCGGACTCAAACCGTGCGACGTCGAGGCCGAGGCGCTCGGCGCGTGCCCACAGGTGCGGGTCCTCGAGCCGGCCCTGGTCGGCGAAGAGCGCCTCGTGCATCGGCCAGAAGGCGCCCTGCCGGCCGGCCGCCTCGGCGGCGCAGGCGGCCGCGAACGCGCGCGGATGCGCGCCGCGGACGGGAAAGTGGCGATGCACCACGCGCACGGGCAGCTCGCGCAGGCTCAGCTCGAGCGCGGCGCAGAAAGGGCACTCGTAGTCGCTGTAGACGACGACCAGCGGCCCGTCCGCGGGCCCGCGGACGTGGTCGTGAGGGCCGACCGGCGGAAGCGGCGACGAGGAGAGGCCGGCCAACCCGGCGTCACGGCTCCTGCTCGTCGAGGGCATCGAAGATCAGGTTCGCGCCCGGCAGGTCGCCCGGCGACTCCGCCTCGTAGCTCCAGCGCACGACCGCGTCCGGGCCGGTCATGACCAGCGCCCGCTGCGGAAAGCCGCCCGGATGCAGCACGCCGAACGCGCGGCAGGTCGCGCCCTTGGGCTCGAAGTCCGACAGCTGCTCGAACTCGCAGGCGCGAGCGAGTCCTTGAACGCCTGCTGGGACCAGACCGCGTCGCAGGAGACGCCATAGAGCGTCGCGCCGCGCTCGGCGAAGTCCTCGCGCAGCTCGCTGTAGACGCTCAACTGGTCCGTGCAGACGGGCGAGAAGGCGAACGGGTAGAAGACCAGGACGGTCACGCGACCCTCGAGGTCCGCGCGCGTGAACGGCTTGCCGGCGAGGGTCGCGAGGGTGAAGTCGGGCGCCGGTCGGCCCGCGGCGACGACCGTCACGGCGACGCGGGCGCGCCTAGCGGCGCAGGCCGAGCTCGCGGATCAGCGAGCGGTATCCGTCGAGGTTCTTCTTCTGCAGGTAGTTCAGGAAGCGACGCCGCCGACCGACGAGCATCAGCAGTCCGCGCCGCGAGTGGTGATCGTGCCCGTGCTCGCGCAGGTGCTCGGTCAGGTGGTTGATGCGGCTCGTGAGCAGCGCGATCTGGACCTCGGTGGCCCCGGTGTCGCGCTCGTCCTTGCCGAACTTGGCCGTGATCTCGGCCTTTTCCTCAGCGGTCATCGTCATCTGCGACCGGCAGGGTAGCAATCCGGCGCGTGTCCTCGACGTCGCTCTGCATCTGCTCGACGAGCTGCTCGACGGACTCGAAGCGCAGTTCCCCGCGCAGGCGGTCGAGGAACTCGAGCCGCAGTCTCTGGCCGTAGAGGTCGCCCTCGAAGCCGAGCAGGAACGCCTCGACGAGCAGCCCGCGACCGGTCACGAAAGTGGGTCGCACGCCGACGTTGGTGGCGGCCGGCCACCAGCGCCACTCCCCGTCGAGCGCGACCGCGGCGCGGCACGCGTAGACCCCGTGGCCAGGACAGACGAGCGCCGGGTCGGGCACGAGGTTGGCGGTCGGGAACCCGAGCGTGCGGCCGCGCTTGTCGCCGTGGGCGACCTGGCCGCGCAGCTGGAACGGCGAGCCGAGGTAGGCGGCGGCGCGCTCCACCTCTCCGGCTTCGATCAGCGTGCGGATCTCGGTCGAGGAGACGGCCTCGCCGTCGAGCAGCACGAGCGCGACCACGCGCGTCTCGAACGCGTCCTGTGCGCGCAGCAGCGCGACGTCGCCCGCGGCGCGATGGCCGAAGCGGAAGTTCTCCCCCACGCTGACCCGCTCGGCGCCCAGCTTCTCCACCAGCACGCGATCGATGAAGTCCTGCGGCGAGCGGCGCGCGAAGGCGGCGTCGAACGGCACGACGACAAGCTCGCGCGCGCCGAGCTCGGCGATCAGGTCGGTCTTCGTCTCCAGTGACGTGAGCAGCTTGGGCGCCGTCTCGGGCCGCACGACGGCTGCCGGGTGTGGCTCGAAGGTCAGCACCGTGTCGGCGCCGCGCATGACCTCGCGGTGGCCGAGATGCACGCCGTCGAACTCGCCCACGGCGACGTGGCGCGGACGGCGCTCGACGTCGGACAGCCAGGTGACCTGCATCAGGGGCCTGTCCGAGCACAGGACCGTGCGTCGGGACCGATCGTGGACCGAGCCAGGCGCCGCACGAATCCGAAGGGAATACAGACGTATTGCCGAGGGTTCGGGTGGCGATCTGGCGAAGTGTCCACGGTCGGTATCCGGCGTGCGGGACTGCTCGGGCAGGTCCCTAGCCGCGGAAGCCTACGACGGGCTTCAGCGTGCCGTCCGGGAGTGGCTCCGCCAGGGCGATCAGGCCGTCGCCGTCTACAAGGCGAACGGTTCCGGCCGCGGCCGGCCGGCCGCGGACCGCGACGCCGTGCCCGGCCCGCCTGGCGTCGTCGCCCGACAGCTCGACGGCGGGCAGGAACAAGAGCGCCTCGGACAGCCCGACGAAGCGCCCCGCGTCGGCGACGTCGAACGGGCCGATGCCGGTGCGCCGCAGCTCGAGGCAGTACGCGTCGCCGAGGTCGCCGACCAGCGCCCGCACGTACGTGCCCGAGCCGCACTCGATCGCGAACGCCGCCCGTTCGCCGTCGCGCCAGCGGAGCTCGAAGCGCTCTACGTCGACCTCGCGCTCGGCCAGCTCGACGTGCTCGCCGGCGCGCGCCAGCGCATACGCGCGCCTGCCGCCGATCCGCAGCGCGGAGTACGCGGGCGGGCGCTGGCGGATCCGCCCGGTCGGCAGCACGAACGGCTCGGGCGGCATCCGGCCGGGGGCGATCTCGCCGTCGACGTCGCCCGTCGTCGAGGTGAAGCCGAGCCGCGCGATCGTCTCGTAGCGCTTGGGCAGCGCCATCAGGTAGCGCTGCGCGCGCGTCGCGCGCCCGACCAGCACCAGCAGCAGCCCGGTCGCGAACGGGTCGAGCGTGCCGGCGTGCCCGATCTTCCGCCCGTCGCCGAGCCGCCGCCGCTCCGCCGCCACCACGTCATGCGAGGTGACTCCGGCCGGCTTGTCGACGAGCAGGACGCCGTCGCTCAAGGCCTACAACTGCTCTGCGAGCTGCCCGCGCAGGAACGCGACCAGGTCTTGGAACTCCATGTCGGTCGCGAAGCCGGCAGCGCGCCGGTGCCCGCCGCCGCCGAGCGCGCGGGCGATCGCCGACACGTCGATGCGGTCGTCGGTCGCGCGCAGCGAGACCTTGCGGCGCGCCGCCGCGCTGTCGGACAGCAGCTCGCGCACGAGCCCGGCGACGGCGGTCCCCTCGAGCGCGCGCAGGTGGTCGACGACGCCCTCGGAGTAGCTCTCGTCGGCGCCCGTGGCCGCGTAGTCCTCGCGCGTCAGCTGGGTCAGCGTGAGCAGCCCGCCGTCGAAGCGCTCGACCGCGCCGAGGCCGCGCGCGAGCAGCTCCAGCTTGCCCTGCGGCACGCCTTCATAGAGGCGCCGGTAGATCGCGTGCACGTCGATCCCCGCGCCGATCAGCTCGGCCGCCATCAGGTGCGCGCGCGAGCCCGTGTTCTCGTACATGAACTTGCCCGTGTCGGTGACGAGCCCGACGTACAGCGCCTCGGCGATCGGCTGGGTCAGCTCGACATCGAGCCCGCTCATCAGGTCCCAGATCACCTCGGCCGTGCACGACGCCTGCGGCACGACCAGGTCGATCGTGCCGAAGTGCGTGTTGTCGTGGTGGTGGTCGATGTTGATCAGCCGCGCGGCGTGCTTGAGCCCGTCGGCGCCGTTGCGGTCGATGTTGCCGCAGTCGAGGAAGATCGCGGTGCGGTCGGCGACGTCCTCGGGCACCGTCGTGACTAGCTCGGGCAACTCGATGAAGCGGTACTCGTAGGGCAGCGGGAACTCGTCGGCCGCCATGAAGGAGACGGCGTCCTTGGCCATCGCGCCGAGCACCTGCTGCATCGCCGCGAGCGAGCCGAGCGCGTCACCGTCTGGATGCTCGTGCGTCGTCAGCACGAAGCGCTCGCCGGCGCGCAGCGCGTCGAGCACGAGGTCGCGCGCCGAGCGCGCGCCGTTCTGCGTGCTCATGCGTCCGCCTCGCGCTCGATCAGCTCGGCGATCCGCCGCGCGCGGTCGAACGTGTCGTCGTAGACGAACTCCAGCGCCGGCGTGTGCTTGAGCCGCAGCTCGCGCGCGACGGAACGCTGGAGCACGCCGTGCGCGGAGCGCAGTCCCTGCAGCGAGCGCTTGCGCACCCCCTCGTCGCCGAGCACGGAGACGAAGACGCGGGCGCGTCGCAGGTCGGGTGCGGTCTCGACGGCGGTCACGGTGACGAAGCCAACGCGTGGATCCTTGATTTGGAGCGAGATGGCGTCGGACAGGACCTCGCGGACGGCCTCGTCCACCCGGCGCATGCGCTCGGCGCTCACAGTAGCGCTTCCAGATCGCTCCACGAGGCCAGCGAGCGCTCGACCCGCACGCCCTGCAGGGAAGCGTGCGTCGAGCGCGCGGCAGATCGCGTCGGCGGCGTCGTCGCAGCGGCCGGGCGAGCCGCCGGCGAGCGCGATCGCCAGCGTCGAGCGCTGCCAGGAGTCCTGATGGGCGACCTCGGCGACCGAGGCGCCCATGCGCTGGCGCAGGTGCGCCTTGACGCTGTTGAGCTGCGCGCGCTTGGCCTTCAAGGAGCCGCTCTCCGGGAAGAATAGGTGTGCGCGCAGCAGGACGACGAAGGTGTCGGACACGCTACGAGAGCGTGCGCTCGACCTGCCGCGTGTCGTAGACCTCGATCACGTCGCCCTCCTTCACGTCGGCGTAGTTCTGCAGCACGATGCCGCACTCGAACCCCGCCGCGACCTCGCGCACGTCTTCCTGGACACGCCGCAGCGAGTCGATCTGGCCGTCGTAGACGATCGTGCCGTCGCGCACGAGCCGGCAGCGCGCGCCGCGCGTGACCTTGCCGTCGGTGACGTAGCAGCCCGCGATCGTGCCGACCTTCGAGGCGCGGAAGATCGCGCGCACCTCGACGGTGCCGAGCGACTCCTCGACCTCCTCGGGCGCGAGCATGCCCTGCATCGCGTCGCGCAGCTCGTCGATCGCGCGGTAGATCACCGAGTAGGTGCGGATCTCGACGCCTTCGCGGTCGGCGACCAGGCGCGCCTCGCCGACCGGGCGGACGTTGAAGCCGAGCACGATCGCGTCGGACGCGGCCGCGAGCATGATGTCGGACTCCGTGATGCCGCCGACCCCGGCCAGCACGACCTGCACCTGGACCTCTGACTGGGGCAGCTTCGCGATCTCGTCCTCGAACGCCTCGAGCGAGCCCGAGACGTCGGACTTGAGCACCAGGTTGAGGTCCTGCAGGTTGCCGCCGCGGGCGTCCTCGAAGATCGTCGCCAGCGAGCGCGTGCGGTTGCGAGCGGCGGGCCTGCGCCTCGCTCTTGAGGCGGAAGCCGCGCTCGCCGGCGAGCTGGCGCGCCTTGCGGTCGTTCTCGACCACGCGCACGTACTCGCCCGCCTCGGGCACGCTGTCGAAGCCGAGCATCTCGACCGGCTCGGACGGCGTCGCCGTGCGCACCTTGCGGCCCTTGTAGTCGTGCAGCGCGCGCACGCGGCCCCAGTGGGCGCCGGCGACGACCGCGTCGCCGACCTTGAGCGTGCCGCGATTGACGAGCACCGTCACGACGGCGCCACGGCCCGGGTCGAGCTTGGACTCGATCACGACCCCGGACGCCTCGGCCTCCGGGTTCGCCTTGAGCTCCTCGACCTCGGCCAGCAGCAGGATCGACTCGAGCAGGTCGTCGAGGTTGGTCTTGGCCTTGGCCGAGACGTCGACGAACATCGTCTCGCCGCCCCACTCCTCCGGCTGCAGGCCGAGCGTCGTCATCTCGGTGCGCACGCGGTCGGGCTGCGCGCCCTCCTTGTCGATCTTGTTGACCGCCACGAGGATCGGCACGTCGGCCGCCTTGGCGTGGTCGACGGCCTCGCGCGTCTGCGGCTTGACGCCGTCGTCGGCCGCCACGACGATCACCGCGATGTCGGTGACCTGCGCGCCGCGCGCGCGCATCGCCGTGAACGCCTCGTGGCCCGGGGTGTCGAGGAACGTGATCCGGCGGTCGCCGTGGTGGACCTGGTAGGCGCCGATGTGCTGCGTGATGCCGCCGGCCTCGCCCGCGGCGACCTCGGTCTCGCGGATCGCGTCGAGCAGCGACGTCTTGCCGTGGTCGACGTGGCCCATGATCGTGACCACCGGCGGGCGGTGGATCAGGTCCTCGTCGGCGTCGTCGAACTCCGGCTCGTCGTCGACCTCGTCGGCCGCGTGGACGATCTCGATCTGCTTGTCGAACTCGTCCGCGATCACCTGCACGGCGTCGTCGGACAGCGTCTGGGTGAGCGTCGCCATCTCGCCCAGCTGCATCAGCTTCTTGATGATCTCCGGCACCGGCACGCCGAGGTACTCGGCGACGTCCTTGACGGTCGAGCCGGAGTTGACCTTGATGACGTCGGCCTGCAGGACCGAGACGTCCTGCGGCACCGGCTCCTGGTAGGTGCCGCGGCGGCGCCGGCCGCCACGGCGCGGCGGGCGCCGCTGGGGACCGCCGCCGGGACCCGCCCGGGCCGCCGGGGCCGCCCGGACCGCTGGTGCGGCGCGCCGCCTGCGAGTCGATCACGACGCGCCGGACGCCGCCGGACGAGCCGGGGGCGCGCTCGCCCTGCAGCGAGGAGCGCGTCGGCCGGCGCGGGCCGCCCTTGCCGTCGCCGATCTTGGCGTCGTCGCCCTTGGGCTCCTCCGCGGGCTTCGGCTTCAAGCCCTCGGGCGGGCGCGCGCCGAGATCGCGGATGCCGAGGTCGCCGGGCGGTCGCAGCTGCGGGCGCGCCGGTTGCTTGGGCTTGGCGCCGTTCGCGCTCGGCTTCTTCTTGCCGGTCAGCGCGGCGTCGGCCTCGACCTCGTCCACGGCCGATGCCGTCGCCTTGACGGCGATGCCGGCGGCGTTCAGCCGCTTCATCACCTCGGCGGTGGGCATGTTGTACTGCTTGGCTAGCTCGTGGACGCGCTTCTTGGCCATGTGTGTGTTGAGTCTACGGTCTCTTGAGGGATGGACACGGGTGCCCGGAGGGCCCGGTTGAAGCCGCGGCGGGCGACGGCGGCCCGCCAGCAGTCCTGAGTCTCGTGCAGCCAGGCGCCGCGACCGGGGAGCCTGGTCTCAGGGTCGGGCACGAGCGCCCCGCTTACGTTAGCGAAGCGCAGGAGCTCCGAGCGCGGGGCGCGTTGCCCGCAGCCGACGCAGCTGCGCTCACGCGACGACGTCGGTGTCCTTGTTGGCGAGCGCCTGGTGCGTGTCCAGGCCGCAGTAGCGCGAACCGGGCAGCGCCGCGTTCGGGCAGCGGCGGCCGTTGCCGAGGATCGCGCCGCAGCGGCCGCCGGCCTCCTCCTCCTCGTAGCCGGAGTCCTGCTCCTCCTTGGCGAACTCGGTCTCGGAGCGGATGTCGACGCGCCAGCCGGTCAGGCGCGCCGCCAGCCGCGCGTTCTGGCCCTCGCGACCGATCGCCAGCGAGAGCTGGTCGTCGGGCACGATCACGGTCGCCTGGCGGTTCTCGTCGTCGACCAGCACCTCGCGCACGCGCGCCGGGCTGAGCGCCTTGGCGACGAAGCGGGCGGGCTCGTCGTTGTAGGGGATGATGTCGATCTTCTCGCCGCGCAGCTCTGACACGACCATGCGCACGCGCGAGCCGCGCGGGCCGACGCAGGCGCCGACCGGGTCGACGCCGTCGGCGTGCGAGACGACCGCGATCTTCGAGCGGTAGCCCGGCTCGCGCGCGACGTTGGTGATCTCCACCAGGCCGTCGGCGATCTCGGGCACCTCGAGCTCGAACAGCTTCTTGATCAGCTCAGGGTCGCGCCGGCTGACGATGATGCTCGGCCCGCGCGTCGACGAGGAGACCTCCTTGATCACGGCCTTGACGCGCTGGGAGTGGTCGTAGCGCTCGCCGTCGACCTGCTCGGACTTCGGCAGCAGCGCCTCGACGCGCTCGCGCAGCTGCACCAGCGTGTAGCGCGAGTCGGACTGCTGCACGATGCCGGTGATCAGCTCGCCGACGCGGTCCTGGTACTCCTCGAACATCATGTCGCGCTCGGCCTCGCGGATCCGCTGCAGGATCACCTGCTTGGCGGTCTGCGCCGCGATCCGGCCGAAGTCGTCGGGCGTCACGTCGCGCTTCTCGATCTGGTCCTCGAACTCGGCCATGCGCGAGAGCGCGATCTCGGGCGCCTCGGGCACGATCACCTCGCCCGTCTCGGGGTCGACGCGCCGCTCCAGCTCGCCCGTCGCCTGCTCCTCGGCCTCGTCGAGCAGCTGGTCTTCCAGGTCCTCGGGCAGGATCAGCTCCTCGACGCGGTACTCGCCCAGGTCGGGGTCGAGGTGCACGCGCGCGTAGCGCACGGCGTCGGGCTGCTTCTTGTAGGCCGACAGCAGCGCGTCCTCGAGCGCGTCGATCAGCTTCTCCTCGGAGATGCCCTTCTCGCGCGCGAGCGCGCGTACGGCGTCGACGATCTCCTGTGACATCTGTATCAGTCTCCCACGAGGTTGGATCGCTTGATATCGGCGTACGGGATCGACACGACGCCGTGATCGGCGGCGACGGTGACGGCGTCGTCGGTCGCGCCGATCAGCTCACCGGTGAAGCTCGTATGCCCGTCCTTGCTGTCGCGCGTGCGCACGCGCGCGCGGCGGCCGACGTAGCGACGGAAGTGATCGGGCCGCGAGAGCGGACGCTCGGGCCCGGGCGAGGAGACCTCGAGCCCGTAGCGCTCGCGCAGGTCCGGAAGCAGCTTGGTCACGCGCTCGCAGAGCGCGAGCGTGACGCCCTTCGGATGGTCGATGAAGAGCCGGATCAGCCGGCCGCCGACGACTTCGGCGAGCAGCACCTCCACCTCCGGCTCGGCTTCCGCCAGCCGGGCCTCGATGTCGGCTTGTATCGCGCTCATAGTCATCTCGTTCTCCAACAAAAAAGCGGGCCTCCGCCCGCTTCCAGAAACCACGGCCCACGGGAGCCGCGAAAGCAGATTTCAAGGTTAGCACCGGCGACTCAAGCCGCGCGGGCGCGGGCACGATCGCGGTAGATCCGGTAGTCGCGCCGGTCGGGCCGCAGGCAGGCCGCGAGCACGAGCGGCTTGCGCGCCTCGCCGGGACGGCCGCACTCCATCAGCGCGCGGCCGAGGCAGAACAGCGCATAGTCGTTGGTCGGCGCGCGCTCGACGACGGCCTCGAACTCGGTCGCCGCCTGCTCGAACCGGCGCGAGCGGAAGTAGGCCCGGCCGAGCGCCTCGCGGATCGACGTCTTCTCCGGCTCGATCGCCGCGGCCTTGCCCAGCGGCACCGTCGCCTGATTGAAGTCACCCGCCTCGAGTAGGCGCATGCCGCGCTGGAACAGCTCGTAGACGTCGTCCATCTGCCGCTTCAGATTACCTCTGCAACTCGACGACGTCACGCACCTCGACGAGCGCGTCGAGCCGCTCGGCCAGCCCGCGACCGTGGCGTTCGGAGACGGCCAGCTCGAGCTCGAGCCGCGCGAACCCGACGCGTCCGCCACGCGAGCGGGCGTAGCGCAGCGCGATCACGTCGGCGCGCCGGCGCAGGCACAGGCCGGTCACGCGCAGCAGGGTCTCGGGCTGGTCGTCGACCAGGAGCGAGAAACAGCGGGTCATGGGAACTCCCTTCTGGACCCGTCCTTCCGGAGGTGCGCGCCGCCACCCACGGTCCGATGGGACCGTTCATGGGCCGGCGGCGCGCGGATGCGTGCCGGGGCCCTAGGTGGCAATCGCGATGAGGCAGGCGCAGCTGATCGCGTCGTGCGCGCGGGGCGCAGCGGTGATCGGCTTGCCGTGCATCGCCACGCAGCCTACGGCGTGCGCGCCCGCCGCACAAGCGCGGTCATGCGTCGCGCGCGCGCCGCGGCGGCAGCGCCCACCAGGAGCGCAGCACGCCGGCGTCGCGGGCGAGCGCCGCGCGCAGGCCGCGGCGCTGCTCGGCCGTCGGCGCCGCCGGCCGGCCGGAGTAGCGCTGCTCGCGCAGCGCGCGGACGTAGCCGACCGCGCCGGGCCAGCCCGAGAGCTCGCGCTCGATCCGCGAGAGCGTCATGCCGGGGTCGCCGCGGAAGCGGGCGCGGCGCAGCGCGCGCTCGAACTCGGCCAGCGGTCGCTGAGCGGGCGGGGGCAGTTGCCTGCGCCGGCGCCGCTCGTACAGCGCACCGGCGATCAGCAGCGCGGACGCGAGCACGCCCAGCAGCGTGAGCTCGAGCCGGGAGCCGCCTTCGTCCTGCGCCGGCGCCAGCCCGCTGCCGAGCTGCTCTGGCGGTCGCCGGCGAAGCCGGGCGCCCCGGCCGTTGGCGCGCTGCTCGCATCGCCTGCGCTCTCGCCCGCCTGCGAGCGCGGCGGCGCGGCGGCAGGGGTCGGGTCACGCGTCACCCAGCCGTAGGCCGGGAACCACGCCTCGACCCATGAGTGGGCGTCGAGGTCGCGCACGACGAACTCTCGCTCGCGTTCGTCGAACGAGCCCGACGTGAAGCCGGTCGCGACCCGCGCCGGGATGCCGCCCATCCGCAGCAGCAGCGCCTCGGCGCCGGAGAACTGCTGGCAGAAGCCGATCTTCGAGTCGAACAGGAAGCCGGCGAGCGTCTCGGAGGCGCGCGGCGGGCGCTCGGAGTAGCGTGTAGCCGGTGGCGAGCAGCGCCTCGACCCGCCGGATGTACTCGTACGGGGTCGCCGACTCGCGCCGGAGCCGCTGGGCGAGCTCCCATACGCGCGCCATGTCGCCGTCCTCGAGGACGCGCTCGGCGGGCCCCTCGAAGTCGCCGAAGCGCTCGGCCTCCGGCGCGCCCGTGCTCGCCCCAGAGCGGCCAGGTGACGCGGTAGGGCATGCTGGGCTCCTCCGGGTCGCATCGCCGTCGGCGCCCGGCGCGGCGACGTAGATCGCGACGTAGGCGCGCATCCAGTCCTCGTAGTCGGTGTCCGTGGTCTCGCGCAGCTGGCGCTCGCTCGGGTTCGGCGTGTAGACGTCGGCCGAGTAGGAGTCGCCGCGGCCGAGCCCGTCGGGCGCGTTGAAGACGCCGCCGCCGATCGGGTAGCCGACCTCGCCGTCGATGCCGGTGGCGATCCCGGCGGTGACGAAGCTGTCGGAGCGCAGGTTGCGCACGCTCACCTCGATGCGCTGGCGCCAGCGCGCCAGCTATCCTGTCCGGCCGGCAGCTGCGCGCCGGGCGTCCTCGCCGCGCTGGCGCGGATCCTGGCGCCAGCCGCGGCCGTCGAACAGCGCCAGGTCGCGCGCCTTCCAGTAGGCGGGCGCGCGCGCCTTGATGCGCAGCAGCTCGCGGCCGTCGCGCGGCCAGTCGAGCGGGCTGTAGTCGTGATTCCAGCTGAACGTGACCGACTTCGCGGCGGCCGTCTCGACCGCCCAGCTCTCGTAGTCGAACCACGGGTCGCGCCCGTCGAGCGCCGGCGCGGCGATCATCGCGCCGACCGCGGCCGCGGCCGCCACGGCGGCCGGCCGCGGAAGCGTCGCGCAGGCGCAGCTTCTCCAGCCGTAGGAAGGCGAGCATCAGCAGCGCGAGCAGTCGCGCCGCGCAGGAACTCGGCCTCGAAGTTGAGCGACCACGGCCGGCACCGCGTAGAGCGCGACGAGCGCGAGCAGCGCCGCGGCGGGAAAGCCGGTGCGGTCGCGCCGCGGCCAGAACGCGAGCAGCGCGGCGATCACCCCGAGCAGCGCTCCGCCGGCGCCGATCACCAGCCGCGTCCACTCGTCGATGCCGCGGTAGGGCACGCGCACGCCCGGCAGCGCCTCGAACCCGCGGCCCGCGCCGGCGATCAGCGCGCTCCCAGCGATCCGGCCGCAGGCACTCGTCGGCCAGGCCGCCCGCGAGCAGCGCGAGCGCGATGGCCGTGGCGGCGACGACCGTCGCCGCCAGCCAGCGCAGCGGGCGGCCCGTGCAGCCGCGCGACGGCCAGCAGCGCGAGCACCACGAGCGCGCCGAGCCCGACCGACCTCCCACGCCCGCCCGGGCTCGGCGGCTCGAGCAGGCGCACCCAGTGCAGCCCGCCGAACGCGAGGAAGAGGAGCAGTACGCCGCCGCGCGCGACGCGGAGCGGCAGCAACAGACCGCCCGCGGCGCCGCCGCGACCACCCGCGCGGCCGGCGACCGGCGGCGAGCGTGCTCACGCGGCGCCCCCGACCGCGGCGATCACGGCGGCGCTGCCCGTCCGTCCCGCGACGAAGCCCTGGCAACCGGCGACCTCGAGCACGGCGCGGCGCCCGGCGATCGCTCCCGGGACGACGATCAGGCAGCCGCCGGGCGTGCGACCGAGGCCGCGCGGCGGCCGGTCGATGACGCGTGCGGCGACGAAGATGACGAGCCCGCGGCGGTTCTGCGCGGCCGCGAGCGCCGGCCCGGCGGTGTCGTCGATCAGCGCGAGCCGCACGTGCGCCTGCGGCCAGGCGAGCAGGTCGGGATCGATCGTGACCGCGCGGCGATCGCCCGGCAGCACCAGGCCGCAGCCGGTCTTGCGCGCGAAGTGGACGACGAGCGAGGCGGCCGCGCGCACGCTGGCGTCGAGCGCGTCCTGGGAGGCGGGCGCGCGCGGGTCGAGCACGACGAGCGGGCGCGAGTCGGCCTCGGAGATCAGCTTGCGCTCCATCAGGCCGGCGCCGCGCGCGACGGTCGCCCAGTGGATGCGCGAGGCGGGCGAGCCCTCACGGTGCTCGCGCAGTCCGTCGATCTCCGTCTCGGCCGCTGCGACGAGCGCGGCGCGTGCATGTGCGCTCACGCCGTCGCCGCCGCCGCCGGTCGCGCGCACGGGCAGCACGCGCGGCAGCACCGTGACTTCGTCGGACTGCGCGCCGGTCAACACTCGCTGCGCCAGCCCGAACGGGTCGCGCAGCACGAGCGCCGGCGGCGCCAGCGTGCGCCGGCCACGGCGCCCGAAGGTCACGTCGACGCGCACGCGAGCATGCGAGCGCCCGGCGGTCAGCCGCACCGGCTCGGGCAGCAGCGGCTCGTCGATCCAGCCCGGGGGCAGCGGCAGCCGTCCGCGCGTGACCTCGATCCGGACCGGCAGCGGCTGCTCCTCGACGACGCTGCGCTCGGCGATCGTGCGGTGGATCTGCGCGCCCCAGGCGCCAAGCCCGATCCAGCCGGCCGCGCCCGCGCCGAGCAGCAGCAACGCGGCGCCGGTCACGTACAGCGGCTCGGCGTCGAAGGTGCCGGCGACGAGCAGCAGCAGCAGCCCCAGCGCCGCGCACCCGAGCGCCGAGCGCATGCCGCTTACAGGGCCGGCGTCGCCGCGACCGCCGCGGCGACGATCTCGTCGCGCTCGACGCCCACGGCCTCGGGCACGAGCATGATCCGGTGCGACAGCACGGTCGGCGCCAGCGCCTGCACGTCGTCGGGCAGCGCGTGATCGCGGCCCTTGACGAGCGCCTGGGCCTTGGCCGCGCGCAGCAGCATCAGCCCGGCGCGCGGCGACGCGCCCAGCTCGACCCGCGGGTCGTCGCGCGTGTGGCGCAGCAGCGCGACGATGTAGTCGCGCAGGGCCTTCGACGCGTGCACGCGGCGGGCGGCGTCCTGCGCCTCGAGCACCTCGGCGCGATCGACCACCGGCTCCAGCTCGAGCACGCTGTCGCCGCCTTCGTGTCCGGCCAGCATGCCCGCCTCGTCGTCGGGGTGGGATAGCCGAGCGACAGGCGAACCATGAAGCGGTCGACCTGCGCCTCGGGCAGCGGATAGGTGCCCTCGTACTCGACCGGGTTCTGCGTTGCGAAGACCATGAACGGCGTCGCGAGCTCGTGCGAGTGCACGTCGACGGTGACATGGCGCTCCTGCATGCACTCCAGCAGGCCGGACTGCGTCTTGGGCGAGGCGCGGTTGATCTCGTCCACGAGCACGATGTTGGCGAAGATCGGCCCGGGGCGGAACTCGAAGCGCTGCTCGCGCTGGTTGTAGATGTTGGCGCCCACGATGTCGGCCGGCAGCAGGTCGGCGGTGCACTGCACGCGCGCGAACTGGCAGTCCAGCGTGCGTGAGAGCGCACGCGCCAGCGCCGTCTTGCCGACGCCCGGGTAGTCCTCGACGAGGATGTGGCCCTCCGCCAGCAGCGCCACCACGACGTGCTCGAGCACTGCGTCGCGCACCTTGACGGCGCGGCGGATGTTGTCCTCGATCCGGCGCGCGAAGCCGACGGCGGCTTCGACCTCGTCCTGCGCGACTGACCTGGGCAGCGGCTCGATCGGCTCCATTTGGCCTTTCAGACTGTCACTGTCGTTGATGAACGGTGGCTCAATACAGCATCCAGGACTGCGGCCGCCACCTCTGCCTTCGTGTTACGCGGCACATGCTGCTCCAGTTCCCGCGTGATGATCGTCACCTCGTTCTCGCCGGCGTCGAAGCCGACGCCCGGCTGCGCGACGTCGTTGACGATCGACGGCGTCGAGCTGCTTGCGTCGCGAGCTTGTCGCGGCCGTACTCGACCGCCCGCGCGCCGGTCTCCGCGGCGAAGCCGACAAGCAGCTGACCCTCGCGACGGCGCGCCGCGAGCCCGGCGAGGACGTCCTCGGTGCGCTCCAACCGCAGCTCGAGCTCGGCCTCGGTCTTCTTGATCTTGTCCGCGCGCGCGGCTGCGGGCCGGTAGTCGGCGACAGCCGCCGCCATCAGCAGCAGGTCGCAGCCGTCGAACTCGGCGGCCGTCGCGGCAGCGAGCTCGGCCGCGCTCTCGACGTCGACGTAGCGCACGGCGGGGTTGCGCGCCAGCCCGACGTTGGCCGCCACGACGGTGACGGCGGCGCCACGCCGCGCGGCCTCGTCGGCGAGCGCGAAGCCCATCCGGCCCGACGAGCGGTTGCCGATGAAGCGCACGGCGTCGATCGGCTCGCGCGTGCCGCCTGCCGTCACGAGCACGCGCAGGCCTGACCAGCGGCGATCGCCGTTCGGGGCGGTCGCGACGCTCGGGGGTCGCGCTGCGGGTCGCCGGCGCCCCCGTGTCTCCGAGCGCGGCCTCGATCGCGGCGAGCAGCGCGGGCGGCTCGGGCAGCCGCCCGATCCCCCACTCGCCGGGCGAGCCGAGCGCGCCGGTTCCGGGCTCGAGCACGGTCGCGCCGCGTGCGCGCAACGTGGCGAGGTTCGCCTGCGTCGCCGGGTGCTCGTACATCGCGTCGTTCATCGCGGGCGCGAGCACGAGCGGACGGCGGCAGGCGAGCGCCGCGGCGCAGAGCAGGTTGTCGGCCTGGCCGGCCGCCAGCTTGGCCAGCGTGTTGGCGGACGCCGGCGCGACCACGAACACGTCGGCGACCTCTGCGAGCGCGAGGTGAGAGAGCGGCGCATGTGCGGGCGCCGGGTCACCGGGGAAAGCGCCGCGCAGCGGGTCGGGCTCCCACTCGCTGGTCAGCACGGGCGCGCCGGTGATCGCAGCGAACGAGGCCGTGCCGACGAAGCGCAGCGACGACTCGGTCTGGATCACGCGCACGCGGTGACCGGCGCGCGTGGCCAGGCGCGTCTGCTCGAGCGCCTTGTAGGCCGCTATCCCACCGGTGACGCCGACGAGGATTCGCGCCATCGCGCGGGCGCGGGCTGCTAGCCGCGGTAGCGGTACTTGATCTTCCCGCCCGCGACCT
>CAVRIU010000006.1:0-310668 GCA_963721315.1 uncultured Solirubrobacteraceae bacterium
AGAAAAAACGGGCCGCTCGGGCCCGTGGATTCACTTGGAGGACGGCCCGAGGGATAGGGCTATGTCTCGAGTGTCTCCATGGTCTAGCCGGGGCCCACGCGGGGCGGGCGCAGACGCGCATCGCCCCCGGCGACAGCCCATGGTAGCAGCGGCCAGCGGCTCGGCGGTCGTCCACCGCGCGGGCACTAGCGTTCCCGGGCGTGCGGACCGCTCTGCTGATCCTCCCGCTGGCGGGCGTCGCGCTGCTCGTCGCCGCGGATTCTTCCACGCTCTACGAGGTGCGCGTCGGCGACTCCGTCGCGCCCGGCGCGATCGTCGTCCGCCGGCGCGCATCACGGGTACGCGGGTGCTGGTGCTCGTCGCGGCCGCCGCCGTGCTGATGGCCGTGGGGGCCGTCCGCGGCGGGTCGCGGCCCGCGGCCGTCGCGCTGGCGCTCGGGATCGCCGCGCTCGGGGTGGCGCTGCTGCCGACCGGCCGGTCACGGACGACACGGGGCTCTACGGGGAGGCGTACGCGGCCGCGCGCGCGCAGGCGGGGCCGGCGGTGACGCTCGAGCTGCTCGGCGGCGCGGCGATCGTCGCCGGTGCGGCGCTGATCCTCGGCGCCGCTAGTCGAGGGGGTCGGCGCGGCCAGTCGCCAGGTCGTACACGAGCGTCCGCACCGTGAACCCGGGCAGCGTGCCGTGCACCCGGCGCACGCCGTCGCGCAGCGCGGCCCGGACGTTCTCGATGTCGGCGCCGTGCGCGACGCAGTCCGTGTGGCCGACGAGCCAGACCTCGTCGACGCCGAGCCCCTCGTGGGCGACGCGCAGGGAGCGCTCCACATCCTCGGAGAGCGTGGCCCCCGCGTTGCGCAGCACCATCGCGTCTCCGCGCTCGAGCCCGAGGTCGCGCAGCGGATCGAGCCGGCTGTCCATGCACGTGACGACCGCCAGCGCGCGGCGCGGCCGGCGCTCGAGGAAGGCCGCCGGCGCCTCCGCGGGCGGCGTCGCCGCGGCGGGCGCGGACGGATCCGGCGCCGTGTCGAGCGCGGCCGTGCGGCCGAACGGTTCCCAGCTGCCGCTCACCGGCGCCAGGGTCCTACCAGCGGTAGTGGGCGAAGGCCTTGTTGGCCTGCGCCATGCGGAAGATGTCGTCCTTGCGCTTGTACGCGCCGCCCTGCTGGGACTGCGCGTCGAGCAGCTCGTTGGCCAGGCGCTGCGCCATCGACTTCTCGCGGCGGTTGCGCGCGAACTCGACGAGCCAGCGGACGGCGAGCGTGCGGGCGCGGCGGGCGGGCACCTCGACCGGCACCTGGTAGGTCGCACCGCCGACGCGGCGGGAGCGGACCTCGAGGACCGGGGTGAGCGCCTTGACGGACGTCTCGAGCGCCTCGACCGGGTCCTTGCCCGTGCGCTCGGAGAGGATCGCCAGCGCGTCGTAGACGATGCGCTCGGCGGTCGACTTCTTGCCGTCGAGCATCACGCGGTTGATGACCTGCTGGACCAGCTTGGACCGGTGCAGGGGATCCGGCTCGACGGGCCGGATCGTGGCGGCGGAGCGGCGGGGCATCGCTACTTGGCCTTCACGCCGTACTGGGAGCGGGCCTTCTTGCGGTCCGAGACGCCGGCGGCGTCCAGGGTGCCGCGCACGACCTTGTAGCGGACGCCCGGGAGGTCCTTGACGCGACCGCCGCGGACGAGCACCACGGAGTGCTCCTGCAGGTTGTGCCCCTCGCCGGGGATGTACGCGGTGACCTCCATCTGGTTGGTCAGCCGGACACGGCAGACCTTGCGCAGAGCGGAGTTCGGCTTCTTGGGCGTGGTCGTGTACACGCGGGTGCAGACGCCACGACGCTGCGGGGCGGCCACCTTCTTCTTGCGGCCCTTGCCCGACTTCAAGCCAGGGGTGGCCAGCTTCTTCTTGGGGGCCTTGCGGCCCTTGCGCACGAGCTGGGAGGTCGTCGGCATACGGCGCGGCATGGTAGCAGCGGGATGCAGGGGCGAACTCGCGGCGCCGAGCGTACGGAACCCGGGGCTCTGGGCCCCGGTTCCGTACGTTCGCGCCGCTAGGCCGGCTCGGCGCTGAGGAGGGCGGCGTCCCCGCGCCGCTCGCCCGCGAGGAGCGCGAGCAGCTCCGCGAGCTCCTCGCGCGCGTCCTCAGGTGCGACCGCGCGGCGGGGCAGGGCGTGCGCCACGGCGTGGGTGGCGAACTCGTTCCGGAAGTCCCTCATGGCGGGCATGCGGGACAGGACGCCGATCCGCGCGGAGCGATTCCCGCGGAAGCGGGTCGCACATCGCCGCTCAGGAGGCCAGCGCCTCGAAGAGCTCCGTGTACTCCGTGCCGGTCGCGTCGGCCACCGGCTCGTAGGTGACCTTGCCGCCGACCACGTTGACGCCCCGCGCGAGGCCGGGGTTCTCCCGCGCCGCCTGCTCCACGCCGGCGTCCGCCACGTGCAGCACGTAGGGCAGGGTCGCGTTGGTCAGCGCGTAGGTCGAGGTGACCGGGACCGCGCCGGGCATGTTGGCCACGCAGTAGTGCGTGATGCCGTCGACCTCGAAGGTCGGGTCGGAGTGCGTGGTGGGCCGCGACGTCTCGAAGCAGCCGCCCTGGTCGATCGAGACGTCGACGAGCACGGCGTTCTTCTTCATCAGGCCGAGCTGGTCGCGCCGGATCACGTACGGCGCCTTCGCCCCGTGGACCAGCACCGCGCCGATCACCAGGTCCATCTCCGGCAGCCGCTGCTCGATCTCGAGCGTGGAGGCGTAGCACGTGGAGGCGCGGCCGGCGAAGTACAGGTCGAGCTCGCGGAGGCGGTCGATGTTGCGGTCGTAGACGTAGACCTCGGCCTCCATGCCCACGGCGATGAACGCCGCGTTCATGCCGACCACGCCGCCGCCGATGACCATCACCTTGCCCGCGGCGACGCCCGGGACGCCGCCGAGCAGGATCCCGCGGCCGCCGAGCGGCTTCTCGAGCATGAAGGCGCCCGCCTGCGTGGCGATCTTGCCCGCGACCTCGCTCATCGGGGCCAGCAGCGGCAGCCGCCCGCGCGAGTCCTCGACCGTCTCGTAGGCGACGCAGGTCGCGCCCGAGTCGATCAGGCCCTGGGTGAGCTCGGCGTCCGGCGCGAGGTGCAGGTAGGTGAAGAGCGTGTGGCGCGGCCTCGAGCCGCTCCACCTCGACGGGCTGCGGCTCCTTGACCTTGACGATCATGTCGGCCGCGCCGAACACGGCGTCGGCGTCGGGCAGGATCGTCGCGCCCTGGGCCTCGTAGGCGTCGTCCTCGATCGCCGACCCCTCGCCGGCGCCGGCCTGGACGACGACCTCGTGGCCGTGCTCGACCAGCTCGCGGACGCCGGACGGCGTCAGCGCGACGCGGTACTCGTCCGTCTTGATCTCGGTGGGGACGCCGACCTTCACTCGCGGTCCTCGCTTCCTTCGCTCTCGGGGTGTTGTGCCGTCAGGTGACCAGCTCGCGCCCGCGGAGGGCGAGCCAGAAGTCGATGCGATCGCGGGCGGAGTCCAGCGACCGGCCCGTCAGCTCCTCCACCCGGCGGATGCGGTAGCGGAGCGTGTGGCGATGGCAGTAGAGCTGGCGCGCGGCCCGCTCCCACTGCCCGTTGCACTCGATGAACGCCTCGAGCGAGCGCATCAGCTCGCCGCCGTAGGCGCCCTCGCCGTCCTCGATCGGGGCGAGGATGGAGTCGCAGAAGAGCCGCAGCGCGTCGTCGTCCTGGAGCGGCGAGCAGCAGCTGGAAGGAGCCGAGGTCGCGGTAGGTGGCCAGCAGGGGCCGGGCGGCCGTTGCCGTTCGCGTCGCCGGCCTCGCCGGAGAGCACCTGGGCCTCGAGCGCGCAGCGCGCCTCGTGGAACGTGCGGCGCAGGTCGGCGGCGCCGACGCCGCGGCCGGCGCCGGCGGCGAGCGCCATGCCGGCCTCCTTGGAGACGCGCGCGCGGACGCGCTCGGCGAGCGCGAAGAGGTCGTCGTCGCGCTCGTCGCGCCGCATCGGCAGCAGCGCGCAGGAGAACTTGCCGGTGCCGGCGGCCAGCCCGCCCGGCACCTCGTCGCGCAGCGCGGCGCTCAGGCCGTCCTCGACCAGCGCCTTGACCGAGCGCGGCGGCGTGAGCACGAGCACGCCGACGCGCTCGTGCAGCCCGAACGGCTCCAGCCGGCGGGCGAGCTCGCTCCCGGCCAGCTCGCCGGAGACCATCGCGGAGAGGACGTCGCCGGCGAGGCGGCGCTCCGTGTCGTCGGCGACGCGGCGGCGCAGGAGCTCGAGCGCGACCACGGTGACGGCCTGGTGGAGCACGAGGCGGTCGAACTCCCCCAGGCCGCCGCGGTCCTTGACGGCGACGAGCCAGGCCTGCGGCGCCGGGCCCTCGCCGTTGCCGCGCGCGGGCGTGCGCACGACGGGCACGGCGAGCGAGCGGCCGTGGAGCTCGCCGCTGGGCGCGTAGCCGCGGCGGGCGCCCGCGCGGGCGCGCTCGCGCACCTCGGCGCCGGTCGCCTCGAGCACCTCGGCGGTGAGCGGCGCGGCGCCGTCGGAGCGCGCGAGCGTCTCCCCGCGCGCGTCGAAGACCATCGCGGTGCCGCCGATCAGCCCGGCGAGCGCGGCGGTGACGCCCTCGAGCCCCTGCTCGGAGAGCACGATCCGCTCGAGCCGCTCGTGGGCGGAGAGCGCGCGCTGGAGCACCGCGTACTGCTCGTTGACCAGGTGGGAGAACGCCTTCTCGGTGATCGCGATGAACGGCGTGTCGTACGGGACCTCGAAGAGCGGGAAGCCGAGCTCGTCGGCCGCGTCGCGCAGGCCGGGCGGCGTCTCGGCGTGCGCGAAGCCGACGCCGAGGCCGAGGCCGGCGAGGTCGTGGCCCGCGAGCCGCTCGACGAAGGCGCGCTGCGCGGCCGGGTCGGTGAGGTTCATCCCCGTGGTGAGCAGCAGCTCGCCGCCCGACAGCCAGGGCGTCGGGTCGGCCAGCTCGGAGATGTGCACCCAGCGGACGGCCCGGTCGAGCCCCGTCCTCGCCGGCGACGAGCCGGATGTCGAGGTCGCGGAGGAGGTCGCGCAGCGCGAGCACTTACAACCCGAGCCTGCGGGAGGCCTCCTCGAGGACCGGCCGCAGGACCGTCCGGATCTCCTCGAACTGCTCCGGGCCGGCGATCAGCGGGGGCGCGAGCTGGACGACGGGCTCGCCGCGGTCGTCGGCGCGGCAGATCAGCCCGCGGGCGAAGACCTCGGCGGAGATGTAGTCGCGCAGGAGCCAGTCGCACTCCTCCGGCGTGAACGTCTCCTTGGTCTCGCGGTCCTTGACCAGCTCGAGCGCCCAGAAGTAGCCCGTGCCGCGCACGTCGCCGACGATCGGGATGTCGCGCAGGGAGTCGAGCATCGCGGCGAAGGCGCCCTCGTTGGCGCGGACGTTCTCGAGCAGCCCCTCGTTCTCCATCACGTCGATGTTGGCCAGCGCGATGGCGCTCGAGATCGGGTGGCCGCCGAACGTGATGCCGTGCCAGAAGGCCTCGCCGTCGGCGTTGAAGGGGGCGAAGACGCGGTCGGTGGCGATCACGGCGCCCATCGGCGCGTAGGAGGAGGTCAGGCCCTTGGCCGTCGTGATGATGTCGGGCTGGTAGCCGTAGCGCCCGGAGCCGAACCAGTGGCCGAGCCGGCCCCAGGAGCAGATGACCTCGTCGGAGATCAGGAGCACGCCGTAGGCGTCGCAGATCTCGCGGACCTGTCGGAAGTAGCCGTCGGGCGGGAGGAAGCAGCCGCCCGAGTTCTGCACGGGCTCGAGGATCACGCAGGAGACCGTCTCCGGCCCCTCCCACTCGATCCGCTCGCGGATCGCCTCGGCCGGGTCGTCGGTCTCGGGCCGGTACGGGTTGGTGTTGGCGACGTGGGCGCAGCCCGGGAACAGCGGCTCGAACGGGCGGCGGGCGCCCGGCAGGCCGGTCGCGGTGAGCGCGCCCATCGTCGTGCCGTGGTAGGCGAGCTTGCGCGAGATGACCTTGTAGCGGCCGCCCTCGCCGTTGAGCTTGTGGTACTGGCGGCAGAGCTTCAGGGCGGAGTCGACCGCCTCGCTGCCGCCGCTGGTGAAGAAGACGCGGTTGAGGTCGCCGGGCGCGAGGCTCGCGACGCGCGCGGCCAGCTCGATCGCCTGCGGGTGCGCGTAGGACCAGTTGGTGTAGAAGCCGAGCTCGCGCCCCTGGGCGGCGCCGGCCTCGACGACGTCCGCGCGGCCGTGGCCGATGTTGACGCAGTACAGCGCGGACGAGCCCGTCGAGGAAGCGGCGACCGTGCTGGTCGAAGACGTAGCAGCCCTCGCCCCGGACGATGATCGGCACCTCGTGGCCGGCGTCGTAGCCGCCCATCGGGGTGAAGTGCATCCACAGGTGCTTGCGCGCCAGGTCCTGCATGTCGTCGGTCACCATGTGCTCGACGGCGGTCATGCCTCTCCGTTCGTCCACTTTGTCGACTCCCGTACGCCGATCCGTACAAGGTACACGGGCGTCTCGGCGGGTGCCAACTCCGATCTGTCCGACCACGCACCCCGGGAGCGGGATCAGGGTGCGATACCGGGGACGCCCCTGATGCCCCGATGGGCGCCCGGCCCGGATGCTGCGGCAATGCGACTCGACCCCCACCGCGCCGCCGACCACCTCGACCGGCTGTACCGCACCGCCATCCTCATCACCAAGGACCCCCACGAGGCCGAGGACCTCGTCCAGGACACCTACGAGCAGATCCTGCGCCGCCCGCGCGAGCTCAAGGGCGACTCCGAGCTGCACTACATGCGCTCCGCGATGCGCCGCCGCCACATCGACCGCCACCGCGAGGCGAGCCGCCGCGTCGCCTGCGTCGAGCTCGACTCCGCGCCCGAGCCGCGCAACCGCGAGGGCGACGACCCGTCGCTGCGCGCCGAGCAGGCCGAGGTCCTCGCCGCCATCCGCGCCCTTCCCGAGATCCACCGCGACGTGCTCGTCACCACCTACGTGGCCGGCCTGACCTACACGGAGGCCGCCGACGCGCTCGGCTGCAAGCGCGGGACGATCATGAGCCGCGTCTTCCGCGCCCGCGAAGCGCTCGTGAAGTCCCTGGACGGTGACAAGGTCGCGGCGTGACCGCACCAACTCCGTGTCATCCGCCCGGGCGCGGCGGCCGGCGGGTGCACGATGCAGGCATGCCCCTCCGCCGCGAACGTCGACAGCCCACCGTTCCCGCCCCGGTCGTCGACGTTGCGCCTCCCTGGACGCATCAACGTCGACCGCCACGCCGCCGCGCGCGCCCCGTCCGACGTCGATGCCGGGATCGCGGCGCTCGCCGCGACGCAGGACGGGCTCGTCACGCGCGCCGACCTGCTCGCCCTCCCGCTGACCGGATCCGCGATCGGCGGACGCGTCGCCGCCGGCCGGCTGCACATCGTCTTCCGCGGCGTCTACGCGGTCGGGCACCCGCCGTCTGACCGACGCGCACGGCTCCGCGCCGCGCTTCTCGCGGTCGGACCGCGCGCGGCGCTGAGCCACCGGACCGCCGCGTCGCACCGGCGGCATCGCGCGACCGCCTCGACGACGTGATCGACGTGCTCGTCGTTCGGCACGCCGCCGCGGTCGCGGCCCGGCATCCGCGTCCACGGACGACGCGCCCGTTCGAGGTCGACCGTGGCACGACGGGCTGCCGGTCACGTCACCGCTGCGGACGCTGCGAGGACCTCCGTCGGCGAGCCGGACTTCGCCCGGCTGTGCCGCGAGGCTCTCGTGCGCAAGCTCGTCACCCAGGCGCGAGCTCGACGAGGCGGGGCTCACGCGACGCGGACGCCGCGCCGACGCCGGGCGCCTTCGCGCCGGCGCTTCCACGCGCTCGCTGCGGCGCGCCGGCCTCCCGCGTCCCGTCGGCCGAGCACCAGATCGGCCGCTACACGCGCCGACTTCGCCTGGCCCGAGGAGAAGGTGATCGTCGAGACGGACGGCTACGGCGCCCACGGCCACCGCAGCGGCCTTCGAGCACGACCGCGCGCGCGACGCCTACCTCGCTCGCGCGCGGCTGGGTCGTGATGCGGGTCACGTGGCGCCGGCTCGACGCCGAGCCGGTGCGGGTGATCGCCGAGCTCGCGCAGATCCTGGCCGCTCGACGCGCCGCATGAACGTCGCAGCGCCCGCCCGGGCGGCGCGCGATCTCGACGTTGATGCTCCACGGGCGGTCGAAACGTCCGGACGGCGCGCGCGGCGGCTGTCGACGTTGCTCAGGTCGCGTTCGCGGCCGCGGCGCGCACCGGCGGCGGCGTGAGCGAGCGCGGCGATGCAGACCAGCGTGAAGGCGACGGCCTGGACGACGATGCCCAGCGTGTCCGAGGGCATCGGGTCGCCGAAGACGACGATGCCGCCGAGGATGCAGGAGACGTTCGCGGCCGTGGAGGTCGCGGCGATCACCGGCACCGCCTCGCCGTCCTGCATGCCCGCGCGCGCGAGGCGTAGAAGGCGACGACGGAGGCGAGGATGCAGACCGCGAGCCAGGGCGAGCCGAGGAACTCGACGAAGCCGCCGACGCCGGTGAGCGCCTTGATGGCCACGTCGCTCACCCCGAAGAGCGTGCCGGCGGCGGCGCCGAGCATGATCCCGTGGTGGTGGTCGGGCGCGCCGAGGCGCGGGGCGGAGATCAGCAGCGCGCCGATGGCGAGCATGCCGACCTCGAAGGAGATCATCCCGGCGAGGGAGTAGGCGGAGTGCGAGCCCTGCGCGGCGGGCAGCGTGACGACCAGCAGCACGAGGCCGGCGGCGGTCATCGCCGACGCCCGCCCACTGGCGCGGGCCGACCTTGAAGCCGAAGATCCGCTCCGCGAGCACCGCGAGCATCACGACGCCGGTCGAGAGCACGGCCTGGACGACGCGAGAGCGGCGCGAAGACGAGGGCGGCGACGTGGAGCAGCCAGGCGCCGGCGGCGATGCCCATGCCGACCGCGAACCACTTGGAGCGGAACAGCGACGCGCCGGAGCGCAGCGGGTGCCGGACGTCCACCGAGGGCGCCTCGTTGGCGCCGCGGTGCTTGTACAGGAAGCCGAGCTGGGTCGCGAAGGCGCAGCCGAGCGCGAGCAGGATGCCGAGAGTCACGTGTGTGAGAAGGAAGGTGTGGTTGTGTGCCGCGTACCACGCGGCGTCTGTTCGACCGGCCCGTCGCACCCTCGGTGCGAACCCCCTGGCCGGTCACTCCATGTCATCGGACCATCCCCCAACCTTCTTGAGGCCCGATGCGACACCCAGACTAACGTGCGGGATCGTGAAAAGAAGCGGTGGCCGGCCCATCCTGCTCGTGGACGTCGACGGCGTGCTGTCCCTCTTCGGCTTCGGGGCCGCGCCCCCTGCCGGCCTCGTCGCCGACCGCCGTGGACGGCATACCCCACTTCCTCTCCCCCCACGCGGCCGCGCTGCCTCAACCGCCTCGCGGCCACGTTCGAGTGCGCCTGGTGCACGGGCTGGGAGGAGCGCGCGGAGGAGCATCTGCCGCGCCTGCTCGGCCTCCCGGGCGGCTGGCCGCACCTCACGCTTCCCGCCGGCGCGAGGGCGCGCCCGCACGGCACTGGAAGCTCGGCGCGATCGAGTCATGGGCCGGACCCGACACGCCGCTCGCGTGGATCGACGACGCCTTCGACGCGAGCTGCGAGGCCTGGGCGCGCCGCACGGGCCGCCCCGACCCTGCTGGTGCCCACGGAGCCCGCGACCGGGCTCGCCGAGGAGCACGTCACGCGGCTGGAGTCCTGGGCGCGGCGCCTGTGATCCGCAGCACCGGCACCTCGGGGCGCCGGAAGAGCCGCAGCGGCAGGCCGGCGGTGCCGAGGCCGGCGGAGACGTAGAGATGCCGGCCTTCCTCGACCACGTGACCGGCAAGGTACCGGTCGCCGTAGGCCGTCGGCATGGACCGCGCGGCGAAGGATGCGGCACGTTGACCTGGCCACCGTGGAGGTGGCCCGCGACGGTGAGGTCGCGCGCGCGCGGGGACGTCCGGGAAGAAGTCCGGGTCGTGCGTGAGGAACAGCACCGCCGCATCGCCGGGCACGCCCTGAGCGCGGCCTGCGGGATCCGGGACGCGGTGGCGCGTGTCCGCCACGCCCGCGGCCCACAGCCCCGGCCGCAGCTCGCACGGCGTCGTTCTCGAGCACCCGCACGCCCGCGTCGCCGCAGCGCCCAGCCCATCGCGGGCCCGGCGCCGCGCCAGTCGTGGTTGCCGAGCACGGCGACCGCGCCCGGCAGCCGCGCGAGCTCGCTCCGCCACCTCGAGCACCCGCGCGCGCCCGTCGCCGAGCGTCGTCGAGTCGAGGTAGTCGCCCGAGCAGGAGGTGGACGTCGGCCTCCGCGGCCAGGACGTGGTCGACGATGCCCGCCAGCCGGCCGGTGCGTCATGTGCCCGGCGCCCGCGTGCACGTCGCTCACGAGCGCCACGCGCAGCCCGTCGTGCGCCGCCGGCCAGCCGGGCAGGGCGAGCTCCTCCTCGCGCACGACGAGCGAGCGGGGCTCCACCCACGCGGCGCGCCGCCCCAGAACGGCCGCGGCCGCCCCCGAGAGGGCGGCCGCGGAGAGCTTCAGCGGACTGGGAACGGGCTCAGCGGTCGTTGTCCGACGAGCCGGGGACGTCGAGGTCCCCGCCGATGTCGTCGAACCCGCCGCCGCCACCGGTGCCGAAGCCGGACCCGATCTCCTCGAGCTCGGCCGTGTCGAAGGCCGGGCCGAAGCCGCCCAGGCCCTCGCCGTCGTCCAGGCCCAGCTCGGCGGCGAGCTCGTCGCCCTCGAGCAGCGCCGACGTCGTCGATGCCGCGGGGCAGCGGCTCGGACGGCTCGATCTCGATCGAGCGGTAGCGCTTGAGGCCCGTGGCCGCCGGGATCAGCTTCCCGATGATCACGTTCTCCTTGAGGCCCGCGAGGCGGTCGATCTTGCCCTCGAGCGCCGCGTCGGTCAGCACCTTCGTCGTCTCCTGGAAGGAGGCCGCCGAGAGGAACGAGTCCGTCGCCAGCGAGGCCTTGGTGATGCCGAGGATGATCTCCTCGAACGCCGCGGTCTCGCCGCCGGAGCCCTTGACCTGGTCGTTGGTCCGCCGGAACTCGTGGCGGTCGACGAACTGGCCCGGGCAGGTACTCCGTGTCGCCCTTCTGGTCCACGCGGACCTTCTTGAGCATCTGGCGCACGATCAGCTCGATGTGCTTGTCGTTGATGTCCACGCCCTGGGACTTGTAGACCTTCTGGACCTCGTCGACGAGGTACAGCTCGGTCCGCGTCCGCCGCGCCAGCGCGGTCTTGCCGCCGTGCGAGAGCAGCTCGTGCGGGTAGAGGTTGCCCTCGTTGATCTGGTCGCCGATCTCGACGCGCGCGCCCTCGTCGACGAGCAGGCGCGTGCGCCGCGGGAACGTCTCGCGGTGCTCCTCGCCCGCGTCGTCGGTGATGACGACGGTGCGCGCCCGGTCGGAGTCCTCGACGGCGACCACGCCGGCCACCGTGGCGATCTTCGCCAGGCCCTTCGGCTTGCGCGCCTCGAACAGCTCGACGATGCGCGGGAGGCCGTGCGTGATGTCCGCGCCGGCGACGCCGCCGGTGTGGAACGTCCGCATGGTGAGCTGGGTGCCCGGCTCGCCGATCGACTGGGCGGCGATGATGCCCACCGCGTCGCCGATCATCGCGAGCTTGCCCGACGCCATCGAGCGGCCGTAGCACGCCTGGCACACGCCGGACGTCGCCTCGCACTTGAGCACGGAGCGGACCGCGCACCGTGGCGCCGTCGCGTCTCGCCCAGCAGCTCGTCGATGCGGGCGATCTCGGCCAGGCCGATCTCGGCGCCCTTCTCGACGACGACCTCGCGCTTGACCTTGATGTCGTTCGCGGCCGCGACGCGGCCGACGAGCATCTCGTTGCGCTCGCCCGCCTTGCGGACCGGCAGCTCGACGTGCTCCGGCGTGCCGCAGTCCTCGATCCGGATGATCACGTCCTGCGCCACGTCCACCAGGCGGCGGGTCAGGTAGCCCGAGTCCGCCGTGCGGAGCGCCGTGTCGGCGAGGCCCTTGCGGGCGCCGTGCGTGGAGGTGAAGTACTCGATCACGTCGAGGCCCTCCATGAAGTTCGCCTTCACGGGCCGCTCGATGATCTCGCCCTTCGGGTTCGACATGAGGCCGCGCATGCCCGCCAGCTGGCGGATCTGCTTGTGCGAGCCACGGGCGCCCGACTCGGCCATCATGAAGATGGAGTTCAGGCGGTCCGTCTCGGCGATGTTCTTGATCATCGCCTCGCCGACCTCGTCCGTCGCGGCGTTCCACTGGTTGGTGACCGCGAGGTGGCGCTCCTCCTCGGTGATCAGGCCCTCGTCGTACTGGTCCTGGATCTCGAAGACGCGCTTCTCGTACGCCGCGAGGATCTTCTCCTTGTCCGGCGGCACGACCACGTCGTTCTTGGACACGGTGATGCCGGCCTGCGTGGCGTACTTGAAGCCGAGGTCCTTGAACGCGTCGAGGACCTGCGAGATCGCCGGCGCCCCGAACTGCTGGACGAGCTCGTCCACGAACGCGGTGACGTCGCGCTTGCGCAGCGGCTTGTTGATGAACGAGTAGCGGGACCGGTCGAAGTCCTCGCCCATCGTCTCCTCGAGGGCGCGCTCGATCTTGTCGTTGAAGATGATCCGCCCGACCGTGGTGGCGATGTGCCCGCCCTCCAGCCACTCCGGCCGGTAGTGGGCCACCGCGTGCAGGTCGACCAGCTTGCCCTCGTAGGCGAGCTCGGCCTCCTGCGCGGAGCGGAACACGTGCACGCGCTCGGCGTTCTTCTGCGGGTCGATCGCGGCCAGCGTCTCGGCGTCGTCACCGTAGGTGAGGTAGTACGTGCCGAGGATCATGTCCTGCGTCGGCGTCGCCAGCGGCGCGCCGTGCGCGGGGGACAGGATGTTGTTGGACGAGAGCATCAGCACGCGCGCCTCGGCCTGGGCCTCGGCGGAGAGCGGCAGGTGCACGGCCATCTGGTCGCCGTCGAAGTCGGCGTTGAACGCGTGGCAGACGAGCGGGTGGACCTGGATCGCCTTGCCCTCGACGAGCACCGGCTCGAAGGCCTGGATGCCCAGGCGGTGGAGCGTGGGGGCGCGGTTGAGCAGGACCGGGTGCTCGTGGATGACCTCCTCGAGCACGTCCCAGACCTCCGGGATCATCGAGTCGACCATCTTCTTGGCCGCCTTGATGTTCTGGACGGCCTTGCGCTCGACGAGCCGGGCCATGATGAACGGCTTGAACAGCTCGAGCGCCATGAGCTTCGGCAGGCCGCACTGGTGCAGGCGCAGCGACGGGCCGGACACGATGACCGAGCGGCCCGAGTAGTCCACGCGCTTGCCCAGCAGGTTCTGGCGGAAGCGGCCCTGCTTGCCCTTGAGCATGTCGCTCAGCGACTTCAGGGCGCGGTTGCCCGGGCCCGTGACGGGGCGGCCGCGGCGGCCGTTGTCGAACAGCGCGTCGACGGCCTCCTGCAGCATGCGCTTCTCGTTGTTGACGATGATCTCCGGCGCGCCGAGGTCCAGGAGCCGCTTGAGGCGGTTGTTCCGGTTGATGACGCGGCGGTACAGGTCGTTGAGGTCGGAGGTCGCGAAGCGGCCGCCGTCCAGCTGGACCATCGGGCGCAGCTCCGGCGGGATGACCGGCACGGCCTCGAGGATCATCATGTCCGGCGAGTTGATGCGCCGGCCCTCGCGGTCCTCCTTGAGGAACGCGGAGACCACCTTCAGGCGCTTGACCGCGCGCTGCTGCTTCTGGCCCTTGGCGGTCTTGACCTGGTCCTCGAGGATCTCGCGCTCGTTGTCGAGGTCGATCTGCTCGAGCAGGTCGCGGACCGCCTCGGCGCCCATGCCGCCGCGGAAGTACTCGCCCCAGCCGTACGGGGAGCCGAAGCGCTCCTTGAGCTCGCGGAAGAGGGACTCGTCGTTGACGACCTTCTTCGGCTCCATCGTCTTGAACTCCTCGAAGACCGCCCGCAGGCGCTCCGCGGCGTCCTCGATGTAGGCCTCGGTGTCCGCGATGTCGGACTCCATGGTCTTCTTGAGGTCCTTCAGGAGCTTCTCGCGGTCCTCGTCCGTGCAGCTTCTTCGGCTGCACGTCGAGGTGCTCGGCCCACAGGTGGTCGTCGTCGGAGAAGCCCGTCTGGGCGCCCGTGGTGAGGTACTCCGTCGCGGCGCTCGAGCGACTCGCGCAGCTCGAGCAGGCGCTCCTCCTTCTCGGCCGCGTAGGCGTCGAGGGCCTCGTTGACGTTCTCCTGGAGCTGCTCGAGGTCGCGCTCGCGCGCCTCCGAGTCGACCCAGGTGATCATGGACGCCGCGAAGTAGAGGACCTTCTCCAGCTCCTTCGGGGCCATGTCCAGCAGGTAGCCGATGCGGCTCGGGACGCCCTTGAAGAACCAGATGTGGCTGACGGGCGCGGCGAGGTCGATGTGGCCCATGCGCTCACGGCGCACCTTGGACCGCGTGACCTCGACGCCGCAGCGCTCGCAGACGATGCCCTTGTAGCGGACGCGCTTGTACTTGCCGCAGTAGCACTCCCAGTCCTTGGTGGGACCGAAGATGCGCTCGCAGAAGAGGCCGTCCTTCTCCGGCTTGAGCGTGCGGTAGTTGATCGTCTCGGGCTTCGTGACCTCGCCGCTCGACCAGGAGCGGATCTGCTTCGAGGACGCGAGGCCGATCTCGATGGCGTCGAAGTTGTTGATGTCGATCATGTGAGTCCTTACTCGTCGTCGCCGTCGGCCAGGGCCGGCACGTCGACGCCGTCCTCGATGTATGCCGCGTCCGTCGCTGCGGGGTCGTCGGTCATGCCGGCCGCGCCCTCGTCCGCGATCTCCGCTTCCTGCTCGTCGGCGGCCTCGCCGGCGTCGCCCGCCGGCTCGTCGGCCGCGCCGCCCTCGCCGTCGCCCGCGCGGACGCCGGAGAGGTCGATGCCGAGCTCCTCGGCCGCGCGCAGCAGGTCGTCGTCCTCGTCGCCCATCTCGGCGCGCGTGCCCTCCTCGGAGACCACGTTGACGTCGAGCGCCAGCGACTGCATCTCCTTCAGGAGCACCTTGAAGGACTCGGGGATCGACGGCTCGGCGATGTTCTCGCCCTTGACGATCGCCTCGTAGGCCTTCACGCGCCCGACGGTGTCGTCGGACTTGATGGTGAGCATCTCCTGCAGGGTGTACGCCGCGCCGTAGGCCTCGAGCGCCCACACCTCCATCTCGCCGAAGCGCTGGCCGCCGAACTGCGCCTTGCCGCCCAGCGGCTGCTGGGTGACGAGCGAGTACGGGCCGGTGCGACCGCGCGTGGATCTTGTCGTCCACGAGGTGCAGCAGCTTCAGGATGTACATGTAGCCGACGGTGACCTGCTTCTCGAACTTCTCGCCGGTGCGGCCGTTGAAGAGCGTCACCTTGCCCGACGCGCGGGTGCCGGCGCGGCGCTTCTCGTCGATGTCCATGCGGACGCGGCCGCCGTCGGCGGTGTGCCGCTTCTGCCACTGCACGAGCGCGTGGTCGACGTCCTCGAGCGTGGCGCCGTCGAACACCGGCGTGGCCACGTAGACCTTGCCGCCGGTCTCGTCGCCGGAGGCGCCGGTGTAGGCCTCGTGCCGTCGTCGTACCAGCCCTCGGCGGCGGCCCACCCGAGGTGGGTCTCGAGGATCTGGCCGATGTTCATGCGGCTCGGCACGCCCAGCGGGTTGAGGATGACGTCGACCGGCGAGCCGTCCTCGAGGAACGGCATGTCCTCCTGCGGGACGATCTTCGAGATCACGCCCTTGTTGCCGTGGCGGCCGGCGAGCTTGTCGCCCTCGGCGATCTTGCGCTTCTTGGCCACGAACACGCGGACGAGCTCGTTGACGCCCGGGGACAGGTCGTCGCCCGCGGCGCGCGAGAACGTCTTGACGTCGATGACGACGCCGCCCTCGCCGTGCGGCACCTTGAGCGAGGTGTCGCGGACCTCGCGCGCCTTCTCCTTGAAGATCGCGCGGATCAGCTTCTCCTCGGCGGTGAGCTCGGTCTCGCCCTTCGGCGTGACCTTGCCGACCAGCAGGTCGCCGGACTGCACCTCGGCGCCGATGCGGACGATGCCGCGGTCGTCGAGGTTGCGCAGCGACTCCTCCGAGCGGTTCGGGATGTCGCGGGTGATCTCCTCGTCGCCGAGCTTCGTCGTGCGGGCGTCGATCTCGTACTCCTCGATGTGGATCGAGGTGAGCTCGTCGTCCTTCACGAGGCGCTCGGAGAGGATGATCGCGTCCTCGAAGTTGTAGCCCTCCCAGGACATGAAGGCGACCTTCAGGTTCTTGCCCAGGGCCATCTCGCCCTTGTCGGTCGCCGAGCCGTCGGCGAGCACGTGGCCGGCCTTGACCTCCTGGCCCGTGTTCACGCGCGGCTTCTGGTGGATCAGCGTGCCCTGGTTGGAGCGCATGAACTTCTGCAGCTCGTACTCGTCGCGGCCGTCGGCGTGCGCGAGGACGATCCGCGTGGAGTCCACGTACTCGATCGTGCCGTCGTGCTCGGCGACGATGACGTCGCCGGTGTCGATCGCCGCGCGGCGCTCCATGCCCGTGCCGATCAGCGGCGCGTCGGTCTTGAGCAGCGGCACCGCCTGGCGCTGCATGTTCGAGCCCATCGAGCGCGCGGTTCGCGTCGTCGTGCTCGAGGAACGGGATCATCGCCGTGGCGACGGACCAGATCTGCTGCGGCGAGACGTCGATCAGGTCGACGTCCTCCGGCGCGTAGTACTCGTAGTGGCCCGCCTGGGTGCGGCAGAGGATCTGCTCGTTCGTGCAGCCTGCCGTTCTTGTCGACCGGCTCGTTGGCCTGGCCGATCCGGCGCTCCTGCTCCTCGGTGGCGTCGATGTGGACGATCTCGTCGGTGACCTTGCCGTTCTTGACGACGCGGTACGGGGTCGATGACGAAGCCGAACTCGGACACCTGCGGCGAAGCTCGAGAGCGAGCCGATCAGGCCGATGTTCGGGCCCTCCGGCGTCTCGATCGGGCACATGCGGCCGTAGTGCGTCGGGTGCACGTCGCGCACCTCGATCGGCGCGCGCTCGCGCGTGAGGCCGCCGGCGCCCAGCGCGTTGAGGCGCCGGCGGTGGGTCAGGCCCGAGAGCGAGTTCGTCTGGTCCATGAACTGCGACGAGCTGCGAGGAGCCGAAGAACTCCTTCAGCGCGGCCACGACCGGGCGGATGTTGATGATCGTCTGCGGCGTGATCGTGTCCGCGTCCTCGGTGGTGAGGCGCTCGCGGACGACGCGCTCCATCCGGTAGAGGCCGATCCGGAAGGCCTCCTGGATCAGCTCGCCGACGGTGCGCAGGCGGCGGTTGCCGAAGTGCTCGTACTCGTCGAGGTGGTCGGCGACGGGCTCGCGCGGCATCGAGATCGCCTCGGCGGCGTAGTCCTTGGTGTCGTCGGCCTCCTCGGACATGCCGAGGATCTTCGGGCAGCTCGACCAGCTTGCGGACGAGCGTGACGATGTCGTCCTCGGTCAGCGTGCGCGTCTCGAGGTCGACGTCGAGGCCGAGGCGCTTGTTGAGCTTGTAGCGGCCGACGCGCGTGAGGTCGTAGCGCTTGGGGTCGAAGAAGAGCTGGTTGAGCAGGTTGCGCGCGTTGTCGACGGACGGCGGCTCGCCCGGGCGCTGCTTGCGGAAGAGCTCGATCAGCGCGCCCTCCTCCGAGCGCGTCTGCTCCGTGTCGGCCTCGATCGTGTTGCGGATGTAGAGCGAGTCCTCGAAGCGGCGCAGGATCTCGTCGTCCGACATGCCCATCGCGCGCAGCAGCACGGTGACCGGCAGCTTGCGCTTGCGGTCGATGCGGACGTAGACGCGGCCCTTCTTGTCGATCTCGAGCTCCAGCCAGGAGCCGCGGGCCGGCATCAGGTTCGCGACGAAGAGCTGCTTCTCCGCGTCCTTCGGGTCCATCAGGTAGGCGCCCGGGGAGCGGACGAGCTGCGTCACGACGACGCGCTCGGTGCCGTTGATGATGAACGTGCCGCGGTCCGTCATCCACGGGAAGTCGCCCATGAAGACGGACTGCTCGCGGATCTCGCCCGTCTCGCGGTTGATGAAGCCGACCGTGACGGTCAGCGGGCGCGCGTAGGTCAGGTCCTTCTCGCGGCACTCCTCCAGCGACGCGACGGGCGCGTCGAACTGGAACGTCACCGAACTGCACGGCGAGATTGCCGGTGTAGTCCTCGATCGGCGAGATGTCGTCGATCGTCTCGCGCAGGCCCCCCTTCTCGACGTCGACGAGCCAGTCGAAGGACTTCTTCTGGATGTCGATCAGGTTCGGGAACGTCGAGGACGTTGTCGAGCCGCGCGAACGAGCGGCGCGTACGGGGAGCGTCGATGGAAGCCAAGACGGCGACTCCTCTTGGACTGGCGAGCGGGCAACGGGCAGCGGACTCTGGGCGACCGGGTCATCCGCGGGGACGGATCGGGCACACAAAGCGCGACCAGCCAAGATAGCACAGGGTGAGGCGGACCCCTGTGAGGGGCAGTCGGCGCTCACGGACCCCGTCCGGCCCGGCCTCCGTATGTGGCGGAGGGGGCGCTGTGGACGGCTGCGACTATCGGCCGACGCAAGCAGTGTATCGGCGCGCGCAAGTGCGGGGTCCAGTCCCGGTCGAGGCACTCGACCACTGTCGTATCCTCCAGCCGCTTGCGAACGCAAGCCTCCACCGCGGCCGTCCTGTTCGGCGGCGCCGGGTTCATCGGTCGTCACCTCGCGCACGCGCTCGTCGCGCGCGGGCATCGCCCGGTCGTGCTCTGCGACGTCGAGCCGCCACGCTGGGCGATGGCGCGCCGAGATGCGCTTCCACCGGTGCGACGTGCGCCGCCCGATCGAGCTCGCCGACGTCGACGCGTCCGCGCTCGTGTTCAACCTCGCCGCCGTGCACCGCACGCCGGGTCACGCCGACCACGAGTACCACGAGACGAACGAGCTGGGCGCGCGGCACGTGACCGGCTTCTGCGAGGCCACGGGCGTGACGGACCTCTGGTTCACGAGCTCGATCGCCGTCTACGGCGCCACCGAGGCGGCCGTCACGGAGGCCAGCCCGCTGCAGCCGGCGACCGCCTACGGGCGCTCCAAGGCCGCCGCCGAGACGATCCACGAGGCAGTGGGCGAGCGCAGCAGCCGGCCGGCGGCTCGTGACCGTGCGCCCGGGCACCGTCTTCGGGCCCGGTGAGGGCGGCAACTTCACGCGGCTCGCGTGGGCGCTCAAGCGGCGCCGCTTCCTCTATCCGGGGCGGCGCGACACGATCAAGTCGTGCGGCTACGTCGGCGACCTCGTCGAGAGCATGCTCTTCATGCGGTCGCACGCCGCTCCGACGGTCACCTACAACTTCTCCTACGACGCCGCCGCCGACGATCGAGGAGGTGTGCGCCGCCTTCGCCGAGGTGGGCGAGCTGCCGCGCCCGCTCGGCACGGTCCCGCTGCCGCTCATCCTGGCCGCCGGGCGCGTGCTGCACAAGGCCGGCGTCGAGTCGTTCCGGCCCGAGCGCGTGCAGAAGCTCAACCGGTCGACGAACATCCACGCCGCGCGTGCTGTCCGACAGCGGCTTCGACTACCCGACGACGCTGCGCACCGGGCTTGCGGCCTGGCGCGACGCGGAGCCCGCAGGCGAGTTCGTCTAGCCGGCGCGCCGACGCCCTCGCGCGCGTCAGCGGCAGTCGCGGCTGCCCGCGTCCGTGAAGCTGCGCCCGGCCTCGGGCACGAAACGCCAGTCGTAGCCCGTGGCGCGAAGGGTGAGTCGCAGCACGCCGAACGTGTCGTGAGTTGCGCCGTTCGCTGTTGGCCGCGGACGACGCCGCCGCGACCCATGGCTGCGACCGCCGGTGCCGACGATGAACTCGCGCGGGCCGCCGGGATCGGCGGCTCCAGCCGCGTCCTGCGGAGCGAAGCGCTCGTAGTGGTGCTCGTGGCCGTTGAGGACCACGTCCACGCCGGCGCCATCAAGGGCCTGCCAGATCGCGGTCATCTCGCTCGCGCCACCGCCCGCGCTGCCGTCGAACAGCGGATGATGCCAGTAGGCGAGCTGACAGGTCGCGGGATGCGCGGCGAGATCCTCGCGCAGCCAGCGCTCCTGGTCGGAGCCGGCGCTGCAGACGACGAAGCCGCAGTTGGAGTTGAGCGCGATCAGGTGCCAGCCGCCGAGGTCGTAGGAGTAGTAGCCCCCCGGGTGCGGGGCCCGCTCTGGCGCCGAAGTAGTCGAAGTAGCCACTTGCGCTGCCGGCGCCAGGTACTCGCGATTGCCCAGCACCGGGTACGCGATCGCGTCGACGCGGCCCCACGTTGGCGCGTACGACGCCTGGAAGTCGGACAGCGCTCCGCTTTCGTTCTGGATGTCGCCGAGCGGCAGCACCGCGCTCAGGCCGGTGCCGACGAGGAGCCCGGAAGTGGACGCCTGGCGGCACGTGATCGCCGTGACCGTGTCGCCCGCCGCGCATGCGATGTCACCGGCGGCAGCGATCACGGGCGGGCCGGGAGCGGGCACCAGGCAAGGGGTCCTGTGTCGCCCCGGGCTGCGCCGGCGGTGCAGGAGCGGGCACGGGCACGGGCGCGGGCGCGGGTGTCGATCCGGCGGTCACGCGGAACGGCACGGTCAGCCGCCGCCGGCCGGCACGGAACACGAGCCGCGCGGTCCCGGTCGCGACGGACGGCGCGAGTCGCATCTCCAACCGTCCGCGGCGGTCCGTGCGCACCGACTGCAAAAGGCGGCCACCCAGCAACGCCTCGATCCGAACCCGTCGGGGCCAACCCCGGCCGCTCACGGTACGCGCGGCCCCGCTGAGCGCGGCGTAGGGCTGGAGGAGCATCCGCCGCGAGCGCGCCCCCACGGTCAGGCTGGCGCCGGCCTGTCCCACCGCGAGCGGCAATTCCCTGCGGCGGTCGCCGGCCCGAATGACGAGCGTTCGGTCACGCGCGTCGATCTGCTGCGGCAGCGCGAGCACGACCCGAAAGCGACCTTCGGCGTCGACCCGCAGGCGCTGCACCGCGGTGGTGGCGGGCAGCTTGACGCTGCCGCGCGCGCGGGGAGGGAAGCCAGAGCCCACGACGGTCACCGCTCGAGACGGCGCAGTCGCGTCGGGGACCAGCGTGACCTGCGCCGCGCCGGCATACCCGGCCGGTGTCAGCAGGGTCACGAGCACCGCGGCAAGGATCAGCCACCGCACGTACGCCAGAGCGATTCCTGGGAAATGTGAGAATCGGAAGCTGAGCACGCGGGCCGCCCACCCTATGCGACGCGCGGGCCTCTGAGACTTGACCTTTGTGGAGTGTTTCGGTCGGATTACAGTTTTCAGGTCTAGGGTTGCCGCCGGTAAGCGGCTGTTCCCTCCGCCGCATGGCAATTAATGAGGAGTCGCCCCGTAATGTCGTCCCGCGAATCGACCCCCCAATCAAGAGCCGGCGTGCTGCGCCGCGCCGTCTGTCTTGCCGCGACGCTTTCGGCGCTGCTCGCCGGCGCCGCCCAGGCTGCGACGCCGACCACCTACCAGGACTTCACGTACGCGTCGTCGGTGACCGCCAACCCGACGGCCGACAAGCCGCAGAGCAAGCTCTGGTACCAGGACAACGCCTGGTGGAGCCTGATGCTCAGCCCGAGCGACAATCGCGTGCACATCTTCGAGCTGCGCGCGGACCACACGTGGCGCGACACCGGCACGGTCGTGGACGACCGCTCCAAGAGCACCGGCGACGCGCTCTGGGACGCGGGCACCAACAAGCTCTACGTGGCCTCGCGCGCCGTGCGCCGACTACGGCAAGCTCGTGCGGCTCTCATACAACTCGTCAGCGCGCACCTACACGCGTCGACGCCGGCTTCCCCGTCAACATCGCCGCAATCGTCGGAGTCGATCACGATCGCCAAGGACTCGACGGGCAAGCTGTGGGCGACCTTCACGCGTCAGAAGCAGGTCTGGGTCACGCACTCGACCACGAACGACGCGACGTGGCGAACCGCCTTCAAGCCACCGGTCGGCGATGTCACAGTCACGTCCGACGACATCTCCGCGGTAGTGGAGATGCGGGGCAAGATCGGCTTCATGTGGTCCGACCAGGTGAGTCAGAGCTTCCGCTTCGTCACCCATACCGACGGCGCGCCCGACACGGCCGATGGCTGGGGCACGCTGGAGAAGCCGCTCGTCGGAACGCGGCTCGCGGACGACCACATCAACATCAAGGGCATCGTGGCCGATGACGACGGGCGCCTGTACGCCGCGATCAAGACCTCGCTCGGCGACGATCCTTCGGACCCGGACAGCGGTGCGCTGGTCTCGCTGGTCGTGCGCAACAACTCGGGCACGTGGACCAGCCACACGTTCGGCACGGTCGCAGACGACCACACGCGCCCGATGGTCCTGCTGGACGAGACGAACCGCCAGATCTACGTGTTCGCCACGTTGCCTGTCGGCGGCGGCTCGATCCACTACAAGACCAGCCCGATGAACAACATCTCGTTCGCTCCCGGACCCGGCGCGAAGTTCATCACGTGGCCGGGCGCGAAGATCAACGATGCCTCGTCGACCAAGCAGCCGGTCAACGCGCGCACCGGGATGGTCGTGCTGGCCAGCGACATGCAGGCCTTCCGCTACTACCACTCCGAGATGAGCCTCGGCGCTACTCCGCCGCCTGACGGCGAGGCGCCGAGCGTTCCGGGCGGAGTAACCGCCTCCGCGGCCTCCGCGAGCCGCATCGACCTCTCGTGGTCGCCGTCCACCGACAATGTCGGCGTCACGGTCTACAACGTGTATCGCAACGGCACAGCGGTCGGGACGAACACGTCGGCTTCCTTCTCGGACACCGGCCTGGCGCCCAACACGACCTACAGCTACACGGTCGACGCAGTTGATGCGGCCGGCAACCGGTCCGCCCGCAGCACCGCCGCGTCGGCGACGACGCTCCCGGGCTCGACCGGGGGGGCGATCGCGTTCCATGGCTCCAGCTTCGCCGGCAACGGCACGGCGACGACGCTCTCGCTCGCGACACCCGCCGGCGCCCAGGTGGGCGACGTCGAGGTGATGGCGATCGCGTCGCGCGGCAATGCGCTGGTGACTCCGCCGAGCGGCTGGACGCTCGTGCGCCAGACCGCCAACGGCACCACGATGACGCAGTCCGTGTACACGCACGTCGTCGGCGCGGGCGAGCCGGCATCGCAGACGTGGACGCTCTCCAAGGCGCAGAGCGCGGCGGGCGGGATCATCGCCTACGGCGGAGTGCGCAGCGTGTCGCCCGTCGACGCCTCGGGCGGCCAGGCGAACGCGTCGTCGACCGCCGTGACGGCGCCGTCGATCACCACCACGGTGGCGGGCACGCAGCTCGTCGGCTTCTTCGGCACCGGCAGCGCCAGCTCGTTCACGCCCCCGGCCGGGATGATCGAGCGGGGCGACATCGCAAGCCTCGGGACCTACAAGGTGACGCTCGAGGGCGCCGACGTCAGCCGTAGCGCAGCAGGCGCGACCGGGACCGCCGCCGCCACGGCCGCCAACGGCGCCGCCAACGTGGGGCAGCTGGTCGCGTTGGCTCCGTGAGGCGCACGCTACTTTTCCCTTCGTCCCGGTTTGTTACCGGCGTTGGTGCCGTGGGGCGGTAAGCCCCCAGCTTCATTCCCACTCCAAGGAGCATCGTGAGAAGGATCTCAACCCGCTCGGTGATAACCGGCACAGTCGGTTTGACGCTGGCGTTCATGGGCCTCGGTACGACGGCGGCGCTCGCCGCCACGGGAGGCGTTACCCCGGGCGGCACGACGCTGATCGTCGACGGAGTAGGCACCGATATCGACCGCCTCACCTTCACCCTCACCGACCCCGCCACGGGCACGGTCCGGGTCGACAGCGCCAGCGCCGCGACAATCACGCCACTGAATCTCGATCCCCGGTGCTCGAATCCGGTTTCCGACAAGAGCCTCGTCTGCACGGGGGTCCTGAGGCTGCTGGTGCGCGGCGGCGACGGCGACGACACGCTCACGAACGCGACCGCCCTTCCCTCCAACCTGCAAGGCCAGGTCGGCAACGACACGCTCAACGGTGGATCCGGCGACGACCTGCTGAACGGAGGAACCGGCGTCGACACGGTCAACGGAAACGGCGGAAACGACCAGTTCTTCATGCAGGGCGAGATCGCCGACATCGTCAACTGCGGCGACGGCGCCGACACGGCGACGGTCGACGACAGTGACGTCGTGAACGCGGACTGCGAGACGATCCTCGGGCGCACGCCCACCGGCGCGCCGCCCGGCACGACACCCGGCACGACTCCCGGCGGCGAGCCTGTCCAGGTCTTCCCCGAGGCTGCCGCGGGAGCATGCGAGGCCGCGCGCACGCGCGAGGGCACTTCGGGGCGGGACACGCTCGAGGGCACGGCCTTCGGTGATGTGCTGATCGGCCTCGGGGGCGCCGACGTGCTGGCCGGACTCGCCGGCGGCGACTGCCTCTACGGCGGCGGCGGCGGCGATCGGATGCGCGGCGGCGACGGGGCCGACTTCGTCAAGGGCGACGCCGGAAAGGACCAGCTTCGCGGTAACGGAGGCACGGACCGGCTGGCCGGCGATAAGGGCCGCGACGTCATCGCGGGCGGCCTCGACGCCGACGTCATCGCGGCGGGCTCCGGCAACGACCGGGCCTCGGGTGGTGGCGGCGACGACATCATCGGCGGCGGCCGCAAGAAGGATCGCCTCGCCGGCGGCGCGGGCGTGGACCAGTTGTTCGGCGGAGCTGGGCGCGACGCCATCAACGCAGTCGACGGGGTAGCCGACGTGGTCGATTGCGGCGGGGGTCGCGACAGCGCCCGGGTCGATTCGGTCGACCAGGTCTCCAACTGCGAGGCCGTCACGCGCAACTAGCCCTGAGCGGTCGGCTTCGGATCGGAAGGGCCGGGCGCTGAGCGCCCGGTCCGCCGACCGCTCCGACTGGCAGAGACGTTAATAGGATGTTGAACGTGCCCCCCTCGCCCAAGTCTTCCCTGCCCCCCGCGGTCGTTCTCGGGCTCGGCTCGATCACCGGTCTGCAGACGGCCCGGATCCTGGCTTCGCATGACGTCCCGGTCATCGGCGTCGCGAAGGAGCCCAACCACTTCGCGCGCACGCGCGTCTGCGAGCGGGTCATCTACTCCGACACCACCAGTGACGAGTTCATCGGCTCGCTCGAGACGCTCGGCCCGACGCTCGACCAGAAGGCCGTGCTCGTCCCCTGCACCGACCTGACGGTCCTGCTCGTGTCCCGCCATCGTGACAAGCTCGAGCGCTGGTACCACGTCGTGATGCCGGAGGAAGACGTCGTGGAGCTGCTGATGCACAAGCACAGCTTCTACGACTGGGCCCAGAAAGAGGGGTTCGCGGTCCCGCGCACGCTGTTCCTCCAGAGTCGAGCGGATGCCGAGCACGCAGTCGAGACGCTGGCGTTTCCGTGCATCGTGAAGCCGACGATGAAGACGGCCGCCTGGGACGATCGTGCCGGGGCCAAGGCCTACAAGGTCGCCACCGCGGACGAGTTCCTCGCGCTCTACGATCGCACCGCTCCGCTGGCGAAGATGATCCTCGCGCAGGAGTGGATCAGCGGGAGGGACGGCGCGCTCTTCTCGTGCAACTGCTACTTCGACGCCGACTCGAAGCCGCGCGTGACGTTCGTCGCACGCAAGCTGCGCCAGTGGCCTCCGCAGACCGGCACCAGCTCGCTCGGCGTCGAGTGCCGCAACGACGCCGTGCTCGACCTGACGGTCCAGTTGTTCGAGCGGGTCGGCCTCAAGGGCCTCGGCTACCTGGAGGTCAAGCGCGACGACGAGACCGGCGAGCACCTGATCGTCGAGCCGAACATCTGCCGTCCGACGGTGCGGGGCCCGATCGCCGAGGTCGGCGGAGTGGACCTGATCTACAGCATGTACTGCGACGCGGTCGGCCTGCCGCTGCCGCCCAACCTCGAGCAGAGATACGCGGGCGCGAAGTGGATCTACCTCGAGAAGGACATCCTCTCCGCCCTGCAGTACGCCCGCCGCGGGGAGCTGAGCCTAAAGGAATGGGCACAGTCCATGCGGGGGCCGAAGTCAGATGCGCTGATCTCGTTGAGAGATCCCGCGCCGTTCGTGCTGGGCCTCTTCAGAGGCGCCCGCATCATCGCCAATCGCGTCACTACGAGGCAGACATAGATGTCATCGACTCACAACGGAAGCAACGACGGCCCACTGGCGCGAGACGACGGCCAGGTGAAGCTGGCAGTGCAAGAGCGCATGCTGCCGCTCGCGGAGGTCGAGAGCGGGCTCTTCAGCGTCCTGCACGGGGAGGGCGTGCACGAGGACGACGCGCGGATCACGGCGGACCATCTGGTCGAGGGAGCGGCGCGCGGCTACCTGCATCACGGCGTCGAGCGCATCTTCGAGATCCTCGACGGATTCCGGAACGAGACGCTGTCGCCGTCGGCCCGGCGTGGCCGGGTGCTCGAGGGGCCCGGCTTCGCGACGCTCGACGCACACGAGGGGCTCGGAGCGCCGGCGGCAGCCGAGGCGATGACGCTGGCCATCGAGAAGTCCGAGCAAACAGGCATCGCCGCCGTCGGGGTCGCGAACGCCGGGCACCTCGGCATCCTCGCCCCGTGGGCTGAGCTGGCGGCCGACACAGGCAAGCTCGGTCTCGTGATGACCACCACCTCACCGGCCGTGGTGATCCCGGGCGGTCGCACGGCGGTGCTCGGTACCAACCCGATCGCCTATGCGTTCCCGCTCGACGACGGCATCGTGAGCGTCGACTTCTCGACCGCGGCGGCCACCCGCTCGATGTTGCTCGCACACAAGGAGTCGGGCGAGCTGCTGCCGCTGGGTCTCGCGGTAGACGAGCACGGCGCTCCGACGATCGACCCGGAAGCTGCGCTGCGAGGCGGCCTGCTGCCGCTCGGCGGCGAGTTCAAGGGCGCGCTGCTCAGCCTGCTGGTCGCGGTCCTGGCGGGGCCGGTGGTCGGCGCCGTGGCGAACCATCGCGTGACCGGCACGCGCTGGATGACTGCGCCGCCGACCAAGGGCGACATCTTCATCGCCATCGACCTCGAGCAGTTCACCGACCGCACCACGTTCTCAGAGCAGATGCGCAGCTTCTTCGACCACGTGCAGGCCGACGTGCCGGGGCTCTACGTTCCCGGCCAGGGGTCACAGCGCCGCCGGGCGGAGGCTGCGGGCCGTGGGATTCCCGTCAGCCCCAAGCTCGAAGCGCTGCTGGGCGAGCGTTGAGCGGCGGCGACGAGCAGTCGGCGTCGTCGTCCGGGCAGGTGGATTACGACCTTCACGGTCTCGTCGGCATCCGCCTCGTCGGCGCTGCTCCGCGCGACGTCGCAGCGGTGGACGGGCAGCTTGGCCCGATCCAGCGCCCGCTCGAGCGCGAACCGGACATCGTCGTGCGCTTCGTCGAGCGGCTCGAGCTCGGCTCGCGGGTCCGCTACGTGGGCCTGGACGATGCGGCCTTCACGGACGACGAGTTCCTCGTGCTCAGAAGCCGGCACCAGACGCGCGCACGGGCACAGGTCGCCTTCAACCGGTTCGGCGACCGCTGCGAGATCGTCTGCGAGACGGGATCTCCCGGCGTCCCGCTGCTGATCCCCCTGCTCAACATCGCAGCCCTCGCGAACGGCGTCCTGCCACTGCATGCGGCCGCGTTCACGTACAAGGGGACCGGAGTGCTCGTCTGTGGCTGGGCGAAGGGCGGCAAGACGGAGGCGTTGATCGCATTCACCGCGCGGGGCGCGCAGTTCATCGGCGACGAGTGGATCTACGTCGGCGCCGACTCGCGCCTGTACGGCCTGCCGCAGCCGATTCGCCTGTGGGACTGGCACCTGCCCGACCTGCCGGAGTACCGGGCGCTGCTCAGCGCGCGCGATCGGGCGCGGCTGCGAGCGCTCGACGGGTTCCAGCGGACCGGCGAAGCTGCACGCGGAGCGCTGCCCGGCGGCGCCGGCCGGAAGCTTGTGTCCCGGCTGCTGCCGCTGGTCGAGCGCCAGCGCTACGTGTCCGTCGAGCCGGCAAGCCTCTTCGGCGCGGAATCGTGCGTGCTCTCGGGCCGGCTCGACAAGCTGGTGTTCGTCGCCGGCCACGAGAGCCCTGACGTGACGGTCGAGCAGATCGATCCGCAGGAGGTGGCGGATCGGATGGCCTTCTCGCTGAGGTACGAGCGCCTCAATCTCCTGTCCACCTACCTGGCGTATCGCTTCTCCTTCCCGCACGCCCCGAACGGGTGGCTCGAGCAGGCGCAGGAGGTCGAGCAGCGGCTGTTGTCAGAGGCCCTGGCGGGGAAGCCGGCGCATGCCGTCTACCACCCCTTCCCCGCTCCGATCACCGGCTTGTTCGACGCCATCGAGCCGATCCTGGGCTAGCGGGCGGACTCGGTGTTCACGGTCGCGCTCGTGGGATCCGACGGCGCCGGCAAGACGACGATCAGCCGGCGCGTCGTGACGTTGCTGCCCTTCCCCGTCAAGACGATTTACATGGGCGTCAACCTCGACATGAACGAGCCGATGCTGCCCACCACGCGGCTACTGCTCGAGGCCAAGCGCGTGCTGGGCAGACGGCCCGACATGGTGGCCGCTTCGAGCGGCCTTGGCGCCGCGCCGCGGATGACCGGTGTCAAGTCGGTGGCGAAGATGGTCAACTGGATCGCCGAGGAATGGTTCAGGCAGCTGATCGCCTGGTACCACTCGAAGCTGCGGCGCCGCGTCGTGGTCTTCGACCGTCACTTCTTCGCCGACTACTACGCCTACGACGTGGCGGCCTCCGGCACGCGCCGGTCGCTCGCGAGCCGGCTCCACGGCCAGATCCTCCGGCACGCGTATCCCAAGCCCGACCTGTTCATCTACCTCGACGCCCCGCCGGAAGTCCTGCTTGCGCGCCGGGGGGAGGGAACGCTCGAGTTCCTCGAGCGCCGGCGCGCGGAGTACCTGCAGATCCGCGACGTGGTCCGTCACTTCGTGGTCGTCGACGCGAACCGGCCTGTGGACGAGGTCGCGCAGGAGGTGACGCGGATAGTCACCTCCTTCCGCGATACCCGGCGCCGGCGCCGCTAGGGACTACGCCTCCTCGAGCGCGATCGTCTCCTTCGTGCGCACGAGCTCGAACAGGTGGTTGACCGAGGCGATGTGGGGGTCGACCGCCGCCGCCTTCTGCTCGCGCTGAAGCGTCTCGAGGGTCTCCTCGATCGCCTGGACCGCGGCACGCATGGGCTGGTTGGCCAGGATGACCAGGTCGAAGCCCTTCTCGTGCAACTCGTCCACCGTGTAATCGGGGAAGAGCGTCGGGACGGCCACGAGCGGCACCTCGCCGACTCCCTGCCACGCTCCCAGGAACCCCTCGATCTCTCCGAGCGTCTTGTCGCGCGAGTGGATCAGGATGGCGTCGGCGCCCGCCTCGACGTAGGCGTCGGCCCGGCGGCACGCGTCCTCGACTCCGTGACCCGCGATCAGCGCTTCGACGCGGGCGATGAAGGTGAAGTTGTCGGTCTGCTGGGCCGCCTTGGCGGCGCGGATCCGGCGTGCCTGCTCCTCGACCGGGATCAGGTCTCGCGCCGTGTCGCTGCCCAGCAGGCTGTTGCGCTTCGGGAACAGGTTGTCCTCGATGCAGATCGCGGCGATGCCCGCACGCTCGTACTCGGTGACGGTTCGCACCACGTTCGTGAGCGCGCCGAAGCCGTTGTCGCAATCGGCCACGACGGGCAGATCGGTCGCCCGATCGGCGCGCACGGCGGCGGCGAGCGTCTCCGTCATCGTCGTCAGGTTCAGGTCGGGCAGGGCATGGGCCATCGTGGCCACGCCGAAGCCGCTGATCCACACGGCGTCGAAGCCGTAGCTGCCGACGAGCTGAGCCGTCAGCGCGTCATGCGCGCCCACCGCGACGTACGGCGTCGGGCCGGTGAGGCCGTCCCGAAACGCCTGCCGCTTGGAGTCCGCGATGTCTTGACTCATTGCTTCCTTTGTTTGGCGTGGCTAGGTGGATGATCGTTCGCCGCCGCGAGATGGCCGACGATCACGTCGGCGACCTCGCCGGCCACGACGTCGGCTGGACGCGCGGCGTCGACGGTCACGAAGTGCTCGAAGACCTCGGCGAGACCCGAGTAGTCCTCGCGGAGCTCGTCGAGGAACTCGAGCGTGCCCTCGCCCTTGCGGGCTTGGAGCACCTCCGCCGGCGCGTCGAGATAGATGACGAGGTCCGGCTTGGGGTAGGCGCGCGCGAGCAGGAACCCGTGGGCGCGCGCGCTCCAGGGTCGCGGCCCGTGCCGCGGCACGATGTCGTAGGCGTAGAAATCGCAGTAGAAGTGGCGGTCGAAGATCACGACCTGCCCGCGCGCCTGCGCGTAGGAGGCGACGGCCTGGCGGAACCATTCCTCGGCCACCCAGTTCGTCGTTCGCACGGCTGCCTTCACGCTGCGCCGGACGCGAGTGCCCCGAGAGCCCCCCTGCGCCGGCGGCGCCGGGCGGCCGGCGCCGTTCAGGTCCGGTTCGTCGCCGCGGGCGCGCTTGGCCATCAGCATCAGCCGCGTCGTCGGGAGCATCAGCGCGCTGCCCGACTCCAGGTTCACCCCCATGTAGATCGTGCGCGCGGGAACGGGCAGCGACTCCGCCACCCGGCGGGCGATCGATGTCTTGCCCGAGCCGTCCGGCCCGATCAGTGCGACGGCAAGGGCATGCTCACGCCCGTTGGCGCGGTCGCGTGGGGGGGTCATCGCAGTCGTCAGCTCGCCGGCGGGCGGACTAGGTTAACCGGCGACATCGGACAGCGCCGAGCGGATGGCGGCGAGCCTGTCGCGCAGCCGCGCGGACTCGTCTGCGGCGTCGGCGCCCGCCCTGCGCGCCTCGGCCAGCTCGGCTTCCAGCTCCCGCACCTCCTCGCGCAACTGCTGTGCCTCGCGGGCGTACTCGCCGGCGCGCTCGAGCTTGCGCGCGCTGCGCTCCGCCGCGCGCTCGGCCTCGATCAGGGCGGCATTCGTCTCGGCGTGCATGGCCTCGACGTCCGCAAGCCGCTGCGTCTCTGCGCGCGCGTCGCTGAGCAGCACGCTGAGCTGGCTCTGGCGCTCCTCGAGCCGCTCGATCTCCACCTGCGCAGCCGCCAGCCCGGCCTGGGCGGCTTCGACCTTCGACGTGGTGTCGGCCGCGACCTGCTCGCGTTCCGTCGCGGCCAAGGCGACCTGCTTGCGAGCGCCGGCGAGCTCGGCCCGCGCGCCGGTCAGCGCGTGCTCCAGGCCGCTGACCTCGGTGGCCCTCGCCTCGAGCCGCTCGCGCTCCTTGCGCAGCTCGACGTCCGCCACCTGCTTGAGCCTGTCGAGCGCCTCGTGCAGCCGGACGGAGTCGTTCTGGCGGCGCACGCGCTCACGCTCGGCGTCGTCGCGCGCCCGGCGTGTCGCTTCGAGCGCGATCTCCGTCTCGGCCTTGGCGTCGGCGAGCTGGTCCTCGGCTGCGACCAGCGCCGCCTGCAGCGACACCAGGTCCGAATCGAGCGGGGCGGGCTCGGGCTCGGGACGCGTAATCCCGAGCGGGTGCACCGGCCGGCTGATGCGTCCGCGCCGGCGCCGTGCGGAGGGTTGCGCGCCGAACTCCACCACCAGCTCTCCACCCACCTCGAGCAGGGCCTGGTGGATCGCGGTCGGGTCGCCGTCCCAGAGGAACACCGCCTGCCAGGAGCGCGCGGTCCGGCGTACGCTCTCGGCGTCAAGCCGGTCGACGCGGTCGTCGACGTGCAGCACGAGGGCGCAGTCGTCGAGGTTGACGTCGTGCACGCCGTCCCATCTGCCTTCGACCTCCAGCCGCCCCGGTGCGGAGACGCGGAAGTGCTCCATGACGAAGGTTCCTTGAGGTGCGCTGCCCTGCGCGATGCTGGCCATGACCGTGCCCTATCTGCTCGTGCCGTGTGCTGCCGACGTGTGGCGCGAGCGCTCACGCCTCCGCCATTCCTGGTACTGCATCGGTGCACTGTAGACCCACTCGCCCCAGAGTTCACCGTATCCCGGTCCATTGGGGAGGTGCGGCCTTGCCCGCGCGATGGCGCAGTAATCTAGGCGCCGTTGCGCGTCCTGGTCGTCTGCTACCACGCCGTCAGCACGACGTGGCCCGCCGCACTGTCCATCACGCCCGCCGCGCTGCGACGCCAGCTCGAGGGGCTGCTGGCCCGTGGCTGGACGCCGGCCACGTTCGGCGACGCCATGACGCGGCCGCGGCATGGCAAGACGCTCGCCGTGACGTTCGACGATGCCTACGACTCGGTGCGCCTGCAGGCAGCGCCGCTGCTCGCGCAGCTCGGCATCCCCGCCACGCTCTTCGTGCCCACAGACTGGCCGGGCGAGCGGATGCGATGGCCCGGTATCGATCATTGGGCGACGACGCCCCATGCGCATGAGCTCCAATCCATGACATGGAACGATATCCGGGCGCTGGCCGGTGCGGGCTGGGAGATCGGGTCGCATACGTGCTCGCACCCGCACCTCTCACAGCTCGACGAGGATGCGATCCGCCGTGAGCTGGCCGAGTCGCGTGCGACATGCGAGCGCGAGCTCGAGCAGCCGTGTCGCACGATCGCGTATCCCTACGGCGACGCGGACGGGCGCGTGCGCTCGGCCGCGGCGGCCGCGGGCTACCAGGCGGCGGCCGGATTACGGGCGCCGGCCTTGCGCCCCGACCGCTTCGAGTGGCCGCGCGTCGGCATGTGGCATGGCGAGCCCGACTGGCGCGTGCGCGTCAAGACCTCCCAGCCGGAGCTCTGGCCGCGGCTGCGCGCGCTGCAGGCGCGGCTGCGCCGGCGACCGGCGTGATCACGCGTCGCCGCGCAGGAACCGGGTCGTGCGCCTGACCTCCGCTTCCATGCTGTGAGCCAGCACCGTTTCCGTGCCCGCGGCAACGAGCGCGTCGCGCAGCCGCTCGTCGCCGGCGAGCGCGTGCAGGTGGCGCGCCGGTGCGTCCGGGTCGCCGGGCGCGACGAGCAGGACGGCGTCGCCGCCCGCCTCCGCCACGCTCCCCACGTCCGTCGCGATCACGGGCAGTCGCGCAGCGAAAGCCTCGAAGAGCACCTGCGGCAGCCCTTCGGTCCACGACACGTGCAGCAGCGCGTGCGCCTCGCGGTAGGCGTCGCGCAGGCCGCCGTCGAGCGGCAGGTACCCGCGCAGGTCGGCCGCGTCGGCGACCCCGAGCTCGGCCAGGCGCTCGCGCAGCGCCTCCTCGAGCGGTCCCTCGCCGCAGACCACGAGTCGCCAGCGCGGGTCGAGCGCGCGCAGGCGCGCCAGCACGTCGGCGAGCAGCAGCGGGTTCTTCTCCTCCTCCAGGCGCCCGACGCTCAGCGCGCGCAGCTCGTCGCCGTCCCAATCGCGCTCCGGCGCGGGCGCGTCGAGCTCGCGCTCGGAGACGAGCGAGACGGACAGCGGCAGGACCGCACGGCCGCGGCGATAGCGCCGCGCGAGCGCCGGCCCGACGACGACCACGGGGATGAAGCGGGCGAGCCCGCGGAACGCGCCCTCGAGCAGATCGGCCGCGGCGTGCACGAGCCGCCGCTCCGGGTGCCGGCTGCGCGCGTAGGCGGGCAGGTCCTGCCGCACGCCGAGCACGACGCGCTTGCGGCGTGCGAGCGCCAGTGCGACGAGCGGCAGCGCCAGGCCCTGGGGGCCGAGCACCCAGACGACGTCGACGTCGCCGCAGCGCGGCGTCCCAGCGCCGCAGCGCGCTGCGCGTCGCGCGGGCCAGCCCGACCGGGCTGGCCGCGCTCTCGTAGTGCGGCAGCTCGAGGAACTCGACGTCCGCCGGCACGGGATAGTGCGAGGACCCGGGCTCGGGATCCACGCGCCCGGCGACCACCAGGCGCTCGAACGAGGGGCGCAGCGCGGCGACGAAGACGGCGAACGCGCGCGGCGCGTAGATCTGCGCGCCGTCGCGGCGGTGCACGTAGTCCAGGTAGACGGCCAGCCGCATGCTCACGCCAGGGTCAGGCGTCCGGCGCGGGGCGCGCCGACGAGGTCGCTCGCGAGCCCGAGCGGCCGGCGCGAGGGCGGCGCGAAGCGCACCAGCCCGACGAGGAAGCCCGGCGCCCCACGACAGGTGCATCGTCGCGAAGACGACCGGCAGCGCGACGGCGTCCGCCGGCGCCGCGTCCGGGGTCCGCGCGCTCACGCCCACGATCGCGACTGCGTAGAGCGCCATGGCCGCCCGGGCCAGTCCGCGCAGCGGACGCGGCGCGAGCACGGAGCAGACCAGCGCGGCCGCCACCGCCGGCATCGCGACATGCCCGGGGCGCACCGTGCGCGGATGCCGCAGCGACGTCTTGGCGCGGTACATGCCGTAGCGCCAGTACTGGCGCGCGAGGCGCCGGAGTGAGTTGCGCGGGGTGTACTCGGCGGCGAGCTCCGGCAGCGAGACGATGCGTCCGCCCCCGGCGAGCACCCGCGCGGCCAGCTCGGAGTCCTGGTTGATCGGCCAGCCCTCGTCCCAGCCGCCAAGGCGATCGAGCGTCTCACGCCGCCAGACGCCGGTGAAGACGCCCGTCGCCAGCTCGACCTCCGCCCCACCGCTCTGCGCCACGTCGCTGTCCCAGCGGTTCGAGCCGCCGGTCGCCAGCGGCGTGCCCAGCGCGAGCGCGACACGCCGCGACCAGCGGTCGCGGCCGACCGGCAGCTGCGGTCCCGACACCCACTCGACGTCGCCGCGACGCAGGCGCTCGATGCCGAGCGACAGGTAGCCCGGCGGATAGGACGTGTGCGCGTCGACCCGCGCGACGTACTCGCCGCGTGCGGCGCGCAGCCCGATGTTCAGCGCGCTGGCGGTGTGCCGGGCCGGATTGTCGAGCACCCGGATGCGCGGGTCCTCGGACGGCGAGCTCCTCGAGGATCGCGCGCGTGCGGTCGGTCGAGCGTCCGTCGATGAAGATGAACTCCGCGTCCTCGGCGACGTCCTGCGCCTGCAGCGCGGCCACGGTCTCGCGGACGTGCAACTCCTCGTCGAGCACCGGCGTCAGCGTCGTCGCGAGCACGGGCCGGGGCGGGGTCACCCGGCGAGCGTAGCGAGGGCGGATCCGCGCCATCCGGCTCAAGTCCCGACCCGACCCGTCGAACACCGTAGGGACAGGACTTAGAAGCAGGGTCCATCGACAAAGGCAATCCCGTCGCGAGGCGGGTGCGCAAAGCCCGGGATCTCTCGCAGATCGCCCGGCTGCCGAAAGGATTGATCAAGTTGCAGGCTCTCCCCGCGCACCGCGTGAGTCTCGCGTGCGCGCCATCGCCGCTCCATCGGAGCGGCGTCATCGCCGCGCTGCTGGGCATCGTGCTGATCGTGCTCGGATTCGCGGCACCGTCGGCATTCGCGGAGGGCAAGAGCCCGCGCGCCACCTTCACCGTCTCTCCTGCGAACCCCGTCACGGGCCAGGCGGTCACCTTCCAGGCGGCCGCGTCGCAGTGCTTCGGCACGACCTGGACCTCGTCATGCTCCAGCTACCGCTGGGAGGACGACGGCGATTCCAGCGAACCGCTCGACTCGCCGATCCTCCTCGGGACAGGCCAGAGCCTGTCGTTCACTTTCAAGACGGCGGCGACCAAGCAGATCTGGCTGACGGTGACGGACGCAGCCGGTCGCAAGACGCAGACCATGGTCCCGGTCGTCGTTTCGGGCGCCACGGCGACGCCGACCCCCACGGCAACCGCGACCGCCACCCCCACGGCAACCGGCGACCGCCACCCCCACGGCAACGGCGACCGCCACCCCCACGGCAACGGCGACCGCCACCCCCACGGCAACCGCGACCGCCACTCCGACACCGCCGCCGAGCGGCGGCAGCGGGATGCTCATCTCGGCCTCGACGCTGGCGAGCCTCCCCACCTCCGGAGCTTCCTGGGACTACCTCAACGCGAAGGCGAACGACGCCCGCGCGCAGGTGACGTTCTCGTCCGGCGGCTCGGCCACGGACCCGCAGCTGCGCAACTACGAGAACTCGGGGCGCTACGGGCAGAAGATCCTCGCCGTCGCGATGCGCTATGCACGCACCAGGGACGCCGCTGACCGCGCGTTCGTCGAGCGTGCCCTGCGCTACGTGATCGGGACCGACGAGCGCGGCTCGACCGACGGGACGTCGACGGGCGACGGCCTGCTGTCGACGTCGCGCAACCTGCCCGCGTTCATCCTCTCCGCCGACTTCATCGGCTTCGACAAGTCGCTGACCGGTTCGCGGTCGGGCTGGACGGGCACGTCCTGGGCCACCTGGCTCGGCGCGCTGCGCACGAAGACGATCGGCACGCACGGACGCTGGTCGCAGATCACCGCCACGAGCATCGACAGCGCGTCCAACTGGGGCGCCGCGGCGATGGCGTCGCGCACGATGATCGCGCTCCACCTGGGAACGGTGGACCAGGCGCTGGTCAGCCAATGGCACCGCTGGATGGGTGACGTGTCCTACGGCACGGACTTCAACACGACCTCGAGCTACGACTCGTCCTGGCTCTGCACCCCCTCCGGGGAGAGCTCGCCCAGCGGGAAGACCCGCCGGCCGATCAACCCGGACGGCTGCGGCGGCGACAAGTCCGGCGTCGTGGTCGAGGACATGTCGCGCTCCGGCGGCAGCTACCCGTCCTACGACGACACGGGGCGCAGCTACTCCAACGAGCACCTGCACTTCATCCTGACGGCGGCCATCGCGATGGAGCGCGCCGGCTATCGCGTGTCGACATGGGGCACCGGGGCGCTCGCGCCGCCGACGCTCCGGCTGGCAGGCGACTGGGTGCAGCGCAAGGGCATGTGGCCGATGCTGGGCCCGGGCACGATCCACGCGGTGCTGCCGTGGATGTTCAACCACATCCTCGGCACCTCGTACGCGACGACGCCCACGCCGGCGATGGGCCGGATGGTCTCGTTCGCCGACTGGTGGGGCCGGTAAGCGCCGGTCGCCTAGAGCGATTGAATCGATCGACCAGAAGGGCCCCGGTCTCCGGGGCCCTTCTGCGTTTCGCTACGTGGCCCGTGCGGCCCGCAGCCGCCTCAGCCCGCTGCGGGCCGAACGGCGCAGGCCGACGAACAGCAGGCGCGCGTCAGCCCGTCCCGGCAGCAGGTCGCGCGGTTGCGCGTCGAGCCCGCGGATGAACAGGATCGCGATCGCGACGCCGCCGGTGGTGAAGCCGATCGTCGATGCCCAGGCGGCGCCGATGCCGCCGAACGCCGGCACGAGCACGATGTTGAGCGCGAGGATCGTCAGCAGCGACACGCCCAGCCCGACGGACTCCCGCAGCGGCCTGCCCTGGGCGGTGAGCGCGCTGCCGAGCAGCCGCAATGCCACCACGCCGACAGTCCCCAGCACGAGTATCCGGAGGTCGTCCACGGCGCCTTCGAACTCCGCCCCGAAGAACGTCACGCACAGGATCGGCGCCGCGACGATCATCACCAGCGCGAGGAAGCCGGTGGCGAGCGCCGCCACGCGGAATGCGGCGCCGGCACGGCGCGCGGCCTCGTCGTGCTCCCCGCGCACGAGATCCGGGCGCATGACCGCGGCGAGCACCGTCGGCAGGTAGTACAGCGTCTCCATCCACGTCACCGCGACGCTGTAGAAGCCGAGCTCGCGGGAACCGGCCTGCGCGCCCACGAACCAGTGGCCCATCTTGTAGTTGGCGAACATGAACGTGCGCCCGCCCTGGGCTTTCGCGCCGAAGCCGAGCATCCTGCGCGCGAGCGCCAGGTCCGGCCGGCCGAAGCCGGCAAGGCGCTGGGCGCGGTAGACGATCAGGATCGCGATCCCGATGGACTGCGTGACGATCCAGACCAGGAACGCGGTCACGACGGTCAGCAACCCGAGCGCCGCGAGCACGGCCGCCAGGATCACGCTGAGCAGAGACGCCGACGACATGGGCGAGGTTGTTGACCGCGAAGCGGTACTCCGCCTGCATGAGGAAGCTGAGGAACACGTACACCACCGGGATCGGGATCGCGAACAGGGCCAGCGTCCGCGCGCCCGGCGAGAGCTCGCCGGTGAGGCCCGGGAAGAGCCCGGTCAGCACCGCGACCGTCGTGGCGCCCACGGCGCTCAGCAGGCCCGCGAGGATCAGCGCGTTCGTGGCGAGCGCCGGGCGGATCCCCGGATTGCGACCGGAGAAGTTCGAGATCGACTGATCGACTCCGAAGGTGCAGAACTGACCCGTGAGGTGCGCGATCGTGATCAGGAACACGACGTCCCCGCGACCGACGGGCCCGAGCGTGCGCGAGATGACGAGCACGTTCAGCAGCGACAGCAGGCCCACCGTGACCTGGCTCCCGTACATCAGCAGTGCGTTCGTCGCGAGCGATCCTCGCGCGGCCGTGTCGGAGCGCTCGCCGTCCAGGATTTCAGCGTAGCAGCGGGTATGCGCCCGTTCCGGGCCATATCCGGTACCCGTTTAACCTGTGCGTCACGATTCGCGAGCTAGAGTCAAGAGGACTGATGGCCCCCTGCTCGTGCATAGCGCGCAACTAGTCTCCCTGCGAAGGCGTTAACACAGGATGCGAGACGCGCGCAACGACGAATCCGGCCAGGGCGGCTCTGTCCTTGCGTCCTATGCCAGGACGGCCAGGTCGCACTGGATGGTGGTGCTCGCCCTGATCGCCCTCAGTCTCGGCGCCGCCGCGCTGGTCACCTCGCGGTTGGGCTCCACCTACGAGGCCCAGGCGGAGCTGCTTGGTCACGCCCGCGCCGTTGTACGACGCCGGCCTCGTCGGCCTGGACCTGATCCGGGACTCGGGTGACGAGGTCCGGACGATGCAGACCGCAGCATCGATCGTCCACTCCCCGCGCACCGCGCGCCGCGCGGCCAGGGCGCTCGGAGGATCGATGACGGTCGACCAGCTGCTCGACGACACGGAAGTCGATGTCGAGGGCCAGAGCAACGTGCTGGCGGTCAACGTGCGCGCATCGGAGCCCGAGACGGCGGCACGCCTGGCGAACACGTTCGCGCAGGCTGCGCTCGCGGAGCGCCGTGACCAGCTCGTGCGCGGCATCGACCAGGCCGTCAAGTCGCTCGAGGCCCGGCGCGCGGCGCTGATCAACCAGCGCGACCCGCGCGCCGCCGAGCTGCTCGCGGATCGCGTCGCGACGCTGCAGGACATCAAGGCGTCCGGGCGCGATCCGACCCTGTCGCTCACGAGCGCCGCATCGGTCCCGCTCGAGCCGAGCGGGCTGCCGCGCGAGCTGATCTTCATCGTCGCGCTGATCGTGGGCATCGGAGTCGCGTTCGCCGCCGCCCTCGCGCTCGACGCCCTGAGCTCGCGGCTGCGCAGCGAGGAGGAGCTCGACAAGCTGTTCCCCTTCCCGGTGCTCGTCCGGGTGCCGGTCGTGCGGCAGCGCGCGGGGGCGCAGCTCGTCCCCTGGAAGATGCCGTCGGACGCGATCGAGACGTTCCAGACGCTGGCTGCCCAGTTGGAATGGCGCGCCTCGCGGGTGGAGTCGCTGGACTGGAGCACGGCGTCAGCGCTCACGCTGTGCGTGACCAGCCCCAACACGGGCGACGGAAAGACCACCACCACGGCCGCGCTCGCCGTGGCCCTCAGCCAGGCGGGGCATACGGTCGTCGCGATCGACTGCGACCTGCGCCAGCCGCGCCTGCATGCGGCCTTCGCACTCGAGTCGCGCGACGCGATGGGTGAGCTGCTCGCCTCCAACGACCGCCTCGAGGAGCACCTGGTCACGGTGCCCAACATGCCCGACATCCAGGTCGTGACGGCTCAGCCAGGTGACGCGCGCGCGATCACCGATCTCCCGCTGCGCCTTCCCCACCTGCTGACCCAGGCCCGCGAGCGCGCGACCGTCGTGCTGCTCGACGCCCCGCCGATCGGCGAGGTGGGCGACGCGCTGCGGTTCCGCGAGGGGATCGACAACTACCTGTTCGTGACCCGCATCGGAAGCACCAGGCGGACCGGTCTGCAGGCAGCGCGGGACCTCCTGAGCAGCGTCAACCTGCTGCCGATCGGCATCGTCGTCAACGGTTCGTCCTACTCGCCGCGTCCCCCCGTCCATCCGTTCGCCGAGCCGGCGTCCGCGACCGACTGGGATCTACCGCCGGCATGGACACAGCACCCCAGCCGCTAGGACCTCGCGGCGACGTCGCGCTGCTCGCGCGGCGCCCCGAATCCGAGCGCCGCCGTCAGGCGCTCGTGGTCGCAGCGATGACCGCGGCCGCGCTGTGCGCGGTGGCGCTCGGCGCGCTCGCCGCGTACTCGCCCGTGCTGGCGCTCGGGGCAGTCATCGGCGCAGGGTACGTGGGGCTCGTGTTCCGCAACCTGCCGCTCGCGCTGGCGCTCTGGGTTCCGCTGATCTTCTTCGAGGGCCTCTCGGGCTTCAGCAAGATCCCGGAGGCGGCGGCCCTGCTGCTGGCGCTCGGATGGGTCGCTGTGCTCGCGCGGTCGCGGACCGCGAGCCTGCCCGGGGGACGCGTGCCGCCGATGGTGCTCGTGCCCCTGGCGGGATTGGCGCTGTGGCTGACCGCGTCGCTGATCTGGGCGCAGGAGCCGGACGAGTCCCTGTCGGCCCTGGTGCGGATCTACGCGGTCGTCCTGCTCTTCATCATCCTCGTCAACCAGATCACGTCCCGGCGCGTGCTGATCTGGGTGCTCGCCGCGTTCGTGTTCGGCGCCATCCTGTCGGTCGTGTTCGGGCTCGCCACCGGCCTGAACGCTGACGCCTGACGCGCAGGGCAATGACGCGACGGTGGGAAAAGGAGGAAGGCTGCAGGGAGGCGTGGGCGATCCCAACTTCCTGGCGGCGAGCCTGATCTCCGGCGCCGCCCTCGTGGGAGCGATCAGCGTCGCGAAGCGGGCCCGGCCGCTCTTCCGCGTGCCGTTGATCCTGGCCGGCGTGATCCTGCCGATCGGCGTGTTGTCGACCGGTTCGCGCGGCGGGGTCCTTGCCGCCATCGCCGCCTTCCTGCTGACGCTCGTGATCCTCCGTGGCTACCGCGCTCGCGCTCTCGTGCTGGTGGTGATCGGAATGATCGGGCTCGTGGGGTACGCATCGTTCTCGCCGGTCGCGCCGCTGGCCCGCTTCACCGATTTCCAGTCGTCCGGCGGCAGCGGTCGTGAGGATCTCTGGACGATCGGCTGGCGCATGACCGTGGACCACCCCTGGCTCGGGGTCGGCGTCGCCAACTTCGTCCCGCGGGCCAGCGAGTACGTGCGCGAGCCCGGCGAGCTGACGCGCGTGAACTACATCAGCGAACTGGGACGGGAGGTCCATAACCTCTACCTCCAGATGACCACCGAGGCGGGCCTGCTCGCGCTGCTGCTGCTGCTCGCGTTCGTCGGCGCGTGCCTGATGTGCACCTGGCGCGCCGCGGAGCGGTTCCGACTATCGGGCGATCGCCGGATGGACACCTTCGCGCGCTTCGTGCTGATCGCCCAGGTGTCGATGCTGATGGCCGACATGTTCCTCTCGGCGCTCGTCGACAAGCGGCTCTGGATCATCCTCGCGCTCGGGCCGATCCTCGCGAACATCGCGGCGCGCGAAGCCGAGCCTCCGCCCTCGACCGCCGCCGGCTAGCCGTACCCGTGCTGCGTCGCTGGTTGAGGATCGTGCTCGCCGCGGGCTTCGCCGGCATCGCGTCGTGCGCGGTCGCGGGATGCGGCGAAGACGAGGCGGAGCAGCCGCGGCCGCAGCGTCCGGCGGGCGGGGTGTACTACGTCGCCACCGACGGCTCGGACAGCAACAGCGGCAGCAAGCAGGCGCCCTTCCGCACGATCGCCAAGGGGCTGTCCGCGATGGGCCCGGGCGCAACGACGTACGTGCGCGGCGGCACCTACCGCGAGGACGTCACGGTCGATGCGCCGGACTGCGAGGACGCGCGTCCCTGCGTCCTGCGCAACGCGCCGGGCGATCAGCCGGTGCTGCAAGGGCTGCTGTGGCTCGAGGGAGGCAGCGACTGGACGATCGACGGGCTCGACGTCACCTGGAACCCGGGTGAGGAGGGCGACAAGCACATGGTCAAGGTGCTCGGCGGCAGCGACTGGACGCTCAAGGCGGATGGAGATGTCCGGCGCGCACTCGTTCGCGAACCTGCTGGTCGTGGGCGACCCGCGTTCGTGGCGCGTGACCGAGAACTGCATCCACGACACGTTCCCCACCAATGACGTCAACCAGGATCACAACGTGTACGTGAACACCGACGACGACGGCCGCGACGGGCTGATCGACCGCAACCTCTTGTTCAACGCCCCCAACGGGTCGAACCTGAAGCTGGGCGGCACGGACGCGGACAGCTCGAGGACCTCGAACCTGGTCGTGTCCCACAACACGATGTACAACGCCGCCCAGAACATCCTCGTCTCGGGCGGATCGCACGACATCCGCTTCGACCGCAACATCACCGCACAATCCTCGCTGCGTTCCTATCGCGCCTACATGCTCACCGGCGAGGACGTCGAGTTGGTGAGCGGCCTGGCCTCAGGAGCAGAGGCGCTGCTGTACTCGGATTCGGGTTACCGCGCGCTGGCGGTCGAGCGGCTCGAGACGGTCGCCGACCCGCGGTTCGATCGGCTCGCCTGTGACGGCTTCCGCCCAGCGGACAGCGCGGCAGCGCGCTACGGCGCCTACGCGCCTTAATAGCCGCCCGCAACAGCTAGACATCTGGCGGGCGGCGCCCAGCCGGGAATGCCCTATGTTACGGGAGATCACACCGCCTTCACGACTGAAGACCCGCGACGGACAGCGACGGTTGCGGGTCCCCGTCCCCCCGAACGGCTCCCCGCGCTGGCGCCAAGCCGCCCCGTTCCTGGCGCTCGGCGCCGCGCTGCTCGTCCTCGTCGTCGTGGCCTTCGCGCTGTCGAAGAACTACGAGGTCATCGCCGAGGGACAGCTGCTCCCCTACACCGAGGGCGAGGTCTCCCAGGTCCGCTTCTTCGACTCCTTCACGCTCTACATCGCGCGCGAGCAGCCGCGGCTGCTCGACGCGTTCACGACGGTCGCGTTGGCGATGGTCTCAGGCATCGCGCTGTTCGCGTTTGCGCTGGCGTCCCGCAGGCCGATGGCGGACCCGCGGGCGCGGGCGTTCTTCCTCGTGTGCCTGCTCGGCACGCTCTTCCTCGCCGTCGACGAGTCGATGGCGATCCACGAGACGATCGGCCACAACATGCGGTTCCTGGCCGACCTCCCCGGCGTCCACCGGCCCGACGACGTGATCTTCGCCTCCTACATCGTGCCGGCGCTGATCGTCCTGGTCTTGTTCCGGCGCCTCATCTTCTCTTCCCGCGGCGCGCTGGCATTCTTCGCCGTCGGGCTCGGCCTGTTCGTGGCGGCCGGCGTGTTCGACCTGATCGGCGTCGGGGTCGACGAGCTGATCGAGCCACTCCTGGGCGCCTGCTTCATCGGTGGCTTCACCACCATCGCGCTAGACCAGGCGGGGTGAGCGGGCGCCCCGTAGGGCGCCCTCCCGCTACTTGACCTCGACGCTCGCGCCGGCCTCCTCGAGCTCGGTGCGGAGCTTGTCGGCCTCCTCGCGGTCGACGCCCTCCTTGACCGCCTTGGGCGCGTCGTCGACGACCGCCTTGGCCTCCTTGAGGCCAAGCCCGGTGGCCGCGCGGACCACCTTGATGACCTGGATCTTCTTCTCGCCCGCGCCGGTGATGATGACGTCGAACGCCGTCTGCTCCTCGGCCTCCTCGGCAGCGTCGCCGCCGCCGCCACCGGCCGGTGCGGCCGCCGCGACGGCGGTGGCCGAGACTCCGAACTCCTCCTCGAGCGCCTTGATGCGCTCCGAGAGCTCGAGCACGGAGATGCCCTTGAGCTCCTCGATCCACTCCTGGGTGCTGCTCGCCATAGTCCTCAGTCCTCCTGGGTTTCAGTCTGTTCTGGAATCGTCGCGGGGGCGTCGCCGCCCACCAGGCCCTCGTCGGCGAGCTGCTGCAACTGCCGCGCGAGGCCGCCGATCAGGCCGCCCAGCGCGCCCGGCCAGGCCGGTCAGCGGCGAGGCGACCATGCCGACGAGGCGCCCGTAGAGGACGTCGCGCGAGGGCAGCCTGGAGATCGCGTCGACCTGCTCGGCGCTCAGCACATCGCCGTCCATCCAGCCGCCCTTGAACTCGAGCAGGCCGGAGCTGCGCCTGAAGTCGGCCAGCGTCTTGGCCGCCACGGCGGCGTCGCCGTTGACGAACACGAGCGCCGTCGGGCCCTCGAGATACGGCTTCAGCGCCGCGGCGCCGGCGTCGTCGGCCGCGCGCTCGGTGAGCGTGTTCTTGACCACGCGGAAGCGCGTGTCGGCATCGCGCAGCTTTGCGCGCAGCTCCGCCGCCTGGGGCACGGAGGTGCCGCGGTAGTCGACCGCGTAGACGGCCTGCGCTGCTCGCAGCTGATCGGTCACCTCTTCGATGACCGCGGCTTTCTGGTCTCGGTTCAAAAGCGTCTCCTATCCCGGTCTTACGTGTCGCCGGAGGTCTTTGGAGGAGGCGGGAGGCGCTTTATGCGGCTGCTTCCGCCTCCACGAGATCGTGGGTGCGCGCGGGATCGACCTTGACCCCGGGCCCCTGCGTGGATGCCATGACGATCGTGCGCAGGTACTTGCCCTTGGCGACGGACGGCCGCGCGCGGAGCAGCTCGTCGATCACGGCCTGGTAGTTCTCCAGCAGCGCGTTGTCGTCGAACGACGTCTTGCCGACGGTCATGTGGACGATCGCGGTGCGGTCGGTGCGGTACTCGACCTTGCCGGCCTTGGACTCCGTGACCGCCTTGCCGACGTCCATCGTCACGGTGCCGACCTTCGGGTTGGGCATCTTGCCCTGCGGGCCCGAGGATCCGGCCGAGGCGGCCGACGACCGGCATCATGTCGGGCGTCGCGATCGCGATGTCGAAGTCGGTGAAGCCGTCGTTCTGGATCCGCTCGGCGAGGTCCTCGGCGCCGACGACGTCGGCGCCGGCCTCCTCGGCCTCCTTCGCCTTGTCGCCACGGGCGAAGACGGCGATCTTGACCTCCTTGCCGAGGCCGTGCGGGAGCGCGATCGTGCCGCGCAGCTGCTCGTCGGCATGGCGCACGTTGAGGCCGGTGCGCACGTGGATCTCGACCGACTCGTCGAACTTCGCGCGCTTGAGCTGCTTGACCAGCCTGACGGCCTCGAACGGCGCGTACTCGCGGTCGCGGTCGACCTGCTCGCGCGCGTCCTTGTAGGTCTTGCCGCGGCTCATGCGACCACCTCGACGCCCATCGAGCGCGCCGTGCCGGCGATGATCTTCGCGGCCTGGTCGATGTCGTTCGCGTTCAGGTCGGCGAGCTTCTTCTCGGCGATCGCGCGCAGCTGCTCGTTGGTGATCGTGCCGACCTTGTTGCGGTTCGGCTCGCCCGAGCCCTTCTCGATCCCGATCGCCTGCCGGATCAGCACCGCGGCCGGTGGCGTCTTGGTGATGAAGCGTGAACGAGCGATCCTCGTAGACGGTGATCACGACGGGGATCGTCGTGCCCATGTCGCCCGCCGTCTGGGCATTGAAGGACTTGACGAACTCCATGATGTTGATGCCGTGCTGGCCCAGCGCGGGGCCGACGGGCGGCGCCGGCGAGGCCTGGCCTCCGGGCGCCTGCAGCTTGATCGTCGTGAGGATCTTCTTCGCCATCAGATCTTCTTGACCTGATCGTAGCCGACCTCCACGGGCGTCTCGCGCCCGAAGATCGACACGAGCACCTTGAGCTTGGCGGCGTCCTCGTTGATCTCGGAGATCTCGCCGGAGAAGTCCGACAGCGGCCCGGAGATGACCTTGACCGACTCGCCGATCGCGAACTGCGCGCGCGACGGAGCGCGGACGGCGACCTCGCGGTGCAGCAGCCGGTCCACCTCGGCCTGCGTCAGCGGGATCGGCTCGTTCGACGCGCCGACGAAGCCGGTCACGCCGGGGGTGCCCTTGACGACCTGCCAGGAGTCCTCGTTGAGGTCCATGTTGACCAGCACGTAGCCGGGCATGGTGCGCTTCTCGACGGAGATCTTCTGGTTGTCCTTCATCTCCTGCACGGTCTCGGTCGGGACCACGACCTGGCGCACGGAACGGGTCTGGTTGAGCGACGAGACGCGATGCTCGAGGTTCTGCTTGACCTTCTTCTCGTGGCCTGAGTAGGTGTTGATGACGTACCAGCGGAACATGGCTTCTCTTCGCTTGCGGTCTTAGAGGATGGCTTCGATGAGCGGCTGCCAGAGCGCGTCGAGCAGGCCGAGGTAGCCGCCCGCGATCACGACGAAGCCCAGCACGACCGCGGTCGCCTGGCCGACCTGGCGGCGGTTGGGCCACTGGACGCGGCGCAGCTCGTCGATGCAGTGCCCGAGGAAGGTGATCACCCGCCCGCGCTTGCGCCGCGGGTGCTCGGCCTCGTGGATGTCGCGGTCCGAGACCGCGTCGCCCTCGACCAGGTCGGGAGCGCGCTCGCGCTCGTCGTCGAGCTCGTCGTCGAAGATCCTCGCGCCGTCGTCGCCCGCGCCGGCGTCCGGGTGCACCGCGCCGGCCTCGGCGAGGTGCGCCTGGTCGACCTCGGCGGAGGCATGGTCGAGCGGGTCGGGCGCGCCACCCGAGCGGCGCTCGGCGCGGCGCCGCTTGGCGCGCTTGTCGATCACGGGCCACCGCGTGCTCCGGCTAGCGCGTCTCGCGGTGGCCGGTGTGCCGGCGGCACCACTTGCAGTACTTGCGCAGCCCGATGCGATCGGGGTTGTTGCGCTTGGACTTGTTGGTCTGGTAGTTCCGGCGCTTGCACTCCTCGCACGCGAGGGTGACGGCGATCCGGACGTCTCCGCGGGCCATGCTTGCGGCGCTCCGTCTAGAAGAGGGTCGGGAAAACGGCTCCGGGCGGCGGGCAAAGGAAAACCCCGCACCCGGCGCGAGGTCAGCGACGAAGGATAGCGCCTTCAGCCGCGCAATTCCCGGCCGCCGGCGCGCTCGAGCTCGACGCGCAGCTTGCGCAGCGCGCGGTAGACGCGACCCTCGACCGTCGTGAGCTTCTCGCCGAGCGTCGCGGCGATCTCCGGCAGCGTCAGCTCGGCGCCGAAGCGCAGCGCGATCGCCTCGCGCTCCTCCGCGCTCAGCGCGGCCATCGCGCGCGCCAGCTCGTCGCGCAGCCCGACCGTCTCGAGCGCGCTGTCCGGCACCGCCTCGCGCACGTGTCCCTGCGCGCTCGCGCGCGCGCGACTCGGCCGCGCTGCGGCGGATGTGGTCGCGCAGCACGTTGAGCGCGATCGCGTACAGCCATGTCTTGGCCGAGCCGCGCGCCGGCTCGTAGCGCCGGCGCGAGCGCAGCGCGCGCTCGAACGCGTCGCCGAGCAGGTCCTGCGCCAGCGCGCGGTCGCCCGTGCGGTAGGCGAGGAAGCTGAAGAGGCCGGGCGCCTCGTCCGCGTAGAGACGTTCGAATTCGGCGTCGCGCATGTCGCAGTCAGGAACCGGGGCCGTCGTTCGTATCAGCCATTGATGACCCATCGACGACCGATCGCGACGAGCTGCAGCCTGTGATCGACCTGCTGCGCGCGCATCGCCCAGAGGCGACGCGCGCTCGAGCTGGATGCCACCAAGCAGCGGGTGCTCGGACGGGCGGGCAAACGGACAGACAAGTCAAGGAGCGGCTTCATGCGATCGAGAGCAGCAATTCTCTCCACCCTCGTGCTCGGCTTCCTGCTGAGCACGGCCGGCGCCGGTCTCGCGGTGACCGGGTTCGCCGGCAACGACCAGGCATCGGTCGCCCAGTATCCCGAACCGCCGGCTCAGCCGACGCCGCAGCCAACGGCCGCCCGCGCCGCCCGAGACGGCCGTGCCGCCGCAGCAGGTCGTCGCGCCGGAGGCGGACCAGCAGGTGCTGCCCGAGCACGGACGAGCAGGCCGCCCGCGCCCGACGTCCAGCCCGACCGGCAGGTCGTCGCCGCCGTGCAGGCGAGCGACGAGGAGGAGCTGCCGTTCACAGGCTTCGCCGCGATCCCAGTCTTGCTCATCGGCCTTGCTCTCCTGAGCGGTGGCCTGGTGATGCGCAGGTCAGCACGGAACGACTGAACGGTCACTGGAATGGAATCCGCGCACGCGCGGCGGCCCGGGCTCTGCGCCCGGGGCCGCCGCGCTGTAGCGCTTTTGAGAGCTCCTGCGCGCGCACGTCGAGCGGGTTGAGCCGCAGCGCGAGCGCCGCCGCCGGTCGCGGATCCTGCCGGTTCAGCGCCTGCGCCACGGCGAGCCCATAGGCGAACTCCCAGTTCTCGGGGTCGCGCCTGCGCGCGGCCTGCATCGCCGCGAGGCCCAGCTCGTCCTGACCCGCCCGCAGGTTGCAGTAGCCGAGCAGCTCGTACGGCTCCGGCCGCGACGCGAGCGCGCCGATGCTGTCGAGCGCGCCGTCGACCGCGCCGGTGCAATCGGCGGCGCGGAACGCGCGCGTGCCGCGATCGAGCGCGGCTTGCGAGGCCACGACGGTCGCGGGCGCGACCGCCACCAAGCAGGCAGCCGAGCCCCGCGACGACGCGGGTGAGCCGCCCCGGTGACCACGGCGCGCGGTTGCCGGTCACGGGCGTTGCGCAGACGACTCCCGCGAGGGCGAAGAACCACAGGAACAGCGCCGGCATCTCCCAGTCCCAGTCGATCCCGGCGTGCACGAGCAGCGCCAGCGCCGGCCGCGATGTAGGCCGCGTGGGCGTGGTGCTCCGCCCCGCGCAGGCGCCACGCGGCGACCACGAGCGGCGCGAGCAGCGCCAGCGGCGAGCAGCACCAGGCCCGGCATCCCGAGCTCCGCTGCGATCTCCAGATAGAGCGAGTGCGCGTCCGCGACGTTCTTCGGGATGTCGCGCTCGCGCTCCCACTCCAGCCGGTAGGTGCCGGCGCCGGTCCCGGTCAGGCTGTGCTCCCGGAAGGTCGCGCGCGCCACGTCCCAATGCTGGATGCGACCGCTCGCGGCGGCCTCGTCGAGCCGGTCGCGCTGATCGCCGGTCGAGCCGACGCTCCTCACCTCGAGGAACTCGCGTCGCTGGTCGTCGAGGCGCTGCGGAACGTCGGTCGCGACCAGCACGGCGCACGTCGCGACCGCCATGCCTGCCCATGCGAGGCGCCGCGCGCGCGGGCTGACGCTGATCGCGTCGATGCGCCGGTCCGCGAGACAGCCGAGCGCCCGCAGCGCGATCGCGCCGATCGTGCAGGCGAGCACGACGAGGGCGACGCGCTGGCCCTCGCCGGCCACCAGTTCGCCCGTCGCGAGCCCGTCGGCGTCGTAGGCCGCCTTCACCGCGACCGCGGTCGGCAGGCCGGCCGCCAGCAGGGCGAGCGGCAGGCGCCGCGGGTGCGCGACGACGGCGTAGACGACGATGCCGAGCAGGGCGGCGACGAGGCCGCCGCGCGAGAACGTCAGGTACAGGGTCGTCGCCAGCGCGGGCAGCGCGCCGGCGGCGAGGACGCGCACGGCGGCGCCGTGACGCGCGCCCGCCGTGCAGTGCAGCGCGAGCGTGATGCCGAGCGCGCACAGCACGCCCAGCGCGTTCCAGTACGTCAGCGGAAACGCGAGCCGCGACGGTTCGCTTCCGTCCGCCGGTCGGGAGCGCGTCGGGGTACAGCCGCGTCAGCAGCGCCGCGGCGGCGACGATCGCGAACACGGCGGCGAGCGCTCGCAGGGCACGGTCGAGGTCGCCGTCGCGCGTCGCGAACGTGCCCATCAGGCAGAGCACCAGCGTGTACGCCAGCGTGCGGTCGAACTCCGACAGCGCGCGGAACGGGGCGTCCGACCACAGCGCTGACAGCAGCGTCCAGGCCGCCAGCAGGCCGAGCGCGCCTGCCGCGACCGCCAGCGCCGGGCTCCAGCCCGCGAACGGCGTCTCGCCGAGCGTCACCCTTCCGACGAGCAGGAGCGCGAGTGCGACGGCGAGCAGGCGCCGTCGTGCCGGCGAAGAAGCCGCCCGCGCGGAACGCGAGCGCGAGCGTGAGAACTGCCGGGACAGCCAGATGCCAGCGCGCATCGCCGCTGCGCGCCGCCCGGCGGAAGTATGCGAGCGGCGCGCCCGCTACCTCCGCGCCACCGTCCTGCGGTCCGCCCCGGGAGGCGCCGCCTGGGACATGGCGCGATAGTGCCTGTCAGCCCGTGCCGCGGCCCAGCAGAGCAGCCAGACCACGCCGAGCATGCAAAGCCATGCGGCCGTTACGACAAGAAGGGGAATGATCCAGCCGGTCATGTCCGACGATCCGTCCGTCACCGACGCGCCGGAGGTCCAGGCGCGGCAGGACCCGCCTCATGTTAGCCCCTTGGCGCACGAACTACATGCCGCGGCTGGCGAGCATGTAAGGGATCGTGCGCAGCAGGATCTTGACGTCGGTCCAGAGCGACCAGTTGGCGACGTAGAGGTAGTCGATGCTGACCATCTCGTGCATCGGGATCCGCGCCGAGCCGAGGATCTGCCAGTGCCCCGTCATGCCCGGGCGTGAGATGCAGCCGGTGGCGGTACAAGCCCTGCACCTTGACGTCCTCGTCGACGACGAGCGGGCGCGGCCCGACGAGGCTCATCTCACCGCGCCAGACGTTGATGAGCTGGGGCAGCTCGTCCAGCGAGCTGCCGCGCAGGAAGCGGCCGACGCGGGTGATGCGCGGGTCGGACGCGATCTTGAAGAGACCCTGGGTCTCGTTGAGCGGGCGCAGCGCCTCCTTCTTCGCATCCGCGCCCTCGACCATCGAGCGGAACTTCAGCATCTGGAAGCGCTTGCCGTCCTTGCCCACGCGCGTCTGGCGGAAGAACAGCGGACCGGGCGTGTCGAGCCGGATCGCCACCATGATCGCGAGCATCGTCGGGGCCGCCACGGCCAGCATGACCGATGCGCCGGCCATGTCGAACACGCGCTTGAGCAGCCGCGACGAGCGCGAGAGCCCGAAGCGCCTGACGCACAGCATCGTCAAGCCGTCGAGCTGGTCGAACTCGACGGTCGAGCCGACGACCTCGAGCATCCGCGGCACGAGGCTGACCCGCACGCCGGCGTGCTTGGCGGCCCGGATCAGGTCGAGCGTGTCCGTCACCGCGCCGTCGGAGACCGGCGCGATGATCGCCCTGTCGACGTCGTGGCGTGCGCACGAGCAGGCGGAACTCGTCGGCGAGGTCGTGGCCGACGACGGTCGTGAACGGGCTCAGCGGGAAGCGTGGCGACGACCTCGGCGTTGACGCTCGCGCTCTCGACCTTCTGGCGGATCGCCGTGATGCTCGCGTCCTCACCCACGACGAGGCAGCGCTCTCCCGGAGTCGCCCGGCGAACCAGCGCCCGGCCGACGCCGCGGCCGGCCAGCAGCAGCGCGAACGAAGACATCCAGACGACCGCCGCATCGCCGGCGTAGAGCGTCACCAGCGTGGCGGCGTCATGCAGGATCCACAGCAGCAGCGTGAACAGCGCGCCGGCCTGGAGCAGCGACGGCGCCTCGTCGAGCGTCGTCCTGTTGAGCACGAGCTGGTCGCGCTCATAGAGGTGCGAGAGCGTGTTCAGCAACACCATCAACGGCGCCGCGACCAGCGCCATCCAGGCCTCGACGCCGCCGGTCAGCGACGGCAGCACCACCAGCACGACGAGCGCGGCAACCGCGGAGTCGACGCCGCGCAGCATCCAGCGGTAGCGACCGTCACGGAGCGAGGTGGCATGCCCGGTGCTGCCCTCGGTGATGGGCAGCTGGCGCCGTGCCACCCAGCCACCCGAGCGCAGGAAGCGACGGGCGCGCCGGCGGTCCGCGACGACCGCGCTGTCTTCGATCACGCGCTCATCGTGCTCGAGTTCGTGCGCGGTCACGCCTACTTCCTTCTCCCTTCCCGTATTGGCCTGAAACGTCAGCGGCCGGACTACTCGATCGCGGATGCCTGCCTGTGAATGTGATGTCTCGAAACATCAACGGCGACTACGCGCGAGTGTTGCTGTTCGGATCCGACGATGCGCCCTCGTATGTCAGTCTAATGACGTCCCGGATGCTCAAGCCGGAAATATTACTACCGATCAGCTGGATTTTGGCGTACCGGACTCCGAATTTGGCGCGGCATCACCCGGCCGCGGTCACCTCGGCGGCGACGCGACGGCCGCTCTCGATCGCGCCGTCCATGAACGAGGGCCAGCGCAGCGCGGTGTGCGCGCCGGCGAAGTGGACGCGGCCCTCGGGCGCGCGCAGCGCGGACCAGGCGTCGTGGACCTGGCCGGGTCGCAGGAACGACCAGGTGCCGCGGCTGTAGGGGTCGCGCGTCCAGTCGTGGGCGTGCACGTCGACGATCTCGGCCTCGGGAGCGAGCTCGCCGACCGCGTCCCGCACGGCCGCGTCGTCGGTCACGTCGAGCGCAGCGGCCGACGGCCCGAAGCAGACCAGCAGCACGCCGTCCGCGCAGGGCTCCATCGCACCGGCGAAGTCGAGCCGGGTGCCGTGGCCGAGCGCGAACAAGTCCTCGGGCACGCCGCGCGCTATCACCCACGCCTTCACGCCCTGGCCGGCGTGATTGCGCTCGCCGGCGCGCCGCTTGGCCGGCGAGAGCGACGGCGTGAAAGCGATCGCGGGCAGCACGCCGACCGGGACCGTGACCACCGCGCGGCGCGCCGTGTGACGCTCGCCGGCGGCGCTCGTGACCACGACCTCGCCAGAGCCCTGCGCGATCGCGGTGACGGGAGCGCCGAGCACGATCTCGCCGCGCACGTCGGCGGCGATCGCCTCGTACAGCGCCGCGGTGCCCCGCGGCATGCGCCAGCCGAGCACCGCCGCCTCGAGGTGCTGCCAGAGCCGGTGGCCGGCGGCCGAGATCCAGCGCAGGAACTCGAGCATCGAGGCATCCTGCGCGTACGCCGAGGCGCAGGCGGTGACCCAGAACAGCAGCAGCTGCTCGACGCGCGGCGCAAGCGCGAGCGCGCCGATCCAGTCGCTCGCCGGGACGTCGAGGTCCTCCAGCCCCTGGGCGTCGGGCGGCCGCGCAGGATCGTGCCGCCGGGCGGCGGCGAGCAGCGCGGCCACCGCCCGCTCGAGCTCACCGAGGTCGGCGAGCTCGACCGGCAGCGCCCGGTCGACACGCTCGCCGCCGAAGCACCAGCGCACGCTGGTCGGGAGCGCGTCGTGCACGCGCTCGACGCCGTAGCGGTCGGCCTCCGACCAGACGTCGCGCTGGACGTCGGCGATCCAGGCGCCGCCCATGTCGAGGTCGAGGCCGCGCAGCGCGCCGCGCTGCAGCCAGACGCGCCCGCCGATCCGCTCGCGCGCCTCGAGCACGCGCACGTCGTGCCCGCTCGCGCCCAGCTCGCGGGCGGCGATGAGCCCGGACAGGCCGGCGCCGATGACGAGCACGTCGACCACGTGAGGGATCTTCGCCGATCCGGCGCGTCGGCGGCGGTCAGACCCCCGCGCCGACGCGCGCGCGGGCATCGTCGCGCGACGTGCCGCGCTTGCCCCAGCGGGCCGCGTCGGCGTAGTCGAGCAGCATGTCGAAGTAGGTCCGCAACAGCGGCGCCCGGAGCCCGAGCAGCTCGCGCGTGCGCGAGTCGTCGAAGACGACCTCCATGTCGAAGTACGGCAGGTAGACCGCGCCGTGCTCGTCGGCGGCGGCGCCGGCCGACCCACCCGTCTGCCGCATAGGGCGGACGCGGGCGGCCGAAGTGCGCGCACGCGAGCTCGGACAGCTCTTCCACGGTGGCGGCGTCGCGGCCGCTGACGAGGTTGAACGTGCCCTGCGCATCGGACTCGATCAGCTTGAAGATGCCGTCCGCGACGTAGTCGACGGGCACCACGTCGACGCGCCCGTCGGGCTTCGCGGGGACCTGGTCGAACAGCCCGCGCGCGAACGCGCGCAGCGGCCAGTAGAGGACGTTGAACGCCGGCGTCCAGCCGGTGTCGGACTCGCCCATCACGATGCTCGGGCGGGCGATCGCGACCTCGATGCCGGACACGCCCTCGAACAGCCGCTCGGCCTCGCACTTGGTCTGCTCGTACGTGTTGCGGAACTCGCTGCCGAGCATCGTCCTCGGTGAACTCGCCCGAGTACGTGCCCGACACGTACGCGGTCGAGACGTGCACGAAGCGCCGCGCGCCGACGGCGGCGGCCAGCTCGAGCATCGTGCGCGTGCCCTCGACGTTGATCTCGCGCGCCTCCTCGAGCGCCAGGTCGAAGCTGATCGAGGCGGCGCAATGGCAGACGAGGTCGATCTCCTCATCCGGCGCCCGCACGCCGCCGGTCAGGTCGCCCGCGAGCGCGCGCACGCGCGGGCGGTATGCAGGAGGCGTCGCTGTAGAGCTTGGCCAGCACGTCGTCCAGGCGCTGCTCGGCCGCCGCCGTGTCGTCCGCGCGGACGAGGCAGAGCACCTCGCGGTCGGTGCGCTCGAGCAGCCGCGCGAGCACCTCCATGCCGAGGAATCCGGTGGCGCCCGTGAGGAGGACCCGCGAGCTCACGCCGAGCGCCTCCTCGAGCGGCCGCTGCGCCGTGCCGTCCATGCCCTCGAGCGGCGTGCCCATCGCGTGGAAGCCGCCGTCGACGTGCAGGATCTCCGCCGTGATCGCGCGCGCCAGGTCGGAGAGCAGGAAGCAGACCGCGCCCGCGACCGGGCCGGCATCGTCCGTCGACCAGCCCAGCGGCGCCTGCTTCTGCCAGGCGTCGGCGAGCTGCGAGAAGCCCGGGATCCCGCGCGCGGCGATCGTCCCGATCGGTCCGGCGCTGACGAGGTTGACGCGCACGCCGCGCGGCCCCAGGTCGCGCGCGAGGTAGCGCGAGGTCGCCTCGAGCGCCGCCTTTGCGACACCCATCCAGTCATAGACGGGCCAGGCGACGGAGGCGTCGAAGTCCATCCCGACGATGCTCGCGCCCTCATCCGGGTACAGCTCGGCGAGCGCCGCGGCGAGCGCCTTGAACGAGAACGCGCTCGTCGTGAACGCGGTCACCGCGCTCTCGGCCGGCGTGGTCAGGAAGCGCCCGCCGAGCGCGTCCGGGGGCGCGAAGGCGATCGCGTGCAGGACGCCGTCGACGCGGCCCCAGCGCTCGCCCAGCTCGGTCGCGACGGCCGCGAGATCGTCGGGCTTGTTGACGTCGAGCTCGAGCACGTCGGGCGGCGTCGGCAGGTTCTTGGCCGCGCGGTCGGTCAGCCGCTTGGCGCGGCCGAAGCCGGTCAGCACCACCTCCGCTCCCGCCTCCTGCGCCTGGCGCGCGACCTCCCACGCGATCGAGTCGCGCGTGATCACGCCCGTGATCAGGAGCTTCTTGCCGGCGAGCAGTTCCACTACAGGGGGATGTTCTTGACGCCGCGCGCGGAGTGCGCCACGGCCTCGAACGTGCGCAGCGCCTCGCTGAGGCGCCGGCGCGTCTCGGCCGGCGGGACGATCTCGTCGACGTAGCCCTCGGCCGCCGCGACCGCCGAGGTCAGGTGCTGATCGGTGTACTCCTCCGCGAACGCGTCACGCGCGGTCTCCGGATCGTCGGCGGCCGCGATGTCGCGCCGGTTGACGATCCCGACGGCCTGCTTCGCCCCCATCACGCCGAGCGTCGCCTGCGGCCAGGCGAAGACGTAGTCCGCGCCGAGGTCGCGCGAGTTCATCGCGATGAACGCACCGCCGAACGCCTTGCGCAGCACGATCGTCACCTTCGGCACCGAGGCCTCGGCGAACGCGTGCACGAGCTTCGCCCCGTGGCGGATGACGCCGCCCTGCTCCTGCTTGGTGCCGGGCATGAAGCCGGGCGTGTCGACGAACACGAGCAGCGGGATGCCGAACGCGTTGCAGGTGCGCACGAACTTGGCCGCCTTGGTGGCCGCGTCGGAGTCGAGCACGCCGCCCATGTACTTCGGCTGGTTGGCCACGATCCCGACCGGCTTGCCCTCCAGGCGCGAGAACCCGCAGACGACGTTGCGCGCCCAGCGCGGGCTCCACTCCAGCAGCCGGCCGCCGTCGACGGTGCCGCGGATCACGTCGCGCACGTCGTAGACCTTGCGATCGGAGTCGGGCACCACCTCGCCCGGGTCATAGCCGACCGGCTCGGCCGTGCTCCAGACCGGCACCGCGCCGCCGGAGTGCGAGGGCAGGTGGTCGAGCAGGTCGCGCACGAGCAGCGCCGCGTCGGTGTCGGTGCGCGCGACGAAGTGCGCCACGCCGTTGCGCTCGTGCACCTTCGGGCCGCCCAGCTCGAACGCGCTGACGTCCTCGCCCATGACCTCCTTCACGACCGCCGGGCCGGTCAGGAACATGTTCCCGCGCTCGGTCATCACGACGAAGTCGGTCAGCGCCGGCGAGTAGGAGCCGCCGCCGGCCGAGGCGCCGCAGATCACCGAGATCTGCGGGATCTTGCCCGACAGCGCGACGTGCTCGCGGAAGATCCGCGCGTAGCCGGCGAGCGCCGCGAGGCCCTCCTGCATGCGCGCGCCGCCGGACTCGATGAAGCCGACCGCGGGCGCGCCGGCGCGGCCGGCGAGCCGCAGCACGCGGACGATCGAGTCGGCGTGCTGCTCGCCGAGCGAGCCGCCGAGATAGCTCGGGTCCTGCGCGTAGCAGAAGACCGGGCGCCCGTCGACGCGCCCGGCGCCGGCGATCACGCCGTCGCCGGCGCGCGCCTTCTCGCCCATCCGGCGCGAGCGTACGTCAGAGCGCAGCAGCGTCAGCGACCCGGGGTCGCAGAGCGCCTCGAGGCGTTCGGTCGGCGAGAGCTTGTCGTCGACCTCGGGAACGAGCTCCACGGTCATGCGGCCTCCAAGCAGAGCACCGCGTTGTGGCCGCCGAAGCCGAAGGCGTTCGACAGACCGACCGCGGGCTTGCCGTCGATTTCCAGGGGGCGGGCCTTGCCCGGGACGTAGTCCAGGTCGAGGCCTTCGTCGGGCTGCTCGAGCCCGAGCGTCGGGGGGGCGATCCGGTCGCGCAGGGCGAGGATCGTCGCAACGGCCTCCACCGAGCCGGCCGCACCGAGCAGGTGCCCGATCGCCGATTTGGTGGAGGACACGGGGATGCGGGCCGCCACGTCGCCCAGCGCCGCCTTGATCGCCAGCGTCTCCGCGCGGTCGTTGAGCGGCGTCGAGGTGCCGTGCGCGTTGACGTACACGACGTCCGCGGGCTCGAAGCCGGCTTCCGCCAGCGCGAGCCGCATCGCCTCCGCCGCGCCCGCGCCCGCGCTGTCGGGGGCGGTCAGGTGGTAGGCGTCGGAGGTCGCGCCGTAGCCGCGCACGTAGGCGAGGATGTTCGCCCCGCGGGCGCGTGCCTGCTCGGCCTCCTCGAGCACCAGGATCGCCGCGCCCTCACCCATCACGAACCCGTCGCGACGGGCGTCGAACGGCCGCGAGATGCCGAGGTCCGACATCGCGTCCAGCGCCCCGAAGGCCGCGCGCGCCAGCGGCACGAGCGCCGCTTCGGAGCTGCCGGCGACGACCGCGTCGGCGCGGCCGTACTCGATCAGCTCCATCGCCTCGCCGATCGAGTGCGCCCCCGCCGAGCAGGCCGAGACCGGCGCGAACGAGGGGCCGCGCAGCTTGTGGCGCATGCTGACCGCGCCGGCGGCCGCGTTGCCCATCATCAGCGGGATCGAGAGCGGCGAGACCTTCTTGGCGCCCTGCTCGAGCAGCACCTGGTGGTTGCGCGTCAGCGTGTCGATCCCGCCGATGCCGGTGCCGACGATGCAGCCGATCCGCTTGGGATCGTACGGCGCCTCGTCCTGCCAGCCGGCCTCTTTCAGCGCCTCGTCGGAGGCGACCAGGGCGAACTGGGTGAAGCGGTCCGAGCGGCGCGCCTCCTTGACCGAGAGGTGCTCGGTCGGGTCGAACTCCGAGCACGCGCCCTCGCCGTCCTCGATCCCCGAGTTGCCGGCGATCCAGCGCTCGTGCAGCGTGCGCGCGCCGACCCCGAGCGGGGTCACGGCGCCGAGTCCGGTGACGGCGATCTCGCGCTTCATCCGGCGCGGCTCACCACCATGTCGACGGCGTCGCCGACGGTCTTGATCTTGCCGACGTCGTCGCCCTTGAGCTGGACGCCGAACTCGTCCTCGATGATCTGCGACAGCTCGGCCAGGTCGAGCGAGTCGACGTCGAGGTCCTCGAAGGTGGCCTCGCGCGTGATCTCGCTCGGCTCGGCGCCGAACTGCGGCAGCGCGTCGAAGACGACCTTCTCGACTGCTTCAGGGGTGACGGCGGTTGCCATGTGCTCTCCTACTTGACTCGGTTACAGGGATCAGGCGGACATGCCGCCGTCGACGAAGAGGGTCGTGCCGGTGACATACGCGGCGTCGTCGGAGGCGAGGAAGCGCACCGCGGCGGCGACCTCCTCGGGCTGGCCCGCGCGGCGCGCGGGGATCGCCTTGACGACGTCGTCGAGCATGTCCTTGGTCATGTCGGTCTCGATGAACCCGGGCGCCACGGCGTTGACCGTGATGCCGCGCCGCGCGACCTCGTGCGAGACCGTCTTGGTCAGGCCGATCAGCCCGGCCTTGGCGGCCGCGTAGTTGGCCTGGCCGGCGTTGGCGCGCGGTCCGACGACGGAGGCGACGTTGACGATCCGGCCGTAGCGGGCGCGCAGCATCGGCTTGAGCGAGCGCTTGGTGAGCCGGAACGCGGCGGACAGGTTCGTGTTCAGGACCGTGTCCCAGTCGGCGTCGTCGATCTGGATCGCGAGGTTGTCGGCGCGCACGCCGGCGTTGTTGACGAGCGCGAGCACGGGACCGCCGAGCGCCTCCTCGGCCTCGGTGAAGAGGCCGTCGACCGCGCCGTTGGCGATGTCGCCGTGCAGCGCGACGGCACGTCCGCCGGCTTCCTCGATCGCGGTCACGGTCGCGTTCGCGCCGGCCTCGTCGGAGCGGAAGTTGACCGCCACGTGCCAGCCGTCGGCCGCGAGCGCCTTGGCGATCGCGGAGCCGATCCCCTTCGATGCGCCGGTCACCAGCGCGACTGCTCCCTCCGGGCGCGGCACTACTTGCAGTCCCCACTCGACGACGCCCGCTCCCCACGTGAAGCCGGCGCCGACGGCGGCCAGCACGAGCCGCTGCCCGGGCCGCAGGCGGCCGTCCTCGCGCAGCAGGCTGAGCGTCAGCGGGATCGACGCCGCCGACGTGTTGCCGGTCTCGCCGACGTAGTCGGCGACGCGCTCCTCGGACAGCTCGAGCTTCTCGCCGACCGAGCGCAGGATGCGGCCGTTGGCCTGGTGATAGACGAACAGGTCGATGTCGTCGAGCGTCACGCCGGCGCGCTCGCACGCCTGCTGCGTCGACTCGACCAGCACCTTGACGGCCTTGTTGAACGTCGTGTGGCCGTCCATGTGGATGAAGCGCTCGTCGTGGGACGCGACGATCGCGTCGCCCATGCCGCCGTCGGACGCGAGCACGATCGGGCCGATCGTGCCTTCGCCCTCGGCGCTCAGCACGACCGCGCCGGCGCCGTCGCCGAAGATCGCGGCGGTGCGCTTGTCGTCGGGGTTCGACGACGCGGCTGAGGATCTCGGCGCCGATCACGAGCACGGCCTCGGCGCGACCGGTCTCGATCTGCGACGCGCCGGCCGAGAGCGCGGAGAGCCAGCCGGTGCAGGCGGCGCCGATGTCGTAGGCGCCGGCGCCGATGCCGAGCGCCTCGGCGACGAGCGGCGCCGTGTTCGGCGTCAGCTCGTCGGGCGTCATCGTCGCCACGAGCACGAGGTCGACGTCGGACGGCTTGAGGCCGGCATCCTGGAGCGCGCGCCGGGCGGCGGTCGTCGCGAGCTCGCTCGTGCGCTCGCCCGGCGCGGCGTAGCGGCGCTCGCGGATGCCCGTGCGGCGGACGATCCACTCGGGCGTCGACGCCGATCCGCTCCGCGATCGGGCCGTTCGGCACGACGCGGTCGGGCAGCTTGTGGCCGAGGCCGACGATGCGCGCGGTGCGCGGCGGGGCGAGGCGGCCGTTGACTGCCCGGCGCCGCCTCGGTCGCGACGGACTCAGGCATGGACCGCATCCTCCGCCGGCGACTCGACCTTGACGCCCGCGACGATCCGCTTGCCCAGCCGCGCCAGCACCTTGCCGGGGCCGACCTCGATGAAGCGCGTCGCGCCGGCCTCGTGCAGGGCGGTGAAGGTCTCGCGCCAGCGGACAGGCCGGATCAGGGCGTGGGCGAGCTCGTCGCGCACGTCCTCGAACGGTTGCGCCGAGGCGCACGAGAAGACGGTGAAGCGCGGCTCGCCCAGCTCGACCTCGTCGAGCGCGGCGCGGAACGGCGCGACCGCGGGCGTCATCGAGGGCGAGTGGAACGCGCCCGCGACCGGCAGCCGGATCGCGCGCTTGCCGAGCTCGCCGGCGAGCTGCCTCGGCGCGGTCGAAGTTCGCGCGGTCGCCCGCGAGCACGATCTGGCCGGGCGCGTTGTCGTTGGCGACGGTCAGGCTCGCGGCTTCGGCGACCTGGGCCGCCTCGTCCGCGTCGGCGCCGACCAGCGCGATCATCGAGCCGCGCGTCGTCGGCGTCGGCCATCAGGCGGCCGCGCAGCACGACGAGCTCGAGCGCGTCGTCGACCGTCAAGCACGCCGGCGGCGGCCAGCGCGGCGAGCTCGCCGAGCGAGTGGCCCGCCGCGGCGCCGGGCGCGACGTCTGCGAGCGAGGCCCTTCCAGCCGGCGATCGAGGCGCAGAAGATCGCGGGCTGCTGGAAGCGGGTGCTCTCCTCGACGCGCGCGAACGGGTCCTCGCCGACCAGCTCGAGGCAGCGCTCGAGCAGCTCGGGACAGCGCTGCGCGACGAGGTCGCGCATCGCAGGCGTCTGGCTCCCCTGGCCGGGGAAGAGCAGTGCGGTGGTCCCGTGTCACGCCAACACACTTATCGCTGCGCACGCGATTTCCTGGGCCGAGCGGTCGCCTACCCCCCAGCCGGGGGGTGTGCGGCGCCGTTTCGCTACCGTCGCGCCGGGAAACGATGAGCAGCGCTCGCGACCCAACTCCGGCATCCCGTCGCGGAGGTGCTGCGCGCGCGATCCGCCGCGCGGATCGCTGCCCGGAGCGCGCGACGAGCCCCATCGCGTCGCGCTCGTGCTCGAGGGCGGCGGCATGCGCGGCGTCGTGTCGGCCGGGATGACGGCGGCGCTCGAGCGGCTCGGGCTGACGCAGCTGCTTCGACCTCGTCGTCGGCGCCTCGGCCGGCGCGATCAACGGCGCGGCGCTGATCGCCGGCGTCGCGCAGCACGGGGCGGCCGCCTACTCGGGGCCGCTCGCCTCGCGCTCGTTCGTCAACCCGGCGCACCTGCTGCGCGGCCGGCCGGTGATCGACGTCGATCACGTGCTCGACCTCGCCGGCGGCCTCGCCGACGACGGGCCACGAGCGCGTCCTCGCCAGCCCGATCGCGCTGCACTGCATCGCGGTCGACGTCGAGTCGGCGGCTGTCGTCGACCTGTCCGGGATGCGCTCCAAGCGCGCCCTGTGGGACGCGCTGCTCGCCTCGAGCCGGATGCCCTGGGCCGGCGGCGCGCCGGTCGAGGTCGACGGCCGCCGCTATCTCGACGGCGGCATGGCCTCGCCGATCCCGGTCGCCGAGGCGATCGCGGCCGGCGCGACGCACGTGCTGGCGCTGCAGACCCGGCCGCACGGCGTGCCGCGCAAGAGCGCGTCGCGGATCGCCGACCGCATGATCGAGCGCCACCTGCGCCGGCTCAACCCCGCGCTCGTGCCGCTCTACCGCGACCGCGTCGCGCGCTACGAGGTGCTCGTCGACGACATCGCCCGCCGCTCGCTCGACCCGGCCGCGGCGGGCCGCCGTACGTGCTCGGCGTGCGGCCGCCGGCCGGGACGCCGTGCGTCGGACAGCTCGAGCGGCGCTCGGCCGTGCTCGCGCGCGGCGGCCGCACAGGCGGAGCGCCTGGTCGAGCAGGCGCTCAGCGCGGGCGCGCGCCCGGCGCCCTCCTGCACATAAGCGTCCATATGACGCTTATGTGCAGTACCGGGAGCGTTACTCGCTCGTCGGGCTGCGCTCGATGCCCTCGCTGAAGCGGCGCTCGACCGTCTTCTCGGGCGTCTCCGGCAGCTCCTCCTGGCCCTCGCTGAAGCGCCCGTGGTGCTCGGTCCCGGGCTCGGGCCTCGTCCGCGATGCCGCGGGCGAAGTTCGGCTCGCGCTGCTCCTCTTCGGTGTCGGGCTCCTGGTCGAAGCCGGTCTCGAAGCCCTCGTCGGTCTGCTCGGAGCGCGCCGGGCCGCTCGTGCCGCTCGCCCGGCCGCGCCGGTCGTCGTCGTCGTCGTCGTTCCATCTCGGAACCTCCCGTGCTCGATCGATCGTCGGAGTCCGTGGCTACCCGCCGGAGCGCCGCACGACTCAGGCCCGGCGCCGCACGAGCCCTTGCGCGACGCGCCCAGTCGATCGTGCGCCGGAACGTCTCGGCGACGGGCGTGTACTCGAGGCCGAGCTCGCGCGTCGGCGCGCGAGCCGTCGTAGCGGTGACCGTGCAGCAGCGTGCGGACCATCTCGCGGCACACCGGCGGCGTCTTGCCGCGCGCCCGGAACGCGCCCTCGACCAGCGCCCCGGCCGCGCGCGCGACCGGCGCCGGCAGCAGCTTCACGTCGTGGCGCACGCCGGACAGCTCGGAGACGATCTCCAGCGCCTCGCGCGACGCTGATCGTCGCGCCGCTGATCACGTAGCGCTCGCCGTCCGTCGCCGCGCTCGGCGGCCAGCACGTGCGCCTCGACGCAGTCGGCGATGTCGACGATGCTGATCTGCGTGTCGACGAACGCGCGCAGCCGGCCGTTGAGGTAGGCGATCATGATCCGCCCGGTGCCGCCCGCGCGGCCGGGTCCCTGGACCGACGACGGGTTGACCGAGACGAGCTCGACGCCGGCGCGCCGCGCGGCCGCGAACGCGGCGAGCTCGCCCTCGTGCTTGGAGCGCTCGTAGACCGAGAGGTAGGTGCCGCGGTGCGGCGTGTCCTCGCGGCCGACGGTGCCGTGCGCCTCGCCGAGCGAGGCCGCCGACGAGGTCAGCACGACGCGCCGCACGCCGGCGCGCGCGGCGGCGCGCACGGCCGTCTCGGCGCCGCGCACGTTGACGTGGAACAGCGCGGCCGGATCGTCGGGGCACAGCGTGTTGATGCCGGCGACGTGGTAGAGCAGCTCGCAGCCCGCCATCCCGTCCGCCAGCGCGTCCTCGTCGAGCACGTCGCCGCGCACGACCCGTCGCGCCGCGCGCGGCGAGCGCGCGCTCGGCGGCGTCGCGAGCGCGCGAGCGCGACCAGCTCGTCGCCGCGCTCGACGAGCCGCGCGGCGAGCGCGCCGCCGATCAGGCCGCTGCCGCCGGTCAGGAAGACGCGGGTCACTGGCGGCGTCGCCTCGCCGGAGCGCCGGCAGCGCGCGCACGAGGTAGTCGGCGCCCGACCAGACCGTGATCGCGGCGGCGGCGAGCATCGCCCACTCGTCGACGTAGAGCCCGCCGACCGGGTCGCCGGGACGCAGGATCGCCAGCGCGATCGCGAGGAACTGGATCGATGGTCTTGAGCTTGCCGAGCATCGACGGCGCCATCACCTCGCCCTCGGAGGCGATCATGCCGCGCAGGCCCATCAGCACGAGCTCGCGGCCGACGATCAGCGCGACGATCCAGGGCGAGACGCGGTCGGCGGCGAGCAGCGCGATCAGCACGCCGGAGACGAGCAGCTTGTCCGCGGTGGTGTCGAGGAACGAGCCGAGCTTGCTGGTGACGTCCCAGCGGCGCGCCAGCGCGCCGTCGACGTAGTCGGTCGCCGCCGGCGACGCAGAACAGCACCGCCGCGAGCGTGTCGCGTCGTCGTCGTCGCCGACCAGGATCAGCCCCATCACGACCGGCGTGAGCAGGATCCGCGTCGCGGTGCCGGCGGCGAGGAGGCGGGCGGAGCGCAGTCCACCCCGGGTCACGTTCGGGATCGCCACGGGCGCGCGGATGCTACCGCGCGCCGCCGGTCCGGGACCGGCCGCGCGGCCGCCGGGAGCGCGCGCTGCGCCGCCGCTGCCGCCGCCTCCGGGTCGGCGTCGCGCAGCGCCGCCTTGACGGCCGGGATCCGGCTCGCGGCCATGCTCAGCTCGCGCACGCCGAGGCCGGCGAGCAGCACCGCGGCCTCGCGGATCGCCGGCGAGCTCGCCGCAGACGCCGACCCAGCGGCCGTGCGCCGCCGCGGCGGCGGTGACGCGCGGCGATCAGCGCGAGCACCGGCGCGAGCGACTCGTCGAGCAGCGCGGCGAGCGCCGCGTTGCCGCGCTCGGCCGCCATCGTGTACTGCGCGAGGTCGTTGGTGCCGACCGAGAAGAAGTCGACCTCGGGGGCGAACTCGGCCGCCTGCAGCGCGAGCGCGGGCACCTCGACCATCACGCCGACCTCGAGCTCGCGCGTCGCTGCCGAGCTCGGCGCGGGCCTCGTCGAGCAGCGCGCGGGCGGCGCGCAGCTCGCCGCAGCGTCGCCACCATCGGGAACATCAGCGCCAGCGGGTGCTCGGCGGCGACGCGCAGGATCGCGCGCAGCTGGGTGCGGAAGAGCTCCGGCTCGGCGAGCGAGAGGCGGATGCCGCGCAGGCCGAGGAACGGGTTGTCCTCCGGCGCCTGGCGCAGGAACGGGAGCGGCTTGTCGGCGCCGGCGTCGAGCGTGCGCACGATCACGCGGCCGGCCGTCGAGCGCGCGCGCGATCTCGCTCAGCACCGCGACCTGCTCGTCCTCGTCGGGCGCGCGTCGCGCGATCGAGGAACAGGAACTCCGTGCGCAGCAGCCCGACGCCCTCGGCGCCCTGCGCGACGGCGAGCCGCGCCTCGGCCGGGCTGCCGACGTTCGCGAAGACCTCGACGCGGCGGCCGTCGCGCAGCGCTCCGGGCTCGCCGGCGCGCGCGAGCAGCGCGGCGCGCGACGCCGCCTCGGCGTCGCGCCGGCGCTCGTGCTCGGCGATCGTCGTCGGCGCCGGGATCGACGTCGAGCGTGCCCGCCGCGCCGTCGAGCGACGAGCGGCGTGCCCTCGGGGATCGCGAGCAGCGCCGGCGCCGAGGCCGACCACCGCGGGGATGCCGAGCGCGCGGGCGAGGATCGCGGCGTGCCCGGTCGGCGCCGCCGCGCGCGGTCGCGATCGCCCAGCGCGGACTCGGGGTCGAGCGCGGCCGCCTCGCCCGGCGTCAGCTCGTCGGCGATCACGATGCCCGGCGCCCTGCGGAGCGCTGCCGCCGGTCACGCCGGCGAGCCGCGCGAGCACGCGGCGCGCGACGTCCTCGACGTCGACGGCGCGCTCGCGCAGGTACGGGTCGTCGAGCGCGCGGAACGCGGCCGCCGCCGCGGCCGCGGCCGCCTGCCAGGCGCGGCCGGCGCTGAGCCGCCCTCGTCGATCGCGCGCGCACGCCGGCTCGAGCAGCGCGGCGTCGTCGAGCAGCAGCGCGTGGGCGGTGAAGATCTCGGCCTCCTCGGCGCTGCCGCGCCGCTGCTACCAGCGCGCCGCGCGGCGGCGAGGTCGGCGCGGGCGGCGGCGCGCGCCGCGTCGAGCCGCGCGCGCTCCTCGGCGGGCGCGCCCGCGGGCTGCTCGGCGACCGGCGGCTCGCTCGCGACGAGCCTGCCGCGCGGGCCCGATCGCGATCCCGTCCGACGCGGCCACGCCGCGCAGCCGCGTCCCGGCCGCGGGCGGCGACGCCGCTCGGGCGCGGTCGGCGCGGCCGGCGCCGCGGATGCGCTCGGCGGCGGCCGGCGCCGCCGGCGGGACTCGGCTGCCGCGGGCGCGGTCCGCTCGTCGTCGGGCGGGTCGCCGAAGTTCTCGGCCGCGAGCGCGCGCAGCGCGTCGAGCGCCTCGCGCGCCTGCGCGCGCCGCGCGCGCGCACGGTGATCTCGTCGCCCTGGCGCACGCCGAGCGACGGCCAGCCCGGTCAGGCTGCGCCCGTCGGCCGGGCCGGTCCCGCGCGTGACGTTGCGCACCTCGACGCGGGCGTCGAAGTCCGCTCACCGCCGCGACGAACCGCGCCGCCGGGCGGGCGTGCAGGCCGAGCCGGTTCGTCGACCCGCAGCGTCAGCTCGAGCGCGTCGCCGCCGGCTCGTCCGCCGGCCGGCTCGTCCGCGCCGGCGCGTCCTCCTCGCCGAGCTGCGACGTCTTCATCCGCAGCGCGCCGCGCGCCTCCGCGGCGACCTCGTCGAGCGACCCGCCGCCGCGCGCCCGCGCGGCGGCCGCCACCGCGCCCTCGACCAGCGGCGCCGCCGAGAGCAGCACCGGGCCGCCGTCGGGCTCGATCATCTCCGTCGCCATCTCGGCGCTCATCAGCGCGCTGCCGAGGTCCATCAGGATCAGCACGCCGTCGGGCGAGCGGACGCGCTCGACGGCCGCGCGCACGCGCTCGGCGTCCGTGCCGACCGCGCCGTCGTCCATGCCCGCCGGCCGCCTCGATCGCCACCTCCTCGCCGCCCATCTCGCGCGCGAGCTCGACGACGCCCTCGGCCAGCGCGGCGCTGTGGGAGACGATGACGAGCCCGACCACCGCTAGCCGCAGGCCGGACGCGCGGAGGAGCATCTCGACGGGGTGGACCGTCTCGCACGCCCGTCGCGTGCTCGATCTGCCAGCGGCAGGTCTCCGAGTCGCACACCGCGCGGTCGGAGCCGTTCTCCGCGATCTGCCGGAAGAGCCCGGCGCCGACCTCCATCGCGATCTCGTACTTCTCGCGCTTGAGCCCGTAGGTGCCGGCGACGCCGCAGCACGTCGCGTCGCTCTCGATCACCGTCAGCTCCGGGATCAGCGCCATCAGGTCGAGCGCCGGCTTGCCGATGCCGTGCCCCTGCTGCTGGCACGGCGCGTGGTAGGTGACGGTCTCGGGCAGCGGCTGGAAGTCGGTCTTGAGCTCGCCGCGCTCGTGCAGCGCGAGCAGGTACTCGCAGATGTCGAAGACGCGCTCGGAGACGGCGCGCAGCTCCGCGTCGTCGCCGAGCTCGAGGATCTCGAGCGCCTCGCGCTTGAGCATCAGCGTGCAGCTCGTCGAGGTGCCGACGATGTCGACGCCCGCGCGCGCGTACGGCGCGAGGCGCTCGGCGAGCCGGTGCACGTAGGAGCGCGCGTCGTCGAACAGGCCGTTGGACTGCAGCGGCAGGCCGCAGCAGTCCTGCTTGGGCACGTCGACCGCGATGCCGTTGTGCTCGAGCAGCGCGACCGTCATCTCGCCCAGGCGCGGCTCGTAGTAGTTCGTGCCGCAGCCGTGGAAGAACGCGACGCGGCGCGCCGGCGGCCGGCGTCGTGTGCTTGCGCGCCCAGCGCTGGAACGTGCGCCCGGCGAAGCGCGGCATCGGCGCCTCGCGGTGGATCCCGATCGTCCGCTCCGCGCGCCAGCCGCAGCAGCGCGGTTGCGCAGCGACCAGTTCGCGAGCGGCGCCGACCGGCGTGCCGAGGCGGCCCGCGAGCGTCGGGCGGGCGAGGATCCGGTCGCGCAGCGGCACGCCCTTCGTCGCCTTCAGTGCGGCGCGCGCCTGCGTGTTGATCTCGGCGATGTGGACGCCCTGCGGGCAGACCTGGGTGCAGATGCCGCAGCCCGAGCAGTAGTCCAGCGACGCGTCCGGCGACGGCTCGTCGCCGACGCGGAAGCGCTCGGCCTGCGGCCCGACGTACTTCGGCCCCGGGAACAGCGGCGTGACGTTGGAGACCGGGCAGAACGTCTCGCAGATCGTGCACTTGACGCAGTGGTCGAGCGACTCGCGCATCAGCAGCGTCCCGAGCACGTCTCCCTCGCGCGTCGCCACAGCGGTCAGCTCCTCGCGGCCGCGGCCGGCGCGGCGGTCGTGGCGTCGCGGCCAGCACCAGCTCGGCCGCGCGGTGGCCGGTCGCCAGGCTGAGCCCGTCGCCGGACTTCTCCTTCCACGGCTCGGCGCCGGCGAGCGTCGCGCCGGCGACGAGGACGTTCTCGAGCACCCGCTCGCCGCCGCGTCGAGCGGGCGCAGCTCGTGGTCGACCGCGACGCCGGCGCGCGCGATCGGCTGCTCGTCGAAGTAGCCGGGCGGAAGCGCTCCTCGCCCGCCGCCGGCACGCCGCGCACCGGCAGGCCGAGCGCGGTCTCGCGCGCGGCCCAGCGCGAGTCGAGCTCGAGCCCGCCGGAGGCGAAGCCGCCCGTCGCGAGCACGACCCAGTCGGCGCCGCGCAGCTCCTCGCGCAGCCCGACGCGGACGCGCAGCGCGCTCACCCGCGCGCCCTCGCGCTCGGCGCCGACGACGACGTTGTTGAGGAGCACGCTGCCGCCCGCGCGGCGCAGCGCGTCGCGCAGGATCGCGAACAGCGCGCATCCCCGGCACCGACGGCGGCAGCGTCGGCACCTCGAAGACGCGCCGGCCGAGGCCGTGCTCGAGCGCCGTCCAGACGGCGTGCGGGTCGGCGATGCCGAGCACGGCGGGGAAGGCGACGCGCTCCTCCGCGCCGAGCCCGCGCGCGGCGACCTGCGCCACGACCTGGCCGCGGAACGCCGGGTCGTCGAAGGCGCGCGCGAAGCCGAGCGCGTTGACGTCGGCGCGGCCCTCGGGCACGAGGTCGAGCTCGACCGCGCGCGCCGTCGACGCCCGCGTCCGGCGCTCGAGGTTGTCGGCGAGCAGCGCCGGGTGGAAGTCCTTGAGCGCGCGGAAGCCGACGACGCAGACCGGCGCGCCGTCGCGCAGGTCGCCGCGCGGCCATCGTCTCCGGCACGACCGCGGACGGGCGCGGCACGCCGACCGCGCGTCGGCAGCAGCAGGTTCTCCTCCAGCCCGCCCGGTGTAGGCGTAGGGCGCGAGCGGCCCGTCGGCGACGCGCGCTCCGAACCAGTCGAGCGCCGCGCCGACGCCCGTCGGCGCCGACGGGCGCGTAGGGATGCTCCGGCCGCTCGGCGAGCAGCGCGCCGAGCGCCTCGCCCGGGCGCTCCACGCGCTCGGGCGCGTAGCCGAGCACGTCGATCGTGCCGCGCGCTGAGGTGCGTCGCGCCGACGCCCTTGGCGAGCACGAGCACGCGCGCGCCCGACTCGGCGAGCCGCACCGCGGCGGTCAGCCCGGCCAGCCCGGTGCCGACGACGATCACGTCGTGGTGGCTCACTCGCTCGGCCTCGCGTCGGCCGTCGACCGTCGCCGCGCGCGCGCTGCTCGTCGTCGGGCAGCTGCCGTCGCCGGGCAGGTGCTCGACGTCGAGCAGCCCCTGGAAGATCCAGTCGTCGAGCCGCGCCTGGCGCAGCTGGTCGCCGTAGAGGATCGGCCAGACGCCCTTCCAGCGCTCCTGCAGGAAGCCGCGCAGCGAGGCGGCCGCCTGCTCGCCGTCGAGCCGGTCGACGGCGTGCAGGATGCCGGTCGCGCGGTAGATGCAGAAGCCGCCCTGGCACGGGCCCATGCCGAGCCGCAGGCTGCGGCGGATGTCGTCGAGGTTCGTCGTGCCGCGCCGGCGCATCGCCTCCTCGAGCCGCCGCCGCCCGATCAGCTCGCACTCGCAGATCAGCTGCTCGTCCTGCAGCGTCGCCTCGCGCCGGCGCAGCCGCGAGCCGATCTGGTAGGCCTCGCCGTCCTCGTTGCCGGGCGGGCGCTCGCTCGCGCGTGCGGCACGGCCGCTCGTCGCCGAGCTGCGCGCACATCGCGTCGACGAGGTCCTGCGCCATCAGCCGCAGCGTCGTGAGCTTGCCGCCGGACATCGTGAGCAGGCCGTCGACGCCGTCGCGCTCGCGGTGGTCGACGACCGCGTGCGTGCGGCTGACGTCGCGCGTGTCCTCGACCTCGCTCGGCCTTGGCGTCCTGGAACAGCGGCCGCACGCCCGCCCACACGCGCAGCGCGCGCGCCTCGCGGAAGCCGGGCACGAGCCGCTCGCCGTCGTCGAGCATCTGGTCGACCTCGTCCTGCGTGACCGGGATCTCGTCGGGGTCGGCGGCGTGGATGTCGGTCGTGCCGATCACGCTGACCGTCCGGATCGGCACGAGGATGTCGCCGTCGGCCGGCATCGTGCAGCGGTTGATCACCGTGTTCACGAGCCGGTGGTTCATCGCGATCATGATCCCCTTGCCGGGGACCACGCCGACGTCCTCGATCCCGGCCATGTGCAGGATCTGCGCCGCCCACGCGCCGGACGCGTTGAGCACGAAGCCGGCCTCGATGTCGAGCTCCTCGCCGGTCAGCTCGTTGCGCACGCGCGCGCCGGTCACGGCGTCGCCGCTGCGGTGCAGGTCGATCACGCGGTGGTAGGTGAGGATCCGCGCGCCGTGCGCGGCCGCGCCGCGCGCGAACGACCAGACCGTCTTCCAGGCGTCGATCGACGCGTCGGGGACGGTGAACGCGCGCCGGATCCCGGGGTTGAGCCGCGGCTCGCGCCGCAGCGCCTCGGCGACGTCGATCTCCTCCGCGGGCAGCTCGCGTCTTGCGGCAGCCCTCGAGGAAGCGGTCGCCGTAGGCGGGGTCGTCGTCGGGCGTCGTGACGAACAGCCCGCCGGTGTCCTCGATGCAGTCGGGGATGACCTCGCGCAGGATCGCGTTCTCGACGACGCACTCCTCCGCCGCGACCGGGATCCTTGACGACGTAGCGGCCGCCCGAGTGCAGCAGCCCGTGGAAGCGCCCGCTCGTGCCCTCGGCGAGATCGCCGCGCTCGACGAGCACGACGTCGAAGCCGCGCAGCGCCGCGTCCCACGCGACGCCGGCGCCGGTGGCGCCGCCGCCGATCACCAGCACGTCGGCCCGCAGTGCAGGCACGCCGCGCATGCTATTGCCCCGGGCGCAGCGGGGCGGCGCCGCCGGCGCGCCGCCCCGTCACCGTCAGACTCGCTCAGCCCTCGTCGGCGTCGAACCAGTCGAACGACTTGGTGACGGCCCGCTTCCAGTACTTGTAGTACTCGTCGCGCTTCGTCGGCGTCCATCGAGGGCTCCCAGCGCTTGTCCTCGACCCAGTTCTCGCGCAGGTCCTCGATCTCGCCCCAGAAGCCGGTCGCGAGGCCGGCCGCGTAGGCGGCGCCCAGCGACGTCGTCTCGGGCACCTTCGGCCGGATCACCGGCACGCCGAGCAGGTCGGCCTGGAACTGCATCAGCAGGTCGTTGCCGACCATGCCGCCGTCGACCTTGAGCGACTCGAGCGCGACGCCGGAGTCGTTGTTCATCGCCTCGACGACCTCGCGGCTCTGGTAGGCGGTCGCCTCCAGCGTCGCGCGGGCGATGTGCCCGGCGGTGACGAAGCGCGTGAGCCCGCGACGACGCCGCGCGCGTTGGACTTCCAGTACGGCGCGAACAGGCCCGAGAACGCCGGCACGATGTAGCAGCCGCCGTTGTCCTCGACCGACTTCGCGAGCTCCTCGACCTCGGGCGCGGCCTTGATCATCTTGAGGTTGTCGCGCAGCCACTGCACGAGCGCGCCGGTGATCGCGATCGAGCCCTCGAGGCAGTAGACCGCGTCCTGGTCGCCGATCTTGTAGCCGACCGTGGTCAGCAGGCCGTTCTTCGACGGGACCGCCTCGGTGCCGGTGTTGAGCAGCAGGAAGTTGCCCGTGCCGTAGGTGTTCTTGGCCTCGCCCGGCGGAGAAGCAGGTCTGCCCGAACGTCGCCGCCTGCTGGTCGCCGAGGTCGCCGGCGATCGGCACGCCCTGCAGCGCGCCGCCCGCAGCGGACCTCGCCGTAGACCTCGCTGGACGCCTTGATCTCGGGCAGCATCGCCCGCGGGACGCCCATCACGTCCATGATCCCCGCGTCCCAGTCGAGGGTCTTGAGGTCCATCAGCATCGTGCGGCTGGCGTTCGTCAGATCGGTGATGTGCAGGCCGCCGTCGGTGCCGCCGGTCAGGTTCCACAGGAGCCAGGTGTCCATGTTGCCGAACAGCAGGTCGCCGGACTCGGCCTTGTCGGCCGCGCCGTCGACGTTGTCGAGGATCCAGCGGATCTTCGGGCCCGAGAAGTAGGTCGCCAGCGGCAGCCCGACCTGCTCCTGGAAGCGCGCCTGGCCGCCGTCGCGCGAGTACTCGTCGACGAGCTTGTCCGTGCGCGTGTCCTGCCAGACGAGCGCGTTGTGGATCGGCTCGCCGGTCGTCTTGTCCCAGACCACCGAGGTCTCGCGCTGGTTGGTGATGCCGACGCCCGCGACGTCGTCGGCGCTCGCGCCGGCCGACTCCATCGCCTCGTCGACGACCTCCTGCGTGCGCGCCCAGATCTCGGTCACGTCGTGCTCGACCCAGCCCGGCTTGGGATAGATCTGCTCGTGCTCCTTCTGGGCCACGCTGACCACGTTGCCGCCGTGGTCGAAGACCATGCACCGCGTGCTCGTGGTGCCCTGGTCGATCGCTGCCGCGTACTTCGCCATCAGGCTCTCTCTCCTCGCGTTCAGAAAACTCGGAGGGCGGCACCTCGAGGGTGCCGCCCGTCACTGCGATCCGTGCCGGATCAGCCCTAATAGAACAGCTCGAAGGCGCCCGCTGCGAGCGCAGCACCGATCATCGGACCGACGACCGGGACCCACGCGTAGCTCCAGTCGGAGTCGCCCTTGCCCGCGATCGGCAGGATCGCGTGCATGATCCGCGGCCCGAGGTCGCGCGCCGGGTTGATGGCGTAGCCGGTCGGCCCGCCCAGCGAGAGCCCGATGCCGAGCACCAGCAGGCCGACGATCAGCCCGCCGAGCCCCGTCGCGGCCGTGGCCTCGTCGGCGAAGAACGCCATCACGCCGAACACCAGCACGAACGTCCCGATGACCTCGGTGATGACGTTCGACACCGGGTTGCGGATCGCCGGCGCGGTGCTGAAGCAGGCCAGCTTCAGGCCCGGGTCCTCCGTCTCGCGCCAGTGATCCAGGTACGCCAGCCACACGAGCGTGGCGCCGATGAACGCGCCGACGAACTCGCCGGCGAAGTACTCGGGCACGTCGCTCCACTCGGTCCTGCCTTCCAGGGCGAATCCGAACGTCACCGCCGGATTCAGATGCGCGCCGCTGAACTGGGCCGACGACGAACACGCCCACCATCACTGCCATGCCCCAGCCGAACGTGATCACGATCCAGCCGGAGTTCTGTCCCTTCGACAGGTTCAGCAACACACACGCCACGACACCGTTGCCGAGCAGGATCAGGAGCGCCGTCCCGATCACCTCGGCTCCGAAGATGCTCATCGCATACGTGACCAAAAGAGCTTGCCTCCCCGTAGTTGCCTCCGACCCCGCGAACGGCGCCACACTAACCTCGCGCGTCAGGCCATGTCAATCGCTATTCGGAGCCGTTCCCGCCGAACGTGTCCGCGGCGGTCCGGAGCAGCAGGTGCGACGACGTCGCACCGGGATCCTGATGGCCGACGCTGCGCGGACCGAGGTAGCTGGCGCGGCCCTTGCGCGCCTCGAGCGGGACGGTCGCGAGCATGCCCTCCTCCGCCGCGTCGGCCGAGCGCCGCAGCGCGTCGCCCAGCGCGGCGGAGTCGCCCTCCGCCGCGCGCAGCGCCGCCACCGCCGGCAGCAGCGCGTCGATCATCGTCTTGTCCTCCGGCTGTGCCTTGCCACGCGCCTGGACGCCGTTGACGCCGGCCTCCAGCGCCTCGGCCCAGCCGGCCAGGTCGAGCTCGTCGCGGCCTGCGCTCGACGTCCCCATCTGCAGGAACAGCGTGCCGTAGAGCGGTCCGGCGGCGCCGCCGACCTTCGACACCAGCGCCATGCCCACGGCCTTGAGCAGGGCGCCGATGTCGTCGCCCTCGGTCGCCTCGAGCCGCTCCACCGCCGCGCGCATGCCACGGTCCATGTTGGTCCCGTGGTCGCCGTCGCCGATCGCGGTGTCGAGCTTCACGAGCTCGGTCCGGTGCTCGGCGATCGTCGTCGCGTAGGCGCCGATCCAGGCGCGCACGTCGGTCGCGGTGATGCTCACGACGGCCTCCTCAGCCCCAGCGCAGCGCCGGCGTGTCGACCGGCGCGTCCCACAGGCGCGTCAGGTCGTCGTCGAGCTTGAGCAGCGTGATCGAGCAGCCGGCCATCTCGAGCGAGGTGATGTAGTTGCCGATCAGGCGCCGCTCGATGCTGATGCCGCGGCCCTGGAGGAAGCGGTCGAGCTCGCGGTAGACGATGTAGAGCTCGATCAGCGGCGTGCCGCCCATGCCGTTGACGAACGCCAGCACCTTGTCGCCCGACTCGTACGGGCAGGTCCTCGACGATCGCGGTCGCGAGGCGCTCGACCACGCCGGCGGCCGAGGCCAGCGGCTCGCGATGGCGGCCCGGCTCGCCGTGGATGCCGATGCCGATCTCCATCTCGTCGTCGCCCAGCTCGAAGCTCGGCTCGCCGGAGCCCGGGCGTGATGCACGGCGTCAGCGCCATGCCCATGCTGCGGCCCTGGTCGTTGACCTTGCGGCACAGCTCGGCGACCTCGGCCAGCGACTGCCCGTCCTCGGCGGCGGCGCCGCAGATCTTCTCCGCGATCACCGTGATGCCGACGCCGCGGCGGCCGGCGGTGTAGAGGCTGTCCTGGACCGCGACGTCGTCGTTGGTGACGACCGCCTCGACCTCGATCTCCTCGCCCTTGGCGAGGTCCGCGGCCATCTCGAAGTTGAGCACGTCGCCGGTGTAGTTCTTGACGATGTGCAGGACGCCGGCGCCGCCGTCGACGGCCTTCGTCGCCTCGAGCATCTGGTCGGGCGTCGGCGAGGTGAAGACCTCGCCCGGACAGGCCGCGTCGAGCATCCCGCGGCCGACGAAGCCGCCGTGCATCGGCTCGTGGCCGGAGCCGCCGCCGGAGATGATCCCGACCTTGCCCTGGACGGGCGCGTCGGCGCGCACGATCACCATCGGATCGTGGATCACGCGCACGTGATCGCCATGCGCCGCCTCGATCCCCTCGAGCGCCTCCCGGACAACCGCATCCGGTTCGTTGATGAGCTTCTTCATGCTGCCTCCCGATCGGTTGCCCGGCTTCCCGGGCCGGGACCGTACCGGCGTCCGGGGCAGCGGGTCAATCAGGCGGCGGGCGTGTGGCGCTCGCGCGCGTGCTCCTCGACGAACGGCATGTGCGGGACGAAGCGCGGCGACGGCTGCGCGGCGAGCATCGCCTCGTGCGCGAGCAGCGTCTTGTGGATCAGCAGCACGTCGTGCTCCATCCGCGGCGGCGCCGGCTCGGCCGGGAGGCCCTTGCGCTCCCAGAAGGCCCGCACCTCTGCCATCACCTCGCGCCGCTGCGACTCGTCGCGCGGCGCGATCGGCTCGCCGAACCGCACCTCGACCTTGTGCCGGCGCGAGAGGATCCGCGCGGGCTTGCGCTTGGGCCAGTTCTGCCCCGGCGGCATCGCGTCGTGGGTGCCGCTGACGTAGATCGGCACGATGTCGATGCCGTGGCGCGCCGCGATCACGGCAGCGCCCGAGCGGATCTTGCCGATCTCGCCGTCGCGCGAGCGCGTTCCCTCGGGGAACATCAGCAGGTTCCAGCGCTCGCCGATCAGGCGGTCGACGTGATCCGTCGCGCCGTTCTCGAGACCGCCGCCGTTGCGCCCCAGCGGCACGGTGTTGAACAGCAGCGCGACGCCGTTGGCGGTCCAGCGCTTCTTGTAGAAGTAGTCGGCGGCGGCCGCCACGGCGGTGCGGTTGCGCCACTTGCGCGGGATCGCGCGCAGGATCGTCGGCGTGTCCAGGTGGCTCGAGTGGTTGGCGACGAAGATCACGGGCGGGGTCAGCCGCTCGTCGAACACCTCGCGACCCTTGGTCGTGCGGCGCACGTAGATAGTCGGACATCGGGCCGAGCACGCCGCTGAGCAGGCCTTCGCGCAGCGCGCGGGCATAGCCGTAGCGCGCCCAGGAGACGTCCATCTTGGAGTACTGGCGGGCGAGCTCGCCGCCGCGCGTGCGCAGCTCGGTGCCCCTGGTGCGCAACTCGTTGCCGAGCTCGGGGACGCGCTCCTTGAGCTCGGGCATGCGCTCCTTGAGCTCCGGCACGCGGCCCTTGATCTCGGTCGTGCGCGCCTTGCCCTGCTCGATCGCGCGATTGAGTCTGCCGTCCCCCATGCTGCATGTACTCCGGTCCGGTGCAACGGTTTCGCGCCTTGTTCCGTATGTTTCATCGCACGATGAAGTGGTCGGGATGGGGACATGAGGGCACGTCGTTCACGCACGCGGACAAGCCCGGCCTGCGGCCGTTCATCCTGCGTCACCTGAAGCTCGACATCGCACGCGCGACCGCCAGGCCGATCGCGTTCGGCGAGCTGGCGCTCGCTGAACCGTCGGTGGAGCCAGGGCTGCTCGACGCGCTCGCGGCGGCCGTCGGCGCGGGTCACGTCTCGACCGATGCGCTGGACCGCGTCGTCCACGCCCGCGGAAAGAGCCTGCGCGACCTCGTGCGCCAGCGCCGCGGCGAGCTCGGCCGGCTGCCCGATGTCGTCGTCCGCCCGGGCAGCGAGGCCGACGTCGAGGCGGTCATGCGCGCGGCGCTCGCCGCCGACGCCGTCGTGATCCCGTTCGGCGGCGGCTCGAACATCTCCGGCAGCCTCGAGGCGCCCGGCGACGAGCGGCGCACGGTCGTCTCGATCGACCTCGGCCGGCTCGACCGCGTGCTGTCGATCGACGCCGGGTCGCGTCTCGCGGAGGTGCAGGCGGGCGCGTTCGGGCCCGATCTGGAGGAGCAGCTCAACGCGCAGGGCTGGACCCTTGGTCACTTCCCCGACAGCTTCGCCCACTCGACGCTCGGGGGCTGGATCGCGACGCGCTCGTCCGGCATGCAGTCCGACAAGTACGGCGACATCGCGGACCTCACGCGCGGGCTGCGGGTCGTCACGCCGACCGGAATGCTCGTGATCCGTCCCGTGCCCAGCACGTCGACGGGACCGAGCGTGCGCGAGATGGTGCTCGGCAGCGAGGGACGGCTCGGGATCGTCACCTCGGCCACGGTCCACGTGCACCGACTGCCGGCCCGGCGCGTGATCCTCGGCTACCTCTTCCCGACCTGGGCGGCCTCGCTCGCCGCGATGCGCGACATCGCCTTTGCCGAGGCGTCACCGTCGGTCACGCGCGTGTCCGATCCGGCCGAGACGCAGTTCTCGTTCGCCACGAAGAAGCGCTCGTCGGTGGTCGAGCGGCTGAAATCCAAGGCGCTGATGACGTTCCTCGAGCGCCGTCGCGGGTTCGACCTCGAAGCCATGTGCCTTTCCTTCATCGGCTACGAGGGCAGCGAGCGCCATGTCGCCGACGAGCGCCGGCGCGTGCGGCGGATCGTCGCACGCCACGGCGGCCTGTGCATCGGCAGCGGCCCGGGCGCGCTGTATGACCAGAAGAAGTTCGACACCCCCTACATCCGCGACTTCCTGCTCGACCGCGGCGTGCTGGCGGACGTGTCCGAGACGGCGGCGCCCTGGAGCGCGCTCGCCCCGCTCTACCGCAACGTGACGGCCGCGGCGCGCGGCGCCTTCGACGAGCTCGGCGTGTCCGGCTACGTCATGTGCCACCTGTCGCACTCCTACCACTCGGGGGCGTGCCTGTACTTCACCTTCGCGATGACGCCGTCCGGCCGGCGCGAGCCGCTCGAGGAGTACGACGTCGTCAAGTTGGCGATCCAGCAGAGCTTCGTCGACAACGGGGCCACGCTGTCGCACCACCATGCGGTCGGGACCGAGCATGCCCGCTGGCTCGAGCAGGACATCTCCGCTCCCGGCGTCGTGATGCTGCGCGGCCTGTTCGACGGCGTCGACCCCGGCGGCAACCTCAACCCGGGCAAGATCGTCGGAGCGCTTGCTTCCGGCGACCGCGCGCGGGACGATTGGCCCGTGCATCTCGAAGGTCCCTCGTTGCGCATCGTCGCCGAGTCGGTGGAGGACGCAGTGGCGGCGCCGCTGCCGGCGCCGCAGGTGGCTCCGCCGGAGCGCAAGCCCGCGCCACGGCCGTGAGCGCGCCGCCGCTCGTCCCGAGTCCGCTCTATGGCCTGCGGACATGGTCGGTCGTGGGCGAGAGCGGTCAGGAGCGGCTCAGCGGGCCGCAACAGCCGGCGCCGTGGCCGGTTGACGGCTGGCTGACAGCGGCGTGCGCGGGCGGCGCCGGGCATTCTGCGCCGGCGCCGGACTGCGAGTGCGGGATCCACGCCTGGCACCCGCGCAAGCGCTCGGCGCGGCGCGTGCTGGCGCTGCGGCGCCAGGTTGCGGGCGTGGTCGAGGCGCGCGGCGTGATCGAACTGCACCGCGACGGCTTCCGCGCCGAGCACGCGCGGCCGTTCGCGTTGTTCTTGTCCCCGGGGGCGAACACGGCGCTCGTGCGGCGGCTCGCCTCCGCTTATACGGTCGAGGCCGTCCCGGCGGGCGGGCCCGGTGCGGTCGTCGACTGGTGCCGTCTTCGTGGGCTGGGTCTGGAGGCGTCCGTGGTGGACGAGTTGCTTGGTCCGGAGCGGCTGGCCGAGCGGGAGCGCGGGGTGCTTGTCCAGCGCCTGCGCGTAGCCGGCGCGCTGGTCCTGGTGGCGCGTGCTGCTGGCGGCCGGCCTCGCCGCGACCGGGGATCCGGGTCCGCGCACGCTGCACGGGCGCACGGGCGAGGTACAGCTCCGTTAGGCGGGTTGTACGTCAACTGCGGCGATAAAGGGGAAGCGGGTCAGGGCGTGGTGGCGGATTCGCGGCCGAACGTCGGTTATTCGGGGGTATGGCCGGTAATGATCGACGTTCGTCGCCGACGGGGCCCTCCGGACCGCCGAACGTCGCTGAGTGCACCCTATGCGGCGTACTGAGCGACGTTCGAGCCGGGCAGGGTCCGCGAGGGACGAACGTCCGTCAGTGGGGGCTAGACCCGGTAACGATGGACATTCGCCCCAGGGGAGCGCCGCCCACCCCTGACCCGCTTCCCCTTACTGCTGCCGTTGACGTGGTCTCACGTCCAGGCCAGCTCCGACCGCGCCGCCCAGTACGCCGCCGGGTCCTCCTCCAACGCCGAGAGCCGCCGCTCCAAGGACGCGTCCCACGCCACCCCGCGAGCGCCCAGGTTGCTCTCCAGCTGCGCGACCGTCGAAGCGCCGCTCAGCACCACGTCCGCCCACGGCTGGGCGAGCGCTGCCGCCAGCGCCACCTGGTCCGCACCGGCGCCGAGCTCCCGAGCGACCGCAACCAGCGTCGCGCCCGCCCCGCGAGCCGTCAGCCGCCCGTTCGCCACCGCCTCCTTGACGTAGACCTGCAGCCCGGCCGCGTGCGCACGTGCCAGCGCGCCGCCCGCACTGCGCTCGTGCAGGTTCCAGGTCGCCTGGACGGCGTCGAAGCCGCCGACCGCCAGCGCGCGGTCGATCGTGGCCGACTGCTCCGGCCCGGTGGTCGTGAGCCCGACGAGCACGCCGGACTCGCGCAGCGCGGCGAGCTCAGCCGTGACTGCGGAGTCATCGAGCACGCCGCTGTCCAGCGTCGCCGAGTGGATCTGGTAGAGCCGCAGGTGGTCGCCCAGCAGCTCGCACGTCTCGACCAGCTGCCGGCGAAACTGCTCCACATCGAGTTGCTTGACCTCGTGCTGCTCGGCGTCCACGCGCCAGCCGGCGGTGTAGGAGTAGCCCCACTTGGAGCTGACGACGACGTCTTCCCGTCCAAGGCCCCGCGATGCGAGCCAAGCGCCGAGGAACTCCTCGGCGCGACCGTAGGAGCGGGCGGCGTCGAAGCTACCCACCCCGCCCGCGTACGCGGCATCCAGGACCTCGAAGGCGGCCCGTCGCATCCCCTCGACGCTCGCGTCGGCGACGTCCGCGCCGTGCTCGAGGTTGATGTAGCCCGGGCGCCCCAGGGCCGCGAGGCCGAGCCCGATCCGCGTCACGAGATCAGGCCGAGGCGCTGTGCCTTCTGCACCGCCTCGGCGCGGTTGCGCACCGACAGCTTGCGGTACAGCGACGAGGTGTGCTCCTTGACGGTGTGCGGTGAGAGGAAGAGCTGCTCGGCGATCTCGCGGTTCGTCGCTCCCGAGCCGACCAGGTCGAGCACCTCGCGCTCGCGCTCGGTCAGCTTCGGGCGGCTCGCGGCCGACCCCTGGGGGCCGAACACGGTCCTGCCGAGCCCGACCATCCGGATCGCGCTCGCGATGTCCGCGGCCGGCGAGTCCTTGGAGATGAAGCCGGCCGCGCCCGCCGCGCGCGCGGCGCTCGGGTTGATGCGGCCGGCGCCGGAGATCAGCAGCACGTTGGTGCTCGGGGACTCCGCGCGCAGGCGCTCGCAGATCTCGGCGCCGGACTCCTGGCCGACGAACAGGTCGACCAGCGCGACGTGCGGGTGATAGCGCGCCAGCAGCGCCATCGCCTCGGCGCCGTTGCGGGCGCTCAGGCAGCGCTCGACCCACGGCTGCTCGCCCAGCATCAGCCGCAGGCCCCAGTGCACGACCTCGTGGTCGTCGACGACGAGCACGCGCAGCTTGCGCTCGCCCGAGCCCGACGCGATCCGGCTGGGGCTGACGTCAGGGACGCTCATGCGGCACCGCCAGCCGCACGCGCCAGGTTCCCGGCTCGCGCTTGCCGAAGTCGACCAGCCCGCCCACCTGGAGCGCCTCGAGCGCGGCCAGCCGCAGCCCCATCCCCGAGATCGTGCGCCCGCGCTCGCCGACGCCGTCGTTGCAGATCTCCATCACCCAGGTGCCGTCGCGGCGCGCGAGCGTCACCTCGACCTGCTTCGGATCGGCGTGCTTGCGCGCGTTGCGCACCGCCTCGACCAGCACGGACTGGGCGAGCGGCTCGAGCTCGGGCGGCACGCCGACGGCCGCGCTGCCGGCGGTCAGCACGATCCCGAGGTCGGGATGCGCGTCGCCGCAGCCGCGCGACCTCCTCGACCAGCGTCGTGCGCGTCTCGGGCGCCGAGCGCCCCAGCGGCCGCTGCAGCGCCCGGCGCAGGTCGCGCAGCGCGGCCTGCAGCTCGACGGTCACGCGCTCGCGCGCCTCGGGCGGCAGCGGGCTGTCGCTCGACACCACCAGCAGCACGCCGAACAGGCGCTGGATGACGCCCTCGTGCACCTCGCGCGCGAGGTCGATCCGCTCCTGCAGCTGGCGCGCACGGGCCTGCTGGAACGTCGCGTGACGCGCCGCCTCGGCCAGCGCCGACGTCTTGCCGAGCGTCCACAGCAGGTCGCGCTCCTCCTCGGTCAGCGGCCGCCGCGGCCGCCGGTCGGCGAGGATCACGCCGCTCCAGCGCCCGCCCGCCGACAGCGGGACGCAGACGAGCGTCGCCTCGTCGAGCAGGTCGCGGAACCCCTCGGGGACCTCGCGCGCGACCGTCTCGGCGTCCATCTCGATCACGCGGTCCTCGAGCAGCGCCTGGCGCGCGATCGGCGCCGACTCGACGGTCACGCGCGCGTGCGTGAAGCGCTCGAGGTCGAGCCCGAAGGCGCCGGCGGCGCGCACGCGGCGGTGGGCCTCGTCGTAGCGGAAGATCACCGCACGGTTCATCGAGGTCAGCCGGCAGACCGCCTCGCAGAGCGACGAGTAGAAGCTGTCGGACGACCCGTCGGTCTCCACGCGCGTGAGCAGCTCGACGAACGTCTCGAGCGCATCGACGCGCACGACGGGGGCGCGCTCCTGGCTCGCGGTCGTCTCCGGTCCGATCGCCACGCTCACATCATGGAGTACGCCGCGGCCGTCGCTACGTGACGCGCACGCGGAACGTCGCGCTCGCGCGCTCGCGCTGCTGGGCCAGCTCGAGGTCGTCGCCCGTCGAGAGCGCCGCGACCGGAGCCATCATCGGCTCCAGGCACACGATCTCGAGCCCCTCCGGCGCGAACACCTGCGCGAAGCGATAGCCGCCGGCCCACTCGACGGCGATCTCGCGGCCGCCGCCCGCGACCGCGAAGTGCGCGTCCTCGGCGACGGCGAAGTGGTCGTCGAGCACCCGCTCGCCGAGCGGCTCGCGCTCGGCGCCGGCATCCGCCCGCTCGCCGGTCGGCAGGTTCTGGGCGTCGAGCGCGAGCTCGGTGCGCTGCGGCAGCTCGAGCTCCCACTCGGCCCTGGGCGCACCGGGCAGCGTCAGCCACGGATGCCAGCCGAACGCGAGCGGGACCTCGTTGGCGCCGGTCGGCACCACGGTCGTCGTGACCGCGAGCGCGTCGCCCTCGAGCCGCAGCCCCAGCTCGAGCGTGTGCCGGAACGGGAACACGGCGAGCCGGTCGTCGCGGCGGTCGTAGTCGAGCGCGGCGGTCAGCCAGGCGGCGTCGGCATCGGCGCCGCTGTCGATCACCTCCCAGTCCTCCGCGGCCGCCAGCGCGCCGTGGATCGGCAGGCCGTGCTCGTCGGAGCGGACGATGCCGCGGTCGGCGTCGATCGTGACCGCGCGCCCCGCGACGCAGTAGCGCCAGTCGCGCAGCCGGTTGGCCCAGGGGTGCAGCAGCGGCAGGCCGAACGACTTGCCGCTGCCGCGCCAGGCGTCCAAGCCGCCGCGCTGGACGAGCAGCTCGTCGCCGCGATGCGTGAGCGAGTTGCCGATCATCCCCGCCGCGGGCACGAAGCTCGCGCGCAGCTCGCCGGCGGCGAGCACGATGGCCTCGAGCGGGCCGAGCGGGACGCGTTCCAGGGTCGCCACAGCGGCAAGGCTACGGCTCGTGCGCCGCGCGCGCGACGCGCCACGAGCTTGCCGGCGTGAGAGACTGCCGCCGCCGATGCGCCTTCTCCCGCGCGAGCAGGATCGCCTGCTGCTGTTCCTCGCCGCCGAGCTGGCGCGCAGGCGGCGCGAGCGCGGCCTGGCGCTCAACCAGGCCGAGGCGGTCGCGCTGATCGCCGACGCGGTCTGCGAGGCGGCCCGCGACGGGAGCTCCTATGCCGAGGCGGAGGCTGTCGGCTACCGGCTGCTCGGTCCCGGCGACGTCGCAGCGGGCGTCGCCGAGCTGGTCCGTCGCGTCGAGGTCGAGGCGCTGTTCGCCGACGGCAGCCGGCTGCTGGTCCTGCACGACCCGATCGGCCGCTCCGGACCGCCGCCGGTCGCGGAGCCGGCGATCGCGTGGCGCGCGCGCGAGCACGGGCTGACGGTCGTCAACGAGGGCGCCGTCGCGGTCGGCGTCACGTCGCACTTCCACTTCTTCGAGGTCAACCGTGCGCTGCGCTTCGACCGTGCCGCGGCCTGGGGCATGCGGCTCGCGATCGTCCCCGGCGCCAAGGTCTTCTTCCTCCCCGGGGTCGACCGCAAGACGTCTTCCTGGAGCCGTTCGGCGGCGCGCGCGTGATCCGCGGCCATGGCGGTCTCGCCGACGGGCCGCTCGACGCGCCGGGAGCGCTCCAGGCGGCGCTCGAGCTCGCGCGCGAGCGTGGCTACCGCGGTGCCTGAGCCGATCCAGCTCGCCGACTCCGACCTCTGGCTCGTGCCCGAGGCCGACGACGTCGGTGGGCCGGACCAGATCCTGCCGGGCTTCGGCAACACGATGCGCGACGGTCTCGGCGTACGTGCCGAGCGGGGCGGCGTCGAGCTGGCGGTGATCGGCGGGCTCGTCGCCGACCCGGTGCTCGGCGTCAGACACGCGAGCCTCGGGATCGCCGGCGGGCGCATCGTCGCGCTCGGCCGCGCCGGCAATCCGGACACGATGGACGGCATCGACGTCGTGCTCGACACGGCCACCGCGGTCGTCGATGCGACCGGCATGATCGTGACCCCCGGCGGCGTCGACCCGCACGTGCACTGGCTCTCCCCGCAGGTCGCCGACACCGCGCTGGCCGGGGGCATGACGACGCTGGTGATCCAGGACTACGGCCCGATCTGGAACCTCGGCGCGAACCCCGCCGAGGGACTCGCCGCGACGTGGGCGGCGCTCGAGGCCCACCCCGTCAACGCCCTGCTGCTGGTGCGCGCGTCCTCGTCGCGGCCCGAGCCCGTAGAGCAGGCGCTGCGCGCGGGCGGCGGCGGCCTGAAGATCCACGAGGACGTCGGCGCCGGCCCGGAGCAGATCCGCTGCGCGCTCGACCTCGCCGACCGCCACGACGTGCAGCTCGCGATCCACACCGACGGGCTCAACGAGGCGCTCTCGGTGGCGGACACGCTCGCGGCGTTCGCCGGCCGCACGATCCACGCCTTCCACATCGAGGGCTGCGGCGGCGGTCACGCGCCCGACCTGCTCGCGCTCGCGGGCCGTGAGCGCGTGCTCACCTCGTCGACCTCGCCGACGGTCCCGTTCGGCGTCGGGGCGGAGGCCGAGCACATCGCGATGGTCGCCGCCGTGCACGTGCTCGCACCCGGCGACCGGGCGGGCGACTGGACGGCGCTGCGCCGGCGCGTGCGGCCGCAGACGATGGCGGCCGAGGGCCTGCTGCACGACCTCGGCGTGATCGCGATGCTCTCGTCGGACTCGCAGGGGATGGGCCGGATCGGAGAGGTCTACCGGCGGGCGCTGCAGAACGCCGACGCGATGAAGGCGGTGCGCGGCGCGGAGGCGGGCCCGGGCGACAACGAGCGCGTGCTGCGCCACCTGGCCAAGGTCACGATCAACCCCGCGATCGCGCACGGCGTCGCAGCGCATGTCGGCTCGCTCGAGGTCGGCAAGCTCGCCGACGCCGTGCTGTGGTGGCCGCAGTTCGCCGGCGTGCGGCCCGAGCTGGTGCTCAAGAGCGGAATCCCGGCCTGGGGCGCCTCGGGCGACGGCAACGCCACGACGACGCTGGCCGAGCCGGTGCTGGTGCGCCGGCAGGTCGGCGCCGAGGGCGGCGCGGCGGCGCGATTGTCGCTCGCCTTCCTGGCCGGTGCCGCGATGGCGGCCGAGCTGCCCACGACGCGAACGCGCGCGCCGGTGGAGCACTGCCGCGAGCTGACGGCCGCCGACATGGTGCGCAACTCACGCACCGGCGACGTACGGGTCGACCCGCACAGCCTCGCCGTGACGCTCGACGGCGAGCCGCTGGCGGCGCCGCCGGTCGAGCGGGTCGCGTTCTCGGACCGCTACCTGCTCGGCTGAGACTCGCGCTCCCACTCGTGGCCGACGAAGACCGGCTCGGGCACCAGCGCGACCCCGAAGCGGTCCTGCACCCCGGCGGCGATCTCGCGCGCCAGCGCGACGAGCTGCGCCGTCGTGCCCGCGCCGCGGTTGGTCAGCGCGAGCGTGTGCTTGTCCGAGATCGCGACGGTCGCGCGGTCGCCGTGCCCGCGCGCGAAGCCGGCCCGCTCGATCAGCCACGCGGCCGGCGTCTTGACGCTGCCGTCGGGCTGCTCGAAGCGCGGCACGCGCACCTCGTCGCCGAGCCACTCGCGCGCACGCTCCTCGAGCTCGGCGAACGCGGCGCCGCCCAGCACCGGGTTGGTGAAGAACGAGCCCGCCGAGACCGTGTCGGGGTCACCCGGGTCGAGCACCATGCCCTTGGCGCGCCGCAGCGCCAGCACCGCCGCGCGCACGTCGGCCACTGACGCACGCTCACCCTCGGCGATCCCGAGCGCCTGCGCCAGCGCGGCGTAGCGCACCGGTTGGGAGTCCGGTCCCTGCTCGAGCCGGAAGCTGACGGCAAGCACGACCCAGCGGCCGGGCGTGCGCTTGAACGTGCTCGAGCGATAGGAGAACCCGCACTCGGAGCCGGGGATCTCGAGCACCAGGTCGAGCGTGCGGTCGTAGGCGCGCACGGAGACGATCGTCTCGGCGACCTCCTGACCGTATGCGCCGACGTTCTGGATCGGAGTCGCCCCGACCGAGCCGGGGATGCCCGCCAGGCACTCGACGCCGGAGCGGCCTTCCCCGACCCAGCGCTCGACGAGCGGATCCCAGGGCTCGCCGGCAGCCACCTCGAACACGCCGGCCCGCTCACGCACGCCGCGCGACAGCACGCGCACGACCGTGCCCGGGAAGCCCGCGTCGGCGACGACCACGTTCGACCCGCCTGCCAGCAGGAGCAGCGGCTGCCCGGCGGCGTCCGCCGCGCGGACCGCGGCGATCAGCGCCCCCTCGTCGTGGGCCTCGACCACCCGCTCCGCGGGACCGCCCAGACGCAGCGTCGTCAGTTCCGCAAGCGCCGGCATCGGCGCAGCGTATTGCGCGAGGGTGACAACGGGCGATCCGACGCTCTAGATTGCCGTTTTCCGATTAATCGGGCCAATCAGGAGGACCATCAGACATGAATCGTCGCCTCACGGCGATAGCGCTGCCGGCCCTCGTGGCACTGCTCGTCCCGGCCGCCGCCGGCGCCGCCACGCGCGACGTCTGGGTCGCGGCGACAGCCGACGGAGTGGAACGCCGTGCCCAACGCGCGTGACGCGATCCACGGCACGCGCTTCGACCCGGCCGCGACGACCTTCCCGACCGTCGTCTACCGGCGTTACACGCGCGGTTGGAAGAAGCCGCTGCGGCTCGCCTACGAGGCCGGCGCCGGCGCCGGGCGCTTCAACGGTCCCCTGATCCGCGCGCGCGTCGGCGACAAGCTGCGGATCCACTTCAAGAACCTCGACACGCTGAACCGCCGCGAGCACTCGATGCACTTCCACGGCGTCGAGTACAAACCGGCGTCGGACGGGATCTGGCTGCCGCTCCATTCCAACCGGGGCGGCCGCGTGAAGCCGGGCGAGAGCTTCACGTACCGCCTCACCGCGGGGCCCGGGTCAGCCGGCTTCTGGCCCTACCACGACCACTCCACCGCGATGGAGGAGTCGATCGCGGGCGGTCTCTACGGCGGGCTCTCGATCGCGCGGCGCGGCGAGCGCCGCAGCGATCGCGAGTTCGTCGTCACGTTCGCGGCGTGGCACGGCCTGCAGACGGTCAACGGCCGCGCGTTCGTGGGCAACACGCCGGTGTTCCGGTCGCGCGTGGGCGAGAGCGTGCAGTGGAACGTGATGGCGATGGGCGACGAGTTCCACACCTTCCACGTGCACGGGCACCGCTGGCGCACCGACGGCGGCACGCCCGAGGACACGCGCGGCCTCGGCCCCGCGGAGTCCTTCCGCGTGCGCTGGAAGGAGGACGCGCCGGGCACGTGGCTCTATCACTGCCACGTCGAGACGCACATGGCGCAGGGGATGATCGGGCTCTACAAGGTGACGCGCTGATGCGCCGGCTCGGATCGGTGACTGCGCTGACGCTGGCGGCGCTCGGGCCGTCGGTCGCGCAGGCCGAGACGACGACCGTCCTGATGCCGGGCAAGGCGTTCTCCCCCGCGCGCTCGACGATCGTGGCGGGCGACGTGGTCGTGTTCACGAACACCGACTTCGTCACGCACGACGTGCGGTTGGCCGGCGGCGAGGTCTACTCCGGCCCGATCACGTACTCCAAGTCCTGGTCGCAGCAGTTCGACCGGCCCGGCGGCTACCCCTACGTCTGCACGCTGCACGTGGGCATGAGCGGCAATCTGGACGTGCTCGCGGCCACGCTCGGCGCCACCCGCGGCACGCTGCTCGAGGGCGAGCCGGTGACGCTCTCCGGGCGGGCGCCGGCAGGCACCGCGCTGGTCGGCGTCGAGCAGTCCGTCGCCGGCGGCGCCTGGACGGCGGTCGGGCCGGGCGCAGCGCCTGCGCCGGACGGGAGCTTCGAGACGACCGTGCCCGCGGTCACGGGGGCGAGATATCGCGTCACGACGCCGGCGGGAGCCAGCCGGCCGGTCACGCCGCGCGTGCAGGCCGCGCTCGACGTGCGCGTCACCGTCAAGCGCAAGCGCCAACACATGGCGGTGCGGGTGCACACGGTGCCGGCGGCGAAGGGGCTCGTCGCCAGGCTGGAGCTTTACTCGCGCTGGCGCTACCGCTGGCGCCCGCAGCGACGCTCGCGGCTGGACGCCGAAGGCCGCGCCGGCTTCCGCCTGCCCGCCTCGCGCCGCACCTACGCGCGCGTGACGCTGAGCCGCGGTGGTCGCGTGCTCGCGCGCAGCGACGTCATCTCGTTGCGGACCGGGCGCGTGGCCGGCGACCCCGACGCGATCGCGCCGCACGGCGGCGGCCACGGCGGCCACGGCTGAGCGTCAGTCCTGCGGCCAGGTGTGCACGGGCTCGTTGCCGTGCATGTGCTCGCGGTAGAGCACGGTCATCCGGCGCAGCGCCTCGACGCGGTCAAGGCCCTCCTGCTCGTAGAGCCGCCGGAACATGCGGCTCTGCCAGGTCGCGCCGTTGGACTCCTCGACGCAGCGGCGCTCGATGATCGTCAGCAGCCGGTCGCGCGCGTGCGGGTCGACCCCGTACGCCTCGAGCCCCTCGTGCGCGAGCGGGAGCAGCCGGCGCAGCACCAGCTCCGTCACCGGCACGTCGCCGACGCCGGGCCAGTACACGCGCGCATCGAGGCCCTCGCGCGCGCCCGCGTGCAGGTTGTCCTCGGCGGCCGAGAACGACATCTGCGTCCACAGCGGCCGCTCGTGCTCGACCAGCGCGCGCACCAGCCCGTAGTAGAAGGCGGCGTTCGCGAGCATGTCGACGACGGTCGGCCCGGACGGCAGCACGCGGTTCTCGACGCGCACGTGCGGGCGCCCGCGCACGACCTCGTAGACCGGCCGGTTCCAGCGGTAGACGGTGCCGTTGTGCAGCTTCAGCTCGCCCAGCGCCGGCGTGTCGCCGCGTTCGAGCACCGCGACGGGATCCTCGTCGTCGAGCAGCGGCAGCAGCGCCGGGAAGAAGCGCACGTTCTCCTCGAACAGGTCGAAGATCGACGTGATCCAGCGCTCGCCGAACCACACGCGCGGGCGCACGCCCTGGGCCTTGAGCTCCTCCGGGCGCGTGTCGGTCGCCTGCTCGAACAGCGCTATCCGCGTCTCGCGCCAGAGCTCCTTGCCGAAGAAGAAGGGCGAGTTGGCCCCGACCGCCAGCTGCACGCCGGCGATCGCCTGAGCAGCGTTCCAGTGGCGCGCGAAATCCTCGGGATGCACGAGCTGGTGCAGCTGGAAGCTGGTGCAGGCGGCCTCCGGCGCGATCGAGTCGGCGTACGCATTGAGCCGCTCGACGCCGCCGATCGTCAGGTGCAGGTCCTCGCCGCGGGCCGCGAAGATCTGCTCGTTGAGCAGGGTGTAGCGCGGGTTTGCGCTGAGCGAGCGCGCGTGCAGGTGCTGCTCGCCGAGCGTCGGCAGGATGCCGACGATCATCATGTGCGCGCCGGTCTCGCGCGCCTTCTCCTCAGCGGCGTTGAGGCTGTCGCGGATCTGCTGCTCGAGCTCGGTGAAGACCTCCCCGTCGAGCAGCCGCGGCGGGATGTTGATCTCGATGTTGAACTGGCCCAGCTCGGTCACGAACGCGTCGTCCGCGATCCGCTCGAGCACCTGCTCGTTGGCCATCGCGGGATCGCCGCGCTCGTCGGTCAGGTTGAGCTCGATCTCCAGCCCGATGGAGCGCTTCTCGGCGTCGAACCGCGACTCGCGCAGCATGCGCGCGAAGACGTCGAGGTTGCGCTTGACCTTGTCGCGGTACTGCTGGCGGTCTTCACGGCTGAAGACCCTCGCCGCCACCTCTTCGCCCATCGCCCGAAGGTACCCGAATTGCGCAGCTCCCGATCGCGCAAGTCGCGCGACCGGGAGCTGCCCGCCGCCGCGTGCTTAGCGCGGCGCCTTGATCACGACGGTCCGGCCGATCCCGCTGGCGTACTGGCCGGCGGCCTCGGCGACGATGCGGAACTTCCCGGAGGTGTGGATCCGCACGCTCTTCGCGTAGCGGGAGCCCGACTCGCCCGCGTCCTCCGCGACCGTGTTGGCCTTCTCGACCCAGACGCCGCCGCTGAGCTTCTGGATGCTCACGCGCCCGCCGTCGTTCTGCGGGGAGATGCTGCCGCGGAAGCGCACCGTCGCGCTGTGGCGGTAGCGCGCGGTCTTCTTCTTGCCGGTCCCGACCCGCAGCGCGGCGCCGACGAAGAGCGCGGTGCTCGCGACCTCCGGTCGCGCCGCGACATGCACCTGGAACTGCGTCGTCACGGGCACGGAGAGCAGCGAGAACGCGAAGTTGCCCGCGGCGTCGGTGACCAGGGCGTTGCCGACCGGGAGGAATCCCTGCACGTACGGCCACGGATTGCTCTCCAGCACGATCTGGCGGCCGGCGTTGTTCGTGCCCGTGAGCTGGCCGCCGAGCACCGTCGGCTTGCCGATCGGAACCGGGTTCGGCGTGGCGGCAAGCGACAGGCCGAGCGGCTGCGGCTTCGTCTTGAAGGTCTTGTGCTCACCCCTGGTGATGCCGAGCCGGTTCTGCGCGACGATCCGGTAGTGGTAGGTCGTCGCCGGCGCGAGCCCGCTTAGCGGCACGCTGACCGCCCTGGGGTTGGCGCCCCCGCCCGCGGCCGTCACCGCGGTGTTGGTTCCGTACAGGCTCGTGGTGCCGAGCTGGAAGAAGTAGGTCGTCGCGGCGTTGTTCGGATCGACGCGGCCGTTCAGCGTCGCGGTGGTCGGCGCGATGCTCGCCGCGGCGCCGGTCGTGGCGCCCGGCTTCTTGGCCGCGCTTGCCGCGGCGGGCGCGATCAGCGCGAGCGCAAGCGCCAGCGCGATCGGCATGGTCCCTCTCAGCTGCATGGTCCTCCCGTCGAAGAGTTCCGAGGTGCCCCTCATTCCGCGACTGATAACACTCGTCGCGGTGGAACGGTTCGCCGTTGCTCGCCGATCAGCTGAAAGCGGCGCGATCGTGGCCCGCCTCAGGCCACACGCGCGGCAGCCGGTGCCGGCGGCCGCGCTTGGAGCGGCGCAGCTGCCGCGCACGCTCGAGCAGCAGCGCGACGAGCTCGCCGGTCGGGCGGAACGGGTCCGCGACAGCGTGATTGTCGTCGAGCGAGAGCGCCGCCCACAGCTCCTCGCCGACCTCCGCGACCAGCACGACGCCGCGCGGTGCGCGCTCGGAGTCGAGCTGTGCGAGACGGTCGAGCGCGTCGGCATCGGCGGGTACCGCGTAACGCAGCGTCATCGCGGGCGAGTGGGGGTCGACGGTCTGCGTCGGACCGAGGATTCGCTTGATGAAAGTGGTTGTGCTCATGGATGAATTGTCCGCTCTGGAGGGCTCCCGCACATCGGGCGGATGGCGCGCGTTCGGCCACGCGGCGCCTTAGTTGGGCGGCGCGCGCGCTTACCCCGTGAAAGAGAAAGGCCGCCGCGCTCGGGGGAGAGCGCGGCGGCCGGGTGCTTACACGGCGAGCCCGCGGATGCCGGGGAGAGGAGAGAGCTGTCCTGGGGGCTTTGCCTTGAAGATCCTGAGGAGGGATCTGGGGGTTGTTGTGGACAGCATGATGCTCTGCCCGAGGCGACCTGTCGTTACGGTTTGGCGACCAATCTACGTGGTGCTAGCCGCACCCCCGGCAGCAGCGATCGCCGCCTGCCCGAACGCGATGCCGCCGTCGTTCGGCGGCAGCCGGCGCGGTACGAGCACGCGCAGACCCGCTGCGGCCAGCAGCGCCGACGTGCGCTCGAGCAGGACGCGGTTCTGGAACGCGCCGCCGGACAGGACGACCGTCGCGAGTCGCGCTGCGGCCCGCTGCGAGCACGCAGGCCTCGTGCGGTCGCCTGCGCGAGCGCGCCGTGGAAGCGGGCTGCCACGGTGCCGGCGGCGGCGCCGCGGGCGAGGTCGTCGACGATCGCCGCGATCGTCGCGCGCGCGTCGAGCACGATGGTCTTGTCCTCGACCGGCGGCGGGTGCGCCGCTCGCGCTGCGACGTCGTCGCGCCGTCGACCACCGGCAGCGGGTACGCGCCGCGCTCGGCTGGATCGCAGGCCGCCTCCAGCTCGGCCGCGGCCTGGCCCTCGTAGTTGATCGTGGCGCGGATGCCGCAGAGCGCGGCGACGGCGTCGAACAGGCGCCCGACGCTGGTCGTCGCGGGCGCCGCGGTCCCGCTCCGCACCAGCGCGCCGACCGCGTCCCAGCGCGCCGCGCGTCACGTGCTCGGCGAGTGCGGCCGGGATCGCCGGGTCGTCGTCGCCGAGCGCGCGCAGCCACGCGCACGCCATCCGCCACGGCTCGCGCACGGCGGCGTCGCCGCCGGGCAGCCGGACGGGCCAGAGGTGGCCGGCGCGCTCGCAGCCGTCGACGCCGCCGACCAGCAGCTCGCCGCCCCAGACCGTGCCGTCGCTGCCCAGCCCCGCGCCGTCGTAGATCGCGCCGACCGCCGGGCCGGTCTCGCCGTGCTCGGCCAGGCAGGCGGCGAGGTGCGCGTGGTGGTGCTGGACCGCGACGCGCTCGAGCGCCCTCGCGCTCGAGCGCGTAGGCGGTCGAGAGGTAGTCGGGGTGCAGGTCGTGCGCGACGAGCTCGGGCGCGACCGCGAACAGCCGCTCGAAGTGCGCGATCCCCTCGCGGTAGGAGCGCAGCGTCTCCCAGTTCTTGAGGTCGCCGATGTGGTGCCCGACCCAGGCGCGGCCGCCCTTGGCCAGGCAGAACGTGCTCTTCAGCTCCGCTCCGCACGCGAGCAGCGGGCGCTGCGCGGCGGCGCAGCTCGATGCTCGCCGGCACCAGTCCGCGCGAGCGGCGCAGCACGAGCGCCCCGCGCAGCACCGAGTCGTCGGCGCGCGTCTCGATCGGGCGGTCGTGGACGAGGAAGCGGTCGGCGATCGCGGCCAGGCGCTCCAGCGCCTCGGCGTCGTCGAAGGCGATCGGCTCGTCGGAGACGTTGCCGCTGGTCATCACGAGCGTCACGCCGGCGTCCGCGAGCAGCAGGTGGTGCAGCGGCGTCGACGGCAGCATCACGCCGAGGTCGGGCTTGCCCGGCGCGACGGCGGCCGCGACCGCGGCGCCCGGGCGCCGGCGCGCGATCACGATCGGGCGCTCGCGCCCGCACAGCAGCCGCTCCTCCTCCGGCCCGAGCAGGACCAGCGCGCGTGCGGCGTCGAGGTCGGCCGCCATCAGGGCGAACGGCTTGTCCTCCCGGTGCTTGCGCGCGCGCAGCGCGGCGACGGCGTCCTCGTCGTCGGCGCGGCACGCGAGGTGGTAGCCGCCGACGCCCTTGACGGCGACGACGAGGCCGTCGAGCAGCGCGGCGGCAGCCGCCGCGACCGCGTCGACAGCGCCGGCTACGGCGCGGCCAGCCGTGACCGGATCGACGCCACGTCGCGCTGCGACGCGCGAGCCGCTGCCCGCGACGGCGCGGCCCTCGCGGTCGAGCAGCCGCGCGCGCGGCCCGCACTCCGGGCAGGCGTTCGGCTCGGCGTGGAAGCGGCGGTCGAGCGGGTCCTCGTACTCCGCCCGGCAGGCCGCGCAGAGCGCGAAGCCGGCCATCGTCGTGCGCGCGCGGTCGTAGGGGACGCCGCGCACGATCGTGAAGCGCGGGCCGCAGTCGGTGCAGTTGACGAACGGGTAGCGGAAGCGGCGGTCGCCCGGGTCGCGCAGCTCGGCCAGGCAGGCGTCGCACGGCGCGCGTGTCGGGCGCGACCGGCGCGGCGGCCGGACCGCCGCCCGTGCTCTCGACGATCGCGAACTCGCGCTCGCCCAGGCACGCGAGCGACCGGCTGCGCACCTGCTCGACCGGCGGCGAGCGGCGGCGCCTCGCGCGGCAGCCGCGCGAGGAAGCGCTCGACCGCCGCGGGCGCGCCCTCGACCTCGAGCACGACGCCGCGCTCGTCGTTGCGGACCCAGCCGCCGAGCCGCTCGTCGCGCGCCAGCCGGTAGACGTACGGCCGGAAGCCGACGCCCTGGACGGTTCCGTGCACGCGCGCGCGCACCCGGCGTGTCATCGGGTCAAGCGGGCGGACGCGCGCCGCTCACGGTTCCTCCACCAGCGCGCGCAGCGCGTGGTAGGCGCTGGCCTGCGCCTCCTGGATCCGCGGGATGTGCTCGGAGCGGCTGATCACGACGTGGTCGGCGAGCGCTTCGGCCGCCACGCGACCGCCGTCGTAGCCGACCATCGCGATCGTGCGCAGCCCGCGCCGGCGCGCCTCCGCCAGCGCCTGCGATCACGCTCGCCTGACGTGCCGCTCGTGGAGAGCGCGAGCAGCACGTCGCCGGGGCGCGCGTGCGCGATCACCTGGCGCGCGAACATCGCGTCGGGCCCGATGTCGTTGGCGAGCGCGGTCAGGATCCCGGTGTCCTCGGTCAGGTCGATCGCCGGCCGCGCCGGCCCGCCGCCGAACGGCGCGTGGAAGTCCGCGACCACGTCCATCGCGTCGGTCGCCGAGCCGCCGTTGCCGAGCGCCAGCAGCCGCCCGCCGGAGTCGAACGCGGCGCGCAGGTCCGCGGCCGCGGCGAGCAGGACGGCAGCGTTGCCGCTCAGCGTCTGCTCGCGCAGCGCCGCGGTCTCGGCCGCCTTGGCGAGCACGGACGCGCGCACGTCGGCGACGACCGCCTCGAGGTCGTGCTCCTGCTCGCCGAGGAACGGATAGAGGAACGCGGATGCGCCGCTGTCGTGGACGGTCTCGGCACGGCGGCCTTCGAGCAGCCCGCGGTGCTCGAAGAACACGTGCACGAGCTCCCACAGCACGTGGTAGGCGGTCTCGGTCAGCTCCTGGCGCACGAACGGGTCGCCCGGCGGGTCGAACTCGAGCGCGAGGCAGCCGCGCGCGCCGGCCAGCGTCGACCGCCTCGGCGGTCTCGGGATCGTCGCGCTCGAACGCGATCACGCAGGTCGTCGGGCTCGGCGACCAGCGCGACCTGCGCCGGCAGCGGCCCGCCCTCGGCGGTCAGCGCCAGCGCCGGCAGCGCGCGCTTGCCGACGATCACCGGATGGACGAACTCGACCGCGACGTGGCGCGCGTCCGAGCGCGCGCTGGGCGAGCGGCCGAGCGCGATCAGCCGCCCGCCGCGGGCGAAGCGCTCGGCGGCGCGGTGGCAGAGGCGCGCGATCCGGTCGGCGTCGGCGCGCGAAGTAGCGCTCGCCGGCCTCGACCGCGCTCGCGCGGCGAAGCTCGCGTCGCGCGAACGCCGTCGTCCGAGTCGCCGTCACCCGCGCCGGTCCGGGCGAGGTCGGACCGCTCGGTGACGTCGGCGTCATGCCGCGGCGCGCACCCGTGCCGGCACCGCCGCGAGCCAGTCGCGGAACTCGTCGACGCCCTCGCCCGTGCGCGCGCTCACGAGCATGTGCCGCACGCCGGGGTTGACCGACTCGAGGTTGGCCAGCAGCCGCTCGACGTCGAACGTCAGGTGCGGCAGCAGGTCGATCTTGTTGATCAGCACGAGCTCGCAGGCGCGGAACATGAGCGGGTACTTGAGCGGCTTGTCCTCGCCCTCGGCGACCGAGCAGACCATGATCCGCGCGTCCTCGCCGACGCGGAACTCGGCCGGGCAGACGAGGTTGCCGACGTTCTCGATCACGAGCAGGTCGAGCTCGTCGAGCGGCAGCGCGGGCAGCGCCGTGCGGACCATGTTCGCGTCGAGGTGGCACTCGCCGCCGAAGCCGTTGTCGGTGTTGAGCTGCGCGACCGGGATGTGCAGCAGCGACAGCCGGTCGGCGTCGAACGAGCCGGCGACGTCGCCCTCGAGCACCCCGACGCGCACGCCGGGCAGGTCGTCGAGCGCGCGCTCGAGCAGCGTCGTCTTGCCGGCGCCGGGCGCGCTCATCAGGTTCACGACGCCGACGCCGTGGCGATCGAAGTCGTCGCGGTTGGCGCGCGCGATCGTGTTGTTCGCGTCGAGCGCGTCCTCGACGACCCTGACCCTGGTGCGGTGCATCTACATGGACCGGATCTTCAGGTAGCGCCGGATCTCGGGCACCTGCAGGAACACAGCGCGCCGACGGCGGCCAGCACGACCAGCAGCAGCAGCTGGATCACCTTCATGGGAGTACCTCCTCTTGCGTGTGCCAACTCTTGCAGCAGCGACTCGACGAGCTCGACGCCCGCGTCGAGCGCCGCCCGCACCGGCGCGGACAGCTCGGCCACGACATCCTCCTCCTCGCCGGTCATCACGGTCTCGGGCGCGCAGGCGACGACCAGCGTGCGCGGCAGCGGGCCGCCGAGCGCGCGGGCCAGGCCGAGCACCTTGACGGGGTCCATCCCGTGCGCGTCGATCGACGGCTCGACGTCGTCGAGCTCCGGCTCGATCAGCGACAGCGTGCCCGGCGGCTGCCCGGTCGGCGCGGCGTCGAGCAGCACGACCGCGTCGTAGCCGTCGCCGAGCGCGTAGGCGAGGTCCATGCCGCGGATGCCGTAGTCGACGACGTCGACGCCGGGCGGGAGCGGCGCGCAGCGCCAGCCGCTCGGCGAGCGCGACGCCGAAGCCGTCGTCGCCGAGGAACACGTTGCCGATGCCGGCGACGAGGATCCGCCGCGGCGCGAGCGGCTCGACCTCGTCGGGCGCGAAGAAGAAGCGGTGGGCGAGCTGGGAGGCGACGCCGAGGTCGCGGCCCGGGTCGTCGGCGACCGTGACGACGAGGTGCACGCCGCCCTCCAGGTCCTCCTCGATCGCCTCGACGACGGCGAGCTTGCCCGCGAGCACGAGGTCGAACACGTCGGCGCCCGCGCGCGGGCGCAGCCGCACGCGGCTGCCGCGGCGCAGCTCGACGCCGGCGACGACGACCGACTCGGGCCCCGGCCGCTGCAGCTCGTCCCAGCTCATCGCGCCATCCCGAACTCGCGGATCGCGCCGTGCAGCCGCATCAGCTCGTCCTCGGTCAGCGCCTCGGTGCGCTCGAGGATCTCGCGCGCGCGCGGGTCGGAGTCGCGCATCTCGGCCTTCTCCTCGTCGGTCAGGCTGAGGATGTTGAGCACCAGCATCTGGTCGATCTCGCCGCCGTCGAACAGGTCGCCCGGGCTCTCGGGCGCGATCCGCGGGTGGTCCTCGAGGATGATCGGCGAGGCGAGCACCGTGCGGTCGTCGGCGTCGACCAGCACCGGCCAGGCGCCCTCGTTGCGGCACGCCTCGGCGGCGGCGCGCAGCCGCGCCGGCGGGTCGGTCTGGGAGACGAAGCGCGCCGGCGCTCGCGCGCAGCACCGCGTGCGTGGAGCAGAACGTGCGCCGCAGCGCCTCCTCGCGCTCCGTCGCCCTCCCACGGCGTCGTGTTCGCGATCTCGACGGAGACCCGCCGCACACCGTCGGCGACCGGCTCGGCGCCGCACCTCGACGCTGCCCTCCAGCGCCTCCCACGAGCGCACGATCGCACCGCCCGCGAGCGGCTCCTCCTCGCGCGCCGGCCGCGATCGCGATCGGCGCGCGGCCCGGCAGCCGCGACGTCAGCTCGCGCTCGACCGCCTCGTCCCAGGAGAGGTGGCGCTCGCCGCCGGCGACCAGCTCGTCGACCGGCTCGCCGTCGCGCAGCACCTGGCGCGCGACGACGTGCAGGAAGCGCACCGTCGACCGTCGACGTCCGCCGTCGCCCTCGAGCAGGCACTCGGTGCGCATCGTCGCAGCGGTCGTCGGGATGGCGCTCGGAGTGCGCCCGCGGGTAGACGCCGCCGAACGTCCAGCGGCGCTGGTTCTTGGTCGCCGAGCGGCGGTAGGGCCACAGCAGGTAGCCCTCGTAGAGCACCGCGTCGGCGATCGCGCGGACCGGGTCCACGTAGCTCCTCCGCCAGCAGCGCGTCGACCGTGTCGTCCCAGCTCGGGAGCGCGTGGCGCGCCTTGTAGGCGCAGCAGCGCGTCGAAGCTGCTCCTTGTCGAGCCGCAGCCAGGCGCGTGCCGGGGAAGTAGTGGTCCATCGTCTCGCGCCAGACGCGCACCGGCAGGCGGTACTCGGCGTCGTCCTCCCACGAGATCCGCGCCGGCCTGCAGCTGCCCGCCCGCGCCGGCGTAGAAGACGCGTGCCGCTGAACAGGAACTCGAGCGGCACCTCGCCGTCGGCGAGCGCGTCGAGGTACTTCGAGGCGAGCACCTCGATGTCGTAGCGTGCACGGCACCGGCAGCTCGACGACCGTCGAGCCGGTGAACGCGCGGCACCGCCAGCGTCGTGCGCGTCCACAGCAGCGTGCGCAGCGTCGTGCCCCAGTCCGTCGACGGGCCGAACAGCTCGAACAGCCGCTCGTGCGCGCTCGTCGTCGTAGCGCGCGCCGGCGCGCGCGCGATCTGCATCTGCGTGTCGAGCAGCACCGAGCGGATCGCGCTGGCCGCCCGGCGCAGTCGACCCGCACGCGAGAACGCCAGCGTCGGCGCCGCGGCGTGCTCGACGCGCGCGGCGTCGAGCACCGCGAAGGCGAGCTCCGGGATCGGCCCGGCGAGCGGGCTCGTGACGGCCACGCGGCCTAGGCGGGCGGCAGGTTCGGCATCCGCGGGTCGATCGGCTGGCGCGCCGCCGGCGTTGATGCCCGTCGACCTCTCCGCGGTCGCGCGGCCGTCGGCCAGGTGGCCGTCCTGCTTCTCGTAGTTGCCGGTCGAGTTGCCCTGCTTGATCCCCTTGACGTGCGTCGGCGCGTCCGTCGGCGTGTCGTGCTTGCCGCAGCTTGATCTTCGCCATCTCAACCTCTCCTATGTCCGGCTCGCCGGCCTCGCGCGCCGGTCGAGCTCCTCGAAGAACCGCCCGATCTGCCTCCCACACCTCGCGCCGCCGGTGAGCCCGCGCCAGCGCGTGCGGATCAGGCCGACGAGCGCGTAGCACTCGTCGATCGGCACGATCCAGTGCCCGCGCGCGCCGCGCACGCGGTTGACGAGCAGCGCCTCGACGTCGGGCTCGAGCGTCGCCAGCACCGGGTTGGCCGCGCTCGAGCTCGCGCCCACGCCTCCAGCCCGAGCAGCGACTCGGTCGGCCCCATCGGGCTCGGGTAGAACGCCTGCACGCGGCCCGGCGGCCGAGCTGCGGAAGAAGAACGCCATCTCGACCGGCAGCCGCAGCTCCTCCCAGGCGACGTCGTCAGCTCGAGGTCGTCGAGCCGCAGCCGCCGGTCGGGCACCAGCCGGTAGTGCCCGGCGCTCGCCGCCGCGCGTGGCGAACAGCAGCGAGCACGCCCGGCAGCGCGCACATCAGCTCGCGCTTGGCGAGGTCGAGCAGGTGCCGGTGCGCCGGCGCGATCGCGGCCGCCGCACAGCTCGCAGCGCTCCAGCGCCGCCTCGCGCGCGACCGTCGCGCGCTTGGCGAGCGCGCCGAGCCGGCGTCGTCGTCATGGATGCAGCGGCGCCGGGCACGCCGTCGTAGACCTCGAGCTGGATCAGCGCCGGCTGCTCGGCGCGTCCTCCGCGACGATCTCCGTCGACGTCGGGCGCGGCCTTGTGGATCGCCTCCTCGATCGCGAGCTTGAGCGTCACCGCCGAGGACGGGCAGCCGCTGCAGCTGCCCTGCAGCTGCAGCCGCACGACGCCCTCCTCGACGCCGAGCAGCTCGACGTCGCCGCCGTGCGACTCGAGGTACGGGCGCACCTCGTCGAGCGCGCCGCGCACGCGCGCCTCGAGCGGCACCGGGTGCAGCCCGTGCAGCAGCAGCAGGTGCGCGACCAGCTCGTCGCCCGCCAGCGCCTCGGCGAGCGTGCCGTCGTCGCGCTCGGCGACGTGGCCGACGATCCGCGCGAGCCCCTCGCCGTAGAGGTCGAGCAGCGCCTGCACGAGCTCCAGCGCGGTGTCGCGCGCGGCCGCGTCGGGGAGCTGCTCGACCTGCTCGAGCAGCGCCTCGATGCGATCCGTCGGCGACCGCGCTCATCCGTGCTCGCCGAACATCGGCGAGTGCACCTGGCGGATCGTCTTGCCCTTGCCCAGGTACATGTGCACGCCGCACGGCAGGCACGGGTCGAACGAGCGGACCGCGCGCATGATGTCGATGCCGCGGAAGTCGTCCGGGCCGGCCTCCTCGAAGATCGGCATCCCCATGCACGCGTCCTCGTACGGGCCGGGCGTGCCGTAGGAGTCCGTCGGGCTGCCGTTCCACGGCGTCGGCGGGTACGGGTGGTAGTTGGCGATCTTGCCGTCGCGGATCACGAGGTGGTGCGAGAGCACGCCGCGCACGGCCTCGTGGAAGCCGCAGCCGATCGCCTCGTCGGGGACGTCGAAGTCCTCGAAGACCTTCGTCTGGCCCGCGCGGATCTCCTCGAACGCCTTGTTGACGAAGTGCAGCGCCATGCCCGCCGCGTAGGCGACGAAGTAGATCCGCGCGCGGTCGCGCTCGATCGCGTTCGACCACTGCGGGATCTTCCACTCGAGCGTCTGCTCGGGCGTGTTCGGCGTCTTCGGCAGGTTGATCTTCACGCTCGAGCCGGTCGCCTTGACGTACGGCGTCTTGACCTTGTTCGCCAGCGCCGTCGCCCACAGCCGCGCCAGCGCGCCGCCGCCCGTGTCGAGCGCGAGGTAGTCGCCCGTGCGCTTGTCGTACCAGCGCGGGCTCATCACCCACGAGTAGTTGCCGCCGTCGAGGTCGCGCTTCTGCGGCTTCGGGATCGTCGTCTGGTTCCACGGGTGGCGCTGGTCGACCGGGTTGCCGAGCGGGTCCTGCGGGACGAACGTCTCCTCGCTCTGCCCAGTCGTCGTAGTAGGAGGAGCCGAGCAGGATCCGGATGCCGAGGTTGATGTCGACGAGGTTCGTCGTGACGAGCTCGCCGTCGACGACGACGCCCGGGGTGACGAACATCTCGTTGCCCCAGTCGTCCATGTTCTTGTAGTCGTAGTCGACGTGGTCGGGGTTGTTGAACGCGCCCCAGCAGCCGAGCAGGATCCGCCGCCGGCCGACCTCCTCGTAGCCCGGCAGCGCCTCGTAGAAGAAGTCGAACACGTCGTCGTTCATCGCGACGGCCTTCTTGATGAAGTCGAGGCAGCGCAGCAGCCGGCTGAGGTAGTCGGTGATCAGCGTCGGCGTCGGCTGCGTGCCGACGCCGCCCGGGTAGATCGTCGAGGGGTGCACGTGGCGCCCCTCCATCAGGCAGATCATCTCGCGCCCGATCCGGCTCATGTGCAGCGCTTCCGGTACGTCTCGCCCGTGAACGGGTTGTAGGAGCGCATGATGTCGGCGATCGTGCGGTAGCCGTGGATGTTCGCGCCGGGCGCGTCGGTCGTCTCGGCCTTGGCCCAGCACGCGACGGGTTCGTCTCCTTGACCATCTGCTCGCAGAAGTCCACGAACACCAGGTTGTCCTGGAAGATGATGTGGTCGAAGATGTACTCGGCCGCCTCGCCGAGGTTGACGATCCACTCGGCCAGCGGCGGCGGCTTGACGCCGTAGGCCATCTGCTGCGCGTAGCACGAGCAGACCGCGTGGTTGTCGCCGCAGATGCCGCAGATGCGGCTGGTGATGAAGTGCGCGTCGCGCGGGTCCTTGCCCTTCATGAAGACGCTGTAGCCGCGGAACAGCGACGAGGTCGCCTTGCAGCGACACGACCTCGCGGTTGGCGAAGTCGATCTTCGTGTAGATGCCGAGGTTGCCGACGATCCGCGTGATCGGATCCCACGCCATGTCGACGATCTGGCCGGCCTCGGGCTTGAGCTTCTCGCGAGTTGCCATCGCTATCTCCTCAGTTTCCCCAGCGGGGCTCGTAGCCGGTGGTCAGCTCGTCGCGGTTGTGGCGCCACTTCGGCTCCTTGTTGACCGTCGTGTTGGTGATCGAGCGCAGGCGCCGGATGACGCGGCCGTAGGACACGCTGATCGACGACGAGACCATGCCGCCGGGGGGCGCGTCCATGAACGGCATGAACTTGTCGGGGAAGCCCGGCATCGTGCAGCCGATGCAGATGCCGCCGACGTTCGGGCAGCCGCCGATCCCGGCCATCCAGCCGCGCTTGGGGACGTTGCAGTTGACGACCGGCCCCCAGCAGCCGATCTTCACCTGGCACTTGGGCGAGTTGTAGTCGTGCGCGAAGTCGCCCTGCTCGTAGTAGCCCGCGCGGTCGCAGCCCTCGTGCACGGTCTTGCCGAACAGCCACTGCGGGCGCAGCTGGTCGTCGAGCGGGATCACCGGCGCGAGCCCGGCCGCCTGGTAGAGCAGCCAGGTGAGCGTCTCCATGAAGTTCTCCGGCTGCACCGGGCAGCCGGGGATGTTGACGATCGGCAGGTCGGCGGCCGAGCGGAAGTCCCAGCCGAGGTAGTCGGCCAGGCCCATGCAGCCGGTCGGGTTGCCGGCCATCGCGTGGATGCCGCCGTAGGTCGCGCAGGTGCCGATCGCGATCACGCCCCACGCCTTCGGCGCGAGCCGGTCGATCCACCAGTTCAGCGTCAGCGGCTCGCCGGTCGCCAGGTCGTTGCCGAACGACGTCCAGTAGCCGTCGCCGTTGATGTTCTCGTTCGGGATCGAGCCCTCGATCACGAGCACGAACGGCGCGTCGAGCTCGTCGTCGAGCGCCTGGCGGAACGGCTTGAGGAACTCCTCGCCGCCGAGCGTCGGCGAGAGCACCTTGTTGTGCAGGTTGCACCTTCGGGAGGCCGGGGATCGCGCCGAGCAGCACGTCCTCGATGCCCGGCTGGCCGGCCGCCGTGATCGAGACGGTGTCGCCGTCGCAGCTCATCCCCTCCGAGATCCAGAGGATGTGGACCTCGTCCACTCCCGGGGCGATCGGTTCAGCCGTCATCCTGTGCTCCCTCCGTTCGTCAACACCGCCTCCTCGAGCTCGAGCGCGTCGACGAGCAGCTCCTCGCCGCGCAGCAGCTCGAGGTCCAGGCCGCCGCAGGCCGCGCACGCCAGCGGGAAGCCCGGCAACTCGCTCTCGCCCCGCAGCGCCGGCAGCGCCCCGCCGCGGGGACCTCCTCCATCACCAGCTCCGCGCCCTCCAGCTCGCGTGCCCTGCGCGACCAGCTCGAACGCGAACTCGAGCGCCGACGGGCACGACCTGGCGCAGGTGCCCGACCTTCAGCTCGACCCGCGCGACCGGGCGGCCCGCCGCGTGCCTGCACGCGATCGCCACGACCGACTCGGCGATCGAGAGCTCGTGCATCAGCAGATCCTCGGCAGGGGGTCGCCGACGAGCTGGTCCATCACCCGCCGGCCGCCGAACGCCGTCTCGACCAGCACCATGCCGGGCGGCTCGGTGCGGACCTCGCCGATCTCGGCCGCGTCCTCGCCGCCGGGCGCGGCGCGCAGCGCGGCGAGCGCCGCCGTCCGCCGCCTCGGGCGCGACGAACGCCACCAGCTTGCCCTCGTTGGCGACGTACATCGGGTCGATCCCGAGCAGCTCGGCCGCGCCCGCGACCGCCGGGTGCACCGGGACGTCGCCCTCGCGCACGACGATCGCCACGCCCGAGGCGCGCGCCAGCTCGTTGAGCACCGAGGCGACGCCGCCGCGGGTCGCGTCGCGCAGGCAGCGCAGCTGCGGGCCGGCGGCGTCGAGCAGCGCGTCGACGGCCGGCCACAGCGAGCGCGTGTCGGACTCGATCGCGGCGCCGAGCTCGAACTCGCCGCGCGCGAGCATGATCGCCGTGCCGTGGTCGCCGACCCGGCCCGAGAGCAGGATCCGGTCGCCCGGCCGCAGCCCCGCGGGCGAGAGCGACGCGCGCGCGTCGACCAGCCCGAGGCCGGTCGTGCAGATGTACATGCCGTCGGCGTGGCCGCGCTCGACGACCTTCGTGTCGCCGGCGACGATCCGGACGTCCGCCGCCGCGCGCGGCGTCGCGCGATCGCCTCGACCTCGGCCTTCAGGTCCTCGGCCGGCAGGCCCTCCTCGAGGATCAGCGAGAGCGTCAGCGCGAGCGGGCGCGCGCCGGCCATCGCGAGGTCGTTGACCGTGCCGTTGACGGCCAGCTCGCCGATCGAGCCGCCGGGGAAGCGCAGCGGCTGGACGACGAAGGAGTCGGTCGTCAGCGCGACGTCTCCGCCGAGCAGCGAGACGATCCCGGCGTCGCCGAGCGCGTCGAGCTGCTCGGAGCCGAAGGCCGGCAGCAGCAGCCCCTCGATCAGCCCCTGCGTCGCCTTGCCGCCGGCGCCGTGCGCCATCGTGACCTGCGCGTCGCGGAACTTCGCCCGCTTCGCGCGCGTCGTCTCGATGATCCCGAGGATCTTCTGCCTCGCGCTCGGAGACGGTGCCGCTCATACGACCACCTTCTCGCGCGCGAAGCGGCCGAAGTTGTAGTACGCGGCGCAGGCGCCCTCGCTCGAGACCATGCACGTGCCGATCGGGCGCTCCGGCGTGCACGCCGTGCCGAAGACCTTGCACTCGAACGGCTTGATGACGCCCTTGAGCACCTCGCCGCACTGGCACGCCTTCGGGTCGGCGACGCGCACGCCGGGCACGGCGTACTTGAGCTCGGCGTCGAAGTCGGCGTAGGCGTCGGAGAGCTTGAGCCCGCTCTGGGAGATGAAGCCCATGCCGCGCCACTCGAAGTGCGGGCGCAGCGCGAACACCTCGGCCAGCACCTCGAGCGCGCGCACGTTGCCCTCGTAGGGCACGACGCGCGTGTACTGGTTCTCGACCTCGCAGCGGCCCTCGGCGAGCTGGCGCAGGATCATCCGCACGGCGTGCAGCACGTCGAGCGGCTCGAAGCCGGCGACGACGATCGGCTTGCCGTAGTCGGCGGGGATGAACTCGAACGGGCGCGCGCCGACGACGGTCGACACGTGGCCGGGGCCGATGAACCCGTCGAGCCGCAGGTCGGGCGAGTCGAGCAGCGCGCGCAGCGGCGGCACGATCGTCACGTGGTTGGACATGCAGAGGAAGTTGGTCACGCCCTCGGCCTTCGCGCGCTTGAGCGTCAGCGCGGTCGACGGCGCGGTCGTCTCGAAGCCGATCGCGAAGAAGACGACGTCGCGGTCCGGGTTGGCCTTGGCGATCCGCAGCGCGTCGAGCGGCGAGTAGACCATGCGGATGTCGGCGCCCTGCGCCTTGGCGTCCTGCAGCGAGCCGTTGCGAGCCGGGGATCCGCATCATGTCGCCGAAGCAGGTGAAGATCACGCCGGGCTGGTGCGCGATCGCGATGCCGTCGTCGACGCGGCCCATCGGGATCACGCAGACCGGGCAGCCCGGCCCGTGCACGAGCTCGACGTTGCCCGGCAGCAGGTCGTCGATCCCGTACTTGTAGATCGAGTGCGTGTGGCCGCCGCAGACCTCCATCAGCTTGTAGTGGCGGCCGGGCTCGACGGCGGCGAGGATCTCGCCCGCCAGCGCGCGGCCCAGCTCGGCGTCGCGGAACTCGTCGACGTACTTCAACGGCGTCCCGTCGCGATCGCCGTCCCGGCGTGGACGAGCAGCCCGTCACCCACCGCCACGGGCTCCACCAGCGCGATCTCGACGCTCGAGCGCCGGCCGCCGCCGTCCTCGCAGAGCGCCAGCCCGCGCTCCTCGTCGACCTGCTGCACCCGCATCGTCACCGCCTCGTCGCTGCACGTGATGCAGTGGCAGCTGGGCTCGCTCACTCGATCACGCTCGCCTTGAGCTCCTCGAGCTCCTGCTCGTACTCCGCGCCCATCTGCTCGAGCAGCCGGCGTGTCGCGAGCGCCTCCTCCTCGTCGACCTGCGAGATCGCGAAGCCGACGTGGATCAGCACCCAGTCACCCGGCCCGACGCCGTCGAGCGAGCCCGACGTTGACGTTGCGCTGAACACCGGCGACGTCGACCTTGGCGAGGCGGTTGGCCTCGTCGACCACCTCGACGATCTGACCGGGAACGGCCAGGCACACGGCGCTCGAACCCTCCCTCTCCGAGCAGCGGGCGAAAAAGACGCGTCGTGAGGGATACCAGCTTGTCTCATTCGTGGCAAGTTGGTGTGGCGCACGCGGCGCCGCTTGCATCCCGGACACTGGTGCGATGCGCACGCTCAGCCAACGCGAGCTCAACCGCGCGCTACTGGCGCGCCAGGGCCTGCTTGAGCGCGCCGAGCTGCCGCTGCCGCGCGCGCTAGAGCAGTTCGCAGGCATCCAGGCGCAGTACGCGCCGTCGATGTACATCGGCCTGTGGTCGCGGGTCGAGCACTTCGCGCGCGATTCGCTGACAGCGGCGCTCGAGCAGCGCGCCGTCGTGCAGGCGACGCTGCTGCGAGTGACGATCCACCTCGTCTCGCCGCGCGACTTCTGGCCGTTCGCGCTTGCGACGCGGGCGGCGCGGCGAACGCTCTGGCTGCGCGCGACACCGGATGCCCCGAGCGCCCAGGCGATGGCCGCCGCCGCGCGCACGCTGCGGCGCCGGCTGGCGCGCGACGGGCAGCTGCGGCGCAGCGAGATCGAACAGCTGGTCGGCAAGCAGCGCGCGCGCGGCGTCGGGCTCTGGCTCGACCTCGTCCGGCTGCCGCCGTCGGGCACGTGGGAGCGGCGCCGCGCGGACCTCTTCGGGCTCGCCGAGGACTGGGTCGGAGCGCCGGACGTGGACGTGCGCGAGGCGACCGAGCGGCTCGTGCGCAGCTACCTCGCCGGCTTCGGCCCGGCCACGGCCAAGGACGTCGCCTCCTTTACCGGGCTCGGGCTGACCGTGCGTGCGCCCGGTCCTGGCCGACCCCGGGCTCGAGCGCTTCCGCAGCGAGCAGGGAGAGGAGCTGCTCGACGTGGCGGGCGCCCCGCTACCGGATCCCGACACGCCCGCGCCGCCGCGCTTCCTGCCTACCTGGGACGCCACGCTGCTCGTCCACGCCCGCCGCACCGGGTTGCTTCCCGAGCGGCACCGGCCGCAGCTGTTCAGCACGAAGACGCCGCACTCGTTCCCGACGTTCCTGGTCGACGGCGCGGTCGCCGGCAAGTGGCGCCACGAGCGCGGCGCGATCGTGCTCGAGCCGTTCGGCAAGCTCGACGCCGCGAGCCGTCGCGCGCTCGCGGCGGAGGGCGAGCGGCTCGCCGAGTTGCACGCCTAGGACGTCAGGCCGGGCGCGCGGCCAGCAGCTCCTCGGTCGGCAGCTCGGTCCGGTCCTTGACCGGCGCACCCGTCAGGGACTCGGCCGCCCGCACGAGATCGACGGCGACCGAGCGCACCTGGGCGACGATCTGCGTCGTCATCAGCGAGGGCTCGCGGTCGTGGATGTCCTCCGCCGCTCGTGCGGCGCGGAACGCAAGCTCGCGCAGCGCGGTCGGGCGATCGGGGTGCTCGTACTGCGCCGCCAGCACCCAGACCGCGTCGGCGAGCTCGCGCACGGCGTCCGCGAGCTGCGGCGCCCGCTCGCCTGCCCGCACCTGGCGAGCGGCGAAGCGCACCAGCACGCGCGTGTCGCGCACCGCGGAGTCGATCTGCGGCATCGCCTGCTCGTAGCGGTGCACGTACGGCAGGTCGTGATGACGCGCGGGAGCGAAGCGCGCCGTCTCGCCGGCCGCGGCGAGCATGCCCTCGAGCGCCTCGACGTCCTCGTCGATCCCGTGGGCCGCCTGCAGCGCGCGCTCGGCCCGCTCCGAATCGGAGTCGCGCAGCGCGACCGCCGTCTCCTCCAGCGCGCGCCCGAGCTTGCCGAACACCGCCTGCGCCACCTGGTCGACCATCGCGACGGGATGCGGCGGGAACAGGAACGACGCAACGGCGAGGCCGACGCCACCGCCGATCAGCCCCTCGAGGATGCGGTCGGCCGAGAAGCCGGTGTCGTTCGTCTGCAGCGAGGCGAGCAGGATCGCCGAGACCGCCGCCTCGCTGACGAGCAGCTCGCCGCCGCCGAACAGCAGCGCCGCGGACATCGCGAGCACGACGAGCAGCGCGATCTGCAGCGGGCCGTTGCCGATCGCGTAGAGCAGCAGGCTCGCCACGGTGATCCCGAGCACGACGCCGCCGAGCAGCTCGATCGCGCGCCGGCGGCGTTGCCCGACCGTCACGCCGAGGCAGATCACCGCGGCGATCGAGGCGAAGGCGGGACGCTCGCTCGGCAGCAGCAGCGTCGCCAGCCACCAAGCGCCCAGCGCGGCCACGGCGGTCTGCATGATCGCGGGCAAGTGCGGCCGCAGCCGGCGCCGCGCGGCGGTGCTGATCGAGCGGGGTGCGTTGCGGGTACGGCTGCTCATCTGCTCTACCTACCGAGGGTAGGAGCGCGCCGTTACGCGGTGCGCAACAGGTCTTCACAACTCCGGCGCTGCGCAGCGGCTGTCCTACGATGCGCCGCGCCATGGTCCGTCTCTTGTCAGCGGCGGTGCTGCTGCTCAGTCTCCCCGCGTCCGCGCATGCGAGCGGCTGGAGCGAGCTGGCGCGCACGATGGCGGCCCCCTGGCCGGCCGTCCAGCGTGCGGACGGCTCGCTGCCCGACTACCTCGACGCCGTATCCGGGCGCCTACGGAGGATTCCCCGACACGCGCTACGGCAACGCGCTGACGGGCTACGCGCTGCTGCAGACCGGGCTGCGCGAGGGCGACGCGCGGATCACGCGCGCGGGACGGCGCGCGCTGAACTTCGCCCGGCGCCCGGGCCGCGTGTGGAAGCGCCCGAGCGTGTTCGAGCAGCTCGCGGTCGCGGGCGCATACAACCTGGCGCGCGGCCGGCCCCGGCTGGCGCGGGCGCGGGCGCGCTGGGCGCGCTGGGCGCGCGGCTTCCGGACCGTTCGCCTGCAGGACGAGCTCGGCTACGGCAACCACTGGCTCGTCGATGCGGTGACGGTGCTCGAGCTGCGCCGCAGCGGCCTGCGCTCCAGCCGCCCGGGCAGCATCGCCGGCGGCGGCGCGGCGACCGCGCGCCGGCGCGCGGTGGAGCTGATCAACGTGCGGATACCGCGGATGGACCGCGCGGGCGGCGGCGTTCGTGCTGTCCGACCCGCCCGACTACCCGATCGCCTACCACGGGCTCTCGCTGGGGCTCTATGCGCGCGCCGTCCGGCTGCTCGGCAGCCGCGCGTCCGCGGCGGCGCGGCGCGTGCTGCGCGAGGCCGTGCGGACGGCGGCGCTGGTGACCGCGCCGAACGGCGACTCGACCTACTTCGGCCGCTCGCAGGGGCAGGCCTGGCCGCTGCCCGGGATCGCCTACGGCGCCGAGCTCTCAGCGCGGCTGCCCGGCTCGTCGCGCCGCGACGAGCGCCACGCGCACGGCGTCGCCCAGCGCGCCCTGGCGCGGCTGGCGGCCGCTTATCCGGTCGGTGCCGGCGGGCCGCTGATCACGCCCGCGCTCGCGCAGGACCTCGCGGCGGGCGCACGCGGACTGGACGTCTACTCGGGCGCACCGGCGATGGCCGGCCTGACTCTCGTGCTGCTCAACTGGACGCTCGAGCTCGGCGCCGTCGAGAACGCGCCGGGATCGCTGCCGGCCGACCGCCCGCTGCGCGCGAGCATCTCCCAGGGCGCCGGGCGCTTCGCGGTCGTGCGCCGCGGGCGAACGTGGTTCGCCGTCAGGATGACCCGCAGCGAGCGCGGCACGCAGGCGGGCGACCTGCGCTACGACGCCGGGCTCGCGCTCGCGCTGACGCGGGTGGCGGGGGAGTGGCGCGAGCTCGTCCCGCAGCGCCCGCGCCGCGGCTTCGCAGGCCCGCGCAGCGCCGGGCCCGCTGCTGCTCGACGGCGGCCCGGGGCGCTTCTACGGGGACTCGATCCGCACGCGCGGGGACGGCAGCGTGCGCGTGCTCGGCGAGTTCCGCAGAGCCGGCGGACCGCAGCCGGCCTCGATCGTCTACCGGCCGCTGCCGTGCGGCGTCGCGCTCGCCTTCAGCGCGCGCGGTGGGAGCGCCTACCGGCTGTCGGCGTTCTTCAGCGGTCCGCCGCGGCTCGTCGCGCGGCATCGGCGCCGCGGACGCGCACCCAGCAGGTGGTCGCGAGCGCCGACCGCGTCGGGCTGCGGCTCGTCCCCGGCACGCTGGCGTCGGGTGAGCGCGCTCACCTGTGGCGCGTCGACATCGTGCTGCGTGCGCGCAGCGCGCGCCGCGTGGGAGCGCGCTTCACCGCGGTCGGCTGCGATCGCTGAACGCGCCGATCGCGCTTGTACGCTTGCCTCGTGCTTGCATCGCCCATGACGGCGGCAGCGACCGTCGTCGTGGCTGTCGCGCTCGTGTTCGCCTTACCAGGCTCGGCCCAGGCGAGCAGCTGGACCGAGCAGGCACGCGCGATGGCGGCGCCCTGGCCGGCGCTCCAGCGCTCGGACGGCGCGCTGCCGGACTACCTCGACGCGGTCAATGGCTCCTACGGTGGCTGGGGCGAGACCCGCTACGGCGACGCCACGATGGGCTACGCGCTGCTGCAGGCGGGCCTGCGCGACGGCGATGCCGTCGTCACGCAGGCGGGACGTGCGCGCGGTGAGCTTCGCGACCAGCCGCGTGTGGCCGCTCCCGAGCGTGTTCGAGCAGATGGCCGTCGCGGCGGCTTACAACCTGACGCGCGGCCGACCCGAGCTCGAGCAGGCGCGGGCGCAGTGGGCGGTCTGGCTGCGCAGCCACCGGACGATCCGGCTCCAGTACTCCTACCACTTCGGCAATCATTGGCTCGTCGACGCCGTCACCGTGCTCGAGCTGCGCCAGAGCGGGCTGCGCTCGGGCGCACTTCCAGCCGCCCCGCCGCCGCTGGGCCAGCGCCGCGGCAGGCCGCTGGTCAGCGGCTGGGCGCGGCGCCATGCGATCCGGCTGATCAACAAGCGCGTGCCGCGGATCGTCCGCGCCGGGACGCCGTGGGTGCTGTCGGATCGCCCGGACAACCCGATCGCCTACCACGGGCTGTCGGTCGGGCTCTACGCGCGTGCCGTCCACCTGCTCGGCCGCCGCGCGTCGCCGGGGGCGCGGCGCGTGGTGCGCCAGACGGCGCAGACGGCTGCCCTGGTAACCGCGCCGAACGGCGACTCGGGCTACTTCGGCCGCTCGCAGGGACTGGCCTGGTCGCTTTCGGGGGTCGCCTATGCGGCCGAGCGCGCGGCGCAGCTGCGCGCCGGCTCGCGCCGTGACCGGGCGCGCGCGCACGGCGTCGCCCAGCGCGCGCTGGCGCGACTCGCGGCCGCCTACCCGGTCGGCAAGGACGGGCAGCTGATCACCCCGGCGCTCGCGCAGGACCTCGCGGCGGGCGCGCGCGGCCTCGACGTCTACGCCGGTGGCCCGGACATGGCGGGGTTGACGCTGATGCTGCTCAACTGGACGATCGAGCTGGGCGCCGACGAGCACGCACGGGCCTTCCTGCCCGCCGATCGCCCACTGCGCGCGACGGTCTCGCAGGAGGACGGGCGCTTCGCGGTCGTGCGCCGCGGGCGCACGTGGTTCGCCGTCAAGATGACGCGCAGCGAGCGCGGCCTGCAGGCGCCCGACCTGCGCTACGACGCCGGCCTCGTGCTCGCCCTGAGGCGATCGGGCGGCGCCTGGCGCGAGCTCGTCCCGCAGCGCCCGCGCAACGGCGGCCTGCGCCCGCGGAGCGCCGGGCCGGTGCTGCTCGGCAAGCGCGGCCCCGCCTTCTTCCACGGCGATTCGATCCGCGTGCGCCGCGGCGGCAAGCGTGCTCGTGCGCGGCGAGTTCCGCAGGCGCGGCGGTCGCCCGCGGCAGACGACGACGCTCGTGCACCGGGCGACGCGTTGCGGCGTCGCGCTCACGTTCCGCGCGCGCCGCGCGACCGGCTACCGGTTGTCGGCGTTCTTCAGCAGCCCGCCGCAGCTCACGCCGACGGGCGCGAGTGACGGGTTCCAGCGGGTCGTCGCGAGCGCCAGCCGCGTCACGAGCAAGCTCGCCGCCGGCACGCTTGCGTCCGGTGAGCGGGCCCGCCTCTGGCGCGTCGACTTCAAGCTGCACGCCCGGACGACGAGGCGCATCGGGCTCCGCTTCACCAGCGTGGGTTGCGCGTAGCGATGGAGCGCTTCGTCTGCGTCGCCTGCGGGACCCAGTACCCGGATGCGGACGCGCCGCCTGCAGCAGTGCCCGATCTGCCTCGATCCGCGCCAGTACGTCCCGCCGGCCGGGCAGCGCTGGACGACGCTCGCCGAGCTCGGGCGACGAGCACCGCAACAGCTTCCGCCCCGAGGGCACGCTGGTCGGCGTCGGCACCGTGCCGGGCTTCGCGATCGGCCAGCGCGCGCTGCTGGTCCCGTTCGGCGACTCCAACCTGCTGTGGGACTGCATCACGCTGCTCGACGACGCCACGGCGGCGGAGGTCGAGCGCCGCGGCGGGCTGGCCGCGATCGCGATCTCGCATCCGCACTACTACTCCGGCATGGTCGAGTGGGCGCACCGCTTCGGCTGCCCGATCCACCTGCACGCGGCCGATGCCGAGTGGGTCATGCGCCGCGACCCGTCGATCCGCCACTGGGACGGCGACGTGCTCGAGCTCGGCCACGGGCTGACGCTCGTGCGCGGCGGCGGGCACTTCCCCGGCGGCGCGATGCTGCACCGCGCCGCGGGCGCGGGCGAGCTGCTGACCGGCGACATCATCCAGGTGATCCCCGACCGCACGCACGTCGGCTTCATGTGGAGCTATCCCAACCTGGTGCCGCTGCCCGAGGCCGAGGTGCGGGCGATCGCGGCTGCGGTCGAGCCGTTCGCCTTCGACACGATCTACGGCGCGTGGTGGGACCGCGTGATCGCGTCCGGCGCGAAGGACGTCGTCCGGCGCTCGGCCGAGCGCTACGGGCGCGCCTTGCGCGGCGAGCGGCTCAGCTCGACTCGAGCAGCTCGAACGTGATGCCGCGCCGGCGCAGGCGCGCGATCAGCGCATCGCCCATCGCGACGGCCGTGGTGACCTGGCCGGCACTCGGCGGGAGCTCGTCGAAGGCCAGGCAGAGCGCCGCCTCGGCGAGCATCTTGGCCGTCTCGTCGTAGCCGGGGTCGCCGCCGGCGACCTCGGTCACGACGCGCCGGCCGCCGCCCTCGCCGGTGAAGCGCACGTTGAACCAGGAGCGCTCGCGACGCTCGGGCGACGGGCCGTCGCCCGACTGCATCCGTCCCAGCAGCCATGACCGCGCCGGCGGCAGCTGGGAGAGCGCGAACACGGCGCCCACCGCGCCGACCGCCCCGAGCGCGACCGGCAACCGCTCGACGGCCGCGTAATGCCCGTAGGCGAAGTCGGGCCCGTAGCGCTCGAGCGCCGCGGCCGAGCGCTTGACGACCTGCGGGTCGAGCGTCGGCAGCGGCAGCGCCCAGGCGCCGAGCGAGCGCTCGTAGCGCGCCGCGTCCTTGACGGACGAGACCCGCCGCTCCGAGCGCGGCTCGATTCGCCGCCGCTCGAGGTGGGCGCTGCCGGCCTGGCGCAGCGCGGCCGAACGCGTTCACGGCCGAGTGGAACGTACCCGCCGACGGCCTGCCGCCGACGCGCACGAACCCGCGCACGACCAGCGGCACGTCTTCGGGCAGCTGCTGCAACGGTGAACAGCACGCCGAGGTCGTGCGGGACCGAGTCAAAGCCGCAGGCATGCACGATCCGCGCTCCGGTCGCGACGGCCTCGGCGTGGTGGCGCACGTACATGCGGTCGACGAACTCAGGCTCGCCGGTCAGGTCGGCGTAGTCGGTGCCCGCATGCGCGCAGGCCGCGACGAGCGGCTCGCCGAAGCGCAGGTACGGCCCGGCCGTCGTCGCGACGACGCGAGCGGACTCGCGCGACCGCGCGCAACGACTCCGGGTCCTCGGCATCGGCATGCAGCAGCTCGAGCCCGGCGCACGCCGGGTCGAGCGCGGCCAGCCGCGCGCGCACGGCCGCGAGCTTGTCCGGGTTGCGCCCGGCGAGCGCCCAGCGCGTGCCGTCGGGCGCATGGCGCGCGAGGTACTCGGCCGTCAGGCCGCCGGCGAAGCCGGTCGCGCCGACGAGCGCGATATCGAACCGGCGCCGCTCAGGCACGGCCGGTTAGCCTGCACGCATGGGACAGCCGATCGCCGAGCTCTTGCTCGCCTCGCCGGGCACCGTCGACCTGAGCGCGATCGACACGCGCTCGACGCCCGGGTTCGACGGCAAGAAGGCCGCCGCCAAGAAGCTCCAGCCCGCGCTCGCGGAGCGCATCGCCGTGCTGCAGGAGCAGCTCTACGCCGAGGGCCGCAACGGCGGCACGCGCAGCGTGCTGCTCGTGCTGCAGGGCATGGACACGTCGGGCAAGGGCGGCACGGTCGAAGCACGTGGTCGGCCAGGTCGACCCCGGCGGCGTGCGCGTGGTCGCGTTCCGCAGCCCGACGCGCGAGGAGCTCGCGCATGAGTTCCTCTGGCGCATCCGCGCCGAGCTGCCTGAGCCCGGCATGCTCGCCGTGTTCGACCGCTCGCACTACGAGGACGTCGTGGCGGTGCGCGTGCGCGGACTCGCCGAGCAACGCACCTGGGCGCGGCGCTACTCGACTATCAACCGCTTCGAGCAGCAGCTCGTGGAGAGTGGCACGCTGGTCATCAAGTGCTTCCTGCACATCTCCCCCGAGGAGCAGCGCGAGCGGCTTCTGGCGCGCCTCGACGACCCTACCAAGCACTGGAAGTACCGCCCCGGGGACCTCGAAGACCGCGCGCTCTGGGGCGCCTTCCAGGAGGCCTACGCCGATGCGATCGAGCGCTGCAACACCGCTGCGGCGCCCTGGTACGTCGTTCCCGCCGATCGCAAGTGGTATCGCAACTGGGCGATCAGCAGCCTGCTGGTCGAGCGGCTCGAGCAGCTCGGCCTCGGCTGGCCCGCGGCGGATTTCGACGTCGAGCGGGAGAAGGCGCGGCTCGGGGAGGCGTGAGCGCCCGTCAGGCGGCGCAGAAGCGGACGCTCAAGCGGCGCGCGGCCTGCGCGCTGAACGACTATGTCGACCTGCCACAGCCGTGCTCGCTCGCCCGAGGCGAGCGTGCCCGGCGCGACGCTCGAACGTCGCCTGGTCGGCGCCGACGGTGACGCTCTGGCGCCCGTCGGTCGCGCCGCAGCGGGAGCAGCCGCGGGCGCCGGCTGAAGAAGACCGCCAGGCGGTAGGCCTCGCCCGCGAGCGCGTCCCACTCCATCACGACGCCGCAGCGCACCGGGCGGTAGCTGAAGCTGACGCTGCGCAGCGAGCCGACCGGGTTGCGGTACTCGCCGCTGACGCTCACGACCCCGGATTCGCCGACGTCGATGGCATGACCGAAGAAGTGCCCCGGGCCGCCGTTGACGAGCACCGGGCCCGCGCCCGCCCGGACCGCGAGCTCCGTCCGCGGGCGTTGCGGCACCAGCTCGCGCCAGCGCCCGCGCGCGCGCCGCAGCGCGTACGTGAGGCCGGCCTCGTAGCGCAGGTCGCCGCGGTAGCGATCGCTGCCGCTGCGCGAGATCTTCACCGCGTACCAGGTCGCGCCGCGGCGCACGACCGCCAGGCGCCCGCGACCCTGCGAGACCGTCGTGCGCGAGCGGGAAGTCGGCCGGCAGCCGGCCCGTCGAACGCTCGCGCGGGCGCAGCTCGAGCGTCCAGTTGAGCATCATCAGCGCAAGCCCGCCCATCGACGGAGCGCCGGCGTAGCCGTCGAGGCCGCGCCAGCCGGGTCGCAGCGCCGGACCGATCGCCGGCACGATCGCGACGCCCCCGCGCCCGATCGGGTAGGCGCGCTCGAGCCGCTCGAGCGAGCGATAGGCGACCGTGTGCGCGACCGTCGCGACGGCGCGCGGCGAGCCGGGCAGCGCCGCCGTGTAGGCGGCGGCGTAGGCGGCGCCCGGCCGGCGCCCAGGCCTCCTCCTGCGAGCGCCCGAAGTAGGCGAGGCTCCCGTTCGGGGCCATCGACCAGCGCCGCCGCCCAGACGCCTTGCTGCAGCACCCGCCGGGCTGCCGGCGCGGCCGTCGCGGCCGAGCAGGTGGACGGCGCGCGCGTAGAGCCCGAGCGAGAGCCCGTGGTAGGCGAGCGGGTTGTCGGGCGCGTCGGACAGCACCGCGGGGCCGCGCTGCGGCAGCAGGCCGGGGATGCGGACGTTGACCAGCTCCTCGGCGAGCCGCCGCGCGCGCGCCGCGTCGCCGCCCAGCACCGCCTTGCGGGCGCTCGAGCGCAGGCCCGTGCGCCGCAGCTCGAGCACTGCGACCGCGTCGACGAGCCAGTGGTTGTAGTAGCGGTCGACGTGCTGGAGCTCGACGATCCTGACGCGGCGCAGCCACGCTCTCCCAGCGCTCGCGCGCGCGCTCGAAGCCGGGGTCGCCGGCCAGCTGCCGGCGCGCGAGGTTGTAGGCGGCGGCGACGGCGAACTGCTCGAACACGCTCGGGCGGCTGGGGCGCCGCGCCGGGTCGGTCGCGAAGCTGATCGCGCGGATGCCGGTCTGCACGAGGCGGGGATCGCGCTCGCGCAGGCCGGCGTCGATCAGGGCGTAGCCCGAGACGGCGTCGCCGTAGCGCGTGCCGGCGTGCCGGCCGAAGGCGCCCGGGAGCGCGTCGGTGTAGTCACCCAGCCGTCCGCTCGGCTCCTGCAGCGTCGGGCCACGGCGCCGCCATCGCGCGCGCCAGCCGCTCCCAGCGCGAAGCCTCGGCCTGCTCGGGCGCGCGGCGCTCGTCCGGCGGGTGAGGCGCCGCGCAGCAGCACCGCGACCAGCACGACGAGCAGGGCCGCCGCGCCTGCGATCAGCGCCAGGCGCGCGCCTCTCATCCTGCGAGCCTACGGATTTCGCGAATCGCGTTAAGCGATCGGCGCGGCGCACCGATACAAATGTCATGCCGCAAACCGGATCAATGCCGCGAAACCGACGATCGCATCCTGAGCTTCGGCGCCGCGCTCGCGCTGGCGTCCGCGCTGTCGCCCGCTGCTGCGGGAGCGACGGATCGCGAGCGGACCTGCAGAACACCCGGCTGATCTCCAAGTCGCTCAGCGGCGGGGTCCCGAACGGCGCCGTCGACGAACGCGGTCATCTCGAGCGACCGCCGTTACGCGCGCCTGATCGCCTTCGAGTCAGAGGCCAGCGATCTCGTCGACGGCGACACCAACGGCCTCAAGGACCTGTTCGCGATCAAGCGCACCGGGACGATCGGCAACGAGGGAGCCCCGTGGCAGGGCGGCAGCACGATCCTCGTCTCGCGCGGCCGCTACGGCGCCCCGGCCGACGGCCCCTCCTACGGCGCCGCGGTGTCGGGCGACTTCAACCACAAGGCACGCTGCATCGCCTTCCTGTCGGCCGCGACGAACCTCGTCGCCGGCGACACGAACGGCGCTGGTGGACGCGTTCCTGGTCGCGCAGGCCGGGCGAGCCCGCGATCCGGATCTCGCTGCCCCGGCGCGCGCAGTCGACGCTCGACACGACGGCCGTGGCGGTCTCCGGCGACTGCTCGCGCACCTCGTTCGTGACCGGCGGCAAGCTCTACACGCGCAAGCGCACCAAGCGCAAGAAGATCAGGATCAAGCAGGTCAGGACCGACGGCGCGGTCGGCAATCTCTCCTACGCGGTCGGCGACTCGAAGACGCTCGCGTTCGACACCCCGACGGGCGTCCACCTCAGCCGCAAGGGCATCGCGCAGGCCGACGCTCGTGGCGCCCGGCGGCGCCAACCCGGCGTTCAACGAGCTCAAGCGCAGCACGCTGGCCTACGAGAAGCATCGCAACGGCCACAGCCAGATCATCTACAAGGACCTCGGCGGCGCCGAGACGGTGATCTCCGACCGCGGTGGGTCGGTCGGCGACGGCGACTCCAGCGATCCGGTGATCGGCAACTCCGGCTACTACGTCACCTTCGAGTCCGAGGCCGCCAACCTCGGGCTCAACGCGCTCGGCAGCCCGGGCGACTCCAACGGCATCGCCGACGCGTACCTGTACACCGACGTGCGCAACCTCACGCTCGTGCAGTCGGTCGAGGAGAAGGCCGTGCCGCTGCCCGGCGGTGGCCAGAACCCGTCGATGAGCTACTACGCGAACTACGTCCTGTTCGACTCGCCGGCGCCGCTCGGCATGGGTGGCGAGCGCCAGCCAGGTCTTCATGCGCTACCTCGGCCCGGTCTAGCTGCTCCACCAGCGCGACGACCTCCGCGAGCGCGCGGATCGAGCCGCTCCGTGATCGGGTCGACGACGAGGATCGCCTCGTCGGCGCCCGCCTCGGCCAGCTCCGAGCAGGTGCGCCGCGATCCGCCGCGGCGGCCCCGTGACCGGCGCGATGTCGGATCCGGCGCGCTCTCCCGGTCGCGCCCGTCGAGCGCGACCAGCACGCACGCGCTGCGCTCGATCTCCTCCGGCGCGCGCCCGGCCGCGCGCGCAGCCGCGCTGATCCGCTCGCGGACAGCGCGGCGAAGCCCTCGGCGCTGTTGCCGTAGTCGTCCCACCACGTGTTCCACACGTCCACGTGCGGCAGCGTGATGCCGAGCATGCGCGGCCCGTTGCTGCCGATCATCAGCGGCGGTGCGCCGTGCGGGCGGCGGCAGCAGGACCGCGTCGTCGACCTGCCAGAAGCGGCCCGCGAGCGTGACGCGCTCGCCCGCCAGCAGCCGGCGGACGATCGCGAACGACTCCTCGAAGCGCGCGACGCGGTGGTCGAACGGGATCCCGAACGCGCGGAACTCCTGCTCGTTCCAGCCGGCGCCGAGCCCGAGCACGAAGCGGCCGCCGCTGACCTCGTCGATCGACGCGGCCATCCGCGCGATCAGACCGGGCGGGTGGAACCCGGCGCAGGCGACGAGCGGCCCGAGCCGCACGCGCTGCGTCGCGGCCGCGAGCGCCGCCAGCTGCGTCCAGGCGTCCCAGGGGCCGCGCTCGGCCGGCCGTCGCCGCGGTAGAGCAGATGGTCTCCGAGCCAGATCGAGTCGAAGCCGCCGTCCTCGGCCGCGCGCGCCATCGCGAGCAGCTCCGGCCAGCGCACCGCGCGCTCGACCTCCGGCAGTTGCACGCCGATTCGCATTGGCGCAACACTATCTGTTGCGCTAGAGTCGATGCCATGCCCGTGACGACCGCCGAGAAGGTGCAGGCGCTGAGCCGCGACTTCGGCTCCCAGCGGCGGCTGGCCGAGCTGCTCGACGTCAGCCCCGCACAGGTCACGCGCTGGCGCCGCGGCCAGGGCATCGACGAGCTCAACGCCGAGCGCGTCGACCTGCTCGAGCTCGTGATGTCGAACCTGCTGCGGCTCTACCCGCTCGCCGTCGCCGAGCGCTGGCTGCTGGGGCTGAACCCGAGCCTCGGCGACCGCCGGCCGCTCGACCTGATCCGGCGCGGCCAGGCGCGCGAGCTGCTCGACGCGATCGCCACCGAACGGGCCGGCAGCTTCGCGTGATCCTCTGGCGGGTCCTGCCCTGGGACCCGTCGGCGCGCCCCGCGGCACCGGGCGGGGCGCTCTGGTTCCCGCGCCCGTTCCAGGGCACCGGGCGCCACGACAACCCCGCCCGCTACGGCTGCCTGTACGTCTGCGAGGAGCCCGTCGCGGCGATCGCCGAGGCGCTCGCGCCGTTCCGCGGCACGGGCGACCTGCGGCCCGAGCTGCTGGAGCGGATGGGGCGTGCGCTGGCGCTCGCGCGGCTCGGGCTGGAGGACGACGCCGCGCTGGTCGACCTCGACGACCCGGCCGTGCTCGCCGCGGAGTCGCTGCGGCCCTCGGCGGTCGCGACGACCCGCCGCGCCGCCACGCAGGCCTACGCCGCGCGGCTGTTCGAGACCCACGCGCAGGCCGCCGGGCTGCGCTGGTGGTCGACGCTCGAGGCGAGCTGGATCAACGTCACGCTGTTCGACCGCGCCGAGCGCTCGCTCAGCGTACGCGGCGTGACACGGCTCGGCGTCGCGGACGACGATGTGCGCGTTGCCGCGCACGCGCTCGGGCTGACGTAGCACGAGTACCGTCACCCCAGGTTACGAAGTTGTTTATCCTGCGCGGCTGTGTTCGCCTATCTCGATCCCGGCACCGGGAGCATGCTCGTCCAGCTCCTGGTCGGCGGGGTCGCCGCGGCCGCCGTCGCGGCCAAGCTCTATTGGTACCGGATCCTGCGCCTGCTGCGGATCCGCCGGGACGAGCCCGAGCCGGACCAGGAACGCTGAGCGCCGAGCCCGGCTCGTTCCGCGACCATGAGAGTCGCGTGTTCACGACGCCCGACGGCGTCTTCCGGGTGCTGAGCGCGACCGGGCTGGAGGACTGGCAGGCGCTCGCGCAGTCCGAGCTGTGGCCCGAGCTGCAGCGAGCAGGGGCGGGTCGTGGCGACCGAGCAGGCGGAGCGCGACGCGCTGCCCGACCTGCTGGCGGGCGAGGCTGCCGGCGTGCTGCGGCACGAGCGCGTGCCGTTCGTCTCCTACCCCTACGAGTGGCCGTTCTCGATGCTCAAGGACGCGGCGCTGCTGCAGCTCGACCTCTGCCGGCGCGCGCTGCGCGAGGACCTGGCGCTCAAGGACGCGTCGCCGTACAACGTGCAGTGGCGCGGCACGCGGCCGGTGTTCATCGACGTCGGCTCGTTCGAGCGCCTGCGCCCGGCCGAGCCGTGGGCGGGATACCGCCAGTTCTGCATGCTGTTCCTGTATCCGCTGATGCTGCAGGCCTACAAGGACCTGCCGTTCCACGCGGTGCTGCGCGGCTCGCTCGACGGCATCGCGCCGCACGACGCGCGCGCGATCCTGGCCGGCGAGCGCTTCCGCAAGGGCGTGCTGTCGAACGTGCTGCTGCACGCGCGACTGGAAGTCGCGCTACGGCGGCGCCGAGGGACGGGCGGTCAAGCGGGAGATGAAGCGCGCGGGCTTCAACAAGGAGCTGCTGGCGGCGAACTTCGGCAAGCTCGAGAAGCTCGTGCAGGGGCTGGAGTGGAAGGCCGGCGAGACGGCCTGGACGGGCTACGGCGAGGACAACACCTACGACGACGCGGCGGCGGCGCGCGAAGGCCGAGTTCGTGCGCGAGGCGGCGGCGCGCCGGCGCTCGCGCTGACCTGGGACGTCGGCTGCAACGACGGCCGCTACGCGCGCATCGCCGCCGAGTCGGCCGACCTCGTCGTCGCGTTCGACGCCGACCACGCGACCGTCGACGCGCTCTACCGGCAGCTGCGCGAGGAGCGGCGCGAGGACATCCTGCCGCTGGTGATGAGCGTCACCGACCCGTCGCCCGACCTCGGCTGGCGCGGCCGCGAGCGCGCGTCGCTCGAGCGCCGCGGCACGCCCGAGCTGGCGCTCTGCCTCGCCGTCGTGCACCACGTCTGCATCGCCGGCAACGTCCCGGTGCGCGAGTTCCTCGACTGGCTGCGCTCGCTCGACACGGCGCTCGTGATCGAGTTCCCCGACCGCGGCGACCCGATGGTGCAGCGGCTGCTGAGCGGCAAGCGCGAGGGCAGCAACCCCGACTACGAGCAGGCCGGCTTCGAGCGCGCGCTCGAGCAGCGCTTCACGCTCGAGCGCAGCGAGCCGGTGTCGGAGACCCGCACGCTCTACGAGGCCCGCCCGCGGGCGTGAGCGAGCGGGTCGGCTTCGGGCGGGCCGCGCTGCACCTCGGCGGGCTGTGGGCGCTGGCGTTCGCGCAGCCGCTGTTCGACCTGCTCGGGCGCAACGCGCAGTTCTTCGTCGCGCGCGGGAGCACGACCGGGGACATCCTGCTGCTCGCGTTCGGCTACGCGCTGGTGCCGCCGCTGCTGGGCGCGGCGGCTCGTCTGGCGCTCGGCCGGATCCGGCCGGCGCTCGGCTGGGGCGCGATGCTGGTGCTCGTCGCGCTGCTCGTGGCCGGTCTGCTGCTGCCGCCGGTGGGCGACCTGCTCGGCGGCTCGCCGCTCGCGATCCCGCTCGCGCTGGTCCTGGGCGCCGGCGGCCGCCGCCGTCTACGCGCGCGTCGCCGGCGTGCGCACGTTCGCGACGGTGCTCTCCCCCGCGCCGCTGGTCGTGCTCGTGCTCTTCCTCGTCGTCTCGCCGGTGCGCGGCCTGCTGTTCCCCGGCGAGTCGGACGGCCGCGGTGGCGGCGACCGCGCTCCTCGACGCCGATCGTGCAGATCGTGCTCGACGAGCTGCCGCAGACCACGCTCGCCGGGGCCGACGGCCGGATCGACGCCGAGCTGTTCCCCAACTTCGCGCGGCTCGCGCGCGAGTCGACCTGGTATCGCAACGCGACGACGGTCGACGACCTCACCACCGAGGCGGTCCCGGCACAGCTCACCGGCGAGCAGCCGGAGCCAGGACTCGCTGCCGACCGCGCGCGACCACCCGCGCAGCCTGTTCACGCTGTTCGAGGGCAGCCACGAGCTGACGGTGATCGAGCCGATCACCGAGCTCTGCCCCGAGCGCGCGTGTCCGCGCGACCGGGCGGGGCTGTCCGACCGGCTGCGCTCGCTTCGCAACGACCTCGAGGTCGTCGTGCAGCACCTGCTGCTGCCCGCGGACCTGCGCGACGGGCTGCCGCCGATCGACAACGTCTGGGAGGGGTTCGAGACCGGCTCGGTCACGGGCGCCGGCGAGCTGCGCGGCGGCAGGAACCTGAAGCGCGACGTGCTCGCGCGGCTGGCGCGCGACGACGCGACGGCCGGGTTCCAGCGCGCGAGCGCCGCGCTCGACCGGCAGGGATCGCGCCCGCCGCTGGTGTTCGTCCACTCGACGCTGCCGCACGCCGCATGGCGCTTCCTGCCCGACGGTCGCCGCTACGACGATCGAGGGCAAGGAGTTCCCCGGGCTGAACAGCAAGGGCTGGTTCGGGCCGCAGTGGCAGGTCGACCAGGCCTTCCAGCGCCACGTGCTGCAGGTCCAGTACACCGACCGGCTGGTCGGCGCGCTGCTCGACAAGCTGCGCGCGCGCGGGCTGTTCGACGACGCCGTGGTCGTGGTGACGGCCGATCACGGCGCGTCGCTCGTCAGCGGCGAGCCGCGCCGGCCCGCGAACCGCGCGAACATCGGCGTGATCGCGCCCGTCCCGTTCTTCGTCAAGCTGCCGCGCCAGCGCACGGGTCGCGTCGACGACGCCGCGGTGCGGACGATCGACGTGCTGCCGACGATCGCCAAGGCGGCCGGCGTCGCAGCTGCCCTGGAAGGCGGACGGGATCCCGGCCGACGAGCGCGCGGTCGATCCGGCCGCTCCGATCGACGTCTCGCACGCGGGCGAGCCGGCCGTGACGGAGCCGCTCGGCACCGTGCTGGCGAAGCGGCGCGAGCGCGAGCGGGTCGAGGCGCGGCTGTTGCGCGGCGGCGTCTATGCGATCGGGCCGCGACCGGACCTGATCGGCCGGCGGGTCGTCCGCGCGGGCCGGCGCGCAGCAGGTGATGGCCGATCCCGAGTCGGACGTGCTGCCCGTCGTTCGTCTCGGGCAGCGCGAAGGGGCTCGCGCCGGACACGGCGCTCGCCGTGGCGGTCAACGGGCGCGTCGAGGCGACGACGCGGGTCTATCGCGTCGACGACCGCCCGGTCTACGCGGCGCTGGTGCCGCCGTCGTCGCTGCGCGACGGGGCGAACTCGGTGGTCGCGCTCGAGGTTCTCGCTGACGGCGAGTTGAGACCGCTCGGCTGAAGCGCCCGCTGGGCGCGCAGCTCGGCCTTGTGGGCGCGCTTGCCGGCCTGGTACTCGGCAAGCGCTTCGGCGGAGTCGACGTCGCCGAGCGTCGGGTGCGCGGGCACGAGCGGCTCGCGCGAGCTCGACTCCGAAGCGCTTCGCGAGCACGCCCGCGAGCGCCTTGACCTTCATCTCGCCGAAGCCGGGCAGCGCCTCGATGTTCGCCTTCAGCTCGGCCGACGAGCCGGCGTCGGTCCAGACCCGTGCGGCGTCGCCGTCGTAGCGCTCGGCGACGTGCGCCGTCGAGGTCGCGCACGCGCCTCGCCATCGAGCCGGGGAAGCGGTGGATCGCCGGACGCTCGCGGAAGATCGGCTCGAGGTCGGCGGCCGCGATCCCGCGGCGTCGAGGCTGCCGAGCCGCCGCGCAGCACGAGCGGGCCCTCGAACGCCTTCTGCACGGTGACCTGCTGGTCGAGCGCGAAGCCGATCAGCAGCGCGAGCGGGTCGCGCGCGATCAGCTCGTTGGCCTCGTCGGAGTCGGTGAAGTGCAGCCGGTCGGTCACCGCGCGATCGTAGCCGAGCGCGGTCAGGGCACGCGGTGCCGCGGCGCGCAGTGCGCGCGCGGCGTCGAGCAGCGCGGCGTCGGGCGCGCGCGGCTCGAGGCGCCGGTCCACCGCGTAGGCGTCGCGCAGCGCACGCGCGACCTGCTCGGCCGTCACGCCGGGCACCAGCTCGTCGAGCGCACCGGCTGTGGCCGGGTCGACGGCGATCGCGAGCTCCGCGTAGACGGCCTCGATCGCGGCGCGCAGCATCGGCCCGCCGCCGGCGACGACGACCGCGCTCGTCACCGCGCCGTGCCTGACGAGCCGCTGCGCGATGCCGGCGACCTTGACGCGCCGCCGGCGTTGACGCTGTGCGGTCCGGGGCAGTACTCGCCCGGCAGCTCGCCGACCCGCGCGTCCACGCCGAGCGCCGCGAGCGCGTCGCAGACCCGGCGCGACTGGTCCTCGAAGCGCGCCGTCAGGCCCGCCGTCGCGTCGCGCTCGTGCGTGATGTGCTCGAGCACGACGCAGGATCCGTCGAACAGCGCCGCGTGCCCGCCGACCGAGCGCACGATCGGCGTGTAGCCGTGCTCGCGGGCGGCCGCGCACGCGCGCTCGAACCCCGGCGCGAGCGCGTCGAGCCGGCCGAACGCGGCCGTCGCGCCCGGCCGGAAGATCCGCAGCACAGGCGCGCGCCGTCCGCTCGCGACCGTCGAGCAGCAGCGCGTGGGTCAGCGCGATGTCGAGCACGGGGTCCGCCGGGAAGGCGGCGGTGATCAGCTCGAGCGTGTCCGCTTCCGGTGCGCCGTCCGTCATCCGTCAAGTATCCGGCCTCGGCGGTCGCGGCCACCGCGCGTCGTTGGCGCCGGCGAACGTCAACTGCGGCATTAAAGGGGGAGGGTTCGGATCGCGGTGGCGGTGACGTGAGGTCCCGGGCGCCTTGACGTCGCACAGTGACGGTCAAGGCGCCCCGCGCCCTGGGCGGAACTGCGAGCCGTGGTCGTCCGGCGACTTGACCCCGCGTGGGGAGGTCAAGTCGCCCCGCGTCCCGCGCGCCGGCGTGCGAGCGCGACGAACGTCGAGGATTCGGGGCTAGGCCCTGTACGGATCGACGTTCGGTGATCGGCACCGCCGCGCTCCGCGACGAACGTCGCTGAGTCGACCCTATGCGGCGCACTGACGACGTTCGGCGTTCGGACCCGCCGCCGGCAACCCGAACCCGCTCCTTCACCTGCCGCCGTTGACGTTCGCCGACGCCGCGGCGCGCGCGCTAGGACCGCTTCGGCTTACGCGGCCGCGGCGGGTTGCGCTCGCGCTCGTCGGCGGTCATCTGGCGCACGACCAGCGACCCGCTCTCGACCTGGCGCTCCACCTCGGCGAGCTTGGTGCGCCGCTTCTCGTCCTGCTGTTCCTTCTGGGTCTTCACGGTCGCCTCCTCGTGGGCGGACTACTCGCCGGGATCTGACGCAGCCGGCACTGCGGACGTCGGGGGGATCGGTTCGCCTCGCCTGGCATGCGCGAGGCGCTCCTGCGCCGCGTTGGCCGTACGCTCGAGCTGGCGCAGACGGACCGCGCTCGTGGCCACGGAACTGCCGCTCATCACGCGCGCCCGGTACAGCTGGAAGCGGTCGCGGTGGTAGCGCGACTCCGCGGCCAGTTGCTCCAGGTCGTGATCAGGCGGCACGTGGCGCCTCCATCCAGCTCTCCGGCGGGCGAACCACGCATCGGTCAGAGACAGGAGAACCGGCGGTGGCGAGGCACGAACGCTGCGTACCCTGGTCTTCAGTCTAGGGCAGAGGTCGGATCAGCCGCGATGGGTTGTGCCGTTCCAGAGCCAGATCACGCGGCGCTCGCGCTCGTAGCCGAGATCGCACAGCGACGCGGTGCTCAGCGCGAGCGAGCCGCCAGCCTCCGGCGGCAGGCCGAGCCAGCGCGCTCCGAGGATGCGCAGGATGTGGCCGTGGGCGAACAGCGCGACGTCCCCGTCGGCGCTCTCCGCGCGCGCGATCACGCGGTCCACCCGCTCGGCCGCCGCGGCGAGCGACTCGCCGTTGGGAGAGCCGTCCTTCCACAGGTCCCAGCCGGGCCGCTCGACGCGGATGTCCGCGGTCGTCCGGCCCTCGTAGTCGCCGTACCCGAGCTCGACCAGGTCGTCGGTGATCTCGACGGCGTCCTCGAGCCCGGCGAGCCGCGCCGTCTCGAGCGCCCTGAGCATCGGGCTGCTGAGCACCAGCGCGAACGTGCGGTCGGCCAGCCGCCGGCCGAGCGCCTCGGCCGCAGGGCGGCCCTGCTCGAGCAGCGGCAGGTCGGTCCTGCTCGTGTGCTGCCCGGACAGGCTCCACTCGGTCTCGGAGTGGCGGGCGAGCAGGACGGCGTGACCGGTGCGTGCCATGGCGCGCACTATCCCGTATTCAGACGCTCCTTGCGGGATCGAACGGCGCGAGCTCCGGTGCGGCGCGGCCTTCGAGCACGAGCGGAGCGAGCAGATCGGCCGTCGCCGGGGCGAGCGTGACGCCGAGCATCCCGTGCCCGGTGGCGAGGAAGACGCCGTCGAGCCCCGGCAGGGCGCCGATCAGCGGCAGCCCGTCCGGCGTCGCCGGACGCATGCCGGCCCAGGCCTCGACCGGAGCGTCGGTCTCCGGCCGCCAGCCGGCGAGATAAGGGCGTGCCGCGGCGATCAGCCGCTCGCCGACGCCCGGCGCCACGTCCGCCCCGCGCGCCCCCAGCTCGAACACGCCCGCGATCCGGACGCCGCCGTTGAACGGGCTGATGCCGAGCTTGGCCTCGGCCAGGTAGAGCGCGTGGCGCGGCGGCGTGCCTCGTCCTTCGAGCGTGACGCTGTAGCCGCGCGCTCCCAGCAACGGCACGCGCACGCCGAGCCGGCGCAGCAGCGGCGCCGTCGGCAGTCCCGCCGCGATCACGACCCGCTCCGCCATCAGGTCGCTGCCGGGCGCGGTCTCGAGCGCCCAGCCGCCGTTGCGCCGGGCGAGCGAGCGCAGCTCGCAGTGCTCGCGCACCTCCACGCCGTCGGCGCGCAGGCGCGCCGCGAGGCCGGCGGTCAGCTCCTCGGGCCGCACGAAGCGGTCGACGCGCGCATGCAGCCCCGCGACCACCTGGCCGCGGTCGAACGCGGGCTCGAGCGCGCCCAGCGCCGCGGCGTCGAGCTCGTCGATCTCGCCACCCTCGTAGCCCAGCTCGCGCAGCCGCTTGAAGATCATCCGGTAGAGGTCGAGCCCGTCCGCCGTGCGCGCGGCGACGACCAGCCCGACCGTGTGCATCTCGAACGCGATCCCGGCCTCGCGGTAGGCGTCGAAGAGCTCGAGCGTGCGCCGGTTCAGGGCGAGCAGCGCGCGCACGCCGGCGTCGAAGCGCTTGGGGCTGCAGCTGCGCCGGAAGCTCCAGAGCCAGCGTGCGAAGGCCGGATCGAGGCTGGGACGCAGCACGAACGCCTCGCCGCCGGTGACGAGCTGGCGCAGGCCCTCGCGCACCATCCCGGGGGCCGGCAGCGGATAGGTGAGGCTCGGCGAGACCCAGCCGGTGTTGCCGCGCGACGCGCCACCGCCGACGGCGCCGCGCTCGAGCACGACGACATGGGCGCCGCGCCGGCGCAGCTCCCAGGCGCAGGCGAGCCCGACCACGCCGGCGCCGACCACGATGACCCGTCGCTCGCTCACCGCCCCGGCGCTAGTCCTTCCAGTTGACGAAGCGCTTGGCGTGCTCGCGGACGTGTTCGCCGAGCACCGGGTGCTGCGCCATGTCGGGCGAGTAGCGGCTCGCCGGCACCGTGCGGCCCAGGCTCTCGGCCATCGAGCGCACGTGGTGCGGGGCGCCGCCGCAGCAGATGCCGATGAAGCCGACGCCGAGGTCGCGGGCGGCGACGGCGAAGTCGGCCATCTCGAAGCGCGTGCAGAGGAACGGGTCCAGGCCGAGCGGATAGCCGCGCGCTCCGCCGGCGTCGCGCAGCGACTGGAACGTCGGCTGTGCGGGCGTGGTGCGGTACGGGACCGGCTGCGCGGCGACGTGGCAGTCGACCGCCGCTCGCACGCGCTCGAGCAGCGGCAGCATCGTCTCCGGCCCGCGCGAGCAGTTGAGCCCGACCGCGTCGGCGCCGCGGTCCGCGACGACCCGGCAGGCCTCGTCGAGCTCGTGCCCGTCGATCGTCTGCTCGCTCGTCGAGGCGAACGTGACGATCGACGGCAGCTCGAACTCCTGGATCACCTCGAGCGCGATCAGCGCCTCGGCGAGGTAGTCGTTCGTCTCGGAGATGATCAGGTCGGCGCCCTCCTCGACCGCCCAGCGAACCTGCTCGCGGTACATCTCGCGCACGATCGCGCCGGAGCTGTCGGGCGCGCCCGGGTCATAGGCCCAGGTGTTGCAGATGTTGCCGGCGACCAGCGCGTCGCCTTCGCCCGCCACTTCGCGCGCCAGGCGCAGCGCATCGCGGTTGAGCGGCTCCAGATCGGCCTCGCGCCCGATCGATCTGAGCTTCTCCCTGTGGCCGTAGTACGTGAAGGCGACCATCACCTCGGCGCCGGCGCGCAGGAACTCGCGATGCAGCTGTCGCACGGCTTCGGGGAAGTCGAGCACGACCTCGGGCACGAACGGCCCGCCCATGACGTAGCCGCGTCGCTCCAGCTCGAACAGGTACCCCTCCGCCCCCAGGACGACGTCCTGCGCCAGCCGCTCACGTATCCCGCTCATGCCGCCGGATCGTAGACGGCGACGTTCAGGCGACGCGGAGCGCCGGTCGCACGGAGCTGCCGAGCACGGCGAGCAGCGCCCGGACGACCTGCGGGTCCAGCTGTGTCCCGGCGCTGCGGCGCAGCTCCGTCGCCGCGTCCTGCGGCGTCCGTGCCGGGGAGTAGGGCCGCTCGTCGGTCATCGCCGCAAACGCGTCGGCGGCGGCGACGATCCGTGCCTCGAGCGGGATCGAGTCGCCCGCCAGCCGGTCGGGATAGCCGTCGCCGTCGTAGCGCTCGTGGTGGTGGCGGACCGCCGGCGCGGCCACCCGCAGCGCCGCGACCCCGCGCACCATGTCCTCGCCGACGATCGGGTGCGTGCGGACCAGCGCCCACTCGGCGTCGTCGAGCGCGTGGGGACTGGCGAGGATCCGCTCCGGCACTGCGACCTTGCCGACATCGTGGAGCCAGCCGCCGAGCCGGCAGCGCAGCACCAGCTCCTCCGGCAGTCCCATCTGCCCCGCCGTCCGCGCGGCCAGCATGGCGACCTGCTCGGCATGGCCTTCGGGCGGTCCGCCGCGGACCCCCGAGGCGAGCGCGAGCGCGCGCGCCACGCCGACCGACTCCGGCTCGTGCGCGGGCAGCTCGCCGGCGCCCGGGTCCGCGACGAGCGACACGCGGTTGCGGCCGCCGCGCTTGGCCGAGTAGAGCCGGCGGTCCGCCGCCTCGACGAGCGAATCGAGGCTGTCGCGCCCGCCGGTCGCTCGGACCGCTCCGATCGAGATCGTCAACCGCACGCTGACCTCCGCGGCGACCACCGGCAGCAGCGCGACAGCGGCACGCAGCTGCTGTGCGCGACGCTCGAGCTCCGCGTCCGAGCCGACGCCGCGCAGCAGCACGGCGAACTCCTCGCCGCCCCAGCGGGCCAGGCAGTCCTCGGCTCCCAGCTCGGCCTGCAGCCGGCTCGCGAGCTCGACGAGCACGGCGTCCCCGACGACATGCCCGTTGGCGTCGTTGACCTGCTTGAAGTGGTCGGCATCGAGCAGCAGGAGCCCGCAGCCGTCGGGCTCCTCCGCCAAGCCGCGCTCGACGACCTCGGCGAAGTGACGGCGGTTGGACGCGCCGGTCAGCTCGTCGGTCCGCGCGCGCAGCTCCGCCGCGCCGCGGGTCCGCCGCAGCTCGTTCTCGAGCCGCCGGCGCTCGCTGACGTCGCGCGTCGCGCCGTCGTAGTAGAGCGTCCCGTCCGCCTCGCGCCGGGGGCGCACGCTGTCGAGCACGATGCGCTCGATCCCGTCGAGGCCGAGCACGCGGTACTCGATCGCGATCGGCAGCCCGTCGACCAGTCGCGCGATCGACGCGAACCACAGCTCGCGGTCGTCGGGATGCAGCAACGACTCCCACAGGCTGTCGTCGCGCGCGCCACCGGGGAGCGGGCCACCGGCGAGCGCCTCGCGATGGGGACCGCGGTAGACCGTGCGCGGGCTGCCGTCGCTGCTCGACCCGCAGCGTGTAGAGGTGGTCGTCCATCGCCTCGACCACGCGTGAGAGCGCCGCGTGCGTCTCGGCGAGCTCAGCGCGCAGCCGCCGCCGCTCCGTGACGTCGCTGACGATGCCGCTGATCTCGACGGTCCCGTCCAGCCGGCGCCGCGCCACGGCGCGGTCGTGCACCCAGCGGGTGATCCCGTCCGCGCCGGCCAGGCGGTACTCGACGTCGGAGTCCTCGCCGGCGGCGAGCGCCCGGTTGTAATCGTCGTAGGCCGACCGGTCCGACGGATGCACCGCCGCGTCCCAGTTCTCCATCTCGGCGTCCGGGATGGCTCCGCCGAGCAGCCGGTCGGCGCCCGGCCCCTGGAACAGCTCGCGGATGCTGCCGTCGGGCAGCGATTGGGCGAGGTAGACGTGCTCGCCGACGACGTCGAGCAGGCGCGCGAAGCGGTCGCTCGCCTCGGCCAGCTGCGCGTCGGCCTCCTCGCGGCGCGTGACGTCGGAGATGAAGCCGCGCACCAGCAGGGTGCCGTCAGCCGCGCGCTTCGGGCGCGCCCGGTCGCGCAGGATCCGCGTGACGCCGTCCAGGCCCAGCATGCGGAAGGTGACCTCCGCGTCCTCACCGCGAAGCAGCGCACGGTTGAAGCCGACGTAGAGCGACCAGTCGTCGGGATGGATGAGCGACTCCCAGAAGCGTCCGCTCGGCACGCCCGCAGGTCCCGCGCCGCCGGTGAAGCGCTCGAACGCCGGCCCCGCGGAAGTGTCCACAAAACGACCGTCGCGGGTGACATAGCCCGCATAGACATGCTCCTCGACGAGGTCGAGCAGGTCCGCTACGTGCACGCCGTCGAGCCCGAAGCGGGCGGCGAGGCGGTCGAGCAGGCGGCAGGCTCGCACGAGCAGCCAGCGGGCGGGCGGCGGAAGGCTGCCGGAGGGAGGTCGAGGCGAGGGGTTCACACGGGCTCTCGCCGAGAGCATCGGCATCAGCCCGAGCCGGCTGAAGGGACCCGCGCGCTGCTAGAGCGGGAGCAGGCGGCGCAGCAGCCGCCGCAGGCGCTCGACCGGACCGAGCGACGACGGCGCGGAGCACGACGGCGCCGCCTGGCCTGCGCTCCGGGATCAGCTCGATTCGAGTCACGCAGCCCAGGCTGGCGACCGAACCTGAGGCGGAGATCAAGATTGCTTACGAAACGTAGGCACCGAAGCTCATGTACGGTCACGCGGTGCACCACGAGCTGGTCGAGTCGCCCGAGCCACCGAGTGTGTCGGCCGGCCCGTCGGCAGCTCTTGTGCCCGTACTCGCGCCCGGTTCGATCCTCGCGTTACAACGCAGCGCCGGCAACGCGGCGGTCTCGCAGATGCTGGCGCGCGACCCCATCAAGAGCGTCACCCTCGTCACCGCGAAGATCAACAATCCGATCGTCTCGGTGCCGCTCGAGGCCGGACTTTCCGTGAAAGCGAGTCCCGTGCCCGCGAACGCAACCGGCGTCACGTTCGGAATCGAGAAGGCCACCGTGGAGCCGAACGACACGACCGTCGACGCGAGTACCGGGGCGATCACGATCGGCGACGCCCAGGCGGGCGGTGAGATGAAGGTGAAGGTCGAGACGAGCGACAAGAAGTCCGGGGCGTTGGTGCGCACGATCGAGAAGCCGACCTCGCTGGCATCGACGACGCAGTCGGCCAAGGGCGCCGGCGGGTTCTACGGGGGCGACTTCAAGCACACGTTCGCGGGCAAGAACAAGCCGGACGGGCTCGCCCGCGGCCGCATCGACGAGAAGTTCGACGACCTCAGCCCGAAGAACCCGTTCGGGACCTTCTCGCTCAAGGCGAACAAGGCGGGCGGCGACGGCTGGGCACTCGACAGCAGCGGCACGATGGCCTCCGAGGACACCGTCACGATCCAGAAGAAGCTGATCGACGTGCGCCCGTTCATCAAGAGCGCCTCGAACCCGACGCCGAAGGAGACGCTGCCGGTCGGGTTCTCGATGACGCAGCACCTGCACGTGAAGTCCACGCCCTCCGGGAAGCTCGACGCGGCTCCTTTCACGGACACGGCGCACGTACGCCGGCTCGAGGAGCGTGCCGGCAAGCTGGTCGTCGTCGTCAAGGCGGGCAAGGGCGAGGTGGTGCAGGACTACACGGGACCGCCCGCGTACCGCAACGCGAAGGCGTCCGCGACCTCCGTCGTCGCGTCGCCGCCGAAGCCGGTGGCGCCGAAGGGCGGCAAGGCGCCGGAGTGGACGCGCAACGAGTTCACGGTGACCGGCGAGGTCCTCCCCTCCGGCGGCAAGAAGATCTTCTCGATCACGCAGACCGGCAAGGCCAGGCTGGGCTGCGACATCGACGCCGCCAGCGGCGTGGTGAAGGTCGGGTCCGAGGCCGGGACGATCACGGTCCGCGTCTCCGACGGCACCACCGCCCACTTCGACGAGGTCTCGGTCACGATCACCGCGCCGCCCGCCGCCGCGACGCCGCGAAAGGGAGCGTCGCTCGAGGGCATTGCCCCCGACGACGAGGGCGCGGACCCCGGCGAGCCGGCGCTCGCACAGTCGGGCGTGCTGCTGGCCGGGCTCGGCGACGGCCGCGTGATCGCGCGCCGGCAAGCTTCCGCGACGCCCTGAAGCGACACGGCGCTAGTGTGATGCGTCCGGACCGCCCGCTCGGACACGGCAGCACTTCGCTCCCGCTCGCGATCCGCTTGTCTCGCTTTCAACTGATGGAGGTCGACTCCGATGAGTCAACCCGCCAAGAAGGTCCTGCAATACCTCGATGAGGCCCATGCGAGCGAGCTCGGGCTGGTGCGCGTGCTTCAGTCGCAGATCGCGGTCACTCCGCGTGGCGGCTACCGGACCGCGCTCGAGCGGCACCTGCGCCAGACGCGCGAGCACGCCGAGCGTCTGCAGACCCGCATGCGCGAGCTCGGCCAGGGCGGCAATCCGCTCCAGGCCGTGATCGGCGTGGCTCAGGCCGTGACCGCCCAGGCGCTCGCGCTCGGCAAGACGCCGCTGGACCTGCTGCGCGGCTCCGGCGGCGAGGAGAAGGTGCTCAAGAACGCCAAGGACGCCTGCGCGACCGAAGCGCTGGAGATCGCGACCTACACAGCGATCGAGCGCCTCGCAACCGCCGTCGGCGACGAGGCCACCGCGCGCCTCGCCGCTTCGATCCGGGCCGACGAGGAGGAGATGCTCGCACGCGTCCTCCAGGAGATCCCGGCGCTGACCGAGGCCGTCGTCGGCGCGGACATCCACGGCAACGGCAGCTACGACATCTCGACCACGGGCGTGGGCGAGGCCGTGAAGGCCGCCGGCCGGACCACGCGGGAGCCGTGGGCCGGCTATGACCAGTTGAGCGTGGCCGACATCCGCATAGCTCTGGCGGCGCGCGACAGCGACGAGCTGGCGGCCACGACGCGTGACTACGAGCGTGCGCACAAGAACCGCGCCGGCGTCCTCGCGCTCGTCTAGCAACGGAGCAGGCGGCTCGCCGCGGTGGCGGGCCGTCGTCTTTGTAGCTTGGTGCTAGATCTGATTCCTCAATCCTTGGCGCCAGGAGGTTGAGTGCGGCGCCGTTGCGGACATGCTGTAGAGGTGTCCACTACGCATCCAGCCCCGCATCCCGCCGCCTCTTCGCTCGAGCGGCGCATCACCGTCGTCGCGGTGGTGCTCCCGTTCGTCGGCTTCCTCGCCGCTCTCTGGCTCCTTTGGGGCGGAGCCGTCACCTGGCGTGATCTGGCGATCCTCGCCGTGATGTACACGCTCGTCGGCCTGGGCGTGACGATCGGCTTCCATCGGATGCTCACGCACCGCTCGTTCGAGGCCAAGCCGTGGCTGCGCGCGATGATCGCGATCTTCGGCTCGATGTCGGTGCAGGGCGCGGTCATCCACTGGGTCGCCGACCATCGCCGCCATCACACCTTCACCGACGAGGAGGGCGATCCGCACAGCCCCCACACGCACTCGGGCGAGGGCTGGCGCGGCGTCGTCACCGGCCTCTGGCACTCCCACATGGGCTGGCTGTTCAACGACGACCACACGTCGGCGCGGCGCTTCGCACCCGACCTGCGCAAGGACCCGGTCATCCGCTGGGTCGACAAGCTCTTCCCGCTGTGGGTCGTGCTCGGCCTCGTGCTGCCGTTCCTCGCCGGTCTGGCGCTCTCGGGCGGCTCGCTGTGGGCCGGCTTCACCGCCTTCCTCTGGGCCGGGCTCGTGCGCGTCTTCCTGCTGCACCACGCGACCTGGAGCGTGAACTCGATCTGCCACATGTACGGTCGCCGGACATTCGCGACCGAGGACGAGAGCCGCGACAACTGGCTGGTCGCGCTCGTCTCGCTGGGCGAGGGCTGGCACCACAGCCACCACGCCTTCCCCACCTCGGCGCGCCACGGCCTGCAGCGCAAGCAGATCGACCCGTCCTTCGCCGTCATCCGCGTGCTCGAGCGGCTCGGCCTGGTCTGGAACGTCAAGCAGCCGCGCGCCGACCAGATCGCCGCGAAGCGCGCCGCCGCGTCGGCGGCAGGCGGCGCGTCGCTCGTCGGAGCGCCGGACCGCCAGGCCGCTTAGCGGCGCGTTACGGAACGGCGGGTCGCGCTGCGCTGACCCGGATCGTCGCGGACCGGTTCCGCGGCGCCGCCCGGGTCACCGCCAGCGACACGCCGAGCTGCTTGCCCTCGTCGCCGGGATTGCCCGTCCCGAGGACGATCGCCCCGTCCACCAGCGTCTTGCCGTAGAGCGACGGCAAGGGATCTCCGTCGGCGTCGACGATGCGAGTGGAGTACAGCTGATTGCCGAGCGAGGGGATCACGACCGAGCCGTCGATGTCGCGGAGGAACAGCTCCGCGCCGCGCGCCTCGACTCCCGGGTACCAGCCGAGCGCGTCAGTGAACCTCTGTACCGGGCCGCGCCGGCCAACACGCGTGCAGTAGACGCGCCAGGGCAACCCGTCGTCGGCGAAGCAGTCGCGTGCGACCCTCGTTCCCCATCGCGTGAAGGCGACGTCCGACACGTTCACCCGGGCGGGGAAGTTCTCCAGGCTGTCGGGGTCGTGCTTATCGTCGGTGTAGCGCGACGCCGCGAAGCCGCGGTGGCGCAGCGGGTCGAAGTGCGAGTCGACGAGCAGTAGACCGCCCTTCGAGCCGGCGCTCGGCAGGTCGAGCGTCGTCGCAGTCGGCGAGTTGGCGGTACCGTAGGTGGTGTCGCGGTACCAGACCAGCATGCCGGGGGCGTTGTAGGCGACCTTCCTGACACGCCACGCGCCGTCCGTGGCGGGCGTGGAGTCATATGTCGTGTCGTATGCGTACCTGAGACCCTCGTCGAAGCCGTCCAGCGCGCGCCATTCCGCCATGTAGTAGTGCACGCGCTGCTGGGTGCCGGTGTCGAGACGCCAGCCCTCGCCGGTCGTCGCCGTGAACGAGGCGACGGTGTTCGTCCAGCCGTTCTCCGCCTCGGCGTCGTCGGACCACACCGTCGCGCCGCCGACCGTGAGCGAGAAGTCGTCCACGTACCAACCGCGCTCGAGGAACGCCTCGTCGGTCGCGTAGCGCAGTCGCAACTGCACGGTCTGACCTGCGAACGGCGTCATGTCGACGTAGTCGTGCCGCCAGCCATCCGTGCTGCCGGTCAAGCCGAACTTCTTGTCGCCGAAGTCGTGCAGCCGGCCGTTGGGGTCCGGGTAGTCCGCCGGCGTGATACGCGGCTCCCGGATTCGTCGAAGACCTCCTGCTCCTCCCAGGTCGTGCCGCCGTCGGTCGACACCTCCACGAACCCGTAGTCCCAGTCCTCCTCGATCACGTAGTCGTTGAACATCCAGAAGCGGACGTCGTCGCCTGCCGGCACCGCGAGCTCGCGCGTGAGCCGGACGTCCGCCCAGTCCTGATCGTTGCCGCTCCACCACATGCGCGAGCCGCTGTGCGGCGTCGCGAGCGTGACGGGCTTGTCCGGCAGCGAGACGCGCACGCCGTCCTCGGTCCCGACCGGTGTCCGCGAGGTCTGCCCGACCTCGATGCTCTGGGTGGCGGCGCCCGGCTCGATCACCTTCGGATCCGCCCAGCCGAGCAGCCACTTGTCCCAGATGCCCATGTGCGTCGGCATCGACTGGAAGATCGGTCCGGAGTGGGAGCCGCTGCTCATCAGGTCCCAGAACTCGATGTCCGAGTCCGCCTGGCCGCTGGTGTCGTAGAGGTCGGGGAGTCCGAGGTCGTGCCCGTACTCGTGCGAGAAGACGCCCACGCCGGAGTCCTCCGGTTGGACGATGTAGTTCGCCAGCCGCAGGCCGGTGTCGCCGATCGGCTCGCCGTCGAGCACCGCGCTCGAATGGGCCCAGATCGCGTATGTCCCCTGCTCCCCGCCGCCGCGGGACTTGTCCTTGCCGGCGTGTACGAGCACGACGTGGTCGATGTAGCCGTCCGCCTCGAACAGCTCGCCGTCGCCGTCGCTGTCGAACTGGTCCTCGGCGTCGTAGTCGGCAAGCGGGAAGTCGGGATCCTGCGCGACCAGCGCGTTGACCGCGTCGGTCGCGAGCGTATTCGGCCCGTCGGGGTTGTCGGGGTGCCCCATCATCGTCTGCGGCGCACCCGCCTCCCATTCACCCTCAGCGTTCTGGAAGCAGCGGTCCGCGCCGTACCAGGCCTCGGAGTGCGTCACCGTGACCCACGGGGTTGCGGCGCCGCTGACCGTGTAGGCGCCCTTGGACATCTCCTCGTAGTGGTTGCGCATCGTGTAGCCGGAGATGTCGATGCCCGCGGCGACCGTCAGGGCCGCGGAGGTCCCTCCGCACGCGCTGGGTGATGCCGGTGCTGGAGTAGAGCATCGCGTCGTAGTGCGCGGGGCTGAAGTCCGGTACCCAGAAGGTGTTGTTGTCGCGGAAGTCCCTGCTCGCGGGATCCGAGATCGTGTTGTGCAGCGGGCCGCTCTGCGTGACGGCCGGGACGCAGGTGCGGTCGCCGAAGACCGTCTTGGGCACCATCAAGCCGCTGAAGTCGTCCGCCGCGTCCGGGCTGAACTCGACGAGGATCGTGAGCAGCTTCGCCGTCTGCGTCGTCGGCGCCTGCTTGAACTCGCTCGGGTTCTCGCCGGTGCGCAGCGCCTGCTGCTCTGCCGCCGCAAGCTGCGTGCGCGGCCTCGGGGTTGCCGCCCGCGTGCTTGGCTTCGTACTCCCAGGCCTTCTTGAGCGCCGCGGGCGTGCCCCGCCGCTTGAGCTTGATCTTCGGGTCCTTGATGTTCCCGAATGCGGGGGCGACCGTGTTGATGTACGCGCCGCCGCCGGCCGTCCGCGCATGCGCGGATCCGCGCTCATCGTCGCCGGCCGTCGCTACCGCGCCGAGCGCTGCGCACGACACTGCTGCGGCCGCACACCAGATCTGGAAGCCCACACGCGACACCGGTGTGGCCGACGCTATCGGACACGAAGGGCCCTGGAAAGGTCCGGCAGCGGACCGATTCCTTCGATCGTGCGTGCCGACGCCGCCGCGTGCCTTGGATCGCACCTGGACGAGATCGGCGGGCGCCTGGACAATCCTGTGCATGAGCTCCGGCCTGGGCGAGCAGCGCGACGCCTTCGACGTCCCGCCCGATGTGGCCTACTTCAACACGGCCAACCTGTCGCCGCTGCTGCACTCCGTCCGCGCAGCCGGCGCCGAGGCGCTCGCGCGGCGTGCCGCCCCGTGGACGATCTCGAGCGACGACTGGTTCTCGGAGGTCGAGCGCCTACGCGGGCTGTTCGCCCGTCTTGTCGGCGGAGACGCCGACGGTGTGGCGCTGGTGCCGGCGACGAGCTACGGCTTCGCCGTCGCCGCGCGCAACCTGCGGCCACCGACGGACAGCGCGATCCTCGTGCTGGCCGAGGAGTACCCGTCGGGCATCTACACCTGGCGCGCGCTCGCCCGGCGCTCCGGGGCGCGCGTGCTGACCGTCGGCCGCGAGCAGGGACAGAGCTGGACCGACGCTGTGCTCGAGGCATTCGACGAGCGCGTCGCCGTGGTCAGCGTGCCGCAGGTGCACTGGACCGACGGCGCGCTGCTCGACCTCGAGCCGATCGCCGAGCGTGCGCACGCGCTCGGCTGCACGCTGGTGATCGACGCGAGCCAGTCGGCCGGCGCGCATGCCGCTCGACGCCGGCCGCCTGCGACCGGACTTCCTCGTCAGCGTCGGCTACAAGTGGCTGCTCGGACCGTTCGGCCTCAGCTTCCTGCACGTTGCCGGGCAGCATCGCGAGGGTGAGCCGCTGGAGGAGAACTGGATCGCGCGCGCCGGCTCTGACGACTTCAGCGCGCTCACCGACTATCGCGACGACTACCAGCCCGGCGCGCGGCGCTTCGACATGGGGCAGCGCAGCTCCTTCCACCTGGTGCCGATGGCGATCGCCGCACTGGAGCAGATCCTCGCGTGGGAGGTGTCCCGGATCGCGGAGACGCTCGCGCTGACGACGGCGGCGATCGCCGAGCGCTGCGCCGCTCTGGGGCTTGCGGTGGCGCCGACGGCCGCACGCGGCCCGCACATGCTCGGCGCCGCGCTGCCCGCCAGCGCGCGCTCGTCGATCCTGCCCGCGCTGCAGGAAGCCGGCTGCTACGCCGCGGTGCGCGGAGCGTCGCTGCGGATCGCCCCGCACCTCCATGTCACCGCGGCGGACGTGGACCGGCTCGGCGAGGCGCTCGCGATCGCGACCGGCGACTGAACGGTGGTGGGGTTCAGGCATCCAGGTCGTGCTCCTTGGCGATGGCGTACGCGTCGCAGTACGCCTCGTGGGCATCGAGCTCGAGCTGGCGCGCCGAGTCGTCGTCGGGCGCGCGCACGGCGAGCTCGAGCAGGTAGAGCTCCCGGACGGCGTGATCGTCCGCACGCGCGGCCGCGAAGCTGACGCGCGCCTGCTCGGCGTTTGGCATGGTGCAGCGAGCGACGTCGTCGTGGCGATAGCGACGGTCAGGCATTGGAAAGCTCCCGCTCGTCGGCGTTCGGCGCTTGCTGCCACCGTGCGATCGCTATCTCGCCCTCGGTGGTGTCCATCAGGCGCTCGAGGTCGGCGTCCGTCGCGTCCTCGATCTTCGTCACCATCAGGAAGTCGACCTCGCCGTCCACCAGCCTCCTGACGGCGCTCGCCAGACCTGGGCGCTGCCAGATCAGGCGGCTGTCCTCGACATCGGCGACGAATCCGACCACCGCCAGCCCGCGCTCGGCGCACTCCGCCTCGATCGAGGCGGCGTGGGACCGGAACCTCAGGTCGTCGGGCTCATCGGCCGGGATCAGCACGTAGGCCAGCGCCTGCGCGCTGGGTTGCGCCGGCTCAGACCGCGCGGGACCGCGCTGACGCCGGAGTAGGAACGCCGCTGCGACGAGCAGCAGCAGCAGCGAGCGCGGCTCCGGCGATCCACCCGATCGGCGAAGCGCCGCTTTCCGTTGCCGCCGCGCTCGGGGTGATCGACCTCGTGTCTTGCGCCCGCGGCCGTGCGGCGACGCGTCGACGCGATCGCCGCGCTCGGCGGCCGGTCAGCTCGCGCCGGTGCGGGCGCGCAGGTGCCGGACCGTGGCGAGCGTCGCGCGACCGTTGACCGGCAGCCCGTGCTTCACCTGAAACCAGGCGACCGACGAGCGGGTGAGCGGTCCGAACAGCCCGTCGATCGGACCGGGGCGATAGCCGAGGCGGTGCAGCCGCCGCTGAACCTCCCTCACCCGGTCCGATCCTCCCGGACGGTGGTAGCCGGCGCCGAACGACACGGGACCGGCGGACCAGCCACGCAGCGGACGATCAGCCGCTCGCAGCGGCGTGGCGATGAGTGTTCTCGATCGCGCGGCCGTGCCATCCGGCGGCCGGGATCAGCAGGCTTGCGGCGGCGCCCGGGTGATTCCCGTGCGCGGACGCCGGGGTCACAGGTACGAGCGCGACCCCTAAGGCCACGCAGCGCGGCCAGTACGACACGCGTCAACTTGCATCGTTGTCTCCTTGCTACGAGCGGTCAGGACGCCGGGCGCGCGGCGCCCGGCAACAGCTGGCTGAACCCCGGGAGGGGGTTAGCCAGGCCGCTCGAGCAGCGAGACGAAGAGCACCGGCCGCCAACGGGCCGATGCGAGCACGACCCTGCCGTAGCGCAGGCAGGGAAGGCAGATGAAGAGCATCAGGACGGCCAGGAAGAGGGCCGTCGAAGGAGGTGAGAACGATCCGGAGACACCGCCACCGAGCGCGCCGAACGGAGTCGGCTCCGTCGGCGCGGGCGCTTGCGGCGAGCCTGAGTCGGAGCGCGGCGAAGCGGCAGCGTGGGTCGCCGGGGAGGCGAGCACGACCTGTGCCGACGGGGTCGCGCCAATGGCGGGCGCTGACGCCGTGAACCGCTGATCGATTCGCGGTGGCGACGTCTCGGCGGGCGAAGCGTTGGACGGTGCGGTCTGGGCGACCGGGTCCGGGCGACGTGGTGGGCGCGTGCTCGATGACCGCCGGGGACGTCGTCTCGACGGCCTCGATCGCGGGCGCCGAACTCGCGTCGCCGGCTTCGATCAGCGGGCGGACGACCGTCTTGTCCACGGGCGTGGCGGTCTCGAGCCCCGGGGTCAGCGTGCGAGTGACCGGGGCTGCGGTCTCGAGCACCGGGGCGAGCGTGTCGTCGACGACCTCGATCGCCGGTACGACCGTCTCGAGCACTGGCGGAACCGTCTCGTCGACGACCTCGACCACCGGGGCCACCGTCTCGAGCACCGGCGGAACCATCTCGTCGACGACCTCGATCACCGGGGCCACTGTCTCGTCGACGGTCTCGAGCACCGGCGCGACCGTCTCGAGCACCGGCGGAACCGTCTCGTCAACAACTTCGACTACCGGGGCCACCGTCTCCAGCACCGGCGGAACCGTCTGTTCAACGGTCTCGAGCACCGGCGCGACCGTTTCGAGCACCGGCGGAACCGTCTGCTCAACGGTCTCGAGCACCGGCGCGACCGTCTCGAGCACCGGCGCGAACCGTCTCGTCAACGGTCTCGAGCACCGGCGCGACCGTCTCGAGCACCGGCGCGACCGTCTCGAGCACCGGCGCGACCGTCTCGTCGACGACCTCGACCACCGGCGCCACTGTCTCGTCGACGGTCTCGAGCACCGGCGCGACCGTCTCGAGCACCGGCGCGACCGTCTCGTCAACGACCTCGACGACCGGCGCGACCGTCTCGAGCACCGGCGCGACCGTCTCGTCAACGACCTCGACGACCGGCGCGACCGTCTCGAGCACCGGCGCGACCGTCTCGTCGACGACCTCGACGACCGGCGCGACCGTCTCGAGCACCGGCGCGACCGTCTCGAGCACCGGCGCACCGTCTCGACGCACCGGCGCGACCGTCTCGAGCACCGGCGCGACCGTCTCGAGCACCGGCGCGACCGTCTCGAGCACCGGCGCGACCGTCTCGAGCACCGGCGCGACCGTCTCGAGCACCGGCGCGACCGTCTCGAGCACCGGCGCGACCGTCTCGAGCACCGGCGCGACCGTCTCGACGACCGGCGCGACCGTCTCGAGCACCGGCGGAACCGTCTCGTCGACGACCTCGGCCACTGGCGCGACGGTCTCGAGCACCGGCGCGAACGGTCTCGACTACCGGCCCGACCGTCTCGACCACCGGCGGAACCGTTTCGTCGGCGACCTCGACCACCGGGGCCACTGTCTCGTCGACGGTCTCGACCACCGGAGCAACCGGCTCGACCACCGGGGCTACCGACTCGTCGACGGCCTCGACCACCGGAGCAACCGGCTCCTCCACGGCCTCGACCACCGGCGCGACCGTTCCGCCACCGGGGCCACCGGCTCCTCGACGGTCTCGGCCACAGGCGCAACAGTCGGCTCCGCGACCTCGACCACCGGCGCGACGGTCTCCTCGACGGGCTCGACCACCGGCGCGGGCGGCTCGACCGCGGGCGCCGCGATCTCTTCGACGGGTTCACTCGCCGGTGATGCGGGTTCTTCGACAACCGGGGCGGCCGGCTCCTCGGTCGGCGACTCCTGAACGACCGGCTCAACGACCTCGGCTAGCGGCGCCGGCGGCTCGCTCGCCGTCTCCTCGACGGCTTCGACTACCGGTGCGACGAGCGGATCTTGCGCGAAAGCAGTGCCTTGTCCCCAGCAGGCCCAGACCACGAGCGCAGCCGCCAGCGCGGCGAAGATGCGCCGCGGTCCGCTCAGGCTGAAAGCTCGCGCAGTTGCCATGACTGGGGTGTGCCCGCAGATCCTTCCTCTCGCATGCTTTCCGGGTTCCCCGCCTCCGAAACAGGAGCTTTCGCAATGCGCCGCGGACTCACAAATTGCGCCACGCGGTCGTTCGACGGGAGTGAGCACTCAACCCATCACCAGAGCCCAAGCCGCCGTGGCCGAGCGCATCGACGCGCTCGACTGGGACGAGCTACGCGAGCAACTCGACCACCAGGGCCACGCGATCACCGTCCCGCTGCTGGACGCCGGCGAGTGCGAGGAGCTGTCCGTTCTGTTCGACGCCGGCAACTTCCGCTCGACTGTCGACATGGCCCGCCACCGCTTCGGCGATGGCCGCTACCGCTACTTCGACCACCCGCTGCCGCACACGATCGCGGCGCTGCGATCGTCCTTCTACCGGCACCTGGCGCCGGTCGCGAACGACTGGGCGCAGCTGCTCCGCGGTGACGCCATCCGCTTTCCGCTCACGCACGAAGAGCTGCTCGAGCGCTGCCGCGCCGCCGGCCAAGAGCGGCCCACGCCACTGATCCTGCGCTACGGCGAGGGCGACTGGAACGCGCTGCACCAGGACCTCTATGGCGACGTCTACTTCCCGTTCCAGGTCCTCACGATCCTGTCCGAGCCGGGCGTCGACTACGACGGCGGCGAGTTCGTCTTGATGGAGCAACGCCCGCGCGCTCAGAGCCGCGCGCACGTGTTGATGCCGCCGCGCGGCGCGTTCGTCATCTTCCCCACCCGGCAGCGGCCAAACAGAGGCAAGAACGGCTACCACCGCGTCGGCATGCGCCACGGCGTCGCGACCGTCACGCGGGGGCAGCGGACGGCGCTGGGGGTGATCTTCCACGACGCCAGGTGACGCTCTTACGCCCCCGGTATGCAGGATCTTCACTTGAGCCGGGACGTCCGGGGGTAGCTTGGCGTCATGTCACCCGAGCGCACCGTCTTGCTCCTCACCGCGATCGTCTTCGTCGCGCTGTTGACGACAGCGATCGCCACCGCGGCGGCTGATCCCGTCGCGCGCCTCGACACCCCGCCCGTCCTCGATGACGAGGCGGGTGGCGATGCCGATCGCCTACAGGGAGTGCTCGGAGATGCGGGCGCGCAGGTCGGCGGCGCGCTGGCGCACAGCGCGGAACTGCGGGTGATCGCCGAGACTGCAGCCGTGCCCCATCGCAAAGGCGTATTCCCAGGACGCGAGCAGCAACTTGAGCTCCGCTCGGAGGGCATCGAGGTCGGGCATCACTGAGATCACATCCTCCGTCGGCGTTCCAGGTCCACAGCCCCTAGATCGGCAACGGCGCTCCGCGACCTGAGTCCCGAGCCCGCAGGTCCTGCTCTACCCCGCGCTCTGGATCGTCGTACCGTGCGAATGACCCGTGTCGCCTGTCACGGTCATCGAGGCGTTCAACGTCCGGCCAGCGGCTGACCGGCAGGACGCCGCGTGCTACCGCGCGTTGCGGCAGGACGTCGATCCCCGTTACGTCAGCGTCGCCGAGGTGGAGTCGGCCGACGCGGCGCCGTCACCGGCGAGCCTCTACGAGGTCGTGCGCGAGCACCGGACGCCAGACGTCGAGGGCGGCGTCGTCCTGGTCGAGCGGTTCGAGGTGCCAGAGAAGCGCGAGGACGCGCGCTTCATCGAAGGCTGGGACGGCCTCCGCGCGGTGCTCGAGCAGCAGCGGGGCTATCTCGGCGCACGCCTGTACCGCAGCGTCGGCGCGGCCGATCTCCGCTTCGTCGAGATCGCCCGCTGGTCGAGCCCGCTGATGTACGCGCGGCTGCTGCGGCGGCCGGGCTTACAGGCGCTGCCGTTCGATTCGCAGCCTGCGCTCTACCAGCTGGTCACGTAGCCCTACGGCGTCAGCACGATCTTGCCGCGCACGTCCCCTGAGGCCATGCGGGTCACGGCCGCCGGCGCCTCGTCGAGGTCGATCACCGCATCGAGCTCCGGCCGCAGATCGCGGGCGACGCAGAACTTGACCAGCCGATCGAGCTCGGTGCGCGTGCCCATCGTCGAGCCGACGATGTTGAGGTTCAGCCGGAACAGGCGGGCGAGCTCGACCTCGGCGACGTAGCCGCCGGTCGCTCCGGCGTTCACGAGCGTGCCGCCGCGCCGCAGCGCGCGGATCGAGTGCTTGAAGGTCGGCGCGCCGACCGAGTCCATCACCGCGTCGACGCGCTCGGGGAGGCGCGCACCGGGCTCGAATGTCGCATGGGCGCCGAGCTGCTCGGCGAACGCGCGCTTCTCCGCGTCGCGACCCGTCACCCAGACGCGCAGCCCGGCCGCGACTCCGAGCCGGATCAGCGCGTTGGCGAGCCCGCCCGGACGCGCCCTGGACGAGCACGGCGTCGCCCGGGCTCAACGCGGCCTTCGTGAAGAGCATGCGGTACGCCGTGAGCCATGCGGTGGGCAGGCACGCCGCCTCCTCGAAGCTCAGCTCCGGCGGCTTGTCGATCAGGTTGCCCGCGGGCGCCGCCACGCGCTCGGCCAGCGTCCCCTGCGGCCCCTCCGACAGCAGCGCCAGCTTCGGATCGAGCTCCTCCGGCCCGACCCACGCGGGATCGTTGACCACGCCGTGCACGACGACCTCGCGCCCGTCCGGGGTCGACTCCCGCCGCATCGCAGCCCAGGATCATCGGCAGCTGCTCCTGCGCCAGGCCGATGCCGCGGGCCGAGAAGACGTCGTGGTGGTTCAGCGACGCGGCGCGCACCTCGACGACGATCCAGCCTGCCGGAGCGTCCGGCTCGGGACGCTCACCCACTTCGACCACCGCGCCCGGGTCGTCGGCATCGAAGGAGCGGATGTGGACGGCGCGCATGGCGCAGGAACCTACCGCTCGACGGGTCGGTCACCACACGATGTCGACGGCGTATGAGCGCAGCTGCGGGTCGGCCGAGATGATCGCAACCCGCTCGATCAGCGATTGGGCGGCGAGCACGCGATCGAAGGGATCGCGGTGATGCCGCGGCAGTGCTCGCACCTGCCAGGCGTGCGCCGGGGTCACCGGCAGCCAGCCGAAGCCACCCGCCTCGACCTGAGCGGGCAGGTCATCCGGGACGCTGAGCTTGCCGAGGTCGCGCATGATCGCGATCTCGCACAGGCAGGCGGTGCTCACGAGCAGCTCGTTGGCGGGGTCCGCCAACGCGTCGCGAGCGCGGAGGGACAGCGCGGGGTCGTCGCTCAGCCACCACAGCAGCGCATGCGTGTCGACGAGCAGCCGGCTCACGCCAGGTAGTCGGCAAAGTCGTCCGGCGTCACTTCGGAATCGTCGGCGATCGTGATCTGACCCTTCAACGCGCCGGGCACGCGCGGCACCGTCGGCGCGTGGTAGGCGACGATCTTCGCGACCGCTTTCGCTCCCCTGCGTACGACGATCTCCTCGCCGGCCTCGGCTCGAGCCACGAGGCGCGAGAAGTGAGTCTTGGCCTCATGGATCGAGACGGCGTCCATCGACCGCGAGTCTAGTTGCCTTAGTCCGCTTAGTCCAGCCAGATTCCTGGGTAGCCCGTGCTCATGACAAACGAGTTCAAGCAGGGCGACAAGGTCGTGTGGAGCTCCCATGGCCAGGACGACACGCCCGGAGTCATCGTGCGCAAGATCACGTCCGACACCACCGCCGGCGGCCGCAAGGTCAAGGCGTCCGAGGACGAGCCGCAGTACCTCGTGCGCAGTGAGAAGGGCGGCGGCGAGGCCGTCCACAAGCCGTCCGCGCTCAAGCGCCGCTGACCAGCTGCGCTGGACTCGATCGCCTCCGGTCGCGATGATCGGCAGTCATGTACGAACGGGCCCGTGAGCCGGAGCGGAGGGAGACTCGCCGGCCGCAGGCCGAGCCGGAGCCGCCCGCCCACGAGCTGCTCCTGCTGCAGCGCGGGCTCGGCAACCAGGCGGTGCAGCGGCTGCTGAACCGCGGCGCGACGCTCGCGCGCAAGCAGCCGCCCGCTCCGTCGCGCACGCCGATCGCACCGGTCACCCACCTCTACGGCGTGACCGACGCGGAGCAGTGGGCGGCGCACCTCAACGAGGGCACGGGGGTCAAGCAGCTCTACGCCGAGATCGCGTGGCTGCTCAATGCGACGGTGATCGAGGACGTCGCGGGCACAACGCCAGAGCACATCAACGCGGTCATGCGACCCACCGCGGGCGATCTCTGCCCCGGACTGAACTATGTTGCGCGGCTGGCGACGCCGGGACAGTGCGGCTACCTGTACGGCGGCACGTTCAGCGCGAAGCTGCCGGCAGAGCGCGACGGTCCGCTCCCCTCCGTCGCGATCCTGCTCGGGCCGAACGCGTTCGTGGCGACGAACAAGGCGAGGACGGTCGCGGTGCTGCGCCACGAGCTCGAGCACGCGGCGCACAACCAGATGGCGCTCAGGTGGCTCAAGCGCTGGCGCGCTGACACCCGAGCCGCCAAGCAACCGTTCCGCGCCTGGCTGCGCACGCAGAGCATCGCCGCGGCCGACCTGGCGCTGATACGCGAGCGGCTAGACAACACGAAGGTCAACACCGAAGCGCTCGCGCACCTCGAGGGCTACATCGCCGGCTTCCCGCTCGAGTCCGCCGCCGCGGCGAAATCCTCACGTGCGGCCTTCGGAGAGCTGGCGGAAGCGGCCGACCACTGGCGCAATGCCGAGCCGGCGGTCCAGCAGGAGTTCAGCGCGCGGTTGCGCGAGTTCAAGGCGCGGCTCAAGGGCGATCGCCTGGCGGCTTTCCTCGCCGACCTGCGGCGCTTGAAGACGGAGGACGACAAGCTCGCGGCACTGGCCGACCCGCTGCTCTAGTTCGTTACTGTCAATCGAATGACCCCGCCGTTCACCGGTGTGGCCGCTGCGCTCGTGACGCTGTTCGACGCGGACGCCCGGCTGCTCGCGAGCGCGACCGCTGAACACGCGGCGGGGCTGGCCGAGCGCGGCATGCAGGCGATCGTGATCGCCGGCACGACCGGCGAGGGCGGGTATCTCGACGCGAGCGACAGGCGCGACCTGCTCGCGGCGGTGCGGCTCGCCGTCCCGGACTCGCTGCCGGTGATCGTCGGCACCGGTGACGCGGTCGCCGAGCACGCGCTCGAGCTCACGCGCGACGCCGTCGAGGGCGGCGCGGCCGGCGTGTTGCTCTATCCGCCCGGCGACGAGGCGCCCGAGCCGTTCTTCGCGCGCGTCCGCGAACTGGCCGGCGGGCTGCCGGTGCTCGCGTACCACTTCCCCAAGTACTTCCCGGCGATCCCGGTGCAGCAGCTGGGAACGCTTGACGTCGACGGGCTGAAGGACTCCGAGGGCGACGCCGAACGGCTGCAGCGGGAGACCAGCAGCTGGCAGCGGCCCGTCTACACGGGGTTCGCCCCGCTGCTCTCCGTCGCTGCCGGGCACGGCGCGACCGGCGCGATCCTGGCGCTCGCCAACCTGTTCCCCGAGCTGTGCTCGCGGGCCTTCGCCGGCGACGCCGCCGCACAGCGCGAGCTGTTGCCCGAGCACGAGGCGGTGCGTGACGGCGGCATCGCCGCGCTCAAGCAGGAGCTGGCTCGCCGGAGCGGCTCACCGCCGTACGTCCGCGACGCGCGCCCAAGACGCGCGCTCGGATCGCGCAAGTGATCGCGTCGCTCACCGCCCGCTGACGCCACTACTCTCGGCACATGGACGAAGACGCTTTCAACATGTCGGTACGGAAGTTCCTCAAGAAGCTGGGCGTCACGAGCCAGCGCGAGATCGAGGCGGCCGTGCGCGCGCAACTCGATGCGGGAACGCTGCAGGGCGATGAGACGCTCGACGTCGTAGCGACGGTCTCGGTGAAGGGGCTCCCCGACGACATCGTCGTCACCGGGGCGGTCTCACTGTCCTGACGTTCGCCGCGGGTTGACGCGGCGCGCACCGGTGATGATGATGCCCGGCGTGCGTCGCGGGCCCGCCCTGATCGCCGTGGCACTCGTCTGCGGCGTCGCGGTGGGCGCCGGACCGGCGAGCGCCGCCGCTCCCGGCGGGCTCGTCCTGAAAGCGGCCGACGTTCCCGGGCTGAGCCCGGACGGGCGGGGAGCCGCCGTCGCCAAGCGCGCGCTGGGCACCGCAGTGCCGCGGGCGCTACGGGGCGTCGCGAAGCGCGGCGCAGCGTTCTCTGGCGCCGGCCGGCGCCTGCGGATCGGCGTGTTCGTGGCCGGATCGCGGGCGCGCGCCGCGCGCGGCCTGCGGGGCGCGACACGCGGCGCCAAGCGCGTGCCGGGGGTCGGCGCCGCAGCGTTCCGGCGCAGCAGGCTGACCGCGTCCGCGGCCGGCGCGGTCGTCGTGTTCCGGCTCGGCCGCGCGGTCGCGGCGGTGCGTTACACCGGTCCGCGCCGCCTCACGCGCTCCGGCGCGACCACGGCGGCGAGGGCGTACGCCGAGGCGCTCGAGGCCCGGCTGCGTCAGGCCCTCTCCCGCACGGCCTGGCAGCGCACGCTCGACGGCATCGGCGCCGACGGCTCGATCACCCCGAAGCTCGCCCTGCGCGCCTTCGCGATCGTGTTCGGCAGCGTCCCCGGCGCACGCCGGCCGACCGGGCGGCTCGGCATCCCGGACTCGGGCACGCTCGCCATTCAGCTCGTCGCGCGCGTCTGGGACCGGCTCACCGCTGCGCAGCGGCGGGCGGTCGAGCGCGAGCTCGGGGCCCCGCACGACGGATCCTCGCCGCCGCTCGCCCGCGCGGCCGACCAGGTCTTCACCCCCAACCCTGTGCTCGAGGCGCGGGCCGACGCTTTCGCCGCCTTCTATGCGCAGGAGATGGGCACCGTCGTCCCCGACATCCGGGTGTTCAACGCGTCCGAGTCCCTCTTCATCAAAGGCGAGAAGGTCGGTGCGTACGCGCTTCCGGTCGCCGCGGACGGGGAGTGGGGGACCGGTCCGGCCGTCTTCTGCCTCGTGCGCATCGGGCCCGAGGCGCAGAAGACAGCCCCGGAGGCGCTGGAGCTCACCGTGGCCCACGAGACCTTCCACTGCATGCAGTTCGTGCTCACGGCCACGTGGGACCAGCGCCCGGCGTGGATCATCGAGGGCACGGCCGTCTGGGCCTCGATCGTCGCCGCCGACGCCCCGAAGAGCGCCGGGATGACGCACTACGGACCGGCGCTGCAGACAGTCAACAAGCCGCTGCCCGCGCGCAGCTACGGCGCGATCGCGTTCTGGGCTCGCGCCGATGAGGTCCACGGCGTCCCTGCGCTCTGGCAGGCCATGCCGCAGATCCTCGAGAGCGCGTCGACCGCGGACGCCTTTGCCCTCGCGGGCGGCACCGCGCAGCCGTTCGTCGACACCTGGGCATCGTCGAGCTTCCGCCTCGCCGGCGCCTCGGACGCCTGGTATCAGAAGCGCCCCTACGCGGTGCCGCACACCGAGGTCAAGCCGCCGGCCATCGTCGTTTCCAGCGGCACGACGCTCGGCTCGAATGCCTACGCGCTGCGCCAGTTCATCGTCGCCAAGGACCCGTCGGCCCCGCTGGTCAACGTCCTGCGGCTCGGTGGGAGCCTGCGCGCCGGCACGTCCAAGCGCGACTACGGGCTCGTGCAGTCGGACTGGTTCTGCATGGGGAACTGCGCCTGCCCGGACGGCACGGCGGGCACCGTCCCGACCCACTACGAGGTCGACAAGCCGCTGCTGTCGCTCGGCCTGAGCGGTGGAGCGGAGCAGGGCGACGGGCGCGTGACCTACCACGACCTCGAGGAGTTCTGCGACGCGCCTGCCACCGCCGTGAGCGTGAGCGGGGCGACGTCGGTGACGATCGGCGGCCCGGGCTATTGCGTGCGGCCGTTCCCGGGCGTCTTCCAGGTTCAGCTCCCGCTCAACCAGGGCGGCCAGAAGATCGCCCAGGTCGTGCTCGAGGTCGCGGGCTTCACGGGCGCCGGGACGTATCCGACCGGCCCGTCCGTGGCCACTGTGTACGACTTCCGCAAGGCACCGGCCCACCTGTGGGAGACGCCGGCGAGCGGCTCGATCACGGTGCAGGATCCGGGCGGCGCTGCCGGTGAGGGCGCGAGCGGCACGGTGGACAGCGTGACATCGGGGACGAGCCCCGAGCTCGGGACCACCACCGTCACCGTGACGGGCAGCTGGTCCTGCGTTTGACGTCGTCGTAGCGGCGGCGAGCCGCACAGGACATGCGCGGCAGCGGCCTCTGGCGGGCTGGCGGCTGCTGCTCGTCGCCATTTGATCGGACATTACTGTCGCCCCATCTTGACAACGTCAGCGTGCGGCCGTATATTGCCGCGACATTACTGTCCAATCAAAGGAGCGACGCAGATGACGACGACGATGACGGCCCCGAAGATCGTGGGTCCCCGGGACGGCAAGGCCGGCTTCCTCGGCAGCATCGGCGTGCGGTTCATGATCGACGGCGACGAGGCGGCGGAGCGCTTCTCGCTGGTCGAGCACCCGCTGGGCCCGCGCGCGCTCGCCGCGCCGGTGCACCGCCACAACCGCGAGGACGAGTACAGCTACGTGCTGGAGGGCCGCATGGGCGCCCTGCTGGGCGACGACGTCGTCGAAGCCGGCCCCGGCGATCTCGTGCACAAGCCGCGCGACCAGTGGCACACGTTCTGGAACGCCGGCGACGAGCCCTGCCGGATCCTCGAGATCATCTCCCCGGCGGGCTTCGAGCGCTTCTTCGCCGAGCTCGTCGACATGGGCGGCGTGCTCAATGCCGGCGAGCAGGCGCTGACCGAGCTGTGCGTGCGCTACGAGCTCGAGATGCGGCCCGAAACCGTCCCCGGGCTCGTCGAGCGCTTCGGCCTGCGCTTCCCGGGCGACCCGATCAGCTGAGCCTGGGAGCAGGAACGACGCGGACGGGCCGACCTCGGCCCGTCCGCTAGGGCGTGTGACGTGGGTTCGCGGCCGCTTCGACGAGTGCGGTCGCGAGTTCCGTCGCTTCTGATCGGGTGATGCCGGCGCTGGCGAGTGAGCGCCAGGTCGAGAAATCGACCGCGTGGCCCAAAGCCGCCGCGAGGAGCCGTCGGCTTCGGCCGCGGAGCGGACGGCCGACGGTGAGCACCTCGGCGGCCTGGTCGAGGTAGGCGTGCAGCGGGGCCACGGCGTCGCGGGCGAAGTCGACGAGCTCGGCATCGCGGAGCACGTTGCTGAGCATCGGCTCGGTGCGCTCGTAGTAGGCGTAGAGCTCGTCCAGCGCTCGCTCGAGTCGCTGCTGCGGATCGTGGATCGCCCGCCAGGAGTCGAGATCGGGCCACGGATTGGCGCTGAAGTAATGGGTTGAGCAAGCCGCGAAGAGGTCCCCCTCGGTGGGGAAGTGGCGGTAGAGGGTGCGCCGCTCCACTCCGGCCCGCTTGGCGACCGCGCTCAGCGTCGTTCGGGCCGGCCCGACGCTTCCGTGCAGCTCGATCGCGGCCTCGGTGATCCGCCGGTGCGTCATCGCCATCGACTCGGCGCGCTTCTTCAGCTCGTACTTGCGCTTTGGCAGCATTTCGCGACTCATAGCAGTGTACTCATCTTGACAGATCGCTCGAGGTGGAGTAGCTTGATATTTCGCAACCCACAGATGTATACCGAAAGGAGCAGGTGATGGGAGCTGGCTTGATGGAGAACGGCGTGTCGACGGCGACGCCCGAGCAGGTGCTCGAGTCGATCGTCCGCGGCATCAACTCCGGCGATCTCGAGCGGCTCACGCCGCTCTATGAGGACGAGGCGGCGTTCGCAACGCAGCCCGGCGGCCTCGCGCACGGCGCATCGGGTGTGCGGGAAGCCCTGAGCGGCTTCATCTCGATGAACGGCACGCTCGACCTCGAGGTGACGCGAGTCCTCGAGGTGGACGACCTGGCTCTCGTCATCGGCGTCTGGTCGTTCGACGGCACCGGACCGGCCGGCGAGCCTGTGCGGCTCGAGGCGCAGAACGCCGACGTCCTGCGTCGTCAGAGCGACGGCACCTGGCGCTTCGTGATCGACAACCCGTGGGGAACCGCCTGAGCGCGCCCAGCGGGATAGGCGAGGAGCACCCGGCGCCGCGGGCGTGACGTGTCACCGCTCGGCTTGAAGCAGTTCCAGGTAGGCCGCGTAGACGAACACCCGCCCGCGGCGTCGGCCCGTCGCTTCTCGCAGTATCCCGGCCTCCTCGAGGCGCGCGAAAGCGGCGTTCACGGTCGGGGCGCTCAGGCCGCTCAGCGCTGCCGCGGTGCTCGCGGTGAGTACGACGCGCCGACCGGCCAGCTCGTGCACACGGAGCGCAGACGCGGCGCCGCGGCCGAGCCCGTGGACCGCCTCACGGTCGCGCTCGACCAGCTGCCTGATGCGCCGTGCCGTGTCCGTCGCCGAGCTCGCGACCGCGATGACGCCCTCGAGGAAGAAGGCGAGCCAGTCCTCCCACGCACCCTCTGTTCGCACGCGCTGCAGGTGGTCGTAGTACGCGTCGCGATTCTGCTTGAAGTACAGGCTCAGGTAGAGCAGCGGCTGCTGCAGCACGTTCTCCGAGCACAGCAGGAGCGTGATGAGCAGGCGACCCACTCGGCCGTTGCCGTCGAGGAACGGATGGATCGTCTCGAACTGCACGTGTGCGAGTGCGGCCTTGACCAGAATCGGCGTGGGCTCGGGGTCGTCGTGCAGGAACTTCTCGAGGTCGCTCATCGCCGGAAGCACCTCCGGCGCAGGAGGAGGTACGAAGCGTGCGGTGCCAGGCCGCGTCCCGCCGAGCCAGTTCTGGCTTTGCCGGAACTCGCCCGGAGACTTGTCACCGCCGCGGACGCCTGACATCAGCAAGGCGTGAACCTCTCGCAGCAGGCGATTGCTGAGCGGCAGCGCGCCTGATTCGATCCGATTCAGGCCGTGAGTCATCGCGGCGATGTAGTTCGACGTCTCCTGGACGTCATGGAGCGGGACCCCCGGCGCGGCTTCGTTCTCGAACAGCAGAAGGTCCGACAGCGAGGACTGGGTGCCCTCGATCTGCGATGAGAGCACGGCCTCCTTGCGGACATACGAGTAGAGGAACTGACCCGGGTCCGGCAGCAGCAGCGTGACGCCGTCCAAGCGGCCGAGCGCCTGATTGGCTTCGTCCAGGAGGTCCTGCGTCCGCGCGTCGATTCGGACCGGCGGGTCGGGTGGCAGCGGCGCTGGTACGAATGCCGAGTAACCCTCCGGCCCCGATTGAATGACGACCAGGTGGCCGGCCCGGTCGCTTGTCGTGTGGGTCACGCGCACATCCTTTATTAAGTGGGCAAGCTTAGTAAAGGATGCAGCGGTTTGCTTGATTAGCTCACTGCTCTATTCAAGCTTCCTGGCGTTACCGGGAGGCGTGGCGTTGACCGGAACGCCGGTGCCCGGTCACACTGCCGCCGCAGAACGCTCATGCGCGTCGTCCTCGCCGATGACAGCCTGGTGGTACGCGAGGGAATCGCCGCGCTGCTGCGGCGAGCGGGTTTCGATGTCGTCGCGCAGGCGTCAACGGGGGAAGAGCTGCTGGAGCTGGTGGGCGAGCACGCGCCCGATGTCGCGATCGTCGACGTCCGGATGCCGCCGACCTTCACCGAGGAGGGCATTCGCGCAGCCCACGCGCTGCGCAAGCTGCAGCCTGGGATCGGGATCGTCATCCTCTCCCAGCACGTGGAGGCCGGCATCGCGATGCGCGTGCTGGCCGAGGAGCCCGCGGGGTTGGGCTACCTCCTCAAGGATCGCGTCACCGATGTCGAGGACTTCGCCGCCGCACTGCGGCGGGTCGCGGCCGGCGGCTCGGCGCTCGACCCGAAGGTGGTCAGCGGCCTGCTTGCGAGCCGGAGCGACGAGGACCCGCTCGCCAACCTCTCGCGGCGCGAGCGCGAGGTGCTCGGGCTCGTCGCGGAGGGGCTCTCCAACCGGGCGATCGGCGAGCGACTCGTGATCACCGAGCGCGCCGTGCAGAAGCACGTGACGTCGATCTTCGCGCGAGCTCGACCTTCCCGCCGGCGCCGACGCGCACCGGCGCATCCTCGCGGTGCTGGCCTATCTCTCGCCCGACGGCGCGAGGAGCGGCGGGTGACGCACTCGCGCTGGCTGCCGCTGGCTCTGGCGCCGGTCGGGATCGCTGCGGTGGCCGCAGGCTTCGTGCTGCTCTTCGATGGCGGCGACGATGTCACGCGCATCGCGGTGGTCAACCGATCGGTCGGCGGCTCGTTCATCGCCTGCGGCCTGATCGCCTGGTGGCGCAGGCCCGACAACGGCACCGGCCCGCTGATGACGATCACCGGGTTCCTCTATCTCGGCGTGCAGCTGCTGGCGGAGGCCGATTCAGACCTCCTGTTCACGCTCAGCGAGCTCGCCGCGAACTGGTGGATCGTGACGTTCGCGGCGCTGGTGCTCGCGTTCCCGGGCGGCAAGATCACGGCTCGGCTCGACCGGGCGCTGCTCGCCGCGCTGACGTTCGGCATCGTCGTCGTCCAGGTCTTCTACCTCGCCTTCCTGCCGTTCGAGGGCGGCCGCGACAACTTGCTGATGATCTCCGCGGACCCGGGAACCGCGGACGCGATCGACACCGTCCAGCGGTCGTGCAACACGACGATCGTGTTCGCGATCATGCTCGTCGGCGCCGCGCGCTGGCTGCGTGCCGCGCCGGTGCTGCGGCGGCTGCTCCTCCCCACGCTCGCCGGCTCGGTCGCCCTCTTGATCCTCACGCTGCAGTCGTACTACCAGCTGTTCGCGGCCGACTTCATCCGGCCCAGCCAGGACGTGGCCGTGCTGGTGCTCGTCTCCGTCCCACTCGCGTTCCTGCTCGGCGTTCTGCGCGCGCAGCTGGCGCGCGCGCGGATGGCGAACCTCGTCGTCGAGCTCCAGCGGACGCCCGACATCAGGCGGCTCGGCGAGATGCTCTCGCGCGCGCTCGACGACCCCTCGCTCGAGCTCGTCTACTGGCTGCGGGGCTTCGATTGCTACGTCGACGCGGACGGCAAGCCCGTGGCGCTGCCGGAGAACGGCAACGGGCGAGCGGCGACGCCGATCGACCACGACGGCGAGCACATCGCCGCGCTGATCCACGATCCCGCCCTGACCCACGACCCCGAGCTGCTCGAGATCGTGAGCGCCGCGACCTACGTCGCACTCGAGCGCCGGCGTCTCCAGGAGGAGCTCGAGTCGCAGGTGCGGGAGCTGGCGGGGTCGCGTGCCAGGCTCGTCGAGGCCGGCGACGCGGCGCGCCGGAAGCTCGAGCGCGACCTGCACGACGGCGCCCAGCAGCGGCTGGTCTCGCTCGCGATCGCCCTGCGCATCACCGAGGACCGCGTGCGCGACGATCCCGAGGCAGCCGGTGAGCTCGCGGCGGCGCGCGCGCGAGCTCGCCGAGTCGCTCGACGAGCTGCGCGAGCTCGCGCGTGGCATCCATCCCGCCGTGCTGGAGCACGGCCTCGACGTCGCGCTGCAATCACTGGCTGCGCGCTCGCCGGCGCCCGTGACGCTCGAGCTCGACCTCTCCGAGCGCCTGCCACGCCCGGTCGAGCTCGCCGCCTACTTCGTCGCCTGCGAGGCGCTCGCCAACGTGGGCAAGTACGCGCAGGCGTCACGGGTCGCGATCCGCGCGTCGCGGCGCGACGGCGTCGCCGCGATCGAGATCGCCGACGACGGTGTGGGCGGCGCGAACGCCAACAGCGGCTCCGGGCTGCGTGGGCTCGCGGATCGCGTGGAGGCGTTGGGCGGGCGGCTGCGCGTGATCAGCCGCGCGGGCGAGGGGACGGTGGTGGCGGCCGAGCTGCCCTGCGAGCAGCCGGCCACCTCGGCCTGAGGGTACGGCCAGCCGCACGGGAGCGACGCCATGCGCACGCACCCGCCGAGTCGGGCTGGCGCGCTCGTCGCGGCCCGTCCGGTCTACCCGCTGGTCTGGGGGTTCAAGGAGTCTCCGATCCTCTCGGAGGAGGGGCGGCCGGATCTGCATCCTGCCTTGCTCGCTCGCTGATCCGGAACCGCGCGGCGGGCGCGCAGCCTGGTCAGGCGCTCGAAGACGCCGACGTTGCGACGGCCTCGGGTCCGGCACTCCTGGGCTCGGGCGATCACCCGATCGGGGTGATGCGCCGGTGTCCAGGGGCGGCGAAGCTGAGTGAATGGCCACAACTGCGACAGGATCATCCCGCCCCGGCGTCAGCGTCGGTCCGACGAGTGAGTTCAGCCTGTTCTTCCGGGTCAAGCCGGGTGAGGGTGGGGCGTTGCGCGCTGCGCTCCGCGAGCTGCAGGACACGCCCGGGTACCGGCCGGGCGACTACGGGATGGCGGTCAGCACGATCCACGAGGCGAGGTTCGTGCTCTTCGACGACGACACGCAGCTCGCGTTCATCACCAGCTTCGACGGCCCGTGGGACGCCTACATGGAGGACTTCTTCACCTCCGGGCCGACGCTCGCGCTCTTCGACGTGATCTTCCGGCACGCGGACGGCTACGGCGGCCTTCCGGATCTGGCTGCCCTGAAGGCGTTCATCCTCTCCGCGCAGCAGACCGCGGCCGCCTACCAGCGCAACTACGGCGGCACGGTCAAGGAGATCCGCAAGGCGCAGCGCGTCAACGCTGCCTTCCAGCAGGTGCTCGACCACCCGGACGCGGCCGAGGCGTTGCAGCACCCGGCGTTCAAGCCGCTGCTGGACGAGGCCGCCGACTGATTCGGAGACGTCATGTCCGATCACATCTCAGGGCCGCGCGCGCTCGCCGACCCGATCGCCGACATCACCGACGTGTATGCGTTCCCGAGCCCGGAGCGGCCGGGGCAGATCGTGCTCGTGATGAACACGCTGCCGTTCGCGAAGCCGTATGACCTGCTCTCCGACGGACTGCTCTACCGCTTCCGGCTGCGCCCCCTCACCGCGGGCGCGCCCGGCGACCCGGCGCCGTTCACCGCCGGCGCGCAGGAGTTCGTCTTCGACTGCGTGTTCTCTCCCCCGGTCAGCGACAATGGCCCGCAGCGCGCCGAGCAGGAGGGCGCCTGCACGACCCCGGCGGGCAAGACCGTCGCGTTCCGGGTCAACGACCCGGAGGGCGGCTCCGGCGACGGCGTTCGCGTGTTCGCCGGTACGCGCTGGGATCCGTTCATCATGGACGCGCCCGCGACGCTCAAGACGATCGCGACCGGAGAGATGCAGTTCACCGACCACGGGTCGATCTACATGGACGGCAAGAACGTCCTCAGCCTCGTGATCGAGATCGACACCGGGCTCCTCGACGGCGCGACGCTGGTTGGAGTCGTCGCAGAGACGTTCACGCGCGGCAAGTTCAAGGTCCGCATCGAGCGCGTCGGGCGACCCGAGGTCAAGAACCTCATGCTGGCGCCGAAGCAGTTCGATCCGGTCAACCGAGACCTCGAGATCCGCGACCTCTACAACATGGAGGACGCGTTCCACCTCGCGGACAGCTATCTCGGCGCGTACCGCGCCAGGCTGAACGCGAACCTCGCGTTCTGGGACGGGCTCGACGGGAAGGCCGACTGGCCGATGCGCGAGGACGGCAGCCATCCGCTGACCGAGCTGGTGCTCGCGGACTTCCTCGTCGTCGACGCCGGCAAGCCATACGCGGAGCAAGGCTCGTTCCTGGAGATCGAGCTCGCCGCCCGCCGTGGCGAGGCGCACACGACCTGCGGGGGCCGGGCGCCCAACGACGACGTGATGGACACGATCTTCACGCAGCTCATCAACGCCGGCAACGGGCCGGTCATCCGCGACGGGGTCGACCACGCCACGAAGCCGGCCTCACGCACCTTCCCGTACCTGGCGCCACCCAATCCGGACCCGCCCGAACCTCCGGAGCACCACTGAGCGATGACCGCCGTGACCGACACGGATGCCGTACGCCTCGAGCTCGACGACATCCAGAGCGGCGCGCTGCACGAGCGACCGTCGCCTTACGTCGGCGCCTACCTCCTGCTGCGCATCGACGACCGAGCCGCCGGCCGAGAGCTGGTCCGGCGCCTGAGCCGGCTCGTCGACTCGGGACGGCCCGCCGCCGATCCCGCCCGCGACGCGTGGATCACCGCCGCCTTCACGTACACCGGCCTGCAGGCGCTCGGAGTGCCGCAGAGCTCGCTCGATAGCTTCGCGCCGGAGTTCCGCCAGGGAATGGCCGCCCGCGCGGCGCACCTGGGAGACGTCGGCGAGAGCAGCCCGGAGCACTGGGAGAAGCCGCTCGGCAGCTCCGACGTCCACGTCGCCCTGGCGGCGCTCTCCCCCGACAGCGCGCGACTCGAAGCCGTGGTCGAGAAGGCACGCCAGGCCCACCAGGAACTCACCGGCGTCGAGGTGATCTGGCGCCAGGACTGCTACCAGCTCCCGACCGGACGCACCTCCTTCGGCTTCAAAGACGGTATCGGCCAGCCCGCGATCGAGGGCAGCGGCCGGCCGCCGACGAACCCGAAGGAGAAACCGCTGAAGGCCGGCGAGATCGTGCTCGGCTACCCGGACGAGACCGGCGAGCTGCCGCCGATGCCGACACCGGAGGTGCTCGGCCGGAACGGCACCTACGTCGTGTTCCGCAAGCTGCACACGAAAGTGGCGGCCTACCGGCAGTATCTCCGCGCGAAGGCCGCGAGCCGCGAAGAGGAGGCGCTGCTCGGCGCCAAGATGGTCGGGCGCTGGCAGAGCGGCGCTCCGCTGGCGCTCTCGCCCGAGCGCGACGACCCTGTGCTCGGCGCCGACCCGCAGCGCAACAACCACTTCCTCTACGCCGACGACCCGCGCGGCTTCAAGTGTCCAGCGGGCGCCCACGCGCGGCGCGCGAACCCGCGCGACGCCCTCGACCGCGACGGCAGCGTCGACGTCCGCCTGCACCGCATGATCCGGCGCGGCACGAGCTACGGGCCGATGCTCCCGGAGGGCGTGCTCGAGGACGACGGCGCCGACCGGGGCATCATCTTCGTGTTCGCCGGCGCGCACCTCAAGCGCCAGTTCGAGTTCGTCAAGACCCAATGGCTCAACGACGGCATCTTCATCGGCGCCCCGTCCGAGAAGGACCCGCTCGTCGGGCCGAACGACGGGTCTGGCCGCCTCACGATTCCTGAGCGGCCGATCCGGCGCCGGCTGCAGGACCTGCCGCCGTTCGTGGTCACCCGCGGCGGCGAGTACTGCTTCGCCCCGGGTCTGCGTGCGATGCGCTGGCTCGCGGAGCTCGACTCGTGACCATGTCGCTCGAGAAGGAGAGGACGGCGTGACAACCGACCGCTGGGCAGCACTTGACTTCGGCCCACCGCCCTCCGACGGCGCGGAACCCGACTCGCCCGTCCTGCTCGACCACGTCTCCGGCGGTCGGGTTGCGGTGGTCACCCTCAACCGACCCCACGCCGACAATGCGATCACGACCGAGATGGGCGCCCGCCTGACCGAGGTCGTCGAGACGATCGCCGTCCGTACTGCGGTCCGGGTCGTCGTCCTCACCGGAGCCGGTGAGCGCGCCTTCTCCGTCGGCAGCGACCTTCGCCAGCGCAAGAACATGACCAAGGAGGACTGGCTGCGCCAGCGCCAGGCCTTCGACCGCACGCTCTACACCGTCCGCCAGCTGCGCAAGCCGATCTTCGCCGCGGTGAACGGGACCGCCTACGGCGGCGGCTGCGAGCTCGCCCAGAGCGCCGACTTCATCATCGCCTCGGAGAACGCCACCTTCGGCCAGCCCGAGAGCATGCTCGGCCTGGCGGCCGGCGGCGGCTCACCGGCACTGCTCCCACGCCTGCTCCCGCGCGGCAAGGCCCTGCAGATGCTCATGACCGGCGACCCCATCACCGCACAGGAGGCGCTACCGGCTGGGAATGGTCAACGAGATCCACGTCCCGGACGAGCTCATGGACGCGGCGATCGCGATCGCCGAGAAGATCGCGAGCAACTCGCCCACGGCGGTCCAGGCGGTCAAGCGGGCCGTGCAGCTCGGCGAGGGCGAGCCGATCGAGCAGGCGATCGCGATCATGATGGACTCGCACTGGCGCTCGGCCGTCCATCCCGACCGCATCGAAGGCATCGGCGCCTTCAACGAAGGCCGCGAACCGACCTTCCAGGATTCCGATTATTGATGTCCGGAGGAGACTGACCCATGGCCGCGACAGACGACCTCGAGCGGGCGCGCGCCGCACTGCAGATGATCAACCCGGCTCCCTACAACGCCGAGGCGCCACCTGAGGCACTGGCCGGAGACATCACCCCCACCGAGCTGCACTACGTCCGCAGCAACTTCTCGCTGCCGGAACACGACGGCATGCTCGAAGTCGGCGGGGCGGTTGAGCACCCGACCAGCCTCACCCTCGACGACCTACGGGCGATGCCGGCGCACGAACGAGCCGTCACGCTCGAATGCGCCGGCAACGGACGGCTCGAAACCAGACCGCTGCCGACCGGCGAACCGTGGGGCGACTACGCCGTCTCCACCGCCCGCTGGACCGGTGCCCTCCTCCACGAGGTGCTCGCGCAGGCCCGCCCGGCCATCGACGGAGTCGACGTCCGGTTCCAGGGCGCCGACCACGGCGCCTACCACCTCCAACCCGTCCTCGCGGACACCGACAGGGACGACCTCACCTTCGTGCGCGCGCTGCCTCTCGCCCACGCAGCCGACCCGGCGGCCGAGATCCTCATCGCCTACGAGATGAACGGCGAGCCGCTGATCGCCGACCACGGCTCCCCGTTCCGGCTCATCGTCCCGCACTGGTACGCCGTCGCGTCGGTGAAGTGGCTCAAGCGGATCGACGTCCTGACCGAGCCCTACGCCGGCGAGTTCCAAACCGGCCACTACATGTACGAGTGGCCCGACCGACCGCACGAGGCCGTCAGCCTCATGCGCGTGCGCGCGCGCGTCACCGATCCCGCCTACGGCTCGACCGTCGACCGCGGGACCCACACGGTGCGCGGCAAGGCCTGGTCGGGAACCGGCCCCGTCACGCAGGTCGAGATCAGCCTCACCGGCGAAGGCGACTGGCACGCCGCGCAGCTCGAACCGCCCGGCGACCCCTACCAATGGCAGAACTGGTCGTTCGAGTGGGGGGCCAACGACGCCGGCAGGCACACCCTCCGCGCCAGGGCGACCGACGCGGCCGGCAACGTGCAACCCGAAGTACCGCCGTGGAACCGGCTCGGCTACGGAAACAACGCCATCGAGGTCTCCTACGTCGACGTGCGCTGACAGTAAGAGCCCTCTGACGGACTCGAACCGTCGACCCCTTCCTTACCATGGAAGTGCTCTACCAACTGAGCTAAGAGGGCAAGATCCCTGCAGATCCGGATCGCACTCGCGGCCAGAGCGAGGGCGCGCGAGTCGCCCGTGCTGGACTGATACAGGTCACGGTGAGCTCTTGGCCACCGTGACCGGCGTGCCAGCCGGCGAGGAGCGATCCGAACAGCGGGTTCATGCGCAGCCCAGTGTAACCGCGAGGCGCGAGACGACCGTGCCTGTCGATCGTCAGGAAGTGGTTACCGGCGAGCTGCCTAGTCACCTGCCGGCGGTGACGGGACCAAGGAGCAGCACGAATCCCGCCCTAGATCCCCTACCGTCGCGCCGTCGGCACGAGGGAGTCGTCACCCCCGGCGTCGGCATGCGCGCCACCTTGAGCGAAATGCCGGCCCGGCGGAGGATCGACCCTGAGCCCGATGGAACGGACGACGGCTACGACAGCCCGGATCGGCCGCGGCCCTGGCCGAGCGCGCGCCGCCGGATCTCGATGAGGCCATCGCCTGAGGACCGTCGCAAGTTCAGGCTCTTGTGCTGCGGGCGACCGTACACTGCGCGCATGGCCCAGCCGAGGGACCGAGCCGGAGTCGCCCGCGCCGTGGCCGCGCAAGTCGATGTGTGGCAGCGGACTTCCATGGCAGCGGAGCGCACCTGGCTGGCGTGGTGGCGGACCGCGCTGGCCGCGACCGCCGGCGCGCTTGCCGTGGGACGCCTCGCCCCGGAGTTGCTCGACGTCGCGCCTTGGCCGTACGTATTGCTGGGGTGCGGCTACGGGATGCTTGCGGTCGGGTTTCTGGTGTTCGGCGCCCGCCGCCAGCGCGAGCTCGAACGCTCGATCCTCGAAGGGGTCCACGCGCCGCTTCCGTTCGGGGTGGTGGCGGCGTTCACGATCGGCGCGGTGCTGCTGGTGACCGTCACCTTGGTGCTCGTCGGGGCGCAGACCTAGCCCACGCACTCGCGCCGGCGGCCCCGCGCGGAGCCGTCGGCGCGGGATCAGTTGCCGAGCAGTTCCCTGGCTTCGTCGGCTCGTTCGGCCGGCACGGTCACGGCGTACGAGGCTCCCGCGCCGGACACGGCGCCAAGGGCACCCGGAACCAACACGCACGGGATACCGCTCTGATCCAACCGCTGCTTGATCAGATCGGCGATCGCCTGGTTGGCGGCCTGCTCGATCGTCACGTAACCACTCACCGGGTCCTCCCGCCTGATCGCGTGCTCAGCCGCCCGCCAGCTCGGCCGAGAAGAACTCGAGTGCGGTGCGCGTCTTGGTCTGCTGCTCGCCGGAGAGGTCGATCCCGTGCTCGCCGAGGTACACGCGCGCCTCGGCCGCGACCTGAAACGCCTCCGAGGGCAGGCACTTCGTCGAGAGCTCGAAGATACGCTCGCCGTTCGGGTAAAGCCACATCTCCGCGACCATCTTGCGCGCGAAGCCACGCGGCTGCCACTTGAGCTTGAGCACGAAGATCGGCCCCAGCGCGGCGAGATCGTCGAGCTCGAGCCCGGCGGGAGCGTGAGCCCGGTACAGCGCCCGCTGCTCCTTGCTGTAGAGCTTGCGCAGGGCGCGATCGCCCAGCAACACCTGGTGGACCGCGTCGGAGTCCGCGTCGCACTTCAGCCGCCCCGAGCACACGAACCCACCAGGGATCGCGTCGACTTCGACGCCGAAGCCGCTCAGCCGCCGCACGTCCTTGCCGACCTGATCGGGGTCAAGCGGACGCAGCTTGATCACCGAGTCGCCGAGACGACCCTGGATCCTGCGCGCACGCACGACGACACCCGCCTTATCGAGCGCCAGCTCAGGCGTGTCGAAGAAGACGACCTGCCGGATCTGCGCATCCAGCGCATCAAGGCCAAGCGAGCGGATCGCGTCGCGCTGCTGGTCAGCGGGAACCGTGAGCTTGAGCTCGACCGTGTCTGAGCCGCGCAGCAGGCTCATGAGCTCCGCGAGCTGAGCGTCGGTCAAGGAAGGGCGAACGGGAGTCTTGGTGGCCATCCACGCAGGCTCTCAAGGCCCGCACGCACCGAACACCGTGCCCGCATGTGTCTTCGGCGCATGGCGGCATCCGCGCGACCCATCGCGGTCGTGTGCGCCACCGCGAATTCATGGATGCACACCTCCTTGGCCGCCACGGTCGCGCTGTGGCACGATCCGTCACGATGGAGACAGCGCATGCACGGGCGATCGCCGAAAGGCTGCACCTGGGCGACCGCGAGGAGGACGGAACCCCGATCATCCGGCACGTGCGCCGTGTTGCGAGCATGGTGCCCGACGAGGCTCGCGCTGTGGCCTGGCTGCACGAAGTGCTGGAGCTGACCGCCGTGACCGAGCAGGAGCTGCTCCTGGCGGGCCTCACGAGCGATGAGTTGCGCGCCCTCAGGCTGCTCAACCGGACGACCGACTCACGCTCGGACCGCTGGTATCTCGCTCATATGGAGCTGATCGCGCACGCGGCCGGCGGCTCCGGGCGTCTGGCGCGCATCGTGAAGACCGCCGATCTGAAGGATCGCTCGCTCCATCCACACGTCCGCCGCGACGGCTGGTCACCACCCTATGCGCAAGCGCTGAAGCTACTGCCGGAAGCGCTCGACGATCCTCATCCTGCAGCAACCGCGACGGTGGCCTAGGCACCTCACCGACGCTCCGATCTCAGCTCACCGCGTCATTCACAGAAGGAGAGGCTGATGTGTCGCTGGAACGCCTATTACGGGCAACCGGTGCTGATCGAGGAGTTGCTCTTCCGAACTCAGCACAGCCTGATCGATCAGAGCCTGCACTCGACCATGGGCGTGGAGACGACGAACGGGGACGGCTTCGGCCTCGGCTGGTACCGAGCCGGTAACGGCGACAGCCCCGGCCGCTACCGGAGCGTCACCCCGGCGTGGAGCGACGCCAACCTGCGCGATCTCGCCGCGCAGATCGAGTCACCGCTGTTCCTCGCGCACATCCGCGCGACGACCGGGACGCCGGTGCAGCAGACCAACTGCCATCCGTTCCGGCACGAGCGCTGGCTGTTCGTGCACAACGGCGTCATCAACGGGTTCCACGCCATGCGCCGCGAGCTGCTCTATGCGATCGACCCAGCGCTGTTCGATGGCGTCGCAGGCTCCACCGACTCCGAGGTGCTCTTCTACCTCGCGCTGACGTTCGGGCTCGACGACGACCCGCTCGGCGCAGTCGAGCAGGCCGTCGGCTTCGTCGAGGCCACGGGGCGCGCGCACGGGGTCGAGAACCCCGTCCAGATGACGCTCGGGTTCAGCGACGGCGAGCGGCTCTACGCGGTGCGCTACTCGACCGAGCACCGCTCGCGCACCCTCTTCGTCTCTGAGGACATCGAGGCGGTCCGCGCGCTGCATCCTGGCAACGAGCGGTTCAAGCGCATGACCGACGAGGACCGCGTGATCGTCTCCGAACCGGTGTCGGACCTCCCCGGGGTCTGGCGCGAGGTGCCCGAGTCCACCGCGCTGATCGTCCAGCGCGGGCCCGACGAGCAGCGGGAGTTCCACCCGCGGGCACCGTCGGACTCGTGAAGACGCAGTCGGGCAACGCCGCCGCCCGCTTGGTCAGCCTCACACGTCGATGCTTCCCTCGCCCGTCGTCGCGACGGGCTCCGGCTCGTTCTGGGCGACCGGCTGGAGCGCGTTGCGCCAGCCCTTGAGCACCTCGTGCACGGCGGCAGCCCCGACGATCGGCTCGGCGTGGCAGTGGCAGCTCCACCGGGGCGAGCAGGAACGCGGAGGACTGCAGGCCGCCGAGACCGCCGTGGAACGAGATCAGCTCCTCGAACGCGCAGCCCTCGTCGAGCTGGCGGTCATAGAAGGAGTTCACGTAGAGGTCCGGCGCGTGCTCGAACCCGTCCGAGCGCAGCAGGTGCTGCGCAGCGTTCGGCGGGAACGGCGCGAGCGGGTCCTCGCCGACGACCTCGCCGGTCGCCAGGTAGTGCGCACCACGCGGGCCGAGGGCGACGGCTCCGCGCGCGACCGAGTGGCCCATCACGATGCCCGATGTGGGGATGCGAGCGCAGTGCGGAAAGCAGGTCGGGATGCCGTTCCTCGATCTCCTCGAGCGATAGCCGGCGGCGCTCCTGCATGAGGTAGATCAGCCCGAGATTGCCCGAACCGAGGACGATGACGTCCTTGTCGCTCACGTCGCTCTTGCGCGGCGCCGGCTTGACGGCATCGGACGGCGATGTTGGCCGCCTCCTCGACGGCGTTGGCCATGAGCACGCGATCCTCGTCCTCGCCCGCGACGGCGTGGACGTCCCCCGCGGCGAGCGAGCGACTGACGAGATCTTCGAGGCCGTAGCCGTTGCGCTGCTTGAACGTCGCACCCTGCGTCTGACCGTGGTCGGAGAGCACGACGAGGCGGTAGGGCCGGGACGCGTACCGGCGCGCGCGCGCGATGCGGCCGAACTGGCGGTCGAGCTTGCGCAGCGCCTCCAGCGTGTCCGGTCGCTCGAGCCCTGAGTGATGCGCGACCTCGTCGTAGCTCGCGAACGTCGCGTACACCGCGGGCCGCCCGCAGAGCATGTCGAAGATCACCGTGTAGGCGGTGACGTCGCGCACGAACACGCACACGCCGCCGCGCAGGAACGCGTAGCGCAGGCCGCGATGACCGCGGGGTTGCACGTTTCGGCTCGCCTGACGGCGGGCCGCCACGAGCTCGAGGAGAACCTCCCAGATGAAGAGGACGAGGACGCGGGTGACGTTGTTGCCGTTGGCGAAGAACGGCCGGTAGCCAGGGTTCGCACGCTTCTCGGCGCTGACGCGGCTGACCGTCATCAGCACGTGGTCCGCGTCGCCGGAGAGCAGGTTGCCACGGCTTGCGCCGTCGTGCGCGAGCAGCCCGTCGCCGGTCGAGTGGCGCGCTTCGATCTCGGCGCAGTCGTCGGGATTCGAGCAGACCATCATCACGCCGCGCTCCTTCTCGACCCAGCGGAACGCGGGTATGTCCTCGTTGGAGCCGAGCAGGATCCCCGCCTGGCTCGCGCCGGTCTGGGACGAGAGGTCGGTCTCCCACTCCACCAGCCGGTGGGTGCCGTCCGCGACCCACCGCGCCATCTCCGGGGCGTTGCCGTCGCGCATCGCTCGCTGCAGGACCGGCATCGCCAGACCATCGATCTCGAGATAGACGATTCCCGGGACGTCCGTCCGGACGCGATGCGACGCGCGCCTCGCCAGGCGGTGGGTGACGCGCAGCGAGTACAGGTCGTCATCGTCGGCTCCGAGCACCTCCTGCAGCGCCATCGCGATCGCCGTCACGACGAGCGCGGCGAGCAGCCCGGAACCGAAGACCGTCCACCTCGAGAGCGTTGTCCGTCCACGCGTCGATGAGCAGGAACGAGACTGCATTCGACCAGCAGCACCAGCAGCAGCGTCGTCGCGACGGTGTAGGGCAGACGCAGCGAGGCGACCAGCGGCGGAAGCACCGCGTTGATCGTCGCCAACCCGACCGCGACGACCAGCGCCTCGGCGGGGCTGCCCAGATCGAGGCCCGGCAGCAGGGCGGCCGCCAAGAGCACGGCGACGGCGCTGACGAGCCAGGAGAAGAGCAGGCGCGCGGGGCGCACCGGCGGTCGCACGTCGCGGCGACGAGCGGTGGCGGCGTAGCCGACCCCGGTCATGCGGCGCTCTCCGCGACGTTCATGGCTTCAGTTGCGCGGATGGCTGACGGCGTCGATGCAGCCCGTGATCACGAGGAGCAGCGCGTCGTCCTCTCGGGGGCGACCGCCGCACCGTAGCTGTCGCGGACCGCGAACCAGCGCTTCGAGGTGTCGCCGTCCCGCTCGTGCTCGTGATCCACGGGTTGCACTTTACGCCCAGGTCGACGTCGACCGGGAAGGGATCACGGATCCAGGAGCGTCGGTGGGTCCCGGGTTCCGGCGTCCAGCGCGGCTGTCACTGGCCGGCGCAAGACCGACCCGGGCGGAGGCCGCCGCGGGTCGAGCTCGGTCGCCTCGAGCGGATCGGATCCGGCGTGGACCGGCAGCGCCTTCACGCGGCGGTCGCGCCGTTGCCGAGCGCCGAGCGCAGCCGCTCCTCCTCTTCGGTGCTGAGCGAGGTCTGGATGACTTCGCCGCCGAAAGGCTTCACCCGCTCGATCACCTTGTCGCGCGCGTCGGTGCTGCCCAGGGCGATCAGCGCGGCGCCGCCCGGCTGCAGCTTGGCGCCGAGATCCTTGAGGAAGTCGTCGTTCACGCCGACGTCGGTCATCTTCCCTGCGGCGGCGCCGGAAGCCGCGCCGACGGCCATGCCGAGCAGCGGCGCGAGGAATATCAGGCCGATCAGGCCTCCCCACAGGGCGCCGCCGGCAGCGCCGGCGCCGGTCGTCCCGATCGCCTGGTGCAGTTTGATCTTGCCGCCCGACTCGTGCTCGACGACGACCGCGTCCTCGAGCCGCACGAGGCGTTCCTTGGTCGCCTTGATCAGCTCCTGGCGTACCTGCTCCGCGGTGTCGAAGTCCGGATAGGCGATGGCGACAAGGGTGCTCATAGTGCGCGCGCTCCTGCTCGAAGGTGGCTGGATCGGCAATCCTCCGGTGCGGCGAGGCCGACTGCAATGAGGCGGTCCAGTGTTCGAGCGGGGAAGCGGGCACCACCTCAGGCGGCGAGGCGCGCAGCCGCGCTCGCGAGCTGGAGCTGCTCGAGGTGGCAGGCACACCGCTGATCGAGGTGGACGCATCCTTGCCGGTCAAGCGCGCTGCGGAGACGATCCCGGTGCGAGCTAGCGTCAACTGAGAGAGGAAAACCCGGTCATGGTGTTTGCGGCGGATTACCCCTTGCTGGACGTCTTTTGGACGATGATCTTGTTCTTCGCCTGGGTCTGCTGGATCTGGATGATGATCACGATCCTCAGCGACGTCTTCCGCCGCCGCGACATGTCCGGTTGGGGCAAGGCCGCCTGGACGGTGTTCTTGATCGTGCTGCCGTTTCTGGGCGCGCTGATCTATTTGATCTCAAACAGCGACGGGATGGCGGATCGCAACGTCAAGCAGTCCCAAGCCGCGCGCGCCGAGTTCGATGACTACGTAAAGACCGTCGCGCAAGACAGCGGCGGCGCCGCCTCAGAGATCGAAAAGGCAAAGAGCCTGCTCGACAGCGGCGCGATCACCCAGACCGAGTTCGACACACTCAAGGCAAAGGCACTCGCGTAGGGCAGCCGAGCGGCATGGTTCGATCACGCTCGCCGGTGTGATGCTGTTCATCGCAGCGGCGGCCGATGCCCGATGAAGACGTCCGTCGCCAGCGGCGTGCAGCGACGCACGTTCGTGATGGTCGGCGTCGTGCTCGTCGTGCTCGTCGTGCTCGTCGCAGTGCTCTTCACGGTCGACGACGGCGATGGGTTCTCGCTCATCCAGCCGAGCGACTCACTGTCGTATCTCGCGGTGTTCCTGCTGGTCGGCGCCGACGCCGTCATGCCGGTCTTCCCGGGCGAGACGACGCTCAATGCCGCCTCTACCCTCGCAGCGCAAGGGAGCCTCGAGCTGGTGTGGGTGATCATCGCCGGCGCGCTCGGCGCCATCGTCGGAGACTCGACCCTTTTCCTCCTCGCCCGGCGCAGCGCCGCGCGCGTCCGACCCCAGCTCGAGCGCGCGCTCAAGAATGAGCGCGTGGCCGGCGCGTACGCGTACCTGGATCGCAGCGCGCCCATCCTGCTCGTCTTCGGCCGCTACGTCCCCGGCCTGCGCTTCGTCATCAACACGACGATGGGACTCTCCGACCGTAGCTACCGCGATTTCCTTCCCTGGTCCGCCCTGGGCGGCGCGCTCTGGTCGACCTACACGTGCGTGCTCGCCTACTGGGTCGGCTCCAAGCTCGACGACTTTCCGATGGCATCGGTCGTGATCTCGGGAGTCATCACCACGCTGCTGATGGGGGCGTTCTACCTCGCCGAGCGCCGCCGTCACAAGTCCTCCGCTGCGGTCGCCGGAACGCCGGGAAGCGTGACATGAGCGTTCCGCCCGGTCACCTTCCCGTCCAGCTCCTGCTCTACAGCTTCGATGCCGGCTCGGTCTACGAGGGGCGGCTCGTCGGCGCTCTCGAGCGCATGGAATCGGGCGGCGCGCTGCGCATCATCGAGGTGCTCTTCATCCGCAGCGAGGCCGAGACCGGCGAGCTGGCCGCCCTCGACCTGCGCAGTCGCGGCGCGGGCAGCCTGGTCTCGCCGCTCGTCGGCTTCCGCCTGGATTCGAACGCCCGCCGCCGTGAGACCGAGCGCGCCCTGGGCGATCCGGACGACCCTCGTGGGGCGGCGCTTCGCGAGCTGGGCGCGGCGTTGGAGCCCGGTAGGGCTATCGCAGCGGTGCTTGTCGAGCACACGTGGGCGCGTGCGATGGACGAGGCGGTCGCCCAATCCGGGGGAACGCAGGTAGCGAGCGAGTTCGTCGCCGCGATCACGCTGGACGAGCTGGCTCCGCGCCTGCTCGCCGCGGCCCGCGCACGGCGTGGATGATCGGAGCGAGGCGCGGCGCTTCTGGGACGGGTAAAGCTGGCATGCTTGCGGCGTGGCGATCCGTGTCATCCTCGGTGAGGACAGCTACCTCGTGCGCGAGGGCCTGCGTCAGGTGCTCTCCGGCGCGCCGCAAGTCGTGCTCGAGGCGGAGTGCGACGATGCCGACGCGCTGATGCGGGAGGTGGAGGAGCGGCAGCCCGATGTCGTGCTGACCGACATCCGCATGCCGCCGACGAATACCGACGAGGGCATCAGGCTGGCCGCCCAGCTCCGCGCGACTCATCCGCGCATCGGTGTGGTGGTGCTGAGCCAGTACTCAGATCCCGGGTACGTGCTCGAGCTGCTCGAGTCCGGCTCCGAGGGCCGCGCTTACCTGCTCAAAGAGCGCGTCCATGACCGGCGCCAAGTAGTCGCAGCGATCGAGACCGTCGCGCGCGGCCAATCAGTGATCGACCCCAAGATCGTCGAGGTGCTCGTCGCCGCCAAGGCGCGCGGCGAGCGCTCCCCGCTGGCCGAGCTCACTCCGCGGGAGTTGGAGGTGCTGGCCGCGATCGCAGAGGGAAAGAGCAACGCGGCGATCTCCGACGCCCTCGTGCTGACCAAGCGCGCGGTCGAGAAGCACATCAACGCGATCTTCCTCAAGCTCAACCTCTCGCACTCCCAGGCGGCGCAGGAAGTGAGCCCGCGCGTCAAGGCGGCGCTCGTCTTCCTCGCCCAATCCGACGGCGCGTAGCAGCACGCAAAGCAGGAGGGAAGCGCGCACCCCCGAGGATCCGGGGGCGCACGCCATTGCCCGCCACCGAAGCCTCACTTAGTGTCGCTATGTCACGTACCGGGAGCGACGCATGACCCACGCGCAGCACCATGAACCATCGACGCGACGCTCCAGCGCATGGGCCGGTTGGGTCACGTTCGCCGCGGTGATGGTGATCCTGCTCGACATCCTCGTGACCTACGTGCTCACGGCCCGCTGGGACGAGGCCCGGGCCGCGGTCTGAACCGTGGAGGTCCGCGTCCTCACGGTCGATGACCAGGCGGTGTTCCGCGATATCGCGCGCGAAGTCATCGACGCAACAGCGGGGTTCAAGTCGGTGGGAGAAGCCGCCAGCGGCGAGGAGGCGCTCGCGGCGGTCGACCGGCTCGACCCGCAGATGGTGTTGCTCGACGTGCGAATGCCCGGGCTCGACGGCATCGAGGTGGCCCGACGGCTGCATGAGACGCACCCCGAAACAGTCCTCGTGCTGATCTCGATGGAGGACCCGATCGACGTCCCTTCTGCGGCGCAGATGGCCCAGACCGTCCCGCTCGTGCGCAAGCAGGATTTCGGGCCGCCGCTGCTCAGGCGGATCTGGCATAAGCACGGCCCTGAGCCCGGCGCCTCTGATGTCCCGTTGACGTCGGCTGCACGGCGGCCGAAGCCCGGGGGCGCGTCGTGATGGAGCGGCCGGACAGCCGCGATGTGGCGTTGGGTGTCGCTTATGGCGGAGCCCAGGCGGGGTTGGCTGCCGCACGTGTCGCGTTGTTGCCGCTGCGTGTGGCGTTGCGCGCGCCGGTCTTGGGCGCGCCCTTTGCGTCGCGCGGCAGAGAGATCTCGCTCATGAGGGGTCGCTTGTGCGCGAGCGCGCGCGCGTCAGGCTCGAGGACGCCGGCGGCGAGTTGCTCGCGGCGCCCGAGCTCGAGCGCGCCGCTGATCGGCTGCTAGCCGGGCACGTTGACCGACGCCGTCGGGCGCTCGCTGGCCGAGCATCGCGTGGTCGAGCGTGTCGCCGCGCAGATGCTCGCCAGCGCGGACGTCGATCGGCTGATCGGGGCGCTGCTCGAGCACGAGCTGACCGAGCGCGCACTCGAGCGCGCGCTCGCGAGCCCCGGCCTTGAGCGGCTCGTGATCCGCGTGCTCGAGAGCCGGCTCGTGGACGAGCTCACCGAGCAGGTCCTGCGCAGCCCCGAGATGGAACGCGTCGTCGAGCACATCGCGACCAGCCCACAAGTCGTCGCGGCCGTCACGCAGCACACCCAGACGCTCGCCGAAGAAATGGTCACAGACGTGCGCCGCCGCAGCCAGAGCGTCGACGAGCTCGCCGAGCGCACCGTCCGCGGCTGGCTGCGACGCCCGCGCCCGAGCCCATCGTGACCGCACCCGCGGTGCCCTACGCCGGCATCGCCACGCGCGCCGTCGCGCTCGCGATCGACGTCGCGATCGCGCACGTGATCGTGTTCGCCGGCGGCGCGATCCTCGCGCTCGTCGGCTCGCTCGTCGCCGACATCCGCGCCGACACGATCGCGCGGCTGCTCGCCGCCGGCGCCTGGGTCACCGTCGTGGGCGTCTACTTCGTGCTGTTCTGGAGCACAGCCGGCCAAACCCCCGGCATGCGCCTGCATGAGCCTGCGCGTGATGACACACAACGGCGAGCATCCCGGCCTGACAAGATCGATCGTGCGACTGATCGGACTCGCGACTCGCGATCGTGCCACTGTTCCTCGGCTTCGTACCCGTACTAGTCGACACGCAACGACGCGGACTACACGACTTCCTCGCCGGCACCGTCGTACTCTACGCCGGGCACGAACCGGCGCCCACGCCCCAGCCCGCGCCGGCGCACGCCCCCAGCCCCGGGCGACTGCGCACTCCCGGCTGAGGCGTGTCGAGCAAATGGCATTGCTCGGGACCTTCGACAGCTGGCAGCGGCGGCATTCTCTCGCCGCCTTTCCGGTGGCCGTGGTGCGCAAGTTCCTCGATGACCGCGCCTCGAATCTCGCGGCGCTCATCGCCTACTACGCCTTCTTCTCGCTGTTCCCGCTCCTGCTGGTGTTCGTCTCCGTACTCGGGTTCGTCCTCCAGGAAAACCCGTCACTCCAGGAGGACATCCTGGATTCGGCGCTCGCCCGCATCCCTGTCGTCGGTGCGCAACTCCGCGACGAGATCGTGCCGTTGACAGGGAGCACGAGCGCGCTCGTGATCGGGCTGGCCGGAGCGTTGTGGGCGGGTCTGGGCGTCACGCTCGCACTCAACCGAGCGTTCGAGGAGATCTGGGACGTTTCCCGGCTCGAGCAGCGCGGCGCGTTCCTGGCCCGGGCGCGCGGGCTTGTCTTGCTGGCCATCCTCGGGCTATCGCTCATCGCTGCGACGGTCGCGGCAGGCCTGGCGGTCGGAGGCCGGATCGGCGCTGCCGCGGAGGAGCTCGGTGCAACCGGCGTCGCGCTCGCCGTCAACCTGTTGGCGTTCCTCGGGCTCTTCGGCCTGCTCACGCCACGCCCGCCGCGCATCCGAGAGCTGCTGCCGGGCGCGGCGTTGACGGCCACCGGCTCGCTGGCGCTGCAGGCGGCGGGGGGCTGGTATGTCGAGCACGCGGTCACGAGCGCGAGCGACACGTACGGAACGTTCGCCCTGGTGATCGGCTTGCTGTCGTGGTTCTGGCTCGGCGCGCACCTGCTGCTCGTGGCCGCGGAGGTGAACGTCGTACGGCATCACCGTCTCTGGCCCCGGTCCCTGGCCGGAGAACTCGAGGCTGCAGACCGGGCGGCGCTCTGCAGAGCGGCGCAAGCGGCCCAGCAGGACGAGCGACAGCAGATCCGGGTGCGCTTCCGCAACGACCACGAGTCCGCCCCGACCTGAAGCGGCGAGCACCGCCGAGACCGGGCCCGGCAGTGCCGGCCGTCTGGCTAGCTTCCGAGGATCTTCGCTTTCTGTGCTGCGAACTCCTCGTCCGTGAGGATGCCCTGCTGCTTCAAGGCCGCAAGCTCCTTGAGCTGCTCGATCGGGTCTGGGGCGGGGGGCGCAGCCGGCGGGGGCGGGGGCGGGCGCGTAGCTGGGCTCCGGTGGCTGGGCGTAGGCCTCCTGCTGGCCCCAGCGCTGGGCCTGGCGGCGCGAGACGCGGTTGCTGACCGCGGTGGCGGTGCCGGCGACGGCGGCGGTGCGGGCGACGCCGCGAAGCAGTCCGGGCATAGTGTTCTCCTTCTCAGTGGGTGGCTTCGATCGCGTCCAGCGAGGCGAGGATGGCCTGAACTGGGATCCGGCCGCTGGCGACCAGCTGGCCGCCGGAGCGGCGCAGTGCGACGGCTACCGGAGCCGCCCAGAGATTCTCCCAGACGAGCACCGCGGCGACGGTGCCCGGTTCCAGCGCGACTGCAGCCTCTTCGAGGTCGTCCTGGCCGAGCAGGCCCGACGACGCGCCCTCGAAATCGGCGAGCCCATCGCCCCGCTCCGCGGCCTCGGCGAAGTCCATCGCCGCCACCGACCCGTCCTGATCCTTGACGATGAACCCGAGGTCGAGGATCCGGATGAGGCCGCGGTCGACGAGATCCAGCAGCAGCGGCATCACCTCGCCGGTCACCGGCTGGTCGCCGGCCCACTCCAACACGATGTAGTCGATCGGGCCCATCTCTTGGAGCTGCTCTTCACTCACCGCGACTCCTTTTTCGCTGACGTGCCGGGTAGCCTGAGCGCGGCGGGACCGACGATCAAGGGTGCCTGCATGCGGCGCCAAGTGGTGCTCATAGGTCTTCCGGGTGCCGGCGAACAGGGGTCACGCCCGCACCAGGCGTGCGGCGCCGCAAGCATCCGGCGGGAGTGTCTACGCCCACGACCGATGGCAAGCGTGCGCCCTTGCGCCGAGTGCGGTCGTTGGTGAGGCTTGGCATGGCATCCAGCGATTCGAAGGAAGGGAACCGGCATGACCCTGTTGTGGATCATCATCGCGAGCGCGCTCGTGCTGGTGTGGGCGCTGACCATCGTGGACGTCTTCCGCCGTCATTACCCGGTCTGGACCACGGTTGGGTACCTGGCGCTGATCGTGATCCTGCCGTTCGTCGGGTCGCTGATCTACTGGATGGTGCGCAAGCCGACGCCCGCCCAGGCTGAGCAGGAGTACCTCGCCCAGGCCGACCGGCGCCGCAGCGCCGCGGCGCGGTCGTTCGACAACACCGGGGTCGGGCCGTGACGCGGCCACCCGCGCTCCCCCTTTGATCCGGACGCCCACACCTCCGTCTTCGCGGGTGTTCGGCGGAATGGTGGTGCCGACTTCCCCGCCGGGACACCGGACCGCCTCATTGCCGTTCATGCCGCCCGGCCGGGAGGATGCGGTCATCGGCGACTGAGGCGCTCATGGGGGCGCGGCCACGATCCATTGGAGCGGCTGATGGGACTTCTGAGAAACCGTCGTGACGAAGCGGTCGTCGGCTCGCGCTATCGGATGCGCCAGCGTCTGCTCTCGGTCGGGGACGACTACTGGATCGAGCACGAGGACGGCAGCCGTGCGTTTCGCGTCGACGGCAAGGCGCTGCGCATCCGCAAGACGCTGATTCTCGAGGACCCCGCGGGCCGCGAGGTGGCCAAGCTGCAGGAGCGCAAGCTCAGCGTGCGCGACAAGATGGAGATCGAGCGCGACGGACACTCGATCGCGACGGTCAGGAAGGCGCTGGTCGGCATCCGCGATCGCTTCTCGATCGACGTCGAGGGCGGCGCCGACATGGACGCCAAGGGCAATCTCGTCGATCACGAGTACGAGATCGAGCGCGACGGCGAGACGGTCGCGACCGTGTCGAAGCGCTGGTTCGCCGTTCGCGACAGCTACGGCGTCGCGATCGCGCCCGGGGAGGACGACGCGCTGATCCTCGCGATCACGGTCTGCATCGACACCCTCAGCCACCCGCGCGACTGAGCCATGACCGTCGGCGCATCCATGTTCTGCATCACGGTCGGCGCGATCCTTTACTTCGCCGTCACGGCCGAACTGGCCGGTATCGAGATCCAGACGGTCGGCCTGATCCTGATGATCGTCGGAGCCCTTGGCCTGGTGCTCTCCTTCGTGGTCCTCGGGCGCCGGCGCTCCGCACCACCCGGGCCACCGCCCTACTGACGAGCGAGGAGACGCGATGAGCGGCATCGAGGAGTATCAACCCGGCGACGCATTCCCCGGCACGATCGGGCGGACGGTGGACGAATCGAGCCCCGCCTGGCCGGCGCCGGCGCGGGCTCGGGACGGCGCCCCGAACGTGCTGTTCCTCGTCCTCGACGACGTCGGCTACGGCCAGCTGTCGAGCTTCGGCGGGCTCGTCGACACACCCCACATCGATCGCGTCGCTGCGCAGGGCCTGCGCTACGCCAACATGCACACCACGGCGCTGTGCTCCCCGACCCGCTCGTGCATCCTGACCGGCCGCAACCATCACTCGAGCGGCGTCGCCTGCATCATGGAGCTGGCCACCGGCTACCCCGGCTACGACGGACGCATGCCGTTCGAGAACGGCATGCTGCCCGAGATGCTGCTCGAGCACGGCTACAACACGTTCTGCCTCGGTAAGTGGCACCTGTCCCCGTCGGAGGAGAACACGCCGGCAGGACCGTTCCATCGCTGGCCGCTGGGCCGGGGGTTCGAGCGCTTCTACGGCTTCCTCGGCGGCGAGACGAACCAGTGGTATCCCGACCTGACCCAGGACAACGCCCCGATCACGCAGCCGCGGGGGCCGGAGGAGGGCTACCACCTCAGCGAGGACCTCGCCGACAACGCGATCAAGCTCGTCCTCGACGCGCACGTGAACGCGCCCGAGAAACCGTTCTTCATGTACTACGCGCCCGGGGCGGCGCACGCCCCCCACCACGTGTCGAAGGAGTGGGCCGACCGCTACAAGGGCAAGTTCGACGCCGGGTGGGACGCCTACCGCGAGACGGTGTTCGCACGTCAGAAGGAGCTCGGTCTGCTCCCAGCCGGCGCCGAGCTGTCACCACGCGATCCCGATGTGCCCGAGTGGGAGTCGCTGTCCGACGACGAGCGGCGGCTCTACAGCCGGATGATGGAGGTCTTCGCCGGCTTCGTCTCGCACGCCGACCACCACTTCGGCCGCATCCTCGACACGCTCGAGCAGATCGGCGAGCTCGACAACACGATCGTCATGGTGATCTCCGACAACGGCGCGTCGGCCGAGGGCGGCGTCTCCGGGTCGTTCAACGAGATGCTGTTCTTCAACGGCGTGCCCGAGAGCTTCGAGCAGAACCTCGCGAAGATCGACGAGCTCGGCGGAACGCGGTCCTACAACCATTACCCGTTTGGCTGGACGTGGGCCGGCAACACTCCGTTCCGGCGCTGGAAGCGCGAGACCTACCGCGGTGGGGCGACCGACCCGTTCATCCTCTCGTGGCCCGCGGGGATGGCGGCACGGGGAGAGATCCGGACGCAGTACGCCCACGCGATCGACATGGTCCCGACGGTGCTCGACGCGCTGGGCGTCGATGCCCCGGAGACGGTCCGCGGGGTGACGCAATCGCCGATCGAGGGGGTGAGCTTCGCCCACACGTTCGACGCACCCGACGCCGCGACGATTCACACGACGCAGTACTTCGAGATGTTCGGGCACCGCTCGATCTACCACGACGAGTGGCGGGCGGTATGCCCTTGGCCGGGTCCCAACTTCACCGAGGCTGCGCAGCTCGGCCACAAGCTGGGCGATCCGATCACGCCCGAGGTCCTCGACCAGCTCGATCGGGAGGGATGGGAGCTGTACCACATCGCGGACGACCCGACGGAGTCGCGCAACGTGGCCGCCGAGCACCCCGACCGGCTGCGCGAGCTGATCGCGCTGTGGTGGGGAGAGGCGGAGAAGTACAAGGTGCTGCCGCTCGACGGCTCGATGCAGGCGCGGCTGGCGACCGTGCGGCCGCAGACCTCCAACCCGCGCCAGCGCTTCGTCTACTACCCGGGCGGGTCCGTGGTGCCGTTCTTCGCGGCGCCGCCGGTGCTGAACCGGCCGCACTCGATCGAGGCCGACGTCGAGATCGCGAACGGGGACTCCGCAGGGGTGCTCGTGGCGCAGGGCGGCGACGCGGGCGGGTACTCGCTCTACCTCGATGCGGGGCGCCCGCGCTACGTCTACAACTACCTCGGCCGCGACCGCTTCGAGCTGGGCTCACCCGAGGCGCTGCCGGACGGCCGCCACGTGCTGCGGTACGAGTTCGAGCCGACCGGCGCGGCGGACTTCGCGAGCGGCAAGGGGGTTCCCGGTCGCGGCCAGCTGTACGTGGACGGCGAGCTGGTCGCGAACGCCGAGTTCCCCCATACGGTCCCGTTCCTCTTCGAGCTCGAGGGACTGAGCTGCGGCTACGACTTCGGCGCCCCGGTGACGGAGGGATACGAGCCGCCGTTCAGGTTCAACGGCACGCTCCACAGCGTCACGTTCGACGTGTCCGGTGAGCTGATCGCAGACGACGAGGCCGAGCTGGCGCGCATGATGGCGCAGCAGTGACGCCATGGTCGTCCTCGGGCTGCTCGCCTGCCTGATCTTCGGCTTCGGGCTTGTCTCGCGGCGGCTCGAGGGGACGGTCGTCAGCGCCGCGATGGTGTTCGTGGCGGCGGGGCTCGTCGCGGGATGGACGGGCCTCGTCGACCTCGGTGCCGCCGCGCATGTCGACCGCTCGACGGCACGCGAGGCCGTGTTCCTGGTCGCCGAGCTGGCGCTCGTACTGCTCCTTTTCACCGATGCAGCACAGATCGACCCGCGCCACCTGCGCGGCAATTCGCTGCCGCTGCGCCTGCTCGGGATCGGGCTGCCGCTGACGATCGGCCTCGGGACGCTGCTGGCGCTGGTGCTGCTGTCCGATCTGGACGCGTGGGAGTGCGCGATCGTCGCCGCCGTGCTCGCACCGACCGATGCGGCGCTCGGCCAGGCGGTCGTCACGAGCCCGCTCGTGCCGAGGCGTATTCGCGAGGCCCTGAACGTCGAGAGCGGGCTCAACGACGGCGGCTCCGTGCCCTTTCTGATGCTGTTCGTCGCGCTCGCGGCTGCGCACGAGGGTCTCGAGGAGGGATGGGTGCGCTTCGCCGTCGAGCAGATCGGCTACGGGACGCTGATCGGCATCGCTGTCGGCGGGGTGGGCGGCGCGGCACTCAAGCGGGCCGCCGAGCGCGGCTGGACGATCACGTCGTTCGAGGCGCTCGCGCTGGCAGCGCTCGCGATCATCGCCTGGTACGCCGCCGACGAGGCGGGCGGCAACGGCTTCATCGCGGCGTTCGTGGGCGGTGCCGCCGCGGGCCGGGCCGCCGGATCGCTGCGCGAGCGCATGCTCGACTTCGCCGAGGAGGAGGGCCAGCTGCTCAACCTCGCGGTGTTCTTCATCTTCGGCGTCTTCGCGACGGAGTCACTCGCGGACACGACCTGGCAGATCGCCGCGTACGCCGTGGCGAGCCTGACCGTGATCCGGATGCTGCCGGTCGCCGTGGCGGTCATCGGGCTCGGGCTGCGTCCGGCGACGATCGCGTTCATCGGCTGGTTCGGCCCGCGCGGGCTGGCCTCGATCATCCTGGCGCTCGTGGTCGTCGAGGAGGAGCCCGCGCTCACCGGGATCGACGAGATCTTCCAGGTCATGACGGTCACCGTGTTGCTGAGCGTGCTCGCGCACGGCATCAGCGCCGCTCCGCTGACGCGCCGATACGCCCGGCTGACGGATACGCTCGGATCGGACGAGGCCGAGCATCGTCCGGCGGTGCCGGCGAGCTAGACCGTAAGACGTCAGAGTTGCGTTCGCCTGACAGGGATCGTCGCCATGAGCCGCGTCCCCTGGCCGGGGCTGGAGGTGATCGCGAGCTCGCCGCCCACGGCCGCCAAACGGTCGCGCATGTTGGTGAACCCGCGGCCTCCGACCACCGCTGCGGGGTCGAACCCGGCGCCGTCGTCGCGCACTTCCACGTGCAGCGCGCCGCTCTCGGAGAGCTGGATCACCGCGACGCTCGCGCCCTCGGCGTGCTTCGAGGCGTTCTGGAGCGCCTCCAGGCAGAAGAAGTACGCAGCGCTCTCGACCTCCCTCGAGTGGCGCTGCACGCCGGCCGCCAGGACCGTGGTCGGGAGCGTGTTCCGGAGCGCGGCAGCGCGCAGCCCTTCGACCAGCCCGCGGTCGGCGAGCCACGCCGGATAGATGCCGCGCGCCAGCGAGCGAACCTCCTCGAGCGCCTCCTCGACGTCGGCGCCCAGCTTGCGCAGCTCGGCGGCGGCCTCGGTGCCGTCCCCATGTCCGTCGCTCGACCGCTCCGCGGCGAGCTCGAGCTTGATGCGCAGGGCGACGAGCCGCTGCTGCGCACCGTCGTGCAGGTCGCGCTCGATCCGCCGGCGCTCCTCGTCCGCGGCGGCCTGGATGCGCGAGCGGGATTCGTGCACCGCCCGCAGCAGCGAGGACGTCTGCGCCGACAGCCGGTGATTCTCGAGCGTCATGATGGCGTAAGAGGTCGCCGTATCGATGAACGCGCGGTCGTCCTCCAGCGCGACATCGTGGACGATCGCCGCCACAAGCCGGCCGTCATCGGCGATCTCCGTCACGGCGCGCCCGGGTCCGGCCGACGGCGGATCGACAGCGTGCCCGTGCGCATCGCCCCAATGATCCTTCCCGTCGCCCAGCCAGTACACGACTTCTAGCGCGGGGTCGTCGAACGCTTCGGCGAGGGCGCCCCGCAGATCTTCGGGAGTGGGGTGGTTACGGAGCCTCGCCGCGAGCCGCTGCGTCGAGCGCGCGATGAACACCCACCAGCGCAACAGCCCCGCGAGGAACGCAACCGCCATCAGCGGCACCGTCAGGGTGAGCAGCCACAACGACACCTCCAAGACAGGGGAATCGGGCGCGAGTCGCCGCCCGGCGAAGGCCGCGGCGAAGGCTGCGCAGCGAAAACACGCCACGGCGAGCACGGGCGTGACGGTGCGGCGGATGAGGCGGGTCGCGCGTCGAATGCGCAGCGCGAGTCGCGCTGACACCGCGACGAACAATGCGATCAGGATCATCTCCCGTAGCGGGCGCACCACATCTTCGATGACCGCCGGCTCCGATCCGCTGACCATGAACGCGTTCCCGGGACAGTCGGCAACGCAGCTCGTCACCGATGCCGGCAGCGGAAAGCGCTCGACGAGCAGCGCCGTCGGCATGAACAGGAACAGCACGACGAGAACCGTGCTGCCAACCAGCGCACGGTCGAGACGGCTGTCCAGACGGCCGGTCGGAAACGCGAGCATGCAATACATCAGCAGCGGCTCGAACACCCACAGCGCGATCCGCCCGATGCTGTAGAACGTCGCGTCTTCGGCATTTGCGAGCGTCGTGAGGAACCAGACGCAACCCGCGACGACGAGCAGCGTCCCGAAGCGCTCGAACGGCGACCGGTGGAGCGCGAAAAGGCCGACGCCGATCGGTGCGGCGACGGTCAGGCTCCGCGCGACGGCATCCAGCCATGCGTGGTCCGACGAGGAGCCCGAGGCGGTCAGGGCGCCGGTGACGGCGCACATCGCGATCGCGGCTGCGCACATCGCGATCGATCCAGCCTTCGGAACCAGATATATGCGCATCGCAGTGCGGGAGGAGCAGCGGCCCTGCCGCCGGGCAAGGCAGTTCGTCGGATTGGAACCCTAGCTGCCGGTCAGGGCTCAGGCAAACGGACCGACGCGGGCGAGCGCTCTGCGCCGTGCTCGGCGGCGACGGGGCGCCGGTAGGCCACGCGGCGCAGCAGCTCGCCGCGCTGCGAGCTGCGCCATTCGCGCCGGCTGATGCGCCGCTGGCGCGCCAGCTCACGTAGCGTCGTGCGGCGCCGGGTCGGCTCTGAGGCGCGTCCGCCGGCCGGTAGCCGAAGCGGTCCAGCAGCGGCGCCGTCGCTCGCTCGACCAGCGCGACCTCGCGCGGGGCGAGTCGCTCGCGCCAGCGCTCGACCGACGCGGTCGTGACCGGACCGGCGAGACGCTCGTTCGGGCCACCGACCCTGCCGTGGCCGCGCCGGCCACCGATCATCGCCTCGATCGCGCCGCCGGCCCGCAGCCCGGCGAACGCGCAGATCCGCTCGAGCGCGGCGGCCGGGTCGCCGACCATGTCCTCGTAGCGCAGGTCGAGGAACTGGTCGGGGCGCAGCCGCCGGGCGAAGTGGTCGGTGCGGCGGATCGCACCCTCCCAGCGCGCGGTCGCGGCCGCCACCGCCACCTCCGGCGCGTCCCACCCCATCTGCAGCTGCGACGCCACGGCTCCGCGCGGATCGCGCACGAGGTTGACGTACTGAGCGTCGGGGAACATCTCGAAGAGCATCCCGATGAACCCGCTGTACGCGGGCCGCTTGTCGCCCCAGCGCGGCTTGCCGTGCAGCTCGGCGTACAGCCGCAGGCACTCCTGGACGATCGAGCCGACCGTCGGCGGAGCATCGGACACGCGGCGAATGGCGGCTTGCCGGCTGACGCGTCCCCCGCGCAGCCGTGCTCCCCTGCGGCCCTTCTCGGTGAAGATCCACTCGGCGACGCGGCGGCGGTTCGCCGGCTCGCGCAGGTCGCCGAAGCGGACCCGCTGCCACCACAGCTGGCGCACGAAGTTCGTCTCGTGCGGGATCGCGAGCTCGGGATGGTTGTCGAGCATCAGCCGCAGCAGCGTGGTGCCCGAGCGCGGGCAAGCGCCGATGAACAGCGGACGCTCCGGAGCGCCCGCGAACGGCGACGGTTGCTGCTCGAGCCACGCCTCGGAACGCGGGCGCCAGCCCGGTGCGACGGTGGAGCGCTCAATCACGGCAGCGGGTTGGAAGCGCGACGACAGGCGATGGCGGTCGTCCTACCCGAAGCCGGGATGCCCTGCAACCAAGTGAGTAGCGTGCAACGGATGCCCGACACTGCCGTCTGGTTCGTCGCCACGCTGCGGTTCGCGTGAGCCTGAACCCCGCGCTGCACGAGGCGCGCTTCTGCCCGCGCTGCGCCCAGCCGGCCGAGGTCGCCTATCCGCGCTCGATCACGTGCCCGCACTGCGGCTACGGCGCCTACTACAACCCGAAGCCCGTCGCCGCCGCGATCCCGGTGACCGAGGACGGCGCGATCGTCCTGCTGCGGCGCGCGTTCGAGCCGGGCAAGGACCTGTGGACGTTCCCCGGCGGCTTCGTCGACCTCGGCGAGTCGGTCGAGGACGCCGCCCATCGCGAGGTGCGCGAGGAGCTCGACATCGCGATCGAGCTCGGCCCGCTCGTCGGCGTCTACAGCCGGGCCGAGGAACGCATCGTGCTGATCGTCTACGCCGCGCGCACGAACGATCGGCCGCGCACCACCGACGAGGCGAGTGAGGTCGGGGCTTTCGAGCGCGCCGCGATCCCCTGGGACGAGCTCGCGTTCTGGTCGACGCGCGACGCGCTGAAGGACTTCCTCGGCCGGCCTTGACCGCGTCCCGCGACCGCACGCCACGAACGCGCCGCGGCGCCCTGGCGCGTCGCGGCGCGCGCGCTGACGATCGCCGCGGTGATCGCCGCCACGCTCGCCGGCGGCTATCTCGCGATGATCTCCTACAGCCGCGTGCGCGCGCTGTCGGTCGGAGAGATCCGGCTGTCGGTCTCACCGGCGCACAAGGGCGCGCTCGACGTCTACGTGCCGCTCGTCGACTGGGGTGCGCGCTTCGAGGCGATCCGCCTGCCGGTGCGCCTGCGCGTCGACGTGCGCACGGTCGACCGCGCGGCGCTGCAGCGGCTCGCGGGCGGCGCATCGCTCGAGGTCGACGACGTGCGCGCGGAGGCGCGCGACGCGCTGGCCGGCTACCTGCGCGCGCTGATCGCGGTCGTCACGCTGTGCGCGCTCGGGCTCGGGCTGCTGACCGCGTTCGCGGTGCGCCAGCGCGTCGGGCCGCGCCTGCGCTACACCGTCGCGGCAGCGGCGCTGACGGCGCTCGGCCTTGCCGTGGCGCTGGTCACCCTGCTGCCGCCGCGCGGGCAGATCGACACGCCCGAGTACTACGCCTACGGCGCCGACATCCCGCGCGCGCTCGACGCGATCTCGTCCGTGCGCCGCTCCGGCCGCGCGCTCGACCAGGAGCTCGACGCGCAGCTCGTCGGGCTGGCCCGGCTCGTCAGCGCGCCGGCCGGCCGCGCCGCCGGTCGAGGGCTCGCCGCGCATCACGATCGCCTCCGATCTGCACAACAACGTCATCGCGCTGCCGATCCTCGAGCGCGCCGCCGGCGACGGCCCGGTGTTCTTCGCCGGCGACCTGTCCGACCGCGGCTCGCCGCTCGAGACGGCGCTGGTCGCGCGCGTCACCGAGATCGGCAGGCCGTTCGTGTTCGTCAGCGGCAACCACGACTCGGACCGCTCGGCGCAGCAACTGGCCGACGACGGCGCGATCGTGCTGACCGAGCGCGGCCGGCTCAAGCGCGGCGGCGACCTCGGCCCCGTCGTCAACGAGGTCGGCGGCATGCGCGTCGCGGGCTACGCCGACCCGTTCGAGCGCCGGGCGGCGGAGGACTATCGCGACCGCTACCAGCCGCAGCCGTCGGAGGAGCAGCTGCAGAGCTTCGCGGACTGGCTGCGGCCGCTGGTCGGCGAGCTCGACCTCGTGGTCGTACACCAGCCCGCGCTGATCGCCCGGGCGCTGGAGGAGCTCGAGCAGACGCCGCCCGGGCGGCCGCTGGTGTTCGTCGTCGGCCACACGCACATGCCCGAGCTGACACGGCTGGGAGACGTCACGATCATCAACGGCGGCTCGATCGGCGGCGGTGGCACCGGCAACCTTTCCGACGAGGCGACCGACGTCGGCCTCGCGCGGCTGAGCTACAGCGCTGAGCGACGGATTCCAGCCGCTGGCGGCCGACCTCGTCGGCATCGACCCCGGCACCGGCGCCGCGACGGCGCGGCGCGATCGCCTCGATCAAGATCAGCCGGCGAGCTAGTCTCGATGCTGATGGAAACGCAGCGATTCGTCACGGATGAGGTGATCCCGCGCCTGCGCGGGCTGCTGCACGCGCACGCCGCGTGGGTCGCCGCCGCGGCGGCGATCCTGCTGATCGCGCTCGCCCCCACCGCCGCCGCGCGCGTGGCGGCGCTGATCTACGGCGCCGGCCTGATCGCGCTCTTCTCGGCCAGCGCGCTCTATCACCGCTGGCGCGGCGACCCGCGCTGGAAGCCGTGGCTGCGGCGGCTCGACCACTCGACGATCTTCGTCTTCATCGCCGCCACCTACACGCCGATCGCGCTGCTCGTGCTGGACGGGACGCGCCAGACCGTCGTGCTCGTGAGCGTCTGGGCCAGCGCCGTGCTCGGCGTCGTGCTGAGCCTCGCGTGGATCAACGCGCCGCGCTGGGTGCAGGCCGTCTGCTACCTGGCGATGGGCTGGGTGGCGATCATCGCGCTGCCGCAGCTGACCGAGCGCGTCGGCGTCACGCCGTTCGTGCTGCTGGCGGTCGGCGGCGCGCTGTACTCGCTCGGCGCCGCCGTCTACGCGACCCAGCGCCCGAACCTGTGGCCGCGCACGTACGGCTTCCACGAGGTCTTCCACACGCTCGTGATCGCCGCCGCGCTCGTGCACTTCATCGCGATGGCCGGCTGGGTCGTCCCGAGCGCAGGGAGCTGAGCACGGCGGCGAGAGTCGGGCGGCTCGAGCGGCGCGACCGCACCGGGATCGCTCACCCAGGCGCAGCCCAGCAGCTCGGGCACCGGCTCGAGCGAGACCTGCCGGACGCTGCGCCCAGCGGGCGAGGAAGAACGCGTCCTCGCAGACGATCCGGCGCCCCGCCCAGCGGTAGTCGCGCGCGACGGGCAACGGTCCGGTCAACTCACCCGCCTCCAGCCCGGCCTCCTCGCGCAGCTCGCGCCGCGCCGCCTGCTCCCACGACTCGCCGGGCTCGAGCCCGCCGCCGGGTGGCTCCCAGACCTCGAATCGCTCGACGGGATCGCGCCAGCGCAGCAGCAGCAGCTCCTCGCCGGCCAGGCAGAGCACGCGGGCGGCGGGGCGAGACAGAGGCAGTGTTACGAGCACGCGGCGAGCGCGCGCCGCAGCGGCGCGGGCACGCGCAGGTGGTGCAGGCGCGGCTCGGGCGCCGGCACTGCGGGTGACAGGCGCTCCTGGGCGATCACGCTGCGGGCAGCGTGCACGACGGCTGGATCGAGGCGCACGCCGGCAGCCTCGTCGAGATGTGCGAGCGCCTCGAGGTGCCCGAGCCGCGGGCTGCCTTCGGCGGTCAGCGCCGCCCAGGTGCGTGCGACCGCGGCGATCCGGGCCGAGCGCGGGATGATCGCGCCGTGCACGCCGGCCGGCCCGCCGGCGCCGTTCCACCACTCCGTCACGTGCCCGGCGGCGCACGAGACCTCGCTCCAGTCGACGACCGTGTCGCCGACGTGCTCGGCCGCGTCTACCGGAGACCGCGCGCGCGTGCGCGAGCCTGATGACGGCGTCGAGCTCGTGCCGTGCGCCTCGCCCGAGGCCGAGGTGCACTGCCATTGCGCCCGCGTAGCGCCGCGCGGCGGTGAGCTGATCGAGCAACGCGACGGGACGCGTGCGGGCGACGAACGTGAGCGCGCTCTGCGGCAGCACCGCGACGAGCGCGAACAGCGCCAGCGCCTCGAGGCCGAAGGCGCCGAAGAGCACGACCGTCAGCGCGCCGAAAGCGGCCATCGCCCCGCCGGCGGGCAGGGCGTCGCGCAGCATCTCGACGAGCGCGCGGAGCGGGTGGCCGAGCCAGAGCGTGCCGTAGACGGCCGGGCCGACGAGCCAGTTGACGAACAGCTGCAGCAATCCCGCGACGAACAGCCAGGCGAGCGCCTGCGGTGCGGTCGGGTCCGGCGCGAACGCCTGCAGCAGCAGCGCGCCGGCAAGCGTGTACCAGCCGTAGGCAGCAATGTTCGCCAGGTTGCCGGCGCGCAGCAGTCGCTCGCGCCCGCGCAACGCGTTGACGAGGATCGGCGCGAGGATCACGGCAAGCGCGGGCAGCGGCCCGGCCAGTGCGACGGCGATCAGCGCCAGCGCGGCGGTCGCGTCGAAGGAGATGCCGCTGGGCAGCGGCACGTCATGCCAGATCACGACGGTCGCGAGCGCCAGCAGCACCACGAGCAGCAGCGGCCGGCTCCAGTCAGACGGTGGCGCGAACAGCACGAAGGCCGGCACGAGCGCCAGGGCTGCGAAACCATGCACTGCCAGACCGGCGCGTTCCCGACCAGTCAGACCATGGTTCGACACGGTCGGCACGAGGTGACTCATAACAGGTGCTGTCTCGGCGCGGCGGGCAGATCGCTTGACGATCTCGCCGGCATGCGGACTAGCAGCGGAAGCCGCTCATCTTTCCTCCCTCCATCGGGCCGGCACGTGCCGGCATAGAACTGGCGCGTTCACGGTACCTCGGAGCGCTTTCACCACGACCCCATAGTGTCGGGTCGTCCGTCCGGGCGCCGGACTTGAGCCGCCGCGCCGCGTCACGCTCTATGCTCGGGCGGATGGCAGGAGCGACGATCACGTTCCGGGTAGAGGACGCCGAGCGCGATGAGCTGGTCGCCCGCGCGGAACGCGACAAGGTGAGCCTGTCGGACTACATCCGCGTGCGGCTCGGGCTGCGCGGCCAGGGATCGCACGGCGACGACGAGATCCAGATCGCTCCGGCGTCCGATGCGCTCGTCGAGCAGGTTGCCGACCACGACCGGCGCCTGCGCGTGCTCGAAGACGAGCACGCGCGCCGCAGCTGAGTAGCCGAGCCCGCGCTCGGCGCTGCCTACGCCTCGCTCACAACGGGCCCCGGTGCCATGGCCCGGTGACGGCGCAGGTCATCCCCTCGACCGGGTCCTCGTCGAAGCGGGCGCGACCGAACAGGTTGAAGAACATCGTCCGCCCGCTCGGGCTGAAGCAGCAGCCGGTCAGCTCGGAGCCGTTGAGCACGTTGACCGCGAGCTCGAACGCCGCGCCGCGGCGCGTGATGCCGATCAGCCGGTTGACGTTGGCGATCCCCGGCGCGAGCGGGTGCGTGTCCTCGTACTCCGTCGAGGCGTCGTCCTCGCACGCGATCAGGCCGCCGCGCGGCGTCACGGTGAGATTGTCCGGCGAGTCGAGCTTCGCCCCGGAAGGTGACTCGTAAAGGAGCACGAGCACGCCGCCGTCATGGCGGTGGGGCCGGTATGCCCAGATCTGCCCGAAGCCCTCCTCGTAGCCGTCGCTGTTGACGTCGCCGTTCTTCTCGTCGCCGCCGCTTGTCGACACGAAGAAGATCGTGCCGTCGTCCTCCCAGCACCCTTCCAGGCGGTTGAACTTCGCACCGCCCTGCTCGTAGCCCTGGGTGAACGTGCCACGCGTGTCCTTGACGTCGATCAGCTCCGGGGGGTCCGGCGTCCCGATCGTCACCCACTCGACCGGCAGCCGCTCGCCACGGGTCCGGCCCTCGCGCAGATCGACGTTCGGCTGGCCGGTGATCGCCAGCATCTGCAGCTCGCCACCCCCGGCCAGATGGTCGGGGTCGTCCGGGATGTAGCGATAGAAGCCGGCTCCGACGCCCGAGCCCGGATCCTCGGTCTCGTACACGATGCCCGTGCGCTGGTCGACGGCCGCCGCCTCGTGCGAGAACCGGCCGGCAGCGCGGATCGGCACGCCGACCTCCAGCTCGTCCGGGCCACGGTCGACCGGCGTCTCGAACAGGTAGCCGTGCGGGATCGGGAAGCGCGCGAGCGGGTCGCTCGCACTCGGCCCGCCGACGGTTTCCTCGCCGGTCAGCCAGTACCGGCGTCGGTAGGAGATGCCGCCGGCGCAGTTGACGGTCGTGCCGTTGAGGCTGACGAAGTCCTCCACCAGCTCGCGCCGGCGCTCGTCGAAGACGAGCGTCGTCGTGCCGCCAAACGCCGTGGCGTCGTACTTCGCGGCCGGATCGCCGAGCACGCCGCCGGTGACGCCGACCGCGTTGCGGTCCTCGGAGTTGCGCACGAGCCGGACAAGTCCGCGCCGGCCCCGGTGGTGGTGATCGTGATCGTGATGGTGGTGGCGGCGGCGGCCGAACGCCCCCATGCCGTCGAGCGCCAGCGGGGTCGGATTGCCGTCGGACATGGTCGAGCCCGTGTGGCTGAAGGTGACGTAGCTGAAGCCGGGCGGCAGCGCGAGCACCTCGATGCCGCGCTGGTCGCGCTTGCGCCGCAGCGGGCCGTAGGGCTGCGCGTGCGGGTGGTGCCGCGAGCCGACCGCGTCGGCGGCGACGAGCCGCTCGATCGCGCCGATGCTGACCAGCCCTCCCCCTACGACCGCCGCACGCGAGATGAACGTCCTACGGTCGAGTCCCGACTCCATCTCGTTCCCCCTTCGAGTTTGTGGAAGCGATGTTATTCAGGCCGGGCGGAAGCCGTCGCGCGCCTCCGGCTCGGCGTGCTTGAGCATCAGGTGCTGCGCGACCGTGTACTCGAGCACGGACTGCTCGGACATGTCCTTGCCGAATCCCGACGCCTTGACGCCGCCGTGCGGCATCTCCGACGCGATCGGCAGATGGTCGTTGGTCCAGACCACGCCCGCCTCGAGGCTGCGCCCGACGCGCAGCGCGCGACCTACGTCGCTGGTCCAGACCGAGGACGCGAGCCCGTAGGGGACGTCGTTGGCCTGCGCGATCGCGTCGTCGTCGCCGTCGAACGGGCGCACGACGAGCACCGGGCCGAAGACCTCGCCCTGCACGATCTCCGAGCGCTGTCCGGCGCCCGTGACGAGCGTCGGCGGGTAGAAAGCGCCCGGCCCGTCAGGCAGCGCGCCGCCGCAGACGATGCGCGCCGTCGCGCGCGGCGCGCTCGACGAAGCCGGCGACCTGCGCTGCCTTGTCGTGCCGGTCAGCCGGGCGTCCGCAGCGGGACGGCGGCGCGCGGCGCCGTGTGCGTCGACGCCCGCGCCAGCATCCACGCGGTGAACGCCTCGACAGGCAGCGCGCGGCTGAAGTGATAACCCTGCGCGAAGTCGCAGCCGAAGCCCCTCACGGCATCCAGCGCTTGCTGGTTCTCGACGCCCTCCGCGACGACCAGGAGGTCGAGCGCGTGCGCGAGCTCGATCGTGGAGCGCACGATCGCGGCGCTGCGCGAATCGTCCGTGACGTGGGCCACGAACGAGCGGTCGATCTTGAGCTCGCCGATCGGCAGGTCGCGCAGGTAGGCCAGCGCGCAGTAGCCGGTGCCGTAGTCGTCGACCGCGATCTGCAGCCCGAGCTGCCGCAGCTCCTCGAGCACCTTGCGCGCCCGCTGGGGATCCGTCATCAGCACGCTCTCGGTGATCTCGAGCTCGAGCGCGAAGACGGGGAGGTCGTGCTCTATCAGCAGCGCCGCGATCCGTGCGGCGAGCGCCTCGTCGAGCAGATCGGACGCCGACAGGTTGACGGCGACAGAGATCGGCACGCCGGCACGGTGCCACTGTGCGAGCTGCCCCACGGCGGACTCGAGCACCAGCCCGGTCAGCGCCCCCATCCGGCCGCTCTGCTCGACGATCGGCAGGAACGCATCGGGATAGAGCAGTCCACGCGTGGGATGCTGCCAGCGCACGAGCGCCTCAGCACCGAGCGTCGTGCCGCTGCGGAGATCGATCTTGGGCTGGTAGTGCAGCACGAACTCGTGATCCACGAGCGCAGAGTCGAGGTCCTGAATCGTCTCGAGCCGTAGACGATTCGCGTCGTCGAGCTTCGGGTCATAGGACTCGACCCGTGTGTGGCTGCCCTTCGCCGCATACATCGCGACGTCGGCGCGGCGCAACAGGTCCGCGATGCTCAGGCCGAGGTCGTCGCGCTCCGCGACGCCGACGCTCGCGTCCACGCGCAGCTGCACGCCCTCGATCGCGAGCGGGCGCGTGAGACGCTCGAGGATCCGCTCCGCGACCTGACACCCATCCTCGCCCTCGGCCAGCGCGATCACGAGTGCGAACTCGTCCCCGCCCAACCGCACCAGCAGGTCGGAGTGGCCGACCCGCGCGGCAAGCCGTCGCGCTACCTCGCGCAGAAGCTGGTCGCCGGCCTGGTGACCCAGCGTGTCGTTGAGCTCCTTGAAGTCGTCGAGATCGATCAGCAGCAACGCCAGCCGTTCACCTGGCCCACTGGCATCCAGGCACTCCGCCCCGTACTCGAACAGGTAGCGCCTGTTGCCGAGCCCCGTCAGCTCGTCGGTGACCGCCTGCCGGCGGGCGTCCGAGAGCCGCTGAACCTGATGAAAACCGACGAACGTGCGCGCCGCTGCGAGCACCAGCGTCAGCGTCGCCAGCGCGACCGCGACGCTCGAAAGCGCTGTGAACGAGGCGATGACCAGGACCACGACCGCGGTCGAAGTCGCCAGCATCGGTATCACCAGGATCGCCAGCGAGCGCCCGGGCTCGATCGCGGCCAGCCGTTGGGGTCTCCAGATCGCCAGCGCAACCACGGTGATGCCGAGCGTCCACAGCACGTTGACCAGCGTGCCGACGACGAACGTGTCCGACGTCACCTGCGAGGCGTAGAGGACGTCCGCGGCACAGAAGATCGCCAATCCGCCGGCCAGCCAGAGCCAGACCGACCCGCCGCGCAGCCCGCGTCCCGCCAGCACGCCGCAGATCACCGCGACCAGCAGCAGGTCGGCCACCGGGTAAGACGCTCCGACCAGCACCTCGCCGAGATCGCCATTCAGGCCGGACAAGACCGGGCTGAGCACCGCTGCCAGCGCTGTCGCCCCGCCGGCGGCGCCGATTGCCCCGTCGAGCCACAGCGACCTCGTCGTCGCACCCTTGTCGCGGCGCACCAGGCAGACCACCGCGCCCAGAACGCAGGCGTAGAAGCCCAGATAACAGAGATCAGCTGGAGACGGCACCGGCGGATCGGCCTGGAACTGCGTCCACTGCAGGTAGATCGCGTTGCCGGCCGTCCAAGAGAGCATCCCGAACCCGAGCCAGACTGCCGCCGCCCGGCGCGGACCGCGCGGTACCGCGTGGGCGAAGCACGCCGTGGTCGGCCCGATCATCACGAGGTTCACGAGCCACCACGAGGACGTGAGAATCTTGTAGCCGAGCGCCACGGACGTGGCGAACAGCACGAAGTTCGCGGTGAGCAGCACGGCGCCGAACACGCGCACTCCGTGCGGCGTCACGCGATCGAGGGACATAGGGGGATGATCGGCCGACGGCCGCCACGGCTGAAGTCGCGATCCCGGCGACGCGCCTGGAACACTGCCCGCCGGACGGCAATCCACCATCGAGGGAGGAAGCCCATGCAGGTGAGGATTCGGGCAGCGGCGTTCGCGGCGATCGCGTTGGTACTCGCGGCACCGCCCGTCGCCGGCGCCAAGAGCGATCTCTGGAAGGCATACGACCAGACGCTCAGCAAGGCGCGCTACATCGACCTCACGCACACGCTCACCCCCGACCAGCCCGTCTGGTCCGGCTTCGGTCCGGCGACCTTCAGGCCGGCGGTCGATCCGGCCACGGGCATGCCCTACACCTACGCCGAGTCCGGCTTCGAGGCGACCGCATACACGATCGCGACCGACCAGTTCGGCACGCAGCTCGACCCGCCCGCCCACTGGGCGCCCGAGCAGGCAGCGATCGACGAGCTGCCGGCGAGCTACTCCGTGCGCCAGCTGGTGGTCATCAACGTCGCTCGCAAGGTCCGGCAGGACCCGAAGTACTTCCTGTCGGTCGCGGACGTGCGCGCGTGGGAGGAGCGGCACGGTCGTATCCCGGCCGGCTCGGTCGTGATGGTGCGCTCGGACTGGTCGAAGCGCTGGACCACCGATCCCGTCAAGGCGAAGGAGCTGGCCGCCGACGGCAACTTCCCCAGCGTCGCACTCGCCACGCTGAAGTTCCTGCACCGCAAGCGCGACATCCTGTTCCATGGCCACGAGCCGCTCGACACCGACAGCACGCCGACGCTCGAAGGCGAGTTCTGGCTGATGCACAACGGCTACGCGCAGGCAGAAGGCGTCAACAACCTCGACGGCGTCCCCGCGAAGGGCTGCCTCGTGTCCTTCGGCTTCCCGAAGTTCAAGGGCGGGCTGGGCGGCTACGCGCGCTACATCGCGATCTGCCCGCCCGCCACGCGCAAGGGCGTGAAGGTCTCGCGCGCCGACGCGCCGCTGCCGGAGTACGGCAGCGACCTGCACTGGGACTTCGGCCTCGGCTACCGCGTCCGCTGAGGCTCGGCGCCCGCACCCGCGACGATCCCGTCGTCGTGCAGGCGCGCGATCTCCGCCGCGCTCAAGCCCGAGCAGCTCGGCGAGGACCTGCTCGGTGTGCTCGCCGAGCAGCGGCGCCGGCGCGACCGGGAGCGCGCGGCAAGGCCTCGAAGTCGAGCGGCGAGCCCGGCATCAGGTAGGTCCCGACGCCGGGCTGCTCGACCTCGCCGAACATCGGGTTGGCGGTCGAGGCGCGCGGGTCCTCCGTCACGAGCTGGCGGAACGTCTGGTACGGGCCCCAGGACACGTTCGTGCCGGCGAAGGCGGCGCGGATCTCGGCGAGGTCGCGCGCGGCGAACCACGGCCGCAGCAGCGCCGCGATCAGGTCGCGCGCGCCGAAGCGGCCGGCCTCCGCGCTCGAGGTCGTGGCCCGTCGCCTGCTCGATGCTCGCGCAGGCCTCGGCGATGCCGGTCGCGTCGCTGCAGCGCGACCCACTGGCGCGGCGGTCAGCGCGACGACCATCACGCGGCGGCCGTCGCGCGTCTCGAAGTCGTGCCCGAACGCGCCGTAGAGGTAGTTGCCGTCCTTCGGCTGGTCGCGCGAGCCGAGCTGCGCCTCGGCGATGCGGCCGAGGTTGCCGACCATCGCGAACGCGACGTCGGAGAGCGAGAGCCGCACGAGCGTCCCTTCGCCGGTCCGGCTGCGGTGCCGCTCGGCGGCCAGCAGCCCGGTCGCCGCGAGCGTCCCCATCGCGACGTCCCACGCCGGCAGCACGCTGTTGAGCGGCTCGGCGAGGTTGCGCGGGCCGGTCGCCCACGGGAAGCCGGTGGCGGGGTTGACGGTGTAGTCGACCTCGCTGGTGCCGTCCGGGTTGCCGGTCAGCGCGACCATCACGAGGTCCTCGCGGCGCGCGCGCAGCGCGTCGTAGGCGAGCCATCCGCGCGCCGGGAAGTTGGTCAGGAAGAGCCCGGCGTCCTCGCCCGGCGCGGTCACCAGCGCCTGGGCGAGCTCGCGTCCGGCGGGCGAGTGCAGGTCGAGCTGGATCGAGCGCTTGCCCTTGTTCAGGCCGGCCCAGAAGAGGCTCTGCCCGTTCTCGGCGAGCGGCCAGCGATCGCGGTCCAGGCCGCCGCCGATCTGGTCGAAGCGGATCACGTCGGCGCCGAGCTGCGCGAGCGTCATGCCGCCGAGCGGCGCCGCGACGAAGGCCGAGCCCTCGACGACGCGCAGGCCGGCGAGGATGCCGCTCACGCCAGCACCGCGACGAGCCGCCAGTCGAGCACGTCGACCGCGGCGTCGCCGGTCGCGTCGGCCCGGTGGGCACGGACGCGCGAGCGCAGGTGCACGAGCCCGCCGCCGCCCGGCAGCGCTTCGCAGCGCTCCAGCTCGATCGTCGACGCGAGCGTGTCGCCCTCGAACACCGGCGCGAGGTGGTCGCAGCCGTGCCAGGCGACGATCGTCGCGAGGTTCGGCAGCGCGCGCGTGAGCTGCGCGGCGGCGAGGCCGATCGTGTGACCGCCGTAGACCAGCCGGCGCCCGTCCTGGCCGGCGCCGCGGTCGTGGTGCGCCATCGCGACGTTGAGGCTCAGCCGCGCCAGCTCCGGCGCCGCGCTGACGACGTCGCCGCCCTCGACCTCCCAGACGGTGCCGGCCGCGAGGTCGTCGAAGCCGGCGCCCGGCGACGCGGCGCGCAGCGCCGCCAGGTCCCAGCCCGCGACCGGCGCCGCGAGCGTGGCGGCGTCGAGCGCGAGCGGCTCGCCCGCGATCGCGTCGGCGTGGCCCGTGACGCCCTGCGGGTCGCGCAGCGGCAGCATCGCGCAGCGCGTGAAGTCGAGCACCGGGCGCTCCTCCTGGTCGACCGTCACGATCCGCAGCACGGCGAGGCCGGTCGCCGCGCGGCCGGGCCGCGCGCGGTTCTGGCGCAGCGCGACGACCTCGGTCGTCGTGCGCAGCGTGTCGCCGATCAGCGGAGCGCGGCGCAGCACGAGGCCGCGGTAGAAGAGGTTGGCGATCACGCGCTGCGTCAGCAGCGTCGACTGCCCGATCGCGACGTCGCAGACGAGCGCCGGATGTGCGAGCGGTCGCTCGCCGCCGACGACGCGCCGCGCGAGCGACGCGTCGAGCGCCAGGCGCAGCCGGTCGCCGAGGATCGCCTGGTGCAGCGCGGCGTGGCCCTCGGTCAGCGTCAGCGCCGGCGCGGCGCGTTCGACGTGGCCGCGCTCGAGCTCCTCGAAGAACGGGCCGGCGACCCGCACCGGCGCGTGGCGGTCACGCGAGCTTCCCGGCGCGCGGCGAGCGTGCGCAGCGCGGCCGCCCGGACGGCCTCGTCGAGCATCTGGCCGTCGAGCGCGACGGCGCCGGCGCCGTCGCTCGCGCTCCGCGCGCGCCAGCGCCGCGATCACCGCGCGAGCGCGCGTCGACCTCGTCCTCGCCCGGCGTGAACGCCTCGTTCAGGGCCGGCAGCTGCGCCGGGTGGATCGCCCACTTGCCGTCGAAGCCCGAGCTCGCGCGCGCGGGCGACGGCGGCGCTGAAGGCGTCGTCGACCTCGACGCCGAGGTACGGGCCGTCGATCGCCTGCAACCCGTGCGCGCGGGCCGCCAGCGAGCAGCAGCTCCTGCGCCGGCCGCCAGCCGTCCAGGTCGGCCGCGCCCGCGGTCGTGCGGCCGAGCGAGACGGCGAGGTCGGCGTAGCCGAGGATCAGCGCGTCGAGCCGCGGTCGAGGCGCCCGCGATCTCCTGCGCGCGCGCGAGCCCCGCCGCCGTCTCGATCAGCGCCTGCACGCGCAGCGGCACGCGCCCGGCCCGCTGCGGCCTCGGCGCCGTCGAGCAGGCGCTCGACGAACGCGAGGTCGCCGGCGCTCTCGACCTTCGGGACGACGATCGCGACGGGCTGCCGCGCGAGCGCGGCGAGCGCGATGACGTCGAGGTGGCACCAGGGCGTGCGCGGCGCGTTGACGCGCACGCTCACCGCGACGCCGTCCCAATCCTCGCTCGCCAGCGCCTCGACGACGCGCGCGCGCGCGGCGTCCTTCTGCTCGGCGGCGACCGCGTCCTCGAGGTCGATGACGAGCTCGTCCGCCGGGAGCCCGGGCGCCTTCGCGAGCATCCTCTCCGACGAGCCCGGGACCGACAGGCAGGAGCGGCGCGGAGAAGGCTCGTGCTCCCTCGACGTCACGCCGGCGAATCTACCGGGCGGTACACGCGCCGGTTACGCTCCTGACGCAATGGCCAAGAGCGAGTTCACGATGCTCGAGGCGGCGGGCCGGGAGGTCCGGCTGTCGAGCCCGGGCAAGGTCTACTTCCCCAAGCCGGGCTGGACCAAGCTCGACATCGCGTCGTACTACCTGGAGATCGCGGACGCGGTGCTGGTGCACGTGCGCGAGCGCCCGACGGTGATGAAGCGCTTCGTCAACGGGATCCTCGAGGAGCCGATCTGGCAGAAGCGCGTGCCGGCGAAGGTGCCCGACTGGCTGCAGACGAGCACCGTCGCGTTCCCCTCCGGGCGCACCGCCGAGGAGCTCGTCGCCAACGACGCCGCGCACCTCGTCTGGGCCGTGAACCTGGGCGTGATCGACTTCAACCCGTGGCCCGCGCGGCGCATCGACCTCGACCATCCGGACGAGCTGCGCGTCGACCTCGACCCGACGCCCGGCATCGAATGGGACGCGGTGCGCCGCACCGCGATGGTCGTGCGCGACGTGCTGGCCGAGCACGGGCTGCGCGGCTATCCGAAGACCTCGGGGTCCAAGGGCATCCACGTGAACGTCCGGATCGAGCCGCTCTGGGACCACCTCGAGGTGCGCCGCGCCGCGCTCGCCCTGGCCCGCGAGGTCGAGCGTCGCGCGCCCGACCTGGCGACCAGCAAGTGGTGGAAGGAGGAGCGCCACGGCGTGTTCGTGGACTACAACCAGAACGCGCGCGACCGCACCGTCGCGTCCTGCTACTCCGTCCGCCCGACCACCGACGCGCGCGTGTCATGCGCGCTCGAGTGGGACGAGGTGCCCGCCGTCGAGCCCGGCGACCTGCGGCTCGACACGGTCCCGGCCCGCCTGCGCACGTCCGGCGATCCGGCCGCCGGCATCGACGACGAGCCCGGCTCGCTCGACCAGCTGCTCGGCCTCGCCCGCCGCGACGAGGAGGGCGGCCTCGGCGACGCGCCATGGCCGCCGCACTTCCCGAAGCAGCGCGGCGAGCCCAAGCGCGTGCAGCCGAGCCGCGACCGCGACCGGCCCAAGCAGCGCGGCCGCGCCGGCGATCCCCAGCCGGGCGGCCCGCCGCCCGGCATGCGGACCGGAGGGCTGCAGCGCGGCTTCGGCTCCAAGCCGCGGACCGGCCAGGGCTACGAGCACGAGTTCGAGGAGTAGGCCGCTAGCGCGCAAGCAGCGAGGCGGCGGCGGCCTCGCCGGAGAGCACCGCGCCGTCCATGTGCATGTTGCCGGTGCCGGCGATGTCGGTGCCGGCGAAGCGCAACGGGCCGATCGGCTCGCGCAGCACCGGCCCGAACCGCGACAGCGCCCCGATCGCGAACGTCGCCGAGTACGCGCCGCGCGTCCATTCCTCGGTCGTCCAGTCGCGCTCGACGTAGTGCGTCGGGGTGAGCGCCACGGGGCCGAAATAGGCGGCGAACGCGTCCAGCACCGCGGCCCTGCGCTCGCGCGGGCGCGAGCGCGGCGGCGGCGTCTGCGGCGTGATCCGAGATGAAGCCGATCAGCACCCCGGGCATGCCGGAGGGCGGCGAGTTGTCATAGACCTCGCTGACGAGCGCGTGCCCGAACGCGGTTCCGCTCATGCCCCCGGCGCGCCAGAACGGCGTCGGGTACGCGGCCTGCACCTTGATCAGCGCTCCTTGCGAGAGCCACTGGTCCACCTGCATCCGGCGACCGGGCAGCGGCGGGTCGAAGCGGATCGCCGGCAGCAGGTTCGGCGGCACCGCGAGCACGGCCGCGGCGGCGGTGATCTCGACGTCGCCGGCCGTAACCCGCACCTCCTGCTCGCTCCAGGCGACGTCGCGCACCGGGGCGCCGAGCAGCACGCGCTCGCCGAGCCGCTCCGCAAGGCGCAGTGGGATCTGCTGCGCGCCGCCGACGATGCGCGCGTCGAGCACCTCGTTCTCGTCGAGCAGGTGCTCGACCGCTCCCGCGCTGGAGAGCAGCCAGAGCGTCTGCAGCAGCGAGAAGCTGTCGGCCGGCTTGGTCATGAAGCCGGATGCGACGAAGCGCAGCACGGCGCGTGCCTCGGCATGCGGCACCTCCGCCTGCAGCCACTGCTCGTAGGAGACGGCGTCCAGCGCGCGCGCCTCCGGGTGCGTCCAGGGCTCGTCCGGGTCGACCGTCTCGACCAGGCGGCGGAGCTTCTCGACGCCTGCGTCGTATGCGGCGACGGCGTCCGCGGGCAAGCCGGGATCGGCGCCGCCGTAGCGCACGGCGCGGCCGTCCGCCCCTAGCCGCACCGTGTCGCCCTCGCGATGGCGCGCGAACAGCTCGAGCCCGAGCTCGTCCAGCAGCGCCCCCACGGCGGACTGCGTCGGCCCGATCCACTGCCCGCCGAGCTCGAACGGCTCACCGTCGACCTCGACCGTGTGCAGCCGGCCGCCGACCCGGTCGCGAGCCTCCACCACGATGACGTCGACGCCGGCCTGCGCCAGGCGCCAGGCGGCCGTCAGGCCGGCCACCCCGGCGCCGACGATCACGGCGTCCACCTGCTGCTTGCTCATCGCTCGCGTCATCAGGCCTCCTCTACCACCATGAACGCCACGTCGTCGCCCTCCACGAGCGGCTCGGACGGGTCGCGCGCGATCTGGTCGCCGTTCAGCGCGGCGAGCACGCGCGCGTCGAGCGCGACGCCGACCGCCGCCGCTGCCGCCCCGAGCGTCGCCGCCCGCACCTCGGCCGGCGGCCGGCGCAGCGGGCCGAAGCAACGCACACGCACGGACGGCTGCGGCTCGCCCAGCGCCACCTCGTAGTCCGCGCGCGCGTTGAGGTTGCGCACGCTCTCAGCATGCGGGAGCCCGTCCAGCCAGCGCGTCTCGCAGCGCTCGAAGAGGGACGCCGACCCCAGCTTGCCCTGCCCGACCAGCGCCGCCAGGAGTGGCGCGAGCGCAGTCCGGTACGCGGCCGCCAGCGGCTGGCGGAAGCCGTCCACGTGCGGCACCGCGGCATCGGCGTCGCGCGCCGCGGCGCAGACGGCGGCGACGAAGCGCGGATGCAGGAACGGCATGTCGGTCGACGCCGCGAACGCCAGCTCGCCGTCGACGGCCTCCAAGCCGGCGAGCAGGCCCTGCAGCGGGCCCTGGCCCTCGCGCGCATCCTCGACGACCCGCACGCCGTCGGGGAGCGCCGGCAGGTCTTGTCCGGGTGCGCGCACGACCACGACCGGCCCGCCCGCGCCGCGCGCGACCACTGCGCAGGTGCGGTGCAGCAATGTCGAGCCGTGCCAGTCCAGCCACGCCTTCGGCGTGCCCATGCGGGTCGAGCGGCCGCCCGCGAGCACGATTCCGGCAGGCATCGCGCCGAGCCTAGCCGAGTGGCGCTCGGGCCTGGCTCGATCTGCCGTCGCTTCGGCGGAGCTCCGCTCCGTGCCCTACGAGCGGCAACCGCATGCGCGACCGAGCGCGATCAAGGTTGGACCACGCGCGTCATCCCTCCGGCATGTGGGCCCGTACAACCCATAATGGATACGCAATCCGACGTTGCAGCACGTGCGGCTTCGCCACCGCAGCCGAAGCCCGAGTCGCCCAAGGTCGTCAGGAAGCTCGAACGCCGCCGCGAGACCCATCGCGATCACGGCAAGATCTACCGTGCAGCCTTCGTCGTGGCAGGCACCGTAATCGTGCTGGGCGGTTTGGCCATGCTCGTACTGCCCGGCCCCGCGTTCCTCGTGATCCCTGTCGGGCTGGCGATCTTGTCGCTCGAGTTCGCCTGGGCCGGGCGCTTACTCGACACCGCGCTCGTGCAAGCCGATCACGCCAAGGAGAAGGCGGCGAACACCAGCCCGCGCCAGAAGATCCTCAGCGGCGTGGCGATCGCTGCTGCCGTGGCCGCTTTCATCGTCGCCGCAGTCTTGTACGACATTCCCGTCCTGCCGGTCTAGACGTCCGGCCGAGATGGTGGGGCAGGATTCGACTGGCGTCGGCCGTGAGCAATCGGCCGCTCATGTCGCAGGCCGTCCTGCGAGCTTGGAATCGCTCACTCGTCATCCCATCCGGGCGGCACCGCGTAGAAGTTCCAGCCCAAATGCCGGTCGCCGCCCGGCGACGTCGCCTTGACACGGCCACGGGCGTTGCCGCCGGCGCGGTTCCAGCCGGCCAAACTGACCATGCGCGACAAGGCGCGGCCCACGGTCGGGTCGCACTCGCGGTGCACGTAGATCGCAAACCAGCCGGCGCGGACCAAGCGCGTGCCGTCCACGTTGCGGATCACGACCCGGCCCATGCCGTCGCGCGACTCGACGGCGGCCAACTCTGAGAACGCGCGCCAGCGCTCGGCCGTGACGGTCATGTCGATCCGGATTTCGCTGGCGCTCATGAGATATCCGGCGCACCAGCTAACGGAACGCTCACGGTCAGACTCGACCGTGAGCCGTTCGGCGGCGTTGCATGTCAGCGCGAGCACGCGCATCGCTTCGGGCGCCTTGAAGATGCGCACGATGCCGACATAGCTCGCGATCGCGGTCGCGAGCTTGGCCGGGTTGCCAAGCGCGGCGATCGCCGGGAACTCCATCACCGTGCCGTTGGAGAGATAGATTTCGCCGATCGCGTCGCCGCCTTCGCCGGCGAGCCGCACGCGCTCGACCGACAGGCCGATCTCAGACACGCCGAGCGCTTCGGTGAGCGCCGCGAGCGCGCCCGCCGACGTTGTGGGCGTGGTGATCTGCGCGCGTTGCAGTACCGCGAGCTTGTGCACGTTCTCGCGCGTCATGCGGCCAGCCTCCGACTCAACTCGCGGCCGGAGATCGACCCCACGATGCGCTCCACGTCGCGATCATCGAGCGGCGGCCGGCAGGCGCGCGCGTTGACCGCATAGGCGAGCGCGAGCACCACGCGCGCATCGACGTGACGACGCAGCAAATGGCCGACCAGGCGCGTCAGCGATTGGTCGCGCTGGCCTTCGAGCACGGGACCGTAGACGGCGTTGATCCACGCTTCGGCGGGCGTCGCCGCCGGCGTCAGCGGCGGCGCGGCGATCGCGTCAGACCACGGCGCCGGCAACGCCGCGAGCGCGATCGTGTCGGCGTGCGCCCACTTGTAGGCGCGGCCGTCCGCGCGCCTTGTCGGCGGCACCGCGACATAGCCGCCGTCGCCGCGCACGTCCACGCCGGCGGCGAGCTTTGAGACCGAGCACGCCACGCGCTCGACGGGCGCCCGGAAGTAGAAGTGCATCCCGCCGCTCGGCGTGCGCACGCTCGGCGTCGGCGGCAACTGGCCGAAGCGATCGACCAGTTCCACGATCGCGTCCACGCGGTCGAAGTCGATGACGACGACGCCGCTGGCCTTGCCGGTCGGGATCGCCAAGCCGGCGGCGCTATGCCGCCGCCACCACGCGCGGATCACGTCCGGATCGGTGCTCGCGTCATGAAAGCCGCCAGTGGTCAGTGGCCGCTTCGTGTCCGCGTTGATCGGGAAGACGCCGATGCCGCGTGCGGCGTAGCGCAATGCGACCGCGCCGGCCGTCGATGCGGTCGCGATCATGATGCCCGCCGGAGCGGCCCGTCGCCGACCGGGCACTCCGGCGCGTGCTCCATCACGACGTGGCCGAAGCCGGCGCCGTAGCGGCGCGCCAGTTCGCGGCGCTCGGCGCGGTTGGCTTGGCGCAGCGTGGCGCCGCATACCGGGCACGCGCCGGTCGTGTCGGCTTGCCGGCGCCAGCCGACTTTCAACTGCGCACCGGCATCGTGCGCTTCGGCGCCGTCGGTGACCAGCACCACCAGCGTTTCGTCTTGCCGCTTGTCCTGCATTACCGTTCTCCCTGCTCGATCAAATGGGGAGCCGGGACGGCGGCATCAGCGCGCCGTCCCGGCCCATAGGCATGGGTCGGGCGGCACGGCAGGGCGGCGCGCGGGTGCGCGGGATCAGCCCGCGCGCCGGCGCGGGCGGTGGTGGGTCAGATTCGGAGTCGGAGTCGGAGTCGCCGGAAGGCGGCCCGTTCGCGCAAAGGCGGACGACACGCGGCCGGCCGGCTCCACGCCGGCGCGGCAGGGTGCGGTTGCCCGGACGCGACGGCGCGGCGAGCTTCAAGGCCGCGAGCGCGGCCGGGTTGCGATGAAGCCGCGTGCACGTCTTCGCGTAGCGCCAACGGGCGGCGTCATAGACGGCGCGATCCTCAGCGCCGAGCGTGGCGACGTCCACCTTGCCGATGACGTGCGCCATGCGATCAAAGCGCTTGCCGGCGGCGGCCACGGTCTTGTGTGGACGCACGCCGTAGTTGAGCGTCTTGGAAAGGGTGCGGCCACGCGCCGCGCGCTTGTCGGCAGAAACCTTCATATCGGGTGGCCGCACCGTTGAGGGTGACGACCAATATGGAACTTACCATGAATCCCGGGCGCCGACGAAAAGTTCCTGAAACGCGCGAAGCCGCCCCATGCTTGGACGGCTTCGCAACCCGATATGACCGACGACGGCTAGACGGCGGCACCGCAAACTGTACCCATCACGGGCGGCGACTTTCCACGCTCGTCAAGTTCGCGAGGAACTTGGAGGAACTTGGAGGAACCCGGGATTTGTATTTCACCTGCAACCTCCGGCTTTCGGGCTTCAAAGTTCCTCCAAGTTGTATATATCTCGCGCGCACGAAGGCAACGCCTCGCGCGCGTAGGGAGAGGAACTTGGAGGAACCCGGCGCGTATGAGAGACAATCGGCGCATGGTCTATGTCTGCTCCACGCCGAATTGCGCGACCTTCGTGGACAAGCCCGGCCAATGCGATCAGCACCGGCGCGAGCGACTGCGCGCCGTCGAGCGACACCGCGCCAGCCCACGCGAACGCGATGGTGGGAGCAGGATTCGAACCTGCGAAGGCTGAGCCAACGGGTTTACAGCCCGTCCCCTTTGACCGCTCGGGAATCCCACCGCGGGCCGCCCGAGTCTAGCGGCGCGAACCCGCGTCAGCCGGTGTCGCGGAGCCGCTGGGCCTCGGGCAGCGACTCGAGCTTCTTGAGCGTGTGGTTCTCGATCTGGCGGATCCGCTCGCGCGTCACGTTGAACGCGCGGCCGACCTCCTCCAGCGTGAACGGGCGCGTGCCGGTCAGGCCGAAGCGCATCTCGATCACCTCGCGCTCGCGCTGGGGCAGCGCGTCGAGCGCCCTGCGCACGTTCTCGCGGCGCAGGTTGTCCGACGCCTGCTCGAACGGGGAGACGGCGGTCTGGTCCTCGACGAAGTCGCCGAGCTCTGACTCCTCCTCCTCGCCGATCGGCTTCTCGAGCGAGACCGGCTGCTGCGCCATGCGCTGGATGTCGCGCACCTCGCGCACCGTGCATTCCAGCTCGGCGGCGATCTCGTCGGGCGTCGGCTCGCGGCCGAGCGTCTGCACGAGCTGGCGCTCGACGTGCACGACCTTGTTGAGCTTCTCGACCATGTGGACCGGGATGCGGATCGTGCGCCCCTTGTCGGCGATCGCGCGCGTCACCGCCTGGCGGATCCACCAGGTGGCGTAGGTGGAGAACTTGTAGCCGCGCCGGTAGTCGAACTTCTCGACCGCGCGGATCAGCCCGAGCGAGCCCTCCTGGATCAGGTCCAGGAAGGAGAGCCCGCGGCCGAGGTAGCCCTTGGCGATCGAGACGACCAGCCTCAGGTTCGCCTCGACCATGTCCTGCTTGGCGTAGAGGTCGCCGCGCTCGATCCGCTTGGCGAGCGCGACCTCGCGCTCGGCCGTCAGCAGCTGCACGCGCCCGATCGAGCGCAGGTAGAGCCGTAGCGAGTCCAGGCTGGGCTCGACGGTGAGGTCGAGCTCGGGCTTGCGCGGCGCGTCGCGCGCCTTCTCGCCCGCCTGGGCCGCGCGCTCGAAGCGGCCGGCCTCGCTGACCGCCGGGCGGCCGTCGTCGCCGACGACGTCGATCCCCTGGTCCTCCAGGTACGCGTGCAGCTCGGAGACCTGCTCCTTGGTGACCTCGATCTCCTCAAGCGAAGAGGCGATCTGAGCGAAGCTGAGGACCCCCTTCTCCTGGCCTTCAGCAATCAGTGGACGGAGCTCTTCGATCTCCGTTATGGAGACCTCTTCCGTCAGCAGCACATCCGTCTTGGTGCTCAACGTCCTCGATCCTTGAAGCCGAGAAACCCGGTCGACCCCTCCGGACCGACCCTGTCTGCTGTCTACTTCGTGACTTGTAGCACAGGTACAGGTACCCAGAGCAGGCCGAAATGGTGAACTTCTTCCCCCCGATGGGGCCGTTCGGGCAACCCTCTATCTTCAGGGCCATGGCGGTTTCTCTCGAGGACGTTCAGAACCAGGTCCCGACGCTGCACATCTCGCTCTCGCGCGTGGGCGTCACCAACGTCGAGAAGGTCATCCGGATCAAGGCCGAGCGGGTCCGAGCAGCTGTTCTACGCGAAGCTCGACTGTTTCGTCGACCTCGGCCCGCGCCAGAAGGGCGCGCACATGTCGCGCTTCGAGGAAGTCGTCAACGAGGCGATCGGCGAGGTCATCCTCGGCGAGAGCGCGTTCCGCGCCGAGACGCTGGCGCAGCACATCGCCGAGCGGGTGCGCGACCGCCAGGGCGCGCGGCGCGCCGAGGTACACCTGGAGGCCCGGTTCCCGGAGTACAAGCCGGCGCCGGTGAGCGGGATCCGCACCCAGGAGATCTTCACGCTGCACGGCGTCGCGGTCGCCGGCGAGGCCGGCACGAAGCGGCTCATCGGGGTCTCCGTGCAGGGCATGACCGCGTGCCCGTGCGCGCAGACGCTGGTACGGGCGAGCTCACGCGAGCGGCTGCTCGCCGACGGCTTCGACGAGCGCGAGATCGAGCGCATCTTCGAGGCCGTGCCGGTCGCCACGCACAATCAGCGCGGGCTCGGCACGCTGCACGTCGGCTGCCCCGAGGAGTGCGACACCGACATCGACGCCCAGCGCCTGGTCGCGATCGTCGAGAACTCGATGTCATCGGAGATCTACGAGCTGATGAAGCGCTCCGACGAGGGCGCCGTGGTCGAGAAGGCCCACCGCCGGCCGCGCTTCGTCGAGGACTGCGTGCGCGAGATGATCCGCGGCGTCGTCGAGCAGCTGCCCGAGCTGCGCGACGACGCGTTCGTCTCCGCGCGCCAGGAGAACCTCGAGACGATCCACCAGCACCACGTCGTCGCCGACCGCTTCGGGCTGCTCAGCGAGCTGCGCCACGAGCTCAGCTCGGGCGAGCACTCCGAGCGCCACGTCTCGCTGCGCGACTGGTTCGACGGCGTCAGCGGCCGCTGAGCGCCGCCGCTCCCGCGCTCGCCGCGACGACCAGCGCGATCGCGACCAGCTCGCGCGCGCCGAGGTCCTGGCCGAGCACGACGAAGCCGGCGAGCGCCGCGACCGCCGGCTCGAGCGACATCAGCACGCCGAAGACCGCCGCCGGCAGCCGCCGCAGTGCCTCGAGCTCGAGCGAGTAGGGCAGCACGGAGGACGCAAGCGCGACGACCAGCGCCGCCCCGAGCAGGTCGGGTTGCGCCAGCCCGCCCGCGCCCTGGACGATCCCGGCGGGGAGCACGACCAGCGCGCCGACCGCCATCGCGAGCGCCAGCCCCGAGCCGCCGGGGAACGCCGCGCCGGTGCGCTTGGACAGGTGGATGTAGGCCATCCAGCAGGCCGCGGCGAGCAGCGCGAAGAGCACGCCGAGCGGATCGCTCGAGCCCCCGCCCGGGTCGGCGAGCAGCAGGATCCCGGCCGCAGCGAGCACGACCCAGAGGCCGTCGAGCGGGCGGCGCGAGCCGAGCACGGCGACCAGCAGCGGGCCGGCGAACTCGATCGTCACCGCGACCCCGAGCGGGATCCGCGCGATCGACTCGTAGATCGCCCAGTTCATCAACCCGAGCGCAACGCCGAACGCGGCCGCCAGCCGCAGGTCGCCGTCGAGCGACGGCCGCCAGATCGCCCACAGCACGACCGCGGCGAGCGCGAGCCGCAGGAACGCCGCGCCGCCCGGCCCGAGCTCGTCGAACAGCGTGATCGCGAACGCCGCGCCGACCTGCAGCGATGCCGCCGCGGCGAGCACCATGCCCACCGCGACGGGCCGTCCACCGCTCATCTGCGTCCGGTCACCCGCGCGTGCGCCGGGTCTCGGCGTCGCAGGGGCCGCCGGTCGTGCGCATCGGCGGAATCTACGCCGTCGCCCGGCCCGGCGCCGCGGCCTGCTATCCCTCCCGTATGCCCCTGGTACCGATGGTGATCGAGCGCACCGCGCGCGGCGAGCGTGAGTTCGACATCTACTCGCGCCTGCTCAACGAGCGGATCATCTTCCTCGGCTCACCGATCGACGACATGGTGGCGAACCTGGTCGTCGCGCAGCTGCTGCACCTCGAGTCCCAGGATCCCGACAAGGACATCTCGATCTACATCAACTCGCCCGGCGGCTCGATCTACGCCGGGCTCGCGGTGTACGACACGATGCACTTCGTCAAGCCCGACGTGGCGACGATCTGCGTCGGCATCGCGATGTCGATGGGCTCGCTGCTGCTGACCGGCGGGGCGCCCGGCAAGCGGATGGCGCTGCCGAACTCGCGCCAGCTGATCCACCAACCCTCTTCGGGCTTCGAGGGCCAGTCGACGGACATCGAGATCCACGCGCGCGAGGTGCTGAAGACGCGCAAGCGCGTCGACGAGATCTACGCCAAGCACACCGGTCAGACGGAGGAGCGCGTGCACGCCGACATGGAGCGCGACCGCTTCTTCAAGGCCGACGAGGCCGTCGAGTACGGCCTCATCGACCGGGTGCTCGAGCACCACTGACGGGCGCGGGAGTCGCAGCTGCCGGGGCCGCGAGCGTTACGACGGACGGGGCGAGCGGATCAGGCATCTGCCCGAGGTAGGACTCGAGCGCGGCCACGACTGGGCCGTCCAGCCTGCCCGGGACCTCCGAGCGGACGACCGCGAGCGCCTGCGCGACCGGCATCGCGCCGCGGTAGGGCCGGTCGGCGGTCAGGGCCTCGTAGACATCGGCGACAGCCAGCGCGCGCATCGGCATGTCCAGCTCGTCGCCGCGCAGCGCGCGCGGATAGCCGGTGCCGTCGATGCGCTCGTGGTGGTTGGCCGCCAGCGCGGCGATCGGGACGAAGCACGGCGCGCGCCGGAGGATGTCGAGCGTGTGCGCCGGATGGACCTTGACCTTCGCGAACTCCGCCTGCGTGAGCTTGCCCGGCTTGTCGAGGATCAGGTTCGAGATCGCGAGCTTGCCGACATCGTGCAGCAGGCCGGCGCGGCGCAGGTCGCGCCGTGTCTCGGGCCCGAAGCCCAGCACGCCACCGATGCCGACGGCGATCTCGGCGACGCGCTCGGAGTGGCGCGCGGTGAAGGGCGACTTCGCGTCGATCACGCGGGCGAAGGCCTCGGCGATGCGGTCGAGGCGGTAGTCGTCGGCGCGCATCAGGCGATCGGCCGGCTCCCAGCCGGAGACGTCGAGGCGGTCGAGCGTGGCCCAGAACGCGCGGTCGCGGAAGACGCCGGGCAGCGCGTCGACCAGCGCCGGGTCGAACCAGCGCCCGCGCCGGCGCTGCGCCACCCTGCGCGCGCCCTTGACGCCGCCGGCCGCGTGGAAGACCTCGAGCGTCTGCGCGAGGCAGAGGATCCGCGCGAGCAGCGGGATCTCCTCCCCCGCCAGGCCGTCGGGCATCCCGCGCCCGTCCCAGTGCTCGTCGAGGCTGCGGATCGCGACGGCGGTCTCCTCGGACAGGTAGAGCATGCGCGCGATCTCGGCGCCGCGGTCGCAGCGTGTCTCGACCAGCTGGCGAGCGAAGTCCCCCTCGTCGTGCAGGCCTTTCAGGAACGCCAGGCGATACCCCAGCGCGGCGCCGGGCGCGACGTTGCGCAGCGACCAGAACAGCGCCCGCGCCGGCTTCGTCCAGTCGAGCAGCTTCGCCGCCCGCTTGGTCACCTGGTCGTCGGCGCCGAAGAGCGCGGCCATGCGCCCGGCATTGGCGGAGCAGCCGGCGTCCTTGAGCAGCAGCGCGTAGAAGAGGTCCGAACGGAACTGGGAGGAGAGCTGCAGCTGCTCGGCGATGCGCATCCCGATCATGCAGGAGCGGACGCCGTGGCCCGGGGGCTGGCCCTCAGTGATATCGAGCGCGTAGGAGAGCGCGCCGATGACGCCGGACAGGGCGATGTCTTCGTGCACACGTACCTGATCGGCAGCCTGGCGCGAACCGCTTAGGGCGAGCGCACGTCCAGGCGCCGGCGGCGTCAGCCCGCAGCTGGACGAATGATCCCGCGCGCCTGGTTCAAGGAGCCCGCCCGTGGAGACGATGAAGGTCTGATGGACGTCGGTGCGATCAATGCAGCGGCCGCCGCGTCTGCGGCGTCATACCGCTCGTTCGCGGACGCCACGCGCTCCGTGCTCGACCTGCTCGACCGGTTGATGCCGGGCTGCGCGATCTACCTCTCCCACCTCGACCGCATCAACTCGGTGCACCGGGTCGTCGACACGCGCTCCGGTGCCGCGCTCGGGTTGCGCTGCAACCTCTCGACGCCGCTCGACGACTCTTACGACATCGCGATGGCCGACGAGCGCGCGCCGCGGCTCTGCAACGACCTCGCCGCCGATCGTGTCTACGCCGAGCTCGCGCTGCGGCGCGGCACGCCCGCAGCCTCCTACCTCGGCGTCCCGCTCGAGCTGTCGGACGGGACGCGCGTCGGCGCGCTGGCGGCGCTGTCGGAGCAGAGCGAGCGCTTCAGCAACGCCGACGAGCAGCTCTTCACGATGCTCGCGCGCGTGCTCGCATACGAGCTCGAGCGCGAGTCCAACGAGCGCGACCTGCTGCGGCTCAACGACTCGCTGCGCAATCACGCGCGCGGCATGGGCGCCATCGGGCGCGTCGTGGCCGTGCTCGCCGGCGGCGCGGACGGCCGTAAGGCGGTCTGCCGCGCGGCCTGCGAGATTGCGGATGCGCCCTCCGCCTTCCTGCTCGAGCCGTCGGGACGCGAGTTCGTCTCGACCGCGATGAGCGGCATCGACATGGCGCCCGTGACGATCCAGCCACGGCCGGACACGACGGGACGCGCCTTCACGGCACGTGAGAGCTACTTCGTCGCGGACGCGCGCTCGCACCCCGCGCTGGCGCAGCCGCTGGTCGACGCAACGTCGGCCCGCTCGGCGCTGTTCGAGCCCGTGCTGCGCGACGGGCAGGTGTGTGGCGTCTTGATCGTGATCTGGCAGGTGGCGGTCGAGGCGGTGCCCGAGGGCGCATCGGGGATGTTGCGGCTGCTCGCGGCACAGGCCGCCGTCGCGATCGAGCACTCCGGGCTGCGCGCACGCGTCCAGACGCTCGCGCTGACCGACGAGCTGACCGGCGTCGCGACGCGGCGCGTGTTCGAGGACGAGCTGCCGCGCGAACTGGCCCGCGCACGGCGTGGCGAGCACCCGCTCTCGGTCGCGCTGGTCGACCTCGACCACCTCGGCTCGTTCAACATGCTGCGCGGCGAGCGCGAGGGCGACCGGCTGATCAAGGAGACCGCCTCGCTGTGGCGCGGCGAGCTGCGCGAGGTCGACGTGCTGGCCCGGCTCGGGGGCGGCTCGTTCGCGATCGTGCTGCCGAACTGCGGCCTCGGCGAGGCGATCGAGGTGCTCGAGCGCGTGCGCGCCGCGACACCGCGCGAGCAGACGGCCTCGGCCGGTGTGGGGCGCTGGGACGGCGAGGAGCCGTCCGAGCTGCTGCAGTCGCGCTGCGACGAGGCGCTGACCGCCGCCAAGCAGTCCGGACGCGACATGACGATCGCCGCCGACTAGCGCCGGCCCGCCGGGCGGCGCGGCGCGAAGCCCGCCGCGCGGCTGGATTCGCCGGCGACGGAGACGGTCGGCGCGGCGCGAAGTCCGCCGCGCGGCTAGATTCGCCGGCGATGGAGACGGTCGGCGCCGATGCGGTCGTGCCGCCGCGCGCCTCGCGGCTGCGAGCCTGGCGTGCGCGCAGGCGCCCGCGCGTCGTGGCCGGTGCCGGCCTGCGGCTCGGCCGCGGCGTCGAGCTGCGCGCCGCTCGCGGAGCACGGCTCGTGCTGGGCGACGGCGTCGCGATCGGAGACGGTGCGCGGCTCGAGGCTACCGGCGGCGAGCTGCGCGTCGGCGCCGGCTCGGTGCTGGGCGAGCGCTGCGTGCTGACCGGCGCTGTGACCGTGGGCAGCGAGTGCGTGATCGGCGCCTGGGCGCGCGTCGAAGGCTCGGCCCGCCTCGACGACCGCGCGCGCCTGGCCGCCCACGCGGTCGCGCACTCCGGCGCGCGCATCGGCCGCGGCGCTGTCGTCGGCTCCTACGCCGTCGTGGACGGCGCGGTCGTGCCGGGCGCGGTCGTAGCCGGCTGACGGCGGCGGCGGCGCGGGCGGTCGCGACGCGCCCCTCGTAGCCGGCTGACGGCGGCGGCGCAGACGGTCGCGACGCGCCGCTCTTCGCCGGCCGACGGTAGCGCGGCAGTCGCGGCGGCGGTTAGGATCGGCAGCGGATGGAAGCTCCGGCCGGCACCACGCTCGGTGATGTGACGCGCGACGAGCTGCAGCTCGCGGCCCGCAACCACGCATTGCCGCTGGAGGCGCTGCGCTACCCGATCACCCCGGTCGGCCTGCACTACCTGCTGACGCACTACGACATCCCCGCCGTCGACACGGAAGCCTGGCGGTTGCAGATCGGCGGCGGCGTCGAGCGGCCGCTCTCGCTCTCGCTCGAACAGCTGCGCGAGCGCGAGTCGCAGACCATGCCCGTGACGATCGAGTGCGCCGGCAACGGCCGCGCGCGGCTCGCCCCGCGCCCGCTGAGCCAGCCCTGGCTCACCGAGGCGATCGGCACGGCCGAGTGGACCGGCGTCCCGCTCGCACCGCTGCTCGCCGAGGCCGGCCTGCGCGACGACGCGGTCGAGCTGCTCTTCACGGGTCTGGACCGCGGCATCGAGGGCGGCGTCGAGCAGACCTACGCGCGCAGCCTGCCGCGCGCCGAGGCGCTAGGGCCGGACGCGCTGCTCGCCTACGCGATCAACGGCAGTCCGCTGCCGCCGCAGCACGGAGCGCCGCTGCGGCTCGTGATCGCCGGCTGGTACGGGATGGCGCACGTCAAGTGGCTGGCGGCGATCACGGCGCTGAGCGAGCCGTTCGAGGGCTACCAGAACGAGGTCTCCTACCGCATCTACGACGCTGACGGCGACGCCGGCGCGCCGGTCACGCGGATCATGCCGCGGTCGCTCACGATCCCGCCCGGGATCCCCGACTTCCTCACGCGCGAGCGCTTCGTCGAGGCGGCGCCGTGCCGCCTGGAGGGTCGCGCCTGGTCCGGTTGGGGAGCGGTCGTGCGCGTCGAGGTCAGCGTCGACGGCGGCGACAGCTGGCACGACGCCGAGCTGGACGCGCAGGCCGGCGAGCGCGCCTGGCGCGGCTGGCACTACGACTGGAGCTCGCCCCACCGCGGCAGCCACGTGATCTGCTCGCGCGCCACCGACGCCGCCGGCAACGTCCAGCCCGTCGAGCCGCCGTGGAACCTCAAGGGCTTCGCCAACAACGAGGTCGAGCGGCTGCGCGTGACCGTGCGCTGATCAGCGATGCTCCGGGTTGGGCGCGTCGAAGCGGCAGCCCGCGTCCCATTCCGAGCGCTGGTTGCCGTGCGCCGGGATGCCACCTGAGTCCTTCAGCATGCGCGCGAGGTGCAGCAGGTTCCAGGTCATGAACGTCGTGTTGCGGTTCGTGAAGTCGTTGTCAGGCCCACCCGAGCCCTCGTCGAGATAGCTCGGTCCCGGGCCGGCCTCGCCGATCCAGCCGGCGTCGGCCTGCGGCGGGATCGTGTAGCCGAGGTGCTGGAGCGAGTAGAGGATGTTCATCGCGCAGTGCTTGATCCCGTCCTCGTTGCCCGTGATCAGGCAGCCGGCGACGCGGCCGTAGTACGCGTACTGGCCGTGCTCGTTGAGGACGCTGCTGTTGCCGTAGAGCCGCTCGATCACCTGCGTGCAGACGGAGGACTTCTCGCCGAGCCAGATCGGCGAGAGCAGCACCAGGATGTCGGCGGCCATCACGCGCTCGGAGATCGCCGGCCACTCGTCGCGCTCCCAGCCGTGCTCGGTCATGTCCGGGTAGACGCCGGTCGCGATCGCGTGGTCGACCGCGCGGAACTGCTCGACGGCGACGCCGTTGGCCTCCATGATCGCGATCGAGCGGTCCCCGAGGCCCTGCGTGTTCGAAGGCTCCGGCGAGCGCTTGAGCGTGCAGTTGACGTAGACGGCGCGCAGGTCGGAGAAGTCCATGCGCGCATCGTCGCGCAGGCCGCCCGCCTTTACGAGTGACGTTCCAGGACCGTAATCTCGGTCCCGGCCAGCAAGTCGGGGTCGAATGCCGGGCGCCAGTCGCCGCGCGGCAGCTCGACCGAGGGCAGCGTGCCGCGGATCGGGATCGCCACGGCGACGTCGTCGCCGCGCAGGAACGCGATCGCGTCTTCGCCCGCCGACAGCGGCGTGTAGCCACCGGCGAACGCCTCCGGGCGGCGCGCGCGCAGCGCGAGCAGCTCGCGAATCAGCCACAGCTTGCGCGCGTCCGGCCCTTCGGGGGAGGCGCCGTCATGCAGGGCGGCGAGCAGCTCGCGCCGGCGCGTCCAGTCGACCGGGCGGCGGTTGTCGGGGTCGACGAGCGCAAGCGCCACCAGCTCGTCGCCCTGATAGACGTCGGGCACGCCCGGGACGGTCAGCTTCAACGCCGTCTGGCGCAGTGCGTGGAGCTCCCCGGCCGCGGCGACACGCTCGGCGAACGGGTCGAACGCGGCGCGGAACGGAGCGTGCTCGTAGAGACCGCGGCAATAGGCGAGCACGCGCTCCTCCCAACCCGTGTCTGGCTCGACCCAGCTCGTGTTGCGCTTGGCCTCGCGCAGCGCCTTGCACATGTACGCGCACAGCCGCTCGGGCTCGAGCGGCCAGGCGCCCACGAGCGTCTGGAAGATCGTGTACTCCTCGACCGCGTCGGGCGCGCCGCCGGCGCGCAGCGGCGCGCACAGCTCGCGCCAGTCCCGGACGGCCGCCGCCCAGTCCGATGCCATCCCTGCGAGCACGCCGATCCGCGCGCGCACGTCGCCCGAGCGCTTCGTGTCGTGCGTCTGGCTGGAGAGCAGGTGGCGCGGGAAGCGCGCTGCGCGGGTCTGCGTTACCGGCGTGGAACGTCTCCACGTCGATCGCGAAGCGGCTCGGGTCGCCGCCGACCTCGCACAGCGCGAGCAGACGGACGTAGCGGTAGAACGCGGTGTCCTCGACGCCCTTGGCCTGGATCGCGGGCGTGAGCTGCTGGTAGCGCCGGCGGAACGGCGCGGGCGCCTGCGCCAGCCATTCGGTCAAGCCGGCCTCGCGCAGCACGCGCAGGTCCTCGCGCGCCGGCAGGTCGCGGATGTAGGTCCGGTACACCGGCAGCGCGGCGAGCGACTCCTCCAGCCGCTCGACGCCCGGCCACAGCCGTCGCAGCCATTCGACGTCCGGCGCGAGCAGCGTGCGCGCCTGCTCGAGCTTGGCCTCCGTCGCCCACTCGCCGAACGGACGCGCGTCGCCGCACAGCTCGGTCCACAGCTGCGTCAGCGCGGCCTCGCCCGCGGGGTCGACGAACAGCGCGGTGACGTCGTTCGCGAACTCGTATCCGACGGTGCCCTCGACGGGCCAGTCACGCAGCTGCTCGCCGGGATCGAGGATCTTCTCCACCCAGATGTGCTCGACGCCGCTGTCGCGCAGGCGCTGCAGATAGCCGGCGGGATCGGCGAGCCCGTCGGGATGGTCGACGCGCAGCCCGTCGACGAGCCCCTCGGCGACCAGCGCCAGCGGGAGCCGGTGCGTCTCGGCGAAGACCTCGGGATCCTCCTGGCGCACTCCGGCCAGGTGGTCGACGTCGAAGAAGCGCCGGTGCCGGCCGGTCGCGCGATCGAGGTCGAAGAACTGCTCCCGGCGATCGCCCGCCCAGTAGGGGTTGGCGTCATCGGTCGCCATGTGGTTCGGGACGATGTCGAGCACGATCCCCATGCCCGCCTCCCGCACCACGGCGGCAAGCGCGCGGAAGCCCTGCTCGCCGCCGAGCGCGTCCGAGATGCGCGTCGGGTCGACCACGTCGTAGCCGTGCGTCGAGCCCGCGCGCGCCTCGAATGCGGGCGAGAGGTAGAGGTGCGAGATGCCGAGCTCGCGCAGGTAGGGCACCAGCTCGGCCGCGGCCGCGAAGTCCAGCTCGCCGCCGAGCTGCAGCCGGTAGGTCGCGCGGAACGCGTCACGGGTCGATGCGGCGCAGCAGCGTCAGCGAGCGGGCGGCGATCGCCAGCTCGCCGCGCGCGGCGTGAGTCCGCGACCCCGCCGCCAGGCCGGGATCGAACGTGTCGAACACCAGCGCCCACTGCTTGCCGAAGCGGCGGCTCGGCAGCGTGAAGGCGGCGTCCTCGCCGGAGGCGTTGAAGAGCAGCAGGAACGAGTCGTCCACGACGCGCTCGCCGACGTCGCCGGGTGCCGTGATCTCCTCGCCGTTGAGGAAGAACCCGAGCCGGCGCACGGCGCCGCTCCAGTCGCTGTCGCGTCATGCGCCGCCCGTCGGGGCGGAACCACCAGGCGTCCGGCAGCCCGCCGCCGGGCGGCTCCACCCCGGTGAGGAAGTCGCGCCGGTGGAACACCGGGTGCGCGCGGCGCAGCGCGATCAGGCGCTGCGTGAAGTCGAGCTGGCGCTGCCCGCGCTCGTCGATCTCCCAGTCGAACCACGAGAGCTCGGTGTCCTGGCACCAGCCGTTGTTGTTGCCGCCCTGCGTGCGCGCGAACTCGTCGCCGCCGAGCAGCATCGGCGCGCCCTGGGAGAGCAGCAGCGTGGCGAGGAAGTTGCGCTGCTGGCGCTCGCGCAGCGCGTTGACAGCGGGGTCGTCGGTCTCGCCCTCGGCGCCACAGTTCCAGGAGCGGTTGTCGTCGGTCCCGTCGCGGTTGCCCTCCTGGTTGGCGTCGTTGTGCTTGTGGTTGTAGGAGACGAGGTCGCGCAGCGTGAAGCCGTCGTGGGCGGTGATGAAGTTGAGCGACGCGAACGGCCGGCGACCGTCGTCCTGGTAGAGGTCGCTCGAGCCGGTCAACCGCCGCGCGAACTCGCCGACGTTGGCCTCGCCACGCCAGAAGTCGCGCATCACGTCGCGATAGATCCCGTTCCACTCCGTCCACAGCACGGGGAAGTTGCCGACCTGGTAGCCGCCCGGGCCGACGTCCCACGGCTCGGCGATCAGCTTGACCTGCGAGAGGATCGGGTCCTGGTGGATCACGTCGAAGAAGGCCGACAGCCGGTCGACCTCGTACAGCTCGCGCGCCAGCGCCGAGGCGAGGTCGAAGCGGAAGCCGTCGACGTGGCACTCGACGACCCAGTAGCGCAGCGAGTCCATGATCAGGCGCAGCACGCTCGGGTGCACGACGTTGAGCGAGTTGCCGGTGCCGGTGAAGTCCGTGTAGTAGCGCGGGTTGGACGGCGCGAGGCGGTAGTAGGACTGGTTGTCGACGCCCTTGAAGCAGAGCATCGGGCCGAGGTGGTTGCCCTCGGCCGTGTGGTTGTAGACGACGTCGAGGATCACCTCGATCCCGGCGCGGTGCAGCGCCTTGACCATGCCCTTGAACTCGCGCACCTCCTGGCCGCGGGCGCCCGTCGCCGCATAGGGTGAGTGCGGCGCGAAGTAGCCGATCGAGGAGTAGCCCCAGTAGTTCGTCAGCCCCTTGTCGGCGAGGAAGTGCTCGTCGGCGATGTGGTGCACCGGCAGCAGCTCGACCGCGGTGACGCCGAGCGACTTGAGGTGCCGCAGCGCATCCTCGTCTGCCAGCCCCGCGTAGGTCCCGCGCAGGTCCTCGCGCACGCCGGGGCGCAGCTGCGTGAAGCCCTTGACGTGGGTCTCGTAGATCACGGTCTGGTTCCACGGCGTGCGCAGCCGCCGGTCGCCCTCCCAGTCGAAGCGCGGATCGATCACGACGCACTTCGGGATCGCCTCCGCGTCGTCCTCCTCGTCGGGCTCGAGGTCGGCGTCGCGCCCCGCCGCCGGGCACGTAGGGCAGCACGTTGCCGGCATCGAAGCGGATCGGGCCCTCGATCGACTTCGCGTACGGGTCGAGCAGCAGCTTGCACGGGTTGAAGCGGTGTCCGTGCGCCGGGTCGTAGGGACCGTGGACGCGGTAGCCGTAGCGCTGGCCGGGACCGACGAACGGCAGGTAGCAGTGCCAGTTGAACGCGGTGCGCTCGCGCAGCTCGATCCGCTCTTCGACGTCGTCGTCGTCGAACAGGCACAGCTCGACGCGGGTCGCGTTCTCGGAGAAGAGCGAGAAGTTCGTGCCGCCACCGTCCCAGGTCGCGCCGAGCGGGATACGTCTCGCCGGGCCAGATCTCCCTCATAGGCGAGGAGGCCGCTAGAAACGGCCATGCGCGCGCTTTCGCTGGGGTTTTCGGTCATAGCTGTGTGCTCGACGATCGGCCGGAGTCGCCACGACCCCCGGATGGCCGATTTCTAGCTCGGGCAGCCTAGACGGCGCCGTCGCCCGACCGCGCCAAGAACGCCTTCCCCCGCCTGCTCGCGCTCGACGTCATCGCCTGGGTCGCAGCTGCGCGGCAAGAACGTCGCGTGTGAAGCGTTGATCAGATGTTCGAGCGCGCACCCGCGCTGACGACATGACCGGCCGCGGTGCCGGTCGCTATCGCGCGGATGGATCCGCGCAGACCGGAAGATCACGGATGACCAGAATCACGAGCACCAGCGCGCGGTTGGCGGCGCTCGCCGTCGGCGGCGTTCTGCTGGCCGGCTGCGGCAGCATCGAATCTCCCGTGACGCCGCCTGCGGCGGTCGCCGCCGCCAAGACGCCGGTGCAGGCCGGCGCCTTCGGCGTCGCACTGCTGGGCAAGGTCGAGCGCGAGGTCACCGCCCGCAGCAAGCGTGCGATCCGCCGCTCAGGCGCCGAGGTCCACTTCGTCAACGTGTCGTGCGCGGCCGACGACGAGCGCCAGTTCACCTGCGCGACGGTGGCCCGCGATGCGATCCGGAGACCACTGCCGGACGGTCGAGTCGACCCAGCGCGGGTTCGTGCTGCCCGGCGGCGCGCACGACTGGGCCAACAGGACTGTCAAGGACCGCGCAAATGATTCCGAGCTCTGCCCCTAGGGCGCTGCTCGCCCTGCCGCAGCCGGCTCAGCTGTTCGGCGGCTTGGGGATCGGCTGCGCAGCGAGCGCCTTGGCGGTGTGGGCCAGCACGTGCGCCATCGCGTCGCCGGTGCTGTGCGTCCAGTCGCGCTCGGAGGTGTTGATGTACTCCTCCTCGCCCGGTCCGGGACCTTTGTTCCAGTAGGTCCAGGCCTGGCCGGGGACGGTGAAGCCGAGGTCGATCGCGGCGCCGGCCATCTCTGCGATGCAGTGGTGCGCGCCGTCCTCGTTGCCGACGACGATGAAGCCCGCGACCTTGTTGTAGGCGACGGGCGTGCCGTCGTCGGAGGTCTCGGAGAGCAGTGCGTCCAGCCGCTCGAGCGCCCGTTTGACGATGCTCGACGGCTGGCCGAGCCAGGTCGGCGTCGCGAACACGACGATGTCGGCGGCGAGCACTCGCTCGTGCAGCGCCGGCCATTCGTCGCCGGCGCGCACGGCCTCGCTGACGACGCCGGGCTCGATCACGTGGTCGGCCAGGCGCACGTGCTCGACCTCGACGTCGTGCTCGGCCAGCCGGCCGCCGACGTACTCGGACAGCGCTCCGGTGCTCGAGGGCTCGGGCGAGCGCTTCAGCGTTGCGTTCAGGAAGAGGGCTTGCATGGGCGGGCTCTTCCCGCTGCCCGCTGCGCGGACACCCGCCGCGCGAAGCTGGCGCGATCTACTCCGGCACGAGCCAGATCGCGCCGAGCGGCGGCAGCGTCAGCTCGGCCGAGTGGAACTGGCCCATCCAGGCCACGTCCTCGGCATCGACGCCGCCGAGGTTTCCCTGGCCCGAGCCGCCGTAGTGCGAGGAGTCGGTGTTGATCAGCTCGGTCCAGCGGCCCGGCACCGGCAGTCCCAGGCGATAGTTGGCGCGCGGCACCGGAGTCAGATTCGCGACGAAGACGAGCGGCTTGCGCGCGTCGCGCCCGATGCGCGCGAACGCGAACACGCTCGCCTCGGCGTCGTTGGGCTCCAGCCACCAGAACGCCGTGCCGTCCTGGTCGCGCTCCCACAGCGCGGCCGTGTCGCGGTAGGCGTGGTTGAGGTCGCGCACGAGCGACTGCACGCCCGAGTGCTCGGGGTCTTCGAGCAGGTGCCAGTCGAGCGAGCGCTCGTCGGACCACTCCTGCTCCTGCGCGATCTCGTTGCCCATGAACAGCAGCTTCTTGCCGGGATGCGCCCACATGAACGCGTACAGCGCGCGCAGGTTGGCGAGCTTCTGCCAGCGGTCGCCGGGCATCTTGGAGAGCATCGAGCCCTTGCCGTGCACGACCTCGTCGTGCGACAGCGGCAGGACGAAGTTCTCCGTGAACGCGTACACGAGCGAGAACGTCAGCTCGTGGTGGTGCCAGCGGCGGTGGATCGGCTCGAGCTGGAAGTACTCGAGCGTGTCGTGCATCCAGCCCATGTTCCACTTGAAGCCGAAGCCGAGCCCGCCGAGGTAGGTCGGCCGCGAGACGCCCGGCCACGCGGTCGACTCCTCCGCCGCCGAGATCGTGCCCGGCTCCTGCGCGTAGACCAGCTCGTTGAGCTGCTTCATGAAGCTGACGGCGTCGAGGTCCTCGTTGCCGCCGAACTGGTTCGGCACCCACTGGCCCTCCTCGCGCGAGTAGTCGAGGTAGAGCATCGAGGCGACGGCGTCGACGCGGATCCCGTCGGCGTGGTACTCGCGCAGCCAGAACAGCGCGTTGGCGAGCAGGAAGTTGCGCACCTCGTTGCGGCCGTAGTTGAAGACGAGCGTGCCCCAGTCGGGGTGCGCGCCGCGGCGCGGGTCCTCGTGCTCGTACAGCGATGTGCCGTCGAAGCGCACGAGCGCGAACTCGTCGCGCGGGAAGTGCGCCGGCACCCAGTCGAGGATCACGCCGAGCCCGTTCTGGTGCAGCCGGTCGACGAAGCGCGCGGAACTCGTCCGGCGTGCCGTAGCGCGGCGTCGTCGCGAAGTAGCCGGTCACCTGGTAGCCCCACGAGCCGCTGAACGGGTGCGCCATCACCGGCATCAGCTCGATGTGCGTGAAGCCCATGTCGCGCGCGTAGGCCGACAGCTCGTCGGCCAGCTCGGGTACGTGAGCGAGCGGTTGCCCTCCAGCGGGTTCAGCCGCCATGAGCCGAGGTGGACCTCGTAGATCGAGATCGGCGCTTCGAGCTGCTCGACCTCGCGCCGCGCGGCCAGCCACTCCGCGTCGGCCCATTCGTGCTTCGACTCGTGGACGACCGAGGCGGTCAGCGGCGGCAGCTCGGTCGCGAACGCGAGCGGGTCGGCCTTGAGCCGGAGCTCGCCGGACCGGGTCAGGATCTCGAACTTGTAGCGCGCGCCGTCGCCGGCGCCGGGCAGGAACAGCTCCCAGATCCCGCTCGCCCCGAGCGCGCGCATCGGGTGCAGGCGGCCGTCCCACGAGTTGAAGTCGCCGACGACCGAGACCGAGCGCGCGCTCGGCGCCCAGACCGCGAACGCCGTCCCGCGCACGCCCTCGTGCTCGATCACGTGCGCGCCGAGCTTGGCGTAGAGCTGCTCGTGACGCCCCTCCCCGGCCAGATGCAGGTCCATGTCGCCGAGCGTCGGCGGGAAGCGGTAGGGGTCGCCGACCGTGAACGTCCCGTCCTCGCCGTAGTCGACCTCGAGCTCGTAGGCGAGCGGCAGCGTGGCGCCTTTGATCGTTCCCTCGAACACGCCGGCCTGGTGCACCTCGGCGAGCGCGGTGCGCTTCCCCTTGGCGTCGACCACGTGGACCGCTCGCGCCGCCGGCCGGAAGGCGCGGATCACGACGCCGCCCTTGCCGTGCGGATGCGCGCCGAGGAACGAGTGCGGATCGGCCGCGCTGCGCGCGGCGAGCTGCTCGGCGTCGGTCACGCCGGGAGTTCTAGCCGATCGGTAGGGCGTAGGGTCAGCAGATTGACTCGAACCAGATGCCGCTGCCGTCGACGTGCTCGCCGTCCTGGCGCCCGAGCTGCGGGTGCAGCGAGCTGACTAGCGGCCGTTTCATCGTCGGCGAGCTCACCAGGTGTCGTCCTCCGTCTCCTCCGCCGGAGGCGCGGGCAACTCGCGCACATTCGGGATCGTGAATGTCCGGCCGCGCGCCGGCTGTGACTGCCGCCGCTCGGGCGCGCGCCGCCTGTCGGCGACCGGCTTGCGGGAGCGGGCGGCTCTGTCGGCGCGGTGCAACGGTGGCTGTTCGCGGGGCGTCGGGCTTGGCATCGGCGTCCTTTCTCGTGCGCCCGACCGACGCTAGGCCGGAGCGCGCCCGCCTTCCGCGTCCTGCGGCGCTGCCCGTTTGTGTCATCCGACCCAGAACCGGTCACGCGGGCCGCGCGAGCGGGAGAATCCCCTCATGCACGCCGACGCACCCGAGACCGGCCGGCTGGTCGCGGCGCTCCGCGACCAGGGCGTTCCGCGTCACTACAGCCGCGGCGAGGTGATCTTCTCCGAGGGCGACGTGGCGGAACGGCTCTTCGTGCTCGAGCGGGGTTGGGTGCTGATCCGCTCCGCGGGCCCGGACGGGCGCGAGGTCGTGCTGGGCCTGCGCGGCCCCGGCGAGGTGCTAGGCGAGTTGTCCGTGCTGGACGGCAAGCCGCGCTCCGCGACGGCGGTCGCCGCCGACGAAGTCGAGCTCTTCGTGATTCCCGCCGCCGTGCTCGAGCGCACGCTGGCGAGCGATCACGGGGCGACGCACGAGCTGCTGATCGTGATCGCCGAGCGCTTGCGCGAGGCTGATCGGCGCCGGCTCGAGTTCTCGACGCAGGACACGCTGGCGCGCGTGGCGACACGCCTGCTGGAGCTGACGGAGCGCTTCGGCGAGCCCGTGCGCGACGGGATCCACATCGAGCTGCCTCTGGTGCAGGAGGACCTCGCGAGGTGGTGCGGCGCTTCGCGCGAGTCGACCGTCAAGGCGCTCAGGACGCTGCGCGACCTGGGCGTGATCACGACCGCCCGGCGCGCGGTCACGGTACGCGACGAGATCCGCCTCCGGCAGGCCGCGGGGAGCCAGGCGCTAGGCGGATGACCGGCGCGGCGACGATCGGCATGGTCGTGCTCGACATCGCGGTGATCCTGCTGGCCGCCCGCGCCGGCGGGCTGCTCTTCCAGCGCATCGGCCAGCCGGCCGTGATCGGGGAGATCGCGGCGGGGATCGCGCTCGGCCCGACGCTGCTCGGCGCCCTGCCAGGTGACCCGTCCGCGGCACTGTTCCCCGCCGATGCGGGCGAGGTGGTCACAGCGATCGGCGACATCGGGCTCGTGCTGTTCATGTTCACGGTCGGGTGGCAGCTCGAGCTCCGCCGCGTCCGGCGGCGCGAGCAGGCCGCGGTGCTGGTCTCGCTGTCGTCGATCGCGCTCCCGTTCGCCCTCGGACTGGCGCTGGCGGCTTACCTGCACCCGGCGCATCGCGTCGTCGACGGCGAGCCGGTGCCGTTCGCACCGTTCGCACTGTTCATCGGAGCCGCTTTGTCCATCACCGCCTTTCCCGTGCTCGCGCGCATCCTGCGCGACCTCGGGCTCGCGAATACGTCGCTGGGAGCGCTCGCCCTGTCCGCCGCGGCCGTCGACGACGTCATCGGCTGGACGCTCGTCGCGGGCGCGCTCGCGCTGCTGGCGTCGGCGGACATCTGGGAATACGTCCTGATCGTCGGCGAGACGGTGCTCTTCGTCGCGGTCGTCGCATTCGTGCTCAAGCCGCTGCTGCACGCCGTCGCAGCCGTGCGCCGGCCGGCTGACGAGGCGCTCTTCGTGCTCGCCGCGCTCGGCGGCGCATACGTGACGGACGCTATCGGAATCCATCCTGCTTTCGGTGCGTTCGCCGTCGGGGTCGCGATGCCGCGAGCGGAGAATGATGGGATGGCGGACGTGTGGCGCGGCTGGGGACGGGCGATCGGGCTGCTCGTCCCGATCTACTTCGTCAGCGCGGGAATGGCTGTCGACGTTCCCGGGCTGCGAGCGGCGGACTTCGCAGCGCTTGTCCTGATCGTGGCCGGGGCCTGTACGGGCAAGTTCCTGGGCGCCTTCGCCGGGGCGCGGGCTGCGCGGATCGCGCGGCGCGACGCCGCAGCGATCGGTGTGCTCATGAACACGCGTGGCGTCGTCGAGATCGTCCTGCTCTCCGTGGGCCGCGAGAGTGGGCTGATCGACGACCGGCTGTTCACGCTGTTCGCGTTGATGGCGATCTTCACGACGCTGCTCACTACGCCGCTGCTGCGGGCGCTTGCCCTACCGGCGCTCGGACGAACTGGAGGACGCCCTGTCCCTGCATCGTGACCCAGGTTATGCTCGCGCAAGATCTGTCCCGCGCCCGCTCGGGCGCGACCGGGCCTCGTGACATGGACCCCGAGGTTTCACCACAGGGCAACGACGATCGGCTCGCCGCCGACCTGGCGGACGCTGTCGAGCAGCAACGCGCCACCGCCCAGGTGCTCGAGGCGATCGGGCGCTCGGACTTCGAGCTGCAGCCGGTGTTCGACACCGTCGTGCGTCACGCCGTGCACCTGAGCGGCGCGGACGGCGGCCTGATCTACCAGCTCGAGGAGGGCGAGTACCGCATGGTGCTCGCGCTCGGCGGCTCCGCCGAGTACCGCGCCTACCTGCAGGCGCATCCGATCGTCGCCGGCTCCAGCACGGTCGTCGGTCGCGTCGGGCTGGAACGTCGCACGGTTCAGTTCGCCGACGCGCGCGACGATCCCGAGTACGGCTGGCAGGAGGCGCTCGACCTCGGCGGCTTCCGCACGCTGCTCGGCGTCCCGATGCTGGCCGACGACCAGGTCGTCGGCGTGATCGTGCTGTGGCGGGCCGTCGTCGAGCCGTTCGGCGAGCGGACGATCGGCCTGGTGACGACGTTCGCCGCACAGGGCGCGATCGCGATCCAGAACGTGCAGCTGTTCCACGAGCTGACCGCGAGCAGCACGGAGCTGAGCCGCTCGGTCGACGAGCTGCGCGCGCTCGGCGAGGTCGGCCAGGCGGTCAACTCGAGCCTCGACGTCGATCAGGTGCTCACGACGATCGTCACGCGCGCGGTCGAGCTTTCGGGTGCGGACGGCGGCTCGATCTTCGAGCTCGAGCAACCGTCCGGCGAGTTCGCGCTGCGCGCGTGCCATGGCACGAGCGCGGCACTCGTCGAGGCGCTGCGCCAGACGAAGATCCGCCTGGGTGACACGTTCATCGGCCAGGCCGCGATCGCCGGCGAGGTGCGGCAGTCGACCGATCTCGACGCTCGAGCCCCCGGACAGCCACATCGAGGCGCTGCGCGAGGACGGCTGGCGCTCGATGGTCGTCGTGCCGTTGCGCAGCGAGCACGAGATCATCGGGGCGCTCGTCGTCCGTCGCAGGGTTCCCGGTGCGCTCTTGCCGCACACGGTCGAGCTGCTCGAGACGCTCGCCGGCCAATCCGCGCTGGCGCTCCACAACGCGCGCGTGTTCCGCGAGCTCGCGCGCAAGACGGAGCAGCTCGAGATCGCCGGCCGCCACAAGTCGGAGTTCCTGGCCGGCATGTCGCACGAGCTGCGCACGCCGCTCAACGCCGTGATCGGCTTCTCGGACGTGCTGCTCGATCGCCTCTTCGGGGAGCTGAACGAGCGCCAGGAGGATTACGTCCGCGACATCCGCGACTCGGGCCGGCACCTGCTCGAGCTGATCAACGAGATCCTCGACCTCTCGAAGATCGAGGCCGGCCGGATGGAGCTCGACCTCGGCGACGGTCTCGCTTCCGCAGCTGCTCGAACAGGCGGTCACGATGCTGCGCGACCGCGCGGCGGAGCAGGGCGTCGCCCTGACCCTGGAGGTCGCGACCGAGCTCGGCCCGGTGCAGGCCGACGAGCTGAAGCTCAGGCAGGTCGTCGTCAACCTCGTCAGCAACGCCGTCAAGTTCACGCCGGACGGCGGCTCGGTCGCGATCGACGCGCGACCGGTGGGGAGCGACCTCGTCGTGACCGTGCGCGACACGGGGAGCGGCATCGCGGAGGAGGAGCACGAACGCATCTTCGAGGCCTTCCAGCGCGGTGGACGCGGCGTCCGCACGACCACGGAGGGAACCGGCCTCGGCCTCACGCTGTCGCGACGGATCGTCGAGCTGCACGGCGGCCGCATCTGGATGGAGAGCCGCGTCGGCGAAGGCAGCACGTTCCGGTTCTCGATCCCTCAGGAGCCCGCGACCGCGGGCGCTCCGGCCGTCAAGCGCGGGCCGTTGTCGACGGCGCCGGCGGTGGGGCACGTGCTCGTCGTGGAGGACGACCGGCGGTCGGCCGATCTCGTGAAGGTCTACCTGGAGGACGCCGGCTACGAGGTCACCGTCGGTCGCGACGGGATCGAAGGCCTGCAGCTGGCGCGCGAGCTCGAGCCGGTCGCGGTGATCCTCGACATCCTGCTTCCACGGCTCGACGGCTGGAACTTCCTCGCCGAGCTCAAGCGCGACGCGGCGACATCCGCCATCCCGGTCGTGATCGTGTCGATGCTCGACGAGCGCGGCGCCGGGTTCGCGCTCGGGGCCGCCGACTACCTCGTCAAGCCGGTCGACCGGGACGAACTGCTCGGCGCGCTCGCGCGCTGCGTCGTTCCCCATGGTGACGGGCGAACCGTGGTGATGATCGACGACGATCCGCTCGTGATCGACCTCGTCGACGCCATGCTCGCGCCCTTGGGCTGGACCGTGCTCGGTGCCGAGGGCGGAGAGGAGGGCATCGAGCTCGTGCGCCGACAGCGCCCGGCAGCCGTGCTGGTGGACCTGCTGATGCCGGACGTGGACGGGTTCGAGGTCGTCGAGCGGCTGAGCGCCGACGCAGCGGTCGCGGGCGTCCCGATCGTGGTGCTCACGTCCAAGGACGTGACCGCCGATGATCACGCGCGCCTCAACGGCCGCATCAGCCATCTGGCGCAGAAGGGCACGTTCGAGCGCGCGGAGCTGGCGGCCGTGCTGGCGCGGGTCAGCGCCGGCGGAGCGACGCCATGAGCGCGCCGGTGGTCCTGATCGTGGAGGACAATCCGCGCAACCTGAAGCTGGTGCGCGACGTGCTCAACCACGTCGGCTACCGCACGCTCGAGGCGGGCACCGCGGAGGAGGGTCTGGCGCTCGCCCGCGCGGAGCGCCCCGGCCTCGTGCTGATGGACGTCCAGCTTCCGGGCATGGACGGTCTCGAGGCGCTGGCGCGGCTGCGGGCCGACAGCGAGACAGCCGCTATCCCGGTGGTCGCGGTCACCGCCTTCGCGATGGACGAGGATCGCCGCCGCTTCCGCTCGGCCGGCTTCGACGGCTACCTGGAGAAGCCGCTCAACGTCCGCGAGCTGCCCGGCCACGTGGCGGCGCTGGTCGGAGCGCCCGGAGTGAGCCGCGCCCGGCACGATCCTCGTCGTCGACGACGTGCCGCAGAACATCCGGCTGCTGGAGGCGGTCCTGACACCGCGCGGCCACACGGTGCGTGGCCGCGAGCTCCGGCGCGGAGGCGCTCGAGCGGCTCGCCGGCACGCCCGGAGTGGACCTCGTGCTGCTCGACATCGTGATGCCGGAGATGGACGGCTACGCCGTCTGCCGGGCGCTGCGCGAGGATCCCGCGACGCGCTTCCTGCCGGTCGTCATGATCACCGCGAGTGGCCCCAGCGAGAAGCTGGCGTCGATCGAAGCGGGCGCGGACGACTTCGTGACCAAGCCGTTCGATCAGGCCGAGCTGCTGGGACGCGTCGGATCGCTGCTGCGGGTCAAGCGCTACCACGACACGATCGAGTCGCAGGCGGCCGAGCTTGCACGCTGGAACGACGAGCTCGAGCGGCGCGTGCACGAGCAGGTCGACGCGCTGGAACGGCTGGGACGGCTGCGGCGGTTCCTGTCACCGCAGCTGGCCGACGTCGTGATCTCCTCGGGCAGCGAGTCGTTCCTGGAGAGCCACCGGCGCGAGATCACGGTGGTGTTCTGCGACCTGCGCGGCTTCACGGGGTTCGCGGAGACCGTCGAGCCCGAGGACGTGATGGACGTCCTGGGCCAGTACCACGCGGCGCTCGGAGAGCTGATCCACGAGTTCGAGGGGACCCTCGAGCGCTTCACGGGCGACGGGCTGATGGTCTTCTTCAACGATCCGCTGCCCTGCGCGGACGCACCCGAGCGCGCCGTGCGGATGGCCGTCGCGATGCGCGCGCGCGTGGCCGAGCTGGCCAGCGAGTGGAGCCGCCGCGGCCACGAGCTCGGCTTCGGGATCGGGATCGCCCAGGGCCACGCGACGCTCGGTCGCATCGGCTTCGAAGGGCGCTGGGATTACGCAGCGATCGGCAGCGTGACCAACCTGGCGGCCCGCCTCTGCGCCGAGGCGGGTGCGGGGCAGATCCTGGTCAGCCAGCGCGTGCATGCGGCGACGGCCGAGATCGCGCCGGCCCAGGCCGTCGGCGAGCTGCAGCTGCGCGGCTTCTCGCGCCCGGCGCGCGCGTACAACGTCTTCGGACCCGATGAAGCGAGGGCAGAGGCATGACGGACGTGATGACGGACTCGCCGCGACTCAGCGATCTCACCGAGGAGCAGCGCGGCGACCCGCTTCGGGTCGCTGCAGGAGCGCCTGCTCCCGGTCTGGAACGCGATGCGGCTCAACCAGCCCGGCGAATCGATCGTCGTGGTGCCCTCGGCGTCGCCTCCGCTCACAGATCGACAGCGGCGCCGCGGTCCAGGCGCTGGAAGAGCGGTTCCTGTTCCTCCTGTTGCTGCTGCGCCAGCCGCGGCTCCGGGTGATCTACCTCACCGGCCGTCCCGTGCCGGAGAGCATCGTCGAGCTACTACCTGGCGCTGCTGCCCGGCGTGATCCCCCACCAGGCGCGCCCGCGGCTGCACATGGTCGCGGCCAACGACGGCTCGCCGCGCCCGCTCGCCGCCAAGCTCCTGGAGCGACCGCGCCTGCTGGCCGAGCTGCGCGAGCTGATTCCCGACCCGGCGCGCTGCCACCTCGTGCCCTACTCCACGACGACGCTCGAGCGCGACCTCGCGCTGACTCTCGGCGTGCCGCTGTACGGCACGGACCCGCGGCTGCTCGGGTTCGGCACCAAGACCGGCTGCCGGCGACTGTTCGCCGAGGCGGGCGTCAGGCACCCGCTCGGACACGAGGACCTCCATGGAGCCGACGACGTCGTCGAAGCGCTCGCCGCGATGCGCGCCGCCGATCCGGGACTCGTGCAGGCGATCGTCAAGCTCAACGAAGGGGTGTCAGGAAGTGGCAACGCGGTGGTCGAGCTGCGCGACCTGCCCACGCCCGGCGCCGGCGACGAGGCCGGCGCGCTGCGCGCGCGCGTCGACCAGATGGCGTTCGAGCACGCCGACATGCGTCTCGCGGACTACCTCGCCGCGCTCGCGCGCGACGGCGGCATCGTCGAGCAGCGCATCATCGGAGAGGAGCTGCGCAGCCCGAGCGTGCAGCTGCGGGTGACGCCGCTCGGCGACGTCGAGCTGCTCTCGACCCATGACCAGCTGCTCGGCGGCCCGAGCGGCCAGCGCTATCTCGGCTGCCGCTTCCCCGCGGACCCCGCCTATGCCGCCGCGATCACGCGCGAGGCGGCGAAGATCGGCGAGCGGCTCGCGCTCGAGGGCGTGCTGGGCCGCTTCGCGATCGACTTCGTCACCGTGCGCGACGAGCAGGGCCGGTGGGAGCCGTACGCGATCGAGCTGAACCTGCGCAAGGGCGGGACGACGCACCCGTTCCTCACGCTCCAGTTCCTGACCGACGGCGCATACGACTCGGATGCGGGAGAATTCCGCGCTCCGAGCGGGCGCGAGAAGCACCTCGTCGCCACCGATCACCTCGAGTCCGAGTTGCTGCGCGGGCTCACGGTCGACGGGCTGTTCGACATCTCGGTCGAGCACGGCCTGCACTTCGACCTCGCGCGGCAGACGGGCGTCGTGTTCCACATGATGGGGTCGCTGACCGAGCTCGGCCGGGTGGGCATGACCGCGGTCGGTGACGATCCCGAGCAGGCGGAGGCGACGTTCCAACGGGCCGAGCAGGTGCTGCTCGCGGGCGCCGAGCCGCCGCCCGAGCCCGGCCTGCCGCCGGTCTGAACGCTGCTAGCCCGGCTCGTCGTCGGAGTCGAGCAGCCGCTCGATCCCGGCGACCGGGATGCCGACCCAGTCGGGCCGGTTGTTGAGCTCGTAGCGCAGCTCGTAGACCGCCTTCTCGAGCTCGAACATCGACAGCAGCTTGCCGGCGGCCTCCTGCCCGTGCGGCAGCAGCGTCGAGTCGACCGTCTCGAAGTAGCCGTCGAGGAACGACTGCGCGCGCGCGCTCCTCCCAGCCCTCCGGCGCCGGCGACGCCGCTCTGCTGCTCGGCGGCCGACGCCGCGTAGGCGAACGAGCGCAGCATGCCCGCGACGTCGCGCAGCGGCGAGCGCTTGCGCCGGCGCTCGGGCAGCGAGCGCGCCGGCTCGCCCTCGAAGTCGAGGATCACCCAGCCGCGGTCGGTCAGCATCGTCTGGCCGAGGTGGTAGTCGCCGTGCGTGCGGATCAGGCGCCCGCCGGCGCCGATGTGCGAGAGCGCCTGCAGCCGCTCGCGCACGTCGAGGCCGCGGCCGGCGAGCGGGCGCGAGCGCCGGGTCGTCGTAGTCGAGGTCGACGAACATCCGCTCGATCTCCTCGTCGACCGTCGCCGTCAGCAGCGAGAGGCTCTCCGTGCTCGGCTCCTCCGGGCGCGAAGTCGGGGTCGCCCGGCGCCGAGCCCAGGCAGCGTGTGCAGCCGGCCGGTGACCACGCCGAGGTCGCGCGCGTGCGGCACGAAGCCCTCGAGGTCGTCCAGGCACAGCTCCCAGCCGTCGCGCGCGTCGCGTGAGGTACTCCTGCAGCGTGCCGAGCGTCGCGTTCACGAGCCGCCCGGCGTACTCGTACCAGCCGGCGAGCGGCGCGATGTGCTCGAACCCGCGCTCGGAGAGGAAGCGCAGCAGCTCGAGCTCCGGGTTGACGCCCGGCTCGAGCCGGCGGAAGACCTTCAGGATCAGCTCGTCGCCGAAGACGACCGAGGAGTTGGACTGCTCGACGCCGACCGGCCGCACGTCGACGTCGCCGCGCGCGCCGGCCGCCGCGTTCTCGGCCCAGCGGAAGCGGATGCTGCCGTGCTCGCCCGCGACGTCGGCCGAGCCGCGCAGCGGTGCAGCAGCTCGCGGCCCGTGCGCGGGGTCGGCGAGCGCGTCGTAGATCGTCCAGCCCTCGACCTCGGCGATCACGCGCTCGTCCCACTCCTCGTCGTCGGGACGCAGCCCGAGCGGCACCTGGTAGAGCTCGTGCGTGCCGGTGTGGAAGCGCGCCTCGACGAGCGCGAGCACCAGCCCCGGCGACTCCTCGCGCAGCGTGACGGCCTCGAGCACGCCGAGGTGCGCGACCTCGCGCGCCTTGGACGCGAACCAGCGCTGCTCGAGCACCCACTCGTGCAGCCGCTCCTCGGGCAGCGCGGCGACGATCCGGCCGGCCTCACTCATCGTCGGCGCTCGTCCTCGACGAGCTGGAACCAGTAGAAGCCGCGCGGCGCGAGCGTGAGCAGGTACGGCCACTGGCCGATCGCCGGGAAGCGCGAGCGGCCGAAGATCTCCTCCGGGTGGCGGCCCTCGAACGCGCGACAGGTCGAGCTCGACCGCCTGGGCCGAGCGCGCGAGGTTGTGCACGCACAGCATCACGTCGTCCTCGTAGCGGCGCACGTGGGCGAAGATCCGCGGGTTGCTCGGCTCGAGCGGCTCGAACGTGCCGAAGCCGAACACCGGGTGCTCCTTGCGCAGCGAGATGAAGCGCCGCAGCCAGCGCAGCAGGCTCGTCGGCGTGCGCAGCTGCGCCTCGACGTTGACCGCCTGGTAGCCGTACACCGGGTCCATCAGCGGCGGCGCGTAGAGCTGCGCGAAGTCCGCGCGCGAGAAGCCGCCGTTGCGGTCGCCGGTCCACTGCATCGGCGTGCGCACGCCGTCGCGGTCGCCGAGGTAGACGTTGTCGCCCATCGCGATCTCGTCGCCGTAGTAGAGCACCGGCGAGCCGGGCAGCGAGAACAGGATCGCGTGCATCAGCTCGATCTCGTCGCGCCCGTTGTCGAGCAGCGGGGCGAGCCGCCGGCGGATGCCCGACGTTGATCTTCATGCGCGGGTCCTTGGCGTACTCCGTGTACATGTAGTCGCGCTCCTCGTCGGTGACCATCTCGAGCGTCAGCTCGTCGTGGTTGCGCAGGAACAGGCCCCACTGGCAGTTGTCGGGGATCGCCGGCGTCTGGGCGAGGATCTCGTACATCGGCTTGGCCTCTTCCCGGCGCACGCTCATGAACATGCGCGGCATGACCGGGAAGTGGAAGCACATCTGGCACTCGTCGCCGTCGCCGTAGTAGTCGACGACGTCGGCCGGCCACTGGTTCGCCTCGGCCAGCAGCACGCGGTCCGGGTAGTTCGCGTCGATCTCGGCGCGCACGCGCTTGAGGTAGGCGTGCGTCTCGGGCAGGTTCTCGCAGATCGTCCCCTCGCGCTCGAACAGGTACGGCACGGCGTCGAGCCGGCAGCCGTCGAGCCCGAGGTCGAGCCAGAAGCGCAGCACCTCGAGCATCGCGTCCTGGACCTCGGGGTTGTCGAAGTTGAGGTCGGGCTGGTGCGAGAAGAAGCGGTGCCAGTAGTACGCGCCGGCCTGGTCGTCCCAGGTCCAGTTCGACGTCTCGGTGTCGACGAAGATGATCCGCGCGTCCTCGTAGCGGTGCACGGTGTCCGACCAGACGTACCAGTCGCGCTTGGGGTTGTCGGGGCTCGAGCGCGACTCCTGGAACCACGGGTGATCGCTCGACGTGTGGTTCATGACGAGGTCGGCGATCACGCGGATGCCGCGCTGGTGCGCCTGCTCGATGAAGTCGCGCACGTCCTCGACGACGCCGTAGTCGGGGTGGATCAGCGAAGTAGTCGGCGATGTCGTAGCCGCCGTCGCGCAGCGGCGACTTGTAGAACGGCAGCAGCCAGATGCAGTCGATCCCGAGCCACTGCAGGTAGTCGAGCTTCTCGGTCAGCCCGCGGAAGTCGCCCGAGCCGTCGCCGTTGCCGTCGAAGAAGCCGCGGATGTGGATCTCGTAGAAGACCGCCGTCTTGAACCACAGCGGCTCGGCCTCGAACCAGTGCCCGGGCTCGCTCATCGCGGCTCGACGCGCAGGATGTGCGCCTGGCGCGTCCACGGGTCGAGGCGCACGTAGTTGGGCCCGATGCGCCAGTCGAAGCGCTCGCCCGACAGCAGGTCGGTGACGGCGAACGCCGGCGGCAGGCCGAGGTGCGCCGGGATGATCGCGCTGCCCTCCTGCGCGTGGTGCGGGTCGAGGTTGACGACGCACGATCATCGCGTTGCCGGCGTGCTGCTTGACGTAGGCCATCAGCTGGTCGTTTGCGGTCTCGAGCCAGGCGACGCCGGAGAGGTGCTGCAGCGCCGGGTTCTCGCGCCGGATCTCGTTCACGCGCGCGATGAACGGCAGCATCGGGCCGTCGAGCGCGCGCTCGCTTGAGCTCGTACTTCTCGGAGTCCAGGTACTCCTCGGAGCCCTCGCGCACCGGCACGTTCTCGTAGTGCTCGTAGCCCGAGTAGATGCCGTAGGTCGGGCTCAGCGTCGCCGCGAGCACGAAGCGCGTGTAGAACGCCGCCGGCCCGCCGTGCACGAGGTAGGCGTGCGAGGATGTCGGGCGTGTTGGGGAAGAAGTTCGGGCGGAAGTACTCCTTCTCCGGCCCCCACGCCAGCTCGTTGACGTACTCGGTCAGCTCGTGGCGGCTGTTCTTCCAGGTGAAGTACGTGTAGCCCTGGGTGAAGCCGATCTTCGCCAGCTGGCGCATCATCGCGCGCTTGGTGAACGCCTCGGCGAGGAAGATCACGTCGCGGTCGACCTTGTGGACCTCGGCGATCAGCCACTGCCAGAACGCGATCGGCTTGGTGTGCGGGTTGTCGACCCGGTAGACCTTGACGCCGCAGTCGACCCAGAACAGGAAGACGCGCCGCCACTCCTCCCACAGGCCGCGCCAGTCCTCGCACTCCCAGTTGACGTTGTAGATGTCCTGGTAGCGCTTGGGCGGGTTCTCGGCGTACTTGAGCGTGCCGTCGGGACGGCGGTGGAACCAGTCGGGGTGCTCGGTCAGCCACGGGTGGTCGGCGGAGGCGTTGATCGCGAAGTCCATGCAGACGTCCATGCCGTGCTCGGCCGCCGTGGCGCACAGCGAGCGCACGTCCTCGACCGTGCCGATGTCGGGGTGCACGGCGTCGTGGCCGCCCTCCTCCGCGCCGACCGCGTAGGGCGAGCCGGGGTCGTCGGGGCCGGCGACGAGCGTGTTGTTGCGGCCCTTGCGGTTCTTGCGCCCGATCGGGTGGATCGGCGTCATGTAGAGCACGTCGAAGCCGAGCTCGGCGATCGCGGGCACCTGCTGCCTCGACTCCCGCGAGGCCGCCCCACGAGCGCGGGAAGACCTCGTACCAGGCGCCGAAGCGCGCGCGCACGCGGTCGACCTCGAGCGCGAGCGCCGGCTCGAGCCTGGTCAGGCCGTGGCGCTCGGCGCTGCGCTCGACCGCGGCGTTGAGCTCGGCCCCGAGCGCGGCGTCGTGCTTGGCGCGCTCGAGGATCGTCGTCGTCGGCGAGCACGCGCAGCGCGTGCTCGATCAGCTTGCGGTCGGCGCCCTCGGCGCGCGCCGCGCGACGTCTCGCAGCAGCAGCGACGCGCTTCGCTCAGCTCGCTCGCGAGCTGGTCCTGGCCGGCCTCGAGCTTGCGCGCGAACTCGTCGCGCCAGGTCGCGAAGACGTCGGTCCAGGCGTGGATCGAGAACTCCCAGCTGCCCAGCTCGTCGACGACGAACGAGCCGCCCCAGCGGACGCCGTTGTGGTGCGCGTCGAGCGGGTGCAGCTCCGCCTCGGCCCATTCCTGCGCGTCCCGGCGCGGCGGTAGCACCGCGACCGCGCGCAGCTTCTCGTGGCCGTCGCGGAAGACGTCGCAGGAGACCTCGACGAGGTCGCCGACCGTGCGCTTGGCGGGGTAGCGGCCCGCGTCGACGACCGGCTGCGGGTACTGGATGTGGATCCGGGTGGGCGGCGGCGTGCGCTTGGCGGCGGGCATCTCGGCGCGAAGGTATCCGAAACGTCGGTCGGCGCTAGGGTGCGCGCCGTGCAACTGCCTCGATCCGCCGGCGTGCAGCTCCATCCCACGTCGCTGCCCGGCGGGCGGCTCGGCCGGGAGGCGTACGCGTGGGTCGACTGGCTCGCCGACGCCGGCCAGGCGTGGTGGCAGATGCTGCCGCTCGGGCCGCCCGACGCCGCTACCGCTCGCCCTACACGTCCGCCTCGGCGTTCGCCGCCTGGCCGGGACTGCTCGCCGAGCCGGCGGCGCCGGTCTCGCAGGGCGAGCAGCTCGACTTCCGCGAGCGCGAGGCGAGCTGGATCGACGACTGGGCGCGCTTCGCGGGCCGCGGCGCGGTCGCCGACCAGGTCCGCTTCGAGCGCGAGTGGACCGCGCTGCGCGCCCACGCCGGCGAGCGCGGCGTGCGCCTGATCGGCGACGTCCCGATCTACGTCGCGCCCGGCTCGGCCGACCACCGCGCCCATCCCGAGCTGTTCCGCAGCGACGCGGTGGCGGGCACCCCGCCGGACGCCTACACGGACAAGGGGCAGCTCTGGGGCAACCCGCTGTACGACTGGCCCGCGCTGCAGCGGCGCGGCTACCGCTGGTGGATCGCACGGCTCGCGCGCACGTTCGCGCTGTTCGACCTCGCGCGGATCGACCACTTCCGCGCGTTCGTCGCCTACTGGGCGGTGCCGAAGGGCGCGCGCACCGCGCTCAGCGGACGCTGGCGTGCGCGGCCCCGGCGCGCGCCGTGTTCGACGCGGCGGCGGCGTCGCTCGGCGAGCTGCCGCTGATCGCCGAGGACCTCGGCGTGATCACGCCCGCGGTCGAGCGGCTGCGCGACGGCCTCGGGCTGCCGGGCATGGTCGTGCTCCAGTTCGGCTTCGACCGGCGACCGGCAACGTGCACGACGTCGCCAACCACACCGAGCAGCGGATCGCGTACACCGGCACGCACGACAACGACACGCTGCGCGGCTGGTACGAGTCGCTGCCGGCCGCGCGCCGCGCGCTCGTCGACGCCGCGCTCCCCGGCGTCGAGCCGGAGCCCTGGTGGGACCTGATCGCGCTGACGTTCTCCTCGCGCGCGCTCGTGGCGATGGTGCAGGCGCAGGACGTGCTCGGGCTCGGCTCGGCCGCGCGCATGAACCATGCCCGGGCGGGCATCGGGCGCGTGGCGCTGGCGGCTGGACGCGCTGCCGTCCCCCGAGCTGGCGCGCCGGCTACGGGTCGGTCGACCGAGGCGGCGGGTCGCGCCTAGACTCACTCCGCGATGGCCGCCCCCGCGAGCACACCGGAGATCCTCGACGTCAACCGCCGCTACCACGACGTCGCGGCGCTCGACTACGACTCGAAGTGGGGCATCGACTTCGGCGCCGTCGGGCGGGCGCAGGTGCTCGGAAAGGTCGAGAAGCTGCTCGGACGCGCGCCGGGCCCGTTCGCCCGCTCGCTCGAGATCGGCGCGGGAACCGGCTACTTCACGCTCAACCTGATGCAGGAGGGCGTGATCGAGGCAGGCGTCTGCACCGACGTCTCGCCCGGCATGCTCGAAGCGCTGCGCGCCAACGCCGAGCGGCTCGGGCTGGCAGTCGAGACGGTCGTCAGCGACGCCGCCGCGCTGCCGTTCGAGGACGCGAGCTTCGACCTCGTGCTCGGCCACGCGGTGCTGCACCACCTGCCCGAGCTCGACCGCGCGTTCGCGGAGTTCCTGCGCGTGCTGCGGCCCGGCGGCGTGCTGCTGTTCGCCGGAGAGCCGTCGCGCAACGGTGACCGCATCGCCGCCCTGCCCAAGCGCGCCGGGCTCGCCGCCGCACCGCTCTGGCGCCGCGCGCTGCGTGCCCGGGCAGCGTCCAACGGCGAACGCGACTGCGGGCACGATCATTCGCTCGAGACGATGGTCGACGTGCGCGCGTTCACGCCCGCTGAGCTGGAGCGACTCGCGGGCGGTGCAGGCTTCGCCGACGTGCGCGTGCGCGGCGAGGAGCTGCTGGCGAACATGTTCGGCTGGTTCAACCGCACGGTCGAGGCCACCGCGGTGCAGGGCGACATCCCGCTGGGCTGGTTCAACTACGCCCATCGCGGCTACCTCCTGCTGCAGCGGCTCGACACGGCGCTGCTCGAGCCGCACCTGCCCGCCGCCGGCTTCTACAACCTGCTGCTGGCCGCGCGCAAGCCGTAAGCCTCCCCTTGCCCGAGCAGTGCGCGACAGAGCGCGACGTGGAAGCGCGTGGCGTGACCGAGGTCGTCGACGTGGATGCGCTCGTCGGCCCCGTGCACGCCGCCCGCGGCGATCGCGTAGGGGGTGCGCAGGACGGGCCAGATCCCGTACGCGACCGAGCCGTACGCCGTGCGCGCGAGATCCGAGTCGGTGTAGCCGTTGCAGACGATCGGCAGCAGGGTGGCCTCCGGGTCGACGACCGCGAGCGCCTCGCGGCAGGCGGCCATCAGCGGCGTGTCGACGGGTGAGGACGTTCCTCCGCTGACGGGCTCCGGGAAGTCGAGCGTGTAAGGGAGGTCCTCGCCGAGCGCGTCCACGAGCTGCGCGCGGAGCGACTCGAGGTCGGTGCCCGGTGCGAGGCGGCAATCGCAGTCGACGCTCGCGTCGGCCGGCATCACGTTGAGCGCGTCGGACGCGTGCAGGCGCGTGGGCGCGATCGTCGTCGTGAACAGCGGAGCGACGAGATCCCGGAATGCCGGGTGCAGCGCGACGGCGCGCTCGATCGCCGCCGCGAGCGCTCTTGGTCGCTGCCGACCGGGCCGGCGAGCGTCTCGAGCAGCAGACGGGTCTCGGGTGAGAGGCACAGGGGCGGCGCGTAAGCATCGAGGCGCGCAATCAGACGAGCCAGCCGTGGCACCGCGTTCTCCCCGGCGGCGGCCAGCGTGCTCGGACCGGCGGTGCCGTGCGCAGTGATGCGCGCTTGGGCCGCGCCCTTCTCGCCGACCGTGACCGTCGCGACGATGCGCCCGTCGGCCAGCACCAGCCGCTCGGCCGCCGCCCTCGTTGATCACGTAGTCCGTGGCGAGGTCCGGGCGCGCCTCGACGAGCCACCGCATCCCGGCGTGCTCGCTGCCGTCCTCCTCGTCGGCGACCGCGACGAACAGCAGATCGCCGGTCCCGCGCCAGCCGCTGCGCGCGAGCTGGGCGATCGCCACGGCGCGGGTCGCAACCTCGTTCTTCATGTCGGCCGCGCCGCGGCCCCACACGTAGCCGGCGTCGTCGAGATGCCCCGCGAAAGGCGGATGGCGCCACTCCGAGGGCTCGGCCGGAACGACGTCGGTGTGGCCGAGCAGCATCAGCGAAGCACCATCGGCCGTGCCGGGGATCCGGGCGACGAGGTTCGCGCGCGCGGGATCGCGCGCGATCAGCTCGCACGCCACGCCGTTGCGCTCCAGGTAGTCGCGCAGCAGCTCCGCGGCGGGCGTCTCGTTGCCCGGCGGGTTCGACGTGTCGAGCTGCAGCAGCGCTCGCAGGAGGGCGACAGCCTCGGCGGTGGCGGCGCCGTCGTCCATACGCGTCCGCAACGTACCGGCTGGTTGGCGGCCACCGTGACGGAGTCGAACGAAACCGCCGTCGCTCGAGATCCGGAGAGGCTTGATGTCGTAGTTCTTGCGCGAACGCCGCCCGCGCCGCTCGCGCCGGAGATCGACCGCCTCGCCCGGCCGCGTTCAGGGCGGCCCGCGCCGGCTTCGGCGTAGCGCGCGGCGGTGCCGCGCGCGCCTTCCCGTGCTCGCGGCTTCCGCGCGGCTGAAGCGATCCGGATCGAACGGCGCCGGGTCGACGACCGGGTCCTCGCCGGCGTAGAGCTGAGCGACGAGCCGCCCGGTGACCGGCCCGAGCGCGACTCCGGCGCCTTCGTGACCGGTGGCGAGCCAGAGACCCCCCACCAGTGCGGACGGGCCGATCGCGGGCAGGTGATCGGGCAGCCACGGCCGCAGGCCCGCCCACGCGGCGGCGACCGGGAGCTGCGCCAGGCGCGGGAACAGGCGCGCGGCGCGCGCGACCAGCGCCTCGCTGAGCGCAGGGTCGACGGCGCTGTCGAAGCCGCGCCGCTCACGTGAGGAGCCGACGAGCACGTCTCCCTCCCAGGTCGTCTCCACGACCGTCGAGAGCTGCAGCGCGGCGTCCGGGCTCGCGACCGACAACAGGTAGGAGGCGTCGACGACCTTGTGCCGGACCAGCCCGGGCGTAGCCGCCGCGAGCCGCACGAGCTGCCCCTTGCGCGGCTCGAGCGGCAGCTGGAGGCCGGCGCTCGCGGCGAGCGCCGCGCTCCACGCGCCGGCCGCGATCACGACGTTGCCCGCGTTGATGTGCTCCCCGGCGGCGGTACGCACGCCACCGCTGAAGACGGCCTCGACCGGGGAGTGCTCGCGGATCTCTGCGCCCGCTTGCGCCGCCTCGCGCACGAGCGCCAGCGTGATCGCCCGGGGGTCGCACTGGAGGTCGCCGGGGAAGAGGCTCGCGCCGTGCAGCTCGCCGGTCAGCTCGGGCTCGAGCGTGCCCAGCTCGCCGGCCTCGACCAGCCGCGCGCCCGGGATGCGCAACCGCTCCAGCCGGGCCGGCTCGGCCGCCCACGTCGCCGCGTCAGGGTGCACGATCAGCGCACCCTTGACGCGGATACGCGCCGCTTCGCCGAGCCGCTCGCCGAGCTCGCCGTACATGGCGAGCCCGGCCCGCGTCAGCTCCAGCTCCGGCCCCGCCTGCTTGTCAGAGCAGAGCACGTTGCCCTCGCCCAGACCGGTCGTGCCGCTCGCGACGGCTCCACGGTCGAGCAGCGTGACGCCGACCCCGCGTACCGCCAGCTCGCGCGCGACCGCGGCGCCGACGATGCCGGCGCCGACCACGACGACGTCGCTCACGGCTGCGCGCCTGTCACGCGCGTGGTCCCGCGCCGGCGGTCACGACGATCTCTCATAGCGCGAAGCCTGCCGGGAACGGGTCGTCGGCGTCGAGCAGGTACTGCCCCATCGCGGTGATCCAGGCGCGGCCGGTGATCTCGGGCACGATCGCGGGCCGGCCACCGACGGTCGTCTCCTCCGCGACCCGCCCGGTGAAGCGCGTGCCGATGACCGACTCGTTGACGAAGCTGTCCCCGACCGCCAGCTCGCCGCGCGCGTGCAGCTGCGCCAACCGCGCCGAGGTGCCCGTCCCGCAGGGCGAGCGGTCCAGCCAGCCGGGGTGGATCGAGGTCGCGGCGCGCGCGTCGGCGCCGTCGCGACCGGGAGCGTGGAAGATGACGTGGCGACAGCCGGAGATGCGCGGATCCTCCGGGTGGACCGGGCGATCGGTCGCATCGATCGCAGCGCCGATCTCAAGGCCGCGGTCGATCAGCGCCTGCGCCTGCGCCGGGTCGACCTCCAGCCCGACGTCGGCGGCGGGCAGCAGCGCGTAGAAGTTGCCGCCGAACGCCATGTCGTAGCGCACGGTCCCGAGCCCGGGCACCTCGACGGACGCGTCGCGCGCGTGCAGGAAGCTCGGCACGTTGCGCAGCGTGACCGAGCGCGCCCGCCCGGCGGCGACCGCGACGCGCGCCTCGACGAGGCCGGCCGGCGTGTCGAGCCGCACCACCGTCTCGGGCTCGCTGACCGCCACCATCCCCGTCTCGACGAGAACGGTGGCGACCCCGATCGTGCCGTGCCCGCACATCGGCAGGCAGCCGGAGACCTCGATGAACAGCACGCCCCAGTCGGCGTCGTCACGCGCCGGCGGCTGCAGGATCGCGCCCGACATCGCGGCATGCCCGCGCGGCTCGCGCATCAGCAGCAGGCGCAGGTCGTCGAGCTCGGCCTCGAAGTGCAGCTTGCGCTCGAGCATCGTCGCGCCCGGGATCGGACCGACGCCGCCCGTGATCACGCGCGTCGGCATGCCCTCCGTGTGGGAGTCGACCGCCGCGAGGTAACGCGCCGCGCGCATCGGGCCGCTAGACCACCGCGTGGGTGCGCAAGGCCTCCAGCGCGGCGTCCAGCACGGCACGGTCGGCGTCGTCGAGCTCGAGCCGCGGCTCGCGCACCGGCCCGCCCGTGAAGCCGAGCGCGTCCTGCGCGCCCTTGTAGAACTGCACGAGCTTCGGCGTCATGTCCAGGCGCGCGAGCGGCAGCAGGCGGGCGTAGATCGCGCGGGCGCGATCGAGCTCGGCCGCGCGGCACGCCTCGTAGAGCTCGACGCACTCGGCGGGCGCGCAGTCGGCGACGCCGCTGATCCAGCCGGTCGCACCGGCGCACAGGCCCTCGAGCGCCCAGTCGTCGCCGCCGACCAGCACCTCGAGGCCGGGCGCGTCGTTGAGCAGCGCGGCGATCCGGCGCGCATCGCCGGAGCACTCCTTGACCGCGACGACCTGCTCGACCTCCGCGGCGAGGCGCGCGATCAGCGCCGGCGGCATGTCGGTGCCGCTCGCCTCCGGGTTGTTGTAGGCCATGACCGGCAGCCCGGCCGCCTCGGCGACCGAGCGGTAGAAGCCGACTATCTCGCGCTCGTCGCCGCGGTAGCCGAGCGGCGGCAGCAGCATGATCGCGCCGGCGCCCGCCCGCGCGGCGTCGATCGCGTACGCGCCGGCGGCGGTCGCGGTGCCCGCGGAGACGCCCGCGATCACCGGCACGCGGCCGTCGGCGGCGCGCACCGTCGCGGCGACCACGCTGCGGCGCTCGGCAGGGTCGAGCGATCCGGCCTCGCCCATCGTGCCGGTCGCGACGAAGCCGTGCACGCCGGCGTCCAGGAGTGCGCCGAGATTGCGCTCGAGCGCCTCGTGGTCGATCGCGCCGGTCGCGTCGAACGGCGTGGTGACGGCGGGGATGATGCCGGGGAAGCGCAAGGGTCAGCTCTCCTGATCGGTGTCCATGTAGCGTCGCACCCGCTCGAGGTGCTGTGTGGCGTAGAAGGAGGCGGCAGCGGCGTCGCCGTCGACGACCGCCTCGTAGATCATGCGGTGCTCGGCCGCGTGCACGCGTGCGCGCCCCGGCCGGGCGATCGAGTCGTCGCGCAGCCGCTGCCAGAGCGGCTGGTCCATCAAGGCCGCGACCTCGTCGGCGAGCGCGAGCAGCACCGGGTTGGCGGTCAACGCGGCGAGTTGACGGTGGAAGCGGCGGTCACCCTCGTTCCAGCCGACGCGGTCGCCGTCCGCCTCGGCGGCGTCCATCGCGTCGAGCAGGCGCTCGGCCGCCTCGTCGCGGCGCCCGCGGGTCGCGGCGAGCGCGGCGACGCCGGGCTCGAGCAGCAGGCGCGCCTCGAGCAGGTCGAACGGCCCTGCGTCATGTGCGGCCGGTTCGGAGCCGGGCGCGAGCCGCTCGAGCGCGTCGGCGGCGACGAAGGAGCCGGATCCCGGCCGCGTCTCGAGCACGCCGCGCAATGCCAGAGCGGCGATCGCCTCGCGCACCGAGGCGCGGCCGACCTCGAGCCGCCGCGCGAGCTGCCGCTCCGACGGCAGCCGCTCGCCCGGAGCGAGACGGCCGGCGCGGACGTCGGCGGCGAGCCGCTCGGCGATCCGCTCGTAACGCTGCGGGAACGTGAACGGCGTCGATGCTCGAACCAACGTGATTGAGAACTGGTCTGCTCACTGAACCAGTACCGTACAGCGAATGCCTTCGACATTCAACGCCGTAGACCCCGCGACCGGTGTGCCCGGGGCCGAATACCGTGAGGCCTCCGCCGCCGACGTGTCAGCCGCGGTCGACGCCGCGGAGCGCGCATTCCACGACCCCGCCCTGCGCGACCGCGCCGCCCGCGCCGCCCTGCTGCGCGGGGCGGCCGCTCGCCTACGGGCCGCCGGCGACGAGATCGTCGCGGTCGGTGGGAGCGAGACCGGCCTGCCCGAGGGCCGGCTGCGCAGCGAGCTCGAGCGGACCGCCGGACAGCTCGAGGCGTTCGCCGGCGTGCTCGACGCCGGCGACTACGTCGAGGCGATCATCGACACGCCGGATCCCGAGGCCAAGCCGATCCCGCGCCCGGACGTGCGGCGCATGCTCGTGCCGATCGGGCCCGGTGGCCGTGTTCGGCGCGAGCAACTTCCCGCTCGCCTTCTCGACCGCGGGCGGCGACACCGCCTCCGCGCTCGCCGCCGGCTGTCCGGTGATCGTCAAGGGTCATCCGTCACATCCCGGGACGGGCGAGCTGGTCGCGTCACAGGTTCGCGAGGCGGTCGCTGAGGCCGGGCTGCCCGACGGCACCTTCGCGCACCTGCTCGCCGCGGGCATCGACGTCGGCGAGGCGCTGGTCGACGCCGAGGCGATCGCCGCGGTCGGCTTCACCGGCTCGACCGCGGGCGGGCGCGCGATCGCCGACCGCGCGGCGCGGCGGCCGAACCCGATTCCCGTCTACGCGGAGATGGGCTCGGTCAACCCGATCGTCGTGACCGAGGCGGCGCTCGCCGCGCGCGGCGACGCGATCGCCGACGGGCTCGTCGCCTCGGTGTCGAACTTCGGCGGGCAGCTGTGCACGAAGCCGGGCGTCGTGTTCGTGCCGGACGGCGCGGCGGGCGACGAGTTCGCGCGCACCGTGGCGGCGCGGCTCGACGACGTCGAGCCGACCGTGCTGCTCAACGAGCGCCTGCGCGACGCGCTGGCCGCCGCGGTGGAGCGCCTCGCCGAGCGCCCCGAGGTGAGCGCGCTCGGCGCCGCGCCGGCGTTCACGGGCGCGGGATACCGCCATCAGCCGGTGGCCTACGAGGCGCCGGCGTCGGCCGTCGCCACCGGAGCCGCGCTGCTCGAGGAGCACTTCGGCCCCGTCGTCGTGCTGCTGCGCTACGGCGACCGCGACGAGCTGCTCGCCGCGCTCGCGCAGGTCGAGGGCCAGCTCACCGGATCGATCCACGCGCAGCCCGCCGAGGACGCCGAGCTGCTCGGCCTGCTCACCGAGCTGCTGACCGCGCGCGCCGGCCGCGTCGTCTACGACGGCTTCCCGACCGGCGTCGCCGTCACCCACGGCATGCACCACGGCGGCCCGTACCCGGCGACGTCGGCGCCCGCCCACACGTCCGTGGGAATGACGGCGATCCGCCGCTTCCTGCGCCCGGTCGCGTGGCAGAACGCGCCCGCCGCCGTGCTCCCGCCGGAGCTGCGCGACGAGAACCCGCTCGGGATCTGGCGCCGGGTCGATGGCGAGTTGACGCGTGAGGCTCTCGTGTGAGCGCCGGCGAACGTCAACTGCGGCAATAAAGGGGAGGGTTCGGTTCGCGGCTATGCGCGAGGCGCCCGCGCGTCCGCCGGTCCGCATCGGCGACGCGCGACGGGTTGGGCGTCGCACGGCGAACGTCAACTCGTCGACGCTGTGCATCACCGTCCGCGCGAGCGGTGAACGTCCGTGGAGTCGGGGCTATGGGCGGTACTCACGGACGTTCGGTGATCGGGCGCCGCCCCCTCAGCGGCGAACGTCGGGGAGTCAGGGCTATGGCGGGTACTGACCGACGTTCGGCGATCGGGCGCCGCCCCCTCAGCGGCGAACGTCGGGGAGTCGGGGCTGTGGGCGGTGATGATCGACGTTCGCCCGAGCGAGCCGCCAACCACACCGCAACCCTCCCCCTTTACTGCCGCAGTTGACGGTCGCGAGCGACCACGGAGGCCAGCCCGATCCGCGCCGCCTGCTTGGCCTGGCGGTAAACGTAAGTCGCGTCGCCGCGCAGCCGGCCCCAGCGCGTAGCGTCGAACGCGATCAGCGCGTGCGGGCGCACGCGCACCTGCATCCCATCGCCACCCAGCACGTCGAGCGCGCGCTCGGCGATCGCGATCTGGCCGAACGCGGTCGGGTGCACTGCGTCCGCCATCACGCGGTTGCGGGCGCCGAAGTCGCGCAGGTCGACGACGAGCGCGCCCAGCTCGCCCGCGACGCGCTCGATCGCCGCGTTCGCCTGCTCCACCCCGGCGCCGGCGCGCGGCCGGCCGAGGTCGAGCGGGATCGTGCAGGTGAGCACGCGCGAGCAGCGCTCCCGCAGGAAGCCCAGCGCCGCGCGCAGGTCGCGCTCGTACGAATCGACGTCCCACCCAGCGGCGCGCACGTCGTTGGCGCCTACATACGCGCAGCCGACGTCGAAGCGCCCGTCAGGATGCGCGAACTGCGCGCGGAATCGCGGGATCTGCTCGGCCACGACGTGCGCCGCCGTCGCGCCGTCGACCGCGCAGCCCGTGTACGGCAGCCCGAGCCCGCGCGCGGTCCAGAGCGCCCATGACTGCAGCGCGACGCCCCACTGCAGCTCGCCGCCGCCGTTGGTGATCGAGTCGCCGAAGGCGAGCACGCCGAGACGCTGGTCCATCGTCAACTCGTACCATCAACCGCGGATGCCCGACCCGACCCGCAGCGCGATCGGCAGCTGGAGCGGCGGCCGCTTCATGCACTTCGGCGAGCCGCTCGACGACACGCGCATGGAAGCGCTGCTGCGGCCCGACGAGCGCGTGTCCACCGTGATGACCGCCGACGCCTACGGCGCCGGTGCGGCGGACGCGCTGCTCGGGCGCGCGCTGCGCGGAGTGCCTCGCGAGCGCTACTGCCTGGTCGGCGCGCTCGGGCACGACTTCTATGAGGGCGAGCGCGAGGGAGCCAAGGGCTTCCCGCGCTTCACCGACCCGCGCCTGCGCGGCGAGGACGGCTACGCGGGCTACCTGCGCATGGCGGCGGAGCGCTCGCTCGAGCGCATCGGGGCCGACGCGTTCGACCTGCTGCTGCTGCACAACCCGGACCGCATCGGCTACACGAGCGCCGCGGTCTGGGAGGGGATGGCCGCGCTGCGCGACGCGGGCCTGACGCGGCGACTCGGCGTCGCGCCCGGCCCGGCCAACGGCTTCACGCTCGACCTGCTCGACTGCTTCGAGCGCTTCGGCGCGCTGCTCGACTGGGCGATGATCATCTTCGGACCGCTGGAGCCGTGGCCGGGCGAGCTGGTGCTCGCGGCCGCTCAGCACCACGAGGTGTCGCTGATCACGCGCGTGGTCGACTACGGCGGGCTGTTCCACGACGACGTGCTGCCGGGTCACGCGTTCGCGCAGCACGACCACCGCGGCTTCCGGCCGGCGGGCTGGGTCGAGGCGGGACGCGCGAAGCTCGAGCTGATGCGCCCGGTCGCGGAGCGTCACGGCCTCACCCCGCTGCAGCTCGCGTGCCAGTGGAACCTCGCGCATGCGCCCGTCCGCTGCGTCGCGCCGACCCTGATCCAGGAAGCCGGCGCCGGCGCCAAGCCGATCGAGAGCAAGCGCGAGGAGCTCGCTGCGCTGCCGCTCGAGGACCTGCTCTCCGAGCAGGAGGTTGCATCGCTGCGCGCGATCGGCGACAACACCGGCTCGATGACGCTCAAAGGCGCCGCACCGGACTTCGAGGGCGAGCCGCGCCCGGACCGCTGGGCGCTGACGCCGCAGCTCGCCGCGCTCGCGGCCCGCTGGGGGATCGAGCCGGCCCGCGATCTGCAGGCCGCGTGAGATGGACTCGCTGCGCGGCCAGCTGCTGCTCGCCGCCCCCGCGCTGAAGGACCCCAACTTCGACCGCACGGTCGTGTTCATCGCGGAGCATTCGGACGACGGCGCGATGGGCATCGTGCTCAACCGCCCTTCCGAGGCGCCGGTCACCGAGACGATCCCCGAGCTGGGCTGGGTGGCCGATGCCGGCGCCGAGTGCGTCTACGTCGGCGGGCCGGTAGCGCGCAACGGGGTGATCGTGCTGGCCGAGTGGGAGGACCCGTCGCAGGCGGTCGTGCTGGTCGACGACGATCTCGGCTTCGTTCCCGGTGACGTCGAGGACGGTGACGCGCTGGCAGCCGCGGTGCGACGCGCGCGCGTCTACGCCGGTCATGCCGGCTGGGGGCCCGGGCAGCTCGAGCACGAGCTCGACGAGGAGGCCTGGATCATCGAGCCGCCGCTGCGCGAGGATCTCTTCAGCGACGATCCGGCCGGACTCTGGGCCGCGGTCCTGCGACGCAAGGGGCGCGAGTTCGCGCTGCTGTCGACGATGCCGCCCGACCCGTCGCTGAACTGAGAGGCTGCGCGGGTGCCCCTATCCGTCCGCCGGGTGTCCAGTGGGAGCAGGGCAGGCCGATGCAACAGGAGTATGCGTCGCCTGCTGATCACGCTGACCGCCGCCGTCGCGCTCGTGACCGGCGCGCCGCCCGCGCAGGCGCAATCCGACATCACGGACGAGATCCTGGTCCTGCGCAAGGGCGGGCTGACGAGCGACGAGCGCTCGGACGCGCGCGTGCAGGCCGAGGCGAAGCTGCCGCTGCCCGGCATCGAGCTGGTGAGCGCCCAGGGTGCTCGCGCGACGGCGCTCGCGGCGCTGCGCGCGGACCCGGACGTCGTGTGGGCCGAGCCCAACCGTGAGCGCCGGATCTCGGCGGAGCCAGACTTCAATCTACCTCTGGGGACTTCAGAACACGGGCCAGAACGTGTTCGGCCGGACGGGAACGGCCGATGCCGACATCGATGCGCCCGAGGCCTGGACGATCAGCCGCGGCGCGGGCGTGACGGTCGCCGTCGTCGACACCGGCGTCGACACCGATCATCCCGACCTCGCCGGCAAGCTCGTCGAGGGATACGACTGGGTCGACGGCGGAGCACCGGAGGACGGAAACGGCCACGGCACGCACGTGACGGGCACCGTCGCCGCCGGCGAGAACTCCGTCGGCGTCGTGGGCGTCGCACCGGGCGCGCTCGTGATGCCCCTGCGTGTACTGAACAATTCCGGCTCGGGCCGCACCAGCGACGTGGTGGCGGCGTTCACCTACGCGGGCTCGCGCGGCGTGCGCATCGTCAACGCCTCGCTCGGCTCCAGCTCCCCGTCGAACGCCGAGCGAGCTGCGATCCGCGCTTACCCCGGCACGCTGTTCGTGGTCGCGGCCGGCAACGCGGGCACCAACAACGACGGCAGCTCCACCGAGTACCCGTGTGCCTACCCGGAGCCCAACGTGATCTGCGTCGGAGCGACCGACTCACGCGATGCCCGTGCCTCGTTCTCGAACTACGGCGCCACGACGGTCGACCTGTTCGCGCCGGGCCGGGACATCTACTCCACGGTCCACAACAACGGTTACGCGGCGGTGAGCGGGACGTCGATGGCGACGCCGCACGTCGCCGGCGCCGCGGCACTGGCGCTCGCCGCGCAGCCGGCCTGGAGCAGCGCGGACGTGAAGTCCGCGCTCTTGAACGGCGTGGACCGGCCGGCCGGGCTCGCCGGCAGGTCGGTCACCGGCGGGCGCCTCAACGCCGCGACCGCCGTGGGCATCGCAGCGAGCAGTGAGGTCGCCGCGGCGCCGGCGCCCGCCCCGCCGGCCGCGAACGCACCGGCCGCGCCGGCCGCCGCCGTGGTCGCTCCCGCCGTAGCGCCCCGCATCAACCGCCTTCAGGTCCGCGTCCGGAGCCGGCAGCGCAAGGCCACGCTCACGTTCCAGCTGGCAGCGGAGGCGGACGTCGGGCTGCGCCTGGAGCGCAAGCGCTGCTCCCGCGGACGCTGCAACTGGCGCGTCGCCGGCACGCGCAGCCGCCACTTCCCCGCCGGGACCAAGCGCTGGCGAGTCGGCCTGCGGTTGGCGCGCGGAACCTGGCGCGCGACGCTCGCGACGCCGGCCAGCACGGTGCAGAAGCGGTTCAACGGTGCGTTAGGTCATGCACATAAGCGCCGTATAGACGCTTATGTGCAGGGGGGATGCGGGAACGGTCACACGATGACCGTCCCGGCGCAGACACTCGAGCTGACCCGTGCGCTCGCCGGCCTCGGTGATCTGCTGACGGCGGTGCGGCTGCCGCTGCGCACGCCCGCGGCGGCCGCGGGGGAGCGTGCGCGCAGCGAGCTCGCCGGCCAGATCGGCGACTACCTGCTGCCGCGCCTGCGCCAGATGGACGCGCCGCTGCTGATGGTCGTCGGCGGCTCGACCGGCGCCGGCAAGTCGACGCTGGTCAACAGCCTGATCGGCGCGGACGTCAGCCCCGCCGGCGTGCTGCGGCCGACGACGCGCGCACCCGTGCTCGCGTTCCACCCCGGCGACACCGGCTGGTTCGAGGACGACCGGATCCTGCCGGCGCTGACGCGCACGACGGGCGCGCCGGCCGGACCGGGCGGGCTCCAGCTCGTTCCCACAGACCGGCTCCCGGAGGGCCTCGCCCTGCTCGACGCGCCCGACATCGACTCCGTCGTGGAGGCGAACCGCGCGCTCGCCGGGCAGCTGCTGGCCGCCGCCGACTCCTGGCTCTTCGTCACCACCGCCGCGCGCTACGCCGACGCCGTGCCGTGGGACCTGCTCGAGGCCGCGCGCGAGCGCGGCACGTCGCTCTCGCTCGTGCTCGACCGCGTCCCGCCGGAGGCGATCGAGGACGTCGCCGCGCACCTGCGCGCGATGCTGGAAGAGCGCGGGCTCGGCGGCACGCCGGTGCTCGTCGTGCCCGAGGTGACGCTGGAGGAAGGACGGCTGCCCGCGGCGGCGCTCGCGCCCGTGCGGGCCTGGCTCGACGATCTGGCACTCGACGCGCAGGCCCGCGCCGGCCTGGTCCAGCGCACGCTCACCGGCGCGCTCGACAGCGTGCCCGGTCGGGCCGGCAAGGTGCGCGCGGCCGTGGCCGAGCAGGAAGTGGCGGCGAGCGAGCTGCGCGCGGCCGTGGAGCGCGCGTACGCCGATGCATTCGAGGAGATCGACGAGACGGTGCGCAGCGGCGCGCTGCTGCGCGGCGAGGTGCTCGCGCGCTGGCACGACGTGGTCGGCACGGGCGACGTGATGCGCGCGCTCGAGAACCGCATCGGCTGGCTGCGCGACCGGCTGCGCACGCTCGTCACCGGCGCGCCCGCCGCCGAGGCGGAGCTGCGCACGGCGGTCCAGACCGGCGTCGACGCGGTCGTGCTGGCGGCCGCCGGGCGGGCGGCGGAGCGCGCTGCCGGCGCCTGGCGCGGCGACGCCGCCGGGCGCCCGCTGCTGGAAGGCGCCGGGCGGCTGGACACGGCCGCGCCCGACCTGCCCGCGCGCACCGGTGACGCCGTGCGCGAGTGGCAGGGCGAGGTGCTCGAGTTGGTCCGCGCCGAGGGCATGGGCAAGCGCGCCAGCGCGCGGCTCGCCTCGCTCGGCATCAACGGAGCCGGGCTGACCGTGATGATCGCGGTGTTCGCGAGCACCGGCGGCCTGACCGGAGCGGAGGTCGTCGTCGCGGGCGGCACGTCGGCCTTGAGCCAGAAGGTGCTGGAGGCGGTGTTCGGCGATCAGGCGGTCAGGACGCTGGCGGCGCAGGCGCGCGAGCGGCTGATGCTGCGCGTGCAGACGCTGCTCGACGAGGAGCTGCTGCGCTTCGAGCGCGTGCTCGCACCGGTCTCGCCGCGTGCCGGGGAGCTCGAGCAGCTCGACAAGGCCGTCGCCGCGCTCGAGCGGGCGCGGTGACCGTGGGCCGGCGCTCGGGGGCGACGCTCGACCAGCGTCTTGCGGCCCTCGCCGAGGCGGCGGAGCTCGCGCACGGGCGGCTCGACGACGGGCTCGTCGAGGCTGCGCAGGCCGTCGTGCAGCGCGCCGGCCGGCGGCTGGGACTCGGCGTCGAGGCGACCGTCGTCGCGCTCGCCGGGCCGACCGGCGCCGGCAAGTCGACGCTCTTCAACGCGCTGGCGGGAGAGGAGCTGGCGCGCGCGAGCCATCGCCGCCCGACGACCTCTACGGCCGCCGCCGCCGTGTGGGGAGAGGTCGGCGACGAGCTGCTCGACTGGCTGGAGGTCGGCCGCCGGCACCGGCTGCCCGGCGAGCCCGACGGGCTCGTCCTGCTCGACCTGCCGGACTTCGACTCCGTCGAGCTCGCGCACCGGATCGAGGTCGAGCGGGTGATCGCGCTCGCCGACCTGATGGTCTGGGTCGTCGACCCGCAGAAGTACGCCGACGGCGTGCTGCACGAGCACTACCTGCGCCCGTTCGCGGCCTACGGCGAGGCGATGCTGATCGTGCTCAACCAGGCCGACCGGCTCGAACCCGCCGCGCGCGCTGCGTGCGTCGCCGACCTGGGCCGGCTGCTCGCGGCCGACGGCCTCGACGGGCTCCCGGTGCTCGCCGTCTCGGCGCTGACCGGCGAGGGAATCGACGCGCTCAAGACGCTGCTCGAGGAGCGCGTCAGCGCGCGCGAGGCCGCGGTCGCCCGACTTGCCGCCGACGTCGCGTCGGCCTCCGGCGACCTGGCGACGGCCTGCGGCACCGGTGACGCCGGCAAGGTCGGCCGTGACGAGCGCGCGGCGCTCACGTCGGCGCTTGCCGACGCCGCCGGGGTGCCGGGCGTCGTGCGCGCGGTGTCGAGCGCCCACCGCCGCCGCGGCGCGCTCGCGACGGGCTGGCCGTTCGTGCGCTGGCTGCGGCGCCTGCGTCCCGACCCGCTGCGGCGGCTGCGGCTGCCCGATCGGGTGGAGAGCGGCGCGGATGCATCTTCGCCGAGGCGGCTGCGGGTGCCCGACGGGGTGGATAGCGATGAGTCGTCGTCGCTCAAGCACCCGCCGTCCGCCGCCGCCCAGGATGGCGCAGGCGCGCCCGCCCTGCCCGCGGCGCGATCGTCGCTGCCGGCGCCGACCCGCGTGCAGCGCGCGCAGGTCGAGAGCGCCGCGCGCACGCTCGCGGGCCGCGCCTCCGGGGAGCTGCCGGATCCCTGGCCGCGGCTCGTGCGGCAGGCGGCGCTCGCCCGCGAGGACGAGCTGCCGGGCCGGCTCGAGGCCGCCGTCTCGGGCACCGACCTGCGCCTGCGCACACCGCGCTGGTGGCGCGCGGCCGGGCTGCTGCAGATCGTGCTGGCGCTGCTGTGCGTCGCCGGTGCGCTGTGGCTCGCCGCGCTCGCGGGAATCGGCTACCTGCAGCTCGGCGATGCGATCCCGACGCCGGAGCTCGAGGGCTGGCCGATCCCCACGCTGCTGCTGGGCGGGGGCGCGCTCGCCGGCATCGTGCTCGCGTTCCTCTGCGGGATCGCGATCCGGATCGGCGCGCGACGCCGTGCGCGGCTCGCCGAGCGCGCGTTGCGCGAGCGGGTGCAGGCCGCCGGCGAGGAGCTCGTGGTCGCGCCGGTCGCGGCGGAGCTCGACGCGCGCGAGCGGCTGTGCCGCGCGCTCGCCGCCGCCGGGCCGCGGGAGCCGGCCGCGCGCTACCAGGTGCCGAGCCCGGCGCGGTAGTCGCGCCGCGGCGGCAGCTCGCGCACGACGGCGGCGCAATAGGTGCGGGCGGCGGTCCGGCGGGCCGGCTGGCGCGGATCGCGCACGACCGGTTGCGAGTGCTGTCTGCGGGGTTCGGATGTGATGAGTGTGAGGGCTCATTCGCAGTGTCCTTACCTGCCCAGACGACACACGCCCGGCGTTATTCCCCGAAGCCTGATCAGAGCCCGGAGGCGAGCACCGAGCGCGCGATCGGCGCCGCCGAGGCGCCGCCCTGGCCGGCCCCGATCAGCATCACCGCGACCGCCAGCCGCGGCGCCGGCGCCGGCGCGAACGCGACGAACCACGCGTCGGTGTTCGACGGGTCCGACGGCCCGTCCGCCGTCGGCACCAGCTCGGCCGTGCCGGTCTTTCCCGCGACCTCGACGCCGGGCAGCGCCGCCGCCGTTCCCGTGCCACGGCGCACCACCTCGAGCATCATGTCGCGCACCTGCCGCGCGACCCGGCGACGGACTACCCGGCGGCGCACCCGCCGCTCGGTCCGCACCAGCCGCGGCCGCGCTCGCACCCCGTCGTTGGCGATCGTCGCGCCCACGCTCGCCATCACGAGCGGCGTCGCCAGGTCGCGATCCTGGCCGATCGCGCTGGCGCCGACGGCGAGCTCGTCGCCCAGCTCGCGTGCGCGCGGGATCGTGCTCGGCCTGGCGGCCGGGATCGGCAGCCGCTCGTTGAAGCCGAACCGCTCGGCGTAGGCGACCAGCCGCTTCGCCCCCAGCCGCGCGCCGAGCGGCGCGAAGACCGAGTTGCACGAGTGCGCGAAGGAGTCGGTCAGCGTGCCGCCGCACGCCTCGTCGCCCGCGTTTCGCAGTTGCACGCCGGAGAGCGTCGCCGCGGTCCGCACCGGGAACGACTCGGCCGGCGTCGTCTCGCGCTCCTGCAGCGCTGCGGCGAGCGTGATGAGCTTGAACACCGACCCGGGCGGCTGCGGGCCCGAGACGGCCAGGCCGGCGAGCGCGAGCACGTTGCCGTCGCGCGGGCGCACGACCGCGACGCCGCCGAGCCGGCCGCCGAGCGCGCTCGTCGCCGCCGCCTGCAGCGAGGGACGGATCGTGGTCTTGACGGGACGGCCGCGAACGACATCGACGCGCGCGATGAGGCGGCGCCCGTAGCGCAGCTCGGCGCCGGGAAGGCCGCCGAGCCGCTCGTCGTAGCGCGCCTCGAGCCCGCTGCCGGGTTCCTCGCCCGACGGTGCGGAGCCGACCAGCCCGGAAGCGGTCGGCGTGCGGCTCAGGCGCTCGCCCGACGCGTCCAGCACCGCGGCACGTCGCGGCCGGCGCAGCGTCCGTCGCCGCACCCGCTCCCCGGGCCGCAGCCCAGGCAGCCGCAGCGACGGCTCCCAGGCGACGAGCGCGGTCTCCCCCGTGCGCTCGACCGGCAGCGCGACCGTGCCGCGCAGCTCGCCGAACAACCGCGTGCGCATGACCACGGGCACGCGCACGCGCTCGTCGCTCGGCGCCTCCGCGGTCCCGATCCGCGTCGCCTCCACCGTCGCCGCGCGGTTCGCCTGGCGGATGCTCTGACGGAAGCCGGCGAACGACTGCCCGGACTGCGTCGTGAGCGCCCACGCGGCGTCGAGGTCTCCGCGCGCCCAGGCGGCGGCGAAGCGCTGCGCGATCGTGCGCGACGGATCCTCGTCGCCGTCGCGCGAGCGCACGAACGCGAACGCACCCGCCGCGAGCGCGAGCAACAAGACCCCCGCGAGCACCGGCCCGACCGGGAACCGCCGCCTGCGACGCCGTCGCACGGGCTGCAGCCAGCGCACCGCGCCGGGCTCGTACGCCGAGGAGGAGAACATGGAGCGGCGGCGGCTGCGGCGCACGGGCCACACGGTAGGCCCTGCCATCCTGCAGCCGAGTGACCCGCGCACGCCTGGTCGGCATCAACCACGTGGCGCTCGAGGTCGGCGACGTCGAGGCGGCGCTGGCGCTTTACGCCCGGCTGTTCGAGTTCGAGCTGCGCGGGCGCGCCGGCCGGATGGCGTTCGTCGACATCGGCGACCAGTTCCTCGCGCTCGCGCAGGGACGCTCGCAGGCGCCCGACGACGGCCGTCACTTCGGGCTCGTGGTCGACGACAAGGAGGCGGTCCGTGCGGCGGTCGCCGCCGAGGGGCTGACGACCGTCGGGCGCCCGCCGTCGCTCGACTTCCTCGACCCCTGGGGCAACCGCTTCGAGATCGTCGCCTACTCCGAGATCCAGTTCGAGCGCGCGCCGGGCGTCAAGCGCAAGCTCGGCATCGAAGCGCTCACCAAGACCGAGCGGGCGCGCGCGGAGATCGCCGAGCGCGGGCTCGGCTAACCCCGCGTGCCGGGATGGCGCTCGCCCGGTCCCGTGATCTCGTAGTAGTCGGCGTGCCCGCGCGTGAAGATGTGCGCGACCGTCCGCAGCCCGGTCGGCTGATCGAGCGTGCCTGCCGCGATCGAGATCGTCTCGCCCTCCAGCGTGCGCCAGAACAGGCTCGCGCCGCAGCCGGCGCAGAACCCCCGCGCGCGGTCGTCGGCCTCGTACCAGCGCAGCCCCGCGCTGCGCAGCGAGCACCAGGTCGCCCCGCGCGCATGCGGCGTACGCGGCGGCGTGGCCGTGCGTGCGCAGGCAGCGGCTGCAGTGGCAGATCACGACGTCGCGCAGCGGCCCCGTCACCTCGTAGCGGACCTCGCCGCAGAGGCAGCCGCCGCTCGCCAGAGCTCCTTCCGTCATCCGAGTGCAAGGCTACGCGCACCGATGCGGCGCCGCGGCGAGTACGCTGCCCCGCCATGACGCATCGCCCGTCCAGCATCGGGCTCACGCGCAGCCCGTTCCCGCCGATCGCCGACTACGGCTTCCTGTCGGACTGCGAGACGACCGCGCTCGTCGCGCCGGACGGCAACGTGGAGTGGCTCTGCCTGCCGCGGATGGACTCGCCCAGCGTGTTCGGCGCGGTGCTCGACCGCAACGCCGGGCACTTCCGCCTCGCGCCGACCGGAGTGACCGTGCCCGCCGGGCGGCGCTACCTGCCGGGCACGTTGGTGCTCGAGACGAGCTGGGGGACGCGCGGTGGCTGGGTCGTCGTGCGCGACGCGCTGCTGATGGGCCCGTGGCACCACAGCTCGGACCGCTCGCGCACGCACCGGCGGACCCCGACCGACTACGACGCCGAGCACGTCCTGCTGCGCACCGTGCGCTGCGTCAACGGCGAGCTGCAGCTGGGACTCGCATGCGAGCCCGCGTTCGACTACGGCGAGCAGCGCGCGCACTGGGAGTACGCGGGCGAGGCCTACGGCCAGGCGGTCGCGCGTCACGGTGACGTGGAGCTGCGCCTGACGACCGACCTCAACCTCGGGATCGAGGGCCCGCGCGTGACCGCGCGGCACATGATCAAGGAGGGCGAGTCGGTCTTCTGCGCGCTCTCCTGGAGTGATCACGGCGCGCCCGGCACCTATCAAGAGGCCTACGACCGGATGGTCTGGACCGCCCACCACTGGCAGCACTGGCTGGATCGCGGCGAGTTCCCGGACCATCCCTGGCGCGTCGACCTGCAGCGCTCGGCGCTGACGCTCAAGGGACTGACGTACGCACCGACCGGCGCGATCGCCGCGGCCGCCACGACCTCGCTGCCGGAGACGCCGGGCGGCGAGCGCAACTGGGACTACCGCTACTCCTGGATCCGCGACTCGACGTTCGCGCTCTGGGGCCTGTACACGCTCGGCTTCGACTGGGAGGCCAACGACTTCTTCTACTTCGTCGCCGACGTCGTGGAGGCCGAGCAGGGCACGCTGCAGATCATGTACGGCATCGACGGCCGCGCCGAGCTGCCCGAGCGCACGCTCGACCACCTCTCGGGCTACGAGAGCGCGCGCCCCGTGCGCGTCGGCAACGCCGCGCACTGCCAGGCCCAGCACGACGTCTGGGGCGCGGTGCTCGACTCGGTCTACCTGCACACGAAGTCACGCGACTCCCTGCCCGAGCGGGTCTGGCCGATCCTCGTCGAGCAGGTCGAGGCGGCGGCGGAGAACTGGCGCAAGCCCGACCGCGGCATGTGGGAAGTGCGCGGCGACCCGAAGCACTTCACGTCGTCCAAGCTGATGTGCTGGGTCGCGCTGGACCGCGGCGCGCGGCTCGCAGAGCTGCGCGAGGAGCACGACAGCGCCCTGCGCTGGCACGCGATCGCCGAAGAGATCCATGCGGACATCTGCGAGCACGCGCTCGACGCGCGCGGCGTCTTCACGCAGCACTACGAGACCGAGGCGCTGGACGCCTCGGTGCTGCTGATGCCGCTGGTCAGGTTCCTCCCCGCTGCGGACCCGCGCGTCCGTGCCACCGTGCTGGCGATCGCCGACGAGCTGACCACCGACGGGCTCGTGCTGCGCTATCGCGTCGAGCAGACCGACGACGGGCTCGCGGGCGAGGAGGGGACGTTCACGATCTGCTCGTTCTGGCTCGTGTCGGCGCTGTGCGAGATCGGCGAGGTGGAGCGCGCGCGGGCGCTGTGCGAGAAGCTGCTCGCGTACGCCAGCGATCTGGGGCTCTATGCCGAGGAGATCGACACGCGCTCGGGCCGCCACCTCGGCAACTTCCCGCAGGCGTTCACACACCTGGCGCTGATCAACGCGGTGATGCACGTGATCAAGGCCGAGGCGACGCGCGAGGCGGAGTTCACGGACTTCTCGCACGGGCAGGCGCCCGCGGCAACACCCGTCCCTGCGAAGCCCGCCGCCGCGAAGCCCGCGAAGTGAGCCGCGCTGGCTACGACTTGCGCTCGGCCTTGGCCTGCTCGGCCGCGGCCCGCAGGCGCTTGGCGTCGTCCTCCGTGTTGAGCGCCTGCTCGCGCTTGTCCAGCGCCTCGGCCTGCTGATCGAGCTGTGCGAGCCGCTCGCGCTTGGCGCGCGACTCGGTCGCCTTGGAGCGTGTCGCGGTGGTGCGCGCGCTCGCGGCCTTACGCGCCTTCGCGGTCTCTGCGGCGGCGGCGCGCGCCTGCTCGCGCGCGTGCTCCGCGCGCTCGCTCTTGGCCTTTGCGCGCCCGGCCGCCTGCTCGCGCCGGCGTGCGGCCGCCTGCTCGCGCTCTACGGCGGCGGCCCGCAGGTCCGTGGCCCGCTCGCGCTCGTCGGCAGCGCTGCGCCGGAGCTTGGCGTCGCGGCGCAGCTCGTCGTCGCCCAGCGCAGCGCCGGCGACGTCGCGCGCCGCTGCATCGGCGCGGTCGACCGCCTGCTCGGCGCCCTTGCCGCGTCCGGCGAGCTTCAGCGCAGCGTCGATCGGGATGCGCACGACCTTCAAGTAGCCGACGACCACGGAGCGGGGCAGCGTGCGCAGGACCATCTAGCGACCCGCTTCGGGATCGACCGCGTCAGCACGCGCGTCGGCCTGGCGCGCCTGCTCCACCAGCCGCTCCGCCTCGCGATCGACGTCGAGCGCCTCCCGCTCGCCCGCGGCGCGTTCGCTCCCCGCGTCGGCTTGCTTGCGCGCGGCGTTGCGCTCGGCGGCGGCCTGGGCGAGCTCGCGCTCATGCTCGATCGCGGCCTCGCGCTCCTCGGCGGCCAGCTCCTGGTGTAGCTGCTCGCGCTCACGCTTGAGCTCCTCGCGGCGGACCGCCGTGTCCGCCTCGTCCTCGGCCTGACGCGCCTGCGCGCGCTCCTGCTCCGCCGCCCGCTCGGCATCGGACTGCGCCTCCTGCAGGCGCCCTTCGCGGGCCAGTTCGTCGTTGCCGAGGGCAGCGCCTGCCATCGCCTTCGCCTTGCCCACGAAGCGCCCGGCGCGTCCTCCTTCTATGTCTTCGCTCTGATCGTTCACAGGTTGACCGCTACCCATCCCGGGCAAGGACGACTCTCAGTCGCGCCCCATTTGACATCCGTCCGCCGCCGCGAAAGGGTCCCCAGATGTTCGGGAGCGAGAGCGCCGGCTGGGCGGACAGGGACCGCCGCGTCTGGCATCAGATGAGCGGGCGGCCGGCGGACGGCGCCAAGGGACCGATCATCCTCGCCGAGGGCGACGGCGCGTGGGTCACCGACGTCGATGGCAACCGCTACCTCGATGGGCTCAGCGGCCAGTGGTGCGTGAACATCGGCTACGGCCGCGAGCGGCTCGCCGACGCCGCGGCCGAGCAGCTCAAGCGGCTCGCCTTCCATCCGCTCACGCGCGGCCACGTGCCCGCGATCGAGCTGGGCGAGCGGCTCGAGGCGCTGCTCGGCGGCGGGCGCGCGACGTTCTACTCGAACTCCGGCTCGGAGGCCAACGAGCTCGCCTTCAAGCTCGTGCGCCAATACCACCAGCTGCGCGGCGAGCACCAGCGCTTCAAGATCATCGCGCGCTACCGCGCCTACCACGGCTCCACGCTGGGCGCGCTGTCGGCGACCGGGCAGGCGATGCGCCGCGTCGGCTACGAGCCGCTCGCCCCCGGCTTCCTGCACGTCGCGCCGCCCGACCCGTTCCGCGACGGCATCGCCGCGGACGAGCTCGACGCCTACGGTCAGCGCTGTGCCGCGGAGCTCGAGCGCACGATCCAGTTCGAGCTGCCCGAGACGGTCGCGGCGGTGATCATGGAGCCGATCATCACCGGCGGCGGCATCCTGATCCCGCCCGACTCCTACCTGCCGGCCGTCAAGGCGCTGTGCGAGCGCCACGGCGTGCTGCTGATCGTCGACGAGGTGATCTGCGGCTTCGGGCGCGTCGGCAGCTGGTTCGGCCACGAGCCGAGCGGCGTGCGCCCCGACATCGTCACGATGGCCAAGGGGATCACGGGCGCGTACTTCCCGCTCGCGGCGACGGTCGTGGACGAGGAGATCTTCGCCGCCTTCCCGAGCGACCCGTCCGACGCCGGGCGGCTGCGTCACATCAACACGTTCGCGGGCCATCCGGCGGGCTGCGCCGTCGCGCTGGAGACGATCGCGATCATGGAGGAGGAAGGCCTGCTCGAGCGTTCCGCGAGCCTTGGCGCGACGCTGCTCGCGCGGCTGCAGGACGCGCTCGCGGACGATCCGCTGGTGGGCGAGGTGCGCGGACGTGGCCTGCTGATCGGGATCGAGCTGGTCGCCGACCGCGCGACGCGCGCGCCGGCGGAGCGAGCGGTGTCCGCCGGCATGGTCGCCGCCGCACAGCAGCGCGGCCTGCTCGTCGGTCGCAACGTCGACACCGCGGCCGGCCTCGACAATGTCGTGGCGCTGGCGCCGCCGCTGTCGATGACCGACGCCGACGCCGACCACATCGTCGAGACGCTGAGCGCCTGCTTCGCGGAGCGGGCCGAAGGGGTGCGCGTATGAGCGAGAAGATCTTCGCCGGGGGCACCGTCGTCACCGCCGAGGGCTCGTTCCGCGCCGACATCGGCGTCACCGGCGAGACGATCGACGCGGTCGGCGTCGACCTGCCGCGCGACGGCGCCGAGGTGATCGACGTCGGCGGCGCGCGCCTGATGCCCGGCTTCATCGACGGGCACACGCACATGGACATGCCGTTCGGCGGCACGATGACCGCCGACGACTGGGACACCGGCACCGCCGCAGCGCTCGCGGGCGGGACGACGATGCTGGTCGACTTCTCGCTGCAGGACGTCGAGGGCACGCTCGCCGGCGCCGTCGAGACGTGGCAGGGCAAGGCCGAGAAGGCACGGATCGACTACGGGCTGCACGTCGCGATCACGAACCTGACCGAGGACGTCAAGCGCGAGCTGCCGTCGCTGCCCGCGCTCGGCGTCGCGACGATCAAGATCTTCATGGCCTACAAGGGCACGCCGCTCTACACGGCCGACGAGGACCTGTTCGAGGCGATGCAGATCGCGCGCGAGTGCGGCCTGCTCGTGCTCGTGCACGCCGAGAACGGCGACGCGATCGCGAAGCTGCAGGCGCAGGCGCTCGCGCGCGGCGACACCGAGCCGCGCTGGCACGGGCTCACGCGCCCGGAGGCGGTCGAGGCGGAGGCGACGAACCGCGCGATCCGGCTGGCCGAGATCGCCGACTGCCCGCTGCTGGTCGTGCACGTCTCCTGCGCGGCGTCGCTGGAGGAGATCAAGCGCGCGCACGCGCGCGGGCGCCCGGTCTACGGCGAGACCTGCCCGCAGTACCTCGTCTTCTCCGACGCCGACCTCGCGCGGCCGGGCTTCGAGGGCGCCAAGTACGTCCTCTCCCCGCCGCTGCGCGATCCCGTCCAACCGGCCCGCGCTGTGGCAGGGGCTGCAGCGCCAGGACCTGCACATCTTCGGCTCGGACCACTGCTCGTTCAACTTCGCCGGCCAGAAGGAGCTCGGCCGCGACGACTTCACGCTGATCCCGAACGGCGCGCCCGGGGTCGAGGAGCGCCCGGCGGTGCTGTGGACGCACGGCGTGCGCGAGGGGCTGATCACGGAGAACCTGATGGTCGCGGTGCTCGCCACCAACCAGGCCAAGGTGCACGGCATGGCCGGCCGCAAGGGCGCGCTCGCGCCCGGCGCGGATGCCGACATCGTCGTCTGGGACCCGGACCTGACGATCGAGGTCACGCAGTCCAACCGCCACGGCAACGTCGACTACACGCCGTACGAGGGCATGACCTTCACGGGCGCGCCGGCTTCCGTCTATGTCCGCGGCGAGCTCGCGTATCGCGACGGCGAGGTGCTCGCCGAGCCCGGCACGGGCCGCTTCGTGCACCGCACGTTCGCGCAGCCCGCCCCCGGGCCCGGCCGTCCGCTGATGGGCGAGGTCGACGCGGCCAGGGCGGTCACCGGGCTGCGCGAGATCGCGCGCCTGACCGGCGACGAGGACGGCGCCCAGCGCGTGGCCTGGACCGACACCTGGATCACGGCGCGCGAGTGGCTGCGCGGCGAGCTCGACGGGATCGAGGGCGTCAGCGTCGACACCGACGAGGCCGGCAACACCTGGGCGACGGCGCCGGGCGAGTCCGAGCGCTTCGTGATCATCGGCGGCCACCTGGACTCGGTGCCGAACGGCGGCTGGCTCGACGGCGCGCTCAACGTCGTCGGCGGGCTCGAGGTGCTGCGCGCGCTGGCGCCCGAGCAGCGCGCGCTGACGCTCAAGCTGGTCGACTGGGCCGACGAGGAGGGCGCGCGCTTCGGCCGCAGCCTGCTCGGCTCGAGCGCTTGCGCGGGCACGCTCGATCCCGAGGCGGTGCGTGGCCTGACCGATCGCGACGGCACCACGCTGCCCGATGCGCTCGCGGCCCACGGGGTCGAGCTCGACCGGATGGGCGAGTCAGGCAGCCGGCTGGACGGCGCCGCGGCCTACCTCGAGCTGCACATCGAGCAGGGACCCGTGCTCGAGCAGCTCGACCTGCCGCTCGGCGCCGTGCTCGGCACGTTCGGCGTCCAGCGCCACATGGTGCGCTTCACCGGTGCGCACGCGCACGCGGGAGCGAGCCCGATGCACCTGCGCCGCGACGCCTTCCTCGCCGCCGCCCGCAGCGCGCTCGCGTTCCGCGAGGACGCGGCGGCGCGCGACGACGTGCGCGCGACGACCGGCATCGTGCGCGTCTCGCCGGCGATCGTGACCGCGTTCAACGGCAGCTGCGAGCTGTCGCTCGACCAGCGCGCGCTCGATGCGGACGTGCTCGCGGACATGCTCGCGACGGCGCAGCAGAACGCCGCGCGGATCGCCGCGGAGGAGGGCTGCGAGGTCGCCTGGGAGCAGGTCTGGGAGATCGAGCCGATCCCGTTCGACCCGACGCTGATCGACTTCGCCGACGAGGCCGTGCGCGAGGTCTCGGGCACGGGTCACCGGCTGCCCAGCGGGCCGCTGCACGACGCCGCCGAGATGGCCCGGCGGATCCCCACCGTGATGCTGTTCGTCAAGAGCCTCGGCGGGGTCAGCCACACGAAGGAGGAGGACACGCCCGACGCGGACCTCGAGCTGTCGGTGCGCGCGCTCGACGTGCTCGCGCGCCGGACGCTCGCCTGGGCGGAGCAGGGCTGATGGACTTCGGCGTGACGTTCCAGACGGACCCGCCGGCGAGCCGCGTGGTCGAGCTGACGCAGCGGGCGGAGTCGCTCGGCTTCTCGCACGCTTGGACGTTCGACTCGCACATCCTCTGGCAGGAGCCCTACGTCATCTTCGCCCAGATGCTGGCCGCGACCGAGCGCATCATGGTCGGCCCGTTCGTGACCAATCCGGCGACGCGCGACCCGACCGTCACCGCATCGCTCTTCGCGACGCTCAACGACGGCTTCGGCAACCGCACGATCTGCGGCATCGGGCGCGGCGACTCGGCGCGCCGCGTGCTCGGCAAGCCGCCGACGACGCTGGCGCGAGACCGAGGAAGCGATGCACGTGATCAAGGAGCTGGCCGAGGGGCGCTCGATCGAGACGCCGGCGGGCGCGGTGAGCATCCCGTGGGTGCGCGACGGCAAGCTCGACGTCTGGATGGCGGGCTACGGGCCGAAGGCGCTGGCGCTCGTCGGGCGCAAGGCCGACGGCTTCATCCTCCAGCTGGCCGACCCCGTGATCCTGCGCTGGACCGTCGAGCGTGTTCGGGCGGCAGCGGCGGAGGCAGGCCGCGACCCGTCGGAGATCGCGGTCTGCGTCGCGGCCCCGGCGTACATCGGCGACGACCGCGACCACGCGCGCGAGCAGTGCCGCTGGTTCGGCGGCATGGTCGGCAACCACGTCGCGGACCTGGTGCGCCGCTACGGCGAGGGCGGCGAGATCCCGGTCGCGCTGACCGACTACATCCGCGCGCGCGAGGGCTACGACTACTCCCACCACGGCCGCGCCGGCAACCCCGACACGGAGTTCGTGCCGGACGAGATCGTCGACCGCTTCTGCGTGCTCGGCACCGTCGACGAGCAGATCGCGAAGCTGCGCGAGCTGCGGGCGCTGGGCGTCGACCAGTTCAACATCTACCTGATGCACGACGCGCAGGAGGCGACGCTCGACGGCTACGGCGAGCACGTGATCCCGGCGCTGACGGACTAGGGTCAGCAGGGTGCGGGCGCGAGCCGCCGCCCGCGCACGTGACGCACCAGCTCGACCATCAGCGCGACGGTCAGCGCGATGCCGAGGCCCAGCGCCAGGCCCTTCAGCGGCGCGTCCTCGAACGCGGCGCCGCCGACGTAGCCGACGAGCGCGGAGTAGGCGCCCCACGACAGTGCCGCGGCGCCGTCGAAGAGCGAGAACGAGCGCAGCGGGTAACGCGCCGCGCCGGCGGTCAGCGTGACCGCGGTGCGCGCGCCGGGGATGTAGCGGCAGACGATCAGGATCGTGCCGCCGCGCTCGGCCAGCAGCCTGCTCCCGCGCTCCAGCGCCGCGGCCTTGCGGCTGCCGGCGCCGACCCGGCCACCTGCGGTGCGACCGAGCAGGTACGAGATGTGATCGCCGGCGAACGCGCCGAGCGCGGCGACGCCGATCACCGCGACGAGGTTCGGCTCGCCGGTCGCCGCGAAGACGCCGGCGCTGACGACGAGGCTCTCGCTCGGCACGAGCGGGAAGAAGCCGTCGATCGCCGCGAACGCGCACAGCGCGAGGTAGATCCAGGGCGAGCCCATCGCCCCCTCGACCATGTCGGTGATCGCCGCGCCCATCCTGGAAGCCTCGCCGTGCGGCGCCCGCGCGGCCAGGGGAGCATCGCCCGCCAGCGCGGGGTGCGGTGATCCGCACCCCTGACGTGGCTTCAGACGCCGAACAGGTCGGCGACCTGGCGAGCGGTATTGACGACGCCGTAGAGCAATCCGGCGCCGACGATCACCCAGAGTGCGTATCCGCGCAGCTCGGCGCCGCGCTCGGAGGTATCCGATGTCCATCGTCAGCTCCTCTCGGTGGCCGCGCGGAGCGCGGGCTCGGCCTTGCGGCGGGATCGCTCCCGTCGCCTCCGCGGACGGCTCCATGATGGCGCTCGCTCACCGGCCGGATCAGCAGGTTGGCCAGGAAGCCGACGCCCAGCACGCCGACCATGATGTACATCGACAGGGTGTAGAGATCGGCGCCGGACTTGCCCGCCTCGGTCTGCGCGTCGGCGATCGCGTTGACGATCAGCGGCCCGGCCACTCCCGCCGCCGACCAGGCCGTCAGCAGCCGGCCGTGGATCGCCCCCACCTCCAACGTCCCGAACAGATCCTTGAGGTACGCCGGCACGGTGGCGAACCCGCCGCCGTAGAAGGACAGGATGATCCCGGTCAGGAGCACGAACCAGGCGAGCGATGCCGTCCCGGTCGACGCGAGCAGGAAGTACAGCCCCGCCCCGGCGCCGAGGTAGAGCATGTAGATCGGCTTGCGGCCGATCACGTCGGAGGTCGACGACCACACGAAGCGGCCGGTCATGTTGCAGAGCGACAGCAGCCCGACGAACCCGGCGGCGGCGGCGGCGCTGACCGCGTCGAAGTGGTCCTGCACCATCGGCGCCGCCTGCTCGAGGATGCCGATGCCGGCGGTGACGTTGCAGAACAGGACGGTCCACAGCAGCCAGAACTGCGGCGTCCTGATCGCGTTCGCGGCGGTCACGGCGCCCGTCGTCACCAGCTTGTCGCGCTTCTGCTCGTCCGGGCTCCAGCCATCCGGCTGCCAGTCGTCGGCCGGCACCCGCACGGTGAACGCGCCCAGCATCATCACGACGAAGTAGATCGCGCCGAGCGTCAGGAAGGCGGGTGCGATCGCGTCCGCCGGACTGTCGGCGTAGAAGCCGAGCAGCGCCTCCGACAGCGGCGCCGCGATCAGCGCGCCGCCGCCGAACCCCATGATCGCGAGCCCGGTGGCGAGGCCGGGCCGGTCGGGGAACCACTTGATCAGCGTCGAGACCGGCGAGATGTAGCCGAGCCCGAGGCCGATGCCGCCGAGCACGCCGTAGCCGAGGTAGACGAGCCACAACTGGTCGGAGGCGACGCCGACCGCGGCGACCACGAAGCCGAGCGCCCAGAAGCAGCCGGACGCGAACATCGCCTTGCGCGGCCCGTTGCGCTCGACCCAGGTCCCGCCGAACGCCGCCGACAGCCCGAGCATCACGATCGCGATGCTGAAGATCACCGAGATCGGCGTGAGCTTCGTGTCGAAGTGCTCGACCAGCGGCTCCTTGAAGACGCTGAAGGCGTACACCTGCCCGATCGAGAGATGGACGGCGAGCGCCGCCGGCGGGATCAGCCAGCGGCGGTAGCCCGGCGGGGCGACCGTCCGGTCGCGATCGAGCAACGACATCCTCACAGTCCGCCTCCCCTAGAGCCGTTCGACGGCTCCGTCGTACCCGCCGCGTCGCGTCGGGTACTCGGTCGCAGGTCTAGACTCGCGGCCATGGAAGCGCCGCCGCAACCGGCGAGCGGCCGCGAGCGCGTCCTCGCAACCGCCTACGAGCTCTTCAGCCGGCACGGCACGCGCGCCGTCGGGATCGACCGGATCATCGCCGAGTCGGGCGTGGCGAAGATGACGCTCTACCGCAACTTCGCCTCAAAGGACGAGCTGATCCTGGCCTTCCTCGAGCGCCGCGAGCAGCTCTGGACGCGCGCCTGGCTCCAGGCCGCGGTCGAGCGGCGCGCGAGCACTCCCGGCGGGCGGCTGCTGGCGATCTTCGACACGTTCGGCGAGTGGTTCGCGGTCGAGGGCTTCGAGGGCTGCTCGTTCATCAACGTGATGCTCGAGCTGCCCGAGCCCGGCAACCCGGTGCGTGACGCCTGCGTGGAGCACCTGGCGGAGATCCGCCGCTTCCTCGCCACGCTGGCCGCACAGGCGGGCGTTGAAGATGCGGACACGTTCGCGCGCCAGTGGCACATCCTGATGAAGGGCTGCATCGTCGCCGCCGCGGAGGGCGACTTGCGCGCGGCGGCGGCGGCACGCGAGCTCGGCGTCCTGCTGCTCGAGCGCCACGGCATCGTGGCCTAGCCGCCCGGCGCTCCCCCGCGACGGTAGGCGAGGTGCAGGTAGCGCGAGGTCGCCTCGGCCCGGTTGGCGACGCGCAGCTTGCGCAGGATGTTCTTGACGTGGAACTTGACGGTGCCCTCCGAGACCACGAGCGCACGCGCGATAGCCGCGTTGGTGTCGCCCTGGACCAGCAGCCGCAGCACGTCGAGCTCGCGCCGCGTGAGCAGGTCGCGCAGCTCGGCTTCCGAGCCGACCGCGGCCCGGGCGGGCGGCTCTGGCGCGCGATCGACGCTGAGGTCGACCGCGCGGTCAGACAGCTCCCCCGTGCGCGCATCCGCCCAGCCCGCGACCTGGCGCATCTCCTCGCGCTGGGTGCGCAGGCGCCGGCGCAGGACTGCGCGCTCGAACACCCGGGCGAAGCCCTGCGCGAAGCTCCATAGCGTCTCGCGCTCGAGCGCGGTGACGCTGCGCCCGGTCGGCAACCGGTCGCCGTGGAGGAAGCCGGTCACGCGTCCCTCGAGCAGGATCGGCGAGGCGACGAAGTCGCGCCAGCCGATGATCGCGGCGTTGGCCGGCCGCCCGCGCGGGTCGGCGTCGGGGTGCGCGACCAGCAGCGGTCGCCGTCGCCTGACCATCTCCGACTCGATCAGCGGGTAGTCGAGCCGCACCGGTCCCTCGCGCAGCAGCGCGAGCGTGGTCGCGGCCATGCCGGGGTCGTCGCGCCAGTGCACCGCCTCCGCCAGCAGCGCTCCGTCGTCGACGCGGCTGAGCACGACGCGGTCGAGGTCGACCGCCGCGCAGGCCTCGAGCGCGCCGCGGTCGACGATCTCTGTCACCGGCCCCAGCTCCGCCAACCGGGCGAGCGCCGCCGCCACGCGCTCGTGCGCCTCCAGCCGCGCCTCGTAGCCCTCGCGCACCAGCCGCCCGGCGAGCGCGAGCAGCTCATCGGCCTCCGCCTCGCCGGCGCCGGTGAGCAGCGCGCAGAGCGCGCGGTGGGCGTCCGCGATGCGCTCGAGCGGCGCGAGCGCGGCGCTCGCCGCCGGGTCGTCGAGCACCGCCGCGACCAGCGCCCGCGCCTCCTCCAGGCGCCGCGATGGGTCGCCGGACGGCCCGCGCTCCGGACCGTCGGTATCGCGCCGGGTCGAGCGCGAGACCGCGTCGCTCATGCCGCCGGCTGCCAAGCCCGGGCGCGTCCGCCGGCGTGCCTGATCTCGAGCAGGTAGGCGGCCATCACGTCGTGCCCGCCGAGCTGCACGTGGTACGCGTCCGAGAGCTCCTCGACGCGCCGGACCTGCGTGCGCGCGGCCTCCAGCTCGGGCGAGAACGGGAACAGCCCGACGTCGACGACCGCCGCCACCAGGCCGGCGCCCGCGAGCAGCCGGTCGGTCGCCTCGCGCGAGAGGACGGAGAGGTGGACGACGTAGGCGACGCCCTCGGGCGCCAGCGCCTGGGGCAGCTTGGCGAGCAGCTGGTCGAGCAGGATCCGGCCCCAGTAGTCGACCGGGCGGTGCGTCGAGGTCTGCTGGAACGGGTCGGCCGGTTGCTGCTGGAGCGACGCGACGATCACCTCGTAGCGCTCCTCCGGCGTCCACGGCAGCAGGTCGGCCGCCGCGGCGCTGACCTGATCGGCGACGCCGTTGCGAAACGCGTTCGCGAGCGTGTTGGCGACGGCGGCCTCGTCGATGTCGATCGCGTGCACGTGCGCCGCTCCGTTGAGCGCGAGCTGCACCGTCAGCACGCCGGTGCCGCAACCGGCGTCGAGGCAGCGCTGGTGCGCGCCGATGCCCTCGCGCGCGAGGTAGCGCCAGGCGAGGAAGCTGGCGGCGCCGGGCACGAAGACGCCGGGGTCGCAGACGAGGTCGGGGAACTCGAGCGGATACAGCTCGCGTCCGCGGTTGTCGGTCCAGTCGGACGGCGCTGCCCGCGCCGCCGCGGCTGCGCTCGCCGTGGGCTCAGCCGGCTCGGCCCGCCGCCGCCCGGGGCTCGTGCCCGCCAGCCGCTCGCGCGCGGCCGCGATGTGCTGCGGGCCGACCCCGCAGCAGCCGCCGACGATCTGAGCCCCTTCGGCGCGCCAGCGCAACGCCAGCTCCGCGTACTCCGCATCGCTGACGCCGGGGTCCCGGCGCCAGCCCTCGTTCGTCAGGTAACCCAGGTTCGGATAGGCGCCCAGCGGCAGGTCGGTGAAGTCGCGCAGGTAGGAGATCATCCCGTCGACGTGGTCGGGCGGGATGCAGTTGACCAGCAGCGCGCCGACTCCGAGCTCCTCGAAGCGGCGCGCCGCGCGGCCGAACTCGTCGCCCTCGGGCCCGCCCCAGTGCTCGCCGTAGACGCCGCACAGCCCGTGGCGGCAGCGCCGGAAGGAGAGCCACAGCGGCAGCCCGGTCGCGAGCAGCCGCTCGATCGTCGCGTCCAGCGAGGGTCGCACGATCGCGACCGTCTCGACCAGCACGAGGTCGGGCGGCTCGTCGGCGAACACGCGCGCCAGCAGCCGCACGGTCTCCGCGCCCTGCGGCGAGTCGACATCGCCGTTGAGCGAGAACGCGACGGCGCACTCGCCCGTTCGGCCGCCCTCGGCGACCGCGCGCCGGGCGAGCCGGATGCCCTGGCGCGCGACGTCCATCCAGTGCACCGGGCGCGTCGTGTCCCACAGCCGCGGCCCGTTCTCGAGCAGCGCGCTCGGCAGCCCCCACGTGTTCGTGCAGATCACGTCGCAGCCGGCGTCGACGTAGCGCCGGTGGACGCCGAGCACCGCCTCGGGGTCGTCGAGCAGCGCCTGGGTGCCCCAGAGCCGCTCGTCGAGCGCGTGCGGGTCGTGCTCGCGCGGCGGCAGCTCGGTGCCCGTGCCGCCGTCGAGCAGCACGCAGCGCGCGGCGGCGATCAGCCCGGCGACCCGGTCGTACGCCGTTCCCTGCTGCGACGCGGCGACCGATCGCCCGTTGGCCATGCTTCAACCTCGCGCTCGGACGGCGAGCGTACAGGCCGTCCTGTACCGCTGCGCGTCAGCGCTATACGGCGACCAGTGCGGGGCGGGAGGCGGCGCTGAGCCGGTCGTACGCGTCGTGGCCGACGTGGCCCAGGCCGTGCGGCGCGCCGGCCGCGTCCGAGCGCTCGCCCACGCGGCCGAGTCGGCATCGGCCTCGACGAGCAGCAGGAAGCGATCGGGCGCCTCGCACACGACGACCGCGGGCGCTTCGGCGAGCGCGCCGGCGACCGCGGCGCCGGGCAGCAGGCTCTCGCAGACGCCGGCCTCGGCGAGCACGCGCGCGGCGCGCGGGCCGATCAGCGAGACGGCGCTGATCGCGGCGGCGTCGCCGCTCCTGACACGGCCGCTGCTGACGATCGAGCGCTGCACCAGCCGGCGCCAGCGCTCGAGGCTGCCTCGCGGCGCCACTATCAGCGCACGCTCGGCCGTCGGGCGCGCGCACCACGCGGCGCCGATCGGCACGGCCGCGCCCGGCGCGGGCACGTAGCTCGCCGAGCGCACGCGCGAGCAGGTGCTCGAGCGAGGAGCCGGGGCCGCGCAGCTCGAGCACGCCGATCTCCGGGCGCTGCACGATGCCGGCGGCCTTGACGCAGACGGCGACCTCGGTGGCGACCGATCCGTAGTGCGCGATCACGGCGTGACCGTCACGCATCACGGTGACCGGTCGGGCAGGCTGACCATGCCGCTGTACGGTAGGCCGCCGGCGGGCTCCCTGCGCCTGCCGGGGGATAGGGAGTTCCCTACCCGGTCGAGCAGGGAGCGGCGGACCTCCAGCAGGTAGGCGACCATCACCTCCTGCTCGCCCAGCGCGAGGTGGTAGGCGTCGGACAGCTGCTCGACGCGGCGGATCTGCTCCTGCTTGTCGCGGAACAGCTCGTGGAACTCGAAGAAGCCGAAGTCCAGCACGCGGGCGGAGAAGCCGTGCTCCTCGAGCAGCTCCTGGGTGCGCTCGCTGGCCGATGATCGAGAGCTGCATCAGGTAGGCGACGCCGTCCGGCGCGAGCGCCTCGGGCAGCTTGCCGATCAGGTGGTCGATCAGGTTGCGGCCCCAGTAGTCGAGCGGCCGGTGGGTGGTGACCTGCTCGAACGGGTCGACGGGCGTCTGGAACAGGCTCGCGACGATCACGTCGTAGGGCTCCTCCGGAACCCACGGGAAGAGGTCGACGGTGGCGGCCGTGACGCGGTCGGCGACGCCGTTGCGGAACGCGTTCGTGAGCGTGTTGGCGACGGCGCGCGCGTCGAGGTCGATCGCGTGCACGTGCTGCGGCGCCGTTGCGCGCGAGCTGGACGGTCTGCAGGCCGCTGCCGCAGCCGATGTCGAGGCAGCGCTTGCCCGCTCCGACCTGCTCGCGGAACAGGTGGCGCCAGACGAGCAAGCTGCCCTGCGTCGGCACGAACACGCCCGGCTCGAAGATCAGGTCGGGGAACGGGAGCGGGAAGAGGTCGCGCCCGGCGTCGTCGGTCCAGCGCGCGACGGGCTGCGGGCTGCGGCGTCGCCGCCAGGTCGTCGGGCGGCGCGCTCGGCCGCTGCGGCCGCCCCGGCTCGGTGTGCTCGAGCGCGTCGCCGCGCGGCGGCGATGTGCTCCGGGCCGACGCCGCAGCAGCCGCCGACGATCTGCGCTCCCTCGGCGCGCCACTGCAGCGCCATCTCGGCGTACTCGTCGCCGCCGACGTCGTGGTCGAAGCGCCAGCCGGCGTCGGACAGGTAGCCGAGGTTGGGGTAGACGCCGAGCGGCATGTCGGTGAAGTCGCGCAGCCAGCCGAGCATCCCGCCGACGTGGTCGGGCGGGATGCAGTTGATCAGCAGCGCGTCGACGCCGATCGTCTCGAAGCGCGACACGGCGCGCCCGAAGGCGTCGCCCTCGGGCCCGCCCCAGTGCTGGCCGAAGACGCCGCAGACGCCCTGGCGGCAGCGGCGGAAGCTGACCCAGAGCGGCAGCCCGGTCTGCAGCAGCCGCTCGATCGTCGCGAACGTCTCCTCGCGCACGAGCGACAGCGTCTCCAGCAGCATCAGGTCGGGCGGCCCGTCCTCGAACGCCCGCGCGAGCAGCCGGATCATCTCGGCGCCCTCGGGCGTGTCGAGGTCGCCGTTGACGCTGAACGCGACGGCGACCTCGCCGCTCGCGGCCGGCCTCGTCGACGGCCTGGCGCGCGAGCCGCACGCCGCGCCGCGCGATGTCCATCCAGTGCACCGGCGTGCTCGGACTCCCACAGCCGCGGGCCGTCCTGGCGCACGGCGCTCGGCAAGCCCCCACGTGTTGGTCGAGATCACGTCGCAGCCGAGCTCGACGTAGCGGCGATGGACGGCGAGCACGTCGGCGGGCGCGTCGACGAGCGCGCGCGTCGCCCACAACGGCTCCTCGGTGCCGGGACGCAGGCCGGCCTTGGCGCCCAGCTCGGTGCCGGTCGCGCCGTCGAGCAGCACGCACTCGTTCGCCGCGATCATCGCGCGGATCCGTGCGCTCGCGGCCGAGACGGGCGGCGTGGCGGTGTCCATCGTGTTCATGGTGGCGCGCGCGAGCGTGGTTTCCCACCCTCCGAAGGGTGGAGGTTGCACTCCGATCGGGAGGGCGCCGGCCGTTGGTGAACGGCGGCATTGAGGAGAGGGACGGACGGGGAGGCGGCTGTGCGGTGTGCGAGCGCGTCGACGACGTCAGTCAGACGTCCGCGCGTGCGGCGTACTGACCGACGTTCGGCGCGGCAGAGCGGCGCGGGACGGCGAACGTCGCGAGTGCCTATCGCCGTCTGACGTTGGCGCGGAGGCCGCGGGACGGCGAACGTCCGTGAGTCGCGGCCTATACGCCGGTACTGACGGACGTTCGCCGCCGCAGCCGCCTCCCACACTCGAACCCTCCCTCCTTCACCTGCCGCCGTTGACGTAAGCGCCTGGGTTACCTTCCCGCGCAATGCCGCTCACCCGCCGCGACGTCCTGCGAGCCACCGCCGGCGGCGTGCTCGCAGCAACGCTGCCGCAGCAGGCCCAGGCCCGCATCGACCGCAGGCAACTGCGCGAGCTGCGCGCTCAGGTCCGCGGTCGCGTGACAGCGCCCGGCGACAGCGGCTACGACGCCGCGCGGCTGGTCTTCAACCGCCGCTTCGACGCGATCCGGCCGCCGGCGGTGGTGCGCGTGCGCGACACCGCCGACGTGCAGGCGGTCGTGCGCTGGGCGGGACGGCACGACGTGCCGCTCGTCGTGCGCTCGGGTGGCAACGCCTACAACGGTGCGTCCACCAGCGGCACAGCGGTCGTGCTCGACGTCGGCGGGCTCGACCGCTTCACGCTCGATGACGGAACCGCGACAGTCGGCCCCGGCCTGCGCAACTTCCCGCTCTACCGCAAGCTGGCACGGCGCGGCCTGGCCGTCCCCTCCGGCTCGTGCCCGAACATCGCCATCGGCGGGCTCGCGACAGGCGGTGGCATGGGCCTCGCCGGCCGTGCGCTCGGCCTGACGCTCGACCGCGTCACGGCGTTCGACGTCGTGACCGCGGACGGCGAGCGCGAGCGCGTGCAGGCCGGCTCGAACCTGTTCTGGGCGCTGCGCGGCGGCGGCGGCAGCTTCGCGGTCGTCACGGCCGTAACGCTGCGCACGCAGCGGCTGCGCCGCGCCGCCTGGTTCTTGCCGCCTATCCCGGAGGACGCGCGTGAGGAGGTGCTGGCCGCCTGGGACGACCTCGCCCCCGGTGCGCCCGCGGCGCTCACCTCGATCTGCACGCTGACGAGCGGCGGCGGCAGCGCGTTCGGCCAGTACCTCGGCTCGGAGACGGCGCTGCGGCGTCTCGTCGCCCCGCTCGCACGGATACAAGGCGTCCGCTTCAGCGCCGGAACGAGCGACTTCCTCGACCTCCAGCGCCGCTGGGCGGGCTGTGCGGACGGCGGCTGCGGCAGCGTGCCGCGCTCGAGCTTCGACGCCGCGTCGGTGTACGTCGCCCGCAGGCTGTCGGCGCGCGGCGCGGCGCGCGTTCCTCGCGGCCGCCGACGGCGGCGCGACGCTGATCCTCGACGCCTACGGCGGCGCGATCAACGCGGTGGCCGCCGATGCGACGGCTTTCGTGCACCGCGACGCCCGCTTCAGCGTCCAGATCCTCTCCTACAGCCCGCCGAGCATCGCTCGACGGCGCGTACGCAACGCGCACGGCGCTGATCGCTCCGTTCGGCAACGGCGAGGCGTACCAGAACTATGCCGACCTCGCCCTGCGCTCACCGCGCAAGGCGTACTACGGAGCGAACCTCGAGCGCCTGCGCGCGGTCAAGCGCGCCGTCGATCCGGAGGGACGATTCGCCCCCGTGCAGGGGATTCGCTGACGCCCGAGCGCCGCAATCCGCCGAACGCGCAGCGCGGGCGCTACACCTGCCGCAGATGATCCGTCGAGGGCCGGGATGCGGAATAGAGTCGATGCGCAATTTCGCTCACCGGGCACGCTCGTGAAGATCGCCGTCGTCGGCGCCGGCGTCTCCGGGCTCGTGACCGCGCACCTGCTCGCGCAGCGGCACGAGATCACCGTGTTCGAGGCGAACGCGTATCCCGGCGGCCACACGAACACCGTGCGCGTCGACAGCGCCGACGCGACGCACTGGGTCGACACCGGCTTCATCGTCTTCAACGACCGCAACTACCCGCGCTTCGAGCGGCTGCTCGAGCGGCTCGGCGTCGCGCACCAGCCGTCCGAGATGAGCTTCGGCGTGAGCGACGGCGCCGGCGACTTCGAGTACTGCAGCGGCTCGCCGAACGGGCTGTTCGCCAAGCGCGCGCACCTCGCCACGCCGTGGTTTCACCGCATGGTCGCCGACCTCGTGCGCTTCAACCGCGAGGCGCGGCAGTTGCTGGCGCGCGACGACGCGGGCCCGTCGCTGGGCCAGTGGCTGGACGAGCGCAACTACTCGCGCGCGTTCGTCGAGCGCCTGATCGTGCCGCAGGCCGCGGCGGTCTGGTCGGCCGACCCGCGCCAGATGTGGAGCTTCCCGGCGCGCTTCCTGGTCGAGTTCTTCGACAACCACGGGATGCTCGGCTTCCGCGATCGCCCGCGCTGGCGCACCGTCAAGGGCGGCTCGCATCGCTACGTCGAGGCGCTGGTCGCGCCGTGGCGCGACCGCCTGCGGCTCTCGACACCCGTGCAATCGGTCACCCGTCACGACGACCACGTCGAGGTCACGCCGCGCGGCGGCGAGCCCGAGCGCTTCGACGAGGTCGTGCTCGCCGCGCACTCCGACCAGGCGCTGGCGCTGCTCAGCGACGCGAGCGAGCGCGAGCACGAGCTGCTCGGCGCGATCCCCTACGCGCGCGAACGAGGCCGTGCTGCACACCGACACGCGCTTGCTGCCCAGGCGCCGGCGCGCGTGGGCGAGCTGGAACTACCACCTGCTCGACGACGCCAACGGCGCCTCGACCGTGACCTACCACATGAACCGCCTGCAGGCGCTGCAGGCCGAGCAGGAGTTCTGCGTCACGCTCAACCGCAGCGAGGCGATCGACCCGGCGAAGGTGATCCGCACGATCGAGTACGCGCACCCGGTCTACACCGCGGCCGGCCAGGCTGCGCATGCGCGCCACGACGAGATCAGCGGTCGCAACCGCACGCACTACTGCGGCGCCTACTGGGGCTGGGGCTTCCACGAGGACGGCGTCGCCAGCGCCGTGCGCGTGGCCGAGCGGCTCGGAGGCGACCGGCTGTGACCCACAGCGCGATCTACCAGGGCGCGATCCGCCACCGCCGCTTCTCGGTGCGCCCGCGCGAGTTCCGCCACAACATCGCGATGGCCTACATCGACCTCGACGAGTTGCCGCGGCTGCTCGGCGGCAGGCTGGTCGCCGCGCGGCCCGGGCTCGTGCGCTTCCGCCGGCGCGACTATCTCGGCGACCCCGGCGTGCCGCTCGACACCGCGGTGCGCCGGCTGGTCGCCGAGCAGACGGGCCGCGCGCCGCAGGGCCCGATCAGGCTGCTGACGCACCTGCGCACGTTCGGCCACTGCTTCAACCCGGTGAGCTTCTACTACTGCTTCGCGGACGACGGCGAGCGGCTGGAGACGGTCGTCGCCGAGGTCACCAACACGCCCTGGGGCGAGCGTCACGCCTACGTGCTGCGCCAGAACACGCAGCGACGGCTTCGACAAGCAGCTGCACGTCTCGCCCTTCATGGGCATGGACCAGAGCTACACCTGGCGCGCGCCGGCGCCGGGCAAGACGCTGTCGGTGCACATCGAGAGCAGCGAGCAGGGCCGGCGCGTGTTCGACGCGACGCTCGGGCTGCGGCGCAGCGCGCTCAACTCGCGCTCGCTCGCCCGCATCACCGCGCGCCACCCCGCCGCGACGCTGCGCATGCAGGCGCTGATCTACGGCCACGCGGTCGCGCTCAAGCTGCGCGGCGTGCCGGTCCACCCGCATCCCGGAGCGCAGCCGTCATGATCGAGCGCCGCATCGTGCACGGCGTGCTGCGGCGCCTCGGCGCCGGGCAGCTGACCGTGGTCGAGAACGGGGAGACGCTGGTCTTCGGACACGGCACCCCGCGCGCCACCGTGCACGTACACGACCCGCGCGCCTGGCGCGCGCTGCTGCTGCGCGGCAGCCGCGGGCTCGCCGAGTCCTACGTCGACGGCTTCTGGGACACGCCCGACCTGACCGACGTCGTGCGCGTCGCCGCCCGCAACGTCGAGGCGCTCGACGAGGCGCGCCGGCGGCTCTCGTTCGCACGCGTGCCGCTCCAGCATGCCCGCTCGGCCTTCATGCGCAACACCCCGCGCCGCAGCCGCAAGGCGATCTCCGCGCACTACGACCTCGGCAACGAGCTGTTCGCGCGGATGCTGGACCCGACGCTGATGTACTCCTGCGCGGTCTTCGAGGATCGCGACATGACGCTGCAGCAGGCGTCGATCGCGAAGCTCGAGCTCGTCTGCGAGAAGCTCGACCTGGTGGCGACCGACCACGTCGTCGAGATCGGCACCGGTTGGGGAGGCTTCGCGGTGCACGCCGCGACGACGCGCGGCTGCCGCGTCACGACGACGACGATCTCGCGCGAGCAGCACGCCGTCGCCAGCGAGCGCGTGCGCGCGGCCGGCGTCGAGCACCTGGTCGACGTGCGGCTCGACGACTACCGCGACCTGCGGGGGCGCTACGACAAGCTCGTCTCGCTCGAGATGATCGAGGCGGTCGGCTGGAAGGACTTCGGCACGTTCTTCGAGCGCTGCTCGGACCTGCTCACGCCGTCCGGCACGATGCTGCTGCAGGCGATCACGATGGACGACCGCGCCTACGAGGTCGAGAAGGCGTCGAAGAGCTTCATCCGCACCTACGTCTTCCCGGACGGCTGCCTGCCGTCGCTGGAGGTGATCGCGCGCAACGTCGCGCGCCGCACCGACATGCGCACCGTCCACCTCGACGACCTGACGCCGCACTACGCCGAGACGCTGCGGCGCTGGCGCGCGAACTTCGAGGCCAACCGCGACGAGCTCGACGCGCTCGGCTACGACGAGCGCTTCCGCCGGCTCTGGCGCATGTACCTCGCCTACTGCGAGGGTGGCTTCGCCGAGCGCCGCATCTCGCTGGTGCAGGCGGTGCTGGCCAAGCCGCAGTGGCGGCGCGACGAGCTCGGCCTCGCGGCCGCCGTCAAGTACGCGGCTGCCGGCTGAACATGCGCGCCGAGAAGGCGTCGAGCACGAAGCCCGGACCGCGCGAGGCGAGCTTGGCGAGCGCCGTCTTGCCGCCCGGGCCGAGTATGTGAGCATCGTCCTCGACCGCCTTCAGCACCCGCGCGGCCCATTCCTCCGGGAGCTGCTTGTCCCAGCCCGAGGTGTCCATATGGCGCCCGTAGACCTCCTCGGTCGAATCGAGCATCTCGGTGTCGACGCCGGGCGTGACGACGTGCAGCACGTCCACGCCGGTCCCGCGCAACTCGCGGCGCAGCGACTCGGAGAGCGCCACGACGCCGGCCTTGGACGCGGCGTAGGTGGATGCCCCCGGGAACGAGGCGTAGCCGCTGATCGACGTGTTGTTGACGACCTTGCCGCGGCCCGCGGCGAGCATGTGCGGCAGCACGCGGTGCGTCAGGTGGGCGACCGCGACGAGGTTGACCTGGAACATCGCGTAGACCGCGTCCATGTCCTGGTTCTCGAGCAACCCGCCGGTCATCAGGCCGGCGTTGTTGACGAGCAGGTCGACGGCCGGCAGCTCGGCGACGAGCGCATCGGCATCGCGGTCGATCTGCTCGCGGTCGGACAGGTCGAGCCGCACCGGCCGCACCTCCGCGATCCCGGCGACCGGCTCGAACTCCTCCGGCCGGCGCACGCCCGCGAGCACGAGTCGCAGCGGTCGCGCGGCGAGCGCCTCGCACAGCGCGCGGCCGATGCCTCGGTTGGCGCCCGTGACGAGCGCGGTGCTGCCGGAGAGCTCCATCGACGTCCGAGGTTACGCGGTCGAATGATCGGCCCTGGGAGATGGCGCGTATGAGCCCTGAATGTCAACGCTGACACGAGCCGACGCGGCCACGCTCGCATACGACCGCCGCGGCTCGGGCCCGGCGCTCGTGCTGCTGCATCCGCTCGGCGCCGACCGTCACGTGTGGGCGCCGGTGATCGATCGCCTCGCCGAGCAGCGCGACGTGATCGCGCTGGACCTGCCCGGGTTCGGCGACTCGCCGGTGCTCGACGGCGGGGGTGAGCCGCCGACGCCACGCGCGCTGGCCGCGGCGGTCGCGAGCTTCCTCGACGGGCTCGGCCTCGCCGGGCCCGCGCACGTCGCGGGCAACTCGCTCGGCGGCTGGGTCGCGCTCGAGCTGGCGCTCGCCGGCCACGCGCGCTCGGTCACCGCGATCGCCCCTGCCGGACTGTGGCCGGAGCCGCTTGCGCCCAAGCGCGGGCTCGCACAACTGCTCGCCAAGGCCGTGCTGCCCGTGCTGCCCGCGCTCGTGCGCAGCACGCGCGGGCGCCGGATCGCGCTCGCCGGCTCGATCGCCGATCCCGAGCGCGTGCCGCCCGAGGCCGCCTTGCGGCTCGTGCGCGCGTACGCGCAGGCGCCCGGCTTCGCGGATGTCAACGCCGCGATGCGCGCCGGCCGCTTCACCCAGCTGCACGAGATCCGCGTGCCGGTCACGCTCGGCTGGCCCGAGCACGATCGTCTGGTCGCGCGCCCGCGCAAGCTCCCGGCGGGCGTGCGCAGCGTCGTGCTGCCCGGCGCCGGGCACCTGCCGATGTGGGACGCGCCCGAGCTCGTCGCCGCGCTGCTGCTCAAGGGCAGCGGCGGCTTCGTCGCCTAGCCCCGCCGGGCGCGCGCCGGAGCGCGCGCCCTCGGGGCGAACGGCTATGCGGGCACCATTCCGTGCGGGTCGAGCACGAACTTCTTGGCCGCGCCGGTGTCGAAGTCCTTGTAGCCCTGCGGCGCGTCGTCGAGCCCGATGACCGTCGCGTTGACCGCGTCGGCGATGTGCGCGCGGTCGCTCAGGATCATCTGCATGAGCCCGTGGTGGTACTTCATCACCGGGCACTGGCCGGTCGTGAACGAGTGCGACTTCGCCCAGCCGAGCCCGATCCGGATCGACAGCGAGCCGACCTTCGCCGCGTCGTCGACGGCGCCGGGGTCACCCGTCACGTACAGGCCCGGGATGCCGAGCGCGCCGGCCACGCGGGTGACGTCCATGATCGAGTTGAGCACCGTCGCCGGCGCTTCGGTGCCGGAGTCGCCGCCGTGCCCGCGCGCCTCGAAGCCGACCGCGTCGACCGCCGCGTCGACCTCGGGCACGCCGAGGATCTGCTCGATCTGCTCCTTCGGGTCGCCCTTGGAGACGTCGATCGTCTCGCAGCCGAAAGAGCGCGCCTGCGCCAGGCGCTCCTCGATCAGGTCGCCGACGATCACGACGGCCGCCCCGAGCAGCTGCGCGGAGTAGGCGGCGGCGAGGCCGACCGGCCCGGCGCCGGCGACGTAGACCGTCGATCCCGACGTGACGCCGGCGGTGAACGCGCCGTGGTAGCCCGTCGGGAAGATGTCGGACAGCATCGTCAGGTCGCGGATCTTCTCCAGCGCCTGGTCGGGGTCGGGGAACTTGAGCAGGTTCCAGTCGGCGTAGGGCACGACCGCGTACTCGGCCTGGCCTCCGACCCAGCCGCCCATGTCGACGTAGCCGTAGGCGGAGCCCGGCCGGTCCGGGTTGACGTTCAGGCAGACGCCGGTGTGGCCGCGTCTTGCACATGCGGCAGCGACCGCAGGCGATGTTGAAGGGCACCGAGACGAGGTCGCCCTCCTTGATGAACTCGACGCCGGGGCCGGTCTCGATCACCTGGCCGGTGATCTCGTGGCCGAGGATCAGCCCCTCCGGCGCGGTCGTGCGCCCGCGCACCATGTGCTGGTCGGAGCCGCAGATGTTCGTCGAGACGACCTTGAGGATCGCGGCGTGCGGTAGCTGCGCGGCCGACGTTGTCCGGGTTCACCCCCGGCCCGTCCTGGAGCTCGAAGGTGGGGAAGTCGATCGACTGGACCTCGACCTTGCCGGGGCCCATGTAGGCGACGCCACGATTGTCTGGCATCTCGCTCCCTTCCGGCGCAGGCGCTCCGCCTGCGCCAATAGCTCGTATGGGATCTATCCCCTCACAGGCCCGCGAGCGAACACCTATTCCGCGCGGTCAAGAATCGTGCTCGGCGAGCCTCGCCTCGAGGTCGCGACAGCGCTCCAGCAGCGCCTCGGTGCGCGCCCGCGTCGCCCAGTGGACGGGGTGCTCGCGCCCGCCGTTCGAGCCGCCTGCCATGGCGAATGCGTACTCCCAGCTCGCCATGTGCGCGTGCAGCTCCGCACGGGCGTGAGTGAGCTCGGACTCGATGGCCTGGCGCATGCGACGATCGCTTCCCGGCGCGGGCGCGCCGGTTGCCCCAGTCTAGGTCGCGAGCGGCTGAATACGCTCGACCAGCGATCTGGCCGCGGCGATCACGAGGGCGCGGTCGTAGACCGTCGCGAAGGTGAAGCGGCGGTCGCGGTCCGGGCCGTCGTCGCCGACGTCGAGCGCCACGAGCGCGCCGCCGAAGTGCGGGCCCAGCACCACGACGCTCCACTCGTCGACCAGCGTGTCGTCGGGTCCCAGAGCGGCGCCACGGACGCCCGCGCAAGGCTCCTCGGGCAGGTCGGCGCCGAAGGCGGCGACGAGGCTCGCGGTGCGGGCCAACGCCTCGTAGCGACGCACCGTTCCGGGCGTGAAGTTATGCGCGTACTGGAACGCGGCCAGCAGCACGGCGCCCTCCCCGATGCGCAGCGCCTGATGCTCCAGGTGCATGCTGATCGGCAGCAGCAGCCGCTTCGTGGCGATCGCAACATCGCGCTCGGCGGCGACGATCCGATACGGCGTGTCGCCCGCTGACGCGGGCGTCCGCCTGGCGCGCGGCACGCGCCGCGCGACGGTGCGACCGGGCAGCGCTCCGGGCCGGCCCCAGAGCCAGCCCTGGCCCATCGTCGCGCCGAGGGCACGAGCCACCGCGAGTTGCTCCGTCGTCTCCACGCCCTCGGCCAGGATGGCCACGCCCGTGCGCTCGTGCTCGGCAGCGACAGCGCTGACGATCGCGGCCTTGTCGGTCGACGGGCGCTCCTGGACCAGCCGCAGATCGAGCTTGATGACGTCCGGCTCGACCAGCGGCAGCACGGCGAGCGAGCGCACGTCGGCGCCGACGTCGTCGAGCGCGATGCCGCGCCCGGCGCGGCGGTGGGTGGCGACCTCGCGGACCAGCTCGGCCGGCCGGTCGGTCAGCGCACGCTCCGTGATCTCCAGCAGCAGGTCGAGCTCTTCGGTGGCGCGTAGCCAGAGCGGAGCGAGCTCGGGCGGGACCGGCGCGTCGACGGTCGACGGCTCGCAGTTGACGAACAGCGTCGCCGTCCGTCCGAGGCCCGCGTCGAGCGCGGCTTTCACGGCGGCGGCCCGGCACGCCCAGTCGAGCGTCGCGGTGGCACCTGTGAACGCCGCGGTGGCGAACAGCCGGTCGGGACGCTCCAGCGGCGAGCCCGCAGGGCCGCGCGCGAGCGCCTCGAAGCCGATCGCCTGCTGTGTCTCGAGCTCGACGATCGGCTGGAACACCGCCTGGATCAGCCGCCCGTCGAGGATGCGCTGCAGCTCGGCGCCGTGGGCGGCCGGATCGAAACCGGCTTCTGCCGGCGCTTGATCGCCGGCCGCCTGGCGGCCCCGGTGAAGGTGGAAGCCGCCCTTGCCGGCGCCCTTGGCGACGAACATCGCGTGGTCGGCGTGCCGCAGCAGCTCGTCGCTGCCGCGCGCGTCGCGCGGGTAGGTGCTCACGCCGACGCTGGCGCCGACGGACACCACGACGTCATCGACGCTGAATGGCTCGCGGAAGGTTGCGAGGACGCGCCCGGCCATGTCGGTCGCGACGCGGCTGGCGCCTGCGGGAACGTCGCGAATCAGCAGGAGGAACTCGTCGCCGCCCTGACGGGCGAGCAGGTCAGCGGGGCCGACGATCGGGGTCAGCCGGTCGGCGACGGCGCGCAGCAGCGCATCGCCGAACTGCTGCCCGTGCCGGTCGTTGACGCGCTTGAAGTCATCGAGGTCGATCGAGAGCAAGGCGATCTGATGCTCGGCCGCGTGCGCCGCTTCCCACGCACGATCGAGGTCGAGCAGGAACTGGGCGCGGTTCGCCAGGTTGGTCAGCGTGTCGCGGTAGGAGAGCTCCTCGATGCGCGCAGCGGCGAGCAACTGATCGGTGAGAACAGCGAGCGAAGTTGATTTCTGGTGCTCATGCGTCGATGCCATGCTCCCTTTGTCGGCAGCACGGGCGGTTCGGCTTGAGTCCCCGGTCACCGCGGCGCCCGCCGGGCGGCGCCGAAGCCTCGTAGCCTGAACACATGACCGCCGCGCGCGCACGAGCCGTCGTCCTCGCCGCGCTCGCGGCGGGTGCCGGGCTGATCGCGCTCGTGCTCGCGAGCGATCATCAGGAGGCCCGGACCGTCTGGGCGATCTTCGGCCCGGCGGTCGGCTGGAGCTTCGTCGGCACCGGCCTGTACGCCTGGCAGCGGCGGCCGGAGAGCCGGATCGGCGTGCTGATGATCGCGCTCGGCTTCGCCTGGTTCCTGTCGATCCTCGAGACCGCCAACGCGCCGCTGGTGTACACGGTCGCGCTCGTCACCGGAGGACTGTGGGGTGGCGTCTTCCTGCACCTCGGCGTCAGCTTCCCCTCCGGCCGGCTGGAGTCGCGGCGCGACCGCGCGATCGTGATCGCCGGCTACGTGATCTTCCCCGGCGCGCTCGTGCCCGCGCTGTTCTTCGCCGGCCCGGCCGAGCTCGGCTGTGACGCCTGCCCGACCAACCTGCTGCTGGTCGAGCGCGACGCCGACCTGGCGAACGTCATGCTCGCCTTCGGCGCGCTGCTCTACGTCGGCTTGTTCGTCGTCGTGCTGGCGCGATCGATCCGGCACTGGCGCGCCGCGCGCCCGCTCGAGCGGCTCCAGCTCACACCGGTCTACATCTGTGCGCTGCTGACATTCCTGCTCGTGGCGATCGCGCGCGCCGGCGCGGGCGACGCGGCATGGTGGGCCGCCTTCATCTCCTCCGCGCTGCTGCCGTTCGCCTTCCTCGGCGGCCTGCTGCGCAGCCACGTCTCCCAGCTCGACGCCGAGCTGCGCGCCCGCCTGGAGGAGCTGCGCGCGTCGCGCGCACGCCTCGTCGAGGCCGGCGACGCCGAGCGCCGGCGGCTCGAGCGCGACCTCCACGACGGCGCCCAGTCGCGGCTCGTCAGCCTGGCGCTGCTGCTGCGCACCGCACGCACGCGCGCGAGCGCCGGTGACGACGAGCTCACGTCGCTGCTCGACCGCGCGCAGGAGGAGCTGCAGACCAGCCTGGCCGAGCTGCGCGAGCTGGCGCGCGGCATCCACCCGGCCGTGCTGACCGAGCGCGGGCTCGAGCCCGCGCTGCAATCGCTCGCCGCGCGCGCGCCCGTGCCCGTCGAGCTGGAGACCGACGGCCGCGAGCGCCTACCGGGCAACGTCGAGTGCGCGACCTACTTCGTCGTCTCCGAGGCGCTCGCCAACGTCGCGAAGTACGCCAACGCGACGCACGCCACGGTCTCGGTCCGGCGCGTCAACGGCAGCGTCGTGGTGGACGTCTCCGACGACGGCGTCGGCGGCGCCGACGCGACCCACGGCTCGGGCCTGCGCGGGCTCGCCGACCGCGTCGCCGCGCTGGACGGCACGCTCGCGGTCGAGAGCCCGGCAGGGGGCGGGACGCGGCTGCACGCCGAGATCCCCTGCGCTGTCCCCTCCATGACCCCTGGTTGAGGCTTCGGGTGAATCGGCCGGTCGACGGAGTAATCGTGTTTGCGTTGGACCACGAGAAGGTGTAAAAGGAACCGCTTGGGTCGGTTGACGGTCGAGAGTGGGCTGCATGGTCGGTGACGGTGGCGGACGGCGAGCCGGGCTCGAGGTCGCAAGGCTCCGCGAGCTTTTCAGGACGGCCTTCTCTCACGCCCCGCTGGGCATGGCCATAGTCGATCCGAACGGCGCGATCGTGATCGCCAACGATTCGCTGTCGCAGGTGACCGGCCACTCGACCGACGAGCTGGCCCAGCGCACGATCCCCGAGCTCATGGTCCCGGCCGATCGGGAGCTGGAGGCCGACCAGCGTCGCTGCCTGCTGAATGGAGACGTCTCCAGCTTTCAGGCGTCCGTACGCTTGCAGCGGGCCGACGAGAGCCCCGTCTGGGTGGCGCTCGCGGCCTCGGGCGACGGCGCCGCTGCACCGATGACGCTCACCTACCAGTTCCAGGACATCTCCGAGCGGCGCGAGCTCGAAGTCCGCCTGCGGTACTTGGTCGATCACGACCTGCTCACGGGCCTGTTCAACCGCCACCGCTTCGAGCAGGAGCTCACGAGCCAGGTTCAGCGCCATCGCCGGTTCGACGAGGGCGGAGCGGTGCTGATGCTCGACCTCGACGGCTTCAAGGCGGTCAACGACCGCTTCGGCCATGCGGTCGGCGACGAGCTGCTCCGCGCGCTCAGCGCGAGCCTGCGGCAGCGTAGCCGTGCGACCGACGTGCTGGCGCGGCTCGGCGGCGACGAGTTCGCCGTCCTGCTTCCGGCGGCGGACCGCAAGACGGTGGACGTCGTGGCCGCGGAGCTCGTCGCCCTGGTCAACCGGCACGTGTCCGTCCTGGGCAACGAGCAGGCGCGGGTCACCGCTTCCGTGGGCGTGGCGCTGTTCGACAACCTGGGCGAGGGCGAGATGCTCGCGCTCGCGGACGCCGCGATGTACGCGGCGAAGGACTCCGGCGGCAATCGCTTCGTCGTCTTCGACCCGCACGATCCGCGGCCTCCGCAACTCGCGCCAGGCCGGCGAGGCGAGCCGTCTACGCCGGGCGCTGGCAGAGGACCGGTTCGTCCTGTACTGCCAGCCCGTCTGGAACCTGGCCGAGCGGCGCGTCGAGATGTACGAGCTGCTGATCCGCATGCGCGACGAGACCGGCGACCGGCTGATCTCCCCGAACGCCTTCCTCTACGCGGCCGAGCGCTTCGGGCTGATCGCTGCGATCGATACCTGGGTCGTCTCCCAGGCGGTGCGCCTGATCGCCGCGCAGGCGCGCGATGGACGGCGCCACGTGCTGTCGGTCAACCTGTCGGGCCGCTCGGTCGGCGATCCCGCCGTCGACGCGCACATCGACCGTGAGCTGCGCGACAGCGGCATCGATCCCTCATGCCTCGTGTTCGAGCTGACCGAGACCGCGGCGATCGGCAACATCGAGGCCGCGATCGGGTTCAGCCAGCGGCTGCAGAGCCGCGGTTGCCGCTTCGCGCTCGACGACTTCGGCGCCGGCTTCGCCTCCTTCTACTACCTCAAGCGGCTGCCGTTCGACTTCCTCAAGATCGACGGCGACTTCGTGCGCGGCCTGCCCGGCCACGCGGTCGACCAGCTCGTCATCAGCGCGATCGTGACGATCGCACGCGGGATGGGCAAGCAGACCATCGCCGAGTTCGTCACCGGCAAGGAGACCGGCGACCTGCTGATGGCGAGCGGCGTCGACCACGTGCAGGGCTTCCACATCGGCCGGCCCGTGCCGGTCGAAGAGGTGTTCGCGGCGCTGCCGGCCTAGCGGTCAGAAGATCCGCGCTGCGATCTCCGCCGGCTCGGACAGCAGCTCGGACAGCTCGTCGTCCAGGCGCACGAGCGTGAGCGAGGCGCCGGCCATCTCGAGCGACGTGCAGTACTCGCCGACGTAGGACCGGACGGGCTTGATCCCCTGCTGCTCGAGGCTCTCGTGCACGTGCCCGTAGAGCAGGTAGAGCTCGGAGATCGGCGTGCCGCCGAGCCCGTTGACCATTACCGCGACCTCGTCGCCCGACTCGTAGGGCAGGTCGGAGACGATCGCCTCGAGCATCCCGTCGGCGATCTCGTCGGCGCTGCTCATCTGCTCGCGCCGCCGGCCCGGCTCGCCGTGGATGCCGATCCCGACCTCGATCTCGTCGTCGCCGATCTCGAACAGCGGCGAGCCCTTGGCCGGCGGAGTGCAGGAGGACAGCGCCACGCCCATCGAGCGGGTGACCGAGTTCACGCGCTCGCCGAGCGCCACCAGCGACTCGAGGTCGTCGCCGCGCGCGGAGGCCGCGCCGAGCGCCTTGATGACGAAGAAGTTGCCGGCCACGCCGCGGCGGCCGACGGTGTACGTCGAGTCCTTGACCGAGACGTCGTCGTCGACGATCACGGTGCCGACCTTGACCCCGTCGGCCTCGGAGAGCTCGCGGCCCATGTCGAAGGCCATGCGGTCGCCGGTGTAGTTGTTGATGATGTGCAGCACGCCCTTCTCGGACGCCAGCAGCTTCGTCGTCTCGTAGACGTAGTCGGTCGGCGGCGCGGCGAAGACGTCGCCCGGGCAGGCTGCGTCGAGCATCCCGGGCCCGACCGCCATGACGTGCGCCGGCTCGTGGCCGGAGCCCGAGCCCTGGATGATCGAGACCTTGTCGTCGCTCGGGGAGTCCGCGCGCATGATCAGGTTGTACTCCGGCACGTAGCGCAGCATGTTCGGATTGGCCAGCGCGACGCCCTTGAGCATCTCGGGCACGAACTGCTCCGGGTCGTTGACGAACTTCTTCACGTCGGTTCCTCCCTCGTTGGAATTAGACGCTGCTCGGGCTCCATGCCTTGCTGACCGCTTCGAAGATGACCGCGACGCCCATCGCGCCCGCGTCGACGGAGTCCTGCGAGCGCTCGCCCGTGTAAGACGCGCGGCCACGCTTGGCCAGCATCGTCTTGGTCGCCTCGGCGGACTCGCGCGCGGTGGCGGCGGCCGCCGTGAGCGCCTCGCCCGCCGGCTTGCCCGCCGACAGCTCCTGCTCGAGCGTGTCGACGGCCGGGATCAGCGAGTCCAGCAGCGTCTTGTCGCCGAGGTCGGAGTTGCCGCGCTGCTTGATCCCCTCGATCGAGGCGCGCATGGCCGCGATCACGTCCTCGCCGCTGGGATCGGGCTTGTCGCTCAGCGCGCCGCCGGCACGCAGGAAGGCGGTGCCCCAGATCGGCCCCGACGTGCCGCCGATGCGGCTCGAGAGCGTCATCGCGGTCTTCTTCAGCAGCCCGCCGACGTCGTCGTACTGCATCTCGTCCCAGCCCTCCATCAGCTTGCCGAAGCCGCGGGCGAGCGAGTAGCCGAAGTCCCCGTCGCCGACCACGGCGTCGAGGTCGGAGAAGTACTTCTCGTTGTCCAGCGCCGTCTGGGCGATGGTCCTGACGAGCTGTTCGGCGTCGCGCAGCGCGGCGTCGCTCATGTCACCTCCTGTGGGATCGGGGCCCGCAGGCAGGCCCGCAGGTCATCCAGCGTGATCTGGTCGCCCGGGCGCGCCCCGCTGCGGTTCGCGAGCACGCGCGTCGGCTCGTCGGGGTCGCCGAGCGTCGAGACGACGAGCACGGCCTCGGAGAAGTCCTCTTCCCGCGTGTAGCTGGAGACCGTGACGACGCAGCGCAGGCCGGCGCCGACCGCGGCCAGCATCCCGTTGCGCGAGTCCTCGATCGCCAGCGTGTCCTCGCGGCGTCGAGCCGGTGCGCTCGAGCGCCAGCAGGTAGATCGCCGGGATCGGGCTTCTTGGCCGGCACGGCATCGCCCGCGAACAGCTCGATCCGCGCGGCCTGCTGCTCGCCGACGGCGTGCACGAGCACCGCCCGCACGGACTCCTCGGCCGACGTCGACGCGACCGCGACCGTCCAGCCCTCGGCCAGCGCGGCGTCGATGATCCGCGCGATCCCGGGGCGGCCCGGCATCGCGCCGGAGCCGACCATCTCGGTGTAGGCGGCCGTCTTGCGCTTGTGCCAGCGCGCGAGCAGCTCCTTCTGGCCCTCCGGATCGGCCGGCAGCCCGTGCTCGCGCACGAACTCCTCGGTCAGCAGCGACGCCATGCGCTCCTTGCCGCCGCCGATCTTGAGCCGCTCGCCGTACTCCTCCTCGGACCATCGGACCGGCACGCCCTCCGCCTCGAAGGCCTGGTTGAACGCCGGCAGATGGCCGAAGCGCTCGGTGTCTGCGAGCACGCCGTCGCAGTCGAAGATCAGCGTCGTCACGACGCCGGCGCGCCGGTCGCGGCCTTGCCGACGGACCCGAACAGCCGGATGTGCTCGTCGGCCATCGCCGTCGACGGCGGCGCGCACGTGCGCGAGCAGCGACGGCGGGTCCTGCTTGGCGGGATTCGCCGCGAGGTACTCGCGGTGAGCGTCGACGAACGCGATCTTGAGCGCGGTCGAGATGTTGACCTTCGCGCAGCCGCGCCCGATGCAGTCGTGGAACTGGGCCGGCGTCAGGCCGGTGCCGCCGTGCAGCACCATCGGGATCGGCTGCAGCTCGACCAGCTCGGTCACGCGCTCGGGCGTGAGGTTCGGCTCGCCTGCGTAGAGGCCGTGCGCCGTGCCGACCGCCGGCGCGAAGGCGTAGACGCCGGTGTCCTCGATGAACTGGCTCGAGACCGCGATCGGGTGGATCTCCCCGGCCTCGTCGGAGCCGACGTCGTCCTCGACCCCCAGCACGCTCTCGATCTCGCCTTCGACGTGCGCGCCGAACTGGCGCGCCTCCTCGACCACCTCGGCCGTCTCGCGCGTGTTGTCCTCGATGTCGAGGTGCGAGCCGTCGAACAGCACGGAGCTCCAGCCGTTCTGCAGGCAGGTCGTCACCCACTCGCGCTCGGGGCAGTGGTCGAGGTGCAGGGCCACCGGGACCGGCGTCTCCTCGGCGCGCACGCGGACCAGCTCGTAGAGCACCCGGGCGCCGATCTGCTTGACCGTCTTGAGCGACGTCTGGAGGATCACCGGCGAGTCGAGCTCGGTCGCGGCGGCGAGCACGGCGTCGATGCTGAGGTCGTTGACGATGTTGATCGCCGCGACGCCGTAGCGCTCGTCGAACGCGGGGTCGAGGATCGCGTTGAGCGAGGTCAGCGGCATCTCGGATCGTGTCTAGTCCCCGGCAGCGGTGCTTTTATACATGTTCTCGACCAATCGATGTGGGGGCTAATCCTCGGGGTCCTGCGGCGTCGGGAACTCACCTCCGTCGATCAGCTCGATGCGGTAGCCGTCGGGATCGGCGACGAAGGCGATCAGCGGCAGCTCGTCGCGATCGCCCGGGTGGTACGGCGGCTTCTCGGGCGCGACGCCGAGCGGCTCGAGCTCGGCCAGCACCGCGTGGATGTCCTCGACCGTGAGCGCCATGTGGTTGTAGCCGGTGCCGAGGTCATAGGGCTCGTCGTGACCGCGGTTGACCGTCAGCTCGAGCACGTCGCCGCCGCCCGGGCAGGCCCATGTAGACGTTGTAGGCCGAGCTGAAGTTCAGCCGCCCGCGCGGCTCGAAGCCGAGCGCCCGGTAGAAGCGCTGGGACGCCTCGGGGTCGCGCACGCGCACGCAGGTGTGCACGAACTGGTGGCTCATGGCGCCGTGCCGACTGCCGACTCCTCCGCCACCGGCGCCGAGCCGCCGGGGTCGCGCCCGTCCCACGACGCCTGGCCCGTCGGGATCGAGCGCGCCTTCAGCTGCTCGGCGATGTACTCGGCCTGGCGGATCGCCAGCGCGACGATCGTCAGCGTCGGGTTCGCCGCGGCGCCCGTCGTGAACTGGCTCGCGTCGGAGACGAACAGGTTCGGCACGTCGTGTGACTGGCCGAACGAGTTGACGACGCCGTCCTCGGGCTTCTCGCTCATCCGCGCCGTGCCGATGTTGTGCGTCGCCGGGTACGGCGGCGTGCGGATCGTGCGAACGGCGCCGACGGACTCGTAGAGCGCCTCGCCGGCCGCCCATGCGTGCTCGCGCATCGCGAGGTCGTTGGGGTGGTCGTCGTAGTGCACGTTCGGGATCGGCTGGCCGTACTCGTCGAGCTCGTCGTGGTTGAGCGTCACCCGGTTGCTCTCCTGCGGCATGTCCTCGCCGACCAGCCACATGCCGGCCATGTTCTCGTAGCCCTCGAGCGCCGAGGTGAAGTCGCGGCCCCACGCGCCCGGGTCCATGAAGGCGGCCATGAACGGCACGCCGAGCGCGAGCAGCTGCATGTAGTAGCCGCCGACGAAGCCGCGCGCCGGGTCGTTCGGCGCCTGTCCTCGATGTGGCCGGCCATCGTCTCGCCGCGGTAGAAGTGCACGGGCTTGTCGAAGATCGCGTAGACCGACGCGGTCAGGTGGCGCATGTAGTTCCTGCCGACCTGCCCGGAGGAGTTCGCGAGCCCGTCGGGGAACTGGCTCGAGGCTGAGTTGAGCAGCAGCCGCGGGGTCTCGATCGCGTTGCCGGCGACCGCGACCAGGCGCGCGCGCTGGAACTGCTCGAGCCCGTCGCCGTCGATGTAGGTGACGCCGGTGGCGAGGCCCTGATCGTCGTGCTCGATCCGGATGACGTGCGCCTCCGAGCGCAGGTCCAGCTTGCCGGTCGCCTCCGCCTGCGGCAGCTCGACCGTCAGCGTCGACCACTTCGAGCGGTTCTTGACGCCCTGGAAGTTGAAGCCGTCCTGGATCGACGCCGGGCGGTCCTTGTAGGGCACCGGGCTGCTGGCGTAGCGGCCGGTGTGGAAGCGCTTGTAGCCGACGCTCTGCGCGCCGTTGGCGAACACCTTGTAGTTGTTGTTCGCGGGCAGCTGCGGGATGCCGTTGGTGCCGGTGCAGCCGAGCTTGGCCTCGGCGCGGTCGTAGTAGGGCGCGACGTCGGCGAGGCCGATCGGCCAGTCGCAGCGCGTTGACCCCGTCGAGGTCGCCGTAGTAGGTCGAGGCCTTGAACTCGTGCTCCATGAAGCGCGGGCAGCAGCCGGCCCAGTGCACGGTCGTGCCGCCGACGGTCTTGCAGGTCCACGCCGGCAGGTTGGGGAAGTCCTTCGTGATGCGGAAGGAGCCCGACGTGGTGCGCTTGTCCAGCCACGCGAGCTGCTTGAACGAGCGCCACTCGTCGTTGATGAAGTCGTCCGGCGAGTGGTTGCGACCGGCCTCCAGCACGACCACCTTCTGGCCCTTCTGACAGAGCTCGTTCGCGAGCGTCCCGCCGCCGGCGCCGGAGCCGACGATCACCACGACATCGTCATCGTCAAAACGGAAACGCGGCATGTCTGCTCCTAGTTGTGGTGCGATCCGGCGGTCGGATCGAGGGCGATGGGCGGGTCGGGCAGCCAGTCGAGATCGTCGAAACCGCGATTGATGTAGCCGCCGAGATGCACGCTCGGGCCCTCGTAGCCGAAGGCCTTCCAGACGAGCGGGTTGTCGTACAGCGCGACCACGGTCGGTCGCCTTGATCAGGTCGAACAGCGGCGAGCCCTCGGTACGCCGGAGCGCCTCGGTCCGGCGCTCCTCGTCGAGCTCGATGAACGGCTGCGAGTCGTCGAGCTGGGCGATGCCCTGCTCGATGTCCGTCGCGACCGCGGAGTCGCCGGCGGCGGCGCCGTCGATCTCGTCGACGACGCCCGCGTAGGCCTCATCGGGCAGGTCGTCGTGCGGGAACATCGTGCGCGCCGCGGCCAGCACCGTCGCGCGCGAGTGGTCCGAAAGCTGGTGCGACATGGTCCTCCCCCTGGTGGCCACGGGCTGCGCCGGCCGGCGCGTGCGAAGGCTATCGCGAGTCGGTCGCGTGGTGCACGAGCAGGGCGATCTGGATCCGGTTCTCGACCTCGAGCTTCGCCAGCAGCCGCGAGACGTGGGCCTTCACCGTGGGGACGCTCATGTGCAGCTCGCGCGCGATGTCGGCGTTCGCGCGGCCGGCGCCGACGGCGAGCGCCACCTCGTGCTCGCGCGCGGTCAGCCCGACGAGCCGCTCGCGCGCCCGCTCGCCGCGCGCCGCCTCCTCGTCCTCGCCCGCGACGAGCGCGATCAGCCGGCGCGTGACGCCGGGCGAGAGCATCCCGTCGCCGGCGTGCACGAGCTCGATCGCGCGCACGATCTCCGCCGGCGGCGTGTCCTTGAGCAGGAACCCGGCGGCGCCGGCGCGCAGCGCGCGCAGGACGTGCTCGTCGGCGTCGAAGGTGGTCAGCACGATCACGGCCGGCGGGCTCGGCTGCGCGCGCAGCAGCCGCGTCGCGGCGATCCCGTCGAGCTGCGGCATGCGGATGTCCATCAGCACGACGTCGGGCCGGTGCAGGTCGACGGCCGCGAGCACGCCGCGGCCGTCGTCGGCCTCGCCGACGACCTCGACCTGCTGCGCGCCGGCCAGCATCATGCGCAGCCCGGAGCGCACGAGCGGGTCGTCGTCGACCAGCAGGACGCGGACGGCGGTCACGGCGTCCACGGCAGCGTCGCGCGCAGCACGAAGTCGCCGGCGGCGTCCGGCCCATGGAGCAGCTCGCCGCCGGCCAGCGCGATCCGCTCGCGCAGGCCGATCAGCCCGCTGCCCGCGCCCGGCAGCGGCTCTGCCGACGGCGCCGACGCCGACCGGGGCGCGGCTGACGACCGCGACGACGAGCTGCTCGCCGCCGCTGATCGTCACGTCGACCGCCGCGGCGGGCGCGTGCTTGCGCGCGTTGGTCAGCCCCTCCTGGACGACGCGGTAAGCCGTGCGCCCGAGCGCCGCGGTCGCGGCCTCGGCGCCGGCCACGTCGATCCTGCAGGCGACCCGCATGCCCGCCGCGCGACTCTCCTCGACGAGCGCCGGGATCTCCGCGAGCGTCGGCTGCGGCGGCTCGGGCGCACCTTCCTCGGCTCCCGTCGCGCAGCACGCCGATCACCTCGCGCAGCTCCTCCAGCGCGGTGCGCGCCGACGCCCGGATCACGCCCGCCGCCTCGGCGATCTCCTCCGGCGGCGCGTCGGGGCGGAACTCGAGCGCGCCCGCGTGCAGGCTCAGCAGCGAGACGCGGTGCGCGAGCACGTCGTGCATCTCGCGCGCGATCCGGCGCCGCTCCGCGTCGCGCGCCTGGTCGATCCGCAGCCGCTGCTCCGCCTCCAGCTGCGCCGCGCGCTCGTGCAGCGAGAGCACCTGCTCGCGCCGGGCGCGCGCGAACAGGCCCCAGCCGAGCACGACCGCCGTGATCAGCGCGCCGATGAAGAGGTCGAGCAGGTAGGGCTCGCCGCTCGCGTAGACCAGCGGGAAGATGAAGATCGAGCACGCGGTGACGCCGAGCACGGCGAGGATCGCACGGAACGATCCGCGCAGTGCGACGTTGAACCCGGCGATCAGCGCGGACCCGGCCGCAAGCCCGGACACGATCCCGGCCGCCGTCGTCAGCACGCCGACCAGCGCGGGGTGCGAACGGCGCCACCAGATCGCGACCAGGCACGCGATGCCGAGCCCGATGTCGACGAACACCATCGTCTCGCCGTGCTCGTCCCACGAGTCGGCGAGAACGCCCGCGCCGACGCCGAGCGCGATCACGTACATCAGGACGTCGACGATCCAGTCGCGCGCGGAGCGGCGGCCGTCGGGGTTCTCGCGCAACTCGCCGGGAAGCAGCGGCTGGTGCCACCGTGGGGTGGTCATCGCTTGCACAGCGTAGGGCCGGCGCGCCGCTGAACCCCCTACCTAAGTCGATCCGCGTCTAGCCGCGCGGCCCTTTCCCAGCCGTCCTGAACTGCCGATGCTGCCGGCATGATCGAAGCGCATGGATTGACGAAGCGGCTCGGCGGCAAGGTCGTCGTCGACGACGTGTCGCTGCGCTGCGAGCCGGGCACGGTGACCGGCTTCCTCGGGCCCAACGGCGCGGGCAAGACGACGACGCTGCGGATGCTGGTCGGGCTGCTCGACCCGGATGCGGGCAACGCGGCGGTGCTCGGCGGGCGCTATCGCGACCTGCCCAACCCCGGCCGCCGCGTCGGCGTCCTGCTCGACGCCGCCGCCCAGCACGGCGGCCGCCGCGGCCGCGAGGCGCTGAGCGTCTCCGCCCAGACGATGGGCGTGGACGAGCAGCGCATCGACGGACTGCTCGCGCTCGTCGGGCTCGACCGCTCGGCCGCGCGCAAGCGCGTGCGGCAGTACTCGCTCGGCATGCGCCAGCGGCTCGGGCTGGCGCACGCGCTGCTCGGCGAGCCCGAGGTGCTGATCCTCGACGAGCCGGCCAACGGCCTGGACCCCGAGGGCATGCGCTGGATGCGCGAGCTGCTGCGCGACTTCGCCGATCGCGGCGGGACGGTGCTGCTCTCCTCGCACCTGCTCTACGAGGTCGAGGCGGTCGCCGACCAGCTCGTGATCATCGGCGGCGGCAAGATCGTCGCCCAGGGCTCCCAGCACGACCTGCTCGCCGGCGCCGGCACGCTTGTGCGCGCGAGCGACCCGGACGGGCTGCTGGCCGCACTCGACGCCGCGCTGCTCGCGAGCACGCCGGCACAGGACGGCGGCTTCATCGTCGACGCCGAGCCCGAGCGGGTGGGCGAGGCGGCGCTGGCGGGCGCCGTCGCGCTCAGCCATCTCGGCCCGTCGGCCGGCGCCGGGCTCGAGCAGTTGTTCTTCGACCTGACCAGCGGCGCCGAGGGCGCCGACCTCGTGGAGGCCATCCGATGAGCACCGCCGTTCTCTCCCCACCGGTCGCCGCGCGCGACACGCGCCCGGGCCTCGGGCGCCTCACGCTCGTCGAGCTGCGCAAGATGACCGACACGCGCTCGGGCTTCTGGCTGCTCCTCGCCACCGCCGCGCTCACGGTCGCGATCGTCGCGATCTCGCGTGCCTCGTGTTCGCAGACGAGGACAGCAACCTGTTCAACTTCCTCGCCGTCGCCGTGCAGCCGGCCAGCATCCTGATGCCGATCGTCGGCATCCTGCTGGTCAGCTCGGAGTGGACGCAGCGCACGGCGATGGTCACGTTCACGCTCGTCCCGCACCGCTCGCGGGTGCTGGTGGCGAAGCTGCTCGCCGGGCTGGCGCTGGCGGCGATCGCGTTCCAGATCTGCCTGGTCGCGGCGCTCGTCGCGACGGCGTTCTTCGGCGCCGACGGCGATGCGACCTGGTCGCTGTCGGCCGGCCTGATCGTCCAGGTCGCCGTCTCCGTCGTGGTCCCGATGCTGATCGGCATCGGCTTCGGCGCGGTGCTGCTCGCCTCGGCCCCTGCGATCGTCCTCTACTTCGTGCTGCCGACCGCGTTCGCGGCGCTCGGCGCGATCTCGGCGCTGTCGGGCGCCGCGCGCTGGCTCGACCAGACCCGCACGATGGAGCCGCTGCTCGAGGAGACGCTGAGCGCGACGCAGTGGGCGCGCGTCGGCGACGTCGCTGGCGCTCTGGCTGGCGGTGCCGATCGCGCTCGGGTTCTGGCGCGTGCTGCGCAGCGACGTGCGCTGATCATTCTGGACCCTCCGGACGCGAACCCCAGCGGTCAGCCCCTTACGGTTTCTGACCGCGCTGGGCGCGGGTAGCGCGGAGCTGATGGAGGACGTCGTCGAGACGCTGACGCGCGGCAACGTCACCGAGGTCAAGGTCCTGCTGGCGTCGGTCGCGCTCGCGCTCGGCTGCTACCAGCTGGTGCTGATCGCGGTGGGGTACGGCAGGCTGCGCGTGCCGTTCCTCGCCGCGCCGCCGGCGTTCGCAGCCCACCGCGCGGTCGGCGACACGATCGCGCTGCTGCTGCTGTGCACTGGTGTGATGTGCGTCTCGGTCTACGGCTTCGAGGACGACAAGCTGGTCCACGCGATCGCGGGCAGCGCACTGCTCGGGATGCTGGCGCTCAAGGTCAGCGTGGTGCGGCGCGACTTCGGCCTTGGCCGCTTCCTGCCGCTGCTCGGGCTCAGCGTGTTCGCGCTGCTGTGCGTCACCTGGGTGAGCTCGGCGGGCGAGTTCCTCGCATGACCCACAAGCGGCAGCTGCTCGGCTCGCTGATCGCCGCAGTGCTGATCGTCGCCGTCGCGATCGCGATCGTGACGCTCAAGTTCGGCGCGACCAGCGCCGCCGAGCAGGAGGCGCTCGAGGAGCGCCAGGAGCAGCGGCTGGAAGCCGAGGAGGAGCGTCGCGAGGCGGCTGAGGAGGAGCGCGGGCCGTGAGGGTTAGGTAGCCCTAACACCAACCGCGGAAGTCTGATATGACTCGCTTTCTTAGGTGACCCTAACCCAAGGAGGCGGATCCAGATGGACCAGTGCGGCGCTCGCGCGTTCGCCCACATGAGCCGGCAGCCGTCGCCCACCCTGGCCGACACGCTGCTCGCGGTCAGCGCGGCGCTGCGACCCGTCGACCATGCCGGCGTCGACACCGCGCTCGACGAGCTGGCGCTCGAGCTGTTCGCCGTCGAGCCGACGGCGCAGGCGCGCGCCGGCGAGCTCGCCACGCTGCTCGTGCGGACGTTCGGGCCCGACGCCGGCACCGTCGCCGACCTGCACGTCGAGGACGTGCTCGACACGCGGCACGGGCACGCTCTGCTCGTCGCGGCGACGGCGGCCGAGCTCGGGCGGCGCGCCGGTTGGACGACGTTCGTCTGCTCCTCCCCCGGCAGCTGGTACACGGGACTGCGCGAGGAGGATCGGCTGTGGCTGATCGATCCGACGGGTGACTCCGCCGAGGTCCCGACCGCGGTCCGCCGTCATTGCGGTCACGAGCTGGCCTTCGCGCTGCTCAGCGGGCTCGCCGCCCGCTCCACCTGCCCGCACGAGGTCTGTCAGGTGCTCGAGCTGCGATCGCGGCTGGACGTGGACCCGGGCGCGATGCTGCGCTAGGCGAGTGCCTCCGCCACCAGCACCACCGAGCCGAACAGGAAGGCGATCGCCGCGACGACGGCGACCGCGCGGGTCGGGAAGTTCGGGTGGTGGCCGCTGTTGTGCAGCACGGCGTGGCCCTTGCCGCGCGTGATCAGCCAGCGGTTGAACGGGAACGCGACCATGCCGGCGACGACGAGGGCGAAGGCGAGCGCGCCCCAGAACAGCAGGTCGCCGACGCCCGAGTCCATCGCGCCCGGGACGAGCAGGATGATCGCGTTGTCGACGATCTCCATCACGGCGATGCTGAGCGTGTCGGTCGCGAGCGCGATCGGGACGACCGCCGAGAGCGCGAGCCCGGCGCGCAGCAGCGGCAGGCTCGTGAGCGTGTAGCCGAACAGGAACGCCAGCGCCACGGCGAGTGCGACGGTGCCCCACTGCGAGAAGCCCAGAGCGGTGCCGATCACCATCCCCGCGACCTCGCCGATCGCGCAGCCCGACAAGCAGTGCAGCGTCGCGCTGAACGCGACCGCGTCGAGCGCACGGCCCGAGGTCGGCAGCTCGTGCTGGTGCTCGTGACTGTGAGCGGCGGCTGCCATCACCGCCCATCTTACCCCATAGGGGTATCCACTCAGTCCGCGATCGCGAGGATCACGTCGGACGCCTTGACGATCGCCACGACCTCGGAGCCTTCCGCGAGGCCGAGCTCGCGCGCGGCCTCCGTGGTGATCGACGCGACGAGCCGCTGGCCACCGACGTCGAGCGCGACGGTCGTGGTCGCCGGGCCCTCGGTCGTGCCCGTGACCCGGGCCGCGAGCTGGTTGCGTGCGCTGAGCTTCATGTCGAGTCCTCCTGTTTGCGTGCGGGTGGGACGAGGCGGACGTCCTCCGGCGCGAACGACCGCATATGCCGTCGCGCCGCGCTCGAGTGTGACGCCGCCGTCGACGGCGCGCTCGGCGAGCAGCTCGCCGATGCGCACGCGGTGGCGCCCGCCGTGCAGCGTGGTCGCCCCGACCGTGCCCGCGATCGCGTTCGCCGCCGTCCGCCCGCGGCTCGTGCTCGACGCTGACGTGCCAGGGATGGATCGCCACGCCGACGCGGCCCGCCGCGCGCTCGCTCGAGCGGATCGTGGCGCCGCTGTCGAGCCGCACGCTCGCTGCCGCCGTCAGCAGCGGCCGTCGCGTGGCCGAGCAGCAGGTTGCCGCCCGTGAGGCTCGCGACGAAGGCGTCGGCGGGCCGCGCGAGCAGCTCGGCCGGCGTGCCGAGCTGATGCAGCCGGCCGTCGAGCACGACGCCGACGCGCGGGGCGAGCGCGGCGGCGTCGGTGAAGTCGTGCGTGACGATCAGCGCCGGGATCGCGAGCTCGGCCAGCACGTCGGCGAGCTGCTCGCGCACCTCGATGCGGGTGTGCGCGTCGAGCGCCGAGAGCGGCTCGTCGAGCAGCAGCACCGACGGGTCGCGCGCCAGCGCGCGGGCGACCGCGACGCGCTGTCGCTCGCCGCCCGACAGGCGGCCCGGCTTCTCGCGCGCGAGCTGGGCGATGCCGAGCCGCTCGAGCAGCTCGTCGACGCGCTCGCGCCCGCCGAACGCGACGTTCGCGCGGACGCTCATGTGCGGGAACAGCGCGTACTCCTGGAAGACCAGCCCGACCGAGCGGCGGTCGGGCGGGCGATCGATCTTGCGGGCGCTGTCGAACCAGGTGTCCGCGCCCAGCGCGATCCGGCCCGGCGCCGGGCCGGTGCAGGCCGGCGACCGCGCGCAGCACGGTCGTCTTGCCGGCGCCCGACGGGCCGACCAGCGCGACCGTCTCGCTCGCCGACGCTCAGCGCGATCTGGACGTCGAAGGCGCGAAGCGGAACGGTGATGTCGAGTTCGAGCTTCGCCAATGCGAGAGCAGCTTGTAGGAGAGCAGCACGGCCGCGCTGAGCACCACGAGCAGGATCCCGATCGACGAGCGCCACGTCGAAGTCCGCCTCGAGCTGCTCGTAGACGGCGAGCGTGAGCGTCTGGGTCTCGCCGCGCACGTTGCCGGCGAACAGGATCGTGGCGCCGAACTCTCCCACCCCGCGCGCGAAGGCGAGCACCCAGCCGGCGGCCAGGCCGCTCGCCGCCAGCGGCAGCGCGATCCGCGCGAAGGTGCGCAGCGCGCGACGCGCCGAGCGTGCGCGCGGCGTCGGTCAGCGCCGGGTCGACGCTCTCGAACGCCGCGATCGCCTGGCGCAGGTAGAACGGCGAGGCGACGAACGTGACGGCGAGCACGACCGCCCACTCGGTGAACGGCAGCACGATCCCCGCGCTCGCGAGCTCGGGCCCGAAGCAGCCCGCCCGAGCCGAACGCGGCGAGCAGCGCGATCCCCGCGACGGCGGGCGGCAGCACGAGCGGCAGCTCGACGATCGTGATCAGCGAGCGCGCGCCCGCGGAAGCGCCGCGTGGCGAGCAGGTAGGCGGCGGGGGTGCCGAAGCCGAGGATCAGCGCGTTGGCGATCGCGTTGGTGCGCACGGTCGTCGCGATCGCGTCGCGCACCGCCGGCTCGCGCAGCAGCTCCGGGACGTCGCCCAGCGGCACCTCGGTGAACAGCGCCACGATCGGCACCGCGAGGAAGGCCAGGACGATGCCCAGGCAGAGGGCCAGCAGCGCGGTGAAGCGCGGCGCGCACGGAGCGCTACCTGCTGCGCGGCGGCACGCCGAAGTCCCACTTGCGCAGCGTCTTGCGACCCGACCTGCGGGTCACCTTGCGGATGAACGCCTGCGCGCCGGCGGTGTCCGCACCGGCGCGCTTGACCGCGCACATCTGGTAGCGCACCGGCGGCTGCGCCCACTTCGGGATCTTGATCGCGCGGACGCGGTCGCCGGCGACCGTGGCGTCGGTCTTGTAGGTGAAGCCGGCGTCGGCGGAGGCGAGCGCGACCTTCGCGGTGACGTTGGCCACGTTGGTCTCGAACGAGACCGTGTTGCGCGTCAGGATCGAGCGTCAGCCGCATGCGCTGCAGCAGCCGGCGCGTGTAGTCGCCGATCGGGACGCCCGCGGTGCCGACGCGACAGCCGCTTCGCGTCGCCGCGGTTGAGGTCGTAGATCGAGTCGATGCGGGCCGGGTTGCCCTTCGGGACGAGCACGACGACGCACGTTCGTCGCGAACGTGACGGGACGCGTGCAGCGGCCGGCCTGGAAGAGCGCCTGCGCCTCCTTCGGGCTGGCCGCGGCGAAGACGTCCGCCGGCGCGCCGCTCTCGATCTGGCGCTGCAGCTGGTTGGAGCCGGCGAAGTTGTAGGTCGGGGCGGCGTCGATCTCGGGGAACGCGGCGCGCAGCGACGCGGCCGCGTACACGGTCGGCGCCGCCTGCGCGGCGGCGGGGGCCGCGAGCAGCGCGAGCAGGGTCAAGAGGGTCAGTCGTCGCATGGCTGTCACCCGGTTTCTAGGAGGAGCGGACACGGAGGAAGCGATCCAGCCAGAGGCCGGCCGGCTCGAGCCCGAGCGGGTCGCGCAGGCGCGCCGAGGGGCCCGGCTTGCCGGAGAGGGCGCGCAGCGAGTCGATGTGCTGGGTCTCGTTGACGACCAGTTGCCCGAGCAGCAGCCGCGTGGCCGGGTCGAGCGCTTCCATCGACGCCGCCGAGGTAGACGCGGACCGCGATCGTCCTTCATCTCCTCGCCGAGCGCCAGCGATCCCGCGCGCGGGACTTGAGAGCGCGCTTCGGCAGCAGGACCTCGAAGTCGTCCTCGGTCGGGACCTCCTCGCCGAGCGTCGCCGAGAAGTGCCGCAGATGGGCGGCGTCGGCGCTGCGCGCCGCGCGCAGCACGCCGCGCGTGCGCTCACCGCAGACCGGGCTCGCTGAGTGCCCGATCCCAGAAGGCGATCGCGACGAGCTCGGCCGTCGCGCCCCACTGCACGAATCCCGAGTCGTCGCCCTGTGGCGTCAGCGGCGGGCCTTGCGACGCGGTGGCGGTGCCGCGCGCCGGCGAGCGTCGCCAGCGCGCCGGCGGCGCCGACCCGCAGGAACTGGCTGCGATCGATCTTCTCGTGCATATGCATTGCTGATGCACCCTATACGCAAAGTGAATAGGCTGGCTCAGTGCCGAGGATCTGCGCAGCTCGTCTTGATCGTTGCCGCGTGGGCGGCCGGCTGTGGCGGCGACGACGCCCGCACCGCCGGCGATGCCCGCGGGCGATCCCGCGCTCGCGCGCAAGAGCCCGGCGGAGGGCGAGGTCCTGATCCGCGGCGACCTCTCTCCCGCCTCGCACGGTCCGTACGAGTTCAGCGGCCCCTACACGGTCGTCGTTCGAGCAGTACGCGCCCGAGGACCCCGAGCTCGACTTCACGCAGCAGACCAGCTTCGTGGCGACGCTCAACACCGAGGCCGAGTTCGAGCGGCGCGACAGCATCAGGCTCTTCCAGACGTCGCGCCGAACGCGCAGCAAGCGCTTCGAGCTCGACGGGCGCTACTTCGTCGACGTCTCGTTCGGCGACTTCCCCTACGTCATCCGCTTCACGCCACGGCGCCGCTGAGTCCGGTCCTCGCTCGGCCGGAGAGCGTCATTCCCGGAGCCGCAGCTGGCCTCGCGGCCGACCGACAACATCACGCTGCTCGCACGCCCGCACGAAATGCGCGAAACTGGACTTGCGCGCCGCGCTTCCCGGACGCCGGCCGAGGAAATTTGCGACTGAGGCCACAATCCAACGAAAGGAGAGGACGTGAATCGTCTTCTTGTCGGTGTCGTGTGCGCCTTGACCGGCGGCATCATCGCGACGTCCGCGATCGGCCAGGGGACCGGAGGAACGGTCGGCCCCGCGGCGGTGGGAGCCAAGACGTTCGAGGTGCGGATCAAGGAGAGCAACATCGGGTTCAACTGTGTCGCGTCCAAGCCGCGCAAGTGCCTGCGCCAGCGGCCCCGGATCGCGAACGTCTTCGCGGGGAACGGCGCCGTCTACGACGGCAGCACCCGAGTCGGAACGGCGGGCTTCACCGCGATCGCGTCGAAGGTGAAGCGGCCGTCGCTCGACGTGTTCGCGGCGACCATCCTGTTCACGAACAAGGTTGACTCGATCACGGTGATGGGGCCGTCGTCCGACGAGGGCGCAGCCCTTCCCTACTCGATCGTGGGCGGTACGGGGGCCTACGCCGGGGCGAGGGGCACGGTGACCGAGGGCGAGGAATCGAGTCCCGTCAGAGGCGAGTTCCGCATCCCGCTCAATCTGACGTTCATCCCGTAGCGGTCTGAGGCCCCGCTCCGGCGGGGCCTCGCTGCGCCTGCGGCTGCTCGCCCTCATACATCTGCCGAGCCGGCACAGTCCGCGACCGCGCGAGCTCTTCGCTCCGCCGCGCGCGCGGTCGCCCGCCTGACGGCCCCGCTCGTCCAATCACGACTGAACGCTGACATGTTCACGGTGTGCTTACTGACCCCGTTTTTCTGCCCATCAAGTCGCAGCGGCGGACCGCACAGCGTCACCGTGCCTGATCGCCAGGCGATAGACGCAGCGGCGAGCGCTTGTGGCGGTTCACGACGGCGCATCGCCGCGATCTCCAGCAGTTGCAGGGGAAAGCCGACGCCCGGACTCGAAGCCGAGCGAGAAAGACGATCGCCTGCGTTCGCCACCCCAGCACCGCCTTTTCCCTGCTCTCAGGCCGAATCCGCTGCCACGCGAGCCGTGGCATCGACGCCGGCGCCTTCACGCGGGAGTGCTTGCACGAACTGATCGTGACCGTCCAGGCTGCGAGCGCTCGAGCTCGTCGGCTCGCTGCGCCGGTACGCGACTTCAGCCGGCCGAGGCCCGGGCGCCCGAACTGGCCGCTGCGATTGCGCTGCTCGCCCGGCGCCCGGCGTCACTGCCGACCGCACGCCAGTACTACGGAGAGATGACCGGAGCCAGTGCCAACCTCTCCGAAGTGGCCGATCGGAAAGATCACGACATAACGGTGAAGCTGATCGGCAAGTTCAAGGGCTACGGGCTGGCGAAACTGCCCTGGCGGCGCACGCTGGAGTCGATCCGCGAGCTGCCCGTGTTCCGCAAGCCGAAGTAGGCGTTCACCGCAGTCCCGATCTCGGTCACTGAGCGCCTCCCGAATACAACCGGCGTCGCGATGATCGACAGCGGCCGGGGCGTGTCGACCACGTGCGCGCTCCCGCAGCGATCGGGGTGCGAGCCTGCTTGTGCGGGCGTTTTGCGCGGTGGAGGCTTGCGCCATGACGATCGACACCGGGGGACCGACCGTCGACGTTCCACCGAAGGAAGCGGGGAGCTCGCGGCTGTCGCTGGTGCTGGCGGCGGCGATGTTCGTGCTTGTCGTCGACACGTCGCTGATGAACGTGTCGATCGCCGCAGTCGTCCGGGATCTCGACACGACGGTGAGCTCGGTCCAGAGCGCGATCGCACTCGAGGCGCTGATCTCGGCCGCTTTCATCCTGATCAGCAGCAAGGTCGGCGATCTCTTCGGGCGCAAGCGGGCGTACGTCCTGGGCCTGCTGGGCTATGCGATCGGCGCGGTCGCGATGACGCTCGCCCAGAGCCTGACGGCGATCATCGTCTTCTGGGCGATCATCGGCGGCCTCGGCGCCTCGTTGTTGCTGCCTGCGATGCAGTCGCTGATCCATGGCAACTTCGAGGGAGCGGCACAGAAGAAGACCTACGCGCTCGTCGGGGCGGCGGCCGCGATCGCCGCCGCGGTCGGGCCGCTCCTCGGCGGCTTCGTCACCACCTATCTGTCCTGGCGCGTCGGCTTTCTGCTGGAGGCCGTCGTGATCGCCGTCGTGCTGTCGCAGCTCGGGCTGCTCAAGGACGTCGCGTACACGGGAGAGCGGCAGGTGGACGGCGTCGGCGCCGGCCTGTCGGTCCTGGGGATGGGTGGCGTGGTGCTGGGCATCCTGGTGTGGCAGGAGGGCGGCGACTACGTCGTGCTGCTGATCGCGATCGGCGCGCTCGCGCTGTGGGCGCTGGCCCGCTGGCTGGTGCGGCGCGCTCACGACGGCAAGGTGACCCTGCTTGATCCGGGGCTGTTCCGGCTGCCGCACTTCAGGCTCGGGTTCACCGGGCAGATGCTGCAGAACATCACGCTCGGCGGGGCGATGATCGCGCTGCCGATCTTCCTGCAGATCAAGCTCGAATACGACGCATTGGAGACCGGCCTATCGCTTGCCCCGCTCTCGCTGACCATGTTCGCCGTCGCGATCCTCGCCGGGCGCAGATCCGGCGGGCGGCGGCCCGCCAAGATCATCCGGACCGGGTTCGTGCTGAGCACGCTGGGCCTGGCGCTGATCCTGCCGATCGTGCCCGAGGCCGACTCCGGCTGGTACCTGGCCATCCCGCTGGTGATCGAGGGCGCAGGGCTCGGATTGCTGGTGTCACAGCTCAACAACTACACGCTCGCCCCGATCGACGACGAGCGGATCAGCGAGGCGGCCGGGGTGAACTCGGCGTCGGGTTCCTTCGGGCTCTCGTTCGGCCTCGCGGTGGCCGGCGGCATCCTGCTCGCGACCCTCTCGCTCGCCTTCACCAACATGACCAACGCGAGCCCGGTGATCCCCTCCGCTCAGCAGCAGCAGATCGCGCAGACGCTGGAGGACGACGCGCAGGTCGTGAGCAACACGCAGCTCGACGAACTGCTCGCCGATGAGCCCCCGGTCGTCCGCGAGGAGATCCTCGCCATCAACGTCGACGCGACGAACCTCGCGCTTCAGGTGGCGCTGCTCGTGCCGATCCTCGCCGGCCTGCTCGGGCTCTTCAACTCGTTCCGCATGATGCGCCTGCCGGACATCGAGCCCTCCGCCTCCGTCGAAGCAGCCGCATTGGGCTGACTCCCGCGGCTGCACGTACGCCTCCGGGAATCGACGGCGCGTGGTGGACCCGGTAGCGTGGCCGGGTGGTGAACGCGCCGGCGAAGGGCCCAAAGAAGCCGAGAGCCGGGGACAAGCAGCGCCGCCGCGGCGTGCTCGACCTTCCGAAGACGGTCGAAGAGCGCTTGGCCGAGGGCCGCGCCGAGCGCGAGTCCGTGCCGCTGGAGGCGCACGGCGAGTGGGCGACGCCCGATCAGCGTCCGGACCCGGTCGGCATCCTCGAGAAGCAGAACGCGACGCGGGTGGCCGAGCTCGTGCCGATCCGGCACGGCCGCATGATCGTCTCGCCGTTCACGTTCTACCGCGGGACCGCGGCGATCATGGCGTGCGATCTGTCGCGCACCCCGACGACAGGACTGCGCGTGCAGTGTTGCGGTGATGCGCACCTGGGGAACTTCGGGATGTTCGCCGCGCCGGATCGCCGTGTCGTCTTCGATCTCAACGACTTCGACGAGACGCTGCCGGCGCCCTTTGAGTGGGACGTCAAGCGCCTCGTGGCGAGCTTCGTCGTCGCCGCCCGCGACAACGGCCACCGTCGCAAGGAGCAGCGGACGGCGGCGCGCGCCGCTGCCGCGGCGTATCGGACCACGATGGCCAAGGCGGCCAGGATGCGATTCCTGGATGTCTGGTACACGCGGTTCGACGCGGACAAGCTGCTCGCGGACCTCGCTCCGAAAACAGGCAAGGGCGCGATCAGGTCCGCGCGCAAAGCGCTTGCCAAGGCGCAGACGCGGACGAGCCTGGGCTCGTTGTCGAAGTACGCGCAGCGTGTCGACGGCGGCTACCGGATCAAGCAGCAGCCGCCGGTGATCGTGCGCCCGCCCGAGACGATGTCCGACGATTTCGAGCAGATCATCCGCCAGGGGCTCGCCGACTACGCGCGCTCGCTGAGCCCGGATCGGCGCGTCGTGCTCGACCACTACCACTACGAGGACTTCGCGCGCAAGGTCTCCGGTGTCGGCTCGGTCGGGACCGAGGCGATGATGATCCTGCTGATGGGCGACCGCGAGGACGATCCGCTGTTCCTGCAGATCAAGGAGGCGAACCCCTCCTCGCTCGCCCCTTACGCGGGCGCCAGCGAGTACGAGCACCAAGGTGAGCGGGTGGTTCACGGCCAGCGGCTCATGCAGGCCGCCAGCGACGCCTTCCTGGGATGGGTCACCGGGACCGGTGAGCGCCGGCACGAGTTCTATGTCCGCCAGTTGCGCGACATGAAGGGCTCGGCCGCGGTCGAGACGATGTCGCCCGCGCGCCTGGCGCTCTACGGCGAGCTCTGCGGCGCGACGCTGGCACGCGCGCACGCGCGCACCGGCGACGCCGCAAAGATCACCGGCTACCTCGGCGACGAGGACACGTTCGAGCGTGCACTCGGACGCTTCGCCGTCGCCTACGCCGACCAGAACGACGCCGACTACGCGGCATTCGCCAAAGCGGCAGAGGAACACCGCATCGACATCGAACGCGGTGTCTAGAAGCACCGGCCTGACGAGGAACGTGCGCGTCTTGGCGACCCCGAATGCGCAGGCCTGCACCCGGACCTTTGCTGGTGCGCGCCCTATTGAGCCGCGACTACGGCTCGGCGACGATCCGCCAGAGGCTGTCAAAGGAGGAAGGCCACTGATGACCGATACATCGCCACCCCGACCCGACGCTCCCGCCTGGCCCGGGTCCACCGCTCCCGTGGGAGCGCGGCGCGAGGGCTCCGGATGGGTGCTCTTCGCCGGGATCATGATCGCGCTCGTGGGCGTGCTCAACGTCATCTACGGCTTCGCGGCGATCGGAGACTCGCGGTTCTTCGTCGACGGCGCCACGTACATCCTCAGCGGCCTCAACACCTGGGGCTGGATCATGCTGATCCTCGGCGTGGCACAGCTCTTCGCCGCCTACTCGATCTGGAAGGGCGGCGAGGCCGGCCGATGGATCGGCATAGTCGTGGCATCGCTCAACGCGATCGCAGCGCTGATGTCGATCTCGGCTTACCCCTTCTGGTCGCTCGCGGTGTTCACGCTCGACATCCTCGTCATCTACGGCCTGGCGGCGTACGGCGGCGATCCACGCGTCGTCGAGTGACCGGCCACGCGTCCGCTTGGGAAGGAGCCGGCGTAGGGTGCTGATCGAGGACTACGGCCTGATCGGCGACATGCAGTCCGCCGCTCTGGTCGGCCGCAACGGGGCGATCGACTGGCTGTGCCTGCCGCGCTTCGACTCGGCGTCGTGCTTCGCCGCCGTGCTCGGCGACGAGCGGCACGGGCGCTGGCTGGTCGCGCCGGCCGGCGAGATCCGGTCGACGTCGCGCCGGTACCGCCCGGGGACGCTCGTGCTCGAGACCGACTTCGAGGTCGCGGACGGGGCCGTCCGCGTGATCGACTTCATGCCGCGGCGCGGCAGCGGCCCGCCGCGCGTGATGCGGATCGTCGAGGGCCTGCGCGGCAACGTGCCGATGCGCGTGGATCTCGCGCTGCGCCCGGACTACGGCTCGATCACGCCATGGGTGGACGCCGCCGCCGACGGGATCGTGGCCACCGCAGGACCGGACGCGTTCCGGCTGAGCACCCCGTTGCCGCTGACCATCGAGGACGGCTCGGTGCGCTCGGAGTTCGTCATCGCCCCAGGCGGACGCGAGCGCCTCACGCTGACCTGGCACCTCTCCTACGAGCAGACGCCGCCGGTCGAGGACGCGGACTCGGCGCTCGCGCGGACGGAGGCGTGGTGGCGCGAGTGGAGCGGCCGGTGCAGCTACGAGGGTGAGTACCGAGACGAGGTGCTCACCTCGCTGATCGCGCTCAAGGCCATGACCTCCGAGCAGACCGGCGCGGTGATCGCGGCGCCGACGACGTCGCTGCCCGAGGAGATCGGCGGCGTGCGCAACTGGGACTACCGCTACTCCTGGCTGCGCGACTCGGTGCTCGCGCTGGAGGCGTTGCTCGACGCCGGCTACACCGAAGAGGCACTGGCGTACCGCGACTACCTGCTGCGCGTCGGGACCGGCGATCCCGCCGCGATCCAGATCATGTACGGCGTCGGCGGCGAGCGGCGCCTGATCGAGTACGAGCTGCCGCATCTGCCGGGCTACGAGGGCTCACAGCCGGTCCGGATCGGCAACGCGGCGTCCGAGCAGTTCCAGCTCGACGTGTACGGCGAGGTCGCCGCGGTCATGTCCATCGGCGTCGAGCGGCTCGGCCGGATCGAGCCGCGGCTGTGGCCGCGCTGGCGCGCGATCGTCGACTACGTCGAGACGATCTGGCAGCGGCCCGACGACGGCATCTGGGAGGCGCGCGGGCCGCAGCGCCACTACACGTACTCCAAGGTCATGGCCTGGGTCGTGTTCGACCGCGCCGTGCGGATCGCCGAGCGATTCGGGCTGGAGGCCCCGCTCGAGCGCTGGGGCGCGGTGCGCGACGAGATCCACGCGGAGGTGTGCGAGCGCGGCTACGACTCCGAGCGACGCACGTTCACGCAGTACTACGGCTCCAAGGAGCTCGACGCGAGCGTGCTCAACATCCCGATCGTGGGCTTCCTGCCCGGCGACGACGAGCGCGTGACCGGCACGATCGACGCGGTCACGCGTGAGCTGGGCCGCGACGGCTTCGTCTCGCGCTACTCGACGGCCGAGACCGACGACGGCCTGGCCGGCGACGAGGGCCAGTTCCTGGCCTGCTCCTTCTGGCTCGTGAACGCGCTGGCGCGCAACGGCCGCGTCAAGGATGCGCGCGCGCTGTTCGAGCGCCTCATCGGGCTCTCCAACGACCTCGGCCTGCTCGCCGAGGAATACGACGTGGCGCGCGGGCGGCAGGTCGGCAACTTCCCCCAGGCGTTCAGCCACCTCACGCTGATCCTCGCCGCGCGCGCGATCACCAGTGCCGAGGCACCCGTGACTCATCTGAACTGAGGCCTCGGTCACGGGCTCAAGGCAGTGAACTGGACAGTCGCGTCGGGTGCCATTCGACCGACTGAGAAAGGGCGGCGCATCGCGTTCGTCAAGGCGTGGTGGCCGATTGCGGGCGGGCGGAACTGAAAGGCACTGCGGCGGGACGCAGCGCGCGGTCTGCTACAGCCCGCCGGGCTCGAGGTGATCCAGCGCGCAGCGCAGGAACGCCGCGCGCCCGCGCCGACGTCGAGCACCGCGCCCTCAGATTCGCGGGCGAACGCTCGCCACAGCGGCAGATCCTCGCTGTTAGCCCCGCACTCCAGATCGTGCCAGAGCGCCTCGAGGTTCATCCGCCCGCTCGCGGCCGCGCCACCTCTAGGAGTTCCTGAGTTCGCGCATCGCCCCGCGATCTATCGGCCTCACAAGCTGCCGGCTCGCTCGCAAGCCCTGCGTCCAGCCGGCGCCACTCCGTCCACGCGATCCCCCTGGTTGTGCTCGGTCCAGACTCATCGCCTAGCGACACGAGGAAGGTGGATGCGCATTGGGAAGCCGCGGAGCTCCTGGCGGATGTCGTCCCGGCTTCCTCGTGTCCATGAGCTCGATCACGCGAGAAAGTGGCTCGCAGACCGCGGCGCCAAGGTGGCGCCGCAGAGCGCCAGGCGCGCCGCTCCCGGTGACCGTCCGGGAGGCGTTACTCGCGCCCGCGTCGATGCCGGCGCTCCTCGACCTGCGTCCGCAGCGTCTCCCAGCGCAACCGAGCCTGGGCGGTGACCTCCTCCCACTGGCGCCGGACCTCGTCGTCGGCGCGCGTTTCACCCCGCCGGATCCGCTCGAGCTCGTCGTGAACCTCGCGGCCCGCTGCGGCGGAGCCGACCACCACGACCATCACGCAGAAGAACGCCGAGATCATCGCGAAGACCGCGCCGATCACGCCGTAGCGGGTGGCGTAAGTGCTGAACAGATGCGGGACGTACACCGCCGCGCCGACCGAGTAGACCGCGAGCAACGCCGATGCGAGGACGGCGAACGGGAGCAGGTCGCGGCGCACTATCCGCTTGGCGCTCAGGACCCAGCCGCCCCAGACCAGGAACACGACTGACAGCGGCGCGGCTAGCAGCGCCGCTGTGAGATCGAGAGAGCTGCGCCCCAGCACGGCATGGATGACGCCGCTGAGGAAGGCGTACAGCGTTAGCCCGGCGATCCACAGCAGCCCGTTGAAGCTGTTGCGGACGCTGAGCGGCTTGAGTTCCCAGGTCTGCTCGAACAGCCGCTGCACGGCACGGGCGAAGCTCAGGACCGCGACCATGAGGAAGAGGAACCCGATGATGCCGACGCTCGTGCTCGTGCCCGAAGGGGGCGCGAAGATGTCCCTGACAGCCTCGGCGCCGCCACCGGTCAGGTCGTAGCGGTCGATGATGCGCTCGGCCGTGCCCCTACCGCCGAGTTGCGTCGACAAGGCGCTCGTGATGATGATCAGCGGGATGACGGCTGTGAGGGCGCCGGAGGCCAGGGCGATCGAGCGGTCGAAGCCGGCGACCTTCTGAAACCGGCTGACGACTCGCAGCACGAACTCCGGCCGTAGCCAGAACGTCAGCGTCCGCACGATGCGCGCGCGGTCCAGCCGCCGCCCCGGGGTGAGCTCGTGGGTCTTGTCGTCCGACATGGCTCAGGTGCGCACGGTACTCACGAGCAGATCAGCGCCGATCGCGCGTGACAGCATCCCCATCTCGGCAGCGCCGCGCACGATGCGGGGGATGGCATCGCGGCGAGTGTCGCGTCGCGGAGCCAGTATCGACGAACACCACCTGGCGGATCTGGGCATCTGGCGCATCGAAGCGCGGATCGCGTCACGCTGCTGGGCGGTGGGACCCCGAGCTTGAGCTCGACCGTGTCTGAGCCGCGCAGCAGGCTCATGATCCCCGCCATCTGCGCGTGAGACGGGGAGGGGCTGAACGAGGGGTCTTGATGGCCACCGACGCAGCCTCTCAGCGCAGTCACACGCCGAACACCGTGCCCGCACGTGTCCTCACGGAAGGCCACTGCCCGGCCGTCGCCGGCCAAGACTCGCCGATGGCGCAGCAGGCGTGCGAAATGGCAGCCCGGCGAATCCCTTTGGCCGCGCGTCTTGTCCCGCCCTCGATCAGGACGAGGCGGGTTCCACATCCGGACGCGGGACGCGGGTCGTGGCGACGATCCCTCTCCGCGGCGGGCGGCTCTGACGTTCGCGGTACTCGGGGCTTCGACAGCAGCTAGGAATGCGCTGACCCCCGATCTGGACGGATCGAGCTGGTCGACCCACGGCGCGTCGGCGAGTTCGACGATGCGGCCGTGCGGGAGTCCCTCGGCGAGCCCCTGGCGTGCCACCGGCGCCCACCAAGCAGTCTGCCTCGCCCGCGACGACGAGCGTTGGCGCGCTGACGTGCGGTAGCAGCGGCCGAAGGTCGTCCGGCTCGTCACCCGCCAGCCAGGCGGCCACGTTGACACCTCCGTCCCCTGCTGCTCGCTCTCGGTTCAGGTGAGTGCCGCGGCGCCCTGGGACTGCTCGGGCGTGCGTGTCGCGAGTAGCGGTGCGAGCTCGCTGCGGGTGCTGATGCCCAGCTTGCGGTACGTGCGATGGAGGTGGGCCTCGATCGTCTTGGTGGAGAGAAACAGGCTTGCTGCCGCCTGCTTGTTGGTATGGCCGTCGGCGACGATGCGAGCGACTTGCAGTTCCTGGGGTGTGAGCTCGTCGAGCGAGTTCGTGTTCTGGCGGACGGAGACGGCCGCGCCGGTCGCGCGAAGCTCTGCGCGTGCGCGGTCGCCCCAGAGCTGGGCACGGAGCCGGTCGAACGTCGAGACGGCGGTGCGCAGCTGGGCGCGCGCCTCGACGCGCCGGCGGTCGCGTCGAAGCCGTTCGCCGTAGCAGAGACGGCTGCGGGCCTCCTCGAGCGGCACGCAAAGCCTTGAGAACGCTTCGATCGAGGCCTGGAAAGGGGCGTCGAACTCCGTCTCGGCGACGAGACCTTGGCCGCGAGCGAGCGCTGCCAGCGCCCAGTCCTGCTCTGCGTGCTTGGCGAAGGTTCGTACCGCGGCGGCAGCGTCGTCCCTCCGGCCCGCGTACACGTATGTCTCGATGAGGTCGGTCGTCGCCGTCCACGGCACCCAATTGGCGTGTTGCTCGGGTCGCTCGATGCTCCGCTCGAGCCCCAACATCGCGGCAGTCGTGTCGCCTGCTGCGAGATGGAGCGTGGCGTGCACCCACTCGACTGCGTCGATGCCGTTGAACCACAATGGGACCGGGACCTCGCGCGCCTGCCGCAGCGCGCCGGCCGTGCGCTCCCGGTCACCGTGGATCGCGGCGATCAGCGCCAGGTACAGCGTGCTCCACGCCAGAATCTGGGGCTGGTCGATTTCGCGCGCAACACGCTGCGCCTCGCCCGCCGTAACCGTCGCCGCGTCGAGGTCGCCGAGCGTTATCTCGAAATCGGTCAGATGCAGCGCGGCGTATCCAAGGGCGGAGAGCTCGCCCTGGTCGCGGGCGCGGTCAAGCGCCCGTGAGGCGAAGTGGCGCGCCTCGGGATACTGGCTCAGCCAGCCGTGGCTGTCAGCCGCGTAGGCCAGAAGCTGCGGATCGTCGTCGGCCTCTGCGGCGCTGATCGCGCGCGCGAAGTACGACTTGGCGACGGGCAGCTGACCGCACACCGCCAGGGCGGCGCCGGCTAGCGCTGCGACGGCGGGCTCTACGGCTGGTGCCAGCGGCTGCACTTGGTGCGCAGCCAGCGCTGCGGTTGCGCACGTCAGTCGGTGATCTCCGCAGAACATGGCTGACAGGACAGCTGTGGAGAGCATCTCGGCTGCCTGGCGCTTGTCGTGCGCGGCGATGCGCGCGCTCTCCGCCACGAGCAACGTTCGGGCGTTTGCCGGGTCGCCGCGGAAGTGCATGAGCCGGCCGCGCAAATGCTGGGCCTGGGCGCGCAGCCGTGGGTTGGCCGTGCGCTCCAGGGCGTCATCGAGCAACTGCTCGACACGCAGGCCTCGGCCTGCATGCCAAAGCGAATCCGCCGCCGTCACCAGCCGCCGGGCCTGGGTCTCGGGATCGGGCGTCAGGTGCGCCGCGCGCTCGAGCGCCCGAGCCGCCGCGGCATAGCCGCTGCGCGCCCGCGTCCGTTCGGCCGACGCCTCAAGCTCCGCAGCGATTTCCTCATCGGCACCCAACGCTCCGGCCGCGCGATGCCAAGCACGCCGATCCGCGCGCCAATCGCCCGTGAGCGAGTCCGCGAGTGCGTTATGCACCGCTCGGCGAGTGGCCGCCGGAGCGTTCTGGTAGACGGCGGAGCGCGCGAGAGGGTGTCGGAAGTCGAGCCGCCCCTCCGCCACGTCGATGAAGTGCAGCGACTCCGCCTCGTCCAGCGCCGCCGAACGCACGCGCAGTCTTGCCGCCGCCGCTACGACCGTGGCGACATCGCCCGAATCATCGGCTGCGGCGATAAGAAGCAGCGTGCGGACGTCCCCGATGCAGCGCTCAATGTCACGCATGTAGGCAATTTCGACTGCCCGCGAAATCGTCAGCGGGCCATTGCTGTCCTCAGCCGGCCTCCCAAGCCGGCCGAGCTCCCTGATGGCGAGTGGAAAGCCGCGTGTCTTCGCATAAACGACATCGGTCTGCATCGACGTCAGCGCGTCGCCCAGGAACTCCTGCGCGAGTTCGGCAGTGCCATCGCGGTCTAGGGGGTCGAGTGTCAGCGCCGGCAGGTCCGCGGCGTCGATCGCCGTCCTTCGGTCCGCGCGCACGCCCACTAGCAGCGACACGGGCTCGCCGCCGAGCCGCCGAGCGGCGAATAGCACCGCCTCTAGCGACGCCGAGTCCAGCCACTGGACGTCGTCGAGGACCAGCAGAAGGGGACGAGCCGAAGCCGCGACCGCCAGCAATCGCAGCGTCGCCGCACCGACGGCGAAGCGATCGCGCTCGATCGCCGGACCAATAGCCAGGGCGCCCTCGAGCGCACGCCGCTGTGGCTCTGGCAGGTCCTTGAGATGCTCAAGAACAGGAGCCAGCAACTCAAGCAAACCGGAAAACGCCAGCTCGGCCTCCCACGCGACGCCGGTCGCCCGCAGCACGCGCATGCCGCTCGCGCTTTCGACCGCGAAGCGAAGCAGCGCGCTCTTCCCCACTCCGGCTTCACCGTGCACTGCCAGTAAGGCCCCGTCGCCCGCCCGGGCCTGGTCGAGCAGAGTCTTGACTCGCTCGCACTCTCGCTGCCGACCCACCAGCATGCACGCCGACCCTACGCCGAAATAGGGTCGCGATGTAGGGACATCACCGATGCGGGATCCGCGCACCCGGACTACGGTGCGGGCATCCCATTGATCGACGCCGCGATCAGTTTCTCGTCGCTCGGAAGCGAGCTCTAACAGCGCGTCCAGTGGTCCTGTCGAAGCAGACTCGCTCCGCCGATCGCTCGTCGATGAGTACCGGATGTGTAAGCGCAAGGAACCACGATGAGGAGGGCAGGTACATGACGTTCACTCGCCGGCGCGCCGTCGGCGCGACGATCGGGCTCGCTGCCATCGGGTCGGTGGCGGGGGTGGCGCTCGGGTCTCCGCCGTCCGGGGTCGTCTCCACGTTCCCGGTTCCGAAGGCGGACCTCAACAAGCGTGTCGACCTGCGTGCTGACGGAATCAAGTTCAAGACGAAACGCTCCACCGACGTGGCCATCCAGACGATCAGCTTCAGTCCGGGCGGGCGCACCGGTTGGCATCACCATCCCGGCGTCGTGCTCGTCGCCGTGCAATCGGGGGAGCTGACCGTCGTGGACTCACATTGCCGCGCGAAGACATACGGGCCGAACGCTGCGAGAGGCTCGGTGTTCACGGAGTCCGGGGACGAGCCGATGGAAGTCCGGAACCTGAGCGGCGCCCCAGCGACCGTCTACGCGGCGCTGATCGCGCCGAACACGAATCCGCCCGTCTTCCGGGTCGAGGACGACGCGCTGCCGTGCCCGTGAAGTGAGCGTCGCGGTCGGGGACAGGCTTGCCCGACCATCCCACGCCTCAGAACGCGAGGCCCCGTCCAGCGGGGCTTTCGCAGGAGCCGACGCCCGGACTCGAACCGGGGACCCCTGATTTCGAGCGTTCGCAGGGCCCGGGACGTGGGAGCCGTCGGGCATGACGGGACACAAAGTCCTGGAATTGCGAGACGAGTAGCAACACTGCCGCGCCGTCGGCGCGCGCCGTTGGCGACGCCGTTTTACCCGAAACCGGCGCGCCGCACAAGAGGCTGTACCCGTCTGGTACCTCCGAGCAGGGTGCGCGCCGGTGGCGAATCACGAAAGCCCTGCAAACTCGTAGAGCCGACGCCCGGACTCGAACCGGGGACCCCTTCATTA
>CAVRIU010000007.1:0-147773 GCA_963721315.1 uncultured Solirubrobacteraceae bacterium
TCTCGAACCAGCCCGGCGCCTCGCCGCCGCCGCCGGAGAAGGCCAGGTCGTCCATCATCCACGCCGTCACCGGCAGGATCAGCAGCGCCGCCAGCACGCCGGACAGGATCAGGCCCTGGTAGAGCGCGCGCTCCACGTTGCCCGCCGCCGACTTGACCGCGAACGTGCCGACGATCGAGGCGATGATCGAGACGCCGCCGAGCACCAGCGGGAACAGGATCACCGCGCTCTGCGCTTCGCCGCCGAACGTCAGCACGCCCAACAGCATCACTGCGACGGCCGTGACCGCATAGGTCTCGAACAGGTCCGCCGCCATGCCCGCGCAGTCGCCGACGTTGTCGCCGACGTTGTCGGCGATCACGGCCGGGTTGCGCGGGTCGTCCTCCGGGATGCCCGCCTCGATCTTGCCGACGATGTCGGCGCCGACGTCCGCTCCCTTGGTGAAGATGCCGCCGCCGAGCCGCGCGAAGACCGAGATCAGCGAGCCGCCGAAGCCGAGGCCGATCAGCGCGTCGACGGCCTCCTTCTCTTCGACGTCGAAGAAGAACGTGAGCACGCCGTAGTAGCCGGCGACGCCGAGCAGCGCGAGGCCGACCACGAGCATGCCGGTCACGGCGCCGCCGCGGAAGGCGACGTCGAGCGCCGGGCCGATGCCGCCGCGGGCGGCCTCGGCGACGCGCGCGTTGGCGCGCACGGAGACGTTCATGCCGATGAAGCCGGCGGCCGCCGAGGCGAGGCCGCCGATCAGGAAGCCGATCGCCACCTCGATGTTCTGCAGCGGGATCAGGGCGACGAAGAGCACGGCGCCGACGATCGCGATCGTCGTGTACTGCCGGCGCAGGTATGCGGAAGCGCCCTCCTGGATCGCGGCCGAGAGGCCGCGCATGACCTCGTTGCCGGGTGACAGGGCAAGCAGCGCGCGGCTTGTTACCAGGCCGTACCCGACGGCGGCCAGCGCGCAGATAAGCGCGACGACGACCCCGCGGTCGGACAGGAATTCGGACAAGGGAGACCTCTCAGGAAGCGTTCAGGCAACAACGAAAGCGGCGGCCGAAGACGGGCCGCCGCCAGAACGGGGCAGCAGTTTATCGGGCGTTCACGCGGACGGCCGGGATCACTGCCCCGGAATCCAGAGCCGACCGGAGCTCTGCGCGGTCCCCGGGCCGTCCGGCTTGGCGGGCTGCGGGGCAGCGCCGGCGCCCGGCTCAGGCACCGGCGCGGGCTGGCCGCCGGCCTGCTGCGCGTAGACGATCTGCAGCCGCGAGAGCGTGTCGCGCACCGGCCCGAGCTGCTCGGCGTGGCGCGACTCGAGCAGCGGCAGCAGCGCGCGGGCGCCCTCGATCGCCTGCCGCACCTGCTCCCAGTCGGTCGTCGGGGCGGTGGGCTGTGGCGCGCCGGGGGGAGCGCCGAGACCCGCCTTGCGGGCGGCGAGGTTGAGCAGGGTCACGGTCGTCTGGATCAGCACGTCGTCGACCGAGATGCGCTCCATCTCGGCCTCGAGCTGACGCAGCTCCTCCTCTGTGAACTCAGGCTGGCTCATCGCAGGTCTCCTCGACGAAGTATGTGGTGCGTGTCTCCGCCAGACACGCGGCGTACACCTCGGCCGGCGTTGCGCCTTCCGCGATCATGCGGCGCTGGCGCTGGGCGCCGTTGAGCTCGGGCAGCTCGACGTCGACGCCGGCCCAGGCGTTCAGCCGCTCGAGCGTCTCCGCGGCCGCGAACTCCTCGACGCGCGCGGCCTCGAGATCGAGCAGGCGGCCGTCGAGGCCGTGGCGGATCGCGCGCCACATGTTCTCCTCGATCAGGCGCCCGGGCAGGTCTGGCGGCGTCTCACCGGCGTCGACCTCCGCCGCCGCCCGGCGCACGCAGGCGACGATCAGCGCGGCGAGCCCGTCGGCCTCCGCGGCGGTCATCTGGGCGTCGCAGATGCGCACCTCGACGGTGCCGAAGTCGTGATGCGGCCGCACCGACCACCACAGCTGGGTGAACTCGACGATCGAGCCGGTGCGCACGAGCAGCTCGACGTAGTCGGCCCACGCCTGCCAGCCGCCGAACACGTCCGGGATACCGCAGCGCGGGAACGACTTGGTGAACGTCTGGCTGCGGCCGGAGTGCAGTCCCGAGTCGCGCCCGTCGATGTAGGGCGAGTTGGCGCTGACCGCCAGCAGCAGCGGCAGGATCGGCCGCAGCCTGTCGCACACGCGCACGGCGCGATCCGGCCCGTTGACGCCGACGTGCACGTGGACCGAGAAGGTGTTGTTGCGCCAGGCGACGTACTTGAGCCCGTCCTCGACGCGGTGGTAGTGCTCGGTGTCGATGATGTGCTGCTCGCGGTAGTCGCTGAGCGCGTGCGTGCCGGTCGAGCCCAGTGCGACGCCGTGCTCGGCGGCGAGCGCGAACAGCCGCCGGCGCGCCTCGGCCTGGCGCCTGCGCGCATCGCCCACATCGCTCCCGGCGCCCGAGCGGATCTCGATCTCCGACGAGATCAGCTCGCCCGCGATCGACGCCGCGAGCACCGGGTCGGACGCCGCGGCGTCGCGCAGCAGCTCGAAGCGCGGCACCAGCAGCAGCGTGCGCGGGTCGACGAGCGCGAACTCCTCCTCGATCCCGACGGTGAAGTCCGCCGAGCCCTCGAAGGTCTCGCGTGCTGCGACGAGGTCGATCATCGGGCTCGGCTAGGTGAGGTAGAAGTAGAGCGCGTAGAGCAGGTCCACGGCCGGGCTGGACGTGTGGACCGTCACGTCGGGCGGCACGTGCAGCAGCGCTTCGGAGTAGTTGAAGATGATCCGCACGCCGGCGTCGACGAGCTGGTCGGCGAGCCCCTGCGCCGCCGCCGTCGGCACCGCGAGCACGCCGACGACGATGTCCTCGTCCTCGACGACCTGCTTGACGTCGTCGATGTGGCGCACGCCGACGCCGTTGATCTGCTCGCCGACCTTGGAGCGGTCGCTGTCGAACATCGCCACGACGCGGAAGCCGTGGTCGGCGAAGATGTCCGACGAGGCGATCGCGCGGCCGAGGTGCCCGGCGCCGAACAGCGCGATGTTGTGCTGGCCGGAGGTGCGCAGGATCTTGCGGATCTGCGAGACCAGCGAGTCGACGTTGTAGCCGACCCCGCGCTTGCCGAACTTGCCGAAGCCGGAGAGGTCGCGGCGGATCTGCGTGGAGTTGACGTGGGTGTACTCCGACAGCTCCTGCGAGGAGATCGTCTCCTTGCCCATCTTGCGCGCCTGCGTGAGCACCTGCAGGTAGCGCGAGAGCCGGGCGGCGACGCCGAGCGAGAGCCGATCGGAGAGGGCACCGCCCGAGTCGTTGCGGTCGGCGCTGCGCGCGACGTCGCTGAAGCTCATGGCGCGCCCACTCTAGAGCTTCCGCCGCAGCGCCTCCTCCTCGACGAAGAGGTCGAACAGCTCCTCGCCGTCGAGCGCGATCACGGGAATCCGCTCCAGATAGCGCTTAAACAGTGCGTCGTCGGATTCGATGTCGATCTCCTCCAGCCGGAAGGGCTGCGTGCTCTGGATGCGCTCCAGCACGGCGCGTGCCTCGTCGCACAGGTGGCAGCCGGGGCGTCCGTAGAGGGTCACGACCTTCATCGCTCGAACGGCTCCGAGCGGGCGTTCGCGGGCTTCCCGCCTTGCGGCGACAGGGCGACCGCGCGGAAGGCGTAGCTCCCGCGCGGGAGCGCGCGCAGCGCACCGGCCGGGAGCTCGTAGGCGTACTCGGCGGGCAGCAGCTCGCGCGCCCCGCCCGGTGGTGTGAGCCGCCGCACGACACGGTTGCTCCCCGCCCTGACGAGTGCCAATGCGACGCGCTCGGTCAGCGTGACGGCGGTGCCGGCGCCGAGCGGGTCGCCGCGCTCGAACGCGCCGAGCGTGAAGCGCACGCCGGTCACCCGTCCGCGCTCTCGCTGCAGCGACAGGCGGCCGAGCGGTGGCGCGTCGGGCGGCGCGGTGGCGATCGCGAACGGGTGCGTGAGGACGGTCTCTCCATCCTCGCCGCGGACGACCAGGCGCCCGGCCGCGAGCCCTTCGGCGCCTTCCGCGACGTCGACCTCCGCCTCGCGCCGGCCGCCGGGCGGGATCGTGATGCCTGGGCGCGCGAGCGTGGCGCGGGTCCCTTCGTCGAGCACGAGCGAGAGCGCTGCGCTGGTGGCGGCGGCGCCATTGTTGGCGAGCACGATGCGCACGCATGCCACGACGCCCGGACACGGGTCGGCGCGGCGCGCGGGAATCGTGCGCGCGCTCAGCGTGGCGGCTTGCGCCGGGCGCCGCAGCGCGCCGGCGCCGGCGCCCCGCGCGGGCAGTCCGGGATCGGGCGCGGCGGCGCCGACCAGCGCCTCGCGCAGCTCGCGCGGCGAGGCGTCCGGCCGCAGGCGCACGAGCCGCGCGGCCTCGATCGAGGCGCGCGCGGCGGCGACCGCGCCGCCGCCGACGATCGCTGCCGCGTTGCCGGGCACGGCGGTGACCGCCGCGCCGGGAGCGGCGAGCCCCGGCACGACGCCGCCGCCGGCGCTGGGGCCGCGGCTGGAGAACGGCGACAACGCGCTCGGCTGCGACTCCGCACCACCAGGCTTCTCTCCGGATTCGTCGCCGCCGGTCCCGGCGCCGGACTCACCCACGGCCGCCGGCGGGCGGCCCGGGGTGACGTCGCCGATCTCGACCTCCGTGCCCGCGTCCTGCTCCAGTACCTGCGCCGCGACCGCGCCTGTCACGCCGAGGACGGGGGCGGCGATCCGGCCCGCCGGGATCGCGGGCAAGGGGCGGTCGCGTGGCTCGGCCAGCAGCACGGCGCGGGCGCCGGCGGCGGCGGCCGCGGCCGCGCGTGCGACCGGCTCGTCGCCGGCGCGAACGACCACGAGCCGGCCACGCAGGCTGTCGGCGCCGCGGGCGAGCAGCTCGGCCGGGTCGTCTGCCTCGACCGGCCCGGCCGTGGTGACGCCGCCGGGCGGCGGGGAGCCCGCAAGCAGCACGGCGCCGCGGGCGTCGGCGTCGCCGATGCGCAGGTTCACGCGCGCGACTCCCTCCCCTGCCGCCAACGCGCCAACGGCGAGCGCGTCGGGCGCGGCGGCCGGAGAGCCCACGGTCCCGTGCGGCCCGGCGGCGGCGGCCTCCTGCCCGGCCGGCGCCACGACGAGCGTGCCGAGCGCCGCCGCGCCGCGCACGGCGCGCGCCTCGGGCGAACGTTCGAACGCCGCGTAGGGCGAGTTGACGCCGACGAGCGCGATCGGAACGTGGTCGTCGGTGCCGCCGTCGGCATCGGGGTCCACCGCGCGCTCGAGCCCCGCGAGCAGCCGGTCGGATGTCGCGACGTCCTCGAGGCCGGCGCCCTGGCTCGCGGGCTGGAGTCCGGCGACCCGGATCGGCAGCACGCGCTCGCCCGCGGCGACCAGGATGCCGGCGAGCGCGGTGCCGCTCGTCTCGCGCCGCCCGCCGCGCGGATCGCCGGCGGGCGCCGGGTCCTCGTCGCGATCGACCGCGTCGTAACCGGGGTCGAGCCGGCCCGCGAGCAGCGGATGGCGCCCATCGACGCCGCTGTCGAGCAACGCGACCGAGGCGCCACCGAGCGGCGCCGCCGCGTCCGGAGGACGCAGCCCGGGCACGCGGGCCGGCTCGCTCGTGGCCGGATAGAAGCGGCGCACGGGCTGAGCGCGCACCCCGAGCGACGGCAGGTCGGCGAGATCGCTCGTGCGCACCGTCGCGGCGAATCCGTTGAAGGTGCGGGTGAAGCTGATCACCTCCCGCAGCCGGACCCCGCGGGCGCCCAGCGCCGAGCGCAGGGCAGCGGACTCCTGCTCGAGCGACCGCACGTACGCGCGCTGCTCGCCGGGATCCCGGATCCCTGCCGCGCCCAGCGCGGGCCGCGACAGCGCGACGATCACGCGCGTCCCCTCGCCGCTGGGCTCGCGCGGCGAGCGCCCGTCGAACGGCACCGCGTCGGCGAGCGCGGGGGCCGGCGCGGCATCCTCCCCGGCGAGCAGCAGAACCGCCGCGAGCACGGCCGCGGCGAGCACGGCCGCGCCGATTGCGAGCCGTCGGGCGGGTCGGGCCGGCTCGTCTCCGGCCGCGGCGGCCTGATCCTTCGCGGCTGTTGCGCCCGGCTCGGCGTCGCCCGCCACGGGCTCAGGCGGCGCGACGGCGGCCGGTCGCGTAGGCGTCCAGCGCGAGGTAGTCCGGGAACGGCAGCGCGTCCGTCCAGCGGGCGGCCGAGCCGATCATCGCCGCGTTGTCGGTGCACAGCTCAGGCGCCGGCACGTTCACGCCGGCGCCCAGCTGCCCGGCCCGTTCGCGCAGCAGCCGGTTCGCCGCCACGCCGCCGCCGATCGCCAGCCGCACGCCCGGCTCGGCCGCCAGCGCACGTTCGACCCGCAGGATCAGCGCCTCCACGATCGCGTGCTCGTACGAGGCCGCCAGGTCGGCGGCGCGACGGCGCGTCTCGGCCTCGCCGAGATCGCGCACCGCGTAGAGGAGCGCCGTCTTGAGCCCGGCGAAGGAGAAATCGAGCCCGGCCACGCGCGCGGCGGTGGGGAACGCGAAGGCGGACGGATCGCCGGCGAGCGCGAGCTTCGACAGCGCCGGCCCACCCGGGTAGCCCAGCCCGAGCAGCCGAGCGCCCTTGTCGAACGCCTCGCCCGCGGCGTCGTCGAGCGTCCGCCCGAGCACCTCGTAGCCGCGCTTGTCGACCACGCGCACGAGCAGCGTGTGGCCGCCCGAGGCGATCAGGCACAGGAACGGCGGCTCGAGCGCGTGCGGCGCGAGGAAGTTCGCCGCGACGTGACCCTGCAGGTGGTCGACCGGCGCCAGCGGCAGCCGCCGCGACGCCGCGAGCCCCTTGGCCGTCGCGACGCCGACGAGCAGCGCCCCGACGAGTCCCGGGCCCTGCGTCACGGCGACGAGCGACACATCGTCCAGGCCGATGCCGGCCTGGCGCAGCGCGTCGTCGACGACGGCGTTGACGAGCTCGAGGTGATGGCGTGAGGCGATCTCGGGCACGACCCCGCCGAAGCGGTCGTGGACGCCCTGCGCGGAGACGATCGACGAGCGCACCTCGCCGGCATCGCTGACGACCGCCGCACAGGTGTCGTCGCACGAGGTCTCGAGCGCGAGGATCAAGGGCCTGTCCGAGAACCGCGCCGCGTCGAGGTCACGATCAAATCGGCAGGGCGTTGGGCACGTCGTCGAGCGAGCCGCGCAGGGTCGCCGGCGTGCGCCACATCACGACCGCGTCCTCGCCGTTGTCGGCGTAGTAGCGCCGCCGCACCCCGGCCGCGCGGAAGCGCAGGCGGTCGTAGAGCGCGATCGCACCCTCGTTGGAGCGCCGGACCTCGAGCGTGTACTGCGCCTCGGGATCGTCGACGCGCTCGAACAGCCGTGTCAGCAGGCTCGTGGCGATGCCGTGGCGGCGCCGGTCGGGATCGACCGACACGTTCATGATGTGCCAGACCGTGTCGTAGCGCGAGCAGACGAGGTAGCCGGTCAGCTCGCGGTCGACGAACGCCGCCAGGCAGATGCCCGCGGGCTTGGACAGCTCGAGCACGAACATCGCCAGCGACCACGGCGTCGGGAACGCGCGCCGCTCGATCGCGACCACCTGCGGCAGGTCCGCGTAGGTCAGGCGACGGATCTCGATGGCGGCGGTGGGCGGTGCTGTCATCACTGCGGCGGCTTGGCGTCGGGCTCGCGCCGGTAGTCCGGCAGCAGCCGGTCGCGTTCGGCCGGCTCCCCCTCCGCGCCGAGCCGGCAGAGCGGCGTGGCGCTGATCCGGTGAACGGAGGAGCCGTCGGCCGGGACGACCACCGCGGCTGCTTCGAGCTCTGCCCGGAAGCGTACCGCCCCGTCACCGACGGCCCGCACGGTCGCCCCCAGCCGCGCGAGCCGCTCTGCCAGGGCGCGCGGAGCGAGCGCAGCGGGAGCGAGCAGCTCGCTCCCGTCCTCCCAGACGCCGGCGAAGACCTCGCCGCGGCGGGCGTCGAGCACTGCGGCGACGGGGCCCCCGACATCCGTGCCCCGCGCGAGCGCGGCGAGCGAGCCGACCGGCACCAGCGGCAGCCCGTGTCCCTGCGCCAGCGCGCGCGCCGTCGCGACGCCGATGCGCAGGCCGGTGAAGCCGCCGGGACCGACGCCGACGGCCAGCCGGTCGACCGCTCCCCAGTCCACGCCCGGCCTGCGCGAGCGCCTGTTCGACCAGTGCTTGCAGGCGCGCGGCGTGATCGCCGCGCGAGCCCGCCGGCGGGTCGTCGCGCGCCTCGACCACCCGCCCGTCCGCCCGCAGCACACCGGCGACGGTAGAGGGGCTTGCGGTGTCGAACGCGACGACGATCACCGCGCGACCACGATCGCGCGCCGGTCGCCGCCGGCGTGTGCAAGCGTGACGTGGCGCGCGATCGCGCGGCCGCCGACCAGCGCCTCGGACTCGGCGCGCTCGGGCCATTCCACGAACGTCACGGTCTGCGGGCCGAAGTAGGAGTCGAGCAGGCCGGGATCCTCGTCGGCGAGCCCTTCGAGCCGGTACAGGTCGAGGTGCGCGAGCGGCCCCGCGGCGCCCTCGTAGAGCAGGCCGAGGACGAAGGTCGGGCTCGTGACCTCCCCGGTGACGCCGAGGGCGCGCAGGGCGCCGCGGACGTATGTCGTCTTGCCGGCCCCGAGCTCGCCCGAGACGAGCACCACGTCCCCGGGCCGCAGTGCCGCCGCCAGCTCGGCGCCCGCGCGCTCGGTGGCCGCGGGGCCATCGGTTTCCCTACTGATGGTCGCCAGCCGCATGGTGACCGCCGCGACCCGGGGACACCCGGGTCGCGGGGAACTTCGTGTTAGGCAGCCTCGCGGAGCGCGATCAGCTCCGGGCGCTGGCTGAGCTTGCGCAATGCGCGCTCCTCCAGCTGGCGGGCACGCTCGGTCGACACGCCGAGCTTCTTGCCGGCCTGCGAGAGCGTCTGCGGCTCGTGGTCGCCCGCGCCGAAGCGCATCTCGATCACGTTGCGCTCAGGCTCGGGCAGCTCGGCGATCGCGGTCAGGAGCGTCTCGGACTTGAGCTTCTCCTGCACCTCCTCGTCGACGGGCGCCGTCTCGATCGCGAGCAGATCGCCGAACGAGGTGTCGCCGTCGTCGCCGACCGGCTTGTCGAGGCTGACGACGGCGCGATCGGCCTTGCGGATCTCGATCACGTCGGCCAGCGGCAGGTCGGCCGCGTCCGCGATCTCCTCGTCACTCGGCTCGTGGCCCAGCTTGGTCGTCAGCTCGCGCTCGATCCGGCCCACCTTGCGCGACCGCTGCGCCACGTGGACGGGCAGGCGGATCGTGCGGCTGGTGTTCTCCAGCCCGCGCTGGATCGCCTGGCGGATCCACAGTGTCGCGTAGGTCGAGAAGCGGAAGCCCTTGCGCCAATCGAACTTCTCGACCGCGCGGATCAGCCCGAGCATGCCTTCCTGGATGAGGTCACCCAGGGCGAGCCCCTGGCCCTGGTAGCGGCGCGCGTTGGCCACCACGAGGCGCAGGTTCGAGTTGATCATGCGGTCCTTGGCGGCGAGGTCGCCCTTCTCGATCCGCTTTGCGAGCTCGATCTCCTCGGCGGGCGTGAGCAGCTGGAAGCGGCCCGCCTCGCGCAGGAGCAGCTGCAGCGAATCCAGCGTGGGATCCACATCGGCCTGGTACTGCCGTTCGGTTTCCTTCTTGGGCGTCGTGTTCTCCATCAAAGTCGTGGACATGTGCCTCTTCGTCTCTGTTCTCTGGGGGCGGCCGAATGCCAACTCCCCGAGTCGGAATTATACTCAATAAAGTTGCCGGCGCAACTGGCCGGCTCGCTAACCTGCGGGGCTACGCTCGTCGGGATCGGCGCCGGTGCTCGAAACGAGCGCCTGCCCAGCGCCACTCTGTGATGCGCCCACAGCGCGGCCCTCCGAGAAGGTAAACCCCCGCAACCTGATTAGGTTACGGGCTCAGTCAACTTTTAAGAAACTCCGGTGTGCGTCGTCGGACATCCGCCGGCTCGGCACACGCTCGTCGGGCACCGCTTCGGCGACGCGTGGCGCTCACGTGCCGGCACGATGGAGCGGCGTGAGGTGCTCCGTTCACACCCCCGATCGGCCGGTGCTGTTTCATGCTGGCTATGCGCCGCGAAATGGAAGCCGCTTGAGACGCCTGCTGCGACGGCCCGCGGCCGAGACGAAGCCGCGGCCGCTCGCGACGCGGCCCGGCAGCCGCGTCGAGCTGCGCGATCTCGTGCTGTCCGATCGCGACGACTTCCTCGAGATGGTGCGCGAGAGCCGCGAGCTGCACCGGCCGTGGACCTATCCGCCGGAGCGGCCGGACCAGTTCGACGATCTCGTCACACGCGCCATGCGCGAGGACTTCGCCTGCCTGATCACGACGCTGGCCGACGACGGCGACCTCGTCGGGATCTTCACGATCTCGCAGATCGTCCGCGGCTACTTCCAGTCCGCCTACCTCGGCTACTACGCGAGTGCGCGCCACGCCGGCAAGGGCCTGATGGGCGAGTCGATGGCGCTCGTGCTGGACTACTCGTTCGGCCCGTTGTCGTTGCACCGGCTCGAGGCCAACATCCAGCCGGGCAACGCTCCGTCGATCGCGCTCGCCCGCAGCGCCGGCTTCCGGCTGGAGGGCTTCTCGCCGCGCTACCTGCTGATCGGCGGTCGCTGGCGCGACCACGAGCGCTACGCGATCACGGCCGACGAGCACGCGCAGAATCGCGCGGCTGGCGGCTAGAACAGCCCGAGCTGGGAAGGTTGGGCCTCGGGCGGCGGCGGCTCGGCGGCCAGTTCGGCGACGACCTCGGGCTCGGGCACGACGAGCTCCGGCTCCGCCTCGGGCTCGGGCTGGTCGGGCGCCGGCAGCGCGAGCAGCTCGGGGATGCGGGCGAAGTCGGTGCGCAGCACCTCGAGCATCGAAGGGGTGTAGAGCGCGGCGGCCGGGTGGAAGAGCGGGAACAGCCGCACCGTCCTCGGTCCGATGCGGCGGATCTCCTCGCGACCGTGCAGCCGCGTGATGCCGGTCGCCGGATCTGCCCTGAGCAGCTTGGTCGAGAAGTTGCCCAGCGTGCAGACCACGCGCGGCTCGATCAGCTCGAGCTTCTTGAAGAGCCAGTCCTGGCAGGCGTCGATCTCGCCCGGCAGCGGATCGCGATTGCCGGGCGGCCGGCACATCAGCGTGTTCGCGATGAAGACGTCCGCGCGCGCGAGGCCGATCTCGTCGAGCAGCCGGTCGAGCAGCCGCCCGGCCTGGCCGACGAACGGCAGCCCCTGCTTGTCCTCGTTGGCGCCGGGCGCCTCGCCGATGAACATCAGGTCGGCGTCGGCGTTGCCCGCCCCGAACACGACCGTGTTGCGCGTCGCGGCCAGCTGCGGGCACTTCGTGCAGGCCTGCGCCTGCTGCCAGACCGCCTTGAGCTCCTCACGCCGCGTCTCCGCCGTGGCCACGCGCTCAAGATAGCTGCGGGAGCGGCGGCCCGGGCCGCCGAGGCTGGAGTTTGCGGTGGGTATGCTGCGAACTGAGACCAGCCGGTATCTCATGCGAGAACTGGACCGGATCACCACCCTTCCTCTCCCCGTCAGCGCCGCTGCAGCCGGCGCGCTGTCGAGCTGCGCGATCGTCGGCGCCGGCCGGCTCGGGACCGCGCTGGCAGCCGCGCTGCGCGCCACCGGCCTGGCGATCGACGGCCCGCTCGGCCGCGGCGCCGATCCGCGTGGCGTCGACGCCGTGCTGCTGTGCGTGCCGGACGACCAGATCGCGGCCGCCGCCGCGATCGTCGGGGTGGACGTGCCCGTCGGCCACTGCTCCGGGGCAACGCCGCTGGACGCGCTAGCCGGGCACGAGGCGTTCGGGCTGCATCCGCTGATGACGGTTCCCGACGCGCCGCCGGGCGGTCGCGGAGCGAGCGTGTTCGCGGGCGCGGGAGCAGCGGTCGCGGGCACGACGCCGCGCGCGCTCGCGATCGCCCACGAGCTCGCTGGGCGACTCGGGATGAACACCGTCACGATCGCCGACGCCGACCGCGCCGCCTATCACGCCGCCGCCTCGATCGCGTCGAACTTCCTGACCACGCTCGAGGGCGCGGCCGAGCGGCTGGCGGCGACGGCCGGGGTCGACCGCGAGCTGCTGGCGCCACTGGTGCGCGCCTCGGTCGAGGCCTGGGTCCGGCTCGGCGCGGGCGCGGCGCTGACCGGACCGATCGCGCGCGGCGACGAGGCGACCGTCGCGCGCCAGCGCGCCGCCGTGCAGGAGCGCACGCCCGATCTGCTCGCGCTCTACGACGCGCTCGTCGACGCGACCCGCGCGCTCGCGGGAGCCCCGCGATGAAGACGCTGCGAACGATCGCCGGCGTGCGGGCGCACGTCGCCGCCGCGCGCGAGGCCGGCCGCAGCGTCGCGCTGGTCCCGACGATGGGCGCCTTCCACGGCGGCCACGAGGCGCTGATGCGCGCGGCCCGGGAGCAGTGCGACGAGGTGATCGTCTCCCTGTTCGTCAACCCCGCGCAGTTCGAGGCGGCGGCGGACCTCGCCGGCTACCCGCGCGCGGAGGACGCGGACGCGGCGATCGCCGCCGAGCTGGGCGTCGACGCCCTGTTCGCGCCCGGCCGTCGAGGAGATCTACCCCGCGGGCTTCGCGACGACGGTCCGCGTCGCCGGCCTCGCGGACGTGCTCGAGGGAACGACGCGCGGAGCGCGCCACTTCGACGGCGTCTGCACCGTCGTCTGCAAGCTGCTCGAACATCGTCGCGCCGGATGTCGCGTTCTTCGGCCAGAAGGACGCCCAGCAGGTCGTGGTGGTGCGCCGCATGGTGCGCGACCTCGCCCTCCCCGTCGCCCTGCAGGTGGTGCCGACCGTGCGCGCGCCCGACGGGCTGGCCCTGTCCTCGCGCAACGCTCGCCTGGACGCCGGCCGAGCGCGAGCGCGCGGTCGCGCTCGCGCGCGGGCTCGAGGCGGTCCGCGCCGCCGTCGAGGGCGGCGAGCGCGACGCGAACGCGGTCGTGAGCGCCGGCCGCGCCGCGATGACAGCCGCCGGCGTGCAGCCCGAGTACCTCGCCGTCGTCGATCCGGAGACCCTGGACGCGATCGACGAGATCGACGGGCGGGTACTAGTGGTCGTGGCGGCCCAGGTCGGGCCGGCACGGCTGATCGACAATGTCCTGATCGACACCAGGCAGGTGGCGACCCACGCGTAGCCGCGGGCGCCAACCAAGCAAAGGAGCAAGACGATGTCCAAACCGCCCCAGACCGACCCAGCCGAGCGCCGTCCGGTCACGCTGACCAAGCTGGGCGAGATGCGCGCGCTGGGCGAGCCGATCGTGATGGTCACCGCCTACGACCATCCCAGCGCCCAGGTCGCCGAAGCGGCCGGCGTCGACATCGTGCTCGTCGGCGACAGCGCCGCCAACACCGTGCTCGGGCTACGCGGACACGGTGCCGGTCACGGTCGACGAGATGCTGATGCTCGCGGCAGCCGTGCGGCGCGGCCTGCGCACCCCGCTGCTGGTCGGCGACCTGCCGTTCGGCTCCTACGAGGCGTCCGACGAGCAGGCGATCGCGACGGCGCACCGGTTCGTCAAGGAGGCCGGCTGCGACGCCGTCAAGGTCGAGGGCTCCGCCGAGCGGGCGCGGGCGATCGTGCGCGCCGGCGTGCCGGTGATGGGCCACGTCGGGCTGACGCCGCAGACGGCCACCGCGCTCGGCGGCTACCGCGCCCAGGGCCGGACCGCGGAGCGTGCCAAGGCGGTGCTCGACGAGGCGCTGGAGCTGCAGGCGGCGGGCTGCTTCGCGATCGTGTTCGAGGCGATCCCCGGCGCCGTGACCGACGTGATCGTGGAACCGATGGAGATCCCGGTGATCGGCATCGGCGCCGGCGCGAGCACCGACGGCCAGGTGCTCGTGCTGCACGACATGCTCGGCATCAGCGGCGGCTTCCAGCCCAAGTTCGTCAAGCGCTACGCCGACGTGCGCGGTGAGATGCTGCGCGGGATGCGGGCGTTCGCGGAGGACGTGCGCACGCGCGCCTTCCCGGCGCCGGAGCACACCTACGGCATCGCGCCGGAGGAGCTGGCGCGGCTCAAGCAGCAGCTGGGCGATCGCCAGCGCGCATAAACATCTCTTTCACAAACTAGACTCGCCGCCATGGTGCAGCTCTCCCGGCTGTTCGCCCCGCGCGAGCGCGAGTTCTTCGACCTGTTCGAGGAGGCGGGCGCGAACATCGTGCGTGCCGCCGGCCTGCTCGAGACGATGGTCCAGGAATGGCCCGACCGCGGGGAGCTGGCGCGCGAGCTGGTCGTATGCGAGCAGGAGGGCGACCGGATCACGCGCGCGATCGTGCAGCGCCTGAACCAGACGTTCGTCACCCCGATCGACCGTGAGGACATCTACGCGCTCGCCTCCGGGCTCGACGACATCGTCGACTGGACCGAGGAGGTCGCCGACTTCTTCTCGCTGTACCGGATCGAGGCGCCGATGAGCCAGGCGCAGCAGCAGGCGCGGATCCTCAACCTCTCCTGCGAGCAGGTCGCGCAGGCGATCCCGCGGCTGCGCGGCTTCGAGGACATCAGCGAGTTCACGCGCGAGATCAACCGCTACGAGAACGAGGGCGACCGGGTCGTGCGCGAGGCGCTCGCCTCGCTCTTCCACGTCGGCATCGACCCGATGCTCGTGATCCGCTGGAAGGACATCTTCGAGCGGCTCGAGGACGCCATCGACGCGACCGAGCGCGTGGCGAACATCCTCGAGGGCATCACGATCAAGAACACGTAGTGGTCCGTCCGAGGCGCTAGTGGCGCACGACTTCGTCCTCTGGATCGTCGTCGGGACGGCGCTGGCGTTCGACTTCACCAACGGCTTCCACGACACCGCCAACGCGGTCGCGACGTCGATCTCCACGCGCGCCCTGTCGCCGCGGCTGGCCGTCGCGCTCGCCGCGATCCTGAACTTCGCGGGCGCGTTCATCTCGCTCGAGGTGGCCGCGACGATCGCCACGGGCATCGTCGACGCCGACCTCGTCACGCCGGCGATCGTCTTCGCCGGACTGATCGGCGCGATCGCGTGGAACCTCGCGACCTGGTACTTCGGACTGCCGTCCTCCTCGTCGCACGCGCTGATCGGCGGCGTCGTCGGCTCGGCGTTCGTGGCCGAGGGGCGCGAGGCGGTCTTCGGCTCGGAGATCGTCGACAAGGTCGTCGTGCCCGCGCTCGTGGCGCCGCTGCTCGCGTTCATCGTCGGCGGGATCGCGATCCTGGTCGCTTACCGGATCGTCGGCCGCCAGCGGCCGGGGCCCGTCGTGCGCGGCTTTCGCCTCGGCCAGGTCGTGTCCGCGAGCCTGCTGGCGCTGTCGCACGGGACCAACGACGCGCAGAAGACGATGGGCATCATCTTCCTGGCGCTGGTCGCAAACGGGACGCTGGCGGCGGACGCCGACGTGCCGACCTGGGTCGTGATCTCGGCGGCAGGGGCGATCGCGCTGGGGACCTACGCGGGCGGCTGGCGGATCATCCGCACGATGGGCAGCCGCATCATCAAGATGGACCCGGCGCAGGGCTTCGCCGCCCAGGGCGTCGGCGCCGCCGTGATCATGGCGGCGTCGCACGTCGGCTTCCCGCTCTCGACGACGCACGTCATCTCCGGCGCGATCATGGGCACCGGCGCGGCCAAGCGCGTGTCCGCGGTGCGCTGGGGCGTGGCCGGGAACATCGTGACCGCCTGGGTGCTGACGCTGCCCGCATCCGCGCTGGTCGGCGGCGCCACCTACGCCGTCGTGGCGCTGCTCGGCACCGAGGACGTCGGCCCGATCGCCGTCTCGGCCACGCTGCTGCTCGCGCTGGCGTTCGCACTCGAGCCGCCGCCTCGTGGGCGGCCGCACCTTGACGGCGGAGGGCTGATGGTCGTCTTCGCGGTCGACACCCACCTGCTCTGGCAGGTGATCTGGGTCTCGCTGCTGGCGGGCGTCGGCATCAGCGCCCTGTTCTCGCTCGTGATCCTGGGCGCCGCCCGCGCCGGCGACGCGCGCCGGGCGGGACTGGGCGGCGCCGCGGCTGCCTACGCGGCGCTCGCCGTGCTCGCGTTCCTGCTGTTCGCCGCGGGCGTGGTGCTCGGTGTGCACGAGATGATCGTCGAAGTGACCGCTCACGCTTCGACGGCCTCCTCGGCGGCGAGCTCGAGCGAGCACTCGCGCACGACTTCGGCCGTGGCGCTGCTGGATCGGGACCGACCACTCGGCCAGCTCGAGCGCCTCGCGCTCGCCGAGCTTGCTGCTCATCTCGCGCACGATCTCCCAGTGCCCCAGCTCGCCGGCCTCGGCCATCGTGAGGAACTCGAAGCCGTCGAGCTCGTCGGCGTCGTCGCCGAGGTAGGTCTTCATCATCTCGGAGGCCTCGGCCTTGGTCTCGCGACCGAGCTCCTGGATCTTCGTCTTCTTGCCCTCGAGGCCGTCGATCAGCGCGAGCGTGCGGCGCTCGGTCTCCTCCGCGTCCTCGCGCATCTGCTCGAGCCGCGCCACGCGCGCGTCCTCATCGGCCAGCTTGGCGACCGTCTTGGTCGCGGCCTGGGCGGCCTGAGCCAGTCCGAGCACCTCGCCCAGCTTCTCGTCCAGCGGCGTCAGCTCAGCCATGTCGTCTCCTCCGTCGTTGACCGGGAAGGGCTACCCGTGCTCGATCGTCTTCACCACGGCGGCGGGCGCGCCGGCCGCGATCGAGAACGCGGGAATGTCGCGCGTGACGACGGAGTTGGCTCCGATCACGCAGCGCTCGCCGACGCTGACGCCGCTCGTGATCACGACGTTCGCGCCGCACCAGACGTTCGCGCCGATCCGCGTCGGCCCCTTGCTGCTGAAGCCCTGCCACGGAACGGGGCGCTGCAGGTCGTCGAAGCGATGGTCCGCGTCGGTCACGAAGCAGCCGTTGGCGAACATGCAGTGCTCGCCGATCTCGACCAGCTCGACCGCGGCGACCTGCACGCCGAGGTTGAGGAAGCTGCCGCCGCCGATGCGGATCCGTCCGGCGGCGCCCGCCGTCAGCCACACGCCCGGCTCGAGCAGCACGTGCTCGCCCAGCTCGAGCCTGCCCTCACGCAGCAGCTCGAGCACGTTGCCGTGCAGCGGCCAGCGGCAGAACGAGCGCCGGCGCGCCAGCTCGACGTGGATGCGGGCACGGTTCCAGGGCAGCGCGTTGCGCTCGTAGTAGCGCCACTTCTGTGCCCACAGCTTGACGTCCGCGCGCTCCACCGGCCGGGACGCTACCGGCCGTGCGAAACGGCGTGCAGGGACACGTAAGAGCGCACGACGGCGGCAATTCGCAGTGCAAGGAGTCGTAACGCCGCGCGTGGCGATGTGCCGGGAAGGAAGGGCGGCTAATCGTGCAGACGCCACCCAGCGACCATGGAGGTCACGCAGTGCACCGCAATCTGGTCACGGTTCTTCTCGCCACGCTCACGCTCAGCACGTTCGCCGCGCCGGCCTCGGCCGAAGTCGCGCATGTCGTCGCTCCCGGCGAGACGTTGTGGTCGATCGCCGCGGCCAACAACCTGACGACGCGCACGGTGGCGGTGTACAACGGCCTGTCCGAGGACGCCCAGGTCGCGCTCGGATCGACGATCCGCGTGCCGACCACGGCCGAGGGCTATGCCGCGCTCCAGAGCGCCGGGCTCGTGGCCGCCGATCCCGCCGCTGCTGCGCCGGCCGCGCCGCCGCGCCGCGGCGTCCGGCGGCGGCGGTTACACGGTGGCGCCGGGTGACACGCTTTCGGGCATCGCCGCCGGCGCGGGCCTGTCGGTCGAATCGCTCGCGGCCGCCAACGGCCTCGATCCGGCGGGGATCCTGCTCGCCGGCAGCACGCTGACGCTCGCGGGCGGCGTCCGCCCCGGCGACCGCCGGCTCGAGCTCCGCGCCACCCGCCCAGGGCGCCTACACGGTGCGCGCGGGCGACACGCTCTCCGCGCTCGCGGCGGGCGCCGGCGTCTCCCTGTCCGACATGGCCGCGATGAACGGCCTCGATCCTGACGGCGTGCTCGTCGAGGGCACGGTGCTGAAGCTGCCGAGCGGCGCCCCGACGCCCGCGCGCGCCGCCGAGCCGGCGCCGGCGCCCGTCGTCCCGGCCGCCGACCCGGTGCCGACGGCGGCCACGGTCGGCGCGGCCGACGTCCAGTCCGTCGCGTCGCAGTACGGCGTCTCCCCCTCGCTCGCGGCCGCGATCGCGTGGCAGGAGAGCGGCTTCAACAACTCGATGGTGTCGGCCGCCAACGCGCGCGGCGTGATGCAGGTGATGCCGGGCACGTGGGACTACGTGCAGCAGAACCTGGCTCAGCGCGAGCTCGACCCGAACTCCGCGACCGACAACGTGCACGCCGGCGTGATGTACCTCAAGCGGCTGCTCGACGAGACCGGCGGCGACGAGAACACGGCGATCGCCGGCTACTACCAGGGACTGGCGTCGGTCCGCGACCGCGGCCTGTACGACGACACGGAGAGCTACGTGAACAACGTCCAGGCGCTGCGCTCGCGCTTCGGCGGGTAGCGGCCGCGCTCCGACGCGGCGCGGCGCGGCGCGGCGCGGCGCGTGCGGCGCGGCGCGGCGCCGCGCACCCGGCGCGCCGACCGACATATGGTCCAGGCGCGTCCGACCGACCGCATGAAATTCGCGCGCCGCACGCGCACGCGCCCTAAGTTCGCCCGATGACGCAGCCACGCCAGATCGTCGCCTTCGGCGGCGGCGGGTTCTCGATGGAGGCGGGGAACCCGCTGCTCGACGACTACGTGCTCGGGCTCGCCGCGGCCACCGGCGGCGAGCGGCCGAAGGTCTGCTTCCTGCCGACCGCCTCGGGCGACGCGGATCACTACGTCGTCCGCTTCTACCGGCATTTCGCCGCGAGCCGCTGCGAGCCGTCGCACCTCTCGCTGTTCCGGCGCGACTGCGGCACCGACGACCTGCGCGCGCACCTGCTCGCGCAGGACCTCGATCTACGTCGGCGGCGGCAGCGTCACCTGCCTGATGGGCGTGCTCCGGGCGCACCGGCTCGACGAGGCGCTGCGCGCGGCGTGGGAAGCGGGCGTCGTCATGTGCGGGCTCAGCGCGGGCTCGCTGTGCTGGTTCAAGGAGGCGATGACGGGCTACCACGGCAAGTCGCGGCCGATCGAGGGCATCGGCCTGATCCCGGCGTCGAACGCCGTGCACTACGACAAGGAGGCCGACCGCCGGCCCGCGTACCACCTGGCGGTCGGCGGCGGCATGCCGGGCGGCTACGCCGTCGACGACGGCGCCGCGCTGCACTTCGTCGGCGAGTCGCTCGCGCGCGTCGTCTCCTCGCGACCCGGCGCCCGGGCGTACCGGGTCGACGCAGCCGGCGGCGAGGTGGTCGAGCAGCCGCTGGACGCGACTACCTGGGCGCGGCCCCGGTCGCCGAACCCGCGCTTGCCGCCTGACTCTCGCGCCCGCCGAGCGGGCCGCGCGCCGACGATCTTCGCGATGGGCGGGGGCGGCTTCTCGATGGAGCCGGAGAACCCGGCGCTCGACGACTACGTGCGCTCGCTGGCTCCGGCGCGCGAGCCGCGCATCTGCCTGCTGCCGACCGCCGGCGGAGACGCCGAGGACCAGATCCGGCGCTTCCACGAGACGTTCGGCGGCGCCCTGTGCGAGCCCACGCACATCTCGCTGTTCCGGCTCGGCAAGCAATCCGGTGCCGCTGCGCGAGCAGCTCCTGTCCCAGGACGTGATCTACGTCGGCGGCGGCTCGATGATCAACCTGATGGCGCTCTGGCGGGCGCACGGGCTCGACGCGATCATGCGCGAGGCGTGGCAGTCGGGCATCGTGCTGGCGGGACTGAGCGCCGGCTCGATGTGCTGGTTCGATTGGGGCGTCACCAGGTCGTTCGGCCGCCCGTCGCCGGCGCGCGGGCTGGGTTTCCTGCCCGGCTCGAACTCGGTCCATTACGACGGCGAGCCGGGCCGGCGCCCGTGCTACCTCGACGCCGTCGCAAGCGGCGCCATGCCGGCCGGCTGGGGCGTCGACGACGGCGTCGGACTGCTGTTCCGCGGACTGCGCCTGATCGAGGTGGTCGCATCGCGCCCCGGCGCGCAGGCGTTCCGCGTGCACGCGGTCGACGGCGAGGCGGTCGAGGAGGCGATCGAGCCGCGGCTGCTCAAGGCGCCGCCGCACGCCGAAGCAGGGCGAGCGCCGGCGGTCGACGAGCTGCGCGCGCTGCGCGCCGCCCGCCGCGGCTGGCGGCAGGGTTGAGATCGCGCTAGGTCCTTGCGGGAGCGTTCAACCGCCTTTCTCGAGCAGCCCGGCCGTGCGCAGGAACCGCTCGGCGACGATCGCCGGGTCCTGACCGTCGACCGCCACGTCGCGGTTCATCTGGATCATGGCGCTGGTCGTGAGCCGCCCGTTGAGGTCGTCGATCACGCGCATGAAGTCGCCGCCGCCGAGGTCCGCCAGCTTGTCCTCGTCGATCACCAGCGCCACGTGCTGGAAGCCGAACACGCGCTCGGTGTCCTCGAGCACCTTGTAGCTCCCGCTCGCGAGCTGGCCATCCGTGCTGAACACGTTCGCCGCGTCGATCTGGTTGCGGTCGAGCGCGCGGTACTGCTGACCGATCGGGATCGCCTGGAAGGCCAGGTTGTCGAGCCCGTATTGCTCCCGCAACCCGGCCACGCCCTGCTGGCGATCCTCGAACTCGGGCCGCGCGCCGAGCGTGAACCGCGACAGCCCACGCAGGTCGCCGACGGTCGCCAGGCCGCGGCGCTGGGCGAAGAACTGCGTCGTCGCGATCGCGTCGACGTTCTCGAATGACGTCGGCTTGCTGATCGCCTGGTCGCGCCCCGCGTAGAACTCCTTCGCCAGCGCGTATGTCTCTTCAGCGCTGTCGCCCGCGTCCTGCTCGCCCGCCGCCACCGTCACAGCCACGCCGAGGTACTCGGGATAGGCGTCGATCCTGCCGTCCTGGAGCGCCTTGTCGATCACCTCGGTCGGCCCGATGTCCTTGCGCAGCTTGACGTTGATGCTCTTCGCGATCAGCGCCTGGCGGTACAGCTCGCCGACGATGAAGGACTCGGTGAAGTCCTTCGTGCCGATCGTGAGCTCGAGCTCGTCGCCCTGCGGCTGGACCGACCCCTGCTTGTCGGCCTCGTCGTCGCCGCACGCGGCCACGAGCAGCGCGAGCAGCAGCAGAGCCAGCGCCAACGCCGCCGGCCGCGGCGTCCTCATGAGCGCCCACCTCCCCCGATGCGGATGTCGATGCGCTCCGGCTCGCGGTGCGAGGCGCCGCCGACGACGACTATCTCGAGCAGGCCGTCCTCCAGCGAGGCCTGCACCTTGCTGCGGTCGGTGCCCTCCGGCAGGTTGATCGTGCGCCGGAACGCTCCGTACTGGCGCTCGCGCACGTAGTACGTCGTGTCCGCTTCGTCGGGCGCGCCGGTGCGCTCGCCGAAGATCGTCAGCGCGTCGTGATCGTAGGCCAGCTCGACTTCGTCGCGCGCGATGCCGGCCAGCTCGCAGCGGATGACCAGGTCGTCGTCGCGGGCGAAGATGTCCATCCTGGGGATCCACGCGGTGGCGTGGGTCCGTTCGCCCTCCTGCGGCGGGTCGACGCCGGCGCGCCAGAACTCGCGCATGCGGTTGAGCTCCGCGACCGTGTCGGAGAGCCCGTGGAAGCGCTGATGCTTTCGATCGGCCATCTCTGCTCTCCTCTCAGCTGCCGCCGGCGATGCCGGGCCGCGGTTGCGGCGCCGTCGGGTCGGGGATGGTCACGGTCGCCCGCGGCTCCGCGGCCGGCACCACCTCCTCGCGCAACGCCTTGTAGAAGCTGTAGACCAGCACGATCATCAACAGCGCGAACGGCGCGCCCACCACGATCGCGGCCTGTTGCAGCGTGTTCAGCCCGCCGGCGACCAGCAGCGTGATCGCCACGCCGCCCATCGCCGTGCCCCAGAACGCGACGATCGCGCGCGGCGGCTCCAGGATCCCGCGACAGGTCAGCATGCCCATCACGATCGACGCCGCGTCCGCGCCGCTGACGAAGAACACCGCGACCAGCACGATCACGACGATCGACGTGACCGAGGAGAGCGGGAACTGGTCGAGCATCGTGAACAGCGAGACCTCGGGCTGGGCCACCGTCTCGGCCAGGTTCGCCTGCGCCGGACAGCTGCAGGTTGATCGCCGAGCCGCCCAGGATCGCGAACCAGACGAAGCTCACGCCGCTGGGGATCAGCAGCACGCCGACCACGAACTCGCGGATCGTCCGGCCCTTGGAGATGCGCGCCAGGAACGTGCCGACGAACGGCGTCCAGGACATCCACCAGACCCAGTAGAAGATCGTCCAGCTGCCGAGCCACTCCGCTCCGCCCGAGACGCCGGTCTCGAAGCTCCGGCGGACGAGGCCGCTGAAGTAGTCGCCGGTGGCGGAGACCAGCGTGCCGAGGATGTACACGGTCGGACCGGCGATGAAGATGAACGCCAGCAGCGCGACCGCTACGACCATGTTGAAGTTGCTCAGGAACTGCACGCCCTTGCCGACTCCCGAGACCGCCGAGAGCACGAACAAGAGGGTGAGCACCGCGATGATCACGACCGCGAGCCCGGTCGAGTTGTCGACTCCCCAGACGAAGTTGAGGCCGCTGTTGATCTGCAGCGCGCCGAGCCCGAGCGAGGTCGCGCTGCCGAACATCGTGGCGAAGATGGCGAGGATGTCGATCGCCTTGCCGATCGGGCCGTTGACGCGGTCGCCGAGCAGCGGATAGAAGACCGAGCTGATCAGGTTCGGCATGCCCTTGCGGAAGCAGAAGTAGCCCAGCGCGAGCCCGACGATCGCGTACAGCGCCCACGCCTGCAGCGTCCAGTGGAAGTACGTCCACTCCATCGCGGTGGCCGCCGCCGCCTCGGTGTTCGGCTTCGCCAGGCCGAGCGGCGGCGCGGCCAGATGCGAGATCGGCTCGGCGACGCCGAAGAACATCAGCCCGATGCCCATCCCGGCGCTGAACATCATCGCGATCCACGAGACCGTCCTGAACTCCGGACGATCATCGTCCTTGCCGAGCCGCAGCCGCCCGTACGGACTCACCGCCAGGAACACGACGAAGATCAGGAATCCCGCCGTCGACAGCACGAACAGCCAGCCGAGGTTGGTGAGCAGCCAGCTCAGGATGTCCCCGACCACCGTCGCCATGTCGTCCTTGAAGATCACGCCGACCAGCACGAACGCCACCGAGATCGCGGCGGCGATGGCGAAGACCGGCGTGTCGATCGTCCGGCCTAGCTTGTTCTGCATTCCCTCTCCTCTCCCTCGCTTACGGCGCGGCTTTCGTCGTCTCCGGGCGGGACGCGCCGCAAGCCCACCATCCGATCGACGACCATGTTCTGGAAGCGGTGCACCGGCTCCTCGAAGCGGTAGCAGAGGCGACCGCCCGGGAACGCGGTCGTGCTCACGCCCTGCTGGACGCGCTCGACGATCGCGATGTCCTCGCGGTTGACGGTGTCCCAGAAGCTCGCGAGCTGGTCGACGGCGTCGTCGGACGTCGCCCGGGCGGTCGACTCGGGGTGCGTGAGCAGGTAGGTCTGCTCGAGCGTGCGGCCGGGACCCGCGGGGTGCGCGCAGATGATGAAGAGGTGGTTGGGCAGGATGTTGACCGCGACGTTGGGGAACAGCCAGAGGAAGCGCGCGCTGACCGCGTCCTCCTCGGACAGGCCCGACAGCGCCGGCAGGCCCTGCTGCCAGCCGCCGTCGCCGGTGTCCTGCGCGATCGGGCTCGTGCAGAACCCCATGTACATGCCGGTGCCCTGCCAGCGGTGGTGCGCGGCGATCGGCGAGACCTTGACCAGGCCCGGGTGGACCCAGGGCAGGTGGTAGTACTCCATGAAGTTCTCGGCGAGCAGCTTGTAGTCGGCAGCGACGTCGTACTCGGCGACGCGCGCGAGCTCCCATTCGTCGAGGCGGTAGCCGGCGGTCCGCGCGGGCAGGTCGCCCAGCTGCTCTGACAGCGCGCCGGCGGCCGCGTCGAGGTTCACGAACACGAGCGGGCCCCAAGCCTCGACGGCGACCCGCAGCAGCCCGTAGTCGGCGCGATCGAACGCGCGCACGTCCTGCATGTCGAAGGCGGCCTGCTGGTCCTCGGGGATCGGCGAGCCCTCGAACAGGGGCGTGCCGATGCACTTGCCCTCGAGGTCGTAGGCCCAGCTGTGGTAGGGGCAGCGGATGAAGCGCTTGACGCGGCGGTCGTCCGCCGTCAGCAGCCGCGTCCCGCGATGGCGGCAGCTGTTGTAGAACGCGCGCAGCTCGCCGTCCCGGGTGCGGACGACGAAGATCGACCGGCCGGCGACGTCGCTGACCAGCACGTCGCCGGGCTCGCGCAGCTGTGCCGTGCAGCCGACGGCGACCCAGCTCGACGCGAACACGCGCTCGCGCTCGAGCGCGAAGAAGCGCTCCGACCGATACACCGCCGGCGGGAGCGTCTCGGCCAGGTCCACCGGGCGCCGTGTGGCCGCGTAGGTCTCCTCCAGGGTGAACGCGTCCGCCGTGCGCGCGTGGTCCTGCTCCATCGCGATCCTCCCGTCTCCCCGATCCTCCACCTGCCCGTCCAGTGAACACTGGTATCCACTGAGGGCGCACGCAGTCTGTCACGGCGCTGGGCGAAGTCAAGCCAATACACACCACCTACCGGTGATGGCTCGTCACACCGTGGCTAGGATCTGCAGCCCATGGCGGTGACGCCGGCGCGGCCCAAGCTCAACCAGTCGGTGCAGAAGGCGATGATGCTGCTGCGCGCGACGGCCCTGGACGGCGAGGGCGCGAGCGTGTCGGCGCTCGCGCGCGCCGCGGGATTACCGCGAGCGACGGCACTGCGGCTGATCCAGACGCTCGAGGCGGAGGGTCTGCTGGTGCGCGTGCCCGCGGCCGATCGCGTGCTGCTCGGCCCGGAGCTGATCCGCCTGGCCCGCGAGGTCGACGTCGGCATGGTGCTGCTCGAGCTCGCCCGCCCGTCGCTCGGGGAGCTCAGCGAGGCGGTGCGCGAGACCGTCACGCTGAGCGTGATCGCGCCGGACGGCGGCCTGGACGTCGTGCACCAGGTCGACGGGCCGCAGCATCTGGTGCCGCGCTCGTGGGTCGGGCGGCGCTTCCCGCTACACGCCAGCTCGAGCGGCAAGCTGCATGCTCTCGACTTACGACGAGGCGCGCGTCGAGCGCCTCCTCGAAGATCCACTGCCGCGGGTGGCCCCCTCCACCATCACCTCCCGGCGCGCGCTCCGCCGCGAGCTCGCGCAGGTGCGCGACGCAGGGGTTCGCGACCACCGTCGACGAGCTCGAGGAGGGCCTTGCGGGCGTCTCGGTCGGCATCTTCAGCGAAGCGCGCACGATCCTGGGCGCCGTCAACGTCAGCGGGCTGGGCCAGCGCTTCGACGCGGCGGCCCGCCGGCGCGCGGTCGACCGGATGCGCGGCTGCGTCGCCGAGATCGAGTCCGCGCTCCAGCGCGGCGCCGACGCCGACGCCGCACTTTGAGCCCCGCGCGCACGAGGCCGCAGAGGCCGGCTCAGGCCGCGGCCGGCATGCGCGCGCGGCGCGGCGCGCGTTGCTTGCGCGGCTTCGCCTCGACAAGCCCCGCGAGGAACGCGCCGGTGGCCGAGTCGGGCTCGCCGGCCACCTGCTCGGGCGTCCCGGCTGCGATCAGGTAGCCGCCCTCCTCGCCGCCCTCCGGGCCCATGTCGATCAGCCGGTCGGCGGTCTTGATCACGTCCAGGTTGTGCTCGATCACGACGACCGAGTTGCCCGCGTCGACGAGCCGCTGCAGCACCTCGAGCAGCTTCTCGATGTCGGCGAAGTGCAGGCCGGTCGTCGGCTCGTCGAGGATGTAGAGCGTGCGGCCGGTCGCGACCTTGCAGAGCTCGCTGGCGAGCTTGACGCGCTGCGCCTCGCCGCCCGACAGCGTCGTCGCCGGCTGGCCCAGCCGCATGTAGTCGAGCCCGACGTCGTGCAGCGTCTGCAGCCGGCGGCGGATCTTCGGGATGTGGACGAAGAACCCGAGCGCCTCCTCGATCGGCATCTCGAGCACGTCGGCGATCGTCTTGCCCTTGAAGCGGATGTCGAGCGTCTCGCGGTTGTAGCGCTTGCCGTGGCACTGCTCGCACGGCACGTAGACGTCGGGCAGGAAGTGCATCTCGATCTTGATCTGCCCGTCGCCGCGGCAGACCTCGCAGCGGCCGCCCTTGACGTTGAACGAGAAGCGCCCCGGCTTGTAGCCGCGCACCCGCGCCTCCTGCGTCTTGGAGAAGAGGTCGCGGATCTGGTCGAACAGCCCGATGTACGTCGCCGGGTTCGAGCGCGGCGTGCGGCCGATCGGCGACTGGTCGACGCTGATGATCTTGTCGAGCTGCTCGAGCCCGTGATCCGCTTGTGCGCGCCGGGCCGCATCCGGGCTCGGTTCAGGCGGTTGGCGACCGCCTTGTAGAGCACCTCGTTGACGAGCGTCGACTTGCCCGAGCCCGACACGCCGGTGACGCAGCAGAACACCCCGAGCGGCACCTTCGCCGTCACGTTCTTGAGGTTGTGCTGCGTGCGCGCCGACGATCTCGACGTAGCCCGCCGGCGCCCGCCGCTTGGGCGGCACCTCGATCCGGCGCGCGCCCGACAGGTACTGGCCGGTCAGCGACTCCGGCACCGCCTCGACCTCGGCCGCCGTGCCCTGCGCGACGACGTAGCCGCCGTGCTCGCCGGCGCCCGGGCCCATGTCGATCAGGTGGTCGGCCGCGCGCATCGTGCCCTCGTCGTGCTCGACCACGAGCACCGTGTTGCCGAGCTCGCGCAGCCGCTCGAGCGTCGCGATCAGCCGCTCGTTGTCGCGCTGGTGCAGGCCGATCGACGGCTCGTCGAGGATGTAGAGCACGCCGACCAGCGACGAGCCGATCTGCGTCGCGAGCCGGATCCGCTGCGCCTCGCCGCCCGACAGCGTCGCCGACGCCCGCTCCATGCTGAGGTAGCCGACGCCGACGTTGTCGAGGAAGCGCAGCCGCTCCTCGATCTCGCGCAGGATCAGCCGCGCGATCGCGCGGTCGGTGTCGGACAGCTCGAGCGCCGCGACCCACTCCAGCGACCGCCGCGCGCTCAGGCCCGTGAACTCGTTGATCGCCATCCCGTCGACCTTCACGGCGCGCGACTCGGGCCGCAGCCGCGCGCCCTTGCACTCCGGGCACGGCCGCATCGTCATGTACTCCTCGATCTTCTCGCGCGACCAGTCCGAGTCGGTCTCCTTGTAGCGGCGCTCGAGGTTCGGGACGATGCCCTCGAAGTTCGTCATGTAGGAGCGCTTGCGCCCCATCCGGTTGCGGTACGTGACGTAGATCCGGTCGCCGTCGGTGCCGTACAGGAACAGGTCCTGCTGGCGCTCGGGCAGGTCCTGCCACGCGGCGTCGAGGTCGATCTCGTAGCGCTCGGAGATCGCCTGCGTGATCTGGTCGTAGTAGGTCGACGCGCCGCTCGCCCACGGCAGGATCGCGCCCTCGCCGATCGAGAGCGATGCGTCGGGCACCACGAGGTCGGGATCGATCTCCATCTGCGAGCCGAGCCCGGTGCAGCGCTGGCAGGCGCCGTGCGGCGAGTTGAACGAGAACATCCGCGGCTCGAGCTCGGGCATCGAGATGCCGCAGTGCAGGCAGGCGAAGCGCTCGGAGAACGTCAGCAGACGACCTTCGCCACCCTCGCGCGGCAGCGTCTCGATCTCGAGGATCCCGTCCGCCAGCGCGACCGCGGTCTCGACCGAGTCGGCGAGCCGCTTGCGCGAGTCCGGCTTCATGATCAGGCGGTCGACGACGACGGCGATGTCGTGCTTGAACTTCTTGTCGAGCACGATCTCGTCCTCGAGCAGCCGCACCTCGCCGTCGACCTTCACGCGCGTGAAGCCCTCCGCCCGCAGCTCCTCGAACTGCTTGCCGTACTCGCCCTTGCGGCCGCGCACGATCGGCGCCAGGACCATGAACCGCGTGCCGTCCTCGAGCGCCATGATCTGGTCGATGATCTGCTCGGCCGACTGCGCGGCGATCGGGCGCCCGCAGTTGAAGCAGTGCGGCTTGCCGATCCGCGCCCACAGCAGCCGCAGGTAGTCGTAGATCTCCGTCACGGTGCCGACCGTCGAGCGCGGGTTGCGCGACGTCGTCTTCTGGTCGATCGAGATCGCCGGCGACAAGCCCTCGATCGAGTCCACGTCGGGCTTGTCCATCTGGCCGAGGAACTGGCGCGCGTACGCGCTCAGCGACTCGACATAACGACGCTGTCCCTCGGCGTAGATCGTGTCGAACGCGAGCGACGACTTGCCCGAGCCGGACAGCCCGGTGATGACGACCAGCGCGTCGCGCGGCATCGCCACCGTGACGTCCTTGAGGTTGTGCTCGCGCGCGCCGGAGACGACGATCTGGGACTGACGGGACACCGCGATCCAGTGTACGTAAGCGGCGGACGGAAACGTCGAACACGTGTTCGCTCCGCGGTCGCACTTTGCGGCCAGCGTTCGCAATAGCGATCGCCATCCGCACGTGCGCCGCAGACGCTCCGGAGAGCAGCCGCTTCGCGGCGCGCCCGCACCGCCCGGCGCTTCTGGATCGTGCTCTGGATCGCGGTCGTCGTGGCCGAGCTGCTCGCGCTCAGGCCCGTGCTGTTCGACCGCGAGGCGCCGATCCAGTGGCTCGACGTCGTCTTCACGCTCGTCGGCGGCTCGTTCGCCGCCTTCGGGCTCGTCGCCTGGCGCCGGCGGCCCGACAGCCGCAGCGGCCGGCTGATGACCGCGACGGGCTTCGCCTTCTTCGTGCAGCCGCTGCTGAGCCAGATCGACGCGCCGCTCGCGAGCACCGTCGCGCGTGCTGCGCCGTCGACTGGTGGATCTTCTTCTTCGTCGCGCTGATCCTGACGCTGCTGACCCAGCGGCCGCCTGCAGCGCAGGCTCGATCGGCTGCTCGTGGCCGTCGTACGCGGTTCCGCTGGTGATCCTGCAGGTCGTCTGGATGCTGTTCGACCCGGAGGAGGGATATCTGCTGCTCGCCTTCCCGGACGCGGACGTCGCGCACGTGATCGACCGGATCCAGCGCGGGCTGCTCGCCTGCTCCTGCATCGCCACGGTCGTGGTGATCGCAGCGCGCTGGTGGAGGACCTCGGGCCCGCGCCGCCGCGCGCTGCTGCCGAGCCTCGCGGGCGCGCTCACGCTGCTGTTCTTCACCGCGCTGCTCGTCAACGACCTCGTGTCCGGCACGCGCTCGCAGGCGCTGCTGTGGATCGCGGCCTGCTCGCTGGTCACCGTGCCGGCGGCGTTCCTCGCCGGGCTGCTGCGCTCGCGGCTCGCGCGCGGCGGCCTGACGGAGCTGTTCCGCGGGCTCGGCGACGATGCGCACCGGGGACCTGCAGGCGGCGCTGGCGCGGACGCTCGGCGATCCCGGGCTCGTCGTCGCGTACTGGCTGCCCGAGTACCAGTCCTACGCCGACGCGCAACGGCGAGAGCGTCGTCGCTCCCCGCGCCCGGCGGCGACCGGGCGGTCGCGCCCGTCGAGCGCGACGGCGACCGCGTCGCGGCGCTGGTCTACGACGCCTCGCTCGACGACGACCCGGAGCTCGTCGAGGCGGTCACCGCGGCGGCCGCGATCGCGCTCGAGAACGAGCACCTGCACGCCGAGTCGCAGGCGCGGCTGATCGAGCTGAAGGCGTCGCGCGAGCGGATCGTCGCGGCCGGCGACGCCGAGCGCCGGCGGCTGGAGCGCAACCTGCACGACGGCGCGCAGCAGCGGCTCGTCGGGATCGCGCTGCAGCTGCGGCTGCTGCAGAACCGCGTCGGCGACGACCCGTCCGCGCGAGGAGCTCGTCACGACCGCGAGCGACGAGCTCGCGCAGTCGCTCGCGGAGCTGCGCGAGCTCGCGCGCGGGATCCACCCCGCGGTGCTCGAGCACGGGCTTGCCCGCGGCGCTGCGAGGCGCTCGCCAACCGCGCGACGGTCCCGACCACCGTGTCGTGCGAGACGCCCGAGCGGCTGCCCGAGTCGGTCGAGCTGGCGGCCTACTTCGTCGCCTCGGAGGCGCTCGCCAACGTCGCCAAGTACTCCCAGGCGACCCAGGCGACGCGTCTGCGTCGCGCGCGCCGGGCCGACGGTCAGCATCGAGATCGCCGACGACGGGATCGGCGGCGCCGACGACTCGCGCGGCTCGGGCCTGCGCGGGCTCGCCGACCGCGTCGAGGCGCTCGACGGCAGGCTGCGCGTCGTCAGCCCGCCGGGCGCCGGCACCACCGTCACCGCGGAGCTGCCGTGCGCGTCGTGATCGCGGACGACAACCTGCTCGTGCGCAAGGGGATCGCGTCGCTGCTGGAGGAGAGCGGCGTCGAGGTGGCCGCCCAGGCGGACGAGGCCGAGGAGCTGCTGCGCGCGGTCGACGGAGCACGAGCCCGACGTCGCGATCGTCGACATCCGGATGCCGCCGACGTTCACCGACGAGGGCCTGGTCGCGGCGCAGGCGATCCGCGCGCGCCACCCGCGGGTCGCGATCGTGATCCTCTCCCAGCACGTCGAGTTCGGCATCGCCGCGCGCGTGCTGGCCGAGGACCCCGAGCGGCTCGGCTACCTGCTCAAGGACCGCGTCACCGACGTCGAGGACTTCGTCGCGACGCTGCGCCGCGTCGTCAGCGGCGGCACGGCGCTCGATCCGGAGGTCGTGTCGCGGCTGCTCGCCGCCGGCCGCGACGACGGCCCGCTGGCGAGCCTCACGCCGCGCGAGCGCGAGGTGCTGGGGCTGATCGCCGAGGGCCTGACGAACCAGGCGATCGCCGACCGGACGGAGATCACGCTGCGCAGCGCGGAGAAGCACGTGTCGAGCATCTTCGCCAAGCTCGACCTGCCCGACAGCGGCAGCGAGCACCGGCGCGTGCTCGCCGCGCTGCGCTTCCTCGGCGTCTAGACCCGCCCCGCCGCGACCCCCGGGGCACCGCCCCCCGGGACACAGGTGGACCCGCTGGCGCGCACGCCCGCCCGCTCGCGACGCTCGCTGCAAGCAAATCCGCTCCCCGGAGGGTCACCCATGCAGTCAGTCCTCGTCCAGTCCGAGCACCCGGACAGCGCCAGCCGCGAAGCCGTCGTCACCGCCCGCGAAGTGGTCCGGCGCTACGGCGAGGGCGACACCGCCGTCGACGCGCTGCGCGGCGTCTCGGTCGACATCGCCGCCGGCCGCCTGACCGCGGTGATGGGCCCGTCGGGCTCGGGCAAGTCGACGCTGATGCACATCCTCGCCGGTCTCGACAAGCCGACCGCCGGCGACGGTCACCGTCGCCGGCGTCGACATCGGCGACATGGACGACACCGAGCTGACGAAGCTGCGGCGCGACCACATCGGCTTCATCTTCCAGTTCTTCAACCTGCTGCCGATGCTGACGGCGGCCGAGAACATCGCGCTGCCGCTCAAGCTCGCCGGCGGCAAGCCCGACCCGGCGTGGCTCGAGGAGCTCGTCGAGACCGTCGGCCTCAGCGAGCGCCTCGGCCACCGCCCGTCCGAGCTCTCCGGCGGCCAGCAGCAGCGCGTCGCCGTCGCCCGCGCGCTCGTCTCGCGCCCGAGCGTGATGTTCGCCGACGAGCCGACCGGCAACCTCGACTCCACGACCAGCGGCGAGATCCTCAGCCTGCTGCGCCGCTCGGTCGACCAGCTCGGCCAGACGACCGTGATGGTCACGCACGACGCGCACGCCGCCGCGATCGCCGACCGCGTGCTGTTCCTCGCCGACGGCAACATCGTGCGCGACCTCGGCCAGTCCAGCGCGCACGACATCCTCGCGACGCTGGAAGAGGTCAGCGGACGATGATCGCCGTCGCCCTCAAGGGACTCGCGGGCCGCAAGGTCCGCGCACTGCTGACCGCATTCGCGATCGTCATCGGCGTCTCGATGGTCAGCGGGACATTCATCCTCACCGACACGATGCAGAAGACCTTCGACGGTCTGTTCGCCGCATCGTACGACGAGACCGACGCCGTGATCGAGGGCAAGGAGATCGTCGAGTCCTCACTACAGCGGCGCGGCGACGGTCCCCGCATCGCTGCTCGCCGAGGTCCGCGCGCTGCCGCAGGTCGAGGCGGCCGCCGGCACGGTCTCGCCGGCCGAGGTCAACGCGGCCGACATCATCGGCAGCGACGGCAAGGCCGTCGCCAAGGAGAGCCTCGGCGTCAGCATCGACGCCGCGAACACGCGCTTCAGCCCGCTCAAGCTCAAGACCGGCGAGTGGCCCTCTGGCCCGCGGCAGGTCGTGATCGACGCCGGCACCGCGAAGAACGAGCACTACGCGGTCGGCGACACCGTCAAGGTGGCGACGCAGGCCAAGACCGCCTCCTACCAGGTCACCGGCACCGCCTCCTACGGCGAGGTCGACTCGCTCGGCTTCGGCAGCATCGTCGTCTGGGACGTCAAGACCGCGCAGGCGCTGCTCGATCGCGAGGGCCAGTTCGACTCGATCTCGATCGCGGCCAAGGACGGCACCTCGCCGGCCGAGCTCGTCCGCGCCGTGCAGCCGCTCGTGCCGCGACACGCTCGAGGTGCAGGACAGCGCCAAGCAGGCCGAAGAGGCGTCCGCGCAGCTCGACAAGGGCATGGCGTTCATCCGCTACTTCCTGCTCGGCTTCGGCGGCATCGCGCTGTTCGTCGGCGCGTTCGTGATCTTCAACACGCTCTCGATCACGGTCGCCCAGCGCACGCGTGAGTTCGCGACGCTGCGGACGCTCGGCGCCTCGCGCAAGCAGGTCCTGCGCTCGGTCAAGCTCGAGGGCCTCGTGATCGGGCTGGTCGCCTCGGTGATCGGCCTGTTCCTCGGCTTCGGCGTCGCCAAGGGCATGCTCGCGCTGTTCAGCGCGATGGGCGTCGACCTGCCGAAGGCCGACACGGTGTTCGCGGGGCGCACGGTGATCGTCTCGCTGCTGCTGGGCACCGGCATCACGCTGCTCGCGACGATCATCCCCGCGCGGCGCGCGACGCGCGTGCCGCCGATCGCCGCGGTGCGGGAGGGCTCCACGCTGCCCGCGTCGCGCTTCGCCGCGCATTCGCGCAACACCGGCCTCGGCGTCGTGGCGGCCTCGCTCGCCGCGATCTCGGCCGGCGTGTTCGCGGGCGTCAGCGGCGGCGCCGTCGCGCTGCTGCTCGGGCTCGGCGTGCTCGGGCTGTTCCTCGGCATCGCGCTGCTCGCTCCGCGGCTCGTCAAGCCGCTGGCGCACGTCGTCGGCTGGCCGGCGCGCCGTGCCGGCGGCGTCGCCGGCGAGCTGGCCGGCGCGAACGCCGCGCGCAACCCCTCGCGGACGGCGTCGACCGCCGCCGCGCTGATGATCGGGCTGACGCTCGTGACGGTCGTGGCGGTGCTCGGCGCCGGCATGAACAAGTCGACGAAGTCGGCGGTCACGGACCAGATCCGCGCCGGCTACGTCGTCGACGGCAACGACGGCGTCCCGTTCCCGGCCGCCGAGGGCGACGAGCTCGCGCAGGTGCCCGGCGTCACGGCCGCCTCCCACGTCCGCGGCGACAAGGCGCTCGTGAAGGGCGAGGAGCTCGACGTGACCGGCATCGACCCGGCCACGATCGCGCACTTCTACTCGTTCGAGTGGGTCGAGGGCTCCGACGCGACGCTCGCGCAGCTCGGGGCGGACGGAGCGCTCGTGACCGAGAGCTACGCCAAGGCCAACGACCTCGCGGTCGGCGGCCGGCTCGCGCTGCAGACGCCCTCGGGCGAGAAGCGCACGGTCGTCGTGCGCGGGATCTACGACCCGCCGCGCGTGCAGGAGCTGCTCAAGAGCGTCAGCATCGTCCAGGCGACGTTCGACGACGCCTTCCCGAGCCCGAAGAACGCGTTCACGTTCCTCGACGCCGACGCCGAGCGCCGCCAAGGCGCTGACGGCGGCGGCGAAGGACTCGGGCGACGCGACGCTGCACACGGGCGCCGCGTACGCCGAAGGACGCCACGAAGGCGATGGCGCACGTTCCTGGCGATGCTCTACGTGCTGCTCGGCTTCTCGGTCGTCGTGAGCCTGTTCGGCATGGTCAACACGCTCGTGCTCTCGGTCTTCGAGCGCACGCGCGAGCTGGGCATGCTGCGGGCGATCGGGATGACGCGCCGCCAGGCGCGCCGGATGATCCGCCACGAGAGCGTCATCACGGCGCTGATCGGCGCGGCGCTCGGGCCTCGGGCTCGGCGTGCTGCTCGCGCTGCTCGTCACCCAGCAGCTGTCGCAGTACGACGTCGGCATGTCGCTGCCGGTGCCGACGCTGGCCGGCTTCACGCTGGTCGCGATCCTCGCCGGCGTCGCCGCGGCGATCCTCCCCGCACGGCGGGCCTCGCGGCTCAACGTGCTCGACGCCCTCCACTACGAGTAACCAGGAGCAACGACGCATGACCGCCACCCTCCCGGAGTCCGCGACCCCGCCCGCCCCGCCGCTCACGCGGCGGGGCGGCCGCACGCGCGAGACCCTCATCTTCCTCGCAGCGATCGCGCTGATCGCGCTGCACGTGATCGACGACAACTTCCTGCAGCCGCAGCCGGGCACGTCGCCCGGCGACCACCTCGTCAGCGGGCTCGTCCCGCTCGCGCTGCTCGGGCTCGCCGCGTGGGCGTATCCGCGCCTGCGCGGCGGCCGCCGCGGCGCGCTCGCGCTGTTCCTCGGGCCGCTCGGCATCGCCACCGGGATCGAGGCGTTCCACTACACGCGCGAGCTCGGCGCCTCGGGCGACGACTTCACCGGCCTGCTCGCGATCCCCGCCGGGCTGGTGCTGATCGGGCTCGGCGCCGTCACGCTGTGGCGGACGCGCCGGACCGAGGGCAGCCTCTGGTGGCGCTACCCGCGCCGCGCGCTGCTCGCCGTCGCCGGCGCTGCTCGTCGCGATGACGGTCGTCTTCCCGGTCGGCCTCGGCTACGTCACCACGCACGTCGGGCGCGCCGTCGTGCCGCCGGACCACCTCGGCGTCGCGCACGAGAACGTGAAGTTCGAGACCAGCGACGGGCTCGAGCTCGAGGGCTGGTACGTCCCGTCGAAGAACGGCGCCGCCGTGATCGCGTTCCCCGGTCGCAACGGCCCGCAGGCGCAAGACGCGGATGCTCGCCCGCCACGGCTACGGCGTGCTGCTGTTCGACCGCCGCGGCGAGGGCAAGAGCGAGGGCGAGCCCAACTCCTGGGGCTGGGGCGGCGGCAAGGACATCAAGGCCGCGATCGAGTTCCTCCAGCGCCGGCCCGACGTCGACCCGGACCGGATCGGCGCGCATCGGGCTGTCCGTCGGCGGCGAGATGCTGATCGAGACCGCCGCCGAGACCGACGAGCTCGCGGCCGTCGTGTCCGAGGGCGCCGGAGCGCGCTCGACCACCGAGGACATGGACCAGGACGATCCCGCCGCTGGAGAAATGGACGCTCGGCCTCGCTGCTGTCCGCGTCCAAGACCGCCGCGGTCGCCGTCTCCTCCAACCAGCTGCCGCCGGCGAACCTGAAGGACCTCGCCGCGAAGGTCGAGCAGCCGATGCTGCTGATCGCCGCGCCGAACGCCCGCAACGGCGAGAAGCTCAACCGCGGCTACGCGAAGGCCGCCGGCGAGCTCGGCGACGCTCTGGGAGATCCCCGAGGCCGAGCCACGTCGGTGGCCAGACGGCGCGGCCGCAGGAGTACGAGCGGCGCGTGGTCGGCTTCTTCGACGACGCGCTGGCGCCATGAGCCGCCTGCGCTCCGGCGAGGCGCTCGTGTTCAGCGTCGCCACGGTCGCTGGCGCTGGTGCACGCGCTCGACGACGCGTTCGTGCACCGCGGGCCGGGGCTCGGCCTCGGCCAGCACGCGCTCGCGGGGCTGATCGCGCTCGTCGCCGGCGATCGCGGGCGTGCTCGCGTTCCCGTCGCTGCGGCCCGGGCTGCGCGCGGCGCTCGCGTTCGCGTTCGGCGGCCTCGCGCTCGTCAACGGCATGACTGCACGTGATCCACATCCAGCAGCACGGCGCCGCCGGCGGCGACGTGACCGGCGCGCTCGCCGCGCTCGCCGGCCTCGTGCTGCTCGGGCTCGCCGCCGCGATCCCGTGGCGCCATCGCGGCGAGGGGAGCTGGCGCAGCCGCGTGCTCGCCGTGCCCGGCGGGCTGCTCGTGTGCTTCTTCGTGCTCGGCCCGGTCGCGCTCGGCATCGTCGCGACGCACAAGTGGCGCGAGCCGGTCGGCGACCCGCCGAGCGCCGCGTACCGCGACGTCAGCTTCGAGGCGAGCGACGGGCTCGAGCTCGCCGGCTGGTACCGCCCGTCGCGAGAACGGCGCCGCCGTCGTCGTCGTGCACGGCGGCAGCAGCGATCGCAAGGGCTCGGTCGCCCACGCGAAGATGCTCGCGCGGCACGGCTACGGCGTGCTGCTCTACGACGCTCGCGGGCGCGGCGAGAGCGACGGCAGCGAGAACAACTACGGCTGGGACTGGGGCAAGGACATCGCCGGCGCGCTCGACTTCCTCAAGCGCCAGGACGACGTCGACCCTGGTCGCATCGGAGCGCGTCGGGCCTCTCGACCGGCGCCGACGTCCTGATCGAGGTCGCGGCGGAGCGCGACGACGTCACGGCGCTGGTCACCGACGGCGCCGCCGCCGGCTCGTTCCAGGACTGGCACCACCTCAGAGGGCTGCGAGCTCGGCACCGTGCCCGGCTGGATGATGTACGCCACGATCCGGGTGCTCTCGGGCGACCCGCCCGGCCCGCCGCTCGAGGACGTGATGCCGCGCATCAAGGCGCCGACGCTGCTGATCTCGGCCGGCGAGGCCGAGGAGCACGCAGTTCAACGTGATCTACGACAAGGCCGCGCGCGGCCCGGTCGAGCACTGGAACCTGCCCGACGCACAGCACACGCGGCGCGATCCGCGAGCACGCCGGCCGAGTACGAGCGGCGCGTGGTCGCCCATTTCGACGCGGCGCTCGGGCGCGGAGCGTCAGGCCGACGCGGCGCTGACGTCGGCGAGCTTCGCCCGCAGGTAGCTCAGGAACGGCGCGACGGCGAGCTCCTGTCCCGTCACCCGGTGCAGCAGCTCGGGTGGCGGGAGCTTGCGCCCGTGGACGTGGACGCGCTCGCGCAGCCAGTCGCGCAGCGGCGCGAAGTCGCCGCGCTCGATCTGCCCGTCGAGGTCCGGGAGGTCGGCGCAGATCGTCTCCCACAGCTGCGCCGCGATCAGGTTGCCGAGCGTGTAGGTCGGGAAGTAGCCGATCAGCCCGGCGCCCCAGTGGACGTCCTGCAGCACGCCCTGCGCGTCGTCGGGCACGTCGAGCCCGAGCAGCCGGTGCATCCCCTCGTTCCACGCGTGCGGCAGGTCGTCGACCGCGAGCGTGCCCTCCATCAGCGCCAGCTCCAGCTCGAAGCGCAGCACGATGTGCAGGTTGTAGGTCGTCTCGTCGGCCTCGACGCGGATCAGGCTGCGGATGGACGGCGTTGAGGCCGCGGTAGAGGTCGTCCACCGTCGTCTCCGGCGGGCAGCGCGGGCAGGTGCTCGCGCAGGCGCGGGAGCAGCCAGGCGCAGAACGGGCGGCCGCGGCCGACGAGGTTCTCCCACAGGCGGCTCTGCGACTCGTGCACTCCGAGCGACACGGGCGAGCCGAGCGGGCTGCGCGCCAGCCGGTCCGGGATGCCGGCCTCGTAGAGCCCGTGCCCGAACTCGTGCAGGCAGCCGTAGAGCGCGCCCGTGAAGTCGTGCAGGTCGTAGCGCGTCGTGATGCGGACGTCGCCGGGACCGATGCGCTGGGCGAACGGGTGCGGCGCGACGTCCAGCCGCCAGCCGTCGGGATCGAAGCCGAGGCCCTCGAGCAGGTCCATCGCCGCGCGGCGCTGGTCCTCGACCTCGTGCGGGCCGCCGAACGGGCCGCCGTCCGGCGCCGGCGCATCAGTGGCGACGGCCGCGACGAGCGGGCGGAGGCCGTCCGACAGCTCGGCGAACAGCGGTCGCAGCATGGCCGTCGTCATGCGCGGCTCGAAGTCGTCGAGCAGCACGTCGTAGCGATGCTCGAAGTCCGTGAAGCAGTCGACGTAGCGATGGCGCAGCTCGACGTGGCGCTCGAGCGCGTCGCGGAAGCGGGAGAAGTCGGCCGCGGCACGCGCCTCCTGCCAGGCGGCGTGGCCGAGCGCTGCCGCGCGGCTGGATTCCGCGGCCAGGCTGGTCGGGACGCGCACCGCCTTCTCGAAGTCGCGCCGCAGCTCGTGCACGAGGCGGACGTCGTCGGCGTCCGGGTCCTGCTCCGCCGCCCATGGCTCGAGCGCATCGAGCAGCCGTCCCAGCTCGGGGTCGGTCAGCCGCTCGTGCGACGACCGCCTCGAGCGTCGCCGCCTGGTCGCCGCGCCCGGCCGCGCCGTCCGGCGGCATCATCGTGTTCTGGTCCCAGAACAGCAGCGAGTGGATGTGCCCGAGGTCGGCGAGGATCGCGGCGCGCTCGTGCAGCGCCGCCAGCTCGGCCGGGACGGCGGTCACCGGCCGGCGCTCGCGTAGACGGCGTCGAGCAGCGCGTCCACGTCGGCGAGGTCGAAGTGCTCGGCGAGATAGCCGGCGGCCTGCTCGCGCGGTGCGCCCTCGAGCGCCATGTTGAGCGCGACGAGGCGCGCGCCCGCCTCGTCGTCCGAGCGCGCGCCGTTGCCCGCGGACGGCGCGAGCTACGCGCATCCGGCGGCGCCAGCGGCGGCGTCGGCCGGCGCCACCGACGGATCCTCGGACGCTGCCGGCGACGGCGGCCGGCGCGGCGAGCGTGCCCGCTTCGCGGCGCAGCTCGTCGAGCGAGCCGCGCGAGCGCCTCGGCCGACGACCGCAGGCCGCGGTCGAGCTCGGCCTGCACGTGGTCGAGCTTGGCCAGCAACCCGCCGCGGCCTCCCCCACGCGCTCGACGTGATCGCTCGCCTCGCGGCCGGCGTCGTCGCGCAGCTGCTGCGCGCCGGCCTCGGCCGCCTCGAGGATCGCACGGACCTGTGTCGACGCCCCCTCGGCGAGCGAGGCCGAGCGCGGACGCGCGGCCAGCGCCTCGAACTCGTCCGCGATCCGCCGCAGGTGCTCGTGCACCGCCGCGGGGTCATAGCCGCGACGGGCCGGCGGGAACTCGGGGCGCTCGATCTCGTCGCGGTCCACGGGCGCCCGAGGATAGTCACCCCCGGGCCGGCCTCGTTCATGAGGTTCCTTGCCGTCAGCCATGACGGCACCGGTCCGGGTGGTGTAAGTGCGTGAACGCAGCCGGCGACGGAAACTTGCGCGAATCAGGTTGTTGTCAACCGGGGTTGACAAGCGCCGACTGTCAATGTAGGTTGACAACCATGACACAGGCAACGGAACTGGCCGGCGCCGCGTCCAGCCGCGATCCCGCGGTCGGGCTCGCCGCCGTGGCAGCGTTGCGGGCGCTGCTCGAGTCACTCGAGCAGCTGCAGGTCGAGAACGCGCGCGATCGCGGCTGGAGCTGGCAGCAGATCGCCGACGGGCTCGGCGTGAGCCGGCAGGCGGTGCACAAGAAGCACGGCACGCGTCGACTGATCGGGAGGAGGAGCTGATGTTCGAGCGCTTCACGCGCGCGGCACGCGACGTCGTCCTGCGCGCCCACGAGGAGGCGGCGGCGCTCGGCCACGGCGGCGTCGGCAGCGAGCACCTGCTGCTCGCGGTCGCGGCCGGCGGCGATCTCCCCGCGTCGCTGGGCATCGACGCGGAGAGCCTGCGGGCCGCGGTCAAGGCGGCGCCGGGCGATCAGCTCGACGGCCGGGCGCTCGCGACGATCGGGATCGATCTCGACGCGGTCCGCCGGTCGGTGGAGGAGTCGTTCGGGCCGGGCGCGCTCACCGGGCGCAAGCGCGGCCGCCGCCGCGCGGGTCACGTTCCGTTCAGCGCGAGCGCGAAGCAGGCGCTCGAGCGCTCGCTGCGCGAGGCGCTGGCGCTGCGCGACCGCAACATCGGCCCGCAGCACATCCTGCTCGGCCTCATGAGCGAGACCGACCGCGGCGCCGCGCAGGCCCTGCGCAGCTGCGGCACGAGCCCTGACGCGGTGCGCGCCGCGGCGCTCGCGGCACGGCGCGAGGCGGCCTGAGTCAGTCCGCCGCCACGCGCAGCTCGGCCTTGGCGATGAAGTGGACCGCGGCCGCATCGCGATCGGTGAAGGAGAGGATGTGCAGCCAGCACGCGAGCGGGCCGTCGGGCAGCTCGAACAGCCCGTGCAGCTCCAGCGGCGCGACGCCGGCCGCGTCGCGGTAGCCATCCCAGGTCGACTGCTCCGCGCGCCAGTGGACGGGGTGGCCGCAAAGCGGTCGCGTCAGCACGCCGAGCGTCTCCTCCTGCGGCGTGAGGTCGAGCCGGAACAGCCCGGGCGCGATCAGGATCGTCGCGCGCACGTTGAACTCGACGAGGCGCGACGCCGAGAGCAGCAGCCCGCCCTGCGGCAGCGTGCTGGCGAGCTGGCCGAGCGCGGCGCCCGCCGCGGCCGCGCGATCGGGATCGAGGAAGTCGTCACGCACTGGCCTGCTCCAGCCGCGCCGCCGCCCAGCCCTCCTCCTCGCGCGTGGCCGTGACCGTCCAACCGGCGACGGCGTAGCGCTCGGCGACCGCGTCGAGCTCGTTCGGAACGACGCCGGAGACGATCACGTGGCGGGTCGGGCCCGGCTCGCCGGCCGCGCGAAGGGCATCCGCCACGCGCGCGTGGACCGGCGGCGGGGCGTTCACGAGCAGCAGTTCGGCCAGCGGGACGTCCGCGGTCTCGAGGTCGCCGACGCGCCACTCGACCTCGACGGCGTTGCGCTCACCGTTGCTGCGCGCGGCCGCGACGGCGCCGTCCATGCGGTCGACCGCGACGACCGGTTCCCAGCCGAGCCGCGCCGCGGCGATCGCGAGCGTTCCCAGCCCGCAGCCGAGGTCGGCCGCTCCGCCCGCCGGCTCGAGCTCCAGCAGCAGCTCGACGCACATCCGCGTGGTCGAGTGCGAGCCCGAGCCGAAGCCGCCGCCACCGCGCTCGAGCACGAGGTCGATCACGCCGGGCGCGGCCGGCGGGTCCCAGGGCGAGCGCAGGAGCACACGCCCGCCGACGAGGAAGCCGCCCCCACCGAAGCGCGCGCGCCGCTCGCGCCAGTCCGCCGGCACATCGGTCTCCTCCCAGCCGGCGAGCACGCGCCCGGCCGCGGCCTCGAGCGCCGCGCGGGCCGGCGGCACAGCGGCGATCGTCGTCAGCTCGACCTCGTCGTCCGTGACGTCGCGTTCGCGCACGCCCGTCGGGAGCAGCGGCATCAGCGCGTCGAGCAGCTCCTCCCTCTCCGCCGCGGGCAGGCGGAAGCTGACGCGGCGCACGCCTGCCGCCGCGCTAGAGCGCGCTGCCGACCAGCATCACGAGCACGGCCGTGATCGCGATCAGCAGCAGCAGCACGACGATCCGCACCGCCCAGCGTGCCGGCGCAGAGGGCGCGCGGCGCGTGCGCGAGAGCCGCCGCGGGCGTCCGGCGTCGACCGGGGTGAGCAGCGGCTTGGGCTCGGCGCCCGGGCCTGGACGGCGCTCCGCCGAGGCGCTCTGACCGGGCGCGAGGGCAGCGCGGTGCCGGGCGGCGTGGCGCGCACGTCGGGCGTCGTCGGCGGCCGGAGTCTCATCGAGCTCGGCTTCCTGGCCCGCCGCCGGCACGTCCGCTCGCGGCGCTGGCGTCCGGCGGCACCGGCGCCGAATGCGGCGGACTCCTCCGGCGGCTCGACACCCGCGGCGCGCATCGCGCGGTCGCGCTCGCGGCGCGCGCGGTCGCGCTGGGCGACGGCCGACTTGCGCTCGGCGAACGCGGTGTCGCGCTCGCTCTCCGCCCGCTCGGCGCGCGCGGCCTCGGCGTCGCGCTCGCGGATCGCATCGGCGCGCGAAGGGATCGCGCGCGAGAGCTCCGAGCGCGCCGCGTCGCGCTCCGCCGCGGCCTGGTCGCGCTCGCGCGCGATCGGCCTCGGAGTCCTGCAGCGTGCGATTGCGCTCCGCGTGCGCGATGTCGCGCTCGCGCGTGACGCGCTCGAGCTCGCACGGCCAGGCGGTCGCGCTCGGCGAGCGCGTCGTCGCGCTCGGAGACGGCGCGGTCGACGTCGCGCAGCGCGGCGTCACGGCGCGAGAGCGCGTCGTCGCGGTCGTTCAGCGCATTCACGCGCTCGTGCTCGGCCGCGTCGCGCGCGGCGACCGCCTCGTTGCGCTCGGCGAGCGCGGCGGTCATCACGTCGCGCGGCGGCGCGGGCGTCCACTCGAGCCGACTCGAACGCTCGCGCGCGGGGCTCGCGTGCTCGCGGTCCGCGACCTCAGGCCCGGTGCCTCACTGCGCCGGCGGTCTCGCTCCCGGCGCGCTCGCTGCGGCCCGCGGACTCGCGGGCGGCGCCGGTCGCCTCGCCGCCCTCGGGTCCTGCGTCCTCGCCGGCGATATGGAACTTGCGGCCCGGCGGCGTCGGGACGTGCGGGCCGCAGCGCGCTCACGCGCACGGCGGTGTTGGCCTCGCCGCCCGGCGCCGGCAGCGCGACGATCAGCCCCGGCCCGACCTCCAGCTCGGCGCTCTCGATCTCGCCGGCGCCGTCGGGCCAGCGGAACGCCGCCAGCCAGGTCTTGCCGTCGTCGGCCGCCCACGGCTTGTGCTCGAGCAGCGCGATCGCGCGCCGGCGCGTGCCGCCGGTGTTCAGGTTCAGCACGGGCCGGACGAAGCGGCGCCCGCGCAGGCCGTACCAGCGGCCGGCGATCTCGAGCCGGTCCTCGGCGGTGCGCTCGAAGCGCTCGAGCTCGAAGTCGACCTCGGAGGAAGCGGCGCCGGGCACCCTGGTCTGCGTCGCCATGACCGTCCAGGGTACGCCGTCAGCTCGGCGCGGTCGCCGCCTGCAACTCGCGTCGCAGCTCGCGGATCTCGTCGCGCAGCTTCGCGGCGTACTCGAAGCGCAGCTCCTCGGCCGCCGCGAGCATCTCCTCCTCGAGCTCCACGATCGTCGTCTCGAGCTCCGCCGGAGCCATGTCGGTCTGGCGCTCGCGCCGTCGCCGGCGCTTGGTCGGGACCTTCGAGTCGCCCATCAGGAACTCCGTGATGTCGGAGATCCCCTTGACGATCGTCTCCTCCGTGATGCCGTGCTCCGTGTTGTAGGCGACCTGGATCGCGCGCCGCCGGTCGGTCTCGTCGATCGCCTTGACCATCGCGTCGGTGCGCTTGTCGGCGTACATCAGCACCTTGCCGCCGATGTTGCGCGCCGCGCGGCCGATCGTCTGGATCAGCGAGGTCTCGCCGCGCAGGAAGCCCTCCTTGTCGGCGTCGAGGATCGCGACCAGCGTCACCTCGGGCAGGTCGAGCCCCTCGCGCAGCAGGTTGACGCCGACGAGCACGTCGTACTCCCCCAGCCGCAGCTCGCGGATGATCTGGATCCGCTCGAGCGTGTCGATCTCCGAGTGCAGGTAGCGGACCTTGAAGCCCATCTCGAGCAGGTAGTCGGTCAGGTCCTCGCTCATCTTCTTCGTGAGCGTCGTGACCAGCGTGCGCTCGTCGCGCTCGACGCGCTCGCGGATCTCGCCCATCAGGTCGTCGATCTGGTTGCGCGTCTCGCGCACCTCGACCTCGGGGTCGACGATCCCGGTCGGCCGCACGATCTGCTCGACCACGCGCGCGGAGTGCGTGCGCTCGTACTGGCCGGGCGTCGCGGAGACGAACACGAGCTGCGGCGTGATCTCGAGGAACTCCTGGAACGTCTGCGGCCGGTTGTCGAGCGCGCTCGGCAAGCCGGAAGCCGTAGTCGACCAGCGTCGACTTGCGCGAGCGGTCGCCCTCGTGCATGCCGCCGATCTGCGGCACGGTCTGGTGCGACTCGTCGATGAAGCAGACGAAGTCGTTCGGGAAGTAGTCGATCAGGCAGTACGGCCGCGAGCCGGGCGCGCGCGCGTCGAGGATGCGCGAGTAGTTCTCGATCCCCGAGCAGAAGCCGACCTCGCGCAGCATCTCCATGTCGTACTGGGTGCGCTGGCGCAGGCGGTGCGACTCGAGCAGCTTGCCCTCCTCCTCCAGGATCGCGCAGCGCTCGTTGAGCTCGCGCCCGATCTCGGTCACCGCCTCCTCGAGCCGGCCCTCCTTGACGTTGTAGTGCGTCGCCGGCCAGACGGCGACGTGCTCGAGGTCGTCCTTGATCAGCTCGCCCGTCAGCGGGTCGAAGTGCTGCAGGCGCTCGACCTCGTCGCCGAACAGCATCGCCCGGAACGCGGTCTCCTCGTAGGCCGGGAAGACCTCCAGCGTGTCGCCGCGGACGCGGAACGTGCCGCGCCCGAGCGCCTGGTCGTTGCGGTTGTACTGCAGCGAGACGAGCTTGCGCAGCAGCTCGTCGCGGTCGACGTAGCCGCCCTTGACGAGCACCTGGCAGTTCGCGTTGTAGGTCTCGGGCGAGCCGAGGCCGAAGATGCACGAGACCGAGGCCACGATCACGACGTCGCGGCGCGCGAACAGCGACGCTGTGGCGGCGTGGCGCAGGCGGTCGATCTCCTGGTTGATCGCCGAGTCCTTCTCGATGTAGAGGTCGCGCGAGGGGACGTAGGCCTCGGGCTGGTAGTAGTCGTAGTAGGAGACGAAGTACTCGACCGAGTTGCTCGGGAAGTACGTCCGGAACTCGTTGCAGAGCTGGGCGGCGAGCGTCTTGTTGTGGGCGATCACGAGCGCGGGCCGCTGCAGCCGCTCGATCGTGGCCGCCATCGTCATCGTCTTGCCGGTGCCGGTCGCGCCCAGCAGGGTCACCCCGCGCGCGCCGTCGGTGACCGCGGCGGCGATGTCGTCGATCGCCGCCGGCTGGTCGGCGGTGGGCGAGTAGATCGCGTCGAGCTTGAACGGCGGCATAGCTGACCAACAGTATGAGAGGCGACGGACGGAACACTCGTGCGTTTTCACACGCGGCTTCGGGGTACGTCGCCGCCATGAAGCGAATAGTCGTTGCGGCGAAGGCCGGCGTCGAGCAGCCCTGGCTCGCGGACGCCGCCGCCAACCTGGCCGAGGAGATCGGCGCCGAGGTGGTAGTCGTGAGCTTCGACGGGCTCGAGCTCGAAGCGCTCTCGACGATCCCACGTGACGAGCTGGCGAAGGGCGCGGAGGCGTCCGCGTCGCAGGTCGCGGAGCGGATCGAGTCGACCGGGATCACCGTGCGCGCCGAGCATCGCTCGGGACCCGTCGTGCGTGGCTTGTGCGTGTTCGCCGAGGAGCAGGAGGCAGATCTGATCGTCGTCGGCGCGACCACGCGCGGCCGGGTGGCCCGGCGCATGCTGGGAACCGTGACGTCGCGGCTGATCGAGCGCTCGCGCCGGCCGGTGCTCGTGATCACCCCGCCCCAGACCGCATAGGAGAGCCGCACGATGGCTGTCGCAGAACCCGGGCCTCGTCGCGGACCGTTCGCGACCAAGTCGACCGACGTGCTCGTGCGCGAGACGGAGGAGAAGGGCCAGTCGCTCAAGCGCGTCGTCGGCCTCCCCGACCTGACGGCGCTCGGGCTGGGCGCGATCATCGGCACCGGCATCTTCGTCGTGATCGGCGAGGCGATCGCCTCCTCGGGACCGTCGATCGTCCTCTCGTTCGTGCTCGCCGGCATCACCTGCGCGTTCTCCGCGCTCTGCTACGCCGAGCTGTCCTCGAGCATCCCGGTCGCCGGCAGCGCCTACACCTACGCCTACGCGACGATGGGCGAGCTGGTGGCGTGGATCATCGGCTGGGACCTGATCCTCGAGTACGGCGTCTCGGTCGCCGCGGTGGCGGTCGGCTGGAGCGAGTACCTGAACATCTTCCTCGACACGGTCTTCGGCTTCTCGCTGCCGGAGTCGATCGCCGGCCCGCCGGGCGAGGGCGGCAAGATCAACCTGCCGGCCGTCTTCATCGTGCTCGCGATCATGAGCCTGCTGGTCTACGGCGTGCGCGAGAGCGCCCGCGCCAACAGCATCATGGTGCTCGTCAAGATCGCCACGCTGCTGATGTTCATCGCGATCGGCGTCACCGCGTTCGAAAGCGACAACTTCTCGCCGTTCTACGGCGGCGAGAAGGAGGGCTTCAGCGGTGTCGTGACGGCGGCGTCGATCATCTTCTTCGCCTACATCGGCTTCGACGCGATCTCGACCTCCGGCGAGGAGACGAAGAACCCCGGCCGCGACCTGCCGATCGCGATCCTCGTCTCGCTCGGCGTGGCGACGTTGCTCTACATCCTCGTCGCGGTCGTGGCCGTCGGCGCGCTGCCGTCCGACGAGCTGGCCGCGTCCGAGGCTCCGCTGGCAGCGGCGCTGCGCGACGGCGCGGGCGTCGAGTGGGGAGCTTCGCTGATCGCGTTCGGCGCGCTCGTCTCGATCACGAGCGTGGTGCTGACGATCATGTACGGCCAGACGCGCATCTTCTTCGCGATGTGCCGCGACGGGCTCGCGCCGCGCAAGCTCGCCAAGGTGCACCCGCGCTTCCAGACGCCGGTCGTGATCACGATCGGCTTCGGCGTCTTCATCGCCTGCATCGCGGCGGTCGTGCCGCTCGCCGAGATCGTCGTGCTGGTGAACATCGGCACGCTGTTCGCGTTCCTGATCTGCAACATCGCGGTCGTCGTGCTGCGGCGCACGCGGCCGGATCTCGAGCGCGGCTTCCGCGTGCCGCTGGCGAACCTGCCCTTCCCGCTGTTCCCGATCATCGGCGCCGGGCTCTGCCTCTACCTGATGGCCGACCTGCCCGGGACGACCTGGTGGCGCTTCCTGTTCTGGCTCGTGCTCGGCGTCGCGATCTACTTCTTCTACGGCCGCCGGCATTCGCGGCTGCAGCAGGGCGAGGTCGTGGCCGGCGAGGCGGAGATGCCGGAGGGTCGCGCGTAGGCTCTGTCTCCGCCGGCGAACGTCAACGGCAGCATTTAGGGAGCGGGTTCAGGTCGCCGTGGCGGGTCGCGGGGGACGATCGACGAGTTGACGTCGCTATGCGGCGTGAACTCGTCGCCGGCGGGCGGACCGCCCCGTGCCATGGATTTCGCGACACTGTTCGCGGATCGGGGCGCTCACACGGAGCGCAAATCGATCCGGGCCCCTCCTCAATGCCGCCGTTGACGTTCGCCACGTCTCATGGACGCCGCCCGCGACCCGAACCCGCCGCCGTTGACGTCCACCGGCGGAGACACACGCCCTACCCCGCCGTCACCACCAGCGTGTGGCGCTGGCTCGCGCCGGCCGGCACCCGCACCTCCAGCCCGCGATTGGTCTCGCGCGCGGTGTGAGCGACCGCCGCGCCGTCGAGTCGCACGGACGCCACCGTCGACCCGCGCGGCAGCGTGTGGCCGATCCGGAACGTCCCCACCGGCGCGTTGGTCGTATCCGTGGTCGTCGTGAAGAGGTTGCCGTTGCGCGACGCCAGCACGTCGGCAGAGCCGTCGCCGAGGCGGATGCCGGCGCCCTGCACGCTCGGCTCCCCGTCGGGCACCTGGGGCATGATCTCGAGCAGCCCGCGGCCGAGATGCGGCCGCACGCCGAGCTGCTGGTGGACCACGGGCCACGCCGTCCCGAAGTGGCCCCAGGCCTGCGTGAACATCGAGCGGCAGGTCCAGCAGCGGTCGATGTTCGGCGCCGTCCCGACGGTCCCGTCGGGCGCGAAGGACGGCATGATCTCCGGCATCGCGCCGGGTTGCTCGTCCGGCGTGCCCGCGGTCGCCGGCTGGGAGAACTGGGTCTCGGCGTCGGCGTCGGTGTAGCGGCGCTGCTGACCGGCGCCGAGGCGGCCGTAGTTGCCCTCGCCGACGGCCTGCACGGCGGTGTTGAGCGAGAACACCGCGAACTCGCCCGCGCCCTTCGGCCCACCGCCGCAGCCGGTGTGGAAGAGGCCGCGGTTGCCGAGCCGCTCGCCGCTGTAGCAGCTGTTCTCGCGCGCCGCGAGCGCGGCGGAGCCGTGCTCGAACGAGGCGAGACCGGGCACGACCTCGCCGCCGCGGAACAGCTCGACCTCCATCGGGTTGACGCCGATCCAGTGCTTCTGGTTGATCTTCACGTCGCCCGGGTCGCGCAGCGAGTCGGCATAGGCCTGCTCGGACTCCATCCACCAGGCGGCCTCGAAGCGGTCGACGAGCTCGCCCGCGCGCTTCTCGGCCGCGGCGGCGTTCGCGTCCTGGCCGGCCGAGCGCGCCATGTCCGCGTAGTCGTAGAGCGCGCGGATGTAGTAGACGCTGTTGTCGAGCTTCTCCTCGCCCATGCCGTCGCGCTCGACGTTGCCGTTGCCCTCGGGCCAGCCGTCGCCGTCGGCGTCGAGCCGCGTGCGCACGTACTCCAGGTTGCGCCGCGTGAAGTCGAGCATCTCGTCGCGGAAGCGGTCGTCGCCCGTCCAGCGCCAGATCAGCGCCACCGCGCCCGGGAACTTGACGATCTCGTCGGTGTTGAAGTCGTAGGTCACGTCGCCCGTTGCGGGATCGACGGTGCGGAGGTCCTTGCCGTGCCAGACGGAGCCGTCGGCGACGACCTCGTGCACGACCACGCCCGAGCCGTCGCTCAGCAGCTCGGAGATGTCGCGCACAGCACGCATGTGGTCCTTGATCGGCCCGAACTGGCCGAGCGCGACGCTGGCGTGCGCCGTGTAGGCGCCGTCGACGGCGAACAGCCAGGGATAGTCCGGGAAGCCCGCGCCGACCCAGCGGACGCGCGGCACGTCGCCCTCGAACGTCCACTGCTTGCCCTCGTCGGCCCAGCGGATCTCGAGCCCCTTCGCCGTCTGCGTCAGGTCGGCGAGGTTCTGCTTGCCCCACTCGATCGACCGCTGCAGCAGCTCGTTGCCCGGCAGCACGAGCCGCGAGCGGCGTCCGAGCCGCTCGCGTGCGGCGCGCTTGTTCGCGAGCAGGCGCTTGGGGGCGGCGATCAGCCGGCCGAACTGGCTGCGCGCCTCGGCGATCGAGTTGTCCGAGCCGGCGACGGCGATCCAGACCGAGGCCGATCCGCGCGCCGGGAGCTTCAGCTTGTAGCGCAGCCTGCCGCCGGTGCCGCGACCGAACGGGCCGTCGTCGCACTCGCGCGGCAGCGGCTCGGGCTTCTGCTCGGCGGTGCAGCGGCGACCGGCGCCGAACGGACCGTAGTGTCCCGGCCCGACCCGCAGCGCGCGCGGCTTGCGGTTCGAGCCGACGATCGCGGTGTAGGAGTGGTTGCGCGGCTCCCCCGGCAGCTGTCCGGTGTCGCGGAAGATGACCTTGCGCCTGCTCGTCCAAGCCCTGTCCGGCGCGTTGTCGCTCGCGTTCGGCACCTTGCCCTTCTCGCTCCAGGGGTACTGCGTCATCAGCTCGGAGTGCGCGTCGACCGTGACGCGGACGCTCCGCCTGGTGCGAGCCGGGTTCTTCAGCCGCAGCTTGATCAGCGCGCCGCGCCGGCCGTCGGGTGCGACGTCCGTGCGCCGCAGGCGGATGCCGTCGATCGGCGGCAGCTCGTAGCGCACATACCCCCAGCCGCTCTTGAAGCGCCTGGCCGGTCCGACCCACTGGCCCTCGACGCCGAAGTACAGGGAGTCGAGCAGCTTCAGCGGCGGCGTCACGATCCCGCCCATCTCGCCGGTGATGTGCCAGCCGTTGGCGTAGAAGCGGCCGTCCTGGAAGCCGAGCACCTGCGCGCGCGTGCCGGCCGCGACCTCGCGCCGATCGTCGAGCCGCTGGCCGGTCGCGAGCTCGGGCGTCGCCGCCTGCGCCGGTGCGGTGATCACCGCCGCCAGAGCGATCGTGGCCGCGACCATACGTGTTGCGCGCATCCTCATCCCCTCCGCCCGTCGATGGCGGAACGATAGACCTCCTCGTAGCCGCGCACGACCGCGGCGACGCCGAAGCGCTCCTCGCAGGTCGCGCGGCAGGCGGCCGGATCGATCTCGCCCAGGCGCCCGACCGCGCGCGCCATCGCGTGCTCGTCGTCGACGATGAAGCCGGTCTCGCCGTCCTCGACGACCTCGGGCGCCGATCCCTCCGGGAACGCGATCACCGGCGTGCCGCAGGCCAGCGACTCGACCATCACGAGCCCGAACGGCTCGGGCCAGCGGATCGGCATGCAGCAGCGCGCGGGCGTGCCGCGTAGAGCTCGCGCTTGCGCTTCGGCGTCGGCCTCGCCGACGTACTCGATCCCGTCGCTGCCGAGCGTGCGGCTCGACCTCCTCGGCGAAGAACTCCTCCTGGCCCGGCTGGACCGGCCCGGCGAGCACGAGCGGCGCGCCGGCCTCGCGCGCCGCCGCGATCGCGCGGTGCGGGCCCTTGTCGGGCGACATGCGCCCGATCCAGAGCAGGAAGTCGTCCTTCTCCTCCGCGATACGGCCACTCCGAGCAGTCGATCGGGTTGTGGACGACCACGCCGCCGCCCATCTCGTCGGGAGCGTCGTCGAGCTGCGACTGCGAGATCGCCACGATCGTCGCCTTGCGGGCCGTGCTCGGCGTAGAAGCGGGCACGCGTCCTCGGTGAACGGGCCGTGCAGCGTGTGCACCAGCGGCACCGCGACGCGGTCGGCCATCGCCAGCGCGGTGTGGCCGACGTGGTCGTGGATCACGTCGTAAGGGCTCGCCGCGCTCGCGCCGCCTCGTCGATCTGCGGCGAAGGCGCGCGCGACGTGGTCGGCCTCGAACTGCGCCTTCTGGATGTCGTCCGGATAGGACTCGTCGAGCAGCGTCGACGACGTCCGCGCTCGAGTCCGAGCCGGGCGCCGCGAACAGCGTCACGTCGTGGCCGCGCGGCGACGAGCCCGTCGCTGAGCAGGCGCACGACCTCCTCGATGCCGCCGTAGGCAGGAGCGGGCACCGGGATCCAGGGAGGTGCGAGCATGGCGATGCGCACGGGCCGCCGAACCTAGCCTGCGCGTCGGGCGCGTGCGCATGCCCGAGCTCGGACATCTGACCGGGGAGCGATGACCCTCGAAGTCCACGCAACCGCCGCCGGCGCCGGCCATCCGCGAGGCCGAGCCGCCGCCCGGCACGCTCGTCACGCTCGCCGAGACGATCGTGATCAAGGAGGAGAACGTCTTCGTCGTCAGCCGGCGCGACGGCTCGCTGCCGGTCGGCGCGCGCGCACCCGCTCGGCGTCTACTCCGACGACTGCCGCTTCCTCTGCGGCCACGAGCTGCGCGTCAACGGCGTCCGGCCGCGGCTGCTGGTCGCCTCGGCCGCGCCCGGCTCGGAGTCGGTGCACGAGCTGACCAACCCGGCGCTGCCGCTGCCGGGCGGCCGCGTGCTGCCGCTGCAGAGCATCCAGCTCCGGCTCGAGCGCTGCGTGGTCGGCGACTGCGAGCTCGAGGAGACGCTGCTCGTGCACTCCTATGACCGCGAGCCGCTCTAGCTCGAGCTCGACCTGCTGCTGGAGGCCGACTTCGAGCCGATGCTCGCGATCCGCGGCATCGTCGCGGCCGGGCGCGGCGCCGGCGTCGACGGTCGAGCGGCTGCGGCGCGGCGTGCGCTTCCGCGTGCTCGGCCGCGACGGCCGCCACCGCGCGACGACGATCACCGCCGACCGCGACTGCGAGCCCGGGCGAGCGCGAGGGCTCGCTGCGCTTCGCGCTCTCGCTGCGCGCCGGGCGGCGAGGAGACGATCACGCTGCGCTACGCGCTGCACGAGGGCGACGAGCCGCCGCCGCGACCGCAGGCGCCGCGCCCGGCGGCTGCGGCGCGCCCGCAGCACGCCGCAGGCCTGGCTCGCGGAGCGCACGACGGTCGAGACCGACGACGAGCTCTTCAACCGCGCTGCTGCGGCGCTCGCTGCTCGACATGCGGATGCTGCACTCGCGGCTCGGCGCCGACGGCTACTACGCCGCCGGCGTGCCGTGGTACGCGACGCTGTTCGGGCGCGACTCGCTGATCACCGCGACGCAGATGCTCGCGTTCGACCCGCCGATGGCCGCGCAGACGCTGCGCGTGCTCGCCGGGCTGATCGGCACGCGCGACGACGCCGCGCACGACGAGGAGCCGGGCAAGGTGCTGCACGAGCTGCGCGCGGGCGAGGTCGCGCGGCTCGGGCTCTCCCCGCTCGCGCGCTACTACGGCACCGTCGACGCGACGCCGCTGTTCCTCTGCCTGCTCTGCGAGCACGCCGACTGGAGCGGCGACCTGTCGCTGTTCCGCGAGCTGCGCGGCGAGGTCGACGCGATGCTCGGCTGGATCGACGGCCCCGGCGACCGCGACGGCGACGGGCTGCTCGAGTACAGCCGGCGCGCGGCGCCGGCAGCGGCCTGCGCAACCAGGGCTGGAAGGACTCCGACGAGGGCATCCTCGACGAGCACGGCGCGCCGCTCGAGCCGCCGGTCGCGCTGATCGAGCCGCAGGCGTACGCGCTGCGCGCCAAGCGCCGGCTCGCGCGCCTGTTCGCGCTCGACGGCGAGGAGGACCGCGCGGTCGAGCTGCTGAGCGAGGCGGCCGCGCTGGGCGAGCGGCTCGAGCGCTTCTGGCTGCCCGAGCGCGGCTACTACTCGATGGGCTTCGGCGCCGACGGGCGCCCGAGCGCGGCGCTCGCCTCCAACCAGGGCCACCTCCTGTGGGCCGCCGCGCTGCCGCCGGAGCGCGCGCGCGCCGTGCGCGACGCGCTGATGTCCGACGCGATGTTCTCCGGCTGGGGGATCCGCACGCTGGCCGAGGGCGAGGCGGGCTACAACCCGGTCGGCTACCACCTCGGCACGGTCTGGCCGCACGACACGGCGATGATCGCGTTCGGGCTGCGCAAGTACGGCTTCGACGAGGACTTCGCGCGCATCTTCGAGGCGCTGCTCGACGCGGCCTCGAACGCCGAGGGCTACCGGCTGCCGGAGCTGTTCGCCGGCTTCTCGCGCACCGAGTTCGAGACGCCGGTGCCGTACCCGGTCGCGTGCCAGCCGCAGGCCTGGGCCGCCGGCGCGATCCCCTACCTCGTCACGAGCGGGCTCGGGCTCGTGCCCGACGCGCTGGGACGGCGCCTGCGCGTGCGCCGCCCGTCGCTGCCGCGCTGGCTCAACCGCGTCGAGGTGCGCGGCCTGCGCGTCGCCGACGCGCGCGTCGACCTGCTGTTCGAGCGCGCCGGGAACGGCGAGCAGGTCGTGCTGACCGACGCGCGGATCGAGGGCGACGTCGAGGTCGTGCTGGAGATCTCGGGCACGCGCGAGCCCGGCGGCGGGCGGGTGGATCGCGGCGCCTAGGCGGTCGCCGGAGGAGCGGTGCTGCCGCGGGTGACGAGCTCGTGCGGCAGCAGCGCAGGCGGCGAAACTTGCTCGCCACGCAGCGCGGCGAGCAGCAGCTCACCCGCGAGGCGACCCTTGGCATGGTGGTCCTGGCGGATCGTCGTCAGGCGCGCGTCGGTGGCGGCCGGGACGTCGTCGAAGCCGACGACGGAGAGCTCGCCGGGGACGCGGATGCCTGCTGCGGCGGCCGCATCGAGCACGCCGAGCGCGAGCACGTCACTCGTCGCGAGGATCGCCGTCGGCGCGGCGGCCGCGGCGAGCAGGCCGGCGGCGGCAGCGCGGCCGGCGGCGCGGTCGCTGCCGGCGCATTCGTGCACCGTCACGTTGGCCCACTCGATGCCGGCCTCCGTCAGCGCGGTCGCGTAGCCGGCCAGCCGGGCGCGCGAGACGTCATAGAGGGCGTCGCGCCGGCGCGCGAGGTCCGCCGGCCCGCGCGGCCCTTCGGGTGCGAGGCCGAACGCCACGACGGCGAAGCGGCGGTGTCCGAGCGCGGTCAGATGGCGCGCGGCGGCCAGCGCGGCAGCCTCGTCCGCGATGCCGACGGTCGGCAGGCTGGTGCCTGTCGGCTGATCGATCACGACCGCGGGAAGGCGACGAGCGATCACGAGCTCGAGCAGGGCGTCGCCGCGGGCGACGGAGTACACGACCATGCCGTCGATCACCGCGCCAGACAGCGGGGCGGGTCCGTCGTGCGGGACCAGCAGCAACCCGAGGTCCTCATCCTCGGCGGCGGCGCACAAGCCGGCGATGACCGCCGACGCGGCCGGATCGTCGAAGGCGTAGGAGAGGTTGGTGTCGCTGATCAGGCCGATCGCTCCGGCGCGGCCGCGCCGCAGCCCGCGCGCGAGCGGGTCGGGTCCCGGGTAGCCAAGCCGGCGCGCGCTCTCGAGGATGCGCTCACGCAGTGCGGGCGAGAGTTGATCCGGGCGGTTGAAGGCATTCGACACCGTCATCGGCGAGACGCCGACTTGCCGGGCGATGTGCTTGAGCGTGACCCGCCGCTGCTCTGGCATGCGTCTCATCATCGCTTCTGTAACGATAAAGAGATGCGCTCACGCACGCCGATGCTCGCCCTGTTGTGCACGGCACAGTTCATCGACGTGCTCAACGGCACCGCCGTGCTCGTCGCGCTGCCCGTGCTTGGCGCCGAGCTCGGGCTCGGCGGCGGGGCGCTGCAATGGGTCGTCACGGCGTACGTGCTCGTCTTCGCCGGCTGCCTGCTCGTGGCTGGGCGAGCGGCCGACGCGCTCGGTCGCCGGCGCGTGTTCGCGGCGGGGCTCGGGCTGTTCACCGCGGCCTCACTCGCGTGCGGCCTCGCACCGACGGCGGAGACGCTGATCGGCGCTCGTGCCTTGCAGGGACTCGGGGCCGCGCTCACCGCGCCCGCCGCGCTGGCGATGATCATCGACGCGTTCCCCGCGGGTCGCGATCGCGAACGCGGCGTCGCAACCTGGACGGCGGTCGCGGCGGTCGGCGGGGCAGCCGGGCTCGTGCTGGGAGGCGTGATCGCCGGCGGGCTCGGCTGGCGCTGGATCTTCCTCATGAACGTGCCGGTCGGCCTCGCGGCGCTCGCGCTCACCCCGCGACTGCTCGTCGAGAGCCGGGGCACGGAGAACTCGCGCGAGCTGGACTCACCCGGGGCATTGTTCGCGACGGCCGGGCTCGGACTGCTTGTGCTCGCGCTCGCGCTCGCAGAGCAGGCCCGGCCGTTCGAGGTCTCGACGTTGGCGGCCCTGGCCGGCGCCTTGCTGCTGCTGGCCGCGCTCTTCGTCCGCGAGCGCACGGCGGAGCATCCGCTCGTGCCGCCCGCGCTGCTGCGCAGCCGTCCGCTCAGCGTCGCGCTCGTCGCCGCCGCCCTGCTCACCGCGACGACCAGCGGCGGCGGCGTGCTCGCCACGCTTCACCTCCAAGCCGTGCTCGGGCTGGCGCCGACCAGTGCGGGGCTGCTCCTGCTCCCCTTCAGCCTCGCCGTCGTCGCCGGGTCGACTGCCGCGGCGCGTGCGTCGGCCTCCGCCTCCACGGTCATCGCCGGCGGCATCGCGCTGATCGCGGCAGGGTCGGCGGCCGCGGCCGCGAGTCTCACGGCGACGAGCGGCAGCGCGGGCATCGTCGCGTGGGGCGTCCTGGCCGGACTTGGCCTCGGCGCCGCATCGGTGGCCGCGACGACGCTCGGCACCGCGACCGTCGACGAAGCCGACCGCGGGATAGTGGCCGGCCTGCTGAACACCGCCGCTCAGGTCGGGACCGCTCTCGGCGTCGCCGCACTCGTGCTCGTCGCGGGCACGACCGATGCCGCGGGCGGCCATCGCATCGGCTTCGCCGCCGCCGCTGCTCTCGCCGTCCTCGGCATCGTGTTCCTCCGCGCGCATCCTCCGCGCGCGTCCCAGCGCGACCCCTCGCCGAGCGCCCGCCGGGAGCCGAGCAACGCACGGGCTGTCTGATTCTCGCTGGTTCGCCCCTGTTCCGTCCGACTGGCATGGGAACGTACGTTCGTGTCATCAGAAGCCACGATCCTGCACGCCGACCTCGATGCGTTCTTCGCATCGGTCGAGCAGCGCGACGCTCCGCACCTGCGCGGGCAGCCGGTGATCGTCGGCGGCGGTGTCGTGCTCGCGGCGAGCTACGAGGCCAAGGCGCGCGGCGTGCGCACGGCGATGGGCGGCGCGCAGGCGCGCCGGCTGTGCCCGCGGGCGATCGTGGTCGCGCCGCGCTTCGAGGCCTACTCGGAGGCGAGCAAGGCCGTGTTCGCGGTGTTCAGGGAGACGTCGCCGCTGGTCGAGGGATTGTCGATCGACGAGGCGTTCCTCGATGTCCGCGGGATGGGACGGATCGCGGGCACGCCGGAGGAGATCGCCGTGCGGCTGCGTCAGCGACGTACGCGAGCAGGTCGGCCTGGCGATCACCGTCGGCGTGGCGCGGACCAAGTTCCTCGCGAAGGTCGCGAGCGGCGTGGCCAAGCCCGACGGCCTGCTCGTCGTGCCGCCCGACGGGGAGCTGGACTTCCTCCACCCGCTGCCGGTCGAGCGGCTCTGGGGCGTCGGCGCCGTCACCGCCCGCAAGCTCCACGCACGCGGGATCAGGACCGTCGGCGAGGTGGCTCAGCTGGCCGAGACGACGCTCGTCTCGATGCTCGGGCGCGCCACCGGCCGGCAGCTGCACGCGCTGTCCCACAACCGTGACGCCCGCCGGGTGCAGGTCGGCAGGCGCCGGCGCTCGATCGGCGGGCAGCGCGCGCTCGGCCGTGGACGCCGGTCGCCCGCGGCGCTCGACGCAGTCCTGGTCGGGCTCGTCGACCGGCTCGCGCGCCGCCTGCGGGCCGCCCGGCGGGTCTGCCGAACGGTGATGCTGCGACTGCGCTTCGACGACTTCTCGCGCGCGACACGCTCGCACACGCTGACCGAGGCGACAGCTCAGACCCGGGTGATCCTCACCACTGCGAGGGAGCTGTTCGCCGCGGCCACGCCGATCATCGAGGCGCAGGGACTGACGCTCGTCGGGATCGCCCTGGGCAATCTGGAGGACGACGATGCGATCCAGCTCGCGCTGCCCTTCGATCGCCGCCGCGCCGAAGCGCTCGACGCGACCATCGACGACGTGCGCGACCGCTTCGGATCGGCCGCGATCACCCGGGCGGTGCTGCTCAACCGCGATGGCGGGATCGTGATGCCGCTGCTGCCCGACTGAGGTGGCAGCGACGCACGCTTCAGGCTGATTCGGGACGGCCGTCCCAGTCGTGCTCGAAGGCCCAGCGGGCGCCCACGGTCCATGCCTGCACGCGGTTTGCGACCACGACCGGCTCGAGCTCGCCGCGCACGTTCACGGCGTACAGCTCCGGCGCGCGACCGAGGCGGTCGAGCGCCGCCAGCACGCCGGCGCGGACGCGCTCGGCCTCCTCCGCGCGGCCCGCGGCGCGCAGTCCGCCCCAGCCGAGCCAGCAGTCGAACGGCCACACGCCGCCGCGGTGATAGGCGCCCGGTCGAAACGCGGGATGCACGGAGGAGAGCGTGCGCAGGCCGAACGGCGTCAGCACGTCGGGCTGCACAAGCCGTTCGGCCGCCGCAGCGGCGTCGGCGCCGTCGAGTGCGGCCGCCCACAGCAGCCAGCCGAGCTGCGAGCCCGCCCCCGGCACCGGCGTCCCGTCGCCTTCGATCGCCAGCAACCACGGATCGGCCGCGCCCGCCGGGACGAACGCTTCCGCGATCCGGCGGCGCACCGCGCCCGCGCGCGCCGCCCAGCCGCCGCCGGGGTCGATCCGCTCGAGCGCGTCGAGTGCGGCGACCGCCGACCGCCTGGCAGTCGGCGTCGGCCAGCGGCGCAGCCGGCGCGGTGCCGTCGAGACGCACGATGCCGGCGCCCTCCGGGTGATGCTCCACCGGCGCGTTCGCGTCGCGCCAGCCCTGCTGGGCGAGCCCGCCGGTGCCGCGGCGAGGGCCGTAGCGGATGAGGCCGCCGCCCGCCTGCCAGCGCGCCTTCCAGCCAGGCGGCGGCAGCGCGCCAGGCCGGCTCGAGCTCCGCCGTCAGCGCGGCGTCGTCGAGCGCGGCAAGCACGACCAGGAACCAGCTCGTCGCGTCGGCGGTGCCGTAGTAGAGCAGGCTGCCGTCGCGCACCGGCCAGCCGCTGCTCGACGAACCAGGCGCCCGCCACGGGCCGGTACTCGTGCGGGATCTTGCCCGGCTCCTCGTCGGTGTCGGTGTCGACCACGCGGCCCTGGCGCGCGGCGAGCGCGCGCAGCGTCGCGCGCGCCACCTCCGGCGCCGCCGGCAGCACCTGCAGCGCGCAGATCAGCGAGTCGCGCCCGAACAGGGCGTGGAAGCGCCCCGGGTCACCCGGCTCCTGCGGCGGCAGCGACGCGTATGCCCAGCCCTCGTCCGACAGCAGCGGCTCGAGCCCGGGCACATCGGCGGCGCCACCCCGGTCACGCCGCCGCACCGGGCACCTTGCCGGCGCCGACCCCGGTCACGCCGCCGCCTCCGGCAGCTCGACCACGACGCCCTCGTACGGCCCGAGCTGCACCGTCCCGTCGACCGCCTCGCCGTCGCGAGCGCGATCGGTCGCGACGGCCACGCGTCCCGACACGCCGTCGACCGCGACCGGCGCAGCGGACAGGTTGAGCGCGATGACGAAGCGCTCGCCGCGCCGCCATGCCCACGCCCCGGCCGGCGCGGGCAGCGTCGCGTAGGAACCCGAGGTCAGCTCGGCGTTCGCGCGGCGCAGCGCGATCAGGTCGCGCACGAGGTGCAGGACCGAGCCCGGGTCCGCGCGCTGGGCGGCCACGTTGCAGGCTCGCAAGGTCGCCGAACGGCAGCCATGGCGTCGCATCGGCGGTCGTGAAGCCACCGCCCGGCGCATCCGCCCACGGCATCGGCGTGCGGCAGACGTCGCGGTTGTGCGAGGCGTCGCCCGGTGCGCCGCGCGACCGGATCGAGCGCGGTCGCGGGATCGAGCGGCACGTCGGGCAGCGCCAGCTCGTCGCCGTAGTAGAGGAACGGCGTGCCGCGCAGCGCCAGGAGCATCATCAGCGCGACCCGCGCGCGCCGCTCGTCGTCGCCGGCCCAGCGCGTCATCAGCCGTCCGGCGTCGTGGTTGGAGCCGGTGTAGACCGGCCACGCAGCGCCCGGCAGCTTCTCCTCGACGCCCTCGACGATCGCCCGCAGCGAGTCCGCCTCGAGCTCGGAGTGGACGAAGAGGAAGTTGAACGCGAGCTGGAGCTCGTCCTCGCCCTGCCCGTAGTACGGCATCAGCGCGTCGAGGTCGAGCACGTAGGTCTCCCCCACCAGCACGCGCCGCGGATCCTGCCCGTCGGCGAGCGCGCGCCAGCGCCGCAGCACGTCGTGCACCTCGGGCCGGTTCATCGAGAAGACCTGCTTGTGGCCCCGCTTGCGGATCAGCGGGTGGTCGTCGGGCGTCGCGGCCGGGTCGTCGCGCAGCTCGCGGTCCTTGACGATCGCGTGGCAGACGTCGATCCGGAAGCCCGCGATCCCGCGCGCGAACCAGAACCGGAGCACGTCGTCGAACTCCTCGCGCACGTCGTCGTTCCACCAGTTGAGGTCCGGCTGGCTGGGCAGGAAGTTGCTCAGGTAGTACTGGCCGGTCGGCTCGTGCAGCTGCCAGGCGGAGCCGCCGAAGTTCGAGCGCCAGTTGTTCGGCGGGCTGCCGTCCGGCCGCGGGTCCGCCCAGACGTAGAAGTCGCGCCGGCGGGCGTCGCGCCCGCTCGCTGCGTCGGCGAACCACTCGTGCCGGTCGCTCGTGTGGTTGGGGACGAGGTCGAGCAGCACGACGATCCCGCGCTCGCCGGCGGCGGCGACGAGCGCGTCGAGGTCCGCCAGCGTGCCCAGGTCGGGATGCACCGCGCGGTAGTCCGAGACGTCGTAGCCCCAGTCGTCGTTGGGCGACGGCATCGTCGGATTGAGCCAGATGCCGTCGATCCCGAGCCACTCGAGGTGGTCCAGGCGCGCCAGGATTCCGCGCAGGTCGCCGATCCCGTCGCCGTCGGAATCCGCGAAGGAGCGCGGGTAGATCTGGTAGAGCACGCCGTCGCGCCACCATGTCCGGAGCCGTCATGGCCGGGCAGGATACGGCGCGCGGGCTTGACAGAAGTGGCACCATGGAACCGCTTCCATGCGTCGTGCTATCGGGGGCGGTATGAGGGATGAGGGGAACCACTATCGCGCGGGTCGCCGCAGAGGCCGGAGTCGGTGTCGGCACGGTCTCGCGCGTGCTCAACGGATCGCCCTCCGTGAGGGAGGACACCCGGCGCAAGGTGCTCGACGCGATCGCGACGCTCGACTACCAGCCCAGCCCGACCGCGCGGGCGCTGTCGACCGGGCGCACGCACGCGATCGGCGTGGTGGCGCCGTTCTTCACGCAGCCGTCGGTGATCGAGCGCCTGCGCGGCGTCTCGCGCACGCTGACCCAGCGCGGGCTACCAGCTGATCCTGCACGACGTGGAGCGCCCGGACCAGCGCCGCGAGATCTTCCATGCGTTCGCCGCGCGAGGACGGATCGACGGGCTGCTGGCGATCTCGCTCGCGCCGACCGAGGCCGAGGCGAAGCGGCTGGAGCGCGCCGGGGTGCCGATCGTGCTGCTCGACCGCGAACACGCCAAGTTTCCGTGCATCACGATCGACGACGTCGAGGGCGGCCGGCTGGCGGCCGAGCACCTGCTCGCGCTCGGCCACCGGCGGATCGCGTTCGTGGGCGACGAGGAGGCGAACCCGTTCGGGTTCGACTCCAGCGCCCGGCGGCGCGCGGGCTTCGAGGCGGCGCTCGCCGCCGCGGCCGCGCCGCTCGCGCCCGAGTTGACGCTGCGCCGGCCGCACGGCCGCGCCGCAGCGCGCGCCGCGGCCGCCGAGGTGCTGCGCTCAGCAGCCGCGTCCGACGGCCGTCTTCGCGACCTCCGACGTCCAGGCGATCGGAGTCATGGAGGCGGCCCAGGCCGCCGGCGTGCCGGTTCCCGAGGAGCTCTCGGTGATCGGCTTCGACGATGTCGAGGCCGCCGGGTTGACGGGACTGACCACGGTCGCGCAGCCGCTCGAGGACAGCGGAGCGCTCGGGGCCGAGATGTTGCTGTCGCGTTTTGTCCGGCGAGCGGGTACAAGACGGCCGGATGCCGTTGCAGGTCGTGGTGCGAGGCTCCACGACGCGGCCCGGGGTGGCCGTGTCGGGATGAGGGGATATGTGGAATCACTAGGTCGGGTCGACCGACGAGGAGGGGTAATTCAGTGAAAAGGCAAAGACTCGTCGCGCTGCTGTTCGCATGCGCGGCGCTCATGTTCGTCTTCGTGGCGGGCTGTGGCGGCGACGACGAAGGCGGAGGCGGCGCGACCGCCGGCGGCGAGACCGGCTCGACGGAGGGCGCCAAGAAGATCGACCCGGCGTGCATGGAAGGCGCGAAGGGCGAGGTCACCTACTGCATCGGCAAGGACACGACCGGCGAGCTGAAGGACTGGATCGCCGACTTCAACAAGAAGAACGAGGCCAACGGCCTGACGGTCGTCGCGCGCGAGTTCCCGGCGTCCGCCGACGAGCAGCGCAACCAGTTCATCCAGCGCCAGCAGGCCAAGTCCGGCGACTGCGACGTCTTCAACTCCGACGTCATCTGGACGGCCGAGTTCGCGTCGCAGAAGTGGCTCTACGACATGACGGACTACGTCAAGCAGAACAAGGACAAGTTCATCGAGGCGACGATCGAGACCGCCACCTACGACGGCAAGATCTGGGGCGCGCCGACGCGGCACCAACGCGGCGTTCCTGCACTACAACACCGACAAGGTCGAGGAGGCTCCCGCCACCTGGCAGGAGGTCTACGCGCAGGCCGCCGAGAAGGGCGGCATCGTCTTCCAGGGCGCGCCGTACGAGGGCCTGACCTGCGACTGGCTCGAGCTGGCCTTCGCGGCCGGCGGCGACGGTGCTGTCGGAGGACGGCACCGAAGGCCACGATCGACTCGCCCGAGAACGTCGCGGCGACGAAGCTGATGGCCGACGCGGTCGCGAACGGCGCCGCGCCGAAGGCCGTCACCACCTACATGGAGCCCGAGACGGACCGCGCCTGGGCGACCGGCAAGTACGCGTTCATGCGCAACTGGCCGTACGCCTACGCGGTCGCCCAGCAGAGCGACGACGATGAAGGGCAAGGTCGAGGTCGTGCCGTTCCCGGAGTGGGAGGGCGGCGGCAAGGCCGGCATCCTCGGCGGCGGCAACGCGGTCATCTCGGTCTACTCGAAGAACCCCGGCGGCGCGCTGGCCGTGGTCGACTACCTGACCTCCGAGGAGCGTCAGAAGCAGGGCCTGGTCAAGTACAGCCTGCCGTCGGTGCTGAAGGCGACCTACGACGACCCGGACGTCAAGAAGGCGATCCCGTTCGCGGCCGAGCTGTCGCAGGCGATCTCGCAGGCGAAGGCGCGTCCGGTCTCGCCGGTGTACCCGCAGATCTCGCAGGCGATCTACAAGAACGTCAACGAGGCGCTCGCGGGCCGCATGTCACCCGAGGACGCGATGAAGCAGGCGCAGTCGGACATCGAGAAGGCGCTGGCGACCTTCTAGACCATGGCCGTCGCCTCCACCGAAACGGGAGCGCCGCCGCGGCGGCGCTCCCGGAGTCTCTCCGAGAAGAAGCTCGCCTTCTTCATGGTGTCGCCGTCGATGGCGCTGATCGCGCTCGTCGCGGCCTACCCGATCATCTACGGCGATCTGGCTGTCGCTGCACGAGTACAGCGTGCGCGTCGCGGGGCTCTCCCGCTGGGCCGGCCTGAGCAACTACACCGACGCGCTCTCGAACCCGGACTTCTGGGACGCGATGCAGATGACGCTCACCTTCACCGTGGCGAGCGTGATCCTCGAGCTCGTCATCGGCCTCGCGATGGCGCTCGCGATGCACGAGGCGTTCCGCGGCCAGGGGCTGCTGCGCACCGTGATCCTGGTCCCGTGGGCCGTCCTGACGGTCGTCACCGGCATCATGTGGCGCTCGATCTTCGAGTCGCCCCAGGGGCTCGTGAACAGCATCATCGGCGGCGACACGGTCTGGCTGGGCCAGGAGCCGCACGCGCTGATCGTGATCATCGTCGCCGACGTCTGGAAGACGGCGCCGTTCATGGCGCTGCTGATCCTCGCGGGGCTGCAGGTGATACCCGGCGAGATCTACGAGGCGGCCAAGGTCGACGGCGCCAACGATGTGGCAGCGCTTCCAGAAGATCACGCTGCCGCTGCTGATGCCGGCGATCCTCGTCGCGCTGATCTTCCGCACGCTCGACGCGCTGCGCGTGTTCGACCTGCCGTACGTGCTCACCAACGGGGCCAACGGCACGACGTCGCTGTCGATCATCGCCCAGCAGACGTTCGCCGAGAACCGGATCTACGGCCTCGGCTCGGCGTACGCGATCCTGACGTTCATCACGGTGATGATCGTCGCGTTCATCTACATCCGGACCGTGGGCGGCAACATCCGCGGCCTCGCGGAGGACTGAGCCATGGCAACGACTACCGCAGCAGGCACCGCGGGCGAGCGACCAAGAAGAAGCCGTCGGCAGGGCCCAAGACGCCCTGGTGGATGTGGATCGCCGTCGCCTCGATCGTCATCTTCTGCCTGTTTCCGTTCTACTGGCTCGTCAACCTGTCGCTGAAGACGGGCGCAGGACCTGAACAGCAACAGCCTGTTCCCGCCGAACCCGTCGCTGGCCAACTACGAGGCGATCTTCCAGAACGACGACTTCGTGCGCGCGCTGGCGAACAGCGCGATCGTGTCGCTCGTCACGACGACGCTGGCGATCATCATCGGGTCGTTCTGCGCGTACGCGCTCGCGCGGCTGCGCTTCAAGGGGAAGTTCGCGATCCTCGCGCTCGTGCTCGCGATCACGACGTTCCCGGCGATCGCGATCGCGGCGCCGCTGTTCCGGCTCTGGTCGGACATCGGCATCTTCAACACGCTGATCGGCCTGATCATCCCGAACCTGACGTTCGCGCTGCCGCTGGCGATCTACATCCTCGTCTCGTTCTTCAAGGAGATCCCGAAGGACCTCGAGGAGGCGGCGCTCGTGGACGGGGCGACGTACTTCCAGGCGTTCCGCAAGGTCGTCGTCCCGCTGGCGGCGCCGGGGCTGGCCACGGCGGCGATCCTCACGTTCATCGCGACCTGGAACGAGTTCCTGTTCGCGATCACGCTCACCTCGTCGCCAGATGCGAGGACCGTGCCGGCGGCGATCGCGTTCTTCACCGGCGCGACGGTGTTCGAGGTTCCCGTCGGAACCATCACCGCGGCCTCGGTGACGATCTCGATCCCGCTGATCCTCATGGTCCTGCTGTTCCAGAAGCGGATCGTGGCGGGCCTGACGGCCGGAGCCGTCAAGGGCTGAGCACGCGCAGCAGGCAGCCGTCCCCGCGATGCTCGCGGGGACGGCCGTTGCGCTGTGTCAGTTGAGGCTGGCGCTGCTGGCGCTCGTCAGCGAGGCGCCGCCCTCGGGATCGAAGAGCTGGATCTCGCCGGCGTTCAGCGAGATCTCCAGCTGCTTGCCCGGGCGCGCGCTGCTCTGCGCGTCGAGGCGGGCGATGATGAGCTGCGCGTCGCCGCCGCCGACGCTCGGCAGGTCCTCCATGCCGGCGTCCTTGGCCAGCTCGGTGAGCTGGGCCGACTCGACCGCCCCCCGGACTCGACCGGGAAGTACGCGTACAGCTCGGACCCCATCGACTCGACCACCTCGATGGTCGCGTTGAACTTCAGCCGGTCGGGTGCGTCGCTGTCCTCGATCGCCGCGTCCTCGAAGTGCTCGGGCCGGACGCCGACGATCACGTCACGCGCGGAGTGGCCGCCCTTGGCCGCCTGCAGCCGTGCACGCAAGGCGTCACCCAGGGGCGCGTCGCCGAACGGCAACCGGATCATGTCGCCCTCCAGCTTGCCGGGCACGAAGTTCATCGACGGCGAGCCGATGAAGCCGGCCACGAACAGGTTCGCCGGATCCTCATAGAGCACCTTCGGCGTGTCGACCTGCTGGATGATGCCCGCCCGCATGACCGCGACACGATCACCGAGCGTCATCGCCTCGGTCTGGTCGTGCGTCACGTAGACCATCGTCGTGCCCACGCGCTGCTGGATGCGCGCGACCTGCGTGCGCATCTGGACGCGCAGCTTCGCGTCGAGGTTCGACAGCGGCTCGTCCATCAGGAACACCTTCGGATCGCGCACGATCGCGCGTCCCATCGCCACGCGCTGCCGCTGGCCACCGGACAGGTTCGCCGGCTTGCGCTCGAGATGCTGCTGCAGCTCCAGGATGCTCGCGGCGTCGTCGACCTTGCGGTTGATCTCCTCCGTGTCGACCTTGGAGAGCTTGAGCGCGAAGCCCATGTTGTCGCGCACGGTCATGTGCGGGTAGAGAGCGTAGTTCTGGAAGACCATCGCGATGTCGCGATCACGCGGCGCGAGGTCGTTGACCTTCTCGCCGCCGATCACCAGATCGCCCTCGGTGATGTCCTCGAGACCGGCGATCATCCGCAGCGCCGTCGACTTCCCGCAGCCCGATGGGCCGACGAGGATCATGAACTCTCCGTCGTTGATCTCGAGGTTCATGTCCTTGACGGCCTCGAAACCATCCGGATAGCGCTTCCAGACGCTGTTGAACGTGATCTCGGCCAACTCAACCCCCTGTAGGAAACAGCTCGCGTGCCGGGTCGAGCGACCCGTACCCCCGTGTCGTACCCGCTCGGCCCGCTTACGCCACACGCGCAGCGGACCGACCCCGTGGAACCGGTTCCACACATCATGTACGTTGGGCGTCCGCCGTGTCAAGCCTTGGGGCCGAACGTGACCGCGACGCGGATCGGCGGCTGGTTGCCGGCGCTCTTCGCGGTGGGCGGCGCGGGCATCGTGATCGTCCTCTGGGGCCCCGGAGGGGTCGAGGACATCCACGACAGCGCGACCCTGCTGACCGGCCTCGGCCGCGTCGCGGGACTGCTCGGCGCGTACCTGGCGCTCGTCGAGCTGCTGCTGCTGGCGCGCCTGCCGGTGCTCGACCGCCTCGTCGGGCTCGCGCGGCTCACCGCGTGGCACCGCCGCGGCGGCGTGCTCTGCCTGAGCCTGCTGCTCGCCCATGTCGTCCTGATCACGACGGGCTACACGCTCGGGGACCGGATCTCGCTGCCCGACGAGGTGGCGCGGCTGATCACGGGCTATCCGGGCGTGATCACGGCGACGGCCGGCCTGGCGCTGCTGATCGCGGTCGTCGTGTCGTCGCTCGTGATCGTGCGCCGGCGGCTGCGCTACGAGACGTGGTACTTCGTGCACCTGTACGCGTACCTCGGTATCGCGCTCGCGTTCAGCCACCAGCTCGCGACCGGGACCGACTTCGTCGGCCACCCGGCCGCGCGCGCCTTCTGGTACGCGCTCTACCTCGGGACGCTCGGCGCACTGGTCGGCTTCCGGCTCTTGCTGCCGCTCGCCCGCAGCGCACGCGCATCGCCTGCGCGTCGAGCGGGTCATCGACGAAGGCCCGGGCGTCGTGTCGCTCGAGATCGGCGGCGTCCACCTGGACCGGCTCAGGGCGCGGTCCGGGCAGTTCTTCACGTGGCGGTTCATGACGCGCGACCGCTGGTGGGAGGCGCATCCGTTCTCGCTCTCGGCGGCGCCCGACGGCCGCCGCCTGCGCATCACGGTCAAGGGCCTCGGCGACTACAGCGCCCGCCTGCGCGCGATCCCGCCCGGCACGCGCGTGATCGCGGAGGGCCCGTTCGGCAGCTTCACCGCTGCCGGCCGGCGGCGCCCGCGCGTCGCGCTGATCGCCGGCGGAGTCGGGATCACGCCGATCCGCGCGCTGCTCGAGGACATGCCGGGCGAGCCGGGCGACATCGCGGTCGTCTACCGGGCGATCCGCCCGGACGACGTGATCCTGCGCACCGAGCTCGACGAGCTCGCCCGGCGGCGCGGCGCCGAGTTGCACTACGTCGTCGGCGACCATCGCGACGGCCTGCTCTCGCCTGAGCATCTGCAACGGCTGGTGCCCGACATCGCCGAGCGCGACGTCTATGTCTGCGGGCCGCCCGCGATGACGGAGGCGACGCGCGCCGTGCTGGACCGGTCGGGCGTCCCGCGCCGGCACGTCTTCACCGAGCGGTTCGCGTTCTGATGCGCAGGAGCATCGCCGCGCTCGTCGTGACCGCCGTCGTCGTCGTGCTGCTGGTGCGCTTCGAGACGAAGCCGCCGCGGACCGTCAACCCGAGCTCGGCGCTGCGGGCGCAGCCGACCCCGCGGGCGATCGCGCGCCCGCAGGCGACGCCGGTGGACCCGCGCAGCAGGTCGGCGACGAGCGAGCCGATGATCACTCCGTTCTCGGTCATCCAGGTGCGGGCGACGCTGACCGACGGGCGGCTGACCGGCGTCGAGACGCGTCGCGCTGAGCGGCGACGGCCCGCACACGGAGGCGCTCAACGCGCGCGCGGAGCCGATCCTGCGCGAGGAGGCGCTACGCGCGGGCAGCGCCGACGTCGACGTCGTCTCCGGCGCGACGTCCACCAGCCAGATCTGGATCGAGTCGCTGCGCGCGGCGATCAGGGCGGCGCGGCGTGGCTGAGCGAAGCGAGCGCGTGATGGGCATGCGGGTCCGGGTCGACGTGCGCGATCCCGGCGCGGACCGCTCGGCGATCGACGACGTGTTCGCATGGCTGCGCTTCGTCGACGCCACGTTCAGCACGTATCGCCCGCGCAGCGAGATCAGCCGGATCGGCCGCGGCGAGCTCGCGCGCGCGGACGCGCACCCGCTCGTGCGCGAGGTGCTCGACCGCTGCGACGAGCTGTGCGACGCGACGGGCGGCGCGTTCGACATGCGCGCCGCGCGGGTGCGCTCGACCCGTCGGGCTTCGTCAAGGGCTGGGCGGTCGAGCGCGCCGCGGCGCTGCTCGAGGCAGCGGGCGCGCGGCGGTTCCTCGTCGACGCGGGCGGCGACGTGGTGCTGCGCGGCGGGCCGTGGCGCGTCGGGATCCGGCATCCGCGCGCGGCGCGATCGCCTCGCCGCGGTGCTCGCGCTGCGCGACTGCGCGGTCGCGACGTCCGGGGCGTACGAGCGCGGCGCCGCACATCGTCGATCCGCGCACGCGGCCGCCCCGCGACGCGGCGCGCTGTCGGTCACGATCGTCGGCCCCGACCTGGGCACCGCCGACGCCTACGCCACGGCCGCGTTCGCGCATGGGCGAGCGCGGGCCGGCGTGGACGGCGACGCTCGCCGGCTACGACGCGATGACGATCCTGCCCGGCGACCGCGTGCTCGCGACGCCGGCTTCCTGCGCCACTGCGCCGGCCGTCGATCGCCGCCAGCCTCGGCTGCGGCTGCATGACAGGGGAGCAGACGCGTTGACCGCAGCACCGTGGTGGAAGACCGCCACCGTCTATCAGATCTACCCGCGCAGCTTCGCCGACTCCGACGGCGACGGGATCGGCGACCTGCCCGGCATCACGGCGCGGCTCGACCACCTGGCCGCGCTCGGCGATCGACGTGCTGTGGCTCTCCCCCGTCTACCCGTCGCCGCAGGACGACGCCGGCTACGACATCTCCGACTACCAGGACATCGACCCGACGTTCGGCACGCTCGACGGACTTCGACCGGCTGCTGGCGGGCGTCCACGAGCGCGGCATGAAGCTCGTCATGGACCTCGTCGTCAACCACACCTCCGACGAGCACCCCTGGTTCGTCGAGTCGCGCTCGAGCCGCGACAACCCGAAGCGCGACTGGTACTGGTGGCGCCCGCAGCCCAACAACTGGGGCTCGTTCTTCTCCGGCTCGGCCTGGGAGCTCGACCCGCTGACCGGCGAGCACTACCTGCACCTGTTCTCGCGCAAGCAGCCGGACCTCAACTGGGAGAACCCGGACGTGCGCGCGGCGGTCTACGCGATGATGAACTGGTGGCTCGACCGCGGCGTCGACGGCTTTCGCATGGACGTGATCGACCTGATCTCCAAGGACCCGGCGCTGCCCGACGGCGAGCGTGCGCGACGGGCGCGCTGTACGGCGACGGCATCCCGCACACGAGCTGCGGCCCGCGGATCCACGAGTTCCTGGCGGAGATGCACCGCGAGGTGTTCGCCGGGCGCGACGCCCGAGCCGCTGACCGTCGGCGAGATGCCGACCGTGACGCTCGAGCAGGCGCGGCTGTTCACCGACCCGGCGCGCGCCGAGCTCGACATGGTCTTCCAGTTCGAGCACGTGCAGGCTCGACCAGGGCGCGACCAAGTGGGAGCCGCGCCCGCTGCGCCTGCGCGAGCTCAAGGCCTCGCTCGGGCGCTGGCAGGCCGGGCTCGCGGACGTCGGCTGGAACAGCCTCTACTGGAACAACCACGACCAGCCGCGCGCCGTCTCGCGCTTCGGCGACGACGGCGCCGCACCGCGTCGCGCGCCGCGAAGATGCTCGCCACGGTGCTGCACCTGCACCGCGGCACGCCGTACGTCTACCAGGGCGAGGAGCTCGGGATGACGAACGCGCCGTGGTCGGGGATCGAGGACTTCCGCGACATCGAGACGCTCAACCACTACGCGGAGGCGGTCGCGCAACGGCGCCGAGCCCGACGACGGTGCTGGCGGTGCTGCGCGCCCGCAGCCGCGACAACGCGCGCACGCCGATGCAGTGGGACGCCTCGCCGCACGCCGGCTTCACGACCGGCACGCCGTGGCTGCCGGTCAACCCGAACCACGCGCGAGATCAACGCCGAGCGGCGCGCGCGGACCCCGACTCCGTCTTCCACCACTACCGCCGGCTGATCGAGCTGCGCCACACGCGAGCCGGTGGTCGCCCGACGGCGACTTCACGATGCTGCTGCCCGACGACGAGCGGGTGTACGCGTTCACGCGCCGGCTCGGCGACGTCGAGCTGCTCGTGCTCGGCAACTTCTCCGGCCGAGCCGGTCGTGCCCGAGCTGCCCGGACGCCGACGCCTGGGCCGGCGCCGAGGTGCTCGTCGGCGCGCCGGCGCCGGACGGCGGGCTGGCGCTCGCGCCCTGGGAGGGCCGCGCCTACCGCCGCCCGATGACGCTGCGGCTGCCCGGCCACTGGCTGTGGGACTTCTGGTTCGCGCGCGACGGCGAGGACGTCCACGTCTTCTACCTGCAGGCGCCGCGCGCGCTCGGCGATCCCGAGCTGCGCCATCGCAACGCGACGATCGGGCATGCCGTCTCGCGCGACCTGCGCCACTGGCGCGTGCTGCCCGATGCGCTGGGACCGGGCCGCCCGGCGCGTTCGACGACCTCGCGACCTGGACCGGCAGCATCCTGCGCCACGACGGCCGCTGGCACATGTTCTACACCGGCATCTCGCAGGCGGAGGACGGCGCGGTCCAGCGCATCGGCCGGGCGACGTCGGACGACCTCGCGAACTGGGAGAAGCAGGGCCTCGTGCTGGAGGCCGACACGCGCTGGTACGAGCCCGAGACCTGGCGCGACCCGTGGGTCGAGCGCGACGGCGACCGCTTCCAGATGCTGTTGACCGCCCGCGCCGGCGAGGGACCCGGCCGACGCCCGCGGCGTGATCGGGCAGGCCTGGTCGGACGACCTCGGCAGCTGGGAGGCCGGGCCGCCGCTCTCCGCGCCGGGCGAGTTCCGGCACCTCGAGGTGCCGCAGCGCGTCTGGCTCGGCGGCGCGTGGCGGATCCTCTTCTGCGCGACGCAGGACGATCACGGCGTCAGCGCGGCGCGGGCGCGAGGGCTTCGTCGCCGAGTGCGGCACCCACTACCTCGACGCGCCGCCGAGCGGCAGGGCCCGTACGCGCTCGATCGCGACGACTTCTTCGTCGGCGACCCGGAGCGCGGCCGCCACTACGCCGGCCGGCTGCTCGAGCACGAAGGCGCGCTGGCAGTTCCTCGCGTGGCGCATGCACGGCGAGGACGGCGGCTTCATCGGCGAGCTGAGCGATCCGATGCCGGTCGCGGTCGGCGCCGACGGCTCGCTGTCGGTCGCGGTCCCGCGGTGAGACGCGTGCCGCGGCGCGGCGCGGCCGCCGCGCCTCCACGCGCGACCGCGTCACTTGCGCGACCGCGTCAGCCCGCGGGTCAGCGAGAAGCCGCCGTCGCTGGTGATGCACCTGGCCGGTGACCCAGCCCGCTTCGTCGGTCGCGAGCCAGCCGACGATCCGCGCGGCGTCCTCCGCGCTCCCCCAGCGCCCGAGCGGCAGCCGCCGCAGCGCGTCGCGCGTCAGCTCCGGCGTCGCCCAGCCGGTGTCGGTCGGGCCGGGGTTGAGCGCGTTGACGAGGATGCCGCGCGGCGCGAGCTGGGCGGCCAGCGAGGCCGTGAGCCCGTGCAGCGCGCCCTTGCTCGCCGCGTAGGGCAGCTCGCGCGCCATCGGCTCGAGCTGCTGGCCGGAGGTGAACAGCACCACGCGGCCGCCGGGACGCGCGTCGTCGTGCTGCGCGGCGTAGCGCCTGCACCAGCAGCAGCGTCGCGCGCACGTTGACCGCCAGCGTCGCGTCGATCGCCGCGGCCTCGAGCGCCTCGAGATCCTGGTCGCACGACATCGCGTGGTTCGCGACGAGCACGTCGACGTGCCCGAGCGCCGCGGCGGCCGCCGACATGCAGGCGGCAGGGCGCCGCGGGGTCGGTGAAATCGCACTCGAGCACGCCCGCCGCGCCGAGCTCGTCCGCGAGCGCCGGCACGCCCGCCGCGATCGGCGCCCCAAGGCTGGCCCGCGTCGTGCGGCGCGAAGCCCTGGACGAAGACGTCCGCGCCGAGCTCGCGCAGCCGCTGCGACGACCGCGTAGCCGATCCCGGCGCGCCGGCTGACGCCGGTCACGAGCGCGCCGCGGCCTGCGAGCGGCGCGCTCAGAGGCCCAGCTCGCGCTTGTACGTGCGCCGGTACTCCTTGCGCGCGTCGAGCACCGTCTCGCACGTAGTTGCGCGTCTCGGGGAACGGGATGTGGTCGGCGGCGCGGAAGCGCTCGCCGCCGGCGCTCGCGGCGGCGACCCATTCGTCGACCTTGCCCTCGCCCGCGTTGTAGGCCGCGAGCGCGAGGATCTCGCGTCCGTCGTACTTCTCGAGCAGGTAGCGCAGGTACCAGGAGCCGTAGGAGATGTTGACCTGCGGCGTGGCGAGGTCGCCCTGGACGAACGCCGTGCCGCCGGACTTCTCGGCGATGTAGTCGGCGGTCTCGGGCATCAGCTGCATCAGCCCCTTGGCGCCGGCCGAGCGAGGTCTGGTCGAGGAAGTGCGACTCGGCGTAGATGACGCCCGGCGATCAGCGCGGGGTCGAGGCCCTTGTCGGAGGCCTGCTGGCGGATCACGTCCTCGTGGCGCAGCGGCAGCTTGACCTCCTGCACCGCCTTGTCCGCCCACGGCGCGATGACGGCCGCGACGACGAGCGCCACGATCGCGACGGCCGCGAGGAAGCCGACCCGGCGGCGGCGCGCGCGGGCGCGCTTGCGGCCGCCTCGCGGCCTGCGGGCGCGCTCTCCGACGGGTGGCGGTGCTCGTGCTCATCGTGTCGTCAGGCTCAGCTTCTCAAGAACGCCGGCCAGTTCCTGCTCCAGCGCGCCGAGATCGCGGTCGTTGCGGACGACGTGGTCGGCGCGCGCCGCCTTCTCGTCCTGCGTGAGCTGGCGGGCGTTGCGCTCGTCGACCGCGGCGTGCCCGCGGGCTGCCGCGCGCTCGGCCCGGATCCCCTCGTCCGCGACCACCACCAGCGTAGCGTCGTAGAGGTCCGCCAGCCCGGCCTCGAACAGCAGCGGCGTCTCGACGACGAGCGCCGGCGGCGGCGGCGTGCGCGCAGCCTCGGTCGCGCGCCAGGCGGCGACGCGCTCGCCGACGCGCGGCCACAGCAGGCCCTCGAGCCAGGCGCGCTCGCCGGGCTCGGCGAACGCGTGCCGCGCGACCGCGGCGCGGTCGACGGTGCCCGCCGGGCGCGACGTCCGGCCCCCAGCGCGCGACGACGGCGTCGCGCACCTCGGGGTCCGCGTAGAGCTCGTGCACGACCGCGTCGGTCGACAGCGTCGCGGCGCCCAGCCGGGCCAGCGCCGCCAGCGCCTCGGACTTGCCGGCGCCGATCCCGCCCGTGAGGGCGACGAACGGCGGTGCGGCTACGCCTGCTCCTCGCGCGGCTCGGGCTCCGCGGGGCGGGCGCCTCGGCCTCCGGCGTCGCGTCGGCGTCGGGCGCCGTCGGCCTCGGGCGTCGCGTCCGGCGGCGTCCGTCGGCGTCCTCGGCGTCGCCGCGGGCGCCTCGGCGTCCGGCGTGCGTCCGCGGCGGGCGCCGCGGCCTCCGGCGATGCGTCTGCGGCGGGCGCCTCGGCCTCCGGGCGGGCGCCTCCGCCGGCGACGCTCTGCGGCGTCCGCAGCCTCCGCGTCGCGTCGGCGGGCGCGTCGGCCTCGCGGCGGCGTGGCGAAGACGTCCTCGGACAGGCCCAGCTCGGGCACGTTGTCGAGGTCGCCCGCGCCGGCGGACTCGCCCTCGATCGCCTGCAGGTCGCGGCGCGGCAGGATCTGGTCCTCGACGCGCTTGATCGACAGCGACAGGCGGCGGCGCTCGGAGTCGATCTCGAGGATCTTGACCTTCACGTCGTCGCCGGGCTGGACGATCTCGCGCGGGTTCTCCACGTGCTGCTGCGCGAGCTCGGAGATGTGGACGAGGCCCTCGACGCCGTCCAGGATCTCGACGAACGCGCCGAAGGCGACGACCTTGGTGACCTTGCCCTCGAGCTCGTCGCCGATCGAGTAGGTGTCGACGACCCGCTGCCACGGGTCCTCCTGGGTCTGCTTGAGGCCCAGGGAGATGCGCTGGCGGTCGCGGTCGATGTCGAGCACCTTGACCTGGACGGTGTCGCCGATGTTGAGGATCTCGCTCGGGTGGTTGACGTGCGACCACGAGAGCTCGGAGATGTGGATCAGGCCGTCGATGCCGTCGAGGTCGACGAACGCGCCGAACTCGACGATGTTGGAGATCTGGCCCTCGATGATGAGGCCGGGCTGCAGCCGCTCCAGGATCGCCTGGCGCTGCTCCTTGCGCTCCTCCTCGAGCACCGCGCGGCGGCTCAGCACCACGTTGTTGCGCGGGCGGTTGAGCTCGATCACCTTGGACTCGATCGTCTGGCCGAGGTACTCGTCCAGGTTCGGCACGCGGCGGATGTCGACGAGCGAGGCGGGCAGGAAGCCGCGCACCCCGAGGTCGACGATCAGGCCGCCCTTGACGACCTCGATGACGGAGCCGAAGACGGGCTCGCCCGACTCGGCCGCCGCCTCGATGCGGCGCCAGGCGCGCTCGAAGCGGGCGCGCTTCTTGGACAGGATCAGGCGGCCGTCCTGGTCCTCCTTGGTGAGGACGAGGGCGTCGACCTCCTCGCCGATCTCGACTTCCTCGCTCGGGTCGACCGACTTGCGGATCGAGAGCTCGTTGGAGGGAATGACCCCCTCGCTCTTGTAACCGATGTCGACCAGGACCTCGTCCTTGTCGATCCGCACCACCGCTCCGGTGACGACGTCGCCCTCCTCGAAGAGGACCATCGTCGCGTCGTAGTTCGGGACGATCTGACCGTCTATCTCGAGCAGCAGTCCCTCCGAGCCTTCGACGACATGGGCGTCGGACGTGCTGGGCGGGGTCAAGGTGGCTTCCATAGGCAGCGGATAACTCTAGCGACTTCCTTGTAACGCACGGCTGGCGCGTTTCCTATGATCCCGCCCCTCCGATGCCCGTCCGAGCCACAAAGCGCGGCGCCGAGCGCACCCCGATCGGGGGTGACTACGACGTCCTGATCTGCGGCGCCTCGTTCGCCGGCCTCGCGGTCGCGCGCGAGCTGCGCGCGTCCGGGGCGCGGGTGCTCGTGCTCGACCGCTACGAGATCGGCGAGCGCCAGACGTCGGCCTGTGCCGCCCCGACCGATTGGCTGCGCAACCTGGGCCTGGAAGCCTCGATCCTGCAGACCTTCGGCTCGCTCGTCTGCCACACGCCGCGCGCGAGCGCGCGCTGGCCGCTCGGCTGGACGTTCTCGACGTTCGACTATCGCCTGCTCTGCGACCTGCTGTGGGAGCAGCGCGGAGCCGGGACCGAGTTCGAGATCGCGAAGGTCGAAGGCCGCGACGGCGATGTCGTCCACACTGATCGCGGCGACGTGAGCGCTCCGCTGGTGGTCGACGCGCTCGGCTGGAAGCGGATCCTCGGCGCCGAGCACGTGCAGCCGCCGAACGCGCGCCTCTCGCGCGGACTGGAAGTGCATCCCGGCGGCACCGGCGACGACCTCGAGATCTGGATCGACAAGCGCGTGATCCGCGCGGGCTACGGCTGGTCGTTCCCCGCGCATCGACGAGCTGCGCGTGGGAATCGGCTCGTTCGAGCCGCGCGACCACGTCAAGGACCCCACCGTGCGCCTCGCCGGCGAGCTGGGGCTGCCGCCGGACGGCTACCAGGGCAACTGGATCCCGCACAAGCTGCGGCCCGCCGTCGAGGACGGCGTGTTCTTCACGGGCGACTCGGCGGGCCACTGCCTGCCGCTGACCGCCGAGGGCATCCGCACCGCGTTCTACTTCGGCATCGCGTGCGGGCGCGAGCTGTGCGCGGTGCTCGACGGCCGCCGCTCGCGCGAGCTTGCGCTCGAGCGTTACGGGGAGTTCTCGGCGGCACACGGCTGGAAGTACGCGCACATGCTGCAGACGCAGACCGTGATCCCGAAGCTGGGGCCGCGCGCGCTCGGCGCGCTTGCGCGGACGTTCGAGCACCGGGCGCCCGCGCACTGGGCGTTCGGGCACTACCTGCGGGTCGCGCCGCCGGAGTTCGCGCTGCCGGCGCCGCCGGCGGCGGTTTCGCGCTCCTCCGCCGCGGCTCTGGCCGCCTGAGCACCGCTGAACGGCAGCATTGAAGGGGGGCCCGAAGCGGGGAGGCGTTCCCGCGGAAGCGCCCGTTTCACGGTCCCGGGCGACCCGGATCGGAGATGCGCTCCGGAGTCGCCGCCACGCCGGCGAACGTCGGTCAGTCGGGGCTATGCCCGGTAAGGATCGACGTTCGGCATCGACGGAGCGCTGCTGGCACTCCGCACCCTCTCCCTACCTTGCCGCCGTTGACTTGGACCCGACTACCCCGCGCCGAGCACCTCCGCCAGCCGCGGCAGCGCGATGTTGCGGCCCGTGACGACGACCACGAGCGGCCCGTCCCCACTCGACACGTGCCCCGCCAGCACGGCCGCGACCGCAGCCGCGCCGGCGCCCTCGGCGACGAGCCCGTGCGCGCGCGCGAGGAAGCGGATCGCCTCCGCGAGCTCCGGCTCGGAGGCGGACATGACGTCAGCCACGTGGTCGCGCACCAGCTCGAAGGTGACCGCGCCCGGCTCGATGTTGCCGGCGAGCCCGTCGGCGAGCGTGTCCCTCACGTCGATCGCGTGATCTCCCCCGCCCGCAGCGCGGTCGAGAACGCCGGGTGAGCGCTCCGCCTCGACGGCGATCACGCGCACACCCTCGTGCCCGGCCGCCCACAGCCCGAGGCCGGATGCGAGGCTGCCGCCGCCGAGCGGACACACGACGGTGGCGGATCCGGACAGCTGGGCCTCGAGCTCGCGTCCGAGCGTCGCCTGGCCGGCGATGATGCCCGTGTCGTTGTAGGAGGAGACGTAGGTCGCCCCGCCGTCGGCGAGCTCGAGCGCATGGGCCTCGGCCGCGTCGTAGCCGCTGCCGTGAACGACCAGCGTCACCGGGAGCGTGCGCAGCGCGGCGACCTTGGCCGGCGAGGCCGTCTCGGCCACCACGACCGTGGCCTCGACCCCCAGCTCCGTGGCCGCCCAGGCGAGTCCCAGGCCCGCGTTGCCGGCGGAGGCCGTGATCACCGGCCCCGCGCCCGCCCGGCTCAGCGCCGCGAGCGCGCCGCGAACCTTGAACGAGCCCGTCGGCTGGAACGTCTCGAGCTTCAGGTGGACGTTCCCGCCCAGCGCGGGCGCTGGGATCAGCGGCGTCGGCGCCAGCCGCCGCGCGACCACGGTCCAGGCAGCGTCGAGGTCGGCACGAGTGGGGGCTGCGACGTCGCGAACGGGCATCGGACTACATTGCCGGATATGACCGCCCGCCGCCTGCTGCTCGGGCTGCTGCTGCCGCTGCTCGCGAGCCTGCTCGGCGCCGCGCCGGCGGCCGCCTCCGCGGCCGGGCCCGTCTACACGCGCGACCCGCTCTCGCACAAGCTCAGGATCAAGCCGGGCAGGCTCCTGTTCAGCGACTCGAGGTTCACCGAGCTGCGCTGGCGCCGCTGGGGGACCGACGTCGCACGAGCGCGGGGCGTCCACCGCATCCTGACCTGCAGCCCGAGCTGCGGCGAGGGCGGAGCCGAGACGACCGCGACCACCGTGAAGCTCTCGCGGATCCGGGACAAGAACGGCCGCCTGCTCTACACCTGCATGAGCTGGCAGGACGACCAGAAGGTCACGGAACTACCCGACCACGGCTCGCTGAACCCGTTCTCGTTCAGGCCCTGCAACCCGCCCGCCACCGCGGCTCGAGCCGCCCGTCGATGTCGCGGCATCGACCTCGGGTTCACGACCGCGCGGGTGACGTCGCGGCGCATGGGCTGCCGGCGCGCCCGCTTCGTGATCCTCGAGTGGAAGCGCAAGGCCGCGCAGCGCGACGACACGCCGCGCGTGCTTCAGGCGCTCGGATTCCACTGTGATTTCAGCGGCAGCGACGCGCTGCTCACGCTGCGCTGCACCAACCACGACAAGGTGGCGAAGGCCACGTGGGTCGGCTAGGCGCCCGGCCGGCGCTAGAGCCGCTCCAGACCCGCGCGGATCGCGACGGCGATCTCGTCCAGGTGCGACCGCTCGACGATCAGCGGCGGCGAGACGGCGACGCCGCGCAGCAGCGGTCGCACGAGCACGCCGGCAGCGCGCGCGCCGGCGGCGACCTTCGCCACGGCGCGCGGCTCGGCCGCCAGCGCGTCGTCGGACAGCGCGACCGCGCCGAGCAGGCCGAGGCCCGCGCGCACCTCGCCCACCGCAGGGTGCTCGGCGAGCGGCGCGAGCGCCTCGCGCAGCGGCTCCTCGAGCTCCTGGCCGCGCCCGATCAGGTCCTCCGCCTCGTAGGCGTCGAGCACCGCGAGCGCGGCGGCGCAGCAGGTCGGGTGCCCGGCGTAGGTCGCGCCGTGGCGCAGCATCGGCCCGCCCGGAGCGGCGAAGAACGGCGCGGCCACCGAGCCCGCGACGACGACGCCGCCGAGCGGCAGGTAGCCGCTGGTGACGCCCTTGGCGAAGGTGATCATGTCCGGCCGCACCTCGGGCCAGCGCTCGATCCCGAACCACGTCCCGAGCCGCCCGAAGGCGCAGATGACCGAGTCGATGACGAGCAGGATCCCGTGCTCGTCGCACAGGTCGGCGACGCCCTCGATGTAGCCCTCGGGCGGGAGGTGCACGCCGCCGGCGCCGATCACCGGCTCGCAGAAGAAGGCCGCGACGCGCTCGGGCCCGACGCGCAGGATCTCCTGCTCGAGCGCCGGCAGCGAGTCGAACGCGACCGCCGACGTGTGCGGGACCAGCGGGCCCCAGTTGGACGTGTTGGCCTCGATCCCGCCGATCGAGGTGCCGAACGCGTGCGTGCCGTGGTAGCCGTTGGTGCGGCTGACGATGTGCACGCGCTCCGGCTGGCCCTGCAGCACCCAGTGGCGACGGGCGATCTTGGCGGCCGTGTCGATCGCGTCGCCGCCGCCGGAGGCGAGGAAGACCTTGGCGTCGTCCATCGGCGCGAGCGCCGCCAGCCGCGCGGCGAGCGCGTTGGCCGGGGGGTTGGAGAAGTCGCCGAACGTCGAGTACGCGGCCAGCCGGTCCATCTGCTCGGCGACCGCGCGCGTGATGTCGGCGCGGCCGTGGCCGAGGTTCGCGTACCAGAGGCTCGCCGTCGCGTCGAGGTAGCGCGTCCCCTCCGCGTCGAACACGTGCACGCCCTCGCCGCGCTCGATCAGCAGCTCGGCCTGCGAGACCGCGCCCATGTCGGCGAACGGATGCCAGTAGGAGGTGGTCGCGGTGCTGGGGGGATCGCGGCGATGGCCATGACGGCACCGTAGAAGCCCGGGAGCGGCAGCGGCGTCCAATCCGGTCGACCGGCTATACGCCGCAGCGGCGAACGCGGTGCGCCAGCAGCGGCGCACTCGGCGAGCGTCACTTCGCCGCGAGCCAGTTCGGCCCGATGCCCGCGTCGACCACGAGCGGCGGATCGAGCGCGGCGGCGCCGACCATCTCCTCCGAGGCGATCTCGGCCGCCCGCTGCGCCTCCGCCTCGGGGCCCTCGAACAGCAGCTCGTCGTGGATCTGGAGGATCACGCGCGTCGACAGCCCGGCCGCCGCGAGCGCGTCGTGGCAGCGCACCATCGCGACCTTGATGATGTCCGCGGCGGTGCCCTGGATGATCGAGTTGACCGCCAGCCGCTCGCCCAGCTTGCGCGTCTGCCAGTTGCGCGCGCGGATCTCGGGCACCTGGCGGCGGCGGCCGAACAGGGTCGAGACGTAGCCGTGCTCCTCGGCCTGCGTGACCGCGTCCGCCATGAAGCGCGCGACGGCGGGGAAGCGCTCGAGGTAGCGGTCGATGAACTCCTGCGCCTCCTCCTGCGGGATCCGCAGCCGGTCGGCGAGGCCGTAGGCGGAGAGCCCGTAGACGATCCCGTAGTTGACCATCTTGGCCTTCGAGCGCATCGCCACGGTGAGGTCGTCGGGCGCCGTGTCGAAGACCGCCGCCGCCGTCTCGGTGTGCACGTCCTCGCCGCGCAGGAAGATCTGCCTGCAGCACGTCCTCGTCGGCGATGTGGGCGAGCACGCGCAGCTCGACCTGGGAGTAGTCGACCGAGATCAGCACGTTGCCGGGCTCGGCGACGAAGCAGGCGCGGATCTCGCGCCCGGTCTCCGAGCGGATCGGGATGTTCTGCAGGTTCGGGTTGATCGAGGCCAGCCGCCCGGTCGCCGTGTTCGTCTGCAGCAGCGTCGTGTGCAGCCGGCCGTCGTCGCCGATCGCGGCCGGGAGCTGCTCGAGGTAGGTCTGGACGAGCTTGGTCAGCTCGCGCCAGCGCTCGATCTTCGCGACGATCGGGTGCTCGTCGCGGATCGCCTGGAGCACGCGCGCGTCGGTCGAGAAGCCGGTCTTGCCGCGCCGCTTGCGCGACAGCCCGAGCTTGACGAACAGCACCTCGGCGAGCTGCTGCGGCGAGCCGATCATGAACTCCTCGCCGGCCAGCTCCCAGATCTCGCGCTCGAGCTCGGCGGCGGCGGCGCGCATCCCCAGCCCGGCCTGCTCGAGCCGCGCGGTGTCGAGCTTGATGCCCGGCCTTCTCGGTCTCGCGCAGCACGTGCACGAGCGGCAGCTCGATCTCGCGCAGCAGGTCCTCGAGGCCGCGCTCGCGCACCTGCTCGCGCTGGCGGCCGGCGAGCTCGTGCGCGAGCACCGCGCGCGCGGCCTCCGGATCGTCGGCGGTCGACGGCCATGCCGCGCTCCTCGCAGAGCTCGTCGAGCGGGTAGCCGCGGCGCGCGGGATCGAGCAGGTACGCCGCCACCTCGGTGTCCCAGACGAGGTTCGCCGGGACCTCGCCGAGCGACTTCGCGTCGTGCGCGATCACCGGGCGGTCGCCCGCCGCCGCGACCAGCTCGGCCGGGTCCTCGACCTCGCCGGCGAGCGCGTGCGGCCCGCCCGCGTAGGCGCCGAAGCGCCAGCCGCTCGCGCGCGGCAGCAGCTCGCCCTCGGGCGTCTCGGGCGCGGTCGCGACCAGCGCCAGCTCGGCGCCGGTCAGGCGCGACAGGTCGGCGGCGGAGCCCTTGCGCACCGCGACGGTGCGCGCGCTCTCGGCCTCCGGGCGCGGGATCGCGGCGGACTCGGCGGCGTCGAGCGCCTCCTCGAGCCGCCGCAGCGGGTCGCGCAGCTCGAAGTCGCGGAAGATCGCGCGCAGCCGCGAGCGGTCGCGCTCGCGCGTCAGCTCGGCCGACAGGTCGAGCTCGACCGGCACGTCGCGCACCATCGTCGCCAGCCGCTTGGAGATGCGCGCGTCCTCGGCGTGCTCGGTCAGGTTCTGCTTGCGCTTGGCGCCGGAGATCTGGTCGACGCTCGCGAGCACCTCCTCGAGCGAGCCGAAGCGCTGCAGCAGCTCGGCGGCGGTCTTGTCGCCGATGCCCGGGACGCCCGGGATGTTGTCGGACGTGTCGCCCTTCAGCCCGATGAAGTCGGGCACCAGCTCGGGCGGGATCCCGTAGCGGTCGATCACGCCCTGGCGGTCGTAGACCTTCGTGTCGGTGATGCCGCGCGACGTCGTCATGATCCGCACGCCGTCGGTGACGAGCTGGTAGGCGTCGCGGTCGCCGGTGACGACCATCACGGGGATCCCGTCGGCGCGCGCGCGCTCGGTCAGCGCGGCGATCACGTCGTCGGCCTCGTAGCCCTCGACCGAGATGTTGGGGTAGCCGAACGCGTCGACGAGCGGCGCGAGGTGCGGCCACTGCTGCTTGAGCAGGTCGGGTCGCGAGGAGCGCTGCGCCTTGTAGTCGGCCGAGATCTCCTTGCGGCCGGACATGCCGGCGTCCCAGACGACGACGGTCGGCACGTCGCCGTGGTCGGTGAGGATCTTCACCAGCATCGAGGCGAAGCCGAAGATCGCGTTCGTCGGGCGGCCGTCGGAGGTCGCGATCGACTCCGGCAGCGCGAAGAAGGCGCGGTAGGCGAGCGAGTTGCCGTCGATCAGGAAGAGCTCGCGGATGCCGTTCGTGTCCGCCATGCCGCCCGCAAACCTAGCGCGATCCAGTGTTCTGATTCGGGGCGGCCGGCAGTCCGCCGACTGCCGTCGAACCGCCGAATCAGGACACTAGAGTGCGGCCGGTGAGCACCGTCCGCGTCGCCTGCCACCAGCTCGCGCCCGTCGTCGGCGAGCTCGCGGCCAACCGCGCTGCGGGCGCTCGCCGCGCTCGACGCCGCCGCCGCGGCCGGCGCGCAGATCGTCGTGCTGCCCGAGCTCGCATCGTCGGGCTACGTCTTCCACGACGCGGACGAGGCGCGGGCGCTCGCGGAGCCCGCCGACGGCCCGACGCTCGCCGGCTGGGCGGAGCGCGCGGCCGCGCACGGGCTCGTGGTCGCCGGCGGCTTCGCGGAGCTCGGGCGCCGACGGCCAGCTCTACAACAGCGCCGCGCTGATCGATCCCGGCGGGGTCCGCGCGGTCTACCGCAAGGTCCACCTGTGGGACCGCGAGAAGCTCGTCTTCACCCCCGGCGACGAGCCGCCGCCGGTGCTCGACACGGTGCACGGCCGGATCGGGCTGATCGTCTGCTACGACCTCGAGTTCCCGGAGTGGACGCGTTCCGTGGCACTGCGCGGCGCCGAGCTGCTGTGCGTGCCGACGAACTGGCCGCGCGAGCCACGACCCGCCGGCGAGCGGCCGATGGAGGTGCTGCGCGCGATGGTGACGGCGGCGACGAACCGCATGGCGATCGCGGTCTGCGACCGCTGCGGCCCCGAGCGCGGCGTCGAATGGGTCGCGGGCACGGCGATCGCCGCGCCCGACGGCTGGCTGCTGGCCGGGCCGCCGGCCGCGGCCGAGCCGGCGCTGCTGGTCGCCGACGTCGACCTCGCCGCCGCGCGCGACAAGGCGATCGGCCCGCGCAACGACGTGCTCGCCGATCGCCGCCCGGCGCTCTACGGCGCGCTCGGACGATCCCCCCGTGACGCACGTCCGTACCACGAGCAGATGATCCGACGAGGAGACGACTGTGCGATGCGTGTGACGGTGACCGGGGCGACGGGCCGGATCGGGACGCGGCTCGTGGGCGCGCTGCGGCAGCGCGGTGACGAGGTCACGGTGCTCTCGCGCAACCCGGACAAGGCCCGCGCGGCCCTCGGCGTCGAGGCGCACGCCTGGCAGCCGGAGTCAGAGCCGGCGCCCACCGCCGCGCTCGCGGGCCGCGACGGCGTCGTGCACCTCGCCGGCGAGGACGTCGCGCAGCGCTGGAACGACGACGTCAAGCGGCGGCTGCTGTCCTCGCGCGAGCTCGGCACGCGCAACCTCGTCGCCGGGCTGCGCGCGGCCGAGCCGCGTCCGGGCGTGCTCGTCTCCGCCTCGGCCGTCGGCTACTACGGCCCGCGCGGCGACGAGCGCGTCACCGAGGAGGAGCCGGCCGGCGACGACTTCCTGGCGCAGATCTGCGTCGTCTGGGAGCGCGAGGCGGCCGCGGCAGAGGAGCTCGGCGTGCGCGTCGTGCGCGTCCGCACCGGGATCCCGCTGGACAAGGGCGGCGGCGCGCTGGCGACGATGCTGCCGTTCTTCCGGCTCGGCGTCGGCGGTCCCGTCGCGGGCGGTCGCCAGTACATGTCCTGGATCGCACCTCGACGACCTCGTCGGCATCTACGTCGCGGCGCTCGACGGGGCGGAGTGGAGCGGCGCGGTCAACGGCACGGCGCCGGACCCCGCGACGAACAAGGAGTTCTCCAAGGCGCTCGGCCGCGCGCTGCACCGGCCGGCGCTCGCCCCGGTGCCGAGCCTGGCGATCCGCGTGCTCTACGGCGAGATGTCGCAGATCGTCGTGAACGGGCAGCGCGTGGTGCCCGAGCGCGCGCAGGCGCTTGGCTACAGCTTCGCCCACCCCGACCTCGACGAGGCGCTGCGCAGCGCGCTCGCGGACTCGCGAATTGTCACACGGCGCGCGCCCGCGCGCGTTAGCGTTGTGCCGCATGAGCTCCGACGACAGTCGACCCGGACCGAGCCCGAGCAGACGATTCCGCCCGTCCCCGCGATCCAGGACGACGACGTACCGGCACGTCGCCTGCTCGCTCATGACCTCGAGCACCTGAACTGGGATCACGACGGCGAGGACGCCGTTCCACCGCCGGACTGAGCGGTCAGCGCGCCTCCGCCGCATCCGCGGCACGCGTGACCGGACAGCGCCCGTCGTGATGGCCGCAGGCGTGCGCGTCGCACAGCCGGCAGATCGCTCCCGCGGCACGACGGCCGGTGGTCGCGTCCGCCAGCAGCCGGCTCGGCGAGCACGGCCAGCGCGCGGCGGTCGCCGTCACCGAGTGATCGCAGCGCGGTCTCCAGCGCCAGCGCGCGCGCGTCGAGCACGCGCTGCCCGGCGCGGCGCCCTGCGGGGGTCAGCGCGACCAGCACGCCGCGACCGTCCGCCGGGTCGCGCGACCGGGCCGCGAGCCCCGCGGCCTCGAGGCGGTCGATCACGCGCACGGTGCGCGAGTGGCTCAGGCGCAGCCCGCCGGCCAGCGTCTCGATCGTCCGCCCGCCGGCCCATTCGTGCAGCGCGACCAGCGCCGCCGGGAACGCGCCGCGCAGTCCCGGCCGCGTCCTCGGTCGCATCGCGCATGCGGTCGCCGAGCGCGACGACGCAGCGCGCCGACGACATTGAGGTCGTGATCCACGCTCGCAATCTTATATGCTATTGGCATATATGACGCGGACGCCGGACGACGATCCCTGGACGAGCGCGCGCTCGGCCGCCCGCGAGGACGTCCACGCGGCGCTGGCGCCGCGCGAGCGTCGCTGTCCCGCGTGCGGCGCGGTGCAGCGCGGCGGCGGGCGCACCTGCGACAGCTGCGGCGCCGACCTGACAGCTCGTCATCCGCGGCGGCACCCGGAGCGCAAGCCGCTCTACGCCGGCCTGGCCGTGATGCTGGTGATGCTGGCCGCGCTCGCCGTGCCGGTGATCGGCGGCCTGCGCGAGGACGCGGCCGGCGAGCGAGCGCGCGCCGCTGCGCGCCAGCAGGCGCTGGAGGCCGCCGAGCGCGCGCCGCTTGACGCGCGAATGCCCGGCCGGTACGCGCCACCGGCACGCCGCTGCGCGCGGGCGCGGACCCGCTCGCGCACCGCGCGGCACTCGTGACCGAGGCCGAGCAGCTGATCGCCGCCGATGCCCGCGCGCGCGTCGCCGCCGGCACGCTCAAGGGTGACATCCGCGGCGCCGAGTGCGATCCGTTCCCGACCACGGCAGCGAGGCGCGCGGCGGAGCAGGAGCGCGGCACACGCGGCGGGCGCTACGACTGCGTCGCCTACACGTCCAAGTTCGATGCCCCCGAGGTCAACGGGCAGGGCCGCAGCGGGCTCTTCGGCTATCCCTACTGGCTCGTGATCGAGTACGCCGGCGGCGAGCTCGTGTTCTGCAAGGTCTCCCCGCGTGCGGGCGAGGGCGGCGTGACGCTCGGGTCCGTGCCGGTGCCGGAGCCCTGTCGCGACCCCTCAGGACCCGGCTAGGTCGCCGGGGTGCCGGTCTCCGTCGCGCCGCTCCTCGGCGATCGCCTCGCGCCGCTGCTTGTTGCCGCCGCGGCCGAACGGCCCGACCTTCTTCCACAGCGAGTCGGCGCGCGGCGGCACGACGATCCAGATCAGCGCGCCGATGAAGTTGAGCAGCAGCCCGCAGGCGAGCCCGACGCGCTCGCCGTAGCCCTTGCGGCCCGACAGGTAGGAGGCGATGATCGCGGACGCCAGCCACGAGTAGAGCAGCCAGAGCGCCGTCGCGCCGATCAGTGCGAAGAGCGTCATCGTTCAGGTCCCCAGGTAGGCGTTCTGGACTTCAGGGTTCTCGCGCAGTGCCGCCGAGTCGTCGGCCAGCACCACCTTCCCGGTCTCGAGCACGTAGCCGCGCGTCGACACCTCGAGCGCGTAGTTGGCGTTCTGCTCCACGAGCAGGATCGTCGTGCCCTGGTTGTTGATCTCGCGCACCGTCTCGTAGATGCGGTCGACCAGGATCGGAGCCAGGCCCATCGAGGGCTCGTCGAGCAGCAGCAGCGACGGGTCGGCCATCAGCGCGCGGCCCATCGCGAGCATCTGCTGCTCGCCGCCGGACATCGTGCCGGCCTTCTGGCGCTCGCGCTCGCGCAGGCGCGGGAACAGGTCGAGCACCCGCTCCATGTCGGTCGTGACGTTGGCGTCGCGGCGCAGGTACGCGCCGAGCTCGAGGTTCTCGCGCACCGTCATGCGCTGGAAGCAGCGCCGCCCCTCGGGCGACTGGGAGATCCCCAGGCGGACGATCTCCTGCGCGGGCAGCGTCGAGATCTCCTCGCCACGGAACCGGATCGAGCCGCTGCGCGGCGGCGTGAGGCCGGAGATCGAGCGCAGCGTGGTCGACTTGCCGGCGCCGTTGGACCCGATCAGCGTCACGACCTCGCCCTCGTTGACCGTCAGCGAGATGCCCTTGAGCGCCTCGATCGAGCCGTAGGCGGTGCGGATGTCCTCGACTTCCAGCAGCGGCAGCCATCGCTCAGCCCTGCTTTCCGAGATAGGCCTCGACGACCCGCGGGTCGTGGCGCACCTCGAGCGGCTCGCCTTCAGCGATCTTCTCGCCGTGGTCGAGCACCGTCACCTGCTCGGAGACGCCCATCACGACCTTCATGTCGTGCTCGATCAGCAGGATCGCGAGCTCGCGGTCGTCGCGCAGCTTGCGCATGAACCCGGTCAGCTGCTCGGACTCCTGCGGGTTCATGCCCGCGGTCGGCTCGTCCAGCAGCAGCAGCTTCGGATCCGATGCCAGCGCGCGCGCGATCTCGACCCGGCGCTGGTCGCCGTAGGAGAGGTATGAGGCGGCGTCGTCGAAGCGGCGGCGGCTGACGCCGGCGTACTCGAGCAGCTCGCGCGCCTTGACCCGCGCGTCGCGCTCCTCGTGCCGCACGCGCGGCAGGCGCAGGATCGACCCGAGGACCGACGCCCGCAGGCGCGCGTGCTGGCCGACGAGCACGTTCTCGACCGCCGACATGGTCCCGAACAGCCGGATGTTCTGGAACGTCCGCGCGACCCCGGCCGCCGTGATCTGGTCCGGCCGCCTCGTCGTCACGTCCTTGCCGTCGAACATGACGCTTCCGAGCGTCGGCTTGTAGAGGCCGGTGAGCATGTTGAAGAACGTCGTCTTGCCCGCTCCGTTGGGCCCGATGATCGAGACGATCGAGCGCTCGGGCACCCGGAACGACACGCTGTTGACGGCCGTCAGCCCGCCGAACTCCTTCGTCAGGCGGTCCGTCTCGAGGACCGACGTCTCCGACAGCGCCCGTGCCGGCTCAGGCGTGGTCTCGGACGTGCTCATGCGCGCGTCTCCACCACGGTCCTCGTCGCCGCCGATCCCCTCGGCGAACTCCGCCTGATGCCGTTTCTCCGGTATCAGCCCCTGCGGTCGCAGGACCATCATGATCACCAGCAGGAAGCCGAAGATGCCGAAGCCGAGCTGCGTCAGGTCGAAGTCGAGCCCGAGCTGGCCCGGCACGCCGTTGAGCACGTCGGGGATCAGGTTCGTGTTGATGAACGAGAGCACGACCGCACCCAGTACCACGCCCCAGATCGATCCCAGGCCGCCGAGGATGATCATCGCCAGCACGAAGATCGAGAACGAGAACTCGAACTGGGTGGCGTTGACCGTGTTGTAGAACGAGCCGAGGAACGTGCCGGCCATGCCACCCATCGCCGCGCCCAGCGCGTAGGCGAGCAGCTTCACGCGCACGGTCGGGATGCCCATGCTGATCGCGGCGACCTCGTCCTCGCGGATCGCCACCCAGGCGCGGCCGATGCGCGAGTCGCGCAGCCGGAAGTTGACGAACAGCACGAAGAGCGCGAGCGCGAGCGCGGTCCAGTACCAGGGCCGCAGGTTCAGCGTCGTGAAGCGGTCGACGAGCGGGACGTCGATCTTGTCGACCGGCGTGATCCCGGCGCGGCCGTTGGTGAGATTGAAGCTGCCGATGCCGAACACGCCCGTCGTCGGAGTTGACGGCGATGCGGCCGATGATCTCGCCGAAGGCGAGCGTGACGATCGCGATGTAGTCGCCGCGCAGTCGCAGCGTCGGGCCAGCCGAGCAAGGCGCCGAGCGACGCGGCGAACAGCGCGGCGACGGGCAGGATGATGAGCCAGTTGAGGTGGATGCCGGGCAGGTTGGACAGCTGCTCGGAGACGCCGACGTGAATGTCCTTGGTCGAGAAGAACCCGGACGCGAACCAGCCCATCGTGTAGGCGCCGATCGCGAAGAACGCGACGTAGCCGAGGTCGAGCAGGCCGGCGAAGCCGACGACGATGTTCAACCCGAGCGCCATCACCACGTAGACCAGCGCGACGGTCGCGTCGTTCATGAAGCCGCTGCCCGAGTCGTAGAAGAACGGCAGCACGGCCGCGAACGCGATCCCCGCGACCGTGAGGATCAGGCTCGTCCTGACCGGGCCGACCTTCGCCGGCGGCCGGAACGAGCGCGCGCGGGTGGCGACGGCGCTCATCCCGCCTCCCTCGTCTGTTCGCCGATCAGCCCTTGGGGCCGGAACACGAGGATCAGCACGAGATAGCCGAAGACGATCGCCGGCGTCCACTCGGTCCCGATCCGGTTGTCGGAGATCTGCTGCAGGATGCCGATGATCAGACCGCCGAGCACCGCGCCCTTGAGGTTGCCGATACCGCCCATGACCGCCGCGGTGAAGGCGATCAGGCCCGCCGTGAAGCCCGAGAAGAACCACACGTCGGTCTGGTAGAGCGGCGTAGATCAGGCCGGCCGCGCCGGCCATCAGGCCGCCGAGCAGGAACGTGAACGAGATCGTCGTGTCGACGTTGATGCCCATCAGGCGCGCCGCCTGCGGGTCCTGCGCGGTCGCGCGCATGGCGCGGCCGATGCGCGAGAAGTTGATGAAGTTCAGCAGCACGACGAACAGTGGCGCGGTCACCGCCAGGGCGAGCACGTCGCCGTTGGTGATCGGGACGCCCAGGATCGTCACGAGCACGCTCTGGGAGTCGATCAGGTCGGGCACGCCGCGGTGCCCGCCGCCGAGCCACAGCAGGCCGACGTTCTGCAGGATGAACGAGAAGCCCACCGCGGTGATCAGCGGCGCGAGCTTGGGCGCGTTGCGCAATGGCCTGTAGCCGACCCGCTCGATCATCGTGTTGAGGGTCCCGCAGGCGACCATCGAGAGCACCAGGATCAGCAACAGGCCGAGGATCAGCGCGGCCGCGCCGCTGTCGACGGTCAGGCCGATGGTGCCGATCATCCCGAAGGCGACGAAGCTGCCGAGCATGAACAGGTCGCCGTGGGCGAAGTTGATCAGCTCGATGATGCCGTAGACGAGCGTGTAGCCGACGGCGATCAGCGCCCAGATGGCGCCGTTGGAGAGGCCGTCCTTGATGTTGGTGGCGAGCCGTCCGAGATCGCCCTCGTCCTGCAGGTCCTGGATCCCGTATGCGACTGGGAGGATCAGCAGGATCGCGATCAGGCCGTACCTGGAGATGAACTCGCGCACGACCTCGCCGCGAGCGCGCGGCGGTCGTGCGGGGATCGAGGCGGTTTCCATGGTTTGTTCGACGCGGGCGGCGGGGCCGGCGAACCGGCCCCGCCGCTGTTGCGCCTAGTGGCGTCGGTCTAGTTCGACCGCTGCCTTGATCACCTTGTTGAACACCAGCTTCCCGCCTTCGGCCGTGTATCCGCCGTAGTCGCTCAGCGTGGTGTCGCCGTCCGGGTCGATGTCGTAGGTCCCCAGCGGGCTCTCGCGGCCCTTGGTGGCGAAGAACGCGTCGATCACGGCCTTCTTGTCGTCGCCGCCCTGGGCGATCGCGTCGCAGACGACTGCCATCGACTCGTAGCCATAGACGGCGTACGGGGCGATCTCGTCCTGTGCCTTGCCGTACTCGGCCTCGAAGTCCTTGTAGAACTGCTGGCCGGACGGCGGCAGCTCCTCGGGGGCGAGCGTCGGCACCGTCAGGTACGACTGCGCCTGGACCTTGTCCGGTAGCTCGCCGACGTGCTCGGCCACGGCTACTCCGTCGGGGCCGAACAGCTTCGCATCCGGCATCGCCGCGTTCAGGTCCTTGTACAGCTGCGGGCTGTTGTTCTGGACGATCCCGGCCGTGAACACGGCGTCGGCGCCGCTGGACTTGATCTTCGAGCGCCAGCGCCCGGTAGTTCGACGCCTTGCCGTCCCAGGAATCCTCTCCGGCGAGCTTGATGCCCGAGCTTCTCCAGCGCGGCCTTGGCGTTCTTCGCGAGGCCCTTGCCGTACACCTCCGTGTCGTCGAGCACGTACACGCTCGTGACGCCCTCTTCCTTCATGTACGTGCGCCTGCGCGGCGGCCTGGATCGTGTCGATCGGCACGACGCGCCCGTAGTGGCGCTCGCCCGTCGGGTAGTACTTGTCGGGCTCGCCCGGCTCCGCACCCGTGCCGGACTTGGTGAGCCCGTAGCCGGTGTTGGACGGGCTGACCTGCAGGATGCCGGCCTCGTTGAGCGTCGGCATCGAGATCGCCGAGGCGCCCGAGTTGAACTCGCCGATGTAGGCGATCGCCTTGTCGTCCTGCGCCACTTCACGCGCGTTGGCCGAGGTCTGGCCCGCGTCCCACGTGCCGGCGGCCGCGGTCGAGTCGTCGAGCGGCTTGTACTCGATCGTCCAATCGCCGCACTTGCCGCCCTTCTGCTGGAGGGCGAGCCTGATGCCGTTCTGGACGTCCTCGGACTGCGGGCGCGCCGGCGCCCTGCAGCGGCAGCGACGAGTACACGTTCAGCGTGCCGCCGCCCTCGGACGAGGCGCCCCCGCCACCACCTTCTGGTTCGTCGTCGTCGCCGCACGCGGCGACTCCAAAGGCCATTGCGGCCGTGAGGCAGCTCCACGCTGCCAGTCCACGAATATTCAAGTAACCCCTCCTCAAAGGGTTGAACCTTGATCTGAGCGCGCGATTCTAGTGCTCGCGCCGGAAGTGACGCAAATCTTGCGTTACGGCCGCGTTAGCGTGGGCTCCAGCCGCGGTCGACATCCTCGTTGCTGCGGTTGCCGGGAGCGGCCGGTCCGAACACGCGGAACGTGGCCGCCACGACGACCATCCCGACCGTGATCATGAACGCGTCGAACGACTTGACGCCGATCGCCCACAGCACGATCCAGACGGTCAGCCCGGCGATGGTGGTGAGCAGTAGCCCCATTGCGCGGATCATAGTGCTCCGCCGGTCATCCGGACGGCGTTCTGATTGACATGCCGGACTTCCATGTCCGGACTTGACCGGGCTGCGCCCTCTTACTGGAGAGCGGCCGCGAAACCGGCGACCAGCTCGCCCACCGCGGCGGCCGGGTCCGAAGCCTCCGCGGCAGCGCGCACGAGCCGTGAGCCGATGATCACGCCGTCGGCCCCGGCGGCCGCCGCCTCGGCTGCTGCCTCGGGCGTGGCGATCCCGAAGCCGAGCGCCACCGGGACGTCGAAGTGCGCCTTGGTGCGCGCGATCACCGCCGGCAGGTCATCGGCCAGCGCCCCGCGCTCGCCCGTCGTGCCGGTCACTGACGACGGTGTAGACGAAGCCGCGCGCGCTGCGCCCGATCGCCGCGAGCCGCTCGTCCGGGGTCGTCGGCGCGACCAGCCCGACGAGCGCGATCCCGGCCGCGTCGCAGGCGGCGAGCGCCGCACCCGCTTCCTCGAGCGGCAGGTCCGGGACGATCAGGCCGCTGATCCCGCGCGCGGCGAGATCGTCGGCGAAGCGCTCGGTGCCGCGCGCGAGCACGAGGTTGGCGTAGCACATCAGCACCACCGGGACCGTGTCGGCGAGCGCGCGCCCGAGCTCGAGCACGCCGTGGACCGTCGCGCCCGCCGCCAGCGCGGCGGTCCCGGCGGCGTGGATCACCGGGCCGTCGGCGAGCGGGTCGGAGAACGGCACGCCCAGCTCGACGAGGTCGGCGCCGTGCTCGCCGTAGGCCTCGCCGATCGCGCGCGACGTGTCGAGATCGGGGAAGCCGCCCATCAGGTACGGCATCAGCGCAGCGCGGCCGGCCGACGCCGCGAACGCCGCGGCGATCGTGTCCTGCCCGGTGGCGACGCTCACCCCTCGCGCTCCAGCACCTCGGCGAGGTCCTTGTCGCCGCGGCCCGAGAGGCAGATCAGCTCGAGCGCATCCGCGTCGACCGGCGCGTTGGCCAGCACCCAGGCGACCGCGTGTGAGGACTCGAGCGCCGGGATGATCCCCTCCAGCTCGGCCATGCCGCCGGAACGCCGCGACCGCCTGCTCGTCGGTCACCGCCTCGTAGCGCGCGCGGCCGGAGTCGCGCAGCCAGGCGTGCTCCGGGCCGACGCCGGGATAGTCGAGGCCGGCCGAGATCGAGTGCGCCTCGGTGATCTGGCCCTCCTCGTCCTGCATGATCGCCGAGAACGACCCGTGCAGCACGCCGCCGCGGCCACCGGGCCCGCCGACCGTCAGCGGCGCGCCGTGGCGGCCGCTCGTCAAGCCGTCGCCGGCGGCCTCGACGCCGACCAGCTCGACGCCGGGATCGTCGGCGAACGGGATGAACATGCCGATCGCGTTCGAGCCGCCGCCGACGCAGGCGATCACGCGCGCGGGCAGCCGGCCGCAGCGCTCCAGCACCTGCGCGCGCGCCTCGTCGCCGATCACGCGCTGGAGGTCGCGCACGAGCGCCGGGAACGGCGCCGGCCCGACGCACGAGCCGATCGCGTAGTGCGTGTCGGCCGACGTTCGCGACCCAGTCGCGGATCGCCGCCGAGACGGCCTCCTTGAGCGTGCGCGAGCCGGCGTCGACGCCGCTCACGGTCGCGCCCAGCAGCCGCATCCGCTGCACGTTGGGCGCCTGGCGCCGCATGTCCTCGGTGCCCATGTAGACGACGCACTCCAGCCCGAGCAGCGCGCACGCGGTCGCGGTCGCGACGCCGTGCTGGCCCGCGCCGGTCTCGGCGATGATGCGCGGCTTGCCCATGCGCTTGGCCAGCAGGCACTGGCCGAGCGCGTTGTTGAGCTTGTGCGAGCCCGTGTGCATCAGGTCCTCGCGCTTGAGCCAGACCGGGCGGCCGGCGACCTCCGACAGGCGCGCGGCGTGGTAGAGCGGCGTCGGGCGTCCGCAGAAGTCGCGACCCAGCCGCGACAGCTCGTCGAGGTAGCCGGGATCCGCGCGCGCGGCGACCCAGGCCGTCTCGAGCTCCGCGAGCGCGGGCATCAGCGTCTCGGGCACGTACTGGCCGCCGTAGGGGCCGAAGCGGTGCTCGACGACGGTCACGTGCCCGCCTCGACCGGCTTGCGCTCGGCCGCGGCGGCCATGAACGCGGCCAGCCGGTCCGGGTCCTTGACGCCGGGCGTGGCCTCGACGCCGGACGCGACGTCGACCGCCCACGGGTCGACCGCCTCGATCCCGGCGGCGACGTTCTCCGCGGTCAGCCCGCCGGAGAGGATCACCGGCGTCCCGCGCCGCCGGCGCGCGGCGATCGCCCAGTCCCAGGTCTCCCCCGTGCCCCCGCGCAGTCCGCGCGCCGCCGTGTCGAGCAGGTGGAAGTCGGTGTGGAAGCGCTCGAGGTCCTGCAGGTCGGCGGCGCCGGCGACGTGCGCCGCCTTGATCACCTTCGCGCCCGTGCGACGGGCGGCCTCGGAGCAGAACGCCGGGCCCTCGTCGCCGTGCAGCTGCAGGTGCGAGAGGTGCAGCTCCTCGGCGGCGTGCGCGACCTGCTCGAGCGTCGGGTTGACGAACACGCCGACCAGCTCGATCCGGCGGCGCAGCGCCGCGGCGATGCGGGCGGCGACGTCCGGGTCGGCCGCGCGCGGCGACTGCGGCCAGAGGATGAAGCCGAGCGCCCAGGCACCCAGCTCGACCGCGAGCTCGGCGTCCTCGCGGCGGGTGATGCCACAGATCTTGACGCGCGTCAGCAGACGCAGCGTAGACGGCGTCAGGCGCTGCCGGAGAGCTCGTGGCAGGCGGCCTCGATGTCGGGCGCGCGCATCAGCGTCTCGCCGATCAGCACGGCGTCGACGCCGACGCGGTCGAGCTCGTCGAGCTGCTCGCGCGTCGAGAAGCCGGACTCCGACACGACCGTCTTTCCCGCCGGCACGTCGGAGAGCAGCTCGTAGGTGCGCTCGATGTCGACGGAGAAGTCCGCCAGGTCGCGGTTGTTGATGCCGATCACCTCGGCCTCGACCTCCAGCGCAGCCTCGAGCTCCTCCTCGTCGTGGACCTCGACGAGCACGTCGAGGTCGAGCGCCCAGGCCTCGCGGTGCAGCTCTGCGAGCTCCTCCGGCTCGAGCGCCGCGACGATCAGCAGGATCGCGTCGGCGCCCGGCGGCCGCCGACTCGTAGAGCTGGTAGGGGTCGACGATGAAGTCCTTGCGCAGCACCGGCAGGTGCGTCGCGGCGCGGGCGGCGACGCAGGTCGTCGAGCGAGCCGGCGAAGTGGAACGGCTCGGTGAGGATCGACAGCGCGGCCGCGCCGCCGCGCTCGTAGGCGCGCACGACGTCGGTCAGCTCGGCGCCCTCGCGGATCACGCCGGCCGACGGCGAGCGCCGCTTGTGCTCGGCGATCAGCGAGATGCCGGGGCGCGTGAGCGCCTCCTGGAAGGGCCGGCTCTCGGGCCGCGCGCCGAGCGCGGCCTCCAGCTGCGAGAGGGGCACGGTCTCGCGACGGCGCTCGACCTCGTCGCGCGTCGCCTCCACGATGCGGTCCAGCACGCTCAAGTCGGCGCCAGCTTACCCGTGAGCTCGACGAGCCGGTCCAGCGCCGCGGCGGCGGCGCCGTCGTCGATCGCCGCCTCGGCGGCCCGGACCCCGCTGCGCCAGGCCGTCGGCGCGGCCCGCGGCGTAGATCGCGGCGCCGGCGTTGAGCACCGCGAGGTCACGCGCCGGACCGCGCTCGCCGGCGAAGATCCGCCGCGTCGTCGCGCGCGTTGACGTCGGGCGGCCCGCCGGCGACGTCCTCGTAGGCCGCGCGCTCGAGCCCGACGTCCTCGGGCGTCGACCTCGTAGGTGCGCAGCTCGCCGCCGTCGACCTCGACGACGCGCGTCGCGCCCGACGGTGCTCAGCTCGTCCAGGCCGTCCAGGCTCGAGACGACGAGCGCGCGCTGCGGCGCCGAGCCGCGCGAGCGCGCCGGCGATCACCTCGAGGAACGCCGGGTCGGAGACGCCGATCACCTGGCGCGTCGCGCCCGGCGGGGTTGGTCAGCGGGCCGAGGAAGTTGAAGATCGTGCGCACGGCGAGCTCCTTGCGCACCGGCACGACGAAGCGCGTCGCGCCGTGGTGCGCGGGCGCGAACATGAAGCCGAAGCCGACCTCCTCGATGCACTGCGCGACGGCCTCGGGCGCGAGGTCGATGCGCACGCCGAGCGCCTCGAGCACGTCGGCGGAGCCCGACAGGCCGGTGGCGGAGCGGTTGCCGTGCTTGGCGACCGCGCAGCCGGCGCCGGCGGCGATCAGCGCCGCGGTGGTCGAGACGTTGAAGGTCGGCCGCCCGCCGCCGGTGCCGGCCGTGTCGATCAGGTCGTCGCGGCCGGTGTTCGACCGGCGCGGCGAAGCGCCGCATCGTCGCGCGAGCCCGACCAGCTCGTCGACCGTCTCGCCCTTCGTGCGCAGCGCGATCAGCACGGCCGCCGTCTCGGTCTCGGACGCGTTGCCGGCCATGATCTCCGCCAGCACCGCGGACATGTCGCTCGGTCGCCAGGTCCTCGCGCGAGGCGAGCCGGTCGATCGCCCTAGTCAGGACCGGGTTCGGCACCGAGGAAGTTCTCCAGCAGGCGCTTGCCCTCGGGCGTCAGCACCGACTCGGGATGGAACTGGACGCCGTGCGCGGGCAGCTCGCGGTGGCGCACCCCCATCACGACGCCGCCGCCGGTGGCGGTGACCATCAGGCAGTCCGGCAGCGTCGGGAGTCGACGACGAGCGAGTGGTAGCGGCCGACGACCAGCGGCGACGGCAGCCCCGCGAACAGCCCGGTGCCGTCGTGCGTGATCTCCGTCGTCTTGCCGTGCACGGGCACGTGGCGGATGACGTCGCCGCCGAACGCCTGCGCGAGCGACTGGTGGCCGAGGCAGACGCCGAGCGTCGGGATGCCGGCCTCGGGGAAGCGGCGCATCACCTCGACCGACACGCCCGCCTCGTTCGGCGTGCACGGGCCGGGCGAGACGATCACGCGGTCCGGCTCGCGGCGCGAGCAGCGTCGTCGGTCGGCTCGACGTCGTTGCGCACGACCTCGAGCTCCGCGCCCAGCTCGCCCAGGTACTGGACGAGGTTGTAGGTGAACGAGTCGTAGTTGTCGATGACGAGGACTCGCTCACGGCCACGCCTCCTGGCGCGTCGCGAGCTCGATCGCGCGCGCGACCGCGCGCGCCTTGTTGCGCGACTCCTCGTACTCGTAGTCGGGCTTCGCGTCGGCCACCGTGCCGCCGCCGGCCTGCATGTGCGCGCCGCCGTCGCGCAGCACGACGGTGCGGATGCAGATGCAGGTGTCGAGCTCGCCCGTGTAGGAGAGGTAGCCGACCGCGCCGCCGTAGGCGCCGCGCTTGACCGGCTCGAGCTCGTCGATGATCTGCATCGCGCGCACCTTCGGCGCGCCCGACAGCGTGCCCGCGGGCAGGATCGAGCGCAGCGCGTCCATCGGGCCGACCTCCGGGCGCAGGCGGCCGCCGACCGACGAGACGATGTGCATCAGGTGCGAGTAGGTCTCGACCGCCATGAACGTCTCGACCTCGACGCTGCCGTACTCGCACACGCGGCCGAGGTCGTTGCGGCCGAGGTCGACGAGCATCACGTGCTCGGCGCGCTCCTTCTCGTCGGCGAGCAGGTCCTGCGCGATCGCCTGGTCCTCGTCGGCGTCGCCGCCGCGCGGCCGCGTGCCGGCGATCGGGCGCGTCGTCGCGCGCCCGCCGGCGACCGTGACGAGCGGCTCGGGCGAGGCGCCGACGATCTGGAAGTCCTCGAAGTCGAGGAAGTACATGTACGGCGACGGGTTGATCGCGCGCAGCCCGCGGTAGATCGAGAACGCGTCGACGGCGACCTCCGCCGACCAGCGCTGGGACGGGCACGACCTGGAAGGCGTCGCCGGCGTGGACGTACTCGACGATCCGCGCGACCATCGCCTCGAACGCCTCGCGCGGCATGTTGGGCTCGAAGTGCGGCTCGGCGCCGACGGCGCCCGCGAGCCGCGGCAGCGGGCCGGCGAGCCGCTCGCGCACCTCGGCGATCACGCCGAGCGCGCGCTCGTAGCCGGCCTCGACGCCCTCCTCCTCGACGTAGGCGTTGGCGAGGATCGTGACCGTGTGCTTGAGGTGGTCGAAGGCGACGAGCGCGTCGGTCAGCATCAGCGCGAGGTCGGGCAGCCCGATCGTGTCCGCGTTCGGCGGGCCGAGCGGCTCGACGGCGCGCACGCAGTCGTAGCCGAAGAAGCCGACCGCGCCGCCGGCGAACGGCGGCAGGTCCGGGCAGCGGCGCCTGGCGCTGGCGCTCGACCTCGGCGGCCGCGAGCGCGTAGGGGTCGCCGCCGTCGGCCAGGCTCCAGCGCACGACGCGGCGCGGCCGGTAGCCGATGAACGACCAGCGCCCGACGCGCTGGCCCTGCTCGGCGGACTCGAGCAGGAACGCGGGGCCGGCGCCGCGCAGCTTGAGGAAGGCGGAGACCGGCGTCTCGCAGTCCTCCAGGAACGTGCTGGCGGACCGGCACGAGGTTGTGCTCGGCGGCGAGCGCGCGCACCTCGTCGAGCGCCGGGCTCGACGCCGAGCCGCAGCTCCGACTCAGCGGCGACGGCCACGCGAGCACCTCCTCGGCGTCGCGCGAGCGCGCAGCCGCGGCCGCGCAGCAGCACGGCGAGGTGGTAGAGCACGTCGGCGGCCTCCTCGGCCACGCGCTCGTCGGTCTCCTCGCGCGCGGCGCGCGCGACCTCCTCGGCCTCCTCGCGGACCTTCTCGCCGACCAGCGGCGGGTCGGCGAGCAGCTGCGCCGTGTAGGAGCCGGCGGGCGCCGACTCGCGCGCGCGCGGCGATCGTGCGCTCGAGCGCGGGCAGCACCTCGTGCGGCGCGGGCGGCTCGAGCTCGCCGCGGTGGAAGCAGGTGCGCTCGCCGGTGTGGCACGCCGGGCCCGGCCGGCTCGACCAGCGCGAGCAGCGCGTCGCCGTCGCAGTCGTAGCGGATCGCCCGCACCGCCTGGGTGTTGCCCGACGTCGCGCCCTTGTGCCACAGCTCGGCGCGCGAGCGGCTCCACAGGTGCAGCTCGCCGGTGCGCGCGCGTCGCGGCGAGCGCCTCGGCGTTCATGTACGCGAGCGTGAGCACCTCGCCCGAGCGCCAGTCCTGGATCACGCAGGGCACGAGGCCCTGCTCGTCGTAGGCGATCGCCGAGTCGTCCATGCGAACGCCGGATCGTAGTATCCGCGCCGATGCGAGCCGCCGATCCTGCACGCCCACGGCGCGGTCCCGGAGCTCGGGGAGTTCCGCGACCCCGCGCCCGCGGACGGCGACGAGGTCGTCGACGGTCGTCGCCGCGGGCATGAACCCGGTCGACATCCGGATCGCCGGCGGGCAGTTCCCGCTCGAGCGCCACGAGCCGCCCTACGTCGCCGGCAAGGAGGGCGTCGGGCGGCGCGCGGACGGCAGCCTCGTCTACTTCGAGTACAGCCGCGAGCCGTTCGGCGCGTTCGCCGAGCGCGACGCTGCTCGCGGCGGGCAGCGGCTACCCGCTGCCCGACGGGCTCGACCCGGCGCTCGCGGTCTGCCTCGGCGTCTCCGGGCTCGCGGCCTGGCTGTCGCTGGAGTGGCGCGCGCGGCCTGCAGCCGGGCGAGACCGTGCTCGTGCTCGGCGCGAGCGGCGTCGTCGGCCAGATCGGCGTCCAGGCCGCGCAGCTGCTCGGCGCCGGGCGCGTCGTCGCGGCCGCGCGCAGCGCCGAGGGGCTGGAGCGCGCGCGCCGGCTCGGCGCCGACGCCGTCGGTCGACCTGCGAGGCCGCCGACGACCTCGCGGGCGCGCTGCGCGAGGCCGCGGGCGGCGACGGCTTCGACGTCGTGCTCGACCCGCTCTGGGGCGAGCCGCGCGGCGGCGCTCGGCGCGCTGGCGCCGTTCGGCCGGCTCGTCGCACATCGGCCAGTCGGCGGGCGCCGAGGCCAGCGCTCGCCTCGGCCGCGATCCGCGCCACGCCCGTCGACCTGCTCGGCTACACGAACTACACCGCCGGCGAGGAGCGCAAGGCCGCGGCGTACGCGCGGCTCGCGCAGCACGCCGCCGCGGGCGAGATCGCGGTCGAGATCGAGCGCATCGGCCTCGACGACGTGCCCGACGCCTGGCAGCGCCAGGGCAGCTCGCCAGGCCGCAAGCTCGTCGTCGTGCCGTGAGCACGCGGTCGCAAGCGCGCGGCGAAGCGCGGGTGCGCCTGCTCGAGGTACCAGCCGAACGCGCGCCGGCAGGGCCGCTCGCGGCCGACCACGGCCAGCAGCGCGGTCAGCACGCGCGGCGGCAGCGCGGGGATCAGGCGCTGCAGCCGCAGCGCGGTCGTGAACGCCGGCGCGTGCGAGTCCGAGAACGCGCCGTAGGCCGCGAGCGCCTCGTCGCGGGTCGCCTCGCCGTCCAGCACGCGGCGCAGCTCGCGCGCCGCAGGCGATGCCGAAGTAGAACGCCGTCCGGATCCCCTCGCCCGAGAGCGGCAGGCAGTGGCCGGCGCTGTCGCCGGCGAAGAAGACGCCGTCCTCGACGGCCGGGCGCAGCGCGTGCGGGAACCAGTTGCCCTGGTAGCGGACGGGCGGCACGCCGAGCCGGCCGCGATCGTCGCGCGTCGGCTCCTTGACGTGGTCGCGCGGCTCGTAGGAGCCGACGCCGACGCGCTGCTCGCCGCCGGCCGGGACCGACCAGGCGTAGCCGTGGCGGATCAGCGAGCGGTCGATCCAGACGTCGAGGTCGGCGTCGCCGCCGCGCGCGTCGGGATGGACCTCGAGCCCGCGCGAGATCAGCGCCTCGGGCGGCTGCACGTTCGGCCCGGCGCCCGAGCACGCGGCGCCAGCCGAGCGCGTCGACGACCAGCGGCGCGGTGAGCGTCGCCGCGGTCGGTGCGCGATCGGCTGCGCCGCGCGCGCGCGCTCGACCTTGGCGACCTCGAAGCGCGCGTCCCGCACTGCTCCCACAGCTCGTGGCAGAGCGTCGCGGTAGTCGAACGAGGACCAGCTCCACGGCAGCCGGAAGCGGGCCGAGCCGTGCGGCGTGTGGAACGCCATGCACGGCAGCTCCTGGCGGATCGCCTCGCGCACGCCCATCGCGTGCAGCCACGGCGTCGGCGCGGCGCACGCCGACGTCTGGCGCTCGCCGATCTCGTAGCGGTCGACGACCAGCACGTCGGCGCCGGCGCCGGCGAGCTCGCGCGCGACCGCGAGCCCGGCGAAGCTGGCGCCGCAGATCAGCACGTCCGCGCGCGCGGCGTCGCCGGCGAGCGGCGTGCGCTCGGCGCCGCGCAGCGTCGCCCGGCGCGTCACCGGCGCAGCGCTCCCAGCGCGGCGCCCGGCACCTGCCACGCGCGCACCCCCGCGCGCCGGCCGAGCACGTCGAAGTCGATCCGCTCGACGCGGTCGAGCACGCGCAGGTAGATCGCCGACGGCGAAGCGCACGCCGGTCCGCACGGACCCGGGCGCCGCCGCGATCGCGGGCTCGCTCTCGGCGAACAGCGCGCGCGCGCGACGCACCTCGTGCGCGAGCAGCGCGCGCAGCTCGGGCGAGGCGTGCGCGCCGCTCAGGTCGCCCTCCTCCACGCCGAAGCGCGCGCGGTCCTCGGCGGGCAGGTAGACGCGGTCCAGGCTCGCGTCCTCGCGCACGTCGCGGATGAAGTTGGCGAGCTGGAACGCCTGCCCGAGCCGCCCGTAGCCGGCGTGGTGGCGCTCCGGGACGCCGAGCAGCGGCGCCATGATGCGGCCGACCGAGCCGGCCGAGCCGTCCATGTAGGCCTCGAGCTCGGGCCAGGTCTCGATCCGCACCGGCGCGCAGTCGATCCGCATCGAGCGCATGTAGGTGCGCAGCTCGCCGAGCGGCAGCCGGTGGCGGCGGCCGGCGTCGACGAGCGCGCCGACGACCGGGTTGCGGCGAGCGACCCGCGGCCAGCCCGCGCTCGAGCTCGCGCTCCCAGGCGTCCAGCGCCGCGCGGCGCGCCTCGGCGCTCGCCGGCCGGCGCGGGCCGTCGACGATCTCGTCGGCGGTGCGCACGTAGCCGTAGAGCGCGTGCGTCGCGGGCCGGATCTCGGCGGGCAGCCGGCGCGTGGCCCAGTAGTAGGTCGGGTCGTGACGGCGGTGCATGCGCCGGCACGTCTCGTAGGAGTGGTCGAGCGTCAGGTCCATCCGTTCACCCGTCATGCTGTCAGACGCATGGAGAACCTCCTGCTCGACCGCGCCCTGCTGTACGTCACGGGCAAGGGCGGTGTCGGCAAGACGACCGTCGCCGCGGCGCTCGGGCTGGCGGCCGCGGCGCGCGGGCGGCGGACGATCGTCTGCGAGGTCGCCGAGCAGGACCGCGTCTCGCGCGCCTTCGCCCGCCACGGCGTGCGGCGCGAGCAGGAGGTCCAGCTGGCCGAGAACCTGTGGGCGATCAGGATCGACCCGACCGCGGCGCTGCAGGAGTGGCTCGGGCGCCAGCTCGGCGGGCACGGCGCTGCGGCTGATCACCGGCTCGTCGGCGTTCCAGCACTTCGTCGCCGCCGCGCCGGGCGCGAAGGAGCTGATCACGATCGCCAAGGTCTGGGAGCTCGCGCAGGTCGAGCGCTGGGACGCCGCGAACCGCACCTACGACCTCGTGATCGTCGACGCGCCCTCCTCCGGCCACGGCCTCGCGATGCTGACGGCGCCGAGCACGTTCGGCGAGATCGCGCGCGTCGGGCCGATCCGGCGCCAGGCGTTCAAGATCCGCGACATGCTCGCCGACCCGCGCGCACCGGCTACGTCGCGGTCGCGCTGCCCGAGGAGATGCCGGTCAACGAGACGCTCGAGCTCGGCGACGCGGCTGCACGACGCGATCGGGCTCGGGCTCGACGCGATCGTCGTCAACGGCGTCTATCCGGCGCGCTTCAACGGCAAGGAGGCGGAGGCGCTGCGCGCGGCGGCCGCGAACGGGCTGGAGCCCGGACGCGCTGGCGGCCGTTCGCGCCGCGCTGTCCGAGCACGAGCGCGCGCGGACGCAGCGCGCGCACGTGCGCCGGCTCAAGCGCGAGGCCGGCGCGCCGGTGCACACGCTGCCGTTCCTGTTCGACGCCGAGGTCGGGCTGGAGGAGTACGCGACGCTGGCGGTGAAGCTCGGGCGCGATCTGGGGTAGGCGGTCGTCCGAAGTCAACGGCGGCAGTGAGGGGGTGGCGCTCGCAGCCGGATCGCGCACGAACGTCCGTGCATCGTGGCTATGCCGGTGCTGACGACGTTCGCGCGATCGAGCCGCCACCGCCACCCGACCCTCCCCTTCACCTGGCGCAGTTGACGTTACGCACGCGCGTCACGTGATCCCGAGCCGGTCGAGCAGCGCGTCGTCCGCCCGCCACGACCGCCGCACGCGGACCGACAGGTCGAGGTGGACCCGCGCAGCCAGCTCGCGCTCCAGCTCGACCCGCGCGGCCGAGCCGATCGCCTTGATCATGCTGCCCGCCGCTGCCGATCAGGATCCCCTTCTGGGACTCGGTCTCGACCCAGAGCAGCGCGCGCACGGTGATCAGGTCGCCGCGGTCGGCGATCTCCTCGACCTGCACCTCGACCGCGTGCGGGATCTCCTGGCGCGTGCGGGCGAGCACCTGCTCGCGCACCAGCTCGGCCAGCACGACCGACTCGGGCTGGTCGGAGATCTCCTCGGCCGGGAAGAAGAACGGCCCGGGCGGCAGCAGCGCCGCGAGGTGGTCGACGAGCGGCGCGACGCCGTGGCCGGTGCGCGCCGAGACCGGGAAGACCTCGGCGTCGAGGTCGAGGTCGGCCGCCGCCTGCAGCGCCGCGACGGTGCGCGCGTTCGACGTGCGGTCGACCTTGTTGACGGCGATCACGACCGGCACCGCGCCGCCGCGCAGCGCGTCCGCGATCCAGACGTCGCCGGGCCCGCCGACGCCCTGGTCGCCGTTGAGCACGAACAGCGCCGCGTCGGCCTGCGCCAGCTCCTGCTCGACGCGGCGCTGCATGCGGCGCGGTCAGCTCGTCGCGCGGGCGCTGCACGCCGGGCAGGTCGGCCAGCACGATCTGCACGTCGTCGCGCGTCGCGACGCCGCGGATCGCGCGCCGCGTCGTCTGCGGCTTGTCGGAGACGATCGCGACCTTGCGCCCGACGATCGCGTTGACGAGCGTCGACTTGCCGACGTTCGGCCGGCCGGCGAGCGCGACGAAGCCCGAGCGCGTCGCGCCTAGCTCAGCCACGAGACGACCTCGGCCTGCAGCGCGAGCATCTCGCCCTCGTCGCGTCTCGTGGTCCATGCCGACGAGGTGCAGCACGCCGTGGACGACCGCCTCGGCGAGGTCCTCGGTGTGCTCGGGGCAGATCACGACGTCGCCGAGCTCGCGCTCGCCGGCGACCGGCTCGGCGCCGTCGACCGGGAACGACAGCACGTCGGTCGGGCCCTGCCTTGCCGCGGTGCTCGGCGTTGAGCGCGGCGATCTCGCCCGCGTCGACGAACGCGACCGCGACGTGGCCGTCCTCCACCCCGGCGGTCGCGGCCGCCAGCACGCAGGCACGGCGGACCCGCTCGGCGGGCAGCGCGTCGCCGAGCACCTCGACCTCCAGCGGGCTCACGCCGGCCGGCGGCGGCTGTCCGCGCGGCGCAGCTCGGGCGCCTGGCGCGCCGTGTGCTCGTCGTAGGCCGCGACGATCCGCTGCACGAGCTTGTGGCGCACGACGTCCTCGCCGCCGAAGCGCACGAACTCGACGCCGTCGACGCCGGCGAGGATGTCGCCGACCACGACGAGGCCCGACTTCTGCTCGCGCGGCAGGTCGATCTGCGTGATGTCGCCGGTGACGACCATCCTCGAGCCGAACCCGAGCCGCGTGAGGAACATCTTCATCTGCTCGGGCGACGTGTTCTGCGCCTCGTCGAGGATCACGAACGAGTCGTTCAGCGTGCGGCCGCGCATGAAGGCCAGCGGCGCGACCTCGATCACGCCGCGCTCGAGGTGCGCCGAGACGCGCTCGGCGTCCATCATGTCGTGCAGCGCGTCGAACAGCGGGCGCAGGTAGGGGTCGACCTTCGCCATCAGGTCGCCGGGCAGGAAGCCGAGCCGCTCGCCGGCCTCGACCGCCGGGCGGGAGAGGATGATCCGGTTGACCTCGCGGCGCGCGAGCGCGGCGGTCGCCATCGCCATCGCGAGGAACGTCTTGCCGGTGCCGGCCGGGCCGATGCCGAACGTGATCGTCGAGCGCTTGATCGCGTCGACGTAGCGCTTCTGGTTGACCGACTTGGGCGCGACCTTGAGGTTGCGGTGGCGCCAGACGACGTCGTCGAGCACCTGGCTGGGCGACTCGGCCTGGTCGAGCACGCGCGCGACCGACTCGATCGTCGCCGGCCCGATCTCGTGCCCGCGCGCGACCAGCTCGGACAGCTCGCGCACGACCGTGGCGGCGAGCTGCACCGCCTCGGCGTCGCCGTCGAGCGTGACGACGTTGCCGCGCAGGAAGATGTCGGCGCTGAGCTGCTCCTCGAGCGTCTTGAGGATCACGTCCTGCGCGCCGGCCAGCTCGGCCGCGACCTCGTTGGAGAGCTCGAGCTGCCGTCGTGCCACTAGTGCAGCGCTTCCTTGACCTTCGCCGAGACCTGCCTGCCGTCGGCGCGCCCGCCGGCGGCCGCCATCACGTGCTTGATCGCCTTGCCCATGTCGCGCGGCTCGGACGGCGCCGGTCTCGGCGATCGCGCGCGCGACCAGCGCGTCGAGCTCCGCGTCGTCGAGCTCCGCGCGGGAGGTAGGCCTCGATCAGGCCCGCCTCGTAGGCCTCGGCGTCGGCGAGGTCGGCGCGGCCGGCGTCGCGGTAGGCCGCCTCGGACTCGCGCCGGCGCTTGCGCTCGCGGCGCAGCACGGCCTGCTCGTCGGCGCCGCCGTCCTTGGCGGCCTTCTGCAGCTCTGACAGCACGAGCCGGAGCGCGCCGACGCGGTCGCGGTCACCCGCCTTCATCGCGGTGGCCACGTCGCTCTTGATCTGCTCGGCGAGATCCAAGTCGCGTCCCATTCTACGATGCGCGCGTGACGGCGAGCGCCCGCAGGCTGGAGGCCCTGCCCGCGCGCGAGCTGGCGGGCGGGCTGCGCATCGCGCGGGCCGAGCGCCGCGCGGACCGCCTGCAGGGGCTCGCGCAGCTCGACGCGATGCCGCCCGCGCTACGCGCTGCACCTCCCGCGCTGCCGCTCCGTGCACACGTTCGGGATGCGCTTCGCGCTCGACCTGATCTGGCTCGGCCGCGACGGGCGCCCGGTGCGCATCGACCGCGCCGTTCCGCCGCGGCGGCTGAAGCTCTGCCTCGCGCGCCCGCTCAGTCGTCGAGGCGCGCGCCGGCGCCGCTGACGACTTCATCGCCGCCGGCCTCTGAGCTCCCGGTCCCGCCCGCGCTCTGCTCGCCGAGGCCGGGCGGATGGCCGAGCTGCCCCAGCTCGGCCGAGTCGCGCCCGAACAGCAGGCCCGTCGTCCAGTCCGTCACGAGGCGCGCGCGCCGCGCCGTCCCCGGCATCAGCGCCAGGTGATAGGTGCGGGCGAGGAACCACGCCGGGAAGCCGCGCCACTTGATCCCGAGCGTGCTGGCGACGGCCTGGTGGCGGCCCATGTCGACGAAGACGCCGAGCGTGCGGTAGCGGAACGGGCGCCGGCGCTGCGGCTCCCCGGCGAGCGCGTGCGCGACGTTGTCGGCGACCACCTTGGCCTGGCGCAGCACGTGCTGCGCGGTCGGCGGTGACGGCATGCCCTTGCGCGCGGGATCGGGCACCGCGGCGGCGTCGCCGATCGCCCAGACGCCGGGCCGGCCCGCGACGGCGCAGAAGCGGTCGGCCACGATCCGGCCGCCGTCGTCCAGCGGCAGCCCGAGCCGCGCCACGACCGGGTGCGGCTTGACGCCGGCGGTCCAGGCGACCGTGCGCGTCGGCACGATCTCGCCGGTCGAGAGCTCGACCGAGTCCGGGCCGACGCGCTCGATCGTCGTGCTCGTGCGGATCTCGATCCCGCGCCGGCGCAGCTCGGCGGTCGCGAACGCTGCGAGGTCGGGCTGGATCTCGGGCATCACGCGGTCCTTCGCCTCGACGAGCAGGAAGCGCAGCCCGTGCAGGCGGGAGCGCGGGTAGCGCTGCGACGAGGTCGGCGGCGAAGTCCTGCATCTCGGCCGCTCCCTCGAGCCCGGCGTAGCCCGCGCCGACGAAGACGTAGGTCAGCAGCGCGGCGCGCGCGGCGTCGTCGGGCTCGAGCTCGGCCTGCTCGAGCGTCTGGATCAGCCGGTTGCGCAGCGCGATCGCCTCCGGCAGCGTCTTGAAGCCCGAGCGCGTGCTCGGCCAGCCCCGGGATCGGCAGCGTCCGCGAGGTCGACCCGAGCGCCACGATCAGCTGGTCGTAGCCCAGCTCGGTCTGGCGGCCGCCGAGCGAGCGCACCTGCACGACACGCCGCCCGGGATCGGCCCCGAGCACGGTGCCGATGTGCAGCTCGGTCCGGCTCAGCTGCTCGCGCAGCGGCACGACCACGTGGCGCGGCTCGAGCGTGCCCGCGGCCGCGCCCGGCAGCAGCGGCGTGTAGAGCATGAAGTTGACGTCGTTGACGAGCGTGACCTTCGCGGACTGCGGCGCGAGCTTGCGTTCCAGGTGCCGAGCGGCGGTCAGGCCGCCGAAGCCACCGCCGAGGATGAGGACGTCGTGGGCCATCCCGCGCGAGGCTATCCGGTGGTCAGCAGCAGCGCGGCCCACTCGCCGCCGTGCCGGCGATCCGCCTCGCGCAGCCCGCGTGCGGCGAACGCGGCGGCGACCTCGTCGGCCTCTTCGCGCAGCAGGCCCGAGACGATCAGCTGCCGCGGCGGCTCGGTCATCACGGTCGCGACGTCGAGCAGCAGCGGCCGGACGAGGTTGGCGACGACGGTCGGCGCCCACGGCCCCGCGGCGCGGCGCAGGTCGACGCGCTCGACGGCGATCTCCGGCACGCCGTTGACGATCGCGTTCGCGCGCGTGGCGTCGAGCGACGCCGCGTCGAGGTCGCAGGCGAGCACCGGCTCCCAGCCGAGCCGCGCCGCCGCGATCGCGAGCACGCCGCTGCCACAGCCCCAGTCGGCCAGCGCGCCCGGCCGGCTGCGGCGGTCATCGCTTGGGACGCGGCCGCGCCGCGCAGGTCCTCGCCGTCGGGGGCCAGCGGAGCATCAGCTCGAGACACAGCCGCGTCGTGTGGTGGGCGCCGGTCCCGAACGCCTGCCCGGGGTCGATCACGAGGTCGATGACGTCGCCGGCGGCCGCCGCCTCCCACGGCGGGCGCACGCGCAGCCGGTGGAAGCGCCAGCTCACGTCGACCGGCCGGTGGAATGCCTTCCAGCGCTCCGCCCAGTCGTCCGGGACCTCGGACGTCGACACGTCGACCAGCGCGTCGCCCGCGGCGGCGCGCAAGTCCGGCAGCGCCGGCAACTCGCCCGGCGCGCCGTAGATCACGTACTCGATGCCGTCGCCGTCGAGCTCGCGCTCCTCAAGGCCGCCGGGGGCCAGCTCGAGCAGCTCGGCGAGCACGGTCTCCGCGTCGTCGCGCGCGACGCGGATGGCGAGCCGTATCACTCGCGCACCAATACGACCGCGGCCCACTCCCCTTGAACGCGGCGCTCCGCCTCGCGCAGGCCGTGGTGGGCGAACGCCTCCCCCACCTCGCCGGCACGCTCGGCCAGCACGCCCGAGGCGATCAACCGCTCGGGCGGGCGCTGCATCACGTCGGCGGCGATCGCTGCCAGCAGCTCGACCGTCAGGTTCGCTGTCACGGTCGGCGCCCACGGCGCGGGCGACGCGGCCAGGTTGAGCCAGTGCGTGCGGACGCTCACGCCGTTCGCGGCGGCGTTGCGCGCGATTGCCTCGAGCCCGTCGGGCATCACCTCGACGGCGGCGACCGGTCCGAAGCCCAGACGCGCGGCGCACGACGGCGAGGATCCCGCTGCCGGCGCCCCAGTCACACAGCGCGCCGTCCGGGTTCGCCGCCAGCAGCAGCTCCAGGCAGAGCCTGGTCGTCGGATGCGTGCCCGCGCCGAACAACTCGCCGGGATCGATCACGACCTCCGGTCGCCTCGCTGGCCGGCACCCAGGGCGGACGGATCCGCAGCCGGCGCCCGCCGGCGGCGATCTCGACCGGCTGCACGTACTCGTGCCAGCGTCGCTCCCAGCCGGGTGCGACATCGGTCAGCGACACATCGATCAGCGCGTCGCCGGCGAGCGCACGGACGTCATCGAGCGCGGGCAGCTCCGCCCGCGGTGCGTAGACCGCGTACTCGACCTCGTCCTCGGCCGGCTCGGTCTCCTCGGCCCCGGCCTGCAAGATCGGCAGCAGCGCCGCGAGCGCGAGCTCCGCCTGGGCGCGCCGGACGCGGATCCCGAGCCGCACGACCGGAGTAGTCACCCCGCCAGCGCGCGCTTCAGCTTGGCGAGCATCCCCTCGTCCGCTGCCATGTTGCCATCGGTCAGCGACTCCGCGAGGCGCTCGAGCAGGTCGCGCTGAGCGCGGCTGAGCTTGCGCGGGATCACGACGTTGACGTGCACGTGCAGGTCGCCCGTGCGCCCGCGCTGCAGCGGCGGCAGGCCGCGCGAGCGCAACGTGATGATCTCGCCCGGCTGCGTGCCGGCGGGAACCTCGACCGCGATGTCGCCGTCCAGGCTCGGCACCTGCACGGTGGTGCCGAGCGCCGCCAGCGGCGCCGCTACGTCGATCACCGTGTGCAGGTCCTCCTGGTCGCGCACGAAGCGCGCGTCCTCGCGCACGCGGATCGTCACGTAGAGGTCGCCGTTGGGTCCCCCGCGGTGGCCGACGTGGCCGCGACCGCTGAGCCGGATGCGCTGACCGTCGGCGATCCCGGCCGGGATGTCGACGTGCAGCGTGCGCGACTCGTGCAGCCTGCCCTGGCCGGCGCAGGTGGAGCAGGGACGCTCCGGCACGCGACCGTCGCCACCGCAGACGTCGCACACCGCGGACCGGACGAGCTGGCCGAAGCGCGTGCGCGAGACGGCCTGCAGCTGGCCGGAGCCGTGGCAGCGCGTGCATGTCACGATCGGCGTGCCGGGCTCGGCGCCGTTGCCGTGGCAGGTGCCGCAGCGCACGTCCGCGTCGTAGCTGACCTCGACGGTCTCGCCGCGCGCGGCCTGGGCGAGATCGATCGCGACCGCGACGACGACGTCGGCGCCCTGCATCTGCCCGCCGCGGCCGCGGCCGCCGCCGAACGCGCCGTCGAAGCCGCCCGACCCGAAGAACGCGGAGAACAGGTCCGAGACGGAGCCGAACCCCTCGAAGTTGGGCGCGTATCCGCCGCTGCGCAGGCCCTCGTGCCCGTAGGCGTCGTACTGGCGCCGGCGGCCGGGGTCCGAGAGGATCTCGTAGGCCTCGGCGGCCTCCTTGAACTTGTCCTCGGCCTGGGGGTCTTCGGTGTTCGTGTCGGGATGCAGCTCGCGCGCGAGCCGCCGGAAGGCCTTCTTGATCTCGGACTCGTCCGCGGCCCGGCCGACGCCGAGCACCTCGTAGGCATCGCGTGGCATGGCGTCAGTCGGCGTCGTAGATGTCTTCGACGAAGCGCGACAGCTGCAGCGCCGCCGTGCGCACCGCCCCGATCGCCGTCCCGTAGTCCATCCGCGTCGGCCCGATCACCGACACCGTGCCGAGATTGCGCTGCGGCAGCCCGTAGTTGGCCGCGACGAGCGACAGCCCGCGCAGCGCGGGCGCCTCGTTCTCGCCACCGATGCGCACGTAGAGCTCGCGCTGGTCGAGCGCCGCCGAGAGCACCCCGAGCATCGAGACGCGCCGCTCGAGCAGCTCGAGCAGCTCGTTCAGCTGGGAGACGTCCTGGAAGCGGTGCTCGGCCAGCAGCCGCGCCGTGCCCTCGACGTAGAGCGAGTCCCCGGCCGTGGCGGCGAGGTCGGTGAACGCCGGCGCCAGGCCCTCGAGGAAGCGGCGCTCGGTCAGCGGCAGCGTCGGATCGGTCAGCCGCGAGCGCAGCGTGCGCGCTCCCAGGCCCTTGCCGACCAGCGCCTCGTTGAGATACGCGGCGGCCCAGTCGGCGAGACCGGCGTCGACGGGCCGCTCGTAGGTGAAGACGCGCTTGGAGACGCCACCGGTGGAGGTGATGATCACGACCATCAGCACCTGCGGCTGGAGCAGCAGGACCTCGATGTGGCGGATCGTCGTGGTCTGGATCGGCGGCGCGGACACGATCGACATCAGGTCGGTCACCTGCGCGAGCGTCTCCGACGTCAGCCGCAGCGCCTCGTCGACCTCGCGCCGGGCGAGCTCCAGCGTCATGTCCGCGCGCGCCGGCTCGGGCAGCAGGCGGTCGACGTAGTAGCGGTAGCCGGCGTCGGTCGGCGCGCGCCCGGCGGACGTGTGCGGATGCGCGAGCAGCCCGAGCTCCTCGAGCACCGCAAGCTCGTTGCGGATCGTCGACGGCCCTGCGCTGATCTCCGGGTCGGCCGCGAGCGCCTTCGATCCGACGGGCTGACCGGCCGCCGCGAAGCCGTCGATCACCTTGGCGAGCAGCAGCTCCTGGCGCGGCGTGAGCACACGGGTGATTCTAGGAGCCTGCTCCGTTCCGGAGCCGGCGACTAGGAGAGGTCCAATTCCGCAACGCCGCGGCGCACGAGGCGCCTGTCGCCCTGACGTGCCTCGGTGTCGATCAGCGCGCTCCTGCCCGACAGCTCGCGCACCTTCGAGCTCACGACGACCTCCTGCTCGGGCACGCCCATGCCGCGGAACTGCACCGACAGGCGCTTGAGGCGGTCGGGGCCGCCGGCCGCCTCGGTCTGCGCGCGCGCGACCTGCGCCATGGTCCAGAGCCCGTGCAGGATCCGCCCCGGGAGGCCGACCGAGCGGGCGAAGTCATCGTCGACATGGATCGGGTTGAAGTCACCCGAGGCGCCGGCGTAGCGCACGGTCAGGTAGCGGTCCGGCGTGACCTTCAGCTCCGGCAGCTGCTCGTCGGGCTGCATCAATCACCTCTCACGATGCAGGTCCAGGTACCCGTGCAGACGCGCTCGCCTCGCCCGTTGTCCGACCGCGACTCGAACACGTAGAAGCCCATGCCGCCGCGCTCGGAGACGCTGGTCAGCTCGACCTCCGTCACGATCTCGTCGCCGGCGATCACGAGCGGCCCCCACACGAACTCCTGCCCGCCGTGGACCATGCGGGCGAAGTCCATCCCGACCGCCGGATCCAAGAACGCGGGGCCGATCGCGGGCGCCGTGTACACGACCGCGAACATCGGTGGCGCCACGAGGTCGGCGTGCCCGGCCCCACGCGCGACCTCGAGGTCGGAGTGCAGCGGGTCCGTCTCACCGACGGCGGCGGCGTACTCGCGGATCTTCTCGCGCCCGACCGCGTAGGAGACGGGCGCGAAGACCTTGCCGACGGCGCTGCTCACCGGGCGCTGTCCCCGAGCTCGAGCACGGCGAGGAAGGCATCCTGAGGGATCTCCAGCCGGCCGACCTGCTTCATCCGCTTCTTGCCCTCCTTCTGGCGCTCGAGCAGCTTGCGCTTGCGCGTGATGTCGCCGCCGTAGCACTTGGCCGTGACGTCCTTGCGGAACGCCTTGACGGTCTCGCGCGCGATGATCTTCGCCCCGACCGCGGCCTGGATCGGGACGTCGTACTGCTGGCGCGGGATCTTCTTGCGCAGCTTCTCTGTCAGGGCCTTGCCGAACTCGAACGCCTTGTCGCGGTGCACGACCATCGAGAGCGCGTCGACCGGGTCGCCGCCCAGCAGCACGTCGAGCTTGACGAGGTTCGACGGTCGCAGCCCGAGCGGCTCGTAGTCGAGCGACGCGTAGCCGCGCGTGCGCGACTTGAGCTGGTCGAAGAAGTCGAGCACGATCTCCGACAGCGGCAGGTCGTAGCTCAGCTGGACGCGCTCGGATGAGAGGTAGTGCATGCCCGTGTGCTCGCCGCGGCGCTCCTGGCAGAGCTCCATGATCTGGCCGATGTACTCCTTCGGCGTCAGGATCGAAGCCTTGATGTAGGGCTCGCGCGTCTCGGCGATGCGCGCCGGGTCGGGCATGTCGGTCGGGTTGTGGACCGTGATCACCTTGCCGTCGGTCAGCGTCAGCTCGAACTCGACCGACGGCATCGTCGCCATCAGCTCGAGGTCGTACTCGCGCTCCAGCCGCTCGCGCACGATGTCCATGTGCAGCAGACCGAGGAAGCCGCAGCGGAAGCCGAAGCCGAGCGCGTCGGAGGTCTCCGGCTCCCACAGCAGCGCGGCGTCGTTGAGCGTCAGCTTCTCGAGCGCGTCGCGCAGCTCGGGGTAGGCGTCGGAGTCGATCGGGAACAGGCCGCAGAAGACCATCGGCTTGACCTCGCGGTAGCCGGGCAGCGGCTCGCTCGCGCCCTTGATCGAGGTCGTCAGCGTGTCGCCGACGCGCAGCCGCGTGACGTCCTTGATGCCGGTGATCAGGTAGCCGACCTCGCCCGGCGCTGAGCTCCTTGCGCGGGCATCTGCGCCGGCGTGAAGAAGCCGATGTCGTCGATCTCGGCCTGCGTGCCGGCGACCATCGCGCGGATCGCCTCGCCCTTGCGGAACGTGCCGTCGACCACGCGGATGTAGGCGATCACGCCGCGGTACTGGTCGAACTCGGAGTCGAAGATCAGCGCCCGCGGCGGCGCGTCGGGGTCGCCGGCGGGCGGCGGCACGCGCGCGACGAGCTCCTCGAGCACGTCGGCCACGCCCTCGCCGGTCTTGGCCGAGATGCGCCGGATGCTGTCGGCCGGCTCGCCCATCAGCTCCGCGATCTCCTCGGCCACGCGCTCGGGCTCGGCGCCCGGCAGGTCGAGCTTGTTCAGGCAGGGGATCAGCTCCAGCCCGCTGTCGATCGCGAGGTAGGTGTTGGCGACGGTCTGCGCCTCGACCCCCTGGGACGCGTCGACGACCAGCAGCGCGCCCTCGCAGGCGGCCAGCGAGCGGCTGACCTCGTAGGTGAAGTCGACGTGGCCGGGCGTGTCGATCAGGTGCAGCTGGTAGGTCTCGCCGTCGCGCGCGGTGTAGAGCACCCGGACTGCCTGGGCCTTGATCGTGATCCCGCGCTCGCGCTCGAGGTCCATCGAGTCCAGCAGCTGCGCGCGCATGTCGCGCAGCTGGACGGTCTGCGTCATCTCGAGGATGCGGTCGGCGAGCGTCGACTTTCCGTGGTCGATGTGGGCGATGATCGAGAAGTTGCGGATGCGGGACTGGTCGGTCATCGGCGGGACTAGATGCTACGAGGGCCCCTGCGGCTGAACAGGTCGCGGATCTGGCGCGCCTCGGGCAGCCCGCTGCGCAGCATCACCGCCGCGTAGGCGAGCGCGCCGAGCACGAGCGCGAAGCCGACCGACACGAGCTGCGCGGGCAGCGAGCGCCCGAGCAGCTCGTCGAGCCCGTACCAGGTGCCGTAGGCGACCGCGGCGAGCAGCGCGGCGGCGGCGATCATCAGCGCCGCGGCCCGCAGCGTCCGGGTGACTTCCAGGCCGCCCAGCTCCTGGCGCAGGCGGCGGCCCTCGAGCAGCGCCAGCACCACGTTCGAGACGGTCGTGCCGATCACGATGCCGCCGATTCCGAGCGGCTCGTAGAGCGCGAGCGACACGACGGCGTTGACGAGCAGCGACCAGATCGCCAGCTGCGTCGGCAGCCACGGGCGCTGGAGCGAGAAGAAGCTGCGCGTGAGCAGCAGCGTGATGCCCGAGAACGGCAGCGAGAACGCGAACCAGAACAGCGCCTCGCTCACCTGTCGCGTCGAGTCGGCGTCGAACTCGCCGCGCTCGTAGACGAGCCGCACGATCGGCGTCGCGAGCGCCGCGAACGCCGCGGCGCTGGGGATCAGCAGCAGCGCGATCTGGCGCATCCCGGTCCCGATCAGCGTTTGCAGGCCGGCCAGGTCGCGGCGCGTCGCGAGCCGGCTGAGCGCCGGGAACAGCACCGTCGCGACCGCGACCGAGAACATTCCCTGCGGCAGCATGTAGAGCCGGAACGCGGCGTCGATCGCGGTCGGCGCCTCCTCGGAGACGAGGAAGCCGATCGTCGAGTTGATCAGCAGGCTCACGTTGATCAGGCCCAGCCCGAGGCTGACCGGCAGCATCAGCGCCAGCACCTGGCGCACGCGCGGGTCGTGCCGGAACGCGAACGAGACGCGCAGCGGGTAGCCGATCCGGCGCAGTTGCGGCAGGCACATCACGAGCTGCACCGTCGTGCCCGCCAGGACCCCGATCGCGTAGCCGTAGAGCTGCTCGTCACCCTCGAACAGCGGCGTGAGGCCGACCAGGCCGACGATGATCACGAGGTTCCAGACGAGCGGCGCGAGCGCCGGGATCGTGAAGTGCTCGTGCGCGTTGAGGATCCCGACTACGAGGCCGTTGAGCCCGAGCAGGACGACGATCGGGAACAGCACCTGGCTGAGCCCGACGGTCAGGTCGTCGAGCAGCGGCGTCGACTCGTCGCCGGTCAACAGCGGCATCAGAACGGGGGCGAGCAGGATGAACGCGAGCGTCACGGTGCCGAGCACGACCAGCAGAAGGCCGGCGAGCGCCGCGGCGAGCTGCAGCGCGTCGCGCCGCCGCTTGTTCTCCAGCAGCTCTGAGAAGACGGGGACGAACGCGGACGAGAGCGCCGCATCCGCGACGAGCGCGCGGATCAGGTTGGGCACCTGGAAGGCGAGCGTGAACGCCGACATCGCGCCGGAGGTGCCGAACATGCTGCGGGCGACGATCTCGCGCGCGAGGCCCGCGACGCGCGAGAAGCCGGTCAGCACCGAGAAGATGACGGTGTTGCGAGCCCGGCCGGAGCGCGCTGGGGTGGCGCCGGACGAGCGCTCTGTCGCGCCGCGCCGCACGCTCTGCGCGAGCGGCGTCGCGCTCTTCGTCCGTCCGCATCCAGCGCGCTATAGTACGCGCCCGCCGCGGCCCCAGTCGCGGCGTCTCTGCGTATGGCCAACATCCACTCCCAGGAAAAGCGCATCCTGCGCACCGAGCGCGAGCGCAACGAGAACCGTCGCTACACGTCGGCGATCAAGACCTACTTCCGCCGGCTCGAGGCGGCCGTCACCGCCGGCGAGGCCGAGCAGGCCGACGCAGAGCACCGCCGCGTCGTGCAGCTGATCGACAAGGCCGTCAAGCGCGGCGCGCTGCATCGCAACACCGGCGCGCGCAAGAAGTCCCGCGCGGCGCGCATGCGCCGCGGACCTGCCGCCTGACGCCCCGCGGCGTGACGCGCAGCTCGCGCGGCTCCGGCCGCGCCGATGCCGCGGCGCGCGCTCAGCTCGCCGCGCCGATCACGGCGCGGAGCGCGGCGGTGTCCTCGCTGAGGACGCCTCCGCCGCCGCCGCGGCTCTCCAGCTCGAGGTCGGCCATCAGCTCCAGCGCGCGACGGAACGCCTCGACGTCGCGCTTGGCGACGTCCGCGATCAAGCGGTCGGCCGCGAAGGACGGCATCCGCAGGCCCTGCTTGATCTGCGCGGGCGCTCGACCCGCTGCCAGCGCCTCGGCGATCGCGAGCGCGTCGCGCAGGCGCCGCACCATCCCGTAGAGCAGCCCGGGGACCCGCTCGCCCTGCTGGCGCAGCTCGAGCAGCGCACGCGTCGCGGTCGGCGCGTCGCCGGCGACGAGCGCATCGGCAAGCGTCCAGGTCTTGCGCTCGGCCGAGGTTGCCGAGGACGCCTCGACCTGCTCGGCGCCGAGCCGTGCTCCGGCGCCGTGCTCGAGCGCCAGCTTCTCCAGCTCGCGCATGCAGCCGTTGCTGGCGATCGCCGACGTGCGCCGACCAGCGCCCGCGCACCCTGCTGGTCGAGCTCGAGGCCGAGCTCGGCGGCGCGCGCGATCAGCCAGCGCGGAAGCTCGCGCGGCTTGACGTTGCCCTCCTCCGCGATCACGCCATCCGCGGCCTCCACGGCCTTGTGCAGCGCGGCCGGGACCCTGTGGCGGCCCTCCTCACGCCCGAAGAACGCCACTGTCAGGCTCTCCGCGTCGATGCTCTTCATCGCCTCGGCCACGATCGCGATGTCCGTGTCCTTCCAGCGCTCGACGCCGTCGGCGATCACGAAGCGCCGGCCCAGCGAGAAGGTCATCGCGCTCAGCGACGCTGCTACGGCCTCCGGGGTACAGGCATCGCCCTCGAGCAGCTCGACACCGCCCGCGCCGGCTTCAAGCTCGGCCATCGCCCGCAGCCGCGCCCGCCGCTCGCCGATGCGGCCGTGGTCGTCCCCGTGGACCAGATAAGCCGGGCGGAAGGTCGGCACGGCGGCCGAGTCTAGAGGCCGTCGTGGTCGTCACGGGAGGGGCACCGGTCGCGATCGCCTCCGCGATTGCGGGCACGGCGGATTCGTGCGTGGATCACCCTCGAGCTGCCGTCAAGGTGCGACTGATCCGGCAGGCGGTCGGCTTGCGAAGCGCCGAGCGAAGGTGACGACGGACTCAGCCGGGTCTTAGATCAGTCGTTCAGCGACAGGGCGGTCGGATGCCTTGGCTCATACAGCCCAAGCTCGCCTCCGCCCGGAAGCCGCAGCGCGGTGATCAGGCCGAAGCCCTGATCGCGGACCGGACCGGTGAACTCGACGCCCTTGGCCGTGAGCTCGTCGACCGTCGCCTCGATGTCGTCGCACATGAGATACAGCTCGTGATGGTTTCCCGACTCCGCCGGGTGGGCCGCAAGCTCCGCGGGAGGACAGGCGAAGATCAGCCATCCGCCTCCTGCATCGACAGATGGGAACCCGAGCACGTCGCGAAGAAACTCACGCACCTGCTCGGCCTGGTCGGCATAGATGATCGCGTGAACGCCGGTGATCATCGGATCACCACCCTAATGCCGAGGTCGTCGTGCATGGCGTCTGGTTCATCGACGTCGAGATCGCCGCGCAGTCGAGATCGCCGCGCAGATCACTGAAGCATCAATCAATCTGGGCCAGTTCGCGGCTACGACTCATACACCGCGCTCCACGCGCATCTGGTCGCCGTCGACGTGCAGACGGACGGTCCCGTCGCGGTCGGTGCGGAACACCTGCCCGACAGTGCGCAGCGCGTCGAGCGTCGACGGCGTCGGATGACCGTAGGTGTTGTCTTCGCCGACCTCGATCGCGGCCACAAGCGGCGCTGTCCGCTCCAGCAGCGCCGGAAGCCCGGTCGTCGGCGCTGCCGTGATGGGCGACCTTGAGCGCCTCGACGCGCGGCAGCGTCGAGCCCCGCGGTCACGTTGGACTCGGCGTCCGCGGGCAGCAGCAGGTCGAACTCGCCGTCCTGCACGAGGGCGACAAGCGCGTGATCGTTCGGATTGCCCTCCGGACGCCAGGCCGGGCGCGCGCGGTGGCGGCCACAGCACGTGCAGGCGCAGCTCGCCGATCCGCAGGCGCTGCCCGGCGCGTGCCGCGACGCACGCGGCCGCCGGTCGCGCGCGAGCGCCGCCGGCAGGCCGCGCTGCACGGCGCTACGGCCAGCCGGCGCCGCCGTCGAGCACGAGCCGCGGCCGGTGGGCGGCGATCACCGGGCAGCGCCATGCCCTCGTGGTCGCTCTCGGCGTGCGTGAGCGACGAGCAGGTCGAGCCGCTCGATGCCCGCCTCTCTCGAGCCGGCGCAGGATCGGCCCGCCCGGCGGCCCGGTGTCGACGAGCACCGACGCCGAGCCACGCTGCAGCAGCGTCGCGTCGCCCTGGCCGACGTCCAGGAACGAGACGACCAGCTCCCCGGCGCGCGGGCCCGGCGACCCGGCCCGGTCGCAGCGCGAGCGACGCCGGCGACGGACGGCGGCGACGCAGCGGCGAGCGCGATCGCGCTCCGTGCCGAGCGCCGCCCGTGGCGAGCCGCGACGAGCGCGGCCTCGAGCGGGCCGTCGGACGTGCCACCGGAGCCGCGCGGCCACGGCCCGATCCCGAGCCGCGACGCCAGCCGGCGCCGGCACACGACGGCGACGAGCACAGCGCGCGACCAGCGCCGCGTAGGCGCCGGCGAGGCCCGAGCGGGCCGCCGAGCCGGACCGGCAGTGGCGGCGAGCGGCGCCGAGGCGGCCGCGTGCGCGACCCACTCGAGGTAGCCGAGCAGCGGCGCGCAGAGCAGGTTCAGCGGCGCCGCCAGCGCCGGCGACGAGCTGCGCCAGCGCGATCGCGATCATCCCGAGCCACATGACCGGCGCGACGACCGCCGCCGCGAGCAGGTTGGCCGGCAGCGACGCGAGCGAGACCTGCTCGAAGTGCAGCGCCATCAGCGGTGCGGTGGCGATGGTTGCCGCGACCGTGATCGCCGCGACGTCGGCCACCGGGCCGGGGACGCGCCGGCGCGTGAGCGCGCCGCGCAGGCGGGGCGCGAGCGCGAGCAGGCCCGCGACGGCGGCGAACGAGAGCTGCCAGCCGGGCTCGCCGACGGCGAGCGGGTTGAGCGCGAGCGTGACGCGCCGCCGCGAGCCCGAGCGCGTACCAGCGCGAGGTCGGGCGCCCGGCCAGCGCGGCGACGAGGCCGGCGATGCCCATCACCCCCGCGCGCTGGATCGACGGGCCGGCGCCGGCGAGCGGCACGTAGATCGCGACCAGCACGATCGCGGCCGCCAGCCGCGTTCGCAGCGGCACGCCGGCGAGGGCACCGAGCGCGAGCACGAGCGTGCACAGCAGCAGCACGTTCTGGCCGCTGACCGCCAGCAGGTGCGCCAGTCCCGAGCGCTGGAAGTCGGTCTTGGTCGCCTCGCCGATCGCCTCGTCCTGGCCGAGCACCATGCCGCGCAGCAGCGCGGCCTCGGGCGCGTCGAGCCCGGTGCCGAGCCCGCGCGCCGCGCGCTCGCGGGCGGCGTCGAGCGCCCCGGCGAGCCCGCCGCGCGCGCGTCCGGTGGCCGTCCACGAGCTGAGCTCGATCGCGGCGTGCGCGCCGCGCCGGCGCTGGTAGTCCTCGAAACTCGGCGAGCGGCGCGACCGTCCCGCGCACACGCAGCTCGGTGCCGACACGGGCGCCGGGCGGCGGCCGCCCGCGCTCCGCCCGCACGACGGCCAACTCGCCGTCGAGGTCGATCGCGCCGCGCGCCAGCGGAGCGTCGCACCGGCCAGCTCGGCCGCGCCGCGGCCGCCGACCACCGCCGCCCGGGCGAGCCGGACGCGCGCGACGAGCGGTGCCGCTGCGCCACTTGCGGATCGGCTCGAGCAGGATCGCCCGGGCCGTCGATCCGTTGCCCGGCCAGCGCCGGCAGCCGGCCCGGCCCGAGCGCGGCCACGCGCGCCTGGGCCAGCGCGCCGCCGCCGAGCACCGCCACGGCGGCGACGATCGCGAGCGGCACGCCGCCCGGCGAGCGCCGCCGCCAGGAGCGCCGCGACGAACAGCGGCGCACGGCGCGAGCGGCCCGAGCAGGAGACCGGCGACCGACGCCGAACAGCACGAGGTGGCGCGGGTGGCGGCGGATCAGCGCCGCAGCCAGCGCCGTCGCCGCGCCTCACAGCGTCACCTCCTCGCGCAGCGTCGCGAGGCGCACGTCGCCGATGCCCGGGATCTCGCCGAGCTCCTCGACCGAGCCGAAGCCGCCGCGCTCCTCGCGGAAGTCGAGGATCTTCTGCGCGGTCAGCGGGCCGATGCCGCTGAGCGTGTCGAGCTGCTCGAGCGTCGCGCGTGTTGAGGTTGAGCGGCTGGCCCGGCGCCGGCGCCGGACGCCGCGGCCGTCGGCCGCGGCGGCCGCGCCCGCGCGGCACCCGCTCGGGCACGAGCACCTGGCGGCCGTCCTCGAGCTTCGCCGCCAGGTTGAGCCCGCCGAGGTCGGCCCGCCGCCGCGCGCCCGCCGGCGCGCTCGACCGCGTCGTCGACCCGCGCGGACGGCGCGAGCTTGTAGACCCCGGGCCGCCGGACGGCGCCCGCCACGTGGATCACCACGCGACCGCCGCCGCCGCTCCTGCACCGCGATCGTCGGCGGCCGCGGGCGGAGCGGCGGCCGGCTCGCCTCCTCCACCGCGTCGAGCTGGCTGAGGCCCAGCACGACGACCAGCACCAGGCCCACGACGCAGAGCGCGAGCTGGCGAGGTGTCAGGTCGGCCATGCCGCGACGCTAGGCGGCCGGCGTGTGACGGATCAGCCGCGGATCGTGCACGATCCTGTGCCGGATCAGCGCACGACGAAGTTCACGAGCTTCGCCGGCACGACGATCACCTTGACCACGTCCTTGCCGTCGATGTGCGCCTGCACGCGCGGGCGCGCCCGCGCGAGCGATTCGAGCTGCTCGCCGTCGGCGCTCGACGGACGCCGGCATGCGGTCGCGCAGCTTGCCGTTGATCTGCAGCGCGATCTCGACCTCGTCGCGCGCCAGCAGCGCCGGGTCGGCCTCCGGCCACGGCTCGTCCCAGACGCGCGCGCCCGGTGAGCAGCTCGTAGACGTCGGCGCCGGTGTGCGGCGCGAACGGGAAGATCAGCGAGGCGGCGGTCGCGGTCGCGAAGCGAAGCGATCTCCTCGCCCGCCTGTCGCGCGCGCGCGTAGCACTCGTTGACCAGCTCCATCACCGCCGCGATCGCGGTGTTGAACGCGAAGCGCCCGCTCATGTCGCCGGTCACCTTGTCGATCGCCCAGTGCGCCTTGCGCAGCAGCTCGAGGTCGTCGCCGGCGGCGCCGTTGGCGGTCGCGTCGAGCGCGGCCGGCTCGCCCTGCTCCGCCAGCTCGGCGCCCAGCCGCCAGAGCCGGCCGAGGAAGCGGTGCACGCCCTCGACGCCGGAGTCCGACCAGTCGGCGTCCTGGTCCGGCGGGCCGATGAAGAGGATGTAGCAGCGCGCGGTGTCGGCGCCGTAGCGCTCGACGTACGGCGTCGGGCTGATCACGTTGCCCTTCGACTTGGACATCTTCGCGCCGTCGCGCGTGATCATCCCCTGCGTGAAGAGCGCGTTGAACGGCTCCTGCATGCTCGAGATAGCCCATGTCGGCGAGCGCCTTGACGAAGAAGCGCGCGTACATCAGGTGCAGGATCGCGTGCTCGACGCCGCCGATGTACTGGTCGACGGGCGCCCAGCGGGCGAGCACCTCCGGGTCCCACGGCGCCTCGTCGTTGCCGGCGTCGCAGTAGCGCAGGAAGTACCACGAGGAGTCGACGAACGTGTCCATCGTGTCGGTCTCGCGCAGCGCCGGCTCGCCGCACTTCGGGCAGCTGGTGTTGACCCACTCCTCGGCGGTCGCGAGCGGCGACTTGCCCTTCGGCTTGTAGTCGCGCGACGTCGGGCAGGATCACCGGCAGCTGGTCGTCGGGAACGGGCACGAGGCCGCAGCCGTCGCAGTGCACGACCGGGATCGGGCAGCCCCAGTAGCGCTGGCGCGAGAGCAGCCAGTCGCGCAGGCGGTAGTTGACCGAGCGGTGCCCGCGGCCCTCGCCGTCGAGCCAGGCGACGATCGCGTCGAGCGCCTCGCGGTTGTGCATCCCGTCGAAGCGCGGATCCGAGTTGACGATCGGGCCGTCGCCCGTGTAGGGGAGCTCGCTCGCCGCCCTCGATCACGCGCCGGATCTCGAGCCCGTACTTCGTCGCGAAGGCGAAGTCGCGCTCGTCGTGCCCGGGCACCGCCATGATCGCGCCGGTGCCGTACTCCATCAGCACGTAGTCGGCGACCCACATCGGGATCCGCTCGCCGTTGACGGGGTTGACGACGGTGCGGCCCGAGCGGCACGCCGGTCTTCTCGCGCTCGGTCGCGCCGCGCTCCGTGCCGTCCTCGGTCAGCGCCGCGTTGACGTAGTCGCGCACGGCCTGCTCGTGCTCGGTGCCGGCGCGCCAGGCGCAGCACGTCCGGATGCTCGGGCGCCATGACGAAGAACGTCGCGCCGAACAGCGTGTCCGGGCGGGTGGTGAAGACCGGGTAGTCGACGCCCAGCTCCTCGCAGGAGAACGTCGACCTCGGCGCCCTCGGAGCGGCCGATCCAGTTGCGCTGCATCGTGACCGACGTGCTCGGGCCAGTCGACCGTCGCGAGGTCGTCGAGCAGCCGGTCGGCGTAGTCGGTGATGCGGAAGAACCACTGCTCGAGCTGGCGCGCCTCGACCGGCGTGCCGCAGCGCTCGCAGCGGCCGTCGATCACCTGCTCGTTGGCGAGCACCGTGGCGTCCTTCGGGCACCAGTTGACCGCCGCCTCCTTGCGGTAGGCCAGCCCGCGCTCGAGGAAGCGCAGGAACAGCCACTGCGTCCAGCGGTAGTACGCGCGGATCGCTGGTGCGCGAACTCGCGCGACCAGTCGAACGAGACCCCCCACTCGCGGAACTCGCGCTGGAACTGGCGCGATCGACTCGGCGGTCGAGTCGCGCGGGTGCTCGCCGGTCCTGATCGCGTGGTTCTCGGCCGGCAGGCCGAACGCGTCGTAGCCGATCGGGTGCAGCACGCGGCGGCCGGTGCGGCGGTGGAAGTGGGCCACCGCGTCGCCGACCGCGTAGTTCTTGAGGTGCCCCATGTGCGGCTCGCCCGACGGGTACGGGAGCATCTCGAGCACGTAGGACTTGGGCAGGTCCGTGGCCTCGTCGTTGCTGACGTGCCAGGTCTGCTCGCGCTCCCAGATCTCCTGCCACTTGGGCTCGATCGCGCGCGGGTCGTAGCGGTGCTCGGACATGCGAGCGGGGAGGTTAGCGGCCGATGCAGCTCGCCGCTCGCGACGCGCTCGAACCAAGCCGCGAAGTCCCTTGTACACTGGGCCTCGGAGCACCGCCTCGGGGCTATAGCTCAGCTGGGAGAGCGTCGCGCTGGCAGCGCGAAGGTCGAGGGTTCGAGTCCCTCTAGCTCCACCTCCGAAGGGCCGTTCGCATGAGCGGCCCTTCGCCGTGTCAGGCTACTCCCCGACCGCGCGCCGCGGCGCCTCGCCCCAGAGCTGCTCGAGCCGGTAGAACTCGCGCGCCTCCGGCGTGAAGACGTGCACGATCACGTCGAGGTAGTCCATCAGGATCCAGCGCGCCTCGCCGAGGCCCTCGACGCGGCGCGGCAGCAGGCCGTGCTCCTTCTTGAGCCCGTGGTGGATGCCGTCGTGGATCGCCTTGGTCTGGCGGTCGGTGTTGCCCGAGCAGACGACGAAGAAGTCCGTGTAGCCGAGCACGCCGCGCAGGTCGAGCTCGGCGATGTCGATCGCCTTCTTGTCGGCGGCGAAGTCGGCGATCACGCGCGCCAGCGCGGCGGGGTTGCTCGTGTCGTGCTGTCTGCGTCAGCGATCCGGAGCTCTGTCATGCGGTCAGCCCTCAGGATAGGAGGGGCTCCGGGCGGTAGAGCCGCTCGCGCTCGATGTAGGCGGCGACCGCGTCCGGCACGAGGTAGCGCACGGGCAGCCCGGCGGCGACGCGGCGCGCGGATCAGCGAGCTGGAGATGTCGAGCCGCGGCATGTCGAAGAAGCAGACCCGCTCGGCGGCGCCCGCGAGCCCGGCGAGCCGCTCGGCGATGTCGGCGCGGCGCACGCCCTCGCGCTCGGCCACGGCGAGCCGGGCGAGCGCCAGCACGCCCTCGGGCTCGCGCCAGGCGGGCAGCGAGTGCGCCATGTCGCCGCCGACGATGAACGTCAGCTCGTCGCTGGCGCTCGCCGAGCGCGCGCAGCAGGTCGACGGTGTACGACGGGCCGTCCCGCTCGACGTCGGCGCGCGAGACGCCGAGCCGCTCGTCGCCGGCCACGGCCGCGTCGCACATCGCGACGCGATGCGCGACGCCCGGCTCGGCCTCGACCTCCTTGTGCGGCGGCACGCGCGACCGGCACCAGCAGCACGCGGTCGAGCCCGAGCTGGACGCAGCGCCTCCTGCGCGCAGACGAGATGGGCGAGGTGCGGCGGGTTGAACGTCCCGCCGAGCAGGCCGACCCGCGCCACGCCGAGCTCAGGGCCGGACCTGGCCCGTGCCCTCGACCAGGTACTTGAACGTGCACAGCTCGCGCAGGCCGATCGGGCCGCGCGCGTGCAGCTTCTGCGTCGAGTTGCCGATCTCGGCGCCCATGCCGAACTCGCCGCCGTCGGTGAAGCGCGTCGAGGCGTTGACGTAGACGCAGGCCGCGTCGACGCCGAGCTGGAACGCCCGCGCCGCCGCCGGTCGACGACGTCACGATCGCCTCGGAGTGCCCGGAGCCGAACGCGTTGACGTGCTCGATCGCCTCCGTCGGCCGAGTCGACGACGCGGACCGCGAGCACGAGCGCGAGGAACTCCTCCGCGTAGTCCTCGTCGGTCGCCGCGGCGACCGGGACGTCGCCGGCGAGCGCGCGCGCGCGCTCGTCGCCGCGCAGCTCGACGCCCGCGTCGTGCAGCGCGCGCAGCGCGCCGCGGGAGGAACGCGGCGGCGACGTCGGCGTGCACGAGCAGCGTCTCGGCCGCGTTGCAGACGCCGGGCCGCTGGGTCTTGGCGTTGAGGATGATCGCGCGCGCGTCGTCGAGATCGGCGCTCGCGTCGACGTAGACGTGGCAGTTGCCCGAGGCGGCGTAGATCACGGGCACCTTCGCGACCGCCGCGAGCGCCTGCTTCAGGCCCTCGCCGCCGCGCGGGATGATCAGGTCGACGAGCCCCTCCTGGCCGGCCAGCTCGGCCAGCTCCTCGCGCCCGCCGCCGGCCACGAGCGCGAGCGCGCCGGCGGGCAGGCCGTTCGCCTCGGCCGCCTCGCGCGCGACGCCGGCCAGCACGGCGTTGGAGTGCGCGGCCGACGAGGAGCCGCGCAGCACGATCGCGTTGCCGGACTTCAGGCACAGCGCGGCGGCGTCGATCGTCACGTTCGGGCGCGCCTCGTAGACGACGGCGACGACGCCGAGCGGCACGCGCACCTTGCGCATCTGCAGGCCGTTGGCGAAGCGCGAGCCGTCGATCACCTCGCCGACCGGGATCGGGCAGCGCGACGATCTCGCGCACGCCGCGGGCCATCGCCGGCGATCCGCGCCGGCGTCGAGCGCGAGCCGGTCCATCAGCGCCGCCGACAGGCCCGACTCGCGGCCCGCCTCGAGGTCGCGCGCGTTGGCCTCGAGGATCTCCGGCGTGCGCTGCTCGAGCGCGTCGGCGATCGCGAGCAGCGCCGCGTCCTTGGTCGCCGAGTCGAGCATCGCCAGCTCGCGCGCCGCGGCCTTCGCGGCGCGGCAGAGATCGGTGACGGACTGGGTCGCTACGGCCATCGGTCAAGGATAGGCGAGCACGGCGAGCGGCCGGACCGCGAGGCCACGGCGGACGGCTCAGGCGAGCACGAAGTAGTCGCGGTGCACGGCCTCGTCGGTCGCCCGCGGCAGCCGCTCGCGCACCTGCGCGCTCTTCATCCCCATCACGCTGCGCAGCTCGTCCGCCGAGTAGTTGCAGATCCCCTTGCCGATCGCCGCGGCGCCCGCCTCGCGCACCTCGACCGCGTCGCCGGCGTCGAACTCGCCCGCGACGTCGACGATCCCGACCGGCAGCAGGCTCGTCCCGCCCTCGCGCAGCGCCCGCGCGGCGCCCGCGTCGACGGTCACCGTGCCGTGCGTCGGCTTGGCGTACTTGAGCCACAGCTTGAAGCTCGAGTGGCGCACGGCCTGGGGCGCGAAGCGCGTGCCGACGCGCTCGCCCGCCCAGGCGCTCGCGAGCGCGCCCGGCGCCAGCCCGCTCGCGATCACCGTCGGGATGCCGGCCGCGGTGGCCATCTCGGCCGCCATCACCTTCGAGCGCATCCCGCCCGAGCCCAGCGGCGAGAGCTCGTGGCCGATCTCGAGCTCGTCGAGCGCCGCGTGGTCGGTGACCTCCTCGACCAGCTGCGCACCCGGGTCGACGCGCGGATTGGCGGTGTAGAGGCCGTCGGTGTCGGTCAGCAGCACGAGCAGCTGGGCGCCGACCAGCACCGCGACCTGCGCCGCGAGGAAGTCGTTGTCGCCGAAGGAGATCTCGTCGGTCGTGGTCGTGTCGTTCTCGTTGATCACCGGCACGACGCGCCAGCCGAGCAGCGTCTGCAGCGTGCGGCGCGCGTTGAGGTAGTGCGTGCGCGCGCTCATGTCGAAGAACGTCAGCAGCACCTGCGCGGTCTGGAGCCCCTGCTCGCGCAGCAGGTCGTCGTAGGTGCCGTAGAGCCGGCCCTGACCGACCGCGCTCGCCGCCTGCAGCTCGGCGATCTCGGTCCGGCGGACGGGCAGCTCGAGCAGGTGCACGCCGCGCGCGATCGCGCCGGACGTCACGACGACGACGTCGACGCCGGAGCGGTGCAGGCCCGCGACCTCCTCGCACACGCGCGCGACGACGGAGAGCCGCAGCTCGCCCGAGGCGTGGGCGACGACGGAGGAGCCGAGCTTGACGACAGCGACGGGCATGCGCCGGGTAAGCGTAGGTCAGCCGCACGCGAAGCCGCCAAGCGGGAAGATGTCGCGCCGTGGAACTCGACCTACTCGTCATCGGCTCCGGACCCTCCGGCCAGAAGGCCGCCATCCAGGCCGCCAAGCTCGGCAAGCGCGTCGCCGTCGCCGAGCGCCGCGACCGCCTCGGCGGCGTCTCCATCCACACGGGCACGATCCCGTCGAAGACGCTGCGCGAGGCCGTGCTCGACCAGCTCGCGGAGCGCCCGCTCGACGTGCTCGACCCGACCCGCATGGAGGAGACCGAGCAGCAGGCGCTGAGGCAGCTGATGGATCGCACCGCCCGCGTGATCGCGGCCGAGACGGCGGTCGTGCGCGAGCAGTTCCGCCGCAACATGGTCGGCTGGCTCCCGGGCGAGGCGCGGTTCACCGACGACCACACGGTGACGATCGAGGGCTCGGACGAGGAGATCCGCGCCGACCACATCGTCGTCGCCGTCGGCACGAAGCCCGCGCGCCCGGACTCGGTCGCAGTTCGACGATCGCACGATCATCGACTCCGACGGCCTGCTGAAGCTCGACCGGCGCGTCCCGCGCTCGATGACGGTCGTCGGCGCCGGCGTGATCGGGGTCGAGTACGCGTCGATGTTCGGCGCGCTCGGCACCAAGGTCACGGTGATCGACCAGCGCGACCGCACGCTCAACTTCCTCGACGGCGAGATCGGCGAGGCGTTCCAGTACCTGCTGCGCCGCAGCAACGTCACCTTCCGCCTGCGCGAGAAGGTCGACGCGATCGAGTCGGTCGGCGGCCGCGCGCGGATCCAGCTCGCCTCGGGCAAGGAGATCTTCTCCGAGACCGTGCTCTACGCGGTCGGGCGTCAGGGCGCCACGGACGATCTGGGGATCGAGAACACCGGGCTGAAGGCCGACAAGCGCGGGCGCCTGGCCATCGACGAGCACTACCGCACCTCGGTGCCGCACATCTTCGCCGTCGGCGACGTCGCCGGCGGCGGCCTCGCGGCGACGGCGATGGAGGCGGGGCGGATCGCCGCGCTGCACGCGTTCGAGCAGCCGGTGCACACGCTGTCCGCAGCTGGTCCCGACCGGCGTCTACGCGATCCCCGAGATCGGCATGGTCGGCGCGACCGAGGAGGAGCTGACGGACTGCTCGGAGCCCTACGTGTCCGGCATCGCGCGCTGGTCCGAGCTCGCGCGCGGGCTGATGACCGGCGACGAGGACGGCATGCTCAAGCTGCTGGTCAGCCCGGAGGACAATCGCGTGCTCGGCGTCCACGTGATCGGAACAGGAGCGACGGAGCTGGTCCACATCGGCCAGGCCGTGATGGCCCAGGGCGCGGGCGGGCTGGACTTCCTCGTCACCGCCGTCTTCAACTACCCGACCTTCGCCGAGTCCTACAAGGTCGCCGCGCTGGATGCCGCCAACCGGATCCGCGGCATGTCACCGGCCGTTGAGCCGCCGGGCCACAGGCGAACGTCGGTCAGCGTAGTCCATGACGGGAAGTCACCGACGTTCGGCCACGCCGACTCATCACGGCGCGCGGACGTCGATCAGATCGGCGACCACGCTGACGTCGCAGCTGTTGTGGGCGAGCCGCGGGATGCGATGCACGCTCGCCGTGGCGGCGATGGCCAGCTCGATGGCTCTGCGGCGCGGCTTGCCGCTCGCGCGGGCGACGGCGGCGGCGAGGCGGTCCCTTCGCGCGCGACGTCGGCGTCGATCGGCAGTGGGTCGAACGTCGATTCGATAGCGCCGAGCCGGCGCGCGCGGCGCGCCCGCTCGCATCGGCGAGCGCGACCAGGAGGCCGAGGTGGAGTTCAGCGAGGGACTCCGCGCTGATGGCCGCATCGACGATCGCCGGGGTCCGCGTCGCCGATGAAGACCGACGTGTCGAGGAGCACTCTCACGCGGCGAGCGGATCGCCGAGGCCGGCCGGGAATCGTTCGAGGTCTCGCTGCGTCCCGTCCGTCGGTGGCGCCGCCCAGGCGCTGCGTGGGTTGCGCCACTGACCCACTGGCGGGGGCGCATCGGTGACCAGCGCGCGGTGGGTCGACCGGCCGCGGTCACCGTCCGCGTCTCGCCCGCCGCCACTCGCCGCAGCACAGCGGCGACGTTGTCCCGCGACTCCTTCGGGGAATGGTGGCCATTACGGCGCGGTAGCAGTTCGGCTACCGCTACAGCGGCGACCCGGGGTCGAGCTCGAACACGATCCCGCCGAGCTCGACGTCGTCGCCGGGCTCGAAGCCACGCGCCTCGAGCGCCGCGATCACCCCCATGCGGCGCAGCCGCTGCTCGACGTGTGCGAGCGCCTCGTCGGACTCCATGTCGTGGCGGGCGATCAGGCGATCGACCGCCGCGCCCGTGACGCGGAACTCGCCGTCGGCCACGAGCTCGACCTCGAACGCCCGCCCGGCCGCCGGCCGGAAGACCTTGAACTCGGCCAGCTCGTCCTCGCCCGCGGCTTCGCGGACGACGGGTTGCGCGGCCGGCACGCGCCGCAGCAGCTCGCGCGCGAGCACGTCGACGCCCTGGCGCGTCGCGCTCGACGTGACGAGCACGGGCACGTCCTCGCCGACACGCGCGCTCCATTCGGCAACAGCCGCCTCGGCGTGCTCGGGCGCGACCAGATCGGCCTTCGACAGCGCGAGCACGCGCGGCAACGCGGCGAGCCGCGGGTCGTGCGCCGCCAGCTCGCGCTCGATCACGGCGTGGTTGGAAGCGGGATCGGAGCCGTCGAGCGGCGCGAGGTCGAGCACGTGCACGAGCAGCCGCGTGCGCTCGACGTGCGCGAGGAAGTCGTGGCCCAGCCCGGCGCCGCCGCTGGCGCCCTCGATCAGGCCCGGGATGTCGGCCACGACGAGCTGGCGGTCGTCGGCCTCGAGCGTGCCGAGCACCGGCTCGAGCGTCGTGAACGGATAGGCGGCGACCTTCGGCTGCGCGCGCGTCAGGCGCGCGAGCAGAGACGACTTGCCGGCGTTGGGGAGCCCGACGAGCCCGACGTCGGCGAGCAGCTTGAGGTGCAGCTCGACGGCGCCCTCGTCGCCCGGCAGGCCGCGCTCGGCCAGCCGCGGCGCCTGGCGCACGGACGACTTGAAGCGCGTGTTGCCGCGGCCGCCCGCGCCGCCGCGCGCGACGGTGACCTCCTGCCCGGGACGCACGAGGTCGTAGCGCGTGCCGTCCCAGCGTTCGACCTGGGTGCCCGGCGGCACCGCGATCACGAGCTGCTCGCCGTCGGCCCCGTGGCGCTGGGCGCCTTGGCCGTGGCCGCCGCGCTCGGCGCGGAAGTGCGCGCGGCGGCGGAAGCTCTGCAGGTCGCGCAGGTTGTCGTCGCAGCGCAGCAGCACGTCGCCGCCGCGACCGCCGTCGCCGCCGTCGGGCCCGCCCTTGGGCACGTGCGCCTCGCGCCGGAAGGAGAGGCAGCCGTTGCCGCCCATGCCGGCGCGGACCTCGATGCGGGCGCGGTCGTGTAACACGCCGGGTGACGATAGAGCCGGGGCGGCCGCACCGCGATGGTGCCGGCCGCACCGCGTGCGCGCGCCGGATGAACCGGTGCGCCGCACCGGGCGCGCCCGGCGTCGCCGCGCCGATACCGTGCGCGGCATGCCCGACGACGACAAGGTATTCCTGATCACCGGCGCCTCCACCGGCATCGGCGCCGCCACCGCGCGCCACGCCGCGAAAGCCGGCTACCGGCTGATCCTCGCCGCACGCTCGGAGGAGAAGCTGCGCGACCTCGCCGACGAGCTCGGCGGCGACGAGCGCGCGCTCGCGGTGCGCTGCGACGTGACCGAGTGGGACGAGCAGGAGAAGCTCGTGCAGCGCGCCCTCGACGCCTACGGCCGGCTCGACGTGGCCTTCGCCAACGCCGGCTTCGGCGGCGCTCGCGGTTTCAAGTCGGGCACGCCGGAGGAGTGGAAGGAGATGGTGCTGACGAACGTGCTCGGCGCCGCGCTGACGATCCGGGCCGCCTACGACGCGCTCGTCGAGCGCAAGGGCCACCTGCTGCTGACCTCCTCGGTCGCGGGCCGGCGCGCGCTGCCCGGCTCGTTCTACTCGGTCACCAAGCACGCGGTCACCGCGATGGGCGAGGCCGCGCGGCAGGAGTTCAATGAGACCGGCGTGCGCGTGACGCTGATCGAGCCCGGGATGGTCGACACGCCGTTCTTCGACAAGCCGCCGAAGATGAAGGCGCTGGAGGCGGACGACATCGCCCGCGCAGTGCTCTACGCCGTGCAGCAACCGCCGCACGTCGACGTCAACGAGCTGCTGATCAGGCCGACCGCGCAGCCGGGCTGACCGCTTCGCGCACCAGCAGGCGCAGGGAGGCGGCCGCCCATCCCATCGCGCAGCGTCGCGCCGTCACCGTAGAGCTCGACGAGCTGGCCCGACGCGCCCGCGGCGAGCAGCTGCGAGTGCCCGTTGCGGACGAGCAGCAGCCGCTCGGCGACGTCGGCCCCGAGATCCTCGGCGTCCAGATGGAACGCGCCGCCGTCGCGCACGATCGCCAGCGTCTCCGGGTAGTCGGCGAGCTGGAACGTCTCGTTCGCGTCGACCACGCTGCCGGCTCCCAGCCGCCGGTCGGCCTCCGCGGTGGTGTGGAGCTTGCCCGCGTCCGGCGACGTCTCGGAGACCGACCAGGCTGAAGCGTCCAGGGCTCCCGCGGCGATCTCGGCGACCGCCTGCACGCGCTTGGCCGGCGACGCGCTGCGACCCGGGCCATCGAGCCACTCGAGCGCGGTTTCCACGATCCGCGCCGCGAGCATCGCGCGGTCGCGCGTACGCGCGGCCGGACGGCGCTTCGACGGACCCATGATCGAATCGGTCGCCGTGCGCAGGCAGTTGCCGCCGCTGCGCTTGGCCTCGTACTGGGCGATGTCGGCTGCGCGCAGCAGCGCCGCGGGCTTCCAGTCGCGCCCCGACGTCAGCGCGAGTCCCCACGAGAAGGTCGCTCTTGCGGTGCTCGACGCCGGCATGAGCCCGATCAGCGCCTTTGCGTCAGCCGCGCTCGCGCCGGGCATGAGGACGCAGAACTCGTCCCCGCCGAGTCGTGCCACCGTCACGAGCGCGTCGCCGCCGGCCGCAGCGCGCAGTGCGCGGGCCGCATCGCGCAGGACCGCGTCGCCGGCGTCGTGCCCGTCCGCGTCGTTGACCGACTTGAGCCCGTCCAGGTCGCCCAGCAGCAGTGCCGCCGGCTCGCCGCGCGCCGCCAGCTCATCCAGGCGGTCGCCGACCGCGCGACGGTTCGCGAGCCCGGTCAGCGCGTCCTCGAACGCGAGCGCCGACATGCGCGAGAACAGCTCCGCGCGGCCGAGCGCCAGGCCGATCTGGCCGCAGATCGCCTGCATGTAGCGAACGTCGGAGTCCGAGAGCCGCGGCATGCCGGACTCGCTCGCCGCGTACAGCTCGCCCCACGTGGCGCCCTCGTAGACGATCGGCACGGACGCCGAGCTGTCCATGCCCCAGTCGCGCAGGAGCCGCTGCTCGGCGGGGTCGGTGTCGGTGTCGTCGACGATCGCGAGGTGCGGGCGGCCGGCGCGCAGCAGCGCGACTGCGGCCGGGAAACTCGTCCAGCGGATAGACCTCGTCCTCCGGCCAGCAGCTGTTCCTCGCCGACATTGATCAGCGTGCGCAGGTAGCCCTGCTCGACCTCCCAGCGGCTGATCGAGATCGTCGCCGCGCCCATCACTTCACGCGCCGAGTGGCCGCCACCTCGAGCACCTCCTCGAGCCGGTGCGCGCCGGCCACGCTGGCGGCGATGGCGATCAGCGATTCGAGCTCGCTCGACGAATGACGGATCACCCATTGGTAATCGGCGTAAAGCCTCGTCGAGATGAGCGTCGATACGACGCTTATCTCGACGAGCGGGGCGCTAGGCGGCGTCGGTGGGCGCCGGCTCGACGCTGATCACGCGGCCGCGCCAGCCGTCGCGGAACTGCACGACGCCTGCGGATTTGGCGAAGATCGTGTCGTCGCGGCCGATCCCGACACCGTCACCGGGCTTGAAGCGGGTGCCGCGCTGGCGCACGATGATCTCGCCGCCGCTGACGAGCTCGCCCGCGAAGATCTTGACGCCGAGGCGCTTGGCGTTGGAGTCGCGGCCGTTGCGGCTGGAGCCGAGGCCCTTCTTGTGTGCCATTGCCTCAGGAGCCTTTCGTGATGCCCGTGACCTGCAGGCGCGTGAGCTCCTGCCGGTGGCCCGCGGTGCGCTTGTAGCCGCGCTTGGGCTTGAACTTGAAGATGCGGATCTTGGGCCCGCGCTCGTGGCCGAGCACGGTCGCCTCGACCGAGACGTTGCCGAGCGTGGCGCCGAACAGCGACTCGTCGCCGCTCGCATAGAGCAGTGGCTCGAGGTCGACGGTGGCGCCCTCGTCGGCGGTCAGGCGCTCGACGAGGAAGGTCGTGCCCTCCTCGACGCGGTACTGCTTGCCCCCGGTGCGGACTACGGCGTAGGTGGTGTCGGTCATAGACGAAGGTCAGTCGCTGTCGGAGGAGGAGACTTCGGCGTTCGCACGCGAACGGCGCCGTCCGCCCCTGCGGCCGCGGCGCCGAGGCTTCGATTGTACCGCGGCGTCGTCGCCGCCGGCCGGATCGCGCTCGGAGCCCTCGCCCCCGTCGGCGGACGGCTCCTCCCCGCCTCCTTCACTGGGCTGTCTCGGACCCTCGGAAACGCGCGAACGCCGCCGCGAGCGCGGCTTCGCGGCCTGCTCGTCCGAGTCGTCGGCCGCCCCCGGCCCCGTCCCGGCATGCGCAGCGCCGCTGTCGGTCAGCGCCTCGACCGCCTGCTCCTCGCGCGAGGCCGGCTTGCGCGCGGCGCGCTTGCGCGCCGCCGCGGGCGGCGCCGACGCCGCCCGCTTGGCGGCGCGCTCGCGCACCTCGCGGCGCTCCACGCTGGCCGCCGCGGCCTCCTCGGCGACCTCGACGAGGACGGCGTGCGCCAGCGAGCGGCCCGCCTGCTCGATCCGCACGAGCATCTTCTCGCCGACGTAGCCGATCCCGTCGGTCACCTCGATCAGGTAGCCGTCGACCTTCGCGACGGCATCGTCCTCGGAGTACATGTGCGGCTCGACGATGTCGACGTGCACCTCCTCGCCCTCGCGGAACGGCACGCTGTGCTCCTCGATCTCCGCGCGCGCGCCCTCCTCGACGATCGCGAAGTGGTCGAGCGGCAGTCCCTCCGAGCCGGTGAAGTTGAAGAAGCGGCCGGTCTCCTCCTCCAAGGCGTGCAGCATGCGCGCGCCGTCCTCGGTGAAGTAGGCGCTCACCTTGGGGTTCATCCGCACCAGGTAGGCCTCGGGACCGCCGCCGCCGGCATCGGCGGCCAGCTCGCGCAGCATCCGCTCGATCGCGATCGCCACCGTCTCCTCCGACTTCACCACGCCGTCGCCGTTGCAGGTCGGGCACGGCTTGGTCATGATCTCGCGCGCGCCGTCGGTCACGTTCTGGCGCGTCATCTCGACCAGCCCCAGCGGCGAGATCTCGACCACGAACGTCTTCGTGCGGTCCTCGTCGAGCGCCTTGCGCAGCGTCTTGAGCACGGCGTCGCGGTTGCGCGCGCGCGCCATGTCGATGAAGTCGATCACGATGATGCCGCCGATGTCGCGCAGCCGCAGCTGGTTGACGACCTCGTCGGCCGCCTCCAGGTTGGTGCGCGTGATCGTGTCCTCGAGCCGCGCGGCCTTGCCCTTGCCGGTGTAGGAGCCGGTGTTGACGTCGATCACCGTCAGCGCCTCGGCGTAGTCGATGATCAGGTAGCCGCCGCTGGGCAGGTCGACGCGGCGCGAGATCATCCCCTCCAGCACGGGTTCGACGCCGTAGGCCTCGAACAGGTTGACCGGCTCCTCCCACAGCTCGACGCGGTCGACCAGCTCCGGCGCGGTGCGGGCGAAGAACGAGACGAGCCTGCGGTGCTGCTTGGGGTCGTCGACGATCGCGCGCTCGAAGTGGGCGGAGAAGATGTCGCGCACGACGCGCACCGACAGGTCCGCCTCCTGGAACACCAGCGCCGGCGCCGTCGCCTCCTCGACGCGCTTCTGCAGCACGTCGTTGAGCTTGAACAGGTAGGCGAGCTCGCGCTCGAAGTCACCGCGCGTGGCGCCGTGGGCCGCCGTGCGGATGATCGCGCCGCCGTCCGCCGAGGTCGAGCTGCTTGGCCTCGGAGCGCAGTCGCGTGCGCTCCGCGTCCTCGAGCCGGCGCGAGACGCCGACGCCCTCGCCGGTCGGCGCGTAGACCATGTAGCGGCCGGCGATCGTCAGCTCCATCGTCAGGCGCGCGCCCTTGGTCTTGAGCGGATCCTTGATGACCTGGACGACGATCTCCTGGCCGGGCTTGAGCAGCTCTGAGATGCGCGGGCCGGTCTCCTTGCCGCGGCCGCGCTTGACCTGCTCCACCCCCGGCAGCACGATCTCGTCGACGTGCAGGAAGCCGTTCTTCTCTAAGCCGAAGTCGACGAACGCCGCCTCGAGCCCGGGCAGGACGTTGTCGACCTTGCCCTTGTAGATGTTGCCGACGATCGAGCGGCCGCCGCGGCGCTCGAAGTAGACCTCGGCGACGCGGTACCCGGTCGGCAGGCCGCTCTTGCGGCGACGCGACTTACGGGCGGCCGTGACCTCCCCGGCGGCTTCGAGCATCGCAACCCGGGTTTCTCCCCGGTCGACCGTGACCAGCACTTGCTTTTTCAAGACGATCCCTCATTGGAAGACGGAGGCCCGGCCCTTGCTCACGCCGATCTCGCGCGCCTGCGCGTGGATCGACTGGAGCAGGCCGATGGCCATGAACGTGACCAGCATCGACGAGCCGCCGAAGCTGAGAAGTGGTGCCGGGACGCCGGTTATCGGCATGATCCCGACCGTCATCCCGACGTTCACGAAGACCTGGAACAGCAGCATCATCGTGATGCCGCCGGCGATCAGGGCGCCGTACAGGTTCTTCGCGATCGTGAGGATGTGCAGCCCGCGCCAGATCAGCAGCGCGTACAGCGATAAGACGAGCGCGGCGCCGGCGAAACCGTAGGTCTCGCCGACGACGGAGAAGATGAAGTCGGTGTGGTGCTCGGGCAGGAAGTTCAGGCCGGTCTGCGTGGCGTTCTCGACGCCGCGCCCGGTCTTCTCCCCCGAGCCGATCGCGATCTTGGACTGCTGCTGCTGGTAGCCCTCCTCGCCCGCCACCTCGGACGGGTGCAGGAACGAGGTCAGGCGATCCACCTGGTAGGGCTTGAGCACCTCGACGCCGGCGGCCGGCAGCGCGACCAGCGCGAGCGCGATCGCGACGGCGCCCAGCGCCGCGAGCGCGGCGAAGTGCCGCCATGGCGCGCAGCCGACGAACAGCAGCGCCAGCGTCCCGATGACGTAGACCAGCGACGTGCCGAGGTCGGGCTGGGCCATCACGAGCATCGTCGGGATCAGCCCGAGGAGCATCACGCGCGCCGTCGTCTGGCGACTGCCGGCGCCGCGCAGCCGGTCGACGATGAAGCCCGAGAGCGCGAGCACCAGCAGCACCTTGCCCAGCTCGGACGGCTGGAAGGTCATGAACGGCGTGTCGATCCAGCGCTTGGACCCGCGCGTCGCGGTGGCGACGCCGAACACGAGCACGATCGAGCCGATCAGCAGCCCGTAGATGACGTACTTGAGCTCACGCAGGCGCGAGTAGTCGAGCCGCGAGATCGCGTACATCAGCAGCACGCCGATCACGCCGTAGGCGAGCTGGCGCTCGACGTAGTAGAGCGGCTCGCCCGCCACGTCGTCCGCCGTCGCACCCTTGATCGCGATGCACGAGCAGACGACCAAGCCGAGCGCTGCGACGACGAGCAGCGGATCGAGCCGGAGCCGCCACTCCCGCGGAACCAGCGGCGAAGGCGGATCCGAGGCAGGCCTGATCGGGGTCGCGGTGCTCACGACTCGGACCCACCGTAGCGGAGACTCGGGCCGCTCATCGCGTCGCGCTCACGCCTGCATGGAACGTGGCGTCGCGCACTCCGAACCATTTCGACAGGATCAGCCGCGCGGCCGGCGCAGCGACCTCGGCGCCGAAGCCGCCCTTCTCGACGGTGACGACGACGACGATCGGCTTGACCGGGTCGTCGACGTAGGCGGCGTACCACGACTGGTCGGGATTCGGCGCGCGCTCGGCCGTGCCGGTCTTGCCGTAGACGGTGTAGGGGAAGCCCGCGAAGACGTCGGCGGACGTGCCGCCGCTCTCGCCGGCGGCGGCGCGCAGGCCCGACCGGATCGCCTCGAGCGTCGACGGCTCGATCTCGACGCGCCGCTTGGCCGGCTTGCGGATCTCCTCGAGCTGGCGCCCCGCGCCGTCCTCGACCTGCTGACCGAGATGCGGCGTCACGACCCGGCCGCCGTTGGCGATCGTCGCGTAGGCGGTGGCGAGCTGCAGCGGCGTCGCCTGCAGGTCGCCCTGGCCGACGGCGAGGTTGACGTTGTCACCGCCGCTCCAGCCGCGCTCGATGCCGCCGCAGGCGAACAGCGCCTCCGTCGTGCCGGTCGGCACCTTCGCCTGCTTGGCGCACTTGACGTAGCGCTCGTACTCGGAGTTGCGCCACTTGGCATCCGGCACCAGGCCGCCGTACTCGCCCGGCAGGTCGATCCCCGTCGGCTCGTCGAAGCTCAGCTTGCGCGCCCAGTGCTGGATGATCGCGCCGCGCTCGTTCGCGGCCGCGCCGAGCTGGTAGAAGAAGACGTCCGAGGACACCTGCAGCGCGCGCGGCAGCGCGAGCGTGCCGAAGCGCGCGTCGCGCGCGTTCTTGAACTCGCGCCCGCCGTAGCGGAAGACGCCCGGGGTCGTTGAGCGGCGTGCTCGGCGTGATGATGCCGCTGTCGACGGCCGCCAGGGCGGTGATCGGCTTGAAGGTCGAGCCGGTCGGGTAGCCGGCGGCGATCGCGCGGTTGAACAGCGGCGCGCCGTTCTCCTCGCTGTTGAGCCGCTCGTAGGTCTGCTGGTCGATCGGCTTGGCGAACAGGTTCGCGTCGAAGCTCGGATAGGAGCCGAGCGCCAGCACCTCGCCGTCGCGCGGGTCCATCGCGACGAAGGCGCCGGCGTCGGCCGGGTTGCCGTTGGCCTGCGCGGCGTCGATACCGCGCGCGACGGCGTTCTGGGCTGCGCGCTGGAGCCCGAGGTCGAGCGTCAGCCGCAGCTGGCGGCCCTGGATCGGCTCCGTGCGCGTCGTGCGCCGTGTGTCGTCGCGGTTGCCGAACGAGTTGACGATCACGCGCGTGAAGCCGTCGGTCCCGCGCAGGTACTTGTCGTAGCTCTCCTCGATCCCGTCCTTGCCGATCCGGGTGCCCGGCGTGACGCCGCGGTAGCGCTTGGCCTCGAGCTCGTCGGGCGAGATCTCGCGCAGCGTGCCGAACAGCTGCGCCCCGAGCGTCTTGTAGGGGTAGTGGCGCAGGTACTTCTTCTCGACCACGATGCCGGGGAAGTCCTCGCGGTGCTCGAGCAGGTAGTTGAAGGCGGCCGCCGAGACGTCGGTCTTGATCGTCACGTTGGCCGAGGGCTGGTCCGCGATGCCCTGGATCACGCGCCGGTGGATCGTCCGCGGCTCCAGGTCGATCACCTTGCCGAGCCGCCGGTAGAGCGCCCGCGGACTCGCCCGGCGGCCAGCGCGGTGATCGCGACCTTGTCGGCGCGGCGCGCCCGGCCGCGCAGTTCGCGCCGCTCGGAGCGCTCGGCGCGGGTCGAGGAGCGGCCGTCCGCGCGCAGTCGGCGCTCGAGCTCGCGCAGGTCCCTGGCCGCCGTGAGCCGCCGCCCCTCGGACAGTGCCAGCAGCTTGCGGTATCGCTCCGCCGCCGCGAGCTCCGCCTCGGGCACGGAGTTGGGCAGGATCTGGACGACCGGCGCCGCACGTGTCTTGACCAGGATGCGGCCGTCGCGGTCGACGATGTTGCCGCGCGGCGCCTCGATCTTCACCTTGCGGATGCGGTTCTCGCGCGCCTGGACGACGTAGTCGTCGCCGGTCAGCACCTGCAGGAACCAGAGCCGGAAGAAGATCACCGCGAAGAGCACGAACGCGAAGCCGCCGAGCACGGCGACGCGCACCGCGAGCTGCGGCGTGATCGGCGGGCGGCGATCCTCGATCGGGCTCGGCATCTAGGCGCTAGGCGCGGCTGAGCGGGCTCAGGCCGCCGGTGGTGTACGCGCGCCGGCGGCGGCGGCGCGGGTCGTCGGGCAGGTACGGCGCGAGCATGCGCCGGCAGGCCAGGTACACCGGCATCGCGAGCAGCGTGTTGAGCACGATCGTCATCAGGATCTGGCGCACGAGCAGCAGCGAGACCGGCGCGTCGACGCCGAGCAGGAACTGCAGCACGGAGAAGCCGATCACGGCGATCGCGGTCGCCGCCGCTCCGACCGCCACCGGCACGAGCGCGTGGGCGGGGTCGCGCAGCTCGCGCAGCCGCCCGGCGGCATAACCCGCCGTCAGCAGCACGAGCGAGTTCAGCCCCAGCGTCTGCGCCAGCAGCGTGTCCATGAACAGGCCGAGGCCGAAGCCGAAGCCCGCGCCGGCGATCGAGCCGCACAGCAGCCCGACGGACGCGACGAGCAGCGGCGAGAGGTCCGCCGGGACGCCGAAGATCGCGACCTGCGAGATCGTCGTCAGCTGCAGGATCCCGCCCACGAGGCCGATCACGACGAGCCGACCGATGCTGCTCGCGTTCCAGGTCACGGCGTCGGCGTCGCGGCGGCGCGCAGGTCGGCGGTGGGCTCGGTCAGCACCTGCACGAAGTCGAGATCGCGCAAGTCGGCGAACGGCGCGACGTGGATCGTCCGGTCCAGCTCGCCCTCGCCGTCGATCCGCTTGACGCGGCCGATCGGGATGCCCTGCGGGAACGGCGACGGCAGCGACGCCGAGATCGTGCCGGCCGTGACGATCGTGTCGCCCGTGCGCACCTTCCTCGCCTCCGGCACGAGGTCGAACAGCAGGTCGCCGGGCGAGCCGGCGACCGGCAGGATCGAGCCGGGCTGCCCGGAGGCGGCCGCCAGCGCGCTGACGCCGAAGTCCGAGTCGCTCAGCAGCATCACGACGGCGTTGCCGTCCGAGACCGCCTTGATCTTGCCGACCAGGCCCTTGCCGTTGATCACGGGCTGGTTGACCTCGACGCCGTCGCTCGAGCCCTTGTTGATCTCCATCGTGTCGTACCAGGAGGAGAACGAGCGGCTGTACACGCGCGCGGTCTGCGGCTCGTAGGCGTCGAGGCCGCTGCTGCGGGCGTAGTCGACGATCGCGCGCAACTCGGCGTTCTCGTTCGCGGCCGCCTGCAGGCGCGCGACTTCGCCGCGCAGCCTGTCGCGCTCCGCTTCGAGCTTGTCGCGCTCGTCCTTGGCGTCGAACGTGTCGCCGAACCAGCCGAACAGGTCGCGCACCGGCTTGAGCGCGCGGTTCGCGCCCTCCTGCACCGGCGCCACGACCTCCATCGTGCCGGTCTGGACCGATTTCAGCGGGCCGCCGGAGGACTCGCCGAAGTACGCCGTCAGCAGGACGAGGCAGCACACGACGAGCGCGAGCAGGACCGCGCGCCGACGTCGCACCTGTCTGTCATACATGGCTTGGGGCTCCGAGCGTAACGTCGCCGAAGGCGAACGCGAGGTACGAGCGGTTCGCCTGGCAGGCGAAACCCTTCGCAAGAGGCTACCGCGCGTCAAGGCGCTGCCCGGGACACGCCTAGCGGCGCGCGCTGCGATGATTCCTGCTGTTCCGGTTCGAGCGGTGGATCGCCTCGAACTCCTCGAGCGAGCGGCCGGAGCCGACGGCGACGCAGGTCAGCGGCGACTCGGCGCGGTGCGCGGGCATCTGCGTCTCGTCGCGCAGGCGCTCGTCGAGGCCCTGCAGCAGCGAGCCGCCGCCGGCCAGCATGATGCCGCGGTCCATGATGTCCGAGGCGAGCTCGGGCGGCGTGCGGTCGAGCGTCTCCTTGATCGCGTCGATGATCTGCACGAGCGGCTCCTCGAGCGCCGCGCGCACCTCCTCGGACGTGAGCACGACGGTCTTGGGCAGCCCGGAGACGAGGTCGCGGCCGCGGATCTCGGCCTGCACCTCCTCCTCGAGCGGGTACGCCGAGCCGATCTCGAGCTTGACCTCCTCGGCCGTCTGCTGGCCGATCAGGAGCTTGTACTCCTTCTTGACGTAGTTGATGATCGCCTCGTCGAGCTCGTCGCCGCCGACGCGGATCGACTGCGAGACGACGATCCCGCCGAGCGAGATCACGGCCACCTCGGACGTGCCGCCGCCGATGTCGACGACCATGTTGCCCGTCGGCTCGCCGACCGGCAGCCCGGCGCCGATCGCCGCCGCCATCGGCTCCTCGATCAGGTAGGCCTGGCGCGCGCCGGCCGACAGGCAGGCCTCCTCGACCGCGCGCTTCTCGACCCCGGTCACGCCCGAGGGCACGCAGACGACCACGCGCGGATGCGCCCAGCGGTTCTGGTGCACCTTCTGGATGAAGTGGCGCAGCATCTCCTCGGTCACGTCGAAGTCGGCGATCACGCCGTCCTTGAGCGGGCGGATCGCGGAGATCGTGCCGGGCGTGCGGCCGAGCATCCGCTTGGCCTCGATCCCGACCGCGTGGACCTCGCCGGTGCGCGAGTCGATCGCGACGACCGACGGCTCGGACAGCACGATGCCGCGCCCGCGCACGTAGACGAGCGTGTTCGCCGTGCCGAGGTCGACGGCCATGTCGCGGCCCCCGAAGCCGGTCAGGTAGGAGAAGAATCCCATGGGAGAGGGTCAGGAGCCTAGCGGAGCGCCGGAATCGAAAATCTGCTGCAAATTGCGATGCGACGTGCGTTCTGACAGCAGATCGAGCAGGCGGGCGAGCGGCAGCCCGACGACGTTGAGGTAATCGCCCTCGATGCGCCGGACGAGCGCCGCCCCGCGGCCCTGGATCGCGTAGCCGCCGGCGCGTCCGCGCCACTCGCCGAGCGCCACGTAGGCGGCGACCTCGGCGTCGTCGAGCGCGCGGAACGTCACCTCGGTCAGCTCGACCGCCTCGGCGACGACCGCACCTCGCTGAGCGAGCGCGATCCCGCCGACGACCGCGTGCGTGCGCCCGGCGAGCCGGCCGACGTACTCGGCCGCCTGCGCGGCGTCGCGCGGCTTGCCGAGGATCGCGCCGTCGACGGTCACCAGCGTGTCGGCGCCGAGCACGAGCTCGCCGGGCACCGCGAGCGCCTTGCGGCGCGCGTTCTCGGCCGCCACCGCGCGCGGCTCGCCCGCGGTCAGCTCGTCGACGCCGGCCGGCACGACCGTGAACTCGAGCCCCGACGCTTCGCGAGGATCGCCCGCCGCTGCGGCGAGGCCGACGCGAGGATCAGCGGTCGGCTCAGCTCGGCGGGAAGAACAGGTTCGCCTCGCGCTCGGCCGACTCGGGCGAGTCGGAGCCGTGGACCATGTTCTGGCCGACGGCGACGGCGAAGTCGCCGCGGATCGAGCCGGTGTTCGCCTCGAGCGGGTTGGTCGCGCCGATCACCTGGCGCGCGGCCTTCACGGCCTGCTCGCCCTCGAGCACCATCGCGACCAGCGGGCCCGACGTGATGAACGCCACGAGCTCCTCGAAGAACGGCTTGCCGTCGTGCTCGGCGTAGTGCTGCTCGGCCGTCTGGCGGTCGAGCGTCATGTGACGCAGCGCGGCGATGCGCAGCCCCTTGCGCTCGAAGCGGGCGATGATCTCGCCGGTCAGGTTGCGCGCGAAGGCGTCCGGCTTGACCAGGATCAGGGTCCGGTCCATCAGGGGTTCTCCTGTCGATCGATTGTCAGCGCGACGAGCGCGGCGGCGCCTCGGCCACGGCGTCCTCGGACGTCGTCGAGCCACGGCGGCGCCGGCGGCTGCTCGCGGCGGGCGGGGCGGCCGCGGTCTCGGCCTCGCAGTACGGGCACAGCCGCCAGGCGGGATCGACGGCCTTGCCGCAGGAGTGCGCAGCGCTCCTTCAGCTTGCGCATGCAGCTCGGGCAGCGCAGGTAGTCGGCCTTGACCTCGTACTCGCAGTGCGGGCAGAGCTCGTAGTCGAGCGACACCAGGCGCGCCTCGGCGGCCTGCATCTCGAGCTCGCGCAGGCGCACGTCGTCGAGGTACTCGGGCGGGCGCACGATCGTGTAGATGATCGTCCCGACGAACGGGAACAGCGACGCGAGCGTCGCGCAGCCGACCAGCATCGGGTCGTCGATCCGCCGCCGCGCGTCGGCGAACGTCCAGAAGACGAGCGCCGCCCAGACGACGATGAGCACGAGGATGAGGACGTTGACGGCCGTGTTGAGCGCGTCATTGTCGATGCCGAAGACGCCGAAGGTGAGCATGAGTGTGGAGTCGAACGGTACCCGGGGCGCCGGTCGCCTAGAGGAACATCCGGCCGAAAGCGTAGCCGAGCGCGAAGAAGACGAGGATCGTCAGCGCCACGACGACCGCGACGAGCGCGATCATCCCCAGCACGCTCGGGCCGCGGTCGTTCACGGTGTGCAAGCCCGTCGGGTGCCGGGGTCGGCGATCACAGCGCCGAAGCCCGTCGTGTCCCGGCGCCGACACGAGGTCCGCGATCAGGTAGATCGAGCCGGTGGCGACGACGGCGCCGTCCGGGCCGGCGATCTCCCGCGCGCGAGCGAGCGCCGCGTGCGGCTCCGGCACGATCTCCGCGGCCGCGCCGAGCTGCGCCACGAGCGAGGCCAGCGTCGCGGGCGAAAGCGCCCGCGGGCTCGGCGCCGCCGTGCAGACGAACGTCGCGCAGCGCGGCAGCAGCGCGCTCAGCATCGCGGCGGCGTCCTTGTCGTCGAGGATCGAGACGACCGCGACGAACGGGCGCTGCGGCAGCGCCGCGGCGAGCGCCTCGGCGCCACTCGGGTTGTGCGCGCCGTCGAGCACGACCAGCGGGCGCTCGCCGACGACCTGCAGCCGCCCGGGCACGCTGATGCGCCTGGCCACCTGCTCGACGAGCGCGCCGTCGAGCGCGCCGAGCCGCTGCGCGCGCGGCGGCGCACGCGACGGCGAAGTTCGCCTGCTGGAAGCCGGGCAACGTGCCGCCCGCGCGCTCGCGCTCCGGCGCGCACGACGCGCGCGCCGGTCGCGCGCGCGAGCTGCTCGACCTCGGCGGTCGGTCTCCCCCAGCACGAGCGTGGCGTCCGGACCGACGACGGCGAGCTTCTCGCGCGCGATGTCGGCGACCGTCGGACCGAGCCAGCGCGTGTGCTCGAGGCCCACGTTGGTGAGCGCGACGATCGGCGCGCGCAGCACGCCGGTCGCGTCGTGGCGCCCGCCGAGGCCCGCCTCGACGACCGCGACCTCGACCTCACGACGCGCGAGCTCGTGGAAGGCGGCGGCGGTCAGCACCTCGAACTGGGTCACGCGGTCGCCCTCCTCGAGCCCGCGGTCGACCTTCGCCGCCGCCTCGGCGGCGCGCTGCACCGCCGCGCCGAACGCCGCGGGCTCGAGATCCGCGTCGCCGATCCGGATCCGCTCGGCGAAGCTCGTCAGGTGCGGCGAGAGATAGGCGCCGGTGCGGACGCCGTGCGCCGCGAGCAGCGCCGCCGTCATCCGCACGGTCGAGCTCTTGCCGTTCGTGCCGACGACGTGGATCTTGCCGAACCGCTCCTGCGGGGAGCCGAGCGCGGTCAGCAGGCGGCGCATCCGCTCGAGGCCGAAGCGCATGCCGAACAGCTCGAGCCCGAGCAGATACTCCTCCGCTCGCTCCGCGCTCCAGCCTGTGCCCGGTCGGGCGCCTTTGCCCGCCGGCGAAGCGGGTCGAGGAGTCACAGCGCGTCGCGCTCCTCGCGCAGGCCGGCGAGCTTGTCGCGCTCGGCCTGCACCACCGCCGCCGGCGCCTTGCCGATGAAGCCGGCGTTCTCCAGCCGCTGCTCGGCGCGCGCGATCTCGGCTTCCAGCCAGCCGCGGCGCTGCTCGACCCTGCGCGCCGCCGCTCCGAGGTCGAGCGCGTCCGTCGCCAGCAGCGCGACGCTGCCGCCCGGCACGGCCACCGTCGCAGCCGGCTCGCCGCCGTCCGGCGACCACTCGCAGCGCGCCAGCCGGGCGACGTACGCCGCCGTGCGCTCGTAGCCCTCGGCCTCGAGCCGCGCGGGCAGCAGCGCCGCCGGCGCGGCGCCGATCCCGTCGCGCCAGCCGCGCAGCGCCTGCACCGCGGCGATCGCGCGCGCGACCTCCGCTTCGGCCTCCGCGATCGATCAGCGACTCGTCGGCGGTCGGCCACGCGTGAGCCATCAGCAGCCCGTCGGCGCCGGGGACGTGCGACCAGATCTCCTCCGTGACGAACGGGATCACGGGATGGGCGATCGCCAGCGTCTCCGCGAGCACGCCGAGCGCGAAGCGCGCGACGTCCTCGTTGTCGTCGGCGTACAGGCGCGGCTTGACGATCTCCAGGTACCAGTCGCACAGCTCGCCGTAGACGAAGTCGTAGAGCCCGAGCGCGGCGCGGTGGAACTCGAACGCCTCGATCGCCCGCGCCGTCTCGGCCTTCGCGCGTTGCAGGCGCGACAGGATCCACGCGTCCTCGACGGCCTGCGGCCGCGGTGGCGTCGGGCGTCAGCTCGCAGCCGTCCGGCAGCCGCAGCAGCACCAGCCGCGACGCGTTGAACAGCTTGTTCGCGAGCTGGCGCCCCTGCACGATCTTCTCGGCCGAGAAGCGCACGTCCTGCGTCGAGGACATCGCGAGCAGCCCGAAGCGCGTCCCGTCGGCGCCGTGCTCGTCGATCAGCTCGAGCGGGTCGACGCCGTTGCCGAGCGACTTCGACATCCGCCGGCCGTCGCGGGCCAGGATCGTCGAGTGGTTGTAGACGTCGGCGAACGGCAGCTCGCCGGTCAGCTCGATCCCGAGCATCACCATCCGCGCGACCCAGAGGAAGAGGATGTCGCGCCCGGTCGAGAGCACGTCGGTCGGGTAGAACGCGCGCAGCTCGGGCGTGTCGTCGGGCCAGCCGAGCGTCGCGAACGGCCACAGGCCCGAGGAGAACCATGTGTCGAGCACGTCGGGGTCCTGCTCCCAGCCCTCGCCCTCGGGCGCGCCGGTGCCGACGTACACCTCGTCCTCGCCGCGGTACCAGACGGGGATCTGGTGACCCCACCAGAGCTGGCGCGAGATGCACCAGGGCCGGATCTGCCCGAGCCAGTCGAGGTAGCGCTTGCGCTGGCTCTCGGGGTGCACGCGCAGGCGCCCGTCGAGCACCGCCTCGATCGCCGGGCGCGCCAGCCCCTCCATCTCCATGAACCACTGCAGCGAGACCAGCGGCTCGATCCGCTCGCCCGAGCGGTGCGAGTGGGGCACCGCGTGCGTGTAGGGCTCGGTGCGCGCGATCGCACCCTGCTCGCGCAGCGCGGCGACCACGGCCTCGCGCGCGGCGAGCGGGGTCAGGCCGGCGAAGCGCTCGCCGGCCGCGTCCGTCGTCAGCCCGTCCTCGCCGATCACTATCAGCTCCTCGAGACCGTGCGCGCGGCCGATCTCGAAGTCGTTCGGGTCGTGCCCGGGAGTGATCTTCAGGGCGCCCGTGCCGAACTCCGGCTTCACGTATGGGTCGGCGATGATCCGCAGCCGGCGGCCGACGAGCGGCAGGATCGCGGTCTCGCCGACCAGGCGCGTGTAGCGCGCGTCGTCGGGATGGACCGCGATCGCGGTGTCGGCCAGCATCGTCTCGGGCCGCACCGTGGCGATCGTCAGTGTCCCTCCGCCGGAGGCCAGCGGGTACTCGATGTAGTAGAGCGTGTCGGTGACCTCGCGCTCCTCGACCTCGAGGTCGGAGATCGCCGAGCGCGAGCCGGGATCCCAGTTGACGATCCGGTTGCCGCGGTAGATCAGGCCCTTGTCGTAGAGGTCGACGAAGACCTTGAGCACGGCGCGCGCGTAGCCCTCGTCGAGCGTGAAGCGCTCGTGCTCGTAATCGCATGAGGCGCCGAGCCGCTGGAACTGCTTGAAGATGATGCCGCCGTACTCCTCGCGCCAGCGCCAGACGCGCTCGACGAACGCCGCGCGCCCGATCTCCTCGCGACTCGTGCCCTCGCTGCGCAGCAGCTTCTCGACCTGCGTCTGGGTCGCGATCCCCGCGTGGTCGGTGCCGAGCGTCCAGCGCGTGCGGCGGCCGAGCATGCGGTTGTAGCGGATCAGGCAGTCCTGCACGGAGCCGTTGAGCGCGTGGCCCATGTGCAGCGCGCCGGTCACGTTGGGCGGCGGGATCGTGATCGAGAAGCTCTCGTCCGCCGTCCCCTCCGGCTCGACGTGGAAGAGGCCGGACTCCAGCCAGCGCTCGAAGATGCGCGCCTCGGCCTCGGCGGGCTCCCAGCGCGTCCGGTCCTGCAGCGTGCTCATCGGGGCGGGGAGTCTAGGACGGCGGGGTCCGCGGGTAGCCGGTGACGATGAAGATCGGCTACTTCCTCTCCTGCGAGGAGTTCACCCCTCGCGAACTGCTCGAGCAGGCGACGCTGGCCCAGCAGGCCGGCATCGACCGGCTCTGGATCTCCGACCACTACCACCCGTGGAACGACGAGCAGGGCCAGAGCGCGTTCGTCTGGTCGATGATCGGCGCGATCGCCCAGGCGACGCCCGGGCATGCACGTCACGACCGGCGTCACCTGCCCGACGATGCGCATCCACCCGGCGGTGATCGCGCAGGCGGCTGCGACCTCCGCGGTGCTGCTCGACGGCCGCTTCTCGCTCGGCGTCGGCACGGGCGAGGCGCTCAACGAGCACATCTTCGGCGACGCCTGGCCGTCGGCCGACGTGCGGCTGGAGATGCTCGAGGAGTCGATCGAGGTCATGCGCGGGCTCTGGGAGGGCGGCCAGTTCAGCCACGACGGGTCTGCACTACGCGGTCGAGAACGCGCGCATCTACACGCTGCCCGACGAGCCGCCGGACGTCCTGATCTCGGGCTTCGGGCCGAAGGCGACGGCGCTGGCCGCGCGCATCGGCGACGGCTACTGCTCCGTCATGCCGGACGCCGAGCTGGTGCAGAAGTTCCGCTCCGAGGGCGGCGGCGACAAGGTCTGCCAGGCCGGCGCGAAGGTCTGCTTCGGCCCCGACGAGTCCGAATGCGTCAAGACCGTGCACCGGCTCTGGCCGAACGAGGGGCTGCCCGGCGAGCTCGCGCAGATCCTGCCGACGCCCGCGCACTTCGAGCAGGCGACGACGCTCGTGACGGAGGAGATGATCGCCGAGTCGGTGCCCTGCGGCCCCGACGTCGACCGCATCGTCGAGAGCTTCCGCGAGTACGCCGACGCCGGCTTCGACGAGCTCTACGTGTCGCAGATCGGGCCGCGCCAGGAGGAGTTCATCGCGGTGCTCGAGCGCGACGTGCTGCCACTCTTCTAGCGCATGGAGCAGATTCGCATCGGCGTGCAGGTCCAGCCGCAGCACGCCACCTATGAGGCCATGCGCCGGGCCTGGGCCGAGCTCGACGAGCTGGGCGCCGACATGATCTTCACCTGGGACCACTTCTTCCCGCTCAACGGCGACCCCGACGGGCTGCACTTCGAGAGCCTCGCGCTGCAGGCGGCGATGGCGGAGGTGACCGAGCGCGCGCAGATCGGCGCGCTCGTGATGTGCAACTCCTACCGCAATCCGCAGCTACCTGGCGGACGCGCTGCGGACCGTCGACCACATCAGCGACGGTCGGCTGATCGTCGGGCTCGGCTCGGGCTGGTTCGAGCGCGACTACGACGAGTACGGCTACGAGTTCGGCACGGCCGGCTCGCGCCTGCGGGCGCTCAAGCGCGACCTGCCGATCTTCAAGGACCGGCTGGCGCGGCTCAACCCGGCGCCGCTCGGTCCGATGCCGCTGCTGATCGGCGGCAGCGGCGAGAAGGTGACGCTGCGGATCGTGGCCGAGCACGCGGACATGTGGCACGGCTTCGGCGACGTCCGCCGCTACAAGGCGAAGTCCGAGGTGCTGGCCGGTCACTGCGCGGCGGTCGGCCGCGACCCCGATTCGGTCACGCGCGTCTGGGCGGTGCCCGGCGGCAAGCTGGAAACCGCCGAGGCGCTGCAGGCGGCCGGTGTCGGGGTGCTCACGACCAGCGTCAGCGGTCCGGACTACGACCTCGGAGCGGTGCGCGAGTTGCTGCAGTGGCGCGACGGCTAGTGGGTCTTCTCGTGACGTTCCACCCGGAAGACCGGTCGCCGGCGCCGCCAGGCAAGGACGCAGACCCGTAGGAATCCCTCTGGGATTTCAAGGGTCGAGGACGCCGCATGGCGGTGATCGGCGGCCGTCGATTTCGGGTGGAACGTTGCGGGAAGGCCCACTAGGCCGACTTGGCCTGCTGATCGCCCTCGGCCTCGTCGGGCGCCTCGGTCACGA